>NZ_KB900605.1:0-700000 GCF_000379045.1 Sphingomonas melonis DAPP-PG 224
TGCTCGGCGATCCAACGATCGAGCACCGAGCGCAGCGTCGGGATCGCGGCGTTCGGATCGTAGGCGCGACCGTCATAGAGCGCGAAGGCATGAGCAAGGGGCCGCAGTTCGGTGACCGAACGGCGCAATCGGTCGGCATGATCGCGCGACAGCCGGGCGCTTTCGAGATCGCCGCGGTGGAGGTTGATATGGTCGCTCACGATGCAACCGCCGTGCTGGCGGGGGCTGGAACGGCTGCGCCGGTGTCGGCCACCTCGAAATGGCGCAGCATCGCCTGGTCGTGGAGCGCGGCGACGATGGCATCGACCTCGCGACACGATCGGTTCGGGTCAGTCTGCACGAACAGCGCGATCGATGCGGGACCGGCAAGCCAGCGCGTGATCGAGACCCGGGGGAGATACGGATCAGGATCCGCGAGCGCCTGGGTTGCCTGACGTGCGCCCGCAAGCACGGTCATCGCCCATCGCAAGGCATGGCCGTTCGCGGGATCGTGACCGGCGACCTCGGCGACGGCTTCGGGGGGCAGAGCGCCGATGAGGTCGCGTGCGGCGGCAAGGGAGCTGCCGGGCAGGTCGCCGGCATGTTCGATGGCGCGCAGCAGCACAAAGCGCGAGGCACAGGTATAGCTTGCGCAGATCGCCGGATCGTCGGGCAGAAATGCCTCGATCGCGGAGGCGCGCGCATAGGCGCTGACATGATCGGCAAAGAAGTCCCAATTGCCGCGCGCGGGGTCGATCAGGAGATCGCGTGACTGGTCGGCAAGCATCGCGCACGCCTCGCCGCTACCGACGATGGCGATCCGCTGCCCGCTGCCCTCGCGCACCGCCACGAGGCTTGCAGGATCGAGTGTGTCCGCCGCGGCGATCGTCAACGTCGCGCGTGCGGGTTCAGGATCGCGGCGGAAGCGAAATGGATAGCAGATCCCCATGACGGGACGACCTTTCGTGGTTGGGAGGGGTGAAGGTGCCGCCCTGGGTGGCAAGCGATGCACCGATGATCGCGCAGCCGATGGCCCAGGCCAGGGTGAACATGCCGGCCAGCGCCGCCAGGATGCCGGTGAGACGACGATACCGATGGAGGTGGCCGGTGGTCTGTCGGCGGATCGTCGATGCCTTCCGCGGGCGCCGGAACGGCGATGATGCCGCGTGGAAGGTGCCCTCGATCGCATCGCGGGGCGGGGCATCGAGGCGGGAGAGGCGGCGTTTCATCACAGATCGAGCCCGAGGCGTTTTTCCGGCAGGGGCAGGTCGGGATCGCGCGGCGGCATGGGTGGCAGCGAGGAGAGGTCGTCGCGCTCGTCGGCCGGATGGCCGAGGTCGTCGTGCGCGAGAGGATCGCGTCCGGCGTGGCGGTCGGCATCGCGCGCGTCGCCCAGCCCCAGGTCATCCAGTCCGAGGCCGTCCGGTGCCGGCTCATCCAGCGCATCGCGGCCGCCATCGTCGATGGCCATCTTCGACCAGTCGGTATCGGAAGCGGGCATCGGCGGCAGATCGGCGAGGTCGGGCAGATCGGCGATGGCGTCGCGCTCCTGCGCTGACAGCACCCTGTCGATGCCGGCCGCATCGGGGTCGGCGGGCTGGCGGTCCGTGTCGGAGCGACCCGCATCGGACGGCTCGCTCTTGCCGGCATCGTCGATGGTGACCTTCGACCAGTCGGTGTCGGATGCCGGCATCGGCGGGAGGTCCGGCAGATCGGGGAGGTCGGCGAGCAGGATGGGCGCATGGTCGGGCAACCCCGCACCATCACCCGCTCCGAGCGCATCGAAGGCGGCGGTAAGCGCATCGTCGGCCGCGCGGGCCCTGGCGTCGGGTCCGTCGACGACGAGGCGGCCGACGCTTTCGAGCGAGGAGGTCTTGTCGCCGGGGTTACGGTCGAGCTGGCGCATCAGTTTCTCCGTATGGTCGGTGACGAGCGTGATCGCGTCGCGCACGCGGGTGACGAGGACGTTGAAGAGGCGCTGGTTGGAGAGGTTGGTCTCGTGGGAGAGCATGACCCCGATTCCGCGATCGGCGGTGATGCCCTGCGCCATGTGCATGTTGAGCGCGTAGGCGAGCGACAGGCGCGAGAGCATCGGGTCGCCGGGCTCGAGCGTGATCGTGTCTTTCGAGGCGAGTTCGACGGTGACGCGGCCGTTCTCGATTGCCGTGACAGTCGCGAGCGCGGCATTGTGCATGCCGCGGTCCTTGTCGTTGTCGGTCCAGCGGATCGTCTCGCCCTCGTGCAGGTGCACGGTATCGAGGGTGGATATCTGGAGGCGTTCAAGGGTGATCGTCGGGTTGAGCTTCTGGGGCACGAAGCGGATACGCTCGCTGCCGCGACGCATCTCGACCTTGCCCGCAAAGACCCGCGAAACCTCGAAGGTGCCGCCCCGTCGCAGCCCGATCTCCGGGATATGCCCGGTGACGGTGACCTGCTGGCCGACCTTGTAGGTTTGCGCGTGGCGCAGTTCCTCAGGCGTCATGCTGACGCGGTCGTGGACGGTGACGTCGAGGCCGGGGCCTTTGAGCGTCCCCTCGGCGAGGAGGCCGTTCTGGATGCGGGTGTTGATTTCGCCGCGTGTCTCGCGGCCCGAGGCGAATACGGCGGTGACGGCGCGCTCGTCGGCGGGAAGCGCCAGCCAGAGGTCGGCTGCGTGCGCGGCGGGGCCGGGGGTGTTGTCGGGGTCGGTCCCGGCGCCTGGGCGCACCTCGACGACATTGTCGCCGAGCACGCGGAGCGCGGCGCTCGCCTTGCCCACATTGGCGAGTTCGGCGACGGTCTTGAGCGTATCGGTGCGCTGGCGCAGATTGTCGTTCATGTAGGCGACCGGCGCGCCGGCCGCCTGGACGACCGAGAACGCCTTGCCGGCATTGATCGGCATGAGCTGCTGCTTGTCGCCGACGCCGCGGATCGCTTCGACCCCGAGCGCATCGGCGACGCGGAAGAGTTTGAGGAGGTCGTCGTTCGAAACCATCGACATCTCGTCGATGACGATGACGGTGTTCTTCATCTCGTCGCGCCTGGCTTGCGCGGCGGGCGTGTCGGGGGCGGCGACGTGGCGTTCGCCCTGCCAGATGAACGAGGCGATCGTCTGTGCCTCGATCCCCGCCCCGGTCTTCATGTCGGCGACCATCTTGTTCTGGAAGGCAAGGCCGTGGAGGCGACGGCCCTCGCCTTCGAGGGTGCGGGCGGCCGCCTCGAGGACGGTCGACTTGCCAGCGCCGGCGACGCCCTGGACGAAGGCGATACGGTCGGTGCCCGAGACGATGAGGGTGGCGGCGGCGAGCTGGCCGGCGTTGAGGTCGTGCGGCGAGGCCGCCTGGAGGAGCGTCGGCGCGGTATCGGGGGCGACGATGGGGGCGATGGTATCGCGGCCCTTGTCGATTGCGGCGAGGATGCGTTCCTCGGTGGCGAGCGATTCCGGGGTGGTGACCATGCGGTAGCTGGTGTCATGCTCGCGGACCTGGCCGGGGATGAGGCGGCCGGTCGCGGCGAGCCGCTCGATGCGGCGCTCGACATGCTCGATGGTAACGCCCTTCATGCCGAGGTCGAGCGCCTGCTTGGCGAGGCGGTGGACGTCGAAGGCGGCTTCGCGGGTAGCGAGGATGCGCACCGCCGAGGCGACGGCGAACTGCGCGCGGGCATCGGCGGGGGTGCCGGCGATGCGGGCGATGCTCCCGTCGACCAGCGGATCGGGGGTGGCGAGGTAATGGCCGAGGATCTCGCGGGCGGAGGCGACGGCGCCGCGGATCGCGTCGGCGCCGCGCTCGAGCGGGCTGCGGCTTGCGTCATGGTCCTGCGCGCGCGCGAGGCGCTCGGCCGCCGAGAGCAGGTCCTTGCCGTCGAAGCCGAGGGCTGCCGCCTTGTCGATCCAGTCCTTGCGCAAGGTGTCGCGATTGTCGTGGCCGAGTTTGGGATCGCGGGTGCGCGCGGTCACCTCGCGCAACCCTTGCGTGCTCCTGATCCCGAGCTTCTCGGCAGCCGCGAGAATGTCGGCGCGGCGCTGGCTGAAGGCGTCGATGACCTTTTGCGGTACGCCGGTGATCTCGAAGGTGCCGTGCTTGCCGCCGGTTTCGACCTGGAAGCCGATCTTCTCCATGCCGGCGCGCAGGTATGCGTGATAGACCGCGCCGATGACGGTGTTGTTGGCCCAGATGCGGTCGGCGTGGAGCGACTGCCACTTGCCGTTGGCCATGCGGGTCATGTTGGCGACGATCGCGTGGACGTGCGCCTGCGGGTCGAGGGCGCGGCTCGTGTCGTGCTGGAAGAGGGCGTAGACGAGGTTGCCGGTCTGGACGGGCACCTTCTTGCCGCCGATGTCCTTGCGGGTCTCGGCGAGGTTCTTCTCGATCCACGCCATGGTCTGGCGGACCGCCTGCATCTGCACGCCGTCCGGCCCGAGGATCCGCTTGTCGCCGGCGACATAGGCCATCAACGACACCGATTTGGGGGCCGAGAAGGTGAGGTCGAAGCCGGCGCGGCGGTTCTCGACCTGGCCGACCTTTTCGCCAGACGGCAGCTCACCGTTCAGCGCGCGCTCGAAGGCCGCCTTGTCGACCGGACCCGACAGGCCGGCGTCGGCCGCGCCCTGGCCGCCCCACTGGCTAACCTCACCGTTCTCGGACGCGTAATAGTCGCCGTTGGTGAAGTCGTCCTTCGCGAAATAGTTGGAGGCGCCGGACGCCGAGCGGACGGATGCGATCGAGTGCATGGGATCAGTCCATGCTCAGCCCATCATCGCGATCGATATCGGGGTGATGATGGTGATGGTGATGGTCGCCGGCGCTGAAGTCCTGGCGGACCTCGACGATGGTCTGGTCCTCGCGCTGCGGCGGGGGCGTCGGCGCGCCGGATGAGGCATCGCGCGTAGCTTGGGGCGTGTCGGCACGAACATCCCCGGCTGCGCGCTCACGGGCATCGCGCAGGTCTTGGAGCATGACGACCTTGCCACCGGATTGCCCCTGTGTCTGACCCTGCGCACTCTTGGCGTCTGGGGTGGCATTGGGGTCGCCCGGATCGAGCCGCTGGGCGGCTTCGCGCTGCGCCTGCTCGCGGGCCTCGATCTGGCCTTCGGTCGGAGCGGAGAGGATGCCGTCCGCCAGCGCCGCGTTGGGGTTGCGTGGTTTGGGTTCCGCCTGACCCGGCTGCGGGTTGCTGTCCCGCCCGTCCTCTTGCGCCGGTTTGCCCACGCCCCCCTTCTTTCCGCGTCTGGCCTCATCGTCCGGCGCAGCCGGACGGCGCTTCACGAAGCCGTCGGCGACACGCGGGTAATGCTGCCATTCGAGACGGATGCGCGCGGCGGGAAAGCCTTCGGGGAACTTGATGTACCCGTGCATGGCGGGAAGGTTGGTGATGTCGTCGGGGATGACCAGCGCCTCGATCTGGGTGCGCGGGGTCAGCGTCGAGGCATCGCGGGTCGAATTATAGCCGTAGCTATAGCCTTCATCCATCTGGCGGATCTCGCGGTTGCCGATGTAGCGCGCGCATTGCTCGGCGGTGTCGAGGTCGGCGGCAGCGAGGATCAGTTTGGTGCGCGCCAGCGAGGACAGGTTGCGGGCATTTTCCTCGCCGTAAACCTGCACCAGCTTGTCGAAGGAGTGGATACCGAGGATGATCGCGCCGCCATAGTTGCGCGCGGTCTGCAAGCCCTGTTCGATCGCGGGCAGGCGGTGGAGCGCGCCGATCTCGTCGAACATGAACCAGGTGCGCAGCGAGCGCGTGTGCGGCATGGTCATGAGCGAATGGACGGCAAGGTTGGTCCAGAGCGTCAGCAGCGTCCGGTTCATCTCGAGGTCGGTGTACGAGCAGGTGATGAAGAGGATCGAACCGGGCTTCTTTTCGGACGTGATCCACTGCTTGATCGAGAAGCGTTGCTCGTCTTCGGGCAGCAGCAGGAGCGCCTTGGCGTTGGTGTTGTAGACGGCGCGGATCGCCTCGGCCATGCGGGCGGCTTCGGGCGCGGTGAGCGGGTCGGCGATGGTCTCTTTGAGGTAACGGTGGACGTGCTTGAGGTCGGCGGTCATCAGGTTCTCGGCGAGCGCCCGGTTGGTCGCCTGACCGTTCTCGATGAGCTTCAGGCACATCTCGATGAACAGGGTACGCGCGGCGAGTACCCAGAAGGGATCTGACGACCCGCCGTCCGATGGAATGAGTGCGGCAGCGGCTGCGGTCAGTTCGCTCTGCGTGCGGCAATCATCGAACACCGACCACGACGGGCAGCGTGCGTCGAGCGGGTTGAGGATGGTATCGCGGTCGGCATCGTAGAACGCCTCTGCATAGGCGCCGGTGAGGTCGAAGACGACGGCGCTGTCCTGGCGCTCACGCATCTGTTTGAGGAGTGCCCTAAGCGCGGTGGTCTTGCCCGATCCGGTCGTGCCGATGAGCATCGTGTGCGATTGTTCGAGCCGGTGCGGATAGGGGATGCCGGCGATCGAATAGGGGTGGTGGATGCCGGCGGCTTTGCGCTCGGCGAACGGCTTCTTCAGGACGACACCCGGATCGACGTCGGGGAAGAAGGTCGCGGCATCCTTGCGGAAGCCGTCGAGGTTGAAAGCGGATATCTCCTTGTAGAGCATGTCGCGGGGTACGAGCATCGCGCCGCGCTCATGGCGGTCCTCCATCATCGCCTTGCCGCGACGCGAGGAGAAGGAGAAGTACCAGATCGACAGCGGGATCGCGACGAACGTGGCGAGCAGCGCCGAGCCGATGAAGCCGCGTACCGCCTTGGTCCAGGCACGCGCCACTTCGGGAACGTAGGGGACATATCCCATGACGGTCGAATGCACCGAATTATCGGGCATCCGCAGGTTGACCTTCTTGAGATTGTCGAGCGCCACCCAGTCCCATAGCGACGACAGGATGCGCATCGAGATGAGCTGAAAATTGTTCTCGTTGAGCCGGACCGAGAGGATGATGGTGTAGGCTATGAGGAAGGTGCCGATCCAGATCAGGAACGGCATCTTCGCGCCCTGCATCCACATGCGGACGGAGGCGTCGAGAAGCTGCGAACCGCGGGTGAAGTTGCCCGAGTTGCGGGGGCGTTCGCCGCGCGCAGAGGCATGCGCCAGATGGACCGGACGGCCATCGCTGCGGATGT
This sequence comes from Sphingomonas melonis DAPP-PG 224, assembly GCF_000379045.1. Classification (NCBI taxonomy): domain Bacteria; kingdom Pseudomonadati; phylum Pseudomonadota; class Alphaproteobacteria; order Sphingomonadales; family Sphingomonadaceae; genus Sphingomonas; species Sphingomonas melonis. The sequence goes on from NZ_KB900605.1 coordinate 7,076, forward strand.
CAGTCCTGGCCATGATAACGCTTCATCCGCTTGTCGGTAGCGGCGACGATCTTGTCCCGGAAATCGGGGAATTGTTCGCAGATGATCGTGTCGAGCGCGAGCTGTGAATACTCGCCCACACGCACCAACCGAAGCTGGCTCTCCGTGACTAAGCTCTGGCTATAGAGATAGAGGTCGACAGCCCTTCGGATAATTTCCGAAGGGGTGCATTCCTTTGATCTGGCCACCTCAGAAATCTCGGAGAACTTCTCCGACGTCATTCTGATGGTACAGTGGTGAGAACTGTTCCGCAAACCAGCCTCCTTGCAGGGGAGCTGGTGGGATTCAAAGCGAGCGAATGGTTTGTATCATCCGTCTTAGAGTGGCGCAACGGCTATGTGCCGCAATGTGCCGCAAATATTCAATGTGCCGCATCGCGGCACGTATAAACCATTGCAGCAGCTTCATTATTTCCATGTGCCACGAGGCGGCACAAAATGTAGCACATCGCGGCACGTGCGTGCCGCACTGTGGCCTACCATCGAAAATGTGTAGGCCATTGTTTTTGTTGGCTTTTTACTAGGCACAACGTGCGTACGGTGTGCACTACTGTAGTCCCATATCCTCCGTGCTGTATCGGTGCTGGTTGGTGCTCCGGGTAGCTCCGGGCCGTGTCCCGGTTTCACCGAGGATCGGGTCCGACGTGAGGCGGAAATGGGTGCTGGATGGCGTGCTTCGCACGCCGGGGTTTATGGCGTCGGCCGATATCATCGTGGGGTCTTTCGCTGGGGTCCGAGAGGCTGCTTGGCGTTGTGAATTGTCGGGGGTAGAGTGGCTGTGTTCAGAGCCCGATCAGCCTGACGAAAAGGACGATGGAAATGGCAAAGTCACTGGACGCCGAACTGGCCGCGATCGAGGCCGAGGAACGCAAGCTGTCGGAGCGTCGCAAGGCGCATCAGGGCAGGTTGCGGGAGGCCGCGATCCAGTCGGTCGAGAAAGCGGGGTTGCTCAAGCTGCCGCTCGACCGGCTCGATGGCTTGATGAGGGTGGTGAAGACGCTAGGCGTCGAAGAAGTCGAGAAGCGGCTGAAGGCGTCAGCCTGAAGCCGGCCGGGACCATCGGCGCGTAGCCGGTCGGTTCTCCAAAGGTGTCAGGCAAAAAAAGGGGCGCGTCGGCGAAGCCGCGCGCCCCGTATCGGGTCGGAATGAAGACGGGTTAGTCGGGGTTTGGCAGGGCGTTCATGCCCATGCGAGACTGGCGTCAGGCGGATTGGTTTTCGTCCGGGCCATGGCGACCAGCGAGGGCAGGTAGCGCGACAGATGGGGGTCGGCGGTAAGGCGGTCGTGGATCACCGGATCGGTGAGACGCCGGCGCAGTTCGGCAAGCGGGATTTCGCCGAAGGACTCGGCATCGAGGCCGAGGCTTTCAAGCAGGGCATAGGCATTGCCATTGGCGACGTTGAGCGCTGGTGCGCTGTCATGGGTCCATGCGACCTCGATCATCACCAGCCCGATATTCTCCTCGCGCCGCACGCGGATGCGCCGCGCGGCGAATTGGGCTTCGTCGAGGACGGCGATCGCGGCTTCGCCGTGGTCGAGGATGGCGCTGAGCGAAGCGAGCGGAAGGGGGCAGACGCGCGCCTCGAACGCGAACTCCGGTTCATCGGTCGTGCCCCATTCGTGGGCGATAAGCGGGTAGCCGAGACGCTCGGATTGGGCGCGCAGGTAATCGCACAGGACGGATAGCTGGTCGCGGGTGATTTCGGCGGGCGGGACGGCGTGTACGTCATGGCCGTCATCGATGCGGAACGTGATGGTCATCTCGACCTCCTTCGTTGGAACCGCTCTTCCCGTTCCCGCTCCTCTCCAACATGCCGTGCGACGGGCACGTCGCTGGTCGGCAGGGGTGGCATGGCCGACATCGTGCGAGGTGACGTCAAGGATCTGCCAGCGGCAGCAGCGCCGGGCCGGGTTCGATGCCCGGCCCGGCGCTTCCCCGCCAACAAAATGGGTTCCTGTTCAGCGGTACTCGATACCGCATCGGACAGTCGCGCGGCAGCAGCGCGGGCGCGGGCTCGATGCCCGCGACCGCGCTTTCCCGGCACGCGGCATTCTCCGGCGCTGGCGAGCTGGTCGGGCGGGCCGGGAAAGGCGGCGGCAGCGCATTACCGGAAGGGGGAAGGCGAGCGGGCGTGCGGGTGTCCGCGCGCGGCCCGTCGGGGCCGCGCCAGGGCGGCCGCGCGTCCGCTCGCCTGGCGTGGGGGGAACCTGTAGGGTTCCCCCCACAAAGCGCCGGTGGCGACAAGCGGCCAGCCCCGGCGGGAGCGTCCGGGGCTGGCCTAGTCATCCCTGCCAAGGGAACGGGTGGGCGGGACGACGCAGGGGGGGGTGCGCCGTCCCTAGAGGGTCAACCCCAAGCCGCGCGCTTGGTTGCGGCGGGGGCCGGTCCCTGATCGGAAATGCGATAGGCTTGGGTCGGAACGCCTGCCTTTTTCAGTTCGTCCAGCAAGCCCGACTGGATGCCGGTTCCCTGACACACGATGGCTTCGACCGGCGCGAGGGCGACAAGCTGGTCGTTGCGGCGAAAGCCTGCGGCTGCCGCGTAGCGGCGGACGTTGGGCGCGAAGGCGACTAGCGGAACCTTGCGGCTCGCGGCCCAAGAGGCGGCGATAAGGTCGCATCCCTTGCGCTGGCCGGACGTGCAAAGCGTCATGTGGGGAACGCGCGCCTTGATCGCGTCTAGGCGGTCGTAAAGCATCTGGAAGTCGTGCCATTCCTGACCGCCCGAAAAGACGACGATGGGGCCGGTCGGGTTGCGCTTTTCGCGGATCGCCTCGGCGCGCGCCTTGAGAAAGTCGAGGCTGTCGATCTGGCTGGCGGTGGTGGCGCTGGAAACGACGGAGCCGCGCGCGCTGCTCCACGGTTGCCCGGTGTGGGCATGGTAGCAATCGGCGGCATAGGCGCGCATACATTCGATGGCGGCGCGCTGCTCCATCTTGGTTTGGGTGCGTAGCTGCATTTCCTCCAGTTCGACGGCGTAAATCTCTGACGGATCGGGGCGGCGGGCCATCTCGCCCAAGTCGCGGGCCAGCGTGTCTTCCTCGCGCGCCAGTTTCTGCGCCTCGTAGTGGAACGAATTGACGAAACCCCATGCGATGGCTTGGGCGCTCGTCTCAAGCCGGGTATCGGCAAAGAGGTCGAACAGGGTCGCCATGATCGCGCGGCAATCGAATTGCGCTTCGGCGGGTTCGGGCATGTCGAGTTGCTGGGCGATCTCGCCCGGACCCATGATCGACCATGCGCCGACGTCGCCGAACGCGGCGTTGAAACTGTCGCTGGTGGTGTCGTTGGCGATTTCCTCGCGGATGGCGTCGGCGCGGTCCTGCGCGGCGATTTCCCCCGGGGTCGATCCCATGGCTTCGCCAAGCTGCGAAAGGCTGGTATAGCGGCGGGAGGGCGTTTGCTTGGTCATTGGTTCATACTCTCTGGCAGGGTTGGCGTCTTAGGACCGGGGGGAGCGTTTCAGTCGCTTCCCCCCGTCCGTTCGGTGGTCTTAGGCGGCGACCGTCTCGTCGGCGGTCGTCTCGCTCTTGCGGCGGCGGGTCGGCGTCATCGGCGGGATGGCGTCGGCGTCGGTTGCGCCTTCCTCGACCATCTGGCCGTTGGCGTCGGCGTTGCCGGTGCCGAAACCGTCATCGATGGTGCGGCGTCCGCGTCCCTGACGGCTGCCGTTGAGGTTCTCGCGGCGGGGCAGCGGGCGGTTCCATACGACGTTGTAGGTTTCGGTTTCGTCGTCGGTGCGGAAAAGCATGACTTGAACCGGGGCGGTGAGGCTGGGGTCGTCGAAACGTCCCTGATAGAAAACCTCGCCGCTCGAATTGCTGGTCTGCTCCCACAAAGCGCCGATCTGCACCCAGCGGCGCGCGACGTTCAGCGCCATGATTTCGAACGCGGGTGCCTTGTCGCTGTCGCTCTCGACCGGGCGAAGGCCAAGGCGGGGAAGGTCGATGTGCGCGGTGGCGATCGAACCGAGAAGCTGGCCGTTGGTGCTCTTGAAGGAACCGATGTTCATGTGACTTACTCCGTGGGGGCCGTTCCCCCTCTTTGCCAGGGCTTGGGGCCTTTCCCCTCCCGACATCTTTCTTTTACCCCCTCCCCCCCAAGTATTGAAGCGCATTGATTTCTTGACACCAAGTTATCGTACACGGTGAGTCCGAGCATCTAAAGAGCTTGCGTCCAGCAAGCGTAAACAAACAAACAAAGAAGCATTGATCGCGGTAGCGAGCAATTCAGATGAACAGGAACGATGTTCGGGGGGCGTAGCCCCGGCCTGTGATCTCATCGCACCCGGAGCCGTCCTCGCAGGGGCTCAAGGCGCAGGCACGGTCGGCGGGGTCAACATGAATGACGGAGGCTCCGCCGCTTTAGCGGTGGAAACCGTAGGACCAATCAGCAAAAAGCATTGTCCGCATCGCGGACAATCCATCAGCGGTCCGGTATTCTTGTTGAGGCGTCTTCAAACAAACAAAAGCATTGCCAGCCTTGCTGGCAATACCATCGCGACGCCGACCCCGGCGGGCGGGTCTGCAACGCGGAGACACTGAGAGGCGGCGAAGGGTGCGATGAGATCATTGGCCCCACGAACAATCATCATGCGCGCCAGCGCATGATTCCACAGCCGCAGGCTGCTGGCGATGCGCGTGGATCTGGGTGTGACGTTCAGGGTGGAAGAGGCTGGTGCGTCATCATGCCCGTGGAGGCGCGCAGGAGGCCCGTAGGGGGCGGAAACCCCGGACAAGGGATCGTGACCCCGCAAGGGGCGGAGACGCGCTTCAGCGTGGCTCCGGTCGGCTTTAGCCGACTAGAGCCCGGCCCCGCCCATCGGGCGGGGTGGCCCCGAGGCTGTCGGTTCATTGATGGTGGCGAGGTGAAGTCGCGGTTGCCGGTCGAACCATCGCCGGAGATCATCATGACGTTCACCGTCGGCGATACGGTAGGAGGGGACGGGGGTGTTGATGCAGGCTATCGCATAGTTGAATCGGAATGACTGGCCGAGCCGATCGGCGATTATCTTCAGCTCGTCGGCAAGCATTCTACGGAGATGGGAGAGGTTATCGCGACCGCGATCGTCGATCGGGACACAGTTGGGATATTGCAGGCGGGTTCGACCTGCGTGCGATCGTCGGACGGCGACGGGCAAGAGGCGCGGCAGATCATCCGGGAACGACGCGGGTTCGATTGTCCCGGGTTTGTCGATGGTGGATCGGAGCATGTTGAGCCGACCGGCGTTGCGTGATTTGTTGTAGCAGTCGTCATTCCAGAGCCAGATCTGCCCGTTGCCCATGGCGGCGAGGGTGTCGACCTATGTCGGTAGCGTACCGGCATCGACGGCGGTGTCGAAGGCATCGGCGCTGACGATCCAGATCGTGACGGCGCGGTGGTCATGGTCGCGGTCGATCCGCCGTTCCGCGCACCAGGCGCTGGTGGGAGAGGCCTGGACCTCGAAGTGGACCAACTGGCGATCGATGGTGACGGCGATGTCGGGTTTACGGAGGCCCGATGGTGTATGAGCCGAAGCGTTGCGAGCGGGGTGGCAGCCCATGGCTTCGAGGATGGTCATGATCTGGCATTGGGCATCGATGTGCCATTTGCCGTCGTCTCCGGTGGGGTTGCGGCCGTGGAAGGCGGCGGGTGTGATATTCGTCCGCCAGGGGCAGGGTGGTGTGGCGTCGTCATCGGGGAAGTGGGCGAAGAAGGGTTGGCGGATGACGCCGGCGCGCACGCCGACGGGTTCGAGGCAGGCTGCGCATCGGAAGGCGTGTCGGCCATCGGGCAAGGCGTGGATGTCGCGGAGGTTGAGGGTATCGACGTCGTGATGGCGGTGGTGTCGATCGAGCACGAAGGGGATGGCGAGCTGGCGCTGCGGGAGGGCTTTCATTGCAGGTTCCGATAGGGCTTGATGGTCCATCGAAGCCGCGCCGGGGGGTGGGTCCGTGTCTATTGACGACAGTTGCAACGAGAGAATGCAGGAGCCGGGAAGCGTCGTAGCGGCGCTGGTTGCGCCATCGCGCGAGCCGTCCGAGGCGACCCGGTCAGCGATCGAGGCATGGGTACGGGATCACCAGTCGAGCAGGGCGGTGGTGGCGATCGAGGCCGCGGCGGGCGCGGTGCTCAACGATCTGCTGGAGGATTTCGGTCGGACGTATTCGTGGAACGAGGTCCGCCGGTTGCCGGGCGTGCCCGAGTTTCGGTCGATGACGGATCTGGCGAAGCGGCTACGGGTGATTTCGGGCCGATTGCGGGAGCAGCATGGGGCGGACCAGGTGATGCAGGTGCATCATAGCGGGCGCTCAGCGCTATGGCTGTCGTTCGAGGTGCCGCCTGAACCGGCACCCGATGCCAGTGGGATCGTGTATACGGAGAGGCCGGTCGAGATGACGTGGCTGGGTCGGCTAATTTACGGTCGGTTGCCGTCGCGTAGCCGGTGGTCGGCCCCGGGTGTTTACCCGACGTTGTTGGTAACGGTGCCGTTCTTCCTGTCGCTCTATGGGTTTTACCATGGGTTGTTCACGGCGAACGCGTGGTTGGTGGTGCTGTCAATGGCCATATTCGCCAATCTGGTGTGGGTGGTGTTCCACAGGTTGAGCCTGCCGGTGAACCAGGCATGGCGAGTGGAATGGCCGTATGTGAGGGGGGACGGGAAGTTTGGCGTAATTCATACCCGGGCAAGGAGTGACGGTCGCCCGTTGTTCCGGTTGTATGGGTATGAGGCGAGTTGCCCGATCTGCGGGGATCTTGTTGATCTCGAGCATGGACGTCATGGGTTCAAGGGACGGATTGTCGGGGAGTGCCGGTCCAATCCGATGGAACATCTGTTCTCGTTCGATCATACAACGGGGGAAGGCAGGTGGCTTTATGAACGATAGCGGTGAGAAGATGTCGATGGTTGCGCAGAATGATCCGGTCGAGCTGGCGACGGAATTGACGATTGCGTGGTTGTCGAACCCGAACACGCGGGTGTCGAGCGAGGATGTGCCGGTGTTTCTGCAGCGGATGCACGAGGCGGTGAGCGCGCTGGAGGCATCGGGGAGCGTGACGGGAACGGGCGATGCGACAGAAGCGCCGCAGGCGTATGCGCCGGCGGTGTCGGTGCGCAAGTCGCTGGCGCGGAGCGATGCGATCATCAGCATGATCGACGGGAAGCCGTACAAGACGCTGCGTCGTCATTTGAAGGGTCATGGTCTGACGCCGGAGCAGTATCGCCAGCGGTACGGGCTGAAGGCGGATTATCCGATGGTGGCGCCGGATTATAGCGAGGCGCGCCGGGACATGGCGAAGAAGATCGGGCTGGGTCGCAAGCCGCGCCAGGCCGAAGCGGAAGCGGTCGGGACGGCAGAGGTGTCGGATGGCGGGCCGGAGGGATCGGCGGAGAGGCCGCGTCGCGGGCGCAAGCTGGGGATCGCGGCGGCAAAGGCGCACCTCGGGTCGTAGGCGGCGGCTTCAGTCGTCAGGCGCGAGGGTGGCGATGGCGTTGACGGTTCGGGAGAGCCGATCGACGATATCGGCCATGTCGTCGAGGCGATCGGCGAGATCGATGGCGAGGTCGAAGAGTTCGGCGTTGTCGCTCGCGCCGTTTGCGGCGGCCATGGCGAGGCGGTGGAGGTTGAGGATGTCGGTTCGCATTTCGGGCGGCTCGTCATCGTCACCGTCGGCGAGGTGGTCACGAAGGTCTTCGAGGTCGCCGACGGCGGCGAGGATCGCGCGGGTGTCGATGGCAGCGAGGCGTTCGTCGCGGCTGTCGCCGCCCTTGTTCCAGTTCATGAGCCGTGGCGTCCCCTCGCGATAGCTTGCGCGGATCCCGGCGCGCGCGCGGCTGCGCGACGCCGGGGAGAAGTTTTCATCGACTTGTTTGCTGGCAACGGCAGCCTCATTCAAGGTGTTGTCCTTGAAGGATATTCGGGCAAGGGAGTGAGGGCGATGCACTGGACAGATACGATCAAGCGGCATGACTATGACCTGGCGCTGGTCGATGTGATGAACGACGTGGAGCTTGCGCCTGAACGCCGGGTGCTGGCGGGTGCGGCGGTCGGGGTCGAGATCGACCTTGCGTGGTTGTCGGCGGGCGAGTTGCTGGAGGCGTTCGAGGCGCTTCAGGGTGATGTGGCGCGCGGGGTGAAGCGTGGCGAGGGTTATGCGGCGCTGGATGCGATCATCACCGATGCGAACCCGTTCCAGATGCGGTTGTGGTATCTGCTGAGCGACACGTCGATCGAGGCGGCGGTGGAGATGCTGGGGTGGCTCAAGGGGCTGCTATATGCGCGTGGCCGGGCGTCGGTGACGCTGAGGGAGGCGGGCGTGCCGCAGATCCATTGGGCGCATGAGGATGCGCTGGAGGAGCCGAACGCGGCGGATATCATGGGGTGTACGGATCGCACCGCGCGGGATCATCGGGTGAACAGCGTCTGGCTGTGACCGATCCCGATGCCGGCTCCTGACATGAGGATGCGACCGATGCGGGTCAGGGCGGTTTTCCAGCCTTTGATACAGGCATGGAAACCGGCCTGACCCGAACGGTCATCACATGACGACGGGTTCTATTTGCGCCGTTTGTACCGTGCGCGCTCTGCCGCCGCTTCGCGATCACGCTTGGCCATGTTGGCGCGATAGATACGGTCGGATTCCGCGCTGGCGCGGTCGGTTTCTGCATTGGCGCGCTCGCGGCGGAGACATAGCTCGCGGGTGTCATCGGCAGCCATGTTGCCCGGTACGCAAGGGTTGGCGCGACGACGCTGCATGTCGGCCTCATACTGGGCGTCCTGGCGCTCGCGACGCTCCCGGTCGGCACGAACCGGATCATAGTCGTCGTCGCTCTGACTTTATGGTGCCTTGACGGCGTCCCGAAGCTTGCCGAGCAGGCTTTGAGCATTGGCCGGCATCGCGGCGCTGCTGACCAGAAACGCGATCAACAATCCTGACCTAAATCGCATCATGATACTCCCTGGTTTGGGTAAGTGTCTCATAACGCGAACGGTGCGGATCGTTGCACGCTCAGATCGAACATTTTGAGAATAGGCCGGCGGCCGGGTTGTTCATGGCGACGATGTGAGGCCGCATCGGCGAAGATCATGATTCCGGCAGCGAGGTTGCCCGACGAATGTTCAGGCGACCATCGCATAGACGGTGTCGGTCGGGGCTGGTTCGTGCCGGGAGACGCGGAAGGGCTGGACGGGATTGCCGGTGGCGATGACATATTGGTCGGCGCCGGTGTCTTCGCGACGCTGAACGGCGACGGCATAGGCGTTCTCGAACGAGGCTAGGCGACCCCGGCGGGCGGAAAAAGCGGTGTCGGTCATGGCGTAATCCTTGGGTAGCGGGTTCGTTCATGGAAAATCAGGAAGCGATCGTATAAGAGTGATCGGGACCGGAACGGGCGCTGTGGCGTTCGAGTGGTTGATCCGTCCGGATGGAGGATCCTTCGGGAACGGGGCGGCATCTCTGCAAGGGTGCCGCCCCGTTTCGTTTTGATACAGCCGCCAAGGCGGCTCAGGATTTTTCCTTGAGCGGTTCGGGCTTCTTGCCGTCGGGCAGGGTCTGGCGGAGATGGTCGTGCACGAGCCGGGCGGTGAACGGCTTGGAGATGAAGGTGGCGTTCTCGGGCATGTCGCCAGGCTCGGGGGTGATGCGGCCGCTGGCGATGACGATATCAATCCACGGCCAGGTGGCGAAAACCTTCCGGGCAAGCTCGAAGCCGTCGAGGCTGCCGGGCATCTCGACATCGGAGAAGAGGAGCATGATCTGTTCGGCCTTCTGGCCAAGCAGATCGATGGCTCCATCGCCGTCGTCGGCTTCGTGGCAGCGATAGCCGGCATCTTCGAGAATGGAGCGGGCATCCATGAGGATCAGGGGATCGTCATCGACGGCGAGGGCATAGGGGACGGTGGAAAGGGTCATAGTGATATAACTCCCCGGTCAGCGATGTGATTGATGCGGCGCTAAAAGATATTGGGCGATGGCGTCGCTGCGGCGTGGGTAGGCGAGCCGTGGCAGGCTTTGCCCGGCCGTGCGCGCGCGGCGGGTAAGTTCGAAGCAATAGGTGAACAGCGGGCTTTGGCGCTGTGCCGCAAGCACCCCGTTTGCCTTGAGCGTATCGAGCCAGGCGCGGGGATGCTCGCCGGTCGCGGGCCGGCGGGCGCCGAGGCGGACCAACTGGTCGATCGCACCGGCATGGCCGGTTTCGAGGTTGCGGATCTTCGACAGCGTGCGCTCGGAGATCGTCTCGCCGGCGATGCGAAGGACGTTGCGGGCGCGCGTCCGACCACGATAGGCGCCTGACAGTGCGGCATAGACACAGCCGCAGTGACCAAAGCCCGGATCGGAGAAGCTGACCACGGCCTCGATGCGGGATCGAGCCTGCCGCAACAGCCGGAAGGCGCGTGAGGCGAAGTAACTTTCCCCGTTGGCCGCGACGCTTGGCAGGCAGAGCAGGCGTTGCAGAACGCAGCCGCGCGCCGGATCGGCGAAGCCGGTGTGGCGGGTGATGACCGCCCCTGTCGCGGGAACGCCGAAGACGATAGCCCCGACCAGCGATGCGCGCTCACCCGCACCGGGTCCGAACAGGCCAACCGCGAGCTGAGCGGCGGGATAGCGGGGCAGATAATGGTGGTCGGCGATGAAGGCACGCGCGGTCGCATGGTCGATGACATCGACGGCGTAGCGGCGCGGGTCGATAACGGTGTCGTCGGAGACGAACGAGGCGCGGCGGTCACGCCAGCGCTGTGAGCGGGCGGTTATCACAGATCCTCGCGCAGCATGAGCGTGAGGACGCGGGTGGTGACGCCGGCGTCGGCGGGATCTTCCGAACCATATTCGAGCGCGGCATCGTAATAGTCGATCGCGAAGAACACCTCGGTGTCGCGCACCGTGAAACTGCCGCGGTTGCGTTCGGTATCGCGCGGATCGAAGGTGCAGCGGCGTAGCGCCTGCATGAGGTGGGCCTGGGCGATTGCCCGCGAGGCGAGCGTGTCGCCTGCCAGCGTGGCGAGACAGGTCCGGGTGACAACGATGCGGGCGGTGCGGTCGAGCCCCTGGCGGCAGCGGTCGTTGAGGCGGCCGATGATCTCGGTGCGCGTCTCGTCGGTGACAGCGATCATGATGATGCTCCCTTGTTCGATACGATGATGGATCGTGTTGGTCAGGCGGCGAGCGAGATCACATCGCGCGGGCGGCGGTCGGGGAAAGCCGCGTGAAAGCGGTCGAGCCAGCTTGCCATGGTCGGCCGTTCGGTCACCGGGATCACAGCGGCGACGTCCTGGAACCGGATCAGGTCGAGCGGCGCGTCGCGCATGATGCGGTCGATCTCGTCACCGGGGAGGAGATGCTCGGCGCGGATGAACGCGGTCATCGATCCGGGCCGCGCACGGGTGCCGCGTCGCCACAGTCCCTCGACCGTATGGAGTCGTGGCGCAGCGCGCGCCTCGACCAGGACGATCAGGCGCAGACACCATTGCGGCAGGCCGCGGATCTCGTCCGGGTGGTTGGCGATACAGATCCAGCACGCCGACTTGGGCGGTACGGGGAGGCCTTCGGCCTCGATCCGGGTAACGCAGGCGGGCCGGTCCCAGCGCCATTCGCGAAGCGGATATTCGCAATGGTAGAGCGGATCGTCGATGCTCATGGCGTGATTGGCGCGCGCGGTGTCGCGCGGGCCGGCGTCGTAACCGATCAGCCGCGTCACCCGCTGACCCCTGCCCCACGCATCGATCGCCGGCTGCCAGAGGCTGAGGAACCTGTCCTGTGGTGCCTTCTTGTATTTGAGGCTGCACGACGAGCCGCCAAGCGACTTGGACGGCAGCGTGGCGTTGGTCAGGCACATTTCGAGGAGGCCGAAATAGGGCGGCCAGTGCTTGAAGCGCCTGGGCACATAGCTGACCAGCTCGAACCGGATGCCGCGATCGCGCATCCAGGGCCGGATCACGTCGAGATACTCATAGGTCGCCGGCTTCTCGACGCCGGTATCGGCGGTGAGCACGAGGCCGGGCGCTTCGCCGCGGGCGTGCTTCTCGATCAGGAGCGCGGTGCTGTCGACGCCGACGCCATAGGCGAGAACCACCGGGGGCGGCGGGAGGACGGTCGACGGGGCTGTTGGGAGGATCATGACGGCTCCTCCGGTTCGAGATAGCTGTCGAAGGGCGCGCCGGTCGCCTCGATCCAGGTGCCTTCGTTGTCGAGATCGATGATGCGCGCCAGCAGCGCGGCGCGCAGCTGGCGGGCATCGACGTCATGCCCCTTGTCGTCGTTCGAGACCAGGCTGAACGCGAGCGTATAGGCGTGGTTGTAACGGGCCATGTCACGCGGCCTCGGGCGCGGCGATGGGTGACACGGTGATCTCGACGCCGCGACGCGTCATCACGATCGACACGCTGCGATCCTCGGGAACCACGAAATAGTGGCTCGCCAGAAGGTCACGGACCCGGTTCTTCAGCGCGGCGTCGTCACCTTCGAGCATGCCGATGATGCGCTCGGCGGCATCGGCCTGGAAGCGTTCGAGCTGGGTGCTGTAGCTATCGGCGTCGCTATCGTCACTTGCGTAGAAAATCGCGCTTTCGAGGAGGTCGACGACGCCGAGTGCGGTCTGGTCGCTGCCGCGCAAGACGAACACCGACGTCTCATCGACCGAGTTGCACGACCATTGATCGGGTGCGAAGGCGACGTCGGCCTCGGTCGACACCTCGATGAACGCGCCGGCGTGGCGCATCGTCGCTTCCAGCGTGATCGCCTCAACCCATCCGCTCTCCGCCTCGGCGGGCGCCTCTTGGGTATCGGAGACGACGAAGGTGCGGTCGCCTTGCGTCACGCGGAAGCGCAGATCCTCGACCTGAGCGAGGATGTCGTACCAGCCATAGCCCTGAAACGCGTCCTGCGCTTCGACCAGTGGTCCGCCGAACGGGTTGTGCTTCGCGATCGCTGCGTTGGCGGGCTGGCCGACCAAGGCGTCGAAGTCCGGCATCAGCACCATGCCGGGATCGGTGATATGCTGGCCGCTCTCGTAGTTGCGCGAGGAATCTGCCGCGTTCGGCGTCCAGGACAGCAGATAGGCCGCGGCCTCGGGGAGCACGATGCCGAGCGAGCACGCCTCGCGCCAGTCATGCGCCGACAGCCGGTGCGTGCCCGCGGCCTCGATCGCGCGGTAGATCGCGACGCGGACCGCATCGCGCAGGCGGGCGATGCCGTCGTTCTCGACGACTTCCTTGCGCGCCGGGAGCACGAGCTGGATCTGCGGGGCGTCGAAGATGTCGACCCGCGCGATCCAGTGGCCGCCCCGATCGACCTCCTGGACGTAGGGCAGGTCGCATGGGATGGTCAGGCCGTGGAAATTGAGGCGGCCGTCGCGCGAGGAATAATGCGACGGGTGTTTCTGGAACACGCCGATGCGAACGCCTTGCCATTCCTCGATATGATTGGCGTCCTTCAGCCAGTCCTCTTGCACCAGGTCATTGCCGTTCCAGGTGACCGGCACCGGATAGTGTTTGGCGGCCTTCTCGACATCGCGTTCGAGGGTTTTCAGCCATTCGTCGGGAACGCGGACGGTGATGGCGGTGCCGCGCGCGATCGGATCGGACGAGATCGCGATCGGGCGGCTCGTTTCCCAGGCGGAGGCCGGAATATGCGCCATCCAGCCTTGCCGGTCGGGCTTGGAAAAGGAGCGGATGATGACATCGCGCCCGGCGAGGCTGAAGACGCCCATGCCGGCGGGATCTTCGGCGCGGCGAGTCTCATCGGACCAGCCCGAACGGCCGAGCGTCACGATGCTGGCGGGATCGGCAATGCCGTGACCGTCATCGGTGACGTGCAGGAAGTGCTCGCTGCCGGCACTGTTGAGCGCAATGGCCACGACACTTGCGCCGGCACGCCGCGCGTTCTGGAGCAGCTCGCAGATCACGTCATACGCGGTGTTGTTGAACAGGCGCGTGACCTTGGCGATCGTCTCGGGGGCGACCGCGGTCGCGATGGTGGCTGGGATCATGGGAATGCTCCGTTCTGGCGGGCTCTCGGCCCGCCCTTCCCCATCCCGCTCCCCTTTGCTGCCTCGTGCACCGATGACGGCGCGTGATCGTTGATGCTGCCGTGATGAACCCGAAGGAGTTTGACATGGTGCCGATGCCCGAACCGCTCACGTTGTCGGACTATGGCCGGCTGAACGCTATGCTCGGGCCGGATCGGGATTCAGGCGAGGAAGCGATACGCGCCGCGTTGCGGACCGCCGCGCAGCTACAGCATCTTCAGACGATGCGGATGGTGTTCGCCGACCGTACCGGAGAAACCTTCGATCCGGCGAAGGTCACGAGGAACCTCGAACGGCTTTCGGGACAGGATCTGAGCGAAGGTTACGAGGAGAAGTGGCGCGAGGAGCTACATCTGGCGGCAATGCAGTTCGGCACGCGTCAAGAGCCAGGGTCCTGATCGCCCGATGCTCCAAGGGCGAGGATGGTCGCAAGCGTCGGCGGAGGTACAAGCCGTTCCCGCCGACCGAACGACAGCCCGTGGCTCCCGGTATATTTGCTGAGCGTCGCCGCCTTGCGCCCGAGCGCAGTCGCGAGGTCGGCGAGCGCAATGCCATTGGCATGGGCGATGCGCACCGCGGCCCGCTCGTCAGGCGTGAAGGCACGGTGGTAACCGTGTACCAGTCCAAGGAGGTTGGCGCGGGTGAACAGCGCGGCCCTGGTCCGTCCCATCCGGTGCGCGAGCGCATCCATCGGCATCGTCCCGTAGAGCGCGCGCAGGGTGGCGATATCGGTCTTGGTCCATACCGGGCCGGCGCGAAAGCCGTCAGCCTTCGCATGGGTGCCGCGCAGGCCGAGGTGACCGGCACGCCAGCGCACCGATCCGGGGGGGCGACCGAGGCGAGCGGCGACGGCCGGGAGGCTTGCCGCATCCCTGTACGCCTCGCGCAGCAGATCGTCCTCCTCACGGGTCCAGTTCCGGCCCCAGCCCCGCCCGATCCCGAGGCGACCCGCAAGCTGCTTGATCGCGGATAGTGATCGTTCGGCATAGCCTTCGGCGGTGAGCATTCCCCGCACCGCCTCGTAGCGGTGTCCCGCCACGATCAGGGTGACGGCATGGGCGAGTTCATCGCTCGGCCACGGCGCACTGCGCGCGGGATGCTTGCAGCCGAGCGCGCCGGCACGCGCGGACACCGCGCCGGTCGAACGCCCGATGATCTCCCCGATCGCGACCAGCGCGACGCCGGCGAGATACCCGGTGCGCAGTTGGGCATCTTCCCATGGTGTCCATGGTGGCGGATGGCTCTCGGTCAGGCCAAGCGATCCGGCACGGGCATAGACCGCCCCGCAGCTTCGCCCGAAGTCCGAGGCGATGTCCGCGGTCGCATCCTGCCCGTAGCGCCGGACCAGTTCATCGTCCTCCATTTCGCCCCAAGGCCGGCTGCTGGCGCGGCGAAGCCCGAGCACTGCCAGGCGCTCACGTACCGCCCATATCGATCGCCTGGTTGCAGCGGCGATATCGGGGATAGTGGCATCCCCGGCGAACAGATGGCGCAGCGTGTCGATCTCGCCCGGGAGCCAGGCGTGCTGGCTGAACGGCACCTCGGCAAGGGCAGTCCCCTCGGCCGGTATCACCGGCGCCGGGCAGGCGACCAGTTCGACGATGACGGGAGCGTGGGCCTCCGCGTCGTCGGGAAAGGCGGCGATGCGGGTCATGACAGACCGACCACGGGCACGTCGCCGAGGCGGGCGCGCAGCCGCGCATGAAGCCTCGCCATGCGGTCGGTGCCGCGCGGCATGGTGTCGATCGCGGAGAGAAGTGCCAGAAGGTCGAGCGCGGCATCCACGGCCTCGGCGTCCAGCGCGAGGTGGCGGGCAAGCTCGGTCGCGGTCGTCGCGTTGGGCGCGATCCGGCGCAGCGCAAGACAGATCGCGGCCGCGACCGGCGCGGCATCGTCAAGCAGGAAGGTATCGAGCGCGCGGGTGCCGCGAATGGCGAGCGCGGTATCGCGGCGAGCCGGTGCTTCGCGCAAGGCATCGAGGTCGAGCAGCCGTTCCGCCTCGGCCGCTTCGATGTCGGCCGCACCGTGCAGGGCGGGTGTTTGCCCCAGATGGCTGGTGATGGTCGGATCGATCCGGGCGAGCGTCGGCGTGGCGGTGAGCGCCGGGCCGAAGGCGTAGAACTCACCTGGTTCGAGCAGCCGCAGACGGTCTGCCTCGCGCGCGCCGAAGCCGAGGATGTCGGCCGCGCGCGCGATATCGCGGTCGAAGACGTTGATGCCGATCAGGAAGTTTTGAAGCTCGGAGATGACCGAGGCCGACAGTTTGGCGAGCCGCTGGGTGGCGATCACCGGCGCGATACCCCGCTTGCGGCCTCGCGCGCACAGATCGGTGAGGGTCGCAACGCCGAGGCGGCGGGTTTCGGCATCGCGCGCCGAGCCCGCGATATGCGGGGCAAGCAGATGCCCCTCGTCGATCGCGACCAGCACGGTATGCGTCCAGTCCTCGCGTGGCGCCCCGATCAGTCCGGCGAAGAAGGCCGAAGCCTTGACGATGCGCTGTTCGGGATCGAGGTCGGTAAGGTCGAGGTGGAGCGCGATCCGGTGACGTCGGGCGCGCAGTGCCGCGGCGGTCAGACCGTCCGATGCGATCTCGACCGCTTTCAGGGTCGTCGCACCGATGTGCGCGGCGAGGTTGCCGAACTCGCCTTCGGGATCGACGATGATCGTCTGGACGTAATCGAACGCTTCCTCGACGATGCGCCGCATGGTGCGGCTCTTGCCGGCGCCCGAACCGCCCTGGAGCAACATCCGCCCGGCAAGCAGCCGGTCGAGATCGAGATCGAGCGTGCCGGTCGCGTGACGGCCGATCGGCACGCGCGTCGCGGTGCGCGGCGGTTCGCCCGTTCGGGTCGCGGTGGGGTCGAGCGTATCGAGCATGGCGGGCTCCCTGGTCGAGCGGTCAGCGCGGATCGCGGGCATAAGCCGCCAGGCGGTCGCGAGCCTCGGCGAGCTGCGCGATGCCGCGTTCGAGGAACAGCGCCTGCGAGCTGTCGGGTACGGCCCCATCGAGGCGTGTCCGCAGCGCGCGCAGGCGGTGGTCGATCGCGTCGGCGACCGCGAGGATGTCATCGGGCCGCAAGGCGACGGCGGCCTCGCCGGCGCGCAGGATATGCCGCCTGCTGGCGAACGGGAGGTAATGAGGTTCGACGGGCAGACGGTGCACGAGCGCGGTTTCGACGGCGTTGGTTATTTGCGCGGCATCGTGGACGATCTCGCCGAGCAGCACCTCGCGCGTCATTGCCGGCATGTGGTGCAGCGCACCGCCTTGGCGCGTCACCGCGATCGGATAGACCGAGGCGAGGCCGACGACACCTTCGGCGAGCGCGACGATGACATCGCCTTCGGCAAGTCCCGGATGTGTCTCGAAGCAGGCATCGAATGCGTCGGCGCTGGTGGCGAAATAATGGACGCGGTGCATGACCGATCCTTTCGTGACTGTGGTGAATGACCGTGGCCGGGCTCAGGCGTAGCGTGGGCGCTCGGCCGGGAAGCGCTCCGGCGGCAGGCCGGTGAAGGTCAAAGCCCGGTATCGACCGCCCGCATAGAGGCAGGAATCGATGGTGGGGCGATGCCGCTGGAGGCGTTCGAGAAGCCGGTTGGCGCGCTGCTGCGCGGCGATCGCGGCGGCATCGTCGAAGTGGAGGGCGATGGCACGGACGAAGGTGCCGCTGTCGTACCACCAGCCCCCCTCTTCTGGACCTCCGTACTCGCGGTCGATTTCGTAGAAAGCGAGGATGCTGCGCATGGGACGGTGCTTTCGGGTTCGAGCGCACGGTCGATTCCATCCGCTCTCCCCTGCCCTCCCCCTCCGCTCCCCGTGCAGAAGGGGAGGCCGGTCATCGACGGCGCCGTGCGGCCTCGGCGGTCAGCGTGTCGACCAGATCACTGTGGTCGGCGAGTATGTTGTCATGGGGATCGGAGATGACGGTCGCTGCGCGGTCCAGCAGGTCGGCAAGGACACGGTCCTTGTTGGGAGCGCTCGTTCGGTTCGGACGCGACGGCTCGTCTCCCGCCTTGTCCATCAGGACGACGACGATCGAGGGCTTTTCGTCTTCGTCAAGCGGCCGGCTGTCGATGATGTGCCGTCCGCCGCGCGTGATCGCGAAGGCGTTGAAGGTGGGTGATACCCCGTTATCGGCGTTTGGGATGACGGTGCCGCGATCGTGGAACTGGATGTCGACGAAGCGCGCCGGGCCATCATAGCCCTTGCCCATGAACGAGAAGGTGATGCGGCGTCCCTCGCTCGTCTTCGCCGTGATCGTGAACGCGCCGTCGGGTATCTCGACGGGCTTGTGGGGCACGTCGTTGAACCCCGCGAAACCGATCGAGACGGCATCGTCGCGGGTCATGACGGGCAGGTCGGTGATGTCAGCCATGGGGATCCTTTCAGCTTGGGAAACACGAGCCAGCGGCGCGGCACTTGCGAGCCTCGTCCGGGCCTCGTTCGACCCGGACCGCGCAATCTGGTAGGAAGCCGGTCGACCAGAACGGGAGACCGAGCATGAAACTGGCAATTCTGAGCGTTATCGGCGCGATGGCGGCGACACCGGCCGCGGCGCAGGTATTTGACATGGGCGGGCTGACCGGCACGCTCTCGCAGGACGCGGTCACCCAATCCGAGGAACGGCGGGCGAACTCGAGGTCGGCGCATGCAAGGGAGATGCAGCGCAGCGCGAAATATGATGACGAACGCACGATCTGCACGCGCTCGTTGCCGATGGCACGCGCCGATCTGGGCGCCCGGAACCCCAGGGTCGCGCAGCTCGCCGCTGCCTGCCGGCGGGCCGGCTATTAAGCGGCCCGGCGCACCGCCTGCGCCATCAGCGGCGTCGCCGCGGCGAAGGTGCGCAACGTCGAGGCGATAGCCGGGCGAAGCTTTGCCTTGCTCGACACGGTGATCTCGGGTGCAAGCGGTGTCCCGTCGGGTGCGGCGTAGCCGGTCGCGGTCAGGTCGCCGGTCGTGACGCGGATCAGATGCCCCTTGTGCGGTGCGGGACCGACATGGCGCGCGGTGAACTCGCCAAGCCGCCCGGTCAGCCCGGTAATCGCCTTGCCCCAGCGGATATGCCCCGCTGCCATCGTTTCGTGGTCGCAGCGCCCGCGAGCCAGCCAGATGCGCAGGTGGCTGCGCTGCTGGAGCCGCGTGTTGCGGGTGCGTTCCATCGTGCGCGTCAGCGGCAGCGCGCCGGCGATTCCGTCGAGCAGGTCGAGGTCATGGCCCTGTAGCGTCACCAGCACGTCGTCATAGTCACGCTCGCCGACAAGCCCGGTGAGCTGCCGGTGCAGGTGTTCGCGATCGGCATGGATGTGCACGCCGCTATCGAGGCGATCCGCCGCGACGAACCCGCCCTCGGTAAGCACCACGATCGTCGCGGCCTCGGAGCCGGGATGGGCGTGGATCAGGTCGAGAAAGTCCCATGCCGGATCACCGCCGATATCGTTGGCCGACAGGACCACGAGACGGCGCGACCAGCGCGCGGGTCGCGGCTCGTCGCTCGGCTTGGGCCAGCTTCCTGGAAGCGGCCTGCCGGTCACCGTCGCGATCGGCGCGGGCGGCAGATTGTGGCGGCGCAGGTCGGCGGTGAAGGCGCGCCTCGCGGCATCGAACAGGTCGGTGCGGTCCCCGCCGCCATCGGTGAAGCCCCGGTCATAGGCGGCACGGCGTTCGCCGAGCGGTACGTCCGAGGGGATGCCGTCCGGGTAATGATGCGGCCAGCCCGCGTGTGCGGCATACCAGCCATCGGCATAGCGGCACGCACAATCCCAGACATAGCCATAGTCGTCGCGCCCCTGCAGGAGTGCGATGTCGCGATCGTCACCGCGTCCCTGCTCGACCTGGGCCTGCGTGAAGGCGAAGTTGGTCGCCTCGCGCTGTGCCCTGGTTTCGGCCGCGATCGCGTCGTTGACGACGCGCATCGCGGCGATCCTCTCGCGGCCGCGCGCCATGCGCGCTTCCACCGGCGCCTGTGCCGGCAGATCGGGGAAGTCGCGCCACGCGCGCGCGATGGCATCGGCATGG
This sequence comes from Sphingomonas melonis DAPP-PG 224, assembly GCF_000379045.1. NCBI lineage: Bacteria > Pseudomonadati > Pseudomonadota > Alphaproteobacteria > Sphingomonadales > Sphingomonadaceae > Sphingomonas > Sphingomonas melonis. The sequence goes on from NZ_KB900605.1 coordinate 27,135, forward strand.
GCAGGCGTGCGGCCGCGTTCGAGCCAGCACGCAGGATCGGCCGGGTCGAACGGTGGTTCTACCGGCTGCGCTGTGGCGCTCATCCGTGGAAGGGCGCGGGCAGCGCCATCCATTGTGCCGCGTCGAACGCCGACAGATCGACCTCAGCCGCCTCGTCGCCCCGGCACACCGTGGCGCGGTCAAGCCCGACCAGACCGTCCGTCCGGTTCCAGAATGCGATCTCGCCCTCGGGACTGCGCACCGCGAGGACATGGCCGTCGATGCCGTCGTGGCGGTTTTCGGCACGCAGCAGCGCGTGCTCGAGAATCCCGGTCGTGCTGTGCCAGTCGATACCGTCAGCGGTGATGACGACGCACCCGCCTCCGAACTCGCCAGGATGAAGCCGGTCGCAGTCGCTCGACCACGCAAAGCCGCACGGCAGCGCGGAGGGACAGGCGATGCGGATCAGTTTGGCGACCGGCTCGACACCGAACTGGTCACCGGAGAACAGCGCCTGCACCAGGCCGTTCGCGTCGGGTTCGGACAGGTCGATCCGGCAGTCCAGGTAAGGGAAGCTCCAATCGTCGAACAGGTCGAGGAAGCTCTCGAACATGCTCGTTCCTTTCGGCGGGAACAGCGCATGGAAGGCGGTGCCGAGACTGTCGTAGCCGAGCGCGAGATCCTCGTCGGCGCCATTGGTGTCGAGGATGTCGACCGCGCGCTCGGCGAGCCGCAGCATGTTCGCCTCCCCGGCAGTGACGGTGAGCGCGAACGCGGCCTTGGTGTAGCTGTTGGCCATGGGGATTTCTCCATTTCGGATGGATCGGCGCCATGCGCCGTAAGTCTGCCGTTCAGGCGGATGCGGCGAGCCGTGCGCGGGCAGTCGCGGCCTCGGCGGGGAAGGCGGCGGCAAGGTTGGCATGAAGGACGGCGAAGTCGGCTACCGGGAAAGTGCCGTCGCAGGCAGGACGCGTCGTCATCAGCGCGCCGATGACGATGGCAGCGGTGTCGATATGATCGACGACCGGCACAGGTCCGGCGTAGCTGACCGGCGCGCGGAAACCCGCCTCGATCCAGGTGGCAAGCCCATCCTCAACGGCTTCGGCATAGGCTGACACCGCGGCGTCATCCTCATCGGTGATGCGCAACCCAAGCGTGCGGTAGCAGCCGAAGTCGTGGTGGTTGGCGATGGTCCTGAAGCGGCACCCTGCGGGCGGCGCGCCGTGGCGCGCGATCAGCGCGCAGCGATACGCCTCGATCTCGAGCGCATTCAGCGTGTCGAAGTCGGGCGACCGGCCGAGTTGCGCGCAATCTTCTTCGGCCGGACCGGCACCAAGGTCGATCGTGTAGGACATGGGGGGGGTTCTCCGTCGATCCAGTACCGGATCGACCATCCCTTCCCCCTCCCCTTCGCTACCCCGGGGCAGGCTGGATCAGCGGGTAATGAACCGCCTGGCAGCAAGCTGCGCTTCGCCATCCGATTGCCCGAGCGTCTTCAGCCGGTCGGTTTCGAGACGGATGGCAAGGTCGGATGGAAGGCTGGCCCAGCGCGACGCGATCGTCACCGCCTCGCGGGCGTTGGCAAGCTCGCCGATCGCGGTGCCGTGCCATGCCACGGTCTCTTCCTCGCCGGCGAGGTGGGGATGCGGACGCAGCACCTGTACGAAGAAGGTCTGCATCGGCCTGTCCCATCCGATGAAGACGGTGGACGCGCCATCGAGGCCGGGGAACTGGTGGCGGCTCATGGTGATAACCTCCTGGTCAGGCTGCAAGCGTGTTCCATTCAGGGTGCCACGGACGCGGCCTTGGCTCAAAGCGTAGGATGCCGGTGGCGAGGTGATGACCATCGGCCGCGCGTTTCTCCAGCCAGTCGCGGTAAAGGACGGCATCGGCAAGATCGCCGGCGAGCAGATCGTCGAGCATCGCGGACTGGCGGGCGATCTCGTCCGGGAGCGCGTGCCAGTCGAGCGCGTCGAGGAAGTCCTTGCGTCGCTCGAGGTAGCGGGTCAGCCGCGCGACCTCGGCACGCGCGGCGGCGATGGCGGGATCGATGTCCATGGGCGCTCTCCCGTCAGGCGGTCATCAGTGCCGGCAGCGCCACAGGCGCCGTCAGCTCGAGGTCGCGGCGGATGCGGCGCGCAAGCCGTTCGGGGTCGATGAGTTCGCGCATCGCGGCATAATGGTTGGGCGGACCCGCCGGATCGCGCGTCACGCCGGCACGGCGGTAGAGCAGTTCGCGACCTTCGCGCAGCCGCCCGATCGTCAGTTCGAGATGAAGATCGGACGTGCGCAGCACGATCTCACCCGCCATCGAGACCTCGCCGGGCAGCGAATGGATATCGAAGGCATCGGGCGCGACGTCGAGCGCGGCGGCAAGCCGGCGCAGCGCCTTTCGGCCATCGATATGGAAACGCTCCTTGGCGACCGCATCATAGGCAACGCCGCGGATCGCGAGCGACAGCAGCGGGGGGAAGCGTCGCAGTGCCGCCACGCGGTCGGCGCAGGTGCCGCGCAGCACGGTGTCGTCGGGGCGGGCGGCGCAGATGGCGGCGAGATGGCGGGCGAGCAGCACGATCGCGGGATCGCTGTTCGCATCGAGCCCGGCATGCCGGCAGTCCTCGATCGCCTTTTCGATCGCGTGGATCGTGGTCGGGATGGTGGTCAGCGCGCTGGGATCGAGCGCCTGCTGGTGGCGGAATGCGACGTCGAACATGGGGGGCGTCTCCGGGTCGGAAGCGCGACCATCGCGCTCGCCCTCCCGTCCCCTCTCCCCTCCGGTCGCCCTGCCGTTCGGCGTCAGCCGAAGGCGCGCATCAGGCTCATCATGCCGCCAAGTGCCGCGATCAGTACGACCTGGCTGCCGATGAGCCAACGGATCGTATCGTTCTTGGCCGACGCGATCTCGGTCCGCACCTTGGCCATCTCGGTATGCACCGTGGCGATCTCGGCCTTGAGATAATCCTTGGTGACCAGATCCTCGCGCGAGGTGACCATGGTGTCGCCAAGAATGGTCGCAATGGCGTCGGCGAGCGGCTTGGCCGCACCGGCGGTTTCGAGGTCGCGTGAAGCGCGGATGCTGTTGAACATGGTCGCCATCGTCGTCGATCTTTCTATCATATGGGTGAACGGTCGGGAATGCGCAAAGTCTCGCGTGCTCAGGCGGCCGGCACCCACTTTTCCATGTCGTCGCCCTGGCGCAGACAGACTTGGCAGGTGGTGGCATCATAGGTCGAGGCAAGCGACCAGGCCTGCGTCTCGCGGTCCCACACCGCGGCGGCATCCTTCACCAGGTCATCGCTGCCGCATTTGTCGCAGACCGGCGTCACGCATGGCGTACCGCGCGCGCGCAGCGGCTCGGCGCCGCAGATGCTCCAGTCACCATAAAGTGTACCGCCATGCGGCAGGCAGTCGCCGTCGAGCTGGATGGCGTGCTCACCATACCCGTCGTGGAAATGGATTTGGGCATCGGGAAAATGCTTTTCCATGACCTCGCGCGCGCCGCGCAGCTTCACGTCACTACCATAGGTGGTGTGGACGTAGCTGAGGGGGCCGATGGTGGGGCCTTCGCGGCCCCAGGTGTCGAGGTCCTGCTCGAGGGCATCGCGACCGTGGAAGAGGTGGAGATAGACGCTCATCGTCGGAATCCTTTCAGTCAGGGTAAAGCGCGACGGCACTGTCCGCTCGCGCGCAAGGCGACACGCGTTCAGGCGAGCGCGGCGACCTGCTTGGTGATGGGAGCCATGCTCTCGACCTGGACCGCGCCGAGGCTCTCGAAGGTTTCGACCTCGGTGCGCTCGGCATAGCGGGCCTTGTCGACCAGGCCGTAGCGTACCTCGCCGGTATAGTTGGCGAACCCCAGCGCATCGACGCCGGCAAGCTGGCGGAACACCACCCCGACCTTGCCCGTAGGCACCCAGTCGGCCCAATCGCCATAGGCGGCGGTCGAGACATAACCCCCGATGACGGCTTGATACGCGGCGCGCCGGCGCGAGACATTGCTGTCGCGCGGGGTCACCGCCTTGCCGGTGAAGGCACCATAGGCGTCAGGCAGCCAGTTACGCGCGATGTCGTGGGCGAGCGGCAGTTCGAGATCACGCAGCGGATCGCGGGTAGCGCGCCATTCAGGCTCGAAGGCGAGCATCACGCGGGTCCAGTCGACATCCTCCTCATATGCGGCATCGTCACGCCGTAAAAGCGCGGGCATCGCCGATTGGCGCTCGTCGGAAAGCAGGAAACCGCCATGGCTGGCGGTGGTGACATGCCAGATGCCGGGAAGGCGCTGGTCGGCGGTCTGCAACGGTCCCCATGGGCTGTGGTCGGGACGTGGGGATGAAGCGAAGAGGGTCATGGCGGTCGGCTCCCTTGATCGGATACGCCCGTCTCCCCCCCCCTCCGCTCCCATGACCCGGTAATCGCGGTAATCGCGATGTTCGCCGTAATCGCGGTGTTCGCGGTTACCGCGAGGATCCGCGTGGCTCGCATGACAGGCGCTCGCCGCGCCGCCAGCGAGCCGGCTCGATGAAGCTGCCCTCGTGCGCGCCGATACGAGCCGCGACCGCGCGGTCATAGGCGGCGACGTAGCGGGCCGCGCGTGCGGGATCGGCCCTGAGATACCCGGTCACCGGCAGGGCAAGGCCCGCGGCGATCATCGTCTCGCCAAGGTCGCGGCCATCGACCGTAACCGTGCCGACCGGGCGACCGTAGCTGGCGCTCCCGGTCAGCCGGATCGTGGCCTCGCCCCCCTTGAGCATCCGGGCGGCACGGTCCTGCGCTGCCTTGCCGCATTGCCAGCAACCCGTGTTGCCTTGGCACCATTGCCGGCTCTCAAAGGCATCGGCGCCCGACAGGCGGATATCGATCGTGACGGTGTCGCCATCGAGCGCGCGGCCGCGTGCCGCGATGGTAGAGGCAGGCGATGCGGCATCGTTCGGGGCGGCTGCCGAACAGGCGGTGGCGAGCGCCAGCGCACCAAAGAGGGTCAGGCGCATCGGTCGAGCTTTCGCGGCTCAATGCCGGGATGGGCGACGTCGATGACCCGCCAGGGTTGCAACGGGTCGGACGTGGCGACGACGGCGACGTGCTCGCCGGCCTCGGTCAGGCGCACTGCGACGCGGACCGCGTTGGAACGGCAGCACAGCAGGCGGCGTAGCGGGGACAGGGCTTCGGACATGGCGGACCTCGTGATTTCGGTGCAGGTGTCGCATGACGGCGCGCTCACGCGAACAGCGTCTTGTGAACGCGGGTTTGCGGCAACGCCTGCCATGCCAGCGTGCGGACCCCTCGGATGTGGTAGAGGCCGAAGCCCTCGACCGGACGAAAGGCGATCCCGCGCCTGTGCTTCACCACGGTGAAGTCGGTGCCGTGATGGCCATCGGTAAAGGTAAGCGGTACGGCGAGGCGGATGCGCATGCCCTCGGTCAGCTTGCGGGCGCGCAGGCGCAGATTGGCAAGGCAGCGGCGTCGCCACTGGAGCGCGTTTTCATTATCGCTCGAAGTCAGCAGGCGCAGGATGCGTTCGGGGCAATCGTCCTCGCACGGCCCCATCGATTCCTCCATGTCCTTGTACCCGAAATGTTCTCCATCCTTGTTGCGCGGGTTCCAGCGTATCAGGCAGACGACCGCGAAGATCTCGCTACCCTTGCCGTCGGTCATGACCTGCGCCGCGGCGTAATAGGTGTTCATGCCGACGATCGCGCTGTCGAGGATGCGCAGCCCGGTGGCGGTGCCCTCGGGCTGTTCGCGCTCATAGGTGAATTGCGCGTCGAGATAGGCCTTGGGTGTCTCGTGTCCGCCCATCGCGTAGCGGCTCATGAACAACCATCCCATGACGGGTCTCCTTGTTGGGGGTGGAAAGGGTCAGGCCGCGATCGCGGCCGGTATTTCCGGTTCGCCTGCGGCGGGGGCTTTCTGCTCGCCTGCTGCGGGCGTCGAAAAGCCGCGCAGATAGGCGAACGCCTGTTCGGCCCTGGCAGCGGCGGTGAAGATCGCCGACGTGTCGGCGCGCATCACGGTCATCCAGTGCGAAACGTAGCTCGCGTGGCTGTCGTGGAGCGAGGTCGGCAGGCCGAGGTCGGCGCAGATCATGCTCGCGGTCAGTTCGGCGGTGAGTTCTTCCATCGCGTACGCACGGTCGCCGAAGCGTTTGCCGAAGGTGCGCGCGAGCCGCGCCGGAGCGCCCGACCAATGCGCCGTCTCATGGCCCCTGGTGGAGGCGTAGGCGTCGCCCGATGCAAAGCTGCCGGGATGCGGCAGCTGGATGCGGTCGGTGCCGGGGCAGTAATATGCTTCGTCCCCGCCGTGGCGTACCCTGGCCGGGATCGCGGTGAAGAAGGCATCGATCGCGTCCTGCCGCTGCGAGAGCAGGGCCGGCGTCGGGGGAACGTCACGCGGATAATACCAGGCCGGCAGGCCGTCGATCTCGTCTGCATTGTAGACGGCGTAGCTGCGCAGGAAGCGGATGAAGCGCGCCGCGCTCTCGCCGGTGAGCATGGGTTGGCCGGGCTTCCTGAATACCGAGGCGTAGATCGACATGGAGGGACAGGCGCCCGGACGGATGCACCCTCCCAATTCCCCGGCCTGGCGCGCGGTCATCCAGTAGCGGCTGCGATAGCCGCGCATGTCGGCAGTCGCCCACAACCAGAGCGTATTGATGCCCGAATACGGTGTGCCTTCGTGGCGCAGCGGCCGTCCGCCCTCGCCGGTCAGCGACCAGCTCCGCGCCCATGGCAAGATGCCGGCCTCGAGCCGGGCCAGGATCGTAGCGGTGACCTCGCCCGCGATGTCGCGGACGGACGGGATGCGGGACATGGGACAGGTCTCCGGTGGGTGCGGCAGGGCAGCGGTCCGGCTCGGGCCGAAATGACACCGCAAGGCGGGGGGCTGCGAAGGGCGCAGGTGTCGAAACAGCATCGCCGGCAGTTGCGCACTGCCGGCGATGCCGTGTGCCGGTCATTCGGCCGCGACGATCTCGATCTCGTCATTGGCGGCGTCGTTGATGTTCGCCGCGTCATCGTCGGGATCGTTGCCGATGAGGTCGGCGATATCGATGTCGTCCCCGATATCGTCACCGGCATCGTCATCGTCATCGATGCCGGGATCCTGCGACACGATCAGGTCGGCAAAGCCCGCATCGGCGTCGTCGTTGTTCCCGGTGTCAGCATCGTCGGCCTGGTCGAGGAAGCGCATCGCGTTCGGCACCCAGGCAAGCGCCGCAGCCTTCACCTCGGCCTCGACGATCGCTTCGCCGGCGAACAGCTTCTCGCAGCTTGCCGCGATCTCGGGCTTCTTCTGGCTGGCATGGCGAGCCGACAGCGCCGGTCCGCCAACCTCATCGAGCAGCGACAGGAGCACGCCCTTCGACACCCGGTCGAAGAAGTTCTCCGCCGTCGGCCGCCACCAGGTTGCCACATCGATGTCGAGGATCGTGGCAAGCCGGTTCTGCAGCGCGTTCTGCTTCGCCGTGTAGCCGTCCTTTGCCTCGAAGGATGCCGCCACGATCCACGCCAGCCACGCGGTCTTCGCCTCGTCGCCAAGTGCCCGGAACGCCTCGAACCGCCCGATCGTCGCTGCTCCGCTGCTCGACTTGTCGCAAGCCTCCGTCCACGACGCATCCAGCCCGTCATAGGCTTCAGCCAGATAGTCGCGCGCACGGGTCGCCGGCACGCTCTTTGCCAGCATCGGATCCTGCGGGTGGCTCGCCCGGATCGTGGTGCCGCTGTGCGAGAGCATGTTCACCCGCCCGTCGATCATCGCGAACAGCAGATAGTCGAGCGCCAGCGCGGGATTGGCGAGGATCGAGGCCGCCAGCACGTCGCGCCGCTGCACCGTGAGCTGGTCGTACAGTACCTGGCTGAGCGCCTTGCCACCGGGAGCCTCGGCCTCGGGCGCGACCGGCGCCGCGGCCGACCGCCCCGTCGTCACCGGACCCTCCTCGATGTGGAAACCCCGGGGTGCGCGTTCACCGCCATCCTCGCCGGCTTTGTCTTCATCGCCATCGGCGTCGGGCTCGATCGCGACGACCCGGATCGGGGTTTCGCTATAATAGGTCGTGTCGAGCGTGGTGGTGCCGTCGCGGCCGAGCAGCAGGAAGGTGCCGACCTTCTGCTTCAGTTCGTCGGGCAGGATCTGCGGGCGGTCGTGGATCTCCTGCGCCTCGTCCGAGAGCGTCTCATGCTCTTCCTCGAGCGCGGCATAGGTCGCCTCGTCCTCGTCACCCTCGACGCCCTGCATCGCGTCCTCGATTTCCTCGAGCCGCGTCGCGATCGTATCGAGCCGTTCGGCCTGCTCGAGCGTCAGCGGGAGCGTCGGGAGGTGGATGCGATGCAGGTCGCGCGCCGCTTCCCAGGTGCTGGTGCCGGCGATCGGGCGGACCCAGGCCAGCCCCTGTTCCTCGCCCAGGCGCAGCGCCTCGGCTTCCAGCTTCGCGGCCGCCAGTGTCTGCGCGATGCCGGGATCGACCCAGCGATCGCCGTCGTCGCTGAACAGATCGTTCTCGACCTTGCCCCCGGCCGCGACATAGGCAGCCTCGCCGACGTAGCGCGCAACAGGTTCGCTCGACTTCATCGTCTCGTTGGCGATAATCCGCCGGATCGAGTCCGCGCTCTGGTAGCTCTGGTTGCCATAGGCCTGCCACACCATCAGCTGGCGGTCCTGGCTCGCCGTCGAGGCATACGCCTTGGCGATATCGAGGCTGATCCGCCGTTCGGCGAGCGCGGTGAAGATCGGCTCGGCCAGATCGGCGAGGCGCAGCCGCCCTTCCACGAAGCGGCGCGTGATGCCGAAGCGCCTGGCCACGCCGTCGATATCCCCGCCCGTGCCCATGAAATGCTGAAACGCGCGGCATTCGTCGGCCGGGTTCATCGCCAGCTTCTGGAAGTTCTCGGCAAGCGAGGTTTCCGACAGCAAGGCATCGCTGCCCGACAACACCAGCACAGGCACGTCATAGGACGCGGCATCGATGTCGCCGCGTTGTGCCAGCAGTTCGAGCGCGCGCAGGCGCCGGCTGCCGGCGATGACCGCGAAGGTGCCGCGCGGCTTTTTCGCCGGCGTCACGATCAGGTTCTGGATGAGCCCGCGCGCCGCAATGTCAGCGGCCAGTTGCTCGATAAAATCCTCGCCCGCCTGGCGGACGTTGATCGGCGACAGCACCAGCTTCGCCAGCTTCACGCTCTGAATGGTCATGGAGGACACTCCTTCTCGCGCCCGGACCAAATCCCGGACACAAGAACTCCTCCCCCTTCCCTCCCTGATCCCGGGATTGACCCGGGAACCCGTGCATCAGGGCACCGGCTGTCGTCAGTCCTTTGCCAATGCGGCAGGCTTCTCCCCTCGACGATCGATCCACCATTTGGCATCCGTCATCATTGTCAGGCGCTCGATGCTGTCCGGCGATGCCGTGCGCAGCACGGCGAGCTTCTCGGCCCGGATGGTCGTCGCCCATGCCACTTGGCGTTGGCTGCCGATAAGATCGGGGAGACCAAGGTCGGCGACCCCTGCGAGGGCCGCCTCCGCCCTGGCGGCTGACACCTCCGTGTAGCATGCCTTGCATTTGCGGCGGGCAAGTTTGGTGGCCTCGCGTTCGGTGTCGAACGTCGATAGTCCATAGACCTGGTGTGTGGCGACGTGACCGCAGGCGTGTGTGATTTCCCGTTCCATGGCGGTGTCCTATCATAGCGGTCCAGGGCGAACACCCGCCTGCGCCCAGCACGACTCCGGCAGTGCCGCTCAAGCAACCTTGAGGATCCGGGCCAGCACGGTTTCGGCATCGTTGGCGGGCACGAACACGCGGGTCTTGTACGAGATGATCTCGGTGAAGCAGCCAAGCGACTTCAGCCAGGGAAGCTGGGTCGCCGGCGCATCCACGATCTCGACACGCGAATTGCCGTTCACGAGCGAGCGTTTGAGCGTCATCGCGAACGGGCGGGTCACCTCGACGCTGCGACCCGACAGCACCGAGCGCGCGATCGCATCGACCGGGAGGTCATCGGGGGTCACCAGTCCCAGCTTGGTATAGAGTTGTGCGACATGGGTGTCGAAGACGAGCCGGCCGAGCCAGCTATTGCCGGCATTATCGACGATGCGATTGACCGCCATATGGTCGGAGGGCAGCGCCGACCAGATCGGCAGCAGTAGCCCCGTTGCGAGCCGGATCGTCTCGATCTCAGGGGTAACCAGCGCCTCGGCGACTTCGATTTCCCAGAGCGTCGCGAACGTATCGTGGTCGATCACTTCCCATGCGGTTTCGCCAAGTTCGGCCTCGCGCAGATACTCGCGCCGGCACGGCCGCTGGAGTTCGAGCCGCGCGATCGGCAGCCCGTCATCGTCCATCCAGGCGCGTGCCTTGCTCATCAACGCGACGCGTTCGGACTTGGCGTTGCGCACGAAGCGGGCAGTGTCGTCCCAGCGGGCGAAGTCGAGAACGCGTTCGAGCGTGAGCGGGTTCTTCCTTCGCTCGGTTTCGATGGTGAGGAGGTGTGAGGTCGCGCCGCTGCGCGGATCGGTGCGCAGCACGACATCATCGATCAGCGCCGCGCGCTCGACCATGATCGTCTCGACGCCGACATCGAGCGTACCGGCCTGGCGGGCGGCGGCAACGCGGGTCTCGACCAGCGTCAGGAACTCCTCAAAGATCGCGTTCTGCAACGCGATCGGCAGCGCCAGCAGGCGGTTGAGCCACCGCGGGATCGGAGGAAGATCATCCTTGAGCACGCCGTCGCTGTCGTGAAGTTCGAGGCCCGTGCGGCGGGTGAAGTCGTCGAGCGAGATGCTGGTCAGCTTGCCGCGGTTCAGGAGGTGGAACCAGGTAACCAGCGCATCCTTGGCATAGTCGCTCTCGAGATTGTCGGCCGGATCGAACAGGTTCTGGCCACCTGTCTGCCGCTGACCGCGGGTGAGCGCGCCAAGGCTGTCGAGCCGCCGCGCTATCGTCGAGGTGAACCGCAGCTCGCCCTTGCAGTCGGTCGTGACGGGGCGGAACAGCGGGGTCGATGCCTGATGCGTGCGGTGGGTGCGTCCCAGCCCCTGGATCGCGCGATCGGCGCGCCAGCCCGGCTCCAGCAGGAAGTGGACGCGCTGCTCGCGGTTCACCGCGTCGAGACTTGCATGGTAGGAGCGGCCGGTGCCGCCGGCATCGGAGAAGATCAGGATGCGCTTGGCCCCGGCCATGAAGGCGGCGCTGTCCGCCTGCCCTGAGCGCGCGGTGCGGCTCTCGATCTTCTGGCGCCCGTCGGCGCCGGTCACGAGCCGTCGGGTCCGTCCGGTCACCTCGGCGACCGCATCGGTGCCGAAGCGGTCGATGACGGCATCGAGGCCCGACTGGATCGGGGGTAGCGCGCACAATTGCTCGATCAGGGCATCGCGCGCGGCTTCCGCATCTGGGTTGTGAACCGGATTGCCATGCTCGTCGCGCATCGGCCGCGACCGGACATTTCCGCTATCGTCGGAATAATTCTCCTGCTGCTGCGTCGGGAAAGCGCGCATCAGATAGTCGACGACATATTCGACCGGGCTGAGCGAGATGTCGAGGTCGGCGCGTTCTTCCGGCGTCAGGCTCGAGAGCCGGCGGTCGAGGATGGCTTCGGCCGTGGTGACCAGTTGGAGAACGACCGACTGACCGGCCTTCAGATGCTCCTCGACCGCGGCGATGACGGTCGGCAGCTTCATCGCGAGCAGCACCTGGCCGAAGAAGCGCTGCTTGGTCGATTCCAGACGGCTGCGTGCCGATGCCTTTGCGCCGCTGTTGAGGGTGGAGCCATCGAGACTGTCGACCACCCCGGTCAGCGCCAGCGCCTCTTCCATGTTCCGATGGATGATCTCCCAACCCTGAGCATATTGGTCGTAGATCGCAATCTGTTCGGGGGTGAGCGTATGGCGCAGCACGTCATATTCGACCCCGGCGAAGCTCAGCGCGCGGGCGATGTAGAGGCCGAGCGCCTTCAGGTCGCGCGCCACCAGTTCCATCGCGGCGATGCCGCCCTGTCGGATCTGGCTGATGAACGCGGTGCGGTCGGCAAAGGCGGTTTCGGGTCCCCACAGGCCGAGCCGCACCGCATAGGCGAGGTTGTTGACGTCGGACGCGCCCGTCGCCGAGGCGTACAGGACGCGGGCGAGCGGTAGGTGGTTCTGGAGCAGGACGCCGCAAATGCCCTGCTGCGACCCTTCGGTCTTGCCAAGCGCGCCTTCGCCGCCCGCGACACCGCCCATCTCATGTGCCTCGTCAAAGGCGATCACCCCGTCGAAGTCGGGACCGGCCCAATCGAGGATCTGCTGGAGGCGGGTGCTGTCGGCTCGAGCGGAGCGCAGCGTCGGATAGCTGACGAACAACACGCCCTCGTCGAGCGTGATGGGCTGATCGATCTTCCAGTTGGAGAGCGGCTGCACGTCGCCGGTGAGACCGCCAAGCGCGGTCCAGTCACGCCGCGCGTCATCGAGCAGCGGCTCGTTCTTACTGACCCAGATGTGGCGGCGTCTGCCCGACAGCCAATTGTCGAGGATGCACGCCGCGACCTGCCGCCCCTTGCCGGCGCCGGTGCCGTCGCCGAGGAAGAAGCCCTGCCGGTACTGGCGGCCGTCGTCGGTATCGAGCGCGAGGCCGACGCCTTCCTTGTCGGGGCGGAATCTGCCGGGCAGCATCCGGGTCCAGGCGTGGCCGGCATAGACGACGGTCTCGAGCTGGGAGGCCGATAGCAGCCGTTCGGTGACCGTGCGTTCGGGCAGGGACGGAACATGGGTCGGGACCGGCATCGGGATTGATCCCATCGCAACAGATTCAACCAGCGCGGTCGGATGCTCGCCGGCGGCCGTGAAGGCGATCCGGCTTGGGCGGTAGGGCAGATAGACGCCGGCCTGATCGCCAAGCGGTGCCGGTGTGTCCAGCGCGGCATAACCGACCGGCAGCACGTCGTTGCGCCGCGGAGCGTGGACCGGGCGTGGCGGCGCGGATCGGGTGACGCGCGCTGCGCCGAACATCGAGACGCCGGGGACCGGCGCGCGAAAGGTGAGTTTCGGGGTATCGGCGAGTGCGAGCCGTGGCGGCACGCTCAGCGCCGGCACCAGGTCGGCAACCGATGCGCGCTGGATGGTGACGGGAGGCGCGCCGCCTGCGGCCTTGTCGATGACGTAGAGCCGGACCGCGATATCGGTGCCGTGCTTCCTGTAGCAATGCTCGAGCCGGATCGAGGTGCGGACCGTCACGCCGGTCAGCACGGTATCGAACGCCTTTTGCATCCTGGCCGAGGGTGCGAACCAGTCAGGCATGATCGCGACGACGCGGCCGCCTTTGCGGACGCGGCGCAGCGCGGCCTGGAGGTGGCGCACTGCTGCGAGGTCGTCGACGCCCCGCCCGACGCTGCGGGAAAAGGGCGGGTTCATGACGATGACCGAGGGTTGGGGTAGATCCGCATGATGGCTGACCAGCGCGGCGCCGTCATGCCCGGTGATGGTGGCTGAAGGAAAGATGTCGGCAAGCCGCGCGCGGCGTCGCGGATCGATCTCATTGAGCTGCAACGCCGCGTAAGCCGGCATCTGCGCCGCGAGGAGGCCGTTGCCGGCGCTGGGTTCCAGCACGACGTCTTCGGCGTCGATCGCCGCCAGCAACACCACGATCGCAGCGATATCGGCCGGCGTCGAGAATTGCTGGAAGTCGATCTGTTCCTCGCTGCGGACGGTCTGGGTGGGCAGCCGCTCCATCAGCGCCGATGCGTGGGCGACATCGATCAGCGACGTCATCGACCAGGACGCCGCCGCAAGATGCAGCGCGACGGCATGTTCCAGCATCTCGAAGCTGTCGCGCTGGGTCCAGCACCCCTCGGCGTCGCTGCCGCCAAATGCGGCCGTCATCGCACTATTGAGGTCGCGGCGCGTAACGGGAGCATTGCCCGCGACGACGGGGAGCAGCCGGTGCGCGGCGACATGCGCAGGGATGACGGCAGGCCGTGCGGCCAGATCGAGAAGGTCGGTCATCGAGGAAACTCCGTCAGGATCGCTGCCCGTCCGGCAGCTCAGCCTCCCCCCTCTCGCTCCTCTCCATTGCACCCAGGGCCGTCCGGCAGCGCCGGTGGCTGAAACCGGAACCTGGCGACGCCTCTGCGCGATTGTCTGATGTTGTGTTGAAGAGGAGTCACACGATGGGCGAGTTCACTGACAAGGCGAAAGCGGCGGGCAACAAGCTCGTGGGCAGCGCCAAGGAAGCGATCGGCAACGCGACCGATAACGAGCAGCTGGCGGATGAGGGCGAGGCGCAGCAGACCAAGGGCACCGGGCAGGACGTCAAGGGCTCGGTGAAGGGCGCGCTCGGCGACGATATCTAGTTGTAGGCGCTTGCAATCGTAGCGGCGTCTGCTCGCAAACAGCCGGTTTTCTGCTCACGCTCTCTGCCACTGGCGGGTGGCATCCTGCTCGAATTATCTGCCAGCGTGCTCGCCATCATCCGGGGCTGCTCGCAATCGGACATGGCTGCTCACATTATCCGCTCCGGGCGGATGCTAAAGGCGGGTTCATTGCACGGGCGGGATCGTCCCATTTCTCCGTCTCCAACCGGCCATTTCGGGAAGGAGCAATCGGGAACATATTTTGGGAAAACGGCTATTTCCCTACCGTCCGGTGCGCCTTGCGACCGTCAGCCGTCTCCCTGAACCTTCCCAAACGAGACGGTGCCGTTTCGCTGGCTCCTCGCGCCAGCATTTCAATCTACAGAACTGGAGGTTGTTTCTATGATGTTCTCGATAGTGGCGAGGCGCCGATCTGGATGCTAGCGTGCCGCGGAAGGGCAAATCGTGGTAAACAATGACTGATCTTGGAGCGCGTGAGCAGCGGCGTTTGGCGGCGCTCGCAAAATTCGAGGTAATGGACACCCCGCGAGAGTCGGCTTTCGACGAGCTGGCCGAGCTGGTCGCCGCGATTTGCGAGGCGCCGATCGGGGTCGTGAATCTGATCGGGGAGTGCCGCCAGTTCTTTAAGGCAGAGGTGGGTCTGGGGGTTCGCGAAACGCCGCTGGATACGTCGTTCTGCGCGCACGCGCTTTTGGAGCAGGATTTCCTCCTTGTTCCCGACGCGACGGCCGATCCGCGGTTTGCGTGCAACCCCCTGGTTACCGGCGAGCCTCACATCCGCTTCTATGCCGGTGCACTGCTAAAGACGGACGACGGACTTCCAATCGGGACGCTGTGTGTGCTCGACTACCAGCCGAGGCAATTGTCGGACGTACAGATACGCTCGATCCGCGTCCTGGCTCGACAGGTCATGGCGCAACTCGAACAACGTCTTGCGGCACGGCAGGTCGCCGCATCCGAGGCGCGGCAGCGCGCCATCATGGACAGCGCTCAGGATTTCGCGATCGTCACGACCGATCTCGATGGCCATATCGTTGAATGGACTTCCGGCGCGAAGAACGTGCTTGGCTGGTCAAGGGACGAAGTGATTGGAAAGAGCGCTTCGATCCTGTTCACCGACGTAGATATCAGCGCCGGCAGGCTGGCATTGGATCTGGCGCAAGCTCACGACGAAGGCCGAGCGTCTGTTGAGCATTGGATGGTTCGCAAAGACGGGAGACGCATACTGGCCGTCGATGTGACGTCCCCATTGATGGACCAGCACGGCCAACATGTCGGCTATGTGAAGGTGCTGCGTGATCGCACCGAAGCGCATGCCGCGAGCGAAGCCCTGCGGGAGGTGGAAGCCCGCGCCACCGGCAGGTTGCAGGCCAATGAGGAGAAATGGCGCACCCTGTTCAAGACGCTCGAAGAGGGTTTCATCCTCGCCAGAGTCGTGCGCGATGCAGACGGCAGGATCTGCGACTGGCGGTATGAGGAAGTGAACGACGCCTGGTATAGCCTGGTGGGTATCGAGCGGGGCACGGCGATCGGAAAGACGATGCGCGACCTCTTCCCGGGAATTGAGGACGTATGGGTCAACGAGTTCGCCGAGGTTGTCGATACCGGCGAAGCCAAGCGCTTTACCCGTCAGTTCGGAGGGCTGGATCGTTGGTATGACGGGGTGTGCCAACCCATTGGGGAGGATCGGTTCACCGTCATTTTCCTCGAAGTGACGGATCGCATCCGCGCCGAGAAAAAGCGCGAGGCGCTCACCGACATCGGGCACGTTCTGTCGGAGTCATCCGATATGGAACATGCGATCGATCAGGCGACGGAGATCGTGGCCAAGACGCTCGGCGTGGTTCGGGCTGGGTACGGTACGCTGGATGCAGACGGGGAAATGATTACCGTGCCGGAGCACTGGACGGCGGATGGCTGTCCCCGGCTTGTCGGTCAGTACCGCGTCGATGATTATGGTGACTACGCTATCGACCTCCGGGCTGGTCGTCCCGTCGTCATTCCCGATGTGCGGTATGATCCACGAACATCGCCTCGAGCGGACATTTTCGAAAGCCTCGCCGTTCGAACGATGATCAATCTTCCGGTGGTGGGGAATGGTCGAACCGTCGCGATCTTCTTCGTGAACGATAACGTTCCGCGCCAATGGACGACGCAGCAGGTGGCATTCGTCGCAGAGGCGGCCAGTCGTATCCGGGTTGCGATTGAGCGCCGCCGGGCAGAACAGGACCTGCGCGAAAGCGAAAGCTTTATGCGCAGCGTTCTTGCTGCCTCGACCGATTGTATCAAGGTGCTCGACCTTAACGGCGATCTCACCTTCATGAGCGATGGCGGCATGAAGGTGATGGAGATCAGCGACTTCAACGCGGTCAAAGGCTGCTTCTGGCCGAGTTTTCTGAAGAATGACGGCGTTGGTCTGGGCAAAGAGGCGCTTGCAGCGGCAAGAGCGGGTCGATCGGCCCATTTCGAGATCGCAGCTGACACATTCCTGGGCACCCCGAAATTCTGGTCGGTGTCGGTTTCGCCCATCTTCGGCGAGAACGGCGAGGTGGTGCGCATCCTGTCCGTATCGCGTGATCACACGACTTTGCAGGAGGCGCGTGAGCAGCAGCTCCTGCTCAATGGCGAATTGAGCCATCGATTGAAAAACGTCTTGTCCATCATCCAGTCGATTGCCAACCAGACGCTGCGTGATGCGGTGACACTGGAGGATGCCTCTGCTGCCTTCTCATCACGTCTGGCATCCTTGGGCCGGGCGACGGATGTGCTGACCGCGACATCGTGGGAAGCGTCGGACCTTGATACGGTCTTGGAAGCCGGCTTGGCGGCCGTTGCCGATAAGCGGGACCGGATCGCGATCAATGGCCCCGCGGTGCGTCTCAATCCGCAGTCGGCACTCGCCCTCACGCTCGCAATCCACGAGCTGGTCACCAACGCGCTGAAATACGGTGCCCTGAGCAACCATACCGGCACCGTGACGTTGACGTGGGAGGTGAGTGGATATGACGCAAACCCAGAGTTCACCTTGCTATGGCAGGAGCGCGACGGTCCGACCGTCTCGCCCCCCACACGCAGGGGCTTTGGAACGCGGCTAATCGAACGTTCGCTGCGATCGTACTTCAGGGGCGAGACGGTGTTGAGCTACCCGCCTGAAGGTGTCGAATTTCGGATCAAAGCGCCGTTAGTCGGTGCAGGCGAATTGGTAACCGCGTAATGGGTCAGGCAATTCCGCCACGGGCAATCCTCATCGTTGAAGATGAGGTGTTTATACGTCACGATCTGATGGATTTTTTCAGCGACCGTGGTTTTATTGCGTTTGAAGCTGAGGACGGCGACGAAGCGATCAAGATCATAGCCGATCATCCCGAGATTGGAATTGTCCTGACAGACATCCAGATGAAGGGATCGATGGATGGTCTGCGACTTGCACGCTACGTTCGTGATAGGTACCCGCCAATGCTGATCGCGGTTGTCTCCGGTAACGTCCGTCCTTCACAAGCTGACCTGCCGGAACACTCTTTCTTCGTCGCCAAACCTTTTGACCCTCGATACGTGCTGTCAGAGATTGATCGGCTTAGTTCCTGATTTCCGCAGGCGAGGGGTACCTGGGAGAACGCTCCTATCCCGGAATACCATCGTTTGAGGGAAAGGGGGTGACCGCCGAGGAGTGGTGATTATGAGCAGCCCCCACCGGGTGGTCCGGGTTGATAGTTAGTGCATTGTCGTCTCCGCCGCCATTGCCGGTCGGAGGTGGAGCGAAGCGGAACCGGAGGCCGGCAATGGCGGTGTCGCCGCTTCCGGGGCGGGTGGTCGATAGCCGAGGCTGCTGTGCGGTCGGACAGTGTTGTAGTGACGCCGCCACGCCTCGATCAGCACCCTGGCTTCAGCGAGGGTGTAGAAGATCTCGCCGTTCAGCAGCTCATCCCGCAGCGAGCCGTTGAAGCTCTCGTTGTAGCCGTTCTCCCATGGCGAGCCCGGGGCGATGTAGAGCGTCTTCACGCCGATCTGCCTGAGCCAGGTCTGGACGGCGGCGGCGATGAACTCGCTGCCATTGTCCGACCTGATATGCGCGGGCGGACCACGCTCGATGAACAACTCGGCCAGCGCTGCCAGTACGTCTTCGTGTTTGAGCTGGCGCGCGACGACGAGTGCCAGGCACTCCCTGCTCGCCTCGTCGATAATGGTAAGGATGCGGAACTTGCGTCCGTCATGGGTGCGTTCCTCGACGAAGTCGTAAGCCCAGACATGCCCCGGATACTCCGGCCGCAACCGGATGCACGAGCCATCGTTCAGCCATAACCGGCCGCGTTTCGGCTGGCGCTGCGGCACCTTCAGCCCCTCGCGTCGCCAGATCCGTTCCACCCGTTTATCGTCTAATCGGTCAAGCCGTTTGCCAAGGTGCTCGTAGTCGATCTTCTTTTGCGCATCGTTGTCGTCTTCGAGGTCAGGACGGGTCCAGCCTCAGCATGGCGCCAGATCGCCGGCCTCTCGATGTGGTTCCCGTGTTCCAGATGGTCACGAAGCGGGTCACGAGATGGCCGTGGCCGCACCCTGGCGGGGCGGCAGCTCGGAAAGCAGATATCAGGCCATGGCAGTCACCTTTGGGTCAAAGCCTCGCCCGTCGATCCACATCCGGTGGAGGATCACCGCCAGCTTGCGGGCCAGCGCAACGCGCGCCTTCCAGAAGCCCGATCTCCGGCCGATGGCGGCAGCCCAGTCCTTCAGCGCCGACGCCTGCGAGGTCCGCGACAGCATGACATTGGCCGCTTCGAACAGCAGCTTGCGGGTGAGACGATCTCCGCACTTGGAGATGCGGCCGTTGATGTCGACCTCGCCCGACTGGTAGCGACGCGGAGTGAGACCGAGATAGGCGCCGACATCCTGCGAGCGTCGGAACCGGTGAGGATCCTCGATGGTGGTCATGAAGCTGACGGCCGTCAGCGGTCCGACGCCGGGCATCGTCATCATCAAGCGGCAGGCGCCGCTTTGCCGGGCAACCCGGGCGAGCTGCTTGGCAATGGCAAGCTGTTGCTCCCGCAATGTGCTCAGCATCGCCAGTAGGCTCTCGAACAGTGCGGCGACCACCGGATCGTCCGGCAGCGTTGCCCGGACCTGACGTTCGAAGGTGCCACCCTTCCCGGGTCCGACCAGAATGCCGAAAGTCTTCGCCAGGCCGCGTATCTTGTTGATGAGCGCGGTGCTCATGCCGACCAGCTGGTCTCGCGTGATCAGGAGCGCACGCAACCGGTGCGTATCCATCGAGCGAACAGCGACCGGCCGGTACCAGCCCGAGCGGACCAGCCGTGCCAACCCAAACGCGTCGTTGCGGTCCGTCTTGTTCATCTGCAGCTTCAGCGCTGCCGCAGCATGCCTGGCATGAAGACACACCACCGGCAGCTCTCGCTCGGTCAATGCGTGCCACAACCACACGGTCATCGGGCCCGTCTCGATACCGATCCTCACGGCTCCTGCGGCCCTCCGCGCCAGCACGGCCGCAATAGCGTCCGGGTCCGTTCGCGACTTACCGTCCCATATGCGATCGCCCGTTTCGTCCACGACGCAGATCGCGGTCTCCTTCATCGACACATCTAGGCCAACATAGCAGGTCATCTTCCGTCCTCCTCTTCAGGGGACGACAGGCTATCCCAACGAGCACCGCTCCTGATTACGCCATGTGGTTCACCGACCAACCCGCCGCATGCAGCAGCGCCGTCACCCGGCGATAGCCGTAGCGCCCGTACTGCCTGGCAAGGGCGATGATATCCTCGGTCAGCGCCTCTTCGTCATCTGCCCCGAACGGCACCTTGCGCTGCGTCGACCGGTGCTGACCCAGCATGATCTCAACCTCACGTAGCTTCCCGATAATCTCCTCGGGCTTGTGCTTCTTCGCAGGCATTCGTCGTCCCTTCCTTGGTCCAGACTGTAATAGTCGATGGACCACTCAGAAGGGGGCAGCTCAGACCGGCACATGGTAGTGCGCGGCAGGGTCGGTGACGCGGAACACGGGATCGATCTCGGGGAAGAATGGCACCGCCTTCGCATCCGGGTAGCCTGCCATGTCGAACAGCAGCTTGTAGGTGCGCGGCGCGAACTTCGACGGCTACCTACCCGACGCCGATATCTCGGTTGAAACCGGGCAAACCTATAGTCCTGCATGACGATCTGGCATCTTGCATCACCGCGAGCAGCTATCGAAACCGGCGTTTATCACCTACAGTCCTGCAAGGCAGGGTCGCCGGTCCTGCGAAACCGATGGTGGGGGTGCCGTTGCGACCTGTGTCAGCTGCGATCTGTGTTCCGGTCCGCAACGAGGAGACTGCGTTACCGAAGTTGCTGGAGGCGATCGAGCGACTGGACCTGGGCGACGTCGAGGCTGCCGTGTTCTTCCTCCTTGATAATTGCTCGGATGCGAGCGAGCAGGTAATACTCGAGCATGCTGGTCGCATGGCCCTTCCGTTCACGGTGGCTCAGGGAGACCCGTCCCCTGATGCCAATGCCGGTCGTGCACGCCGGGCCGCCATCGCCCTCGGCCTGCATCATGCGGCGAGCACGCCCCACGGTATTCTCCTGACGACCGACGCCGACAGCCAGCCCCGTGCCGATTGGGTCAGGGCGGCACTGCAGGGCCTGGCCTCGGCCGACCTTGTCGCCGGGCGAATCGTCCGGATCGCAGCGGAGCGGGATCCGGTGCAGGGGAGGGTCGAGCGCTACCTCGATCGGCTTCACGCCTACCGACGATCGGTCGACCCCGTTCCGTGGGACAGTCCGACCGGCTCCCACTGCTCAGGAGGCGCCAACATGGCCTTCCGACCCGGAGCCTATCAGGCGCTGGGCGGCTTCCAGCCGGTGCCATGCGGCGAGGACGCCGCCCTGCTCGACGATGCCGGGCGCGCCGGGTTGCGCGTGCGCCGCGATCCCGGCATGGTGGTTGCGACCTCCTCACGGCGGCTCGGCCGGGCGCCGGGCGGCATGGCCGCTGCGCTCAGTGCCATCGACCATCATGGGGCACCCTCAATGCCGCATCCGCGAGGGGCGGCATGGCAATACCGACAGCAGGCGGAGGCGCGCCGCATCTGGGCCGGGCTCCCCGACTCCTTTGTCGCAGCTCGCTTCGGCGATCGTATCGGATTGACCGGTGACCATGTGATCGGCGTCGCGCGCGACTGCCCCAACGCAGAGGCGTTCGCCATGCGTGTCGTGCCGGCACTGCCCGATATACCCGACGTCACCCTCGTCGAGGCCGAGCATGCCCTGGCAACGCTCGAGAACCAGCTTTGCGAGCAGGCGGTATGACGACGGCCGGAGCTCTGCGTCATGGGATCGTCGCGGCGGGGTGGGCGACCGATCCCGCCGGCGATCCGACGACGCCCAAGGCATATTTGGACCTGCTCCGCCCTCTTTACGCTGCGGGACGCCGGGATCTCCCCATCGGGCGCCTGCTTGAGGGGCATGTCGATGCGGTGCAGATCGTGTTTCGATACGGCACGTCGTCCCAGGTCGCTGCGTTGCGGGCGCGCATCGCTGCGGGAGCGACGTTGGGTGTTTGGAATGCGGGCCTGCCGGGTGAGCCGCTGGTGCTTACCGGCGGACGGCTGACCGGCGGCAAGGGCTATGCATCGGGGGCGGGGATACTGACTCACGCGCTGGTAACCGCGGATAGCGAACGCGGACCGCAGCTGCTCCTGCTCGACCTCGAGGCCGATCCGCCTGCCATCGATCGGGAGTGGTGGCAGACGATCGGCATGCAGCGCTCGGAGACACATCTGGTGCGCTGGTCCGGCTCTGTGATCGGTGAAGACGGCCGTATCGGCGAGCCCGGCAGCTATGCGCGGGAGCCGTTCTTCAGCGGAGGCGCGCTGCGCTTCGCCGCGGTTCATGCCGGCGGCATCGCCGGCCTGCTCGATGCAGTGCGTGACCACCTGACCACCCACGAGCGCGCTTCCGATCCGTTCCAGGCATCGCGCCTCGCCGACCTGTTCCTGCTTGCCCAGGGTGCAGCGGCGAGCATCCGCGACACGGCGGGCGCCTGGTTCAGCGGGACGGATGCGGAACGCCTCGCCCGGGTGTCCGCTGCGCGGCTATCGATCGCCGGCTCTGCCGAGCGCGCCCTCACGATCGCGCAGGAGGCGGTGGGGCTGCAGGGATTGTTCCTGTCGCATCCGCTGGCGGCAAAGATCGCCGATCTCATGGTGTACCTGCGCCAGCCTGCGCCCGATGCGCATCGCCTTCGCGTCGGCCAAGCTGTCGCCGAGCACATCCTCGACCCCATCCTGTGAAGATCGCGCTGCGAAACGTGCGTGTCGCGCTGGTGATCGCCCCGCACCCGGATGACGAGGTCATCGGCGCAGCAGGCCTCATTGCGCGGCTTCGCCGCCATGGAGCTCGGGTCCGGGTTGCGGTCGTGACCGATGGTGCCGCGTCTCACCGGGGCAGCCGACAATGGCCGAGAGCGCGACTGGTTGCGGCTCGCCAGCGTGAGAGCCTTCATGCGCTACGTCGTCTCGGCATCGTTGCTGGCGACGTCTCGTTCCTCAATTTGCCCGATGGCCAGTTGCCCTCGATCCCGGGGCGCTGTTATCGCGCGCTGCGCCGCCAGGTCGCACGATGCCGGGATCTCGATCTCATCGTCGGACCGGCCTGCAATGACGACCATCCCGATCACCGCGCCGTAGCCGCGGCCGTCGCCCGGTGTCCGGGTGGCGCCGGTCGGCTGACCTACCGCGTGTGGCCGCCTCGCCCGGACCGGTCCGGACCGACATGGCGCATCGCTGTGCCTGGAGGAGTTCCGGTTAAGCGGTCGCTGATCCGCGTCTACCGGACGCAGCTCGGCGCCGTTTCCGATGATCCAGCAGGCTTCACGATCGCGAGACACGAGCTTGCGGCCTTTGCTCGTCCGGTCGAGCGCTACCGGCCGGGTTCGAGGTGACGAACCCGATCGATCTTGCGGGGTTCGCCGCCAAGTTCGCCGGCGACGACGATCCCTGGCGCACCTTCACCGCCCGTGACGAGGCGGTGAAGCGTACCGCGATCCTGCACGCAATAGGTGACCGACCGGTCGGACGGGTGCTGGAGCTGGCCAGCGGCAACGGATCCAACAGTGCCGCGATCGCGAGGATGGCGTTGTGCCTCGATGCGACCGAGGGCACGAGGGAGGGGGTCGACCTGACGGCACGCGCCGTCGCGGCCTGGCCTCGTGCGTGCGCATCGCTGCTCGTGCTCCCCGGTCGACCGCCACGTCTCGTCTATGACGTGATCGTGATCGCCGAGATCCTGTATTACCTCTCAGCGCGAGAGATGGCCCGGGTTGCGCGTGAGATGGCCGCTCGCCTGCGGGGAGACGGCACCATCGTGCTCGCGCACCACAGGATCGACTACTACGACTTCGCCCAGCACGCGGCAGGAATCCACGCCCGGTTCCTCGCAGAGACCGGGCGTCGTTGGACGGTTCGCACCGTGCGCCGCACCCGCCGCTGGGTCGTCACCGCGGCCCGCGCCGACGGTGTGCCCCGATCCCCTTGAACGCGAGCGAGGCAGCACGTCCCACGTCCGTGCGATATGAGGCTTGCCGTTAAGTGGAGCGGCAGGACGTCCACCTGCCGCTCCCGCCAGGGTCGTCAGGCCGCCGCGTCGAGATCGACCTTCATCTCCCGAGCCCAGAACCTGAGGTCACGACAGGTCGTGACGAACGCCTTGACGTCCTTGCTCTTGCTTAGGGCTACGAAGCCATCGTCAAGCTCCGGCACCCGAGAAGCGTCGAACAACGTGGCGGCTGCATCGGTGTAGCCGATGAACTTGCAGTGGCCGAACGCGTCCGCCACGAAGTCCTTGGAGGCCGCATCCTTGGCGAGCATCGCAACCCCCTCCTCGGACGGGAGCACCGCGACGGCATCGAACAGGACCGAAGGTCCGCCGTCGATCTTCTGCTTGGCCGCGACCTTGGTGCCGTCGTCGAGCGTGACCCCGCCGATCTTCGGCGCGACCACCTCCCAGACCGCGCCTTCGGCTTCCAGCGCCTTCGTCAGCGCATTGAACAGCTCGGCGCTCGACCCATCGGTCAGCAGCAGGCCCATCTTTCGCCCGGCGAAATTCGCCGGGCCGTTGGCGACGATCGAGAGCGCCGACGATGTCGGCAGGTCTAGCGTCGGCTTGGCCGCCTTGGCGGCGTCCGGCAGGTCAAGGCCGAGCCCGTCCGCGACGGTAGCGGCGAGATCCTCGTCGATGTTGCGCAGGTGGCTGACCGCCCGGGCCCGGATGTCGACACGATCTACCTTCGACAGCTCGAACACCAGCGCGTCGCCGATGTGCTTCTGCTCGATCGGCTGCTGGCTGAGATAGAACTGCCGCGCCTGGCTGTAATGATCGGCAAAGGTTTCGGACCGAACCCGCTGCTTAGTCCCCTGAACCTCGGCGGGGAAGCTGGTGAAGCCGATCTCCGCGTTCTCGCGCGGACCGCCTTCCGCGCCCCAGCTGTTCGGCTCATAGTTCACGCGCCCCTTCGGATTGCGCATCGCCATGTGGCCGTCCTGCTGGAAGTTCATCACCGGACAGCGCGGGGCATTGATCGGCAGGTGGGTGAAGTTCGGGCTGCCGAGCCGCTTCAGCTGGGTATCGAGATAGGAGAAGTTGCGGCCGTGCAGCAGCGGGTCGTCACTGAAGTCGATGCCCGGCACGATGTTCTGCGTGCAGTAGGCGACCTGCTCGGTTTCGGCGAAGAAGTTGTCGACGTTGCGATTAAGCGTGAGCGTACCGACGATGCGGACCGGCACGTCCTCCTCGGGGATGAGCTTGGTCGAGTCGAGATGGTCGAAGGGAAGCTTGTCGGCGGTTTCCTGATCGAACAGCTGGACGCCGAGATCCCATTGCGGGAAGTCACCGCTCTCGATCGCCTCCCAGAGATCGCGGCGATGATAGTCGGGATCGGCGCCGCTGATCTTGACCGCTTCGTTCCACAGCACCGACTGGAGCCCCTGGCGCGGCTTCCAGTGGAACTTGACGAAGGTCGACCTGCCTTCCGCGTTCACCAGGCGGAAGCTGTGGACGCCGAAGCCCTCCATCGTGCGGAAGGAGCGGGGGATCGTGCGATCGGACATGATCCACATGATCATGTGCCAGGCTTCCGGGGTGAGGCTGGCGAAATCCCAGAAATTGTCGTGTGCGGTTTGCGCCTGGGGGAACGCCCGGTCGGGCTCCTGCTTAGCCGCATGGACCAGATCGGGGAACTTGATGGCATCCTGGATGAAGAACACCGGGATGTTGTTGCCGACGATGTCCCAGTTGCCCTGCTTCGTGTACATCTTGACGGCGAAGCCGCGCACGTCGCGCGCCAGATCGCGCGAGCCCTTGTTGCCCGCTACCGTTGAGAAGCGGACGAACACCTCCGTCTGCTGCCCGACCGTGCTCAGCACGTCGGCGCGGGTGTAGTCGGCCAGACTGTCGGTCAGCTCGAACACGCCGTGCGCGCCATAGCCGCGTGCGTGGACGACGCGCTCCGGGATGCGCTCGTGATCGAAATGGAAGATCTTTTCGCGGAGGATGAAGTCCTCGAGCAGCGTGGGGCCCCGCAGACCCGCCTTGAGACTGTTCTGGGCGTCCGCGATCGGGATGCCCTGCTGCGTGGTCATGGTAAGTGCCGCGTCCGAGGTCGTCTGGCGGGTTTCGCCGCCATGGCCCTGCTGCTCGGCATAGTTCGTCGGCTGGTCGGCACCCGCCGGCAGCGGCGGTGCCTTCTTGGCCGTCTCGCCCTTGAGTTTCACCGCGTCGCTTTTGATGCTCTTGCGTGCCATGGACGTAATCCTCCGATCATGCCCTTAATGCCACCAGCGCCACGGCGATGCGAGGCATAAATCTTTGTAGCGACTGGGAACCGACCCGGAGGACCGAAATCAAGTTATGTCAGTCGAGCATGGTCGCCGGTTCGGACGACAGGCGCGGGCTCGGCAACGTAAGTGTTCATGGCTGCGCGGAACCCGACTGCGGCTTCCTTGGTCCTGGATCACAGCCAGGGAAAGCCGATATGAGCCGGTTGGAGATGTCTTAACGCCTTGCCGTTAGCCGAGCATGATGTACTCCCAGGTCGTACAGGTTTTCGACTGCGTCCGGCACGACCACGATCTGTGGTTGGTGCTGCTCGCCGGCCTGGTTTGCCTCTGCGGAATCTATGCGTCCTTTGCCCTGGCCGACCATGCCATACGCTCAGGGCGGAAGACGCGCAGCCTGTGAGAACCTATCACCATCGTGTCGGCCGGCTGCACGGCCTGGGCGACCCACTTCATTATCTTGCTGGCTTTCAAGCCGGGCATGCCGTCTGCGTTCAACCCGCTGGCCGTACGGCCGTTTTACGGCCGCTCGTTGATGTAAACGAATCAAATGGACAGGGACCCATGCCGCGGCTCAAGGCGTTGAGCGTCATAGACATGGCCCTGACGACAGGGACATGCACTCAGATGAGGAAACGACATGCGCGCACTATGCTGGCACGGTAAAGGCGATGTCCGCGTCGACACCGTTGCGGATCCCGAGATCAAGCACCCGCGCGATGCGATCATCAAAGTAACCGCCTGCGCGATCTGCGGGTCGGACCTTCACCTGCTGGATGGCTACCAGCCCACCATGGAGGCCGGCGACATCCTCGGCCACGAGAACATGGGCGAGGTCGTGGCGCTCGGGTCCGAGGTCACCAACCTCAAGATCGGGGACCGGGTGGTGGTGCCGTTCACGATCAGCTGCGGCGATTGCTGGTTCTGCAAGAAGGGTCTGTTTGCGGCCTGCGATCGGACCAATCCGAACGCCGAGATGGCCGCCAAGGCGATGGGCCATTCGCCCGCCGGGCTGTTCGGCTTCAGCCACATGCTGGGCGGCTACTGCGGCGGTCAGGCGGAGTATCTCCGCGTGCCGATGGCGGATGTCGGTCCGATCAAGATTCCCGACAACGTTACCGACGAGCAGGCCCTCTTCCTATCGGATATCTTCCCGACCGGCTACATGGCCGCCGAGAATGCGCAGATCGAGCATGGCGACACCGTCGCGATCTGGGGCTGCGGTCCGGTCGGCCAGTTCGCCATCCGCTCCGCGCTGATGATGGGCGCCGGCCGCGTGATCGCGATCGACGAGGTGCCCGAGCGACTCGCCATGGCGGAGGCCGGTGGCGCTGAGACGATTAACTTCGCCGAAACCGATGTCTACGACGAGCTGCAGGCGCGAACCAAGGGCCGGGGCCCCGACAGCTGCATCGATGCTGTCGGCTGCGAGGCGGCCGCGCACGGGGCGGCGAACGCGGTCATGGACAAGGTGAAGGCAAGCATGATGCTCGCCACTGATCGCGTCCACGTCCTGCGGCAGGCGATCATGAGCTGCCGCAAGGGCGGCACGGTCTCCGTGCCCGGCGTCTACGTCGGGATGGGTGACAAGCTTCCGATCGGTGCAGCGATGAACAAAGGACTAACGATCAAGCTCGGCCAAACCCACGTGCAGCGCTATACTAGACCGTTGCTGGAAAAAATCGTCGCGGGCGCGATCGACCCCAGCTTCGTGATCACCCACCCGGCCAGTCTTGAAGACGCGCCAGAAATGTACGCTAAATTCCGCGACAAGGAAGAAGGTGTGATCAAGGTTGTTATGCGCCCGCACGGTTGATTGGCGGAATAACCGGGAACAGGACGCTTATCGATGCCGATCGACACCGCCGCTTTGGAGCACGTGTAGCGGCGGTGTCGATCAGCTTGCGACCAAGTATGTCGGCAGACCTAGGGTCAGGACTCGTTGACCATAGCGAACAGCGATGGCCGACGCACCAGGAAGCGAAGCGCCACTTGGCGTGCGGTCGTGCCGTGGCTGGCCGCGATCTCCTCCAGCACGCGCCCGCCAGGGGTGCGCGGGCCGGGGAAGTCGCCCTGGCCGAACGGGCTGTCGGCGCCCGGCCGCGCGAACTTCCCATGATTTAGGCCCAGGACGCCTTCCGTGGAGCTCGAGGCGCTACCATCGGAACAAGGAGAGAAAAGATGCACAAGGCACTGTTCGTAGGCATTGAAGCCGGGCCGACCCACCAGGAAGATGCCGCTGAATTCCTCCGGGGTGCGCTGGAGCCGGTCGAGCATGAGCAGGACACGCGGCACTGGTACGCGCTGCGCTTTGGCCCCGCCGACTTCGCCATCTTCGATACCTTCCCCGGCAATGCCGGCCGGCTGAAGCATCTGTTCGGCACGGTCGGCCGGGCGCTGGTCGTGAAGACCTTCACCATCCTCAACGGATTGCCGGAGATCGAGCCGGCCGACATCCTCGCCCTCAAGGTGCCGGCGGCGGACGCCCTGCCGCGCTTGGCCCTGCATGTTCCGCTTGAAGCACGGGACGGTGCGGAGGAAGAGGTTGCCCGCTTCCTCCAAGGAGCCCGATCGGCCGTGGAGCGGGAGCCTGGCACCCTGTCGTGGTACGCTCTGCGTCTCGGAAAGACTCGGTTCGCCATCCTCGATACCTTCGCCGACGAGGCAGGGCGCGAGACGCATCTGTCGGGCGAAATCGGCACGGCGCTATCCGGAAGCGCTGCTTCGCTGTTCGCCGAGCCTCCCCAGATCCACCGCGCACAAATCTTGGCGTTCAAGATTGCATCCGCTGGTGATGAGGAGAGGACGAGCAGGAACACGTCGGTCGCGCGGCCCCTTGAGAGAGGGACAGTCTGATGGACACGAAGCAGAAGGTGCTCGTTGGAGCGGCCGTCGCCAGCACCGCGGCAGCCGGGGCCGCGTTCGCGTTCAAGTCCGCGGGCACGGATTCGAAGCTCACCAAGGTCGCGTGTCCGCCGTCAGCACCAATGGCACAGATTTGAGGTTGTGATTTAAGGAGGATCTGGGCTTCGTCGTAGTGACGAAGGAACGAAGATGAAGCCCAGATCCTCCAATGTAAAATCGCCCGCCAAGGCCTCAGCAGAGCGGGTAGTGAACCGTGGATTTGAGGGATGCACAGCTCCCTGGGGTCGATTGTCGTTAGCGGCAAACCATTGAACATCGGGTATGGTCAGTTCCGTCCGCTCACGGACGTGCTGATCGGAAAAGCGCTCTCTACCGCCACAAGCGGTGTAGAGGGCGACTAGGTGCTTGGTCGCAAGATCCTTCTCCAAGCTGCGGGCACCCGCAATTTGGGCGAAGCTCGATCGCCCCAATAGGGAGCCGTAGCGCTCAGGGCTGACGCGCTTCAGAAGCCAACAACACGGCGTGCGTCATGCACTATAGTCAGCCGGCGGGCGTGGTGCGTCGCACCCCGTGCTCGACGGAGACGACAGCGCTTCGCAACGCCTACGGAGTGCGGTGATATGAGGGTCGCGGTGTGGTCGGTAGCGGGATTGCTGCTAGTGTCCTGCTCGCCGAACGCACCGCAACCCGAGGTCCCGGCCGGCTGGAAGTCGGTCGGGATCCCTTCGTGCTGCACGGTCGCCATTCCATCAGATGCGACTCTGAAGGCGGGAAAGGACCCGGTAGACGATCCGGTGTTCCTGCTGCGCGGGCCGGGCTACGAAGGCATGTTCACAGTGACAGGCCGAGGATCGGCGCTGCCGATCGCGAGCTCCGGGACCAACTACAAAGCGGATCAGCTCACGCTCGACGGCCGCCCCGCAGGCGTAGCTTCCTACCGTGTCGCCGACCCGAACTATCCCGAGCGCCGCAGCCTTCTGTGGACGTTTGCTGGGCGGAACGACGGATCGGGGAAGAACCTGGTGCTTGATCTTTCCTGCAAGGAAACGGGTTGTGCCGTATTCCTGCCTATGATCGGCTCCCTCGACGCAAAACCATGAATACTCGCTGCCTTATGGGTCAATGCCGACCGGGAAGCCGATCCGGCTTGTCGGCCGGCTGGAGCGTTCGTTATGGGGCGACGACGACTTTGGCCGGTTCCAGCTAGACGACGCCGCGGTCATCGCAGTCGACGGGCCACGTTGAGGCGGGCCCGGCTGGGCCGAAGGTCGAGCCCACGGGTTGGGTAGGCGGGATAACGACGCAGCCGCTACGATCGGGGCGGTTCCTTTATACCGGCTGGGGCATGAAGAGAATCCTATCCCGACCATTGATCCCAAACGGGACGATCGCGGCCAGCGCAGTTCGACGGGTTCGGTCATAAACGTATATCTGTGCCCATTCTATGCGCCGTCCTCTGTTCGCGAAAACCTTCCTTTCTGACGACCTTGCCGGCGGGCCATGACCGCAACGCATTTCTGCGGCCTGCTGCTTGTCAAAACTGTTCTGAAAACCTTCTTCGCAAAAGCGGCTGCCGGCGACGGGTTTGGAGAACCCATTGGCAGGAAGCGTGAGCACGACGCCCCGTTTGCAAGCAGCGCCGGATGATGGCGAGCACATTGGCAGATAATTCGAGCAGGATGCCACCTGCCAGTGGCAGAGAGCGTGAGCAGAAAAACCGGCTGTTTGCGAGCAGACGCCGCTACGATTGCAAGCGCCTACATCTACCGGCCAGAAGCCCACCGTATCCTGATCCTGCGCTTTCTTGGCCCCGGTCAAGATCATGATCGCGCGCTCCAATTGGTGTGAGCGATCGCTTGCTAGGGATTGATCGGAGCGAAGGCGGGCCAGTCACGACTTTTGAGGCCGGGCTGTGACAGGAAGCTCGGGCCGTCCAGCAACAGCGTCATGCGCGTGTAGCCGATCCTGAGGGATTCGAGCGGCACCGCTCGCAATGTCTCTTCAAGACCGGCATATCGCTCGTCCGAGATCACCACATAGTTTATCCTGCCGGTCGAACATTCGATAAGGGCCTCGACAACCCGGCCCAGATTCATCCCGCTCTTGTCATCAACCGCCATGCCGATCAGGCCGGTCGCGGTGAACAGGTTCGGCGTATCGGATCTTTGGCTGGCTGTTTCGGCCGATCGGCCGCCATCCTCATATTTGGTCTGCTGCCCCAACCATCGCCAGATACCAACTAGGTTCGTCAGCATCAGGAATCCATTGGTGGCAACCAAGGCTGTCTGTCCTGTGGCGTAGCCCAATGTGGTCCAGCAAACCGAGCTGATGCTGAACACCACGAAGCCCCAGCCCGTCACGCGCGCGCCCAGGTTGGAAGCCGTCATCATCGCCGCGATCATCGTCGCGATCGTGGCGATCCAACCGACGAGACTTATCATTGTCCCACCCCTCGCTGCGGCCCGCGTGCGGGCGGCGCAACCGGCAACGCCTTCACGCCGGCTGCGCCGACGCTTCCGTTGTCGGGAGCGAAACAGCCGCCTCGCTCGTCAACAGCCGGAAGGTGAAGCTCTCTTGCAGGTACAGCTCGACCGCCTCGGCGGTGTGGCTGAGATAGCCGATCGACAAATCCTGTCCGAGATCGAGTTCGAAATCGCCGCCCCGCGTTGTCAGGACGACGCCGCCCATGATGCCCGGCGCCCAGATGATATCGCCGTCCACCAGACGATTGATGTGCTGGAGCACCGGATAGCCCTCCTCGCTGCCGCCGCTGATCGCGGTGAACGGATCATCGCCCAGCACCAGTCGATAAGGCCCCTCGACCCCGGCAAGGCGCAACCGATCGACGGCTTGGGCGACGATGGCGGGATATCCGGCGACGGCCGTGGGCAGCGGCACCGGCTCGTTGCTCGCGCCGGGACGGATGCCGCCGATATCGGCAGCGGCATAGCCATCAAAGATCGCGCGATTTTCGGCAAAGGCGATCGTGCGGGCGGCTTCCTTGAGCGGTTGCCAGTCCGAATCCTCGGAGCCGCGCTCCACATCGTCGATCGCCGCGCGGGTCAGCGTGAAGGGCACGCGCAGTTCGACCACGGCGTTGACCGCACGCCGCACGGCTTGGACGCCATCGCTGGGCGCATCGATCGGCTTGGTGTGGCCCGTTCCCACGGCCGCGAGCGTGGCCCCCTTCGGTTCCGGCACGTCCACGACGCGGCGCGCGGCCAGATAGCGCTTGAGAGTTCGGGTCGCTTCTTGGTCGATTTGCGCCCAAGCGGCGTCGGAGATGGGGGCGAGTTCGCGATGGAGGTTATTCATGTCCTGCCTCATCTTTGAGTGATCCAATGCGCAGCGATCCATCCGATGCTGACGAGGGCTCCGGTGCCGGCGCCGTGGATGCGGGCGCCTCGGCTACCGCCTCATCGCCATCGGCCGTGGCTGGCTCCGGCGTTACCTCGTCCAGAAAATCAGCCGACGGCACGAAATAAAGCGAGCCGGTCACGGCCCGGCTAACATCGAGCAAGCGATCGTAATTGCCGGGTGGCAAACCGATGAACATATTGTCGAGCATCCGCTCGATGCGGGTCGGCGAGCGGGCGTAACCGATGAAATAGGTGCCGAACTCGCCCTTACCAACATCGCCGAACGGCATGTTATCGCGCAGGATCTGGAGTTGCTCGCCGTCCTCCTCGATGTTGGTGAGCACGTTATGCGCGAAGCTCGGCTTGGCCGCCTCGTCCAGCTCGATGTCCGACAGCTTCTCGCGCCCTACGATCTTCTCCTGCTGCTCCACGGGAATCGCGTTCCACTTGTCGAGGTCGTGGAGGTATTTCTGGACGATCACATAGCTGCCGCCAGCGAAGACCGGATCGTCCGCCGCCCCGATCACCGTGGCATCTCTGGCTCCCTGCTCGACGGGGTTTTCCGTCCCGTCGACAAATCCCAGCAGGTCGCGATCGTCGAAGTAGCGGAAGCCATGCACCTCGTCCGTCACCGAGGCGAAGCCGGCGAGACGCTTCACGATCTGCGCCGCCATCTCGAAACACAAATCCTGACGCGCGGCGCGAATGTGAAACAGCAGGTCGCCGGGCGTCGAAGGCGCATGATGGACGCCGCGGATTTCCCGGAACGGATGCAGTTCCTTCGGCCGCGGCGCTCCGAATAGCCGGTCCCAAGCATCGGAGCCGATCCCCATGATGCAGGAAAGTCCGCCGTCTGCCGCCCGGAAGCCCACGCCACGAACCAGCGACGACAGGATGGCGCAAAGACCCCGCACCCCCGCTTCCGGCTTCTCCCCGGCGCCCATCGAGACGACCAGAAAGATCGCAGCGCGGGTAAGCCGGGCATCGACGGCCTGGGAACGAGCGGTAACATCTTGAGAGACGGTAGAAGGCACGTTCAACTCCCTGAATGGTCGGGCAGGACCATCGCTATCACATCCCAGCAAGACATGGCCGGTGCTCGATCATCGGGATCGCCACACCCCAATCGACAAGACTCACCATAGTCCCACTCCCCCCTGTCGCCGGCGTCCAAGCGGCTAAAGCGCCGCCTTTAGATAAGGCGCGGTCAGGCTGCCTTGCGCTTCGGCAACATCGTGAGGGACGCCGCTCGCGATGATCCGGCCACCATCTTCGCCAGCGCCAGGCCCCAGATCGATCACCCAATCCACCTGTGAAATAGCTCGCATGTCATGCTCGACGACGACGACCGTATTGCCGACATCGACAAGGCCCTGCAGGTGCCGCATCAGCCGATCAGCGTCGGAAGGGTGAAGCCCCGAAGTCGGCTCGTCGAGGATGTAGATGGTGTTGCCACGCTGGGCGCGTTGCAGCTCGGTCGCGAGCTTGATGCGCTGGGCCTCGCCGCCCGACAGTTCCGTCGCCGGCTGTCCAAGCCTCAGATAGCCGAGGCCAATCTCCCGCAGCACATCGAGCGAGCGCATGACGGACGGTTCGCTCGCGAAGAAGTCGCACGCCTCGTCCACCGTCAGCTCAAGCACCTGGGCGATGTTGCGGCCGTTCCATTCGACTTCGAGCGTCTGCGGATTGTAGCGGCTGCCATGGCAGGTCGAGCAGGGCGCATAGACGCTGGGCAGGAACAACAGCTCCACCATGACGAAGCCCTCACCCTCGCACACCGGGCAGCGGCCCTGTGCGACGTTGAAGGAGAACCTGCCCGGGCTGTAGTGGCGCCGGCGCGCCAGTGGGGTGTTCGCGAAGATCTTGCGCACATGATCGAACAGGCCGCTGTAGGTGGAGAGGTTCGAGCGTGGAGTGCGGCCGATCGGCTTCTGATCGACCCGCACCAGCCTGCGCACATGCTCCATGCCCGCAACGATGCGGCCTTCGGTCTCTTCCCGCGCAACATCGAGCAGCGGATCGGTATCCTCCTCCTCGGCAGCCGGCGTGCCGCCGAGTTGTTCCGTCACAAGCTCCGGAAGTGCCTGGCTGACAAGACTGGACTTGCCCGATCCTGAAACCCCGGTGACGGCGGTGAAGCAGCCAATCGGTAGCGCGACGTCGAGCCCGTGAAGATTGTTGCGGGTCACACCTTCAAGACGGAGCCATGCTTTTGCTTCGCGCGGGGTCCGGTCATGGGCGTCAGGTTCTGCGAACAGATAGCGACGGGTGATCGACGCCTCGACGCCGGCAAGCCCTGCGATCGGGCCGCTGTAGAGCACTTCGCCGCCCTTTTCGCCGGCACCTGGCCCCACATCGACCAGCCATTCGGCATGGCGGATCACGTCAAGATCATGCTCGACAACGAACAGCGAGTTGCCCGCCGCCTTCAGCCGCTCAAGGATGGTCAGCAACGCTTCGCCGTCTGCCGGGTGCAGCCCCGCCGATGGCTCGTCCAGCACATAGACCACGCCGAAAAGCTGTGACGACAATTGAGTGGCAAGGCGCAGGCGTTGCAGCTCGCCGGAGGAAAGCGTCGGCGTGCTGCGGTCGAGCGAGATGTAGCCAAGGCCAAGGTCGATCAGCGGGCCTAGCCGTTCGAGCAGCTCGGATGCGAGACGCTGCGCGGCGACCCGCTTCTCATCGGAAAGATTGGGCGTGCGGCGCACGTCAGGCGCTGCCTTGTGTGCCGAGCCTCCCGCCGCGACCCTACGTTCAACCGCCGCATCGCGGGCCGCCTTGCCGAGAACATGGCCCTTCAGGGTCGTCGAGGCGCTACCATACTCGCCATGGGCGACGGGCGTGAGCAAGTCCCGGAGCTTCAGCACCGTCAGGTCGCCAAACTCGGCGATGTCCAGGCCGGCAAACTTCACCGACAGGGCCTCGCGCTTCAGGCGCTTGCCGTCGCAGGTCGGGCAATCGCGGCCGATGATATATTGCGAGACACGCTTCTTCATCAGCGCGCTTTTGGTGTTGGCGAAGGTCTCCAGCACGTAGCGACGGGCGCCGGTGAAGGTGCCCTGATAGCTCGGCTCCATACGACGCTTGAGGGCAACGCGCGTCTGTTCGGGCGTCAGACCCGCATAGACCGGCACCGTCGGCGTCTCGTCGGTGAAGAGTATCCAGTCACGATCCTTCTTCGGAAGATCGCGCCATGGCGTGTCGACATCATAGCCGAGCGACACAAGGATATCGCGCAGGTTCTGGCCGTGCCACGCCGGCGGCCATGCCGCGATCGCCCGATCGCGAATGGTGAGACTGTCGTCGGGCACCATCGTCTCTTCGGTCGCGTCATAGACGCGCCCGATGCCGTGGCAGGTCGGGCAGGCCCCGGCCACGGTGTTGGGGGAGAAGTCCTCCGCATAGAGCATCGGCTGATTGCGCGGATATTCTCCGACGCGCGAATAGAGCATCCGCACCAGGCTGGAGAGCGTCGTCACGCTGCCAACCGAAGACCGCGCATTGGCCGAGCCGCGCTGCTGCTGCAACGCGACCGCGGGCGGCAACCCGTCGATGGCGTCAACCTCCGGCACGCCGGCCTGATCGATCAGGCGGCGGGCGTAGGGCGCGACCGATTCCAGATAGCGGCGCTGTGCCTCGGCATAGAGGGTGCCGAAGGCGAGGCTCGACTTGCCCGATCCCGATATGCCGGTGAACACCACGAAGGCATCGCGCGGAACGTCCACATCAACATTCTTGAGGTTGTTCTGCCGCGCGCCGCGCACTTGTACGAAGCCGGATCGCGGCGCGCGTTCCTTGCCGGGGGTGGTTTGAGGCTCCTGATCCTTGCTCATTCGGTCACTTTCACCCGGCGCGTCACAGATAAATGAACTGACGGTAGAGGCCGTCCAGCTCGCCCCGGATCGTCTCGGCCCGATCCTCTTGGCCGTGATCCACCGCCGCGAGCAGCGCCTGTTCCTTCTCCGTGATCCGGTCGCAAAGCTCGTACAGGTTCTCGCAGAAGGCTTCCGAATGGACCGACGGCTCTTGCCCGTAGGGCTGCGCCGACGCCAGGCCGCGAACCGACGAGAGCGGTGTGACGTCGTTCTCCTCGTTGAAGGCGATCTGGCGCTGTCGCCGGCTCTCGGTCTCATCGATCGCGGCCCGCATCGCCGGCGTCACCATATCGGCGTAGAGGACAGCGGTGCCGTTCACATTGCGCGCGACGCGGCCGATCATCTGGATCAGCGCCTGGGCCGAGCGCAGGAAGCCCGCGCGGTCTGCATCGAAGATCGCAATCAGCGACGCTTCTGGGATGTCGAGCCCTTCGCGCAGCAAACTGATCCCGATCAGCACGTCGAACTCGCCCACGCGCAGGCCCTCGATGATCGCGACCCTATCCTCGACCTTGATGTCAGAGTGCATGTAACGCGCGCGAATGCCTTCGCTTTCGAGGAAAGCGTGCAGCTCCTCGGTCGCAACCTTGGTCAGCGTCGTAACCAGCACGCGCTCATCGCGCTGCGTGCGCTGCGCGATCTCGCGTAGCAAATCGTCACGCGCGCCTTGGGACGGGCGGACTTCCACCTTCGGATCGAGCAGGCCGGTCGGCCGCACGATCTGTTCAACCACCCTGCCTTGCGAGGCCTTTACCTCATAAGCGCCGGGGGTGGCGGACACGAAGATCGTCTGCGGCTTGACCTGTTCGAACTCGTGGAAGCTCAGGGGGTGGCTGTCCTTCGAAGACGGCAGGCGGAAGCCATAATCGATCAGCGTATCCTTGCGGGCCTGGTCGCCCCGGAACATCGCCGAGATCTGTGGGATCATCACATGCGATTCGTCGACGAACAGCAGCCCGTCCTTGGGCAGATAGTCGAGCAGGGTTATGGGCGGGAGCGCAGGGTCACGACCGCTCAGATAGCAGGCGTAATTTTCCATGCCCGAGCAATATCCGACCTCGCGCAACATCTCGGCATCGTTGGTGATGCGATCATAGAGGCGCGCCGCTTCCGTCAGGCGGTTTTCGCTGGTCAGCCGTTCGACCTGCGTTTCCAACTCTTCGAGGATCGCCGTGGCGGCCTTGCGGGCCTGATCTGCGGTCGCCGCCAGAACAGTCTTGGGCGAGACAAGATAGTGATCGGCGCTTTCCATCGGCTTGCCGGTCGCCGCATCGAACCATTGGAGCGACGCGATCACGCCGTTTGCCAAACCGACGCGCAGCGCCTTATATTCCGAATCCGCCGGGTAAATCTCAACAGCGTCGCCATCAGCGCGATAAGTGCCGCGCTTCAGCTTATGCTCGGCCCGATCATATTGCAGGCGCGCCAGGCTGCGGAAAAGCTCTTCCTGTCCCAACCGCGCGCCCTCGGTCAGCGGAACCTGGAGCGCGCGATAATTGTCGGGATCGCCCATGCCGTAGATCGACGATACCGAGGCGACGACGATCGTATCGCGGCGCTCGATCAGCGATTTTGTCGTCGACAGGCGCAACCGTTCCAGATGCTCGTTGATCGAGGAATCCTTCGGAATGAACTCATCGCGGCCCGGCAGATACACTTCCGGTTGGAAATAGTCGTAATAGGAGACGAAATACTCCACGGCGTTTTCAGGGAAAAATCGCCGCATCTCGTCATAGAGCTGCGATGTCAGCGTCTTGTTGGGGGCAAGGATCAAGGTGGGGCGCTTCAGACGATGGATGATGTTCGCCATCGTGAAGGTCTTGCCCGAGCCCGTGATGCCCTTGAGGGTCTGGTGATGTGCCCCCTCTTCGACGCCGGCGATCAGGCGCGCGATCGCTTCGGGCTGATCGCCTGCCGGCGTGTATTGCGAGTGCAGTATGAAAACATCGGTCGACACTGGAAATCCTCCTGCCGGTTTCGCCCCCGGCGCGCGCTAGACGCACGGAGGCGATAAAGGGATCATATCTGCTTTTTTGCGGGCGGCGGTCCATGGTCGCTGTGCGCGTTCCTGATCTGTCGAACGGTCCACCAGACACCAAGGACGGCAAGGGGAACCAGAGCGGCGATCACCAGCTCGGGCGCCACCATGTCGTGAATCCCCGGTATGCCCTTGATGAGATAGGAGAGCAGGCCGATCACATAATAGGAGATCGCCGCGACAGACAGGCCTTCCACGGTCTGTTGAAGCTGCAATTGCAGCTTCGCCCGATTGTCCATCGAGGCCAGCAGATCGCTGTTCTGGCGTTCGAGTTGCACATCGATCCACGACCGCAGCAGCGTGGTCGCGCGCGCCAGCTTGTCGGAGAGATTGGCTTGCCGTTCCTCGATCACGCGACAGGTCCGCATGGCGGGCGCGATCCTGCGATGGAGGAAGTTGCGCCAGCGATAGCAGCCCGGGACGAAGGTTTCGCCGAGCGCTGCAAGCCGCTCCTCGACGATTTCATAATAGGCACGGCTCGCACCGAAGCGGTAGAGGCTGGACGCCGTGTCCGCCTCCAGCTCGGCCGAAAGGTCGGTCAGCCGGGAAAGTAGCCCCTCGCTGTCGCGGCGTGCAGATTTGCGCATCTCGTTGGTGATGGCGGCAAGGCGCTTCTCTATGCTGCGCAGATGCGGCCCCAGCGATTGGGTCAGTGGGATGCCGAGCAGGGCCAGCGTCCGATAGGTCTCGATTTCGAGGAGCCGCTGTGCCAGCGCGCCAAGCCGGATCGGCGTCAAACCGCGATCGAGGATGAGGATGCGGGTTAGCCCATCGGCGTCCTGACGGAAATCGGTGACGATATCGGCCATGCCATCCTCGACGAGCGAATGACACCGGCTGATCGGGTCGAAGCGATCGATATAGGTCGCGGTCTCTTCGGTCCACGTAACAACGTCCAGGCGGACGCCGCAAATGACCGGCCCGGGCGGCGTAAAGCCGTGCTTGAACGGATCTTCACCCGCCAGCTCCCCGGTGCCCGGATCGAGGGGCGCACTCCACAAGTAGGTCGAGAACTCGGTGTGCTTCTCACAGTGCAATTTACCCTGATCCCAGGTCAGGCCATGAAGAGGTGTGTCCTGATCCGGCAGCGGGGCGCCCATCCGGCTCGATATTTCCGCGAGGGTCGCCTTGTCCTTCG
The DNA here is from genome assembly GCF_000379045.1 of Sphingomonas melonis DAPP-PG 224. Lineage (NCBI taxonomy): Bacteria > Pseudomonadati > Pseudomonadota > Alphaproteobacteria > Sphingomonadales > Sphingomonadaceae > Sphingomonas > Sphingomonas melonis. The sequence continues at coordinate 66,532 of NZ_KB900605.1, forward strand.
TCAGATTGCCCTCGTTCATGAAGGCGAGCTGCACCAGGGCACGCGGCGCATCTATCAGCAAATAAGGGCGCGCATGAACCTCGTCGATGGCAACCCGCCTATTCTCATAGGTGGGCATTCCATAGACAGTTGAACCGCTGTTCTCGGCGCTGCCCTCTTCACTCAATCGCCTTCCCTCCCCTTGTCATGGTCCTGCCCGGCATCGTGCTGAGCGAGATCGCTGTAAGTAATCAGACGCGAGCCACGATATCCTATGCCGTGGGTCCACATCCAGCTTAGTGCAACACTCATCCGATTTTGCGTCCCGATCAGGAAGTAGATGTGGATCAGTTTCCACATCCACCACGCCAGAACACCGCGCAATTTGAACCCGCCCATATCGACGACCGCAAGGCTGCGGCCGATCGTCGCCAGATTGCCTTGATGCCGGTAACGGAACGGTTCCGAAGCATTCTGCCCCTTAAAGCGCTGGCGGATCAGCCGGGCCACATATTGTCCGGCCTGCTTTGCAGCCGGCGCGAGACCGGGCACCGGCTTGCCGTCATACCCGTTCGAGGCTGCGGTATCGCCGATCACGAAAATGTCGGGGTGTCCTGGCACTGTCAGGTCCGGCCCGACGACCACGCGGCCCGCGCGATCGGCTTCAGCGTTCAGCCAGCGCGCGGCGGGCGAGGCCTGAACGCCTGCTGCCCACAAAATCGTTTCAGCGGGAATAGGCACACCGTCGACCACGACCCCATGCTCGGAACATTCCGTGACCGGCTTGCCGAGCTTGATTTCGACACCGAGCTTTTCAAGCGCCTGAGCGGTATAGGCCGACAGATCTTCCGGGAAGACCTGCAGGAGCCGCTGCCCGGCTTCGACCAGCACCACCCGCGTCGCGCGCGGATCGATCGACCGGAAATCGCGCACCAGTGTCAGACGGGCAAGCTCCGCGATCGTGCCGGCCAGTTCGACGCCGGTAGGCCCGCCGCCGATGATAACGAAGGTCTGCAAGGCCGCACGGCGCGCGGGATCGCTCTCGCGCTCGGCTTCTTCGAACGCGACGAGAAGGCGCCGGCGAATGGTGGTCGCATCTTCGAGCGATTTGAGGCCCGGAGCATAAGGCTCCCATTGGTCATGCCCGAAATAGGAATGCCGCGCGCCCGTCGCGATGACGAGTGTGTCATAGCCAAGCGTCGAGCCGTCTTCGAGAACGACGCGCCGGTTGCCCGTGTCCACGCCTTCGACCTCACCGAGCAGAGTCCGAACGTCCTTGCGCTTGGCGAAGAGCGAGCGGATCGGCCAGGCGATCTCCGATGGCGACAGCGACGCGCCCGCGACCTGATAGAGCAGCGGCTGAAAAAGATGGTGGTTGCGGCGATCGACAAGGGTGATGTCAACGCCGCTCCCCGCGAGCCGCTGGACGGTTTCGAGGCCGCCGAAGCCCGCGCCCACGACCACCACGCGATGGCGACCGGAGGCGGGGTCATTGCTGGACGCGATTTCGCGCATGGCCGAGGATGCCGCCGCGCTCATTGGAACAGCGCCTTGGCATGATGGCCGATATGCTCGCCGATGAAGCTAGCGATGAAATAATAGCTGTGATCGTAGCCGGGTCGCAGGTTGAGGATCAGCGGGTGCCCCGCAGCCTCGCAGGCCGCCTTCAGCAGATCCGGGCGCAGCTCGCGATCCAGAAACTCATCATCCATGCCCTGATCGACGAGCAACGGCAGGCGCTCGCTGGCGGACTTGATGAGTTCGATGGTGTCGTAATGCTTCCACCCGGCGCGATCGTCTCCGAGATAGGCCGTCAGAGCGCGCTCGCCCCAAGGCACCTGGCTCGGCGCGACGATCGGCGAAAAGGCCGATACGCTGCGATAGCGCCCCGGATTGCGCAGAGCGGCAACGAGTGCGCCGTGCCCGCCCATCGAATGACCGGCAATCGCCCGGCGATCATCGGCCGGAAATGTGGCTTCGATCAGCGCCGGCAATTCCTCGACGACATAATCGTACATGCGGTAGTGGGCAGCCCAAGGTTCCTCAGTCGCGTTGACGTAGAAGCCGGCGCCCTGTCCCAGATCATAGCTGGGATCGTCGGCCACGCCTTCGCCTCGCGGGCTCGTGTCCGGCGCGACGAGGATGATCCCGTGCTCGGCAGCGAAACGCTGCGCGACAGCCTTCGTAATGAAATTCTGTTCGGTGCAAGTCAGGCCGGACAGCCAATACAGCACCGGCACGCGACCGTCCTTCACCTGGGGAGGCAGATAGACGCCGACCTTCATCGGGCAACCCAGGCTGATCGAGTCATGCTGATAGACGTCCTGCCAACCGCCGAAGCTGGCGTGATGTTCGACACGTTCCATTTTTGTTTCCTTGCTTCGACGGTTGGTGGACGGTGTGGTGATAGGCGCCCTTTTCCTGGCTGTGGTGCGGGGGGAAGCGCCGGCGCCTGTTCCAGCGCCGGCGACAGCCAGTCATAGGGTTGCCGGTATCGCCCTCACCTTCCGGCTTTAGATGAAGGTGTACGAGCAGACCTTGTTGCCCGCCGGATCGCGCAGATAGGCCGCATAGGCACCCGGCAGGTGGCCCCGCGGGCCGGGCTGGCCCTCGTCGGTGCCACCAGCGGCGAGGCCGGCCGCGTGGAAAGCGTCCACTTCGGCGGGCGTCGCGGCGGCGAAGCCGACCGTCACGCCGTTGCTGGAGGGCGCTTCGCCATTGCCGGGACGGGCAATGATGAAAGCAGGCTTTTCGCGGCCGTAGAGCACCCAACCATTGCCGAAGGGGCCGAGGTTCTTGACGCCCAGGGCGCCCAGAGCGGCGTCGTAGAACGCTGCCGACTGCTCGACATCGGCCGCGCCGATGAAGACGTGCGAGAACACGCCGTTGCCGGAGATAACGGGATCAGCCATGATATTCTTCCTTGAGGTTAACTATTGAAATTGAAGGTTAGAGTTGAGGGATCAGTAGTGGATCACGGTGCGGATCGACTTGCCTTCGTGCATCAGATCGAAGGCTTCGTTGATCTCATCGAGACCCATGGTGTGGGTGACGAAGGGCGCCAGATCGATTTCACCCTTCATGGCGTCCTCGACCATGCCGGGAAGCTGGGTCCGTCCCTTGACACCGCCAAAGGCCGACCCCTTCCAGACCCGGCCCGTGACGAGCTGGAACGGACGGGTGGAGATTTCCTGGCCCGCGCCAGCGACGCCGATGACGATCGACTGGCCCCAGCCACGATGCGCGGATTCCAGCGCGGCCCGCATGACATGGACGTTACCGATGCACTCGAACGTGTGGTCGATGCCCCACCCGGTCATCTCGATCAGCACTTGCTGGATCGGCTTGTCATAGTCCTTGGGGTTGATGCAGTCGGTCGCGCCGAACTGACGCGCCAGCTCGAACTTCGTCGGGTTGGTGTCGATCGCGATGATGCGTCCTGCCTTGGCCTGACGCGCGCCCTGGATCGCGGCGAGACCGATGCCGCCCAGACCGAACACGGCAACCGAGTCACCCGGCTGCACCTTGGCGGTGTTGTGGACCGCGCCGATGCCGGTGGTGACGCCGCAGCCCAGAAGGCAGACATGCTCGGGGTTCGCTTCGGGGTTGATCTTGGCGAGCGAGACTTCGGCGACGACGGTGTATTCGCTGAACGTCGAGCAGCCCATATAGTGATAGAGGGGCTGGCCGTTGTAGGAGAAGCGCGTGGTGCCGTCGGGCATCAGGCCCTTGCCCTGCGTTTCGCGAACCGCGACGCACAGGTTGGTCTTGCCGGACAGGCAGAACTCGCACTTGCCGCACTCGGCGGTGTAGAGCGGAATGACGTGATCGCCCGGCTTGACGCTGGTGACGCCCTCGCCGACCTCGACGACGATGCCCGCGCCCTCATGGCCGAGAACGACCGGGAAAATGCCCTCCGGATCGTTGCCGGACAGCGTGAAAGCGTCGGTGTGGCATACCCCGGTATGCGTGACTTTGATGAGCACTTCACCTTTCTGGGGCGGTGCGACATCGATCTCGACGATTTCGAGCGGCTTGCCTGCCTCGAAGGCTACGGCGGCGCGAGATTTCATGTTTGGATCTCCCTCTTTTCTAGAACCGGACCGCCGGTTGCGAGTCCCCGTTTCGATATCTCGATTCGGAGCCAAGCATACTGGCTGGGAGTATGTATAAGATACTCCTAGCCAGTATGCAAGAGGGATAATGTCTGAGGGTGGTGAAAGCGCCCGACAGGGCGTTACGGCTTCGGAAAAGCGCAGCGCCATGGCTGATGCTGCGTTCCAGAAGGGGGCGGCTTGCCGATCCGGGGGGGTGTTAGATCGACAAGCCGGAAGGGGGTGTGCGTGCGGCAAGCAGTCCGCCCCCAACGGCTCAGAATGCCCCCCGACATGACCGGGGGGCATTCCGGGTTAGATGGTCAGGCCGCCACAGAGCCGTGCGGATCGATGACGTACTTGAACGCCGATCCGTCATCGAACTCCTTGTAGGCCGCCGGCGCGTCCTCCAGCTTGATGATCTTCGTGTTCATCATCGGAGTCAGATAGGGCATCCGATCGTTCAGGATGGCCCGCATGAGGGCGTGGTTGTAATTGGCCGTCGGCGACTGGCCTGCCGACATCCGCGGCGACTTGATCCAGCCACTGGCCCAATCGACTTCCATGCTGCCCTTCTTGTTGTCCCGATTCTTGGAGATCGGATTGGGGCAATATACGCCGACCGTGCTGGTCATCCCGCCGAAGCGGACATATTTCAGCAGGGCGTTGGTGACGGCGTTCTCGACGATCTGGTCGGACTCCGCCCCGAACCCGCGACAGTCGAGGCCCACATAGTCGATGACGCGATCGGCCTCGCGCTTGCCGGTGATCCGCTCCAGATGATCTTCGATCGGAATGCCGTCCGACAGGTTGATGGTCTCGACGCCGTGCGGCTTGAGCAGATCGAGCCGCTCCTGAATGAAGTCGGCGACGATGATGGCGCCGGCACCGAGGAGCTTCGCACAGGCGGCGCCCGCGCGGCCGACAGGCCCCGCGCCGAAGATCAGCACATTCTCGCCGACGATATAGGCCGGTTGCGCCGGCCAGTCGGGAGCGGCGAACCCGTGGAACGCGGTCGGCAACACGTCCGAAAGGAGCGTCAGATCACGGATCTTCGCCATGGCCGCGTCCTTGTCGGGGAAAGCCAGCAGATTGAAGTCTGCATAGGGCACGAACAGGTAATCCCCCTGCCCCCCGGTCCATCCACCCAGGTTAAAGCCATAGGCGCCGCAGTCGACTTCGGGGTTGGTGTGCTCGCACACGTCCGAGCGCATGTGCTTGCAGTTGTAGCAGCGTCCGCAGCCGACGTTAAAGGGAACGGACACGATATCGCCGACCTTGATATATTCGACGTCGGAGCCGACCTCGATCACCTCGCCGGTCATTTCGTGGCCCATCGTCATCCCCTTGGGGACTTCAAACGAACCTCGGTAGATGTGAAGGTCGCTGCCGCAGATGTTCGTGGTGACGATCTTGAGAATGGCGCCGTGGGGAGCTTTTTTGCCCTGTGGAGTAATCAGCTCCGGGAATTTGAAGGTGTTGACCTTCATTTCCATCGGTTTCTCGAAGGTTACGATCCGGTTGCCTGTAGCCATCAGATATCTCCTGCGTTTTTTCACGCCCCCCCAAGTATTGACGAGAGTAGGACTTGACACGGATCAACATGCCGCACCGAATTAATTCAGCGCAGCATAGTAGTGTCGTTGCCAGTCTCATCATTACCGTCTTGGCAGAATGGCGGCGCTTCTCCTTCGGAGCAAACTCGAAGATTCTATCCCAAGATCGGAAATTCCTATGACCAAGCTACAGGAGAATGACTGCCGCAATGCAACAAGATGATATATCATATTCCATTGCAGCAAGCATAATGTTTCTGGAAGACAAGGCGCAGTTGAAGTCTATCAGGGTGACGCCCTATGCGCCCGTTCTCTGGACTTGAGTTGTGTTGGCGCAATGGTGCCGGTCTCTCTATCATCCTCTGACAGAAAGGAGTTCTTATGAAACGCGCTATTGTAACAGGAGGATCGGGGCTAATCGGTCAGGCTATATGTTCCGCCTTATTGGATGAAGGTTGGGAGGTGGCATCCTTCGATTTGAAGGAAGGAGCGATCGGTCAACAGATCCATTGCGATCTTGCCAGCGAAGAGTCCGTAGCCGAGGCTTTTCGTGCCCTTGGCTGGGATCGACTGGACTTGCTCGTCAACAATGGTGGGCTTGTTTACGACACATTCATGCAGCTCGGTGACACCTCGCTCGACCAGTGGAACAGCACCATTGGCAGCCATCTGACCGGGGCCTTTCTGATGTCGCGAGCGGCATTGCCCCTGCTCACCGATGGCAGTTCGATTGTCATGATGGCTTCCACCCGCGCGTTGATGTCCCAAGGCATCGACTTTGCCTATGCCGCTGCGAAAGGTGGCATGGTGGCACTCGCGCAGGCGCTGGCGGTGCAACTTGGCGCCAAAATCCGGGTCAATACAATCGCACCTGGTTGGATCACCAATGACACGAATCTGCGCGCCGAGGACGAGGCGCAGCATCCGGTTGGCCGGGTCGGTCGCCCCCAGGACATTGCCGAGGCCGTGCTATATCTGGCGTCCGCCGGCTTTGTTACCGGGCAAACGCTTGTGGTCGACGGCGGGATGACCAAGAAAATGATCTACGTCGAATAGTGGGTCGCGCGACCGTTCATGCTGCGATAGCACGGCATGAACGGTCAGCCCCCTTCGGGTTGGAACTGGCGGTACAGGTCCAGAGCGGCCTCTATCGAGGCCATTGTCTCGGGTGCGCGGACTATTTCGAACAGCGCGGCTGTGGGTGTCGATTTCACCCCATTTCTGGGCATGGCCAATCCAACAGCGGCATCTGCGCCCTCACCTGCGACTTCAACCGCCCGAATGTCGGAAATCCGAGCAAAATAGGTTGCGAGAGATTGCGGAAGGACGGTGGCATATCGCCCACTTGCGATATGGGCAGCGAGAACATCGACATTGTTGGTCCTGATCGACTTTGCGGCACGGTGCCCGAGTCTAGAACGCGCGGCTTTGGGTAGCGCGCAGTCCAAGATGCACAAAGGCAGCTCGGCGACATGATCCCATGAAACCTGTCGCGGGAGCGGGTCGCCGGATGCCTGGAAAACGACGATCCGCTCCCGGTAGAGAAGGTGCGTGTCAAAGTCCTCCTCAGATATGTCTTCGAGATAGACCAGCGCCATGTCCATTTCATGCGTCAGCAAGGCTTTGGTCAGCGACGAGGTTTGCGCTGTGCAAATGCACTGTTCGAGGAGCGGCATCCTTTCAGCGAGGGCAAGGCTGAGGATCGATGCCATGATCGACGTGGCCGACAGCACGCCCAGGCGAATTTGACCTTCCAGCCCACGTTTCTGGGCCGAAAGGTCGCGCTCCAGCCCCTCGCAGTTGCTCTCGATCTTCTTCGCCCAGGCCAGCACAGTCTCACCTTCCGATGTGAGTCCGTCATAACGCCGGCCATGCCGCACGATCTCCACACCCAAGTCCTGTTCGAGCTGCTTGATGCCGGCGGAAAGCGTGGGCTGCGACACGTTGCAGCTCTTGGCTGCCCTACCGAAATGGCCTTCCTGATCGAGCGCAATCAGATATCCGAAATTCTTGACGATCATAACGTGTTCTCATCCAGTTGCGATTTTCCAGTGGAACCACAAATTGCAGTCCCGCAATCAAGTTATGATGCCGGTGGCACGCGAAGCTGAATGAAAATACCAAAGCATGGAACTGGAAAAATGTAGATACGCCGCTTAGGGCGATCTATGAAAATACCAACCCATAAGTCGTACCACGCGAAAATTGGGCGCACCGTCATTATATTGCCGATCGGTAAAAAATTGTTCTTATAAATCTATATACAGGTACTGCGGTTTCTAAGACCTACTTAAGATAGGTTCGCAATATCCGCATTATACCCTCCATGTCGTCGTCGAATGGGCTGGCTCCATTTTCCCCATGCGCGCCGTTGGCGGGGCCGAAGGTCTCACGGAGATGGCCTTCCATCACTTCTGCCATCAACCCGTTGGTGGCGCCCCGCATCGCCACAATCTGTTGGAGCAAAGGGGCGCAATCCGTTCCGGCCTCGATCGCGCGTTCAAGCGCTTCCGCCTGCCCCTTGATGCGACGCAGGCGTGTTATGGCCCGCTTCTTCTCTTCTGGTGAATGTGGCATCGCGCTTTCCTGACTGTTGATATGCACATACTATACAGGGGGGGAGTTTCAACCCTATCCTGTGCCTTGCGCCGCGCTGACACCTCAAATTTCGGCCGAAGCGAGCCTGAACCTTCCCCTACGCCTCCAGAAACATCGAACGCCAGACCTGGGTTCCTACCCCCTTGATGCTGGTGGGGAGTATGATATATTGCCGGCCCGATCGGATCGCTGCACCAAAGGAAATGGCGCGCGTCCGGCCCCCAAGCCCTGTGTTCGAATCGCAAAGCCTCTGCAGAGGACAATCGGACGAACATCGGCGGGACAAAACAGGGAGGAATGTTGGTGATTGAGAATCTCGATCCGGTAATCCTGGCCCGGGCGCAATTCGCGTTCACGGTCTCATTCCACTTCATCTTCCCGGCCTTCTCCATCGGCACGGCAAGCTATCTCATGGTGCTTGAAGGGTTGTGGTTGAAGACCGGCAGCGGTGTGTATGCGAACCTCTATCGCTACTGGCTCAAGATCTTCGCCGTCGCGTTCGGCATGGGTGTGGTCTCGGGCGTGGTGATGTCCTACCAGTTCGGGACGAACTGGTCGGTATTTTCGGCCAAGGCCGGTCCGGTCATCGGCCCGCTCATGGCCTATGAGGTTCTGACCGCGTTCTTCCTTGAAGCCGGTTTCCTTGGCGTGATGCTGTTCGGCATCAACAAGGTAGGCAGGGGCCCGCATTTTTTCGCGACCTGCATGGTCGCCGTCGGGACGCTCATCTCGGCGACCTGGATCATTTCCGTGAATAGCTGGATGCAGACGCCGGCAGGCTATGCGATCAATGCCAAGGGCCAGTTCGTGCCCGCAGGTTCGTGGCTTCCGATCATCTTCAACGCGAGCTTTCCCTATCGCCTCGTCCATACCGTCATCGGCGCCTACCTGACCACGGCAATGGTCGTCGGGGCCGTAGGAGCATGGCACCTTCTGCGCGACCGCGCGAATCCCGGCGCGCGCAAGATGTTCTCCATGGCGATGTGGATGGCGGCGCTTGTGGCGCCGATCCAGATTCTCGCGGGCGATCAGCACGGCCTCAACACGCTTGAGCATCAGCCGACAAAAGTTCTCGCGATGGAAGGTCATTATGAGGCCAGCCCCGAGGGCGCTTCGCTCATCCTTTTCGGCCTCCCGAGCAACAAGGATGCGGTGGTCCACGGCAAGATCGAAATCCCCTATCTGGGATCGCTGATCCTCAAGCACGATCCCAAAGCGCCCCTCCCCGGCCTCAACGACTTCCCGCGCGATCGCTGGCCGCCCACGCCGATCGTCTTCTGGTCGTTTCGGATCATGGTGGCGATGGGCCTCGCCATGCTTGGGTTGGGCCTCTGGAGCCTGCTCGCCCGCTGGCGCGGCAAGCTCTATGACTGGCGCTGGCTGCACCGCGCCGCTCTCGCGCTTGGTCCGTCAGGCTTTGTCGCGGTCATAGCAGGATGGGTGACGACGGAAGTAGGCCGACAGCCCTTCACCGTATACGGCCTGCTGCGAACCGCGGAGTCCCACTCCCCCCTGGCCGCTCCGGCTGTCGCGGCGTCCCTCGTCGCTTTCATCCTCGTCTATTTCGGCGCGTTCGGGGCCGGCACCTATTATTTGCTCCGGATGATGGCAAAGCCGCCCGCAGCCGGTGAACCGGAACCGTCCAAGGTGCCGCAACGCGCGGCGGGCATCACGCCGGCAAGCGGCGTCGTGGCATCAACCGGACGGGAGGCATGAACGTGGAGCACCTCGATCTCACCATAATCTGGGCCGGTATCATCGGCTTTGCTGTCTTCGCCTATGTCGTGATGGACGGGTTCGATCTGGGGATCGGCATCCTCTTTCCGAACCTTTCGGTCGGAGGAGAGCGCGATCAGGCAATGAACTCGATCGCGCCGGTCTGGGATGGCAATGAAACATGGCTCGTGCTGGGCGGAGGCGGTCTCTTCGCGGCCTTTCCTCTTGCCTACGCCATCATCCTTCCCGCGACCTACCCGCTCATCATCGCGATGTTGCTCGGTCTCGTGTTTCGCGGGGTCGCATTCGAGTTTCGCTGGCGAGATCCGCGCCATCGTCCCTTCTGGGATGTCGCCTTCAGCTTTGGGTCCGTTCTCGCGGCGTTCTCGCAGGGGATCACGCTGGGCGCGATCCTGCAAGGCGTGCGGGTCGAGGCCGATGCCTATGCAGGGGGATGGCTGGATTGGTTGAGCGCGTTCAGCCTCTTGACCGGCGCGGCAGTCGTGATCGGATATGCGCTTCTAGGCGCGGCCTGGCTGGTCTGGAAAACCGAAGGGCCGGGCCAGGAACGCGCCCGTCGACTGGCATTTTGGCTCGGCGGGGCGACGCTACTCGCGCTTTTCGCCGTCAGTGCGGCGACGCCGTTCCTGACCTATGACTATTGGCGACGCTGGTTTGCGATGCCCGGCGTGCTTCTCACCGCGCAGGTTCCTCTGCTGGTGGCGATCTGCGCTGCAACCTTCTTCTGGAGCCTGAAGCGCGGCGCGGAGCGCCTGCCCTTCATTATGGCGCTTGGCCTGTTCTTTCTCGGTTTCGTTGGGCTGGGGATCAGTATCTACCCCTATGTTGTTCCCCGCGCCGTCACGATCTGGGATGCAGCCGCTCCCCCGCAAAGCCAGCTCTTCATGCTGGCGGGTGCGGCCGTCATCATTCCGATCATTCTCGGCTATACCGCGTGGGCCTATTGGGTGTTCCGCGGTAAGGTCGGCACGCATGGGTATCATTGATGGACGAGCCTAAACCTCTCGGTCGACGGCTCGCCTGGATGGTCTTAATCTGGGCGGCCAGCGTTTTGGCGCTGGGGGCTGTCGCGCAGGTCATTCGCTTCATCCTCAAACCCTGACGGCAGCTCGTTTCGACGAGCTGCCGATGGAAATGCTGGCAAACAGGCGAAGGACATTCCACGGAATATGATCGTTCGATCGCAACCGAGCTTCCAAGATATCATTTTCACCGTGCATGGCTCGATCCTGCCGCGCATCGCACGGAGGCTGGCGGCGATCGCGGTCGTCAGTGTGATCGCCATCCTGGCCGCCCAAGCCCATCCCGGCATTTTCGCGCGGATTTCGACGATCCCTTTCACCCTGATCGGTATCGCGCTCTCGATCTTCATGAGCTTCCGCAACAATGCCTGCTATGCGCGATGGTGGGAGGGGCGGCAGCTTTGGGGCGAGCTAATTATCTCGGCCCGTTCGTTCGCGCGCGAGACATCGCTTCTCCCTGACGAGGATCGGCGCGCGTTGCTCCATAGCATATGTGGCTTTGCCTGCGGCCTCACCGCACGCCTTCGCGGCGAGGATGAAATCGCCGCCATTGCGCCGTGGGTCGATATCGGCCCGGCGACAAAGAGCCCGAACGTCACGAACCTCGTGCTCGATCGTATGGGGCGCAGGCTGCTCGAGCTAAAGCAGACTGGCGTCATTACGCCGATTCACTATGCCGTCGTGGCAGAAGACATGCGATCCTTCGGCAAGGTTCAGGGCGCTTGTGAGCGGATATCCACGACGCCCGTGCCGTTCGCCTATTCTCTGCTGCTCCATCGCACCGCACTTATCTTTTGCGTGATGCTTCCCTTCGCGCTCGCAGGATCACTCGACTGGTGGACGCTCCTGCCGGTGCTCCTCACCGCCTATACCTTTTTCGGCCTCGATGCGCTGGGTCACGAGCTGGAAGACCCGTTCGGCGTCGAGCCAAACTGTCTGCCGCTGTATGCGATGAAGCGGACAATCGAGCGGGATATGTTGTCGCTGCTTGGCGAAGAGGATCTACCCCCGCCACTGGAACCCCATAAATCTGTCCTGAGCTAAATTTGCACACTCCTTGATACTGGTAGGGAGTACCCTATATTCGGGTGCTGTGCTGGATAGTCGCGTGCTTGGCCCATGCGCCCCCGACTATCTGACCCCCAAGGTCAAAATCGAGGAGCTTGTGGCGATGGCAAATGGATGGGCACCCGATAGTGCGGTGCAGGACCAGATTGATGCAACGATCATGGACGCGGTTTTCGCCGCCCGATCGCGTCTGCCTTCCGGCGAGGGTAGCACCGACTGCGAGGTGTGCGGCGACGAAATCCCGGCGAAACGCCGCACGGCCATACCCGGCGTAAGAACCTGTGTCGCCTGTCAAAGCGAACGCGATAAGCGCCCGACCTTCACCGGCATCAATCGCCGGGGCAGCAAGGACAGCCAGTTGCGCTAATTGCGCTAGGGGGCGGCCAACCACGTTATTCGAGCGCCGCTTTAGGGAGCACCTCAAGGTTTGTGACACGGACAGCGGTAAGCTGAACAGGTAGCGAACAGGGCGGCTCAGGCCACCTTGGCTCCGGGTCCGCCGGCGATGTTGAGTGCGCGGTAGCCGTCTTGATCGAGCTCGGCAGCGGCGTTTTGCCAGAGGTAATCGCCGGTCAGGCTGATGTGTCGCCAGCCTAGCGGGGCTACATGGGCGAGCAGCTCGTCGGGCGCGGGCTCGCCGCTGGCGCGCAGATGCTCGACGGCGCGGCCCATGTAAAGCGTGTTCCAGTACACGATCGCGGCGGTGACCAGCGTCAGCCCGGACGCTTTCAGCGCCTGGTTCTCGAACTGCGGATCGCGCAGGCGGCCCTGTTTGTGGACGAACACGGCTTGGGCGAGCGTGTGACGCGCCTCGCCCTTGTTGAGCCCAGCCTGACACTGCTGGCGGAGCGCCCTGGATTCTAGCCAGTCGAGCGTGAACAGGGTGCGCTCGATCCGGCCCAGCTCCTGGAGCGCGAAGTCGAGCCGGTTCTGGCGACGGTACGCGGCCAGCTTCTTCAGCATGACCGACGGTAGCACCACGCCGGCCTTCACGGACGCGGCGAGCCGGACGATCTCGTCCCAGCTTTCGCGGATGGCAGCGATGTTGAACGGGCGCCCGATCAGCTTCGCGAGCGCCTCGGGGCGGGCCGTGCCCGGGAACAGGCCGAGCCGGCGATCGGCTAGATCGCGCAGGCGGGGCACGAACCGGAAGCCGAGTAGGTGCGCGAGCGCGAACACGTGGTCGGACGCGCCGCCCGTATCGGCATAGTGGGTCGCGGGTTCGATGCCGCAGCCGTGCGCGACCAGCCCGTCCAGCACATAGGGCGCCTCCGCCGCGGTCGCCGAGATCAGCCGGACATGGTAGGGCGCGTAGGTATCGGCGACATGGGCGTAGATCTTCTGCCCCGGCTCCCGGTCGTAGCGCGCGTTGGTGCTGCCGGCCGCGCCCCGCCTGCCCGAGCGGAAGAACTGCCCGTCCGAGCTCGACGCGGTGCCGTCGCCCCACACGCGCGTGAGCGGCAGCGCGGCTTGCGCGTCCACCAGATGGCGCAGCCCTGCCGCGTAATTCTCTTCCGATACGTACCAGCCATGCGTCCAGGCGAGCTGGGCGTAGGTGACGCCCTGGCTGGCGTTGGCCATGCGCTCGATGCCGAGGTTCGTCGCGTCTGCCAGGATCGCGGCGAGCACGGCCTGCGGGTTGGAGTGGGCGCGGCCCGAGCGCAGTTCCGGAAATGCGCACAGGAACCCGGTGCGGGCTTCCACCTCGGCGAGCAGCTCGGTGATGCGCACGCGGGGCATGAGCCGGTCGACGGCCGCGTCCAGCCTGTCGGCCGCAGCGGGCGTTACGGCCGCGAGCGGGCTGACCCTGAGGTTACCGCCCCGCAGCTCCACGCCGTCGAGCGTGCCGCGCTTCAGCGAGCCTGCGAACCGGCGCAACCGCCAGTCGAGCAGCCTGGCGCGCCCCTCCAAGTAGCGGCCGACGTCGGTGTCGAACGGCAGCGTGAGCGCGATCTCGGCCGCTTTGCCGGGCGGGAGCATATAGCTGTCGAAGCGCAGGTGTTCGCGCGTACCCTCCACCCACAGGTCGCCCGATTGGAGCCGCTCGCGCACGGTCGCGACCGTGGCGGTTTCGTAGCGACGGCGGTCGATGACGCCGCCCTCGGTGATCGCCGCCTTCCATTTTCTGGAAAACGGCATGGGCGCATCGGCCGGTACGTCTCGCCGCCCGGTCGCGTTCAGCGCGCGCACGACCTTGATCGCGCCGAGCACGCCGTCGCGCGAGCCTGCCGCCTTGAACCGGAACGCGTCAAAAAACGCGGGCGCGTAGCGCCGCATCGTCATGTAGCGCCCCGCCGCGCGGATCAGCGGCTCGTCGCGAGTCAGGTCGGCGATCGCGGTCGCCTCGCTCTCGGCGTCCAGAAGCCTCGTCCAGCCCACCCCGTCGTCGAGCGCCGCCCAGACGTCCAACCCGTCCTCGCGCGCGACCCGGAGTGCGCCGACCGTGGCGCCCAGCAGCCGCATGAGCCGGTTCACGTCGCGTGTGGTCGCCTCGATGCCGCGCTTCTGCGCGGCCCTGGCCCTGGCGAACAGGAGGCCGGTCTGCTTGCCGAACATCTCGATCGCGGCGTCCGCGAGCCGCGCTTCCAGGTCGATGACGGCTGCGGCGAGTGTCGCGCGCCTTCTGCGGAGCGAGTAGTCGGACAGGAGGAACGCGGGCGCGACGTGGCCTTCGCGCACGAGCTGCTCGAAGCGGTGCTCGTGGATGCGGCCGGCCATGCCCGGGTCGAGCCCGAGCCGGCGCACGTGCGCGAGCCGGGCGAGAATGCCGGCGAGATTGCGCGCGGTCGGGCTGTCCGACGTGTCGCGCAGCCACGCGAGCGGCGTCGTGCTGCGATCCTGGTCCACGATCAGCAACGCATCCAGCCCCGTCACCTGCTCCGGAGCAAGCGCATCGACCAGCGTGTCGGCCGCGAGGCGGCGCGCCATGGCGCGCCCCGCCACCCCGATCCGCTCGATACGGGCGGGCGCGGGCAGAACGATCCGGGCAGCACGCAAATGGCCCAGCACTGCCGCGGCGATCGGCTTGCCCCGTTCGGTCGCTTCCGCCGCGCGGGTGGCTGCGCCGAGCGCGCCGGGGACGTCGGCCGCCTCGAACGCGCGCAGGCGCAAACGCTCCATCGCCTCCCAGGCGTGTTCGAGCCGGGTCTGGGCGCGATGCGCGTAGCCCTCGAACGCTGTGGGCGCGATGTCGAGTTGCGCGGCCAGGTGCCGGATCAGAAAATCGGGGACGACATCGTCGTGGCGTATGCCGAAGCCGGGATGACGCAGCAGGGCGAGGTGCAGCGCGAAGCCGAGCCGGTTGGCGTCGCCGCGCTTCGCTTCGATCAGTGGCCGGTCCTCATCGGCAACCGTGTAATGCTTGGCGAGCGAGGCATGGTCGAGGGGCACGCCGAACAACGCGCGGCGTTCGTCGCCCGTTAACAGATCGCGTCTGGCCATCGATCACCCCCTGTCCGGGAGCGTATAGTTTATGGCCGACACGTGCGAGGTGTCGCGTAACTCTCAAGTTTCGCGACAGCGGCCCTGACCGGTCACGCCACGAGGGCGGACGCTGTCGCAAATGTCTGTTGCTAATCAGCCGTGTTCCAATGCACATCTGCGACATGCTCCTCGGCTATGCGCGCGTATCTACCGACGATCAGGATCTCACGCTTCAAAAGACGGCACTGAAGGCGGCCGGATGCCGGCGGACATTCGAGGAGAAGGTGTCCGGCGCCAAGCGCGCCCGACCGGAACTCGACCGGATGCTGGAGCAGCTGCGCGACGACGACGTGGTTGTGGTCACCCGGCTCGATCGCCTAGCGCGTTCGACGCGCGACCTGCTCGACATCGCCGAGAAGCTGAACGAGGCGGGAGCGGGGCTGCGCTCGCTCGCCGAGCCCTGGGCCGACACGACCACGCCTGCGGGACGCATGGTGCTCACCGTGTTCGCCGGCATCGCGGAGTTCGAGCGCGAGCTGATCCACCAGCGTACCAGTTCCGGCCGCGCGGCAGCCATGGCGCGCGGCGTGAAGTTCGGGCGTAAGCCCAAGCTCACTCCGGACCAGATCGCGCTCGGACAGCGTCTCGTCGGCGAAGGCACATCGGTGCGCGAAGCGGCGAAGCTGCTGAAGTGTCATCATGCCACGCTCTATCGGGCGCTCAACCATCCGGCGCAGATGCCCGTACATCGCTCGACACGTTGATTGAGGAGTAGGATTTCGCCATGATCTTCGCGCTTCTACTAGCGGCAAGTTCGCCGAATTCCGCGCTGGAGGCGGAGCGGGCCTACTCGGAAGCTGTACTTGCCAGTGGCCGTCAGGCAGCGGCACGCAGTTTCGGTCCACAAAGCGACCCCTGGCCAATACAACATGCGCCCGAAACCGCGCGCTCTCCATCTGTGGCCAGCATGTTGCAAGCAGCCGAGAGTAGCCGAAGGTGGTGGCTCACAATGATGAGTGTCGAGAGCCATGCCGAGCGCAGACCCGAACTTGTCTTTCCGTCCTGTGATCCGAGCGGGTCGGCAGTTGTTATCGGCGGGCTGTACGATGGCGGAAATCGAGTTGGATCATATAAGACGCTTTGGCGGAACAGTGCTGAGGGGTGGCGCTGGGAAATCGACGACTATCGTCGGGATGGATCGAAGGCATTAGCGGCAGAAAGTTTACAAGCGATCGAACCTGAGTGCTCGGCAAAACTCACCAATGAACAGCTCCAAATCCAAGCCGTTAGCGATGCGAAAGAGATCGCGTCTGTTTTGCGACAGGAGCAGGCCGGCAAACAGGTCGACTGGTTGGCTGTTCCAAGACGAAGCGTGGCCGAAGACGTTATCTTTGTCGGCAACGATGGCCGACGCATCCGCAGGCTCCCCGCCAAGCTGCCCATTCGGCGCATAGCGGGTGCGTTATCGTCCGGAAGCAGTTACGATGAAACGCTACGGTGGAGTAGCCGCGTCCTGGACGGGTCTGCACAAGCCCATAGCTTTCAGATCACCCAGTGGCGCGGTCCCAAGAATGGATGGCAGATCGTCTACTACGAGCTCCGCGGGTGAAACATCACGAGAGGTGATCCGGTAACTTCCAACTCGTCCAACCTCACAAACCCACGAAACTTAATATACTTTGCGGCAACGCTCAGGCTTTTGTTGACCATTTGTTCCGACTGCCGCTGTCCATATGACAAACCTTGAGGTGCCCCCAATCCGCTGCACCGCGACCAGCGATTTGCCCTCACGGACCCCTACCAATAGCGCGGGTTTGAAGACTGTCAGCGGTTTGCGGCCGAACGGGCAACGCGGATGGAAGCGCAGGTCGTTCGTAACCGGCAGCAGGAAGCGGCCGGCGAGATAGCGTTCCGCCAGTGTACCTTCAACGGGGCGCGCCTCGTCCCATAGACGGGCGACGTTTGCCGAACGCGTAGCCGGGGTCGGTGCGGGATCTGGCGCGCGGTAATGGCCGGTCAGGACGATGCGATCGAGTTCGCGCAGCACGTCGACCGCATCGCACCCGGCAAAGCAGGTCACGAGGATGCCCTTGTCGCCTTGGCGCAGCGACAGGCTTGGCGTAGTATCCGCATGCGCCGGGCAACGGCACATCGCGATATTGCCATGCCATGTGCCGCGAAGCGCGCCGACAAGGTCGACCAGGCGTTGTTCCGGCCGATGTGCGGTGATCGGCATGATACTTCTCCTATGCCACCGGGATCAGCGATCCACTTTCACCGACGCGATTGCGTAAACCGCTGTGCCTGAGCCGAAATAGCGCTCGATCAACCCGGTATCGTCAAGTGGTCGCTCGCCGAGCGACGTCGGCCAATGCGTTCTGATATGCTCGATCATGCTCGAGCGGGCTTCTTCGCGCGTGTCGTGCAGGGTTACGGCTTCGCTCCCCGCTAGATCGCGCAGATACAATGCGTGCATGGAATGTGTCCGAAGCTGGACGGTGACGATCGTCACCGGCGGTCCTGCCGCGGGACTATTCCCGCGACCGCCCTCCCCCACTCTCTCCGCTCCTATCCCTGGGGCATTTACGGAGGCTCAAGGACTTTCCATTATGACGGTTGCCGGAACCGGCGATTGGTCTGCAGGTTCAAGGTAAAAGTCGCTCACTAGGATTGTTGCTGACCATGGCTCATCTCAGTGAGCTGCCCCCTTCTGAGTGGTCCATCGACTATGACAGTCTGGATCAAGGAAGGGACGACGAATGCCTGCCAAGAAGCACAAGCCCGAGGAGATCATCGGGAAGCTGCGTGAAGTGGAGATCGTGCTGGGCCAGGGTGGCACGACCGCCGAGGCATGTCGGCGGATCGCGGTCAGCGAGCAGACCTACTACCGCTGGCGCAAGGAATACGGTGGGCTGAAGACGGATCAGGCTCGCCGGATGAAGGATCTGGAGAAGGAGAACCTGCGGCTGCGCCGCGCGATCTCCGACCTGACACTGGACAAGCTGATCCTGCAGGAGGCTGCACGGGGAAACTTCTGAGCCCCGCGCGACGCCGGCGCTGCATCGACCAGGTGAAAGAGGTGCTGGACGTATCCGAGCGGCGCGTGTGCCGCGTGCTTGGGCAGCACCGGTCGACACAGCGCAAGGTGCCGTGCGGGGCAGATGACGAGCAGGCACTGACCGACGACATCGTCGCGCTGGCCAAGCAGTACGGGCGCTACGGCTACCGCCGGGTGACAGCGCTGCTGCATGCGGCGGGATGGTTTGTGAACCACAAACGGGTGGAGCGGATCTGGCGACGCGAGGGGCTGAAGGTGCCCCAGCGGCAGCCGAAACGTGGTCGCCTGTGGTTGAACGATGGCTCGTGTATTCGGCTACGACCGGAGTATCCGGGGCATGTCTGGGCGTACGACTTCGTCGAAGCGCGCACGCACGACGGGCGCAAGTTCCGCATCCTCACCATCATCGACGAGGCCAGCAGGGAGTGCCTGGCGCTGATCGTCGCGCGCCAGCTCCGCCACGAAGACGTGCTGGCGGCGCTTGCCGACCTGTTCATCGCGCGGGGTCCGCCCGCGCACATCAGGTCGGATAACGGCAGCGAGTTCATCGCTACCGCGGTTCAGAAATGGCTTGGGCAGGTTGGCGTGAAGACGCTCTACATCGCGCCAGGCTCGCCGTGGGAGAACGGCTACAACGAGAGCTTCAACGGCTCGCTGCGTGACGAACTGCTCAACGGCGAGATCTTCTATAGCCTCGCCGAGGCAAGAGTGCTGATCGAGGCGTGGCGATGCCACTACAACACCGTCCGGCCGCACAGCAGCTTGGGCTACCGCCCACCCGCACCAGAAGCGGCGACACCGCCATTGCCGGCCTCCGGTTCCGCTTCGCTCCACCTCCGACCGGCAATGGCGGCGGAGACGACAATGCACTAACTAACAACCCGGACCACCCGGTGGGGGCTGCTCAGCTCAGGAGAGTACGCAGTGCAGTTGAAATGGGTGCCACCGCCTTCTTTTTCAAGGCAGGCGGTTTGTGGATGATCTGGCGTGATTAAATGCGACCAATGTCAGCGCGGGTCGCTGGATGGACTGGCGCAGGTGATCGGCAACACGGGGCAGCTCTAGGTTCACGATGAAACGATGGCCTCGGGCGGGTTTCGGCAGCCATTTTTCGGCCAGTCGAAAAGCCTTTGATCCATTCGTCTCGCAGGGCCAGATTGTCGTGAGGTTCGTATCGGCACTCACGCAGACATTCGAACGGCGGAGATACCCTCCGCCAAGGCGACGCTTTCCAGCCCCTCACGTGTACTGTTGTACCCGCTCAGTTGCTGGTGATACCCGAGCTTGGAAGGCGGTGGCTTAGGCTGACGGCTCTAGATGTTGGTCGGTTCTGCCCCCGAAGCTTCGCCGTCTTCCGCTGGGTTATCAGTAGAGGTGGAGTTTTCAGGCGCTTCCACGACCACTCCCTCTAGGAACTTACTGTATCGTTCCTGCAGGTGCGCGATCGCGTCACTTTCGCTGACCGTGTGTTGCATCTGCTCCTGAAAAAACTGCAGGCGAGCCCGGTTTTCGTCGATGATCTCGCCCCAAGTTTTTACGCCGACGGTGAAGTTAGCGCCACGCGCAATCAGGCGACGCTCCGGATCAACGCCATTCTCCACCGTGTCGCGCCCGATTTCGTCGAGATCGTTAGAGATTACCCAAAAATGCCAGCGGATGCCCTTGACCGCGCCAAACCGCTCGTCGTTACGGACTGCAAGCGCATACTTGCGTATCTGGTTAATCTCTTTCGCGCCGATTTTGACCTTCGGCGCCTTCAATTCGACAACCAGATGCTCGAACTCGTCGGCGCGATGCCGACGGGTGGCGCGCGAAAGCATGAGGTCTATGATACCGCGCTTCTGTCCGATTACCTTAACCGGCTCGTCGATGGAGATGTCGGCGTCAAGCAACTCCTTATGCTTGACCAACACGTTTTTGAGGTCTTTGTCATTGACCCACAAATTGTATTCCTCACCCAGCACCCAGGTATTGTCCGCCAGGATCTTGTGAAGCTGAGTGCGCTCTTTCAGCCGGCCTCGTGTCTCTGGATCAAACACGATGGACTCAAGAGCAGAGATAAATTTTAAGCGATCGGCTACGGTTTTTGCAGCCGTTATAAGCGATGTAAGTGACGTCTCCTGCAGCAGAGACGCAAGCTCCTTTTGCTGACGTACTGGTAGATCCAAGACCTCTTTCAGGATGGTTTGCAGCTCGGCCGGTCCGCTCTCGATGGCGTTGCGGAGCATGCGGAGGTGCAGCGCACGCGCCTTATCAGTCCCTATACCGATCTCGGGCGCAATCTCGTGCACATGAACGGCCACGATGTCGAAGACCTGCCTCTCCGCCTTTTCGACGTCAGATTGCGGCTCACCGCGGTACGGGTAAACGTCGGCGGCCTTCCATTCCTCGACGACGTTCCGGCCTCGCTCGGACGCCCGATCTTTGAAATAAGTCTTGATGGTCTCGCGGGCCTTTTCAATCGAACCCGCTAGCGGCGGGTCCATTTCAGCTAGACCAAGCCGATCGTCGTTATGAAGATGCTCGACATATTGCGATTTGAGGTACGCTGAAAACGAGAAGCCGGGCACATGGAACTTCGTCTCAAATTGGTCGAGCGGGAAGCCGTCAGCCGAGCAAAGGTATAGCGTTCGCTTGGTATCAGCACGCCACTCGATCACGTGCAATTCCGCGGGAACGGCTGGCTCACCAGGTGCAGCGATCGGGGGCAATGCCACCTTGCTTTGGCTCGCAATCGCTCGTTCTGGGTCGAGCTTTTCGCCAGCGATGCGGATAGTCACGTTCCGGTAGTTGATCATGTAGAGCGCGAAAATTTCTGCGAGCTCTTGGTGTCCTTCTGCCGTTTCGAACGCCCGGAAATCTTTGCGGACATTGTCAATCTGAACGATTACCCCGGTGTGGCGATCGGGTGCCGGCACGTCCTCGCTGATTGTCACGTTCGTAAGCTTGGCATCAGCCATTGCGATCTCGAACGCTCGATTGCCTTCCGGGGTGGAGAAACAGACCTTCCATCGGACATGACCGCCCAGCGCGAAGGCCTTGTACCGCCCGCGACCTTCCTGGCCATGTATCATGCGGCCGTCGCGCTTGGTTCGCCGAGTGGCACGTTTCCAAGAGCCGCCCAAGCTGCCGAACAGCTTGCGCGCATCTTCACGCGTGAACCCGTCGCCATTGTCGTACACGACAATGCTCGAGAGCCCCCCAACAAGGTTATCGTGCACCAGCTCCACGTCTATTGAAGTCGCGTCGGCGTCGAGCCCGTTCCAAATTAATTCGGCGAGAGCTGCAATAGGCTTAGCGCGCGTTTGAGCGGCGACAAAGTCGCCTTGCACCGCCACTGAAAACTGCTCGACCGCCATGCCTTCTCCCCCGCTGACGACATACCCTAACGGCGTCCCGTTAACGCGGTGTAGGTTCCCTGGCCTCGTTCAACAACCAAAGTGTTATAGCTAATCCGATAGATGATGCGCACCTCTCGGTGGACGCGGCGGAGATGCCCTCCGTCGATACGCTAAACAAGGCCTCGCGGATGGGGACCATCCATTCAAAATGTACCCGCGCGATACCCGCTCGATAGTTCGAGATTGGACCTACGGGATCGATACGGATCATGGACCGCTGAACCACGCACCCTTCGCTCAACGCCGTAACTTACTATGCAGCCAGAAAATTGAGACGGGCGTTCTGAAAAAAACGACAATGGTTCGTCATGTTTCGGACAGTCATAGGGTCGTACCCGTTCCGTGGGTCATTCAGGTCGAGGTGGGCGATGGAACGGGTTAAGATGGAAAAGGCGCTGGAGCATCTGAAGGCAGCCTTGGCGATTATCGACGCAGAGGGGAACGCCCTCGCGGCTGCGAAGCTCTGCCAAGTGATCGAGCTGGTTCAGGTGAGCAGTGCGGCAGCGTCAGAACCGTCGTAGGCCGTTGCGAGTATCGCCTCGACCCGCTCCAGACCCGATCGCGTCAAAAGGAGGTCGATCGTCGGATCGCCGTCCCGTTCGATTATTCCGCGCTCTTGCAGTAAGGTGATCCACCGACCGGCGGTCGCGTTGGTCATGCCCGCATAGGTGGCGATTTCGCCGATGCCGATGCTGCGGCCCTCCGCCTCGGCCAGGTAGACGCCGATCAGGAAAGCGCCAACCGAATCCGTACTAAGGTCTGCTCCGAACAGCCTGACGCGAGCTTCGTGAACCTGACGAATGCGGAGGGCAGCCGCCCACAATTCTGCCGGCGGCAACGGGCGGCCACTATCACGCCAAAACAGTGTACTGATGAGGCGGGCAGGGTCGGAAAAGCGCGTCACGAGGAGATTCGCGGCGATCGATGTACCATTCGGCCGCACGTATCGCTTCTGTAGTCGCACGGGCGCAGCACTATCTTCGAGTATCGATAGCATATCGATGCTACGCTTCAAATCGCGTGGATCAGTGATGTCTCGGAAGGAAAGACCGATCACATCGCGCTCGCGCCGTTGCAGAAGATCGCAGAAGGCTTGATCCGCCTGCAGGATAACGCCTTCGATTGAAGACACGCAATGTGCAGCCGGCATTCACAACTCGTCTAAGGCGTTCGACGCTAACATACATCCGGGTCCAGAGGCCGCAAGTTGCATTCTGTATAACGGCAACCGTAGTGCGATAGGACCTTTGACCTACCCTGCCGTCGACAGAAGCGTCCGGTTCGCATTCCACCTGAAAAAAATCTTATGTTCGGCTGAGTCCTCAAAAATGCGAGCGATATTCCGAGCGGAGGAACCCTCCGCCGCATGACTGCCAGCGGTGCAAAAACGCGAAGTTTTTGAGCGGGCGTTTATCAGATTACCCGCTCAGTACCCGCTATTTCGAACGGTGCCTCGACGATTTGCTGGTGTGGCGTGCAACAGGCGCTGCTGGCTTAGGGCCACCCGCCGGCACCACGTTCGCAGAAGGTAATGATTTCGCCGCTGCAGCAGGAGAATCGATGTTAATCTTCGCTACGTCAGCAACGGCGGTAAAATAGGCCATGGGCACCTCGAATATCACGGCACTCGTATCATCGGCTCGGATTTGGATGGCGACAACACCATCAATGTTGTGCGAGCGAATGTCAGCCGGCGTTAGCGCAATTTTAAATGACTCCGACAGTGTGCACGACGGACGAGAGTAGCGTGAAGAAGAGCATCTACCAACGTCCCGACCGGTGCTAATGAAGTTGGCTACGTCACCACCTTTGAATACGGCGTTACTATAGCGTCTCCATTCGCCACTATAGACGAAAAAGCCACTCAACTCTATCGGACTAGCCACCCCTCCCTTACTAATGGTTGCAACCATTATCTGGCCATCACCGGCCTTCACCTCTGGAGAGGTAAACTCCTTTCTCGCCGCAAAATCATCCGAATACACGTCAACTACCACGCCGTTTGCCGCGGCGACCGTACTTTTAACCGCCTGCCCTTGAGCTACGTTGGGCAACGCGATCATTCCAATCAATCCAGCAATCAAAAGACGCATGTGTTTTCCCCCTCTTTAAACTCAACATCCCCAATCAAAAGCGTCGCCGCCCTCCTCGGCCCAATCCGTGGTCAGATCGTCCCGCTCCGGCGGCAGGCAAAGCTTGCCACCGCCGAAGCGCGCCCGAATGATGGCGGCCGAGCGGCCTCGGTCTTGGAACAAGGCCTCGTACCGTTCGCCGGCATCGAGCCACCGCGCGATTATCGCGGCCCGCTGCGACGTGATGTAGCCCAGCTGGATCCCACGGGCGCTGACGACGGCGATCGCATTCTCGTCGGCCTGATGCTTGGGCTCCCGCACTAGGTGAACCGGCTCGCCGTACGTACACATGGCCATCTCGAACCGCCGGTTGCTCTTGTCGACGTTGGGGAAGTCGAGCCCGACGACTGCAAGACTCAGCTCGCGCGGCGACGTTAGCTTGCGAATAGGCGCTTGGAACATAGACGGAACAAATAGCGTGCATTCGACGATTATCGCAATGCGTCGACCCGCCTACAGTCATGTCCGGCGCCCGATGAATATGACACGCGCCACGATATTGACCTCGTTCGCCGGCTCCTCATCGGGTGGTACCGACGGATTGTCCGACAGGATCACCACGCGATCGCCTTTGACACGAAGCCGCTTGATCGCCCCGAGATCGCCGACCGTGAACGCCCAGAGCGCATCCTGTTCCAGAATTTGACGCTGCGATCGATCAAGCAGGACGATGTCGCCATCGTGGATCGTCGGCGCCATCGAATCGCCGCGCCCGCTCGCCCAGGTGAGCAGCGCCGGCGGTGACGATGTGATCGCCTGCACCCATGACCGCGGAAACCTCAGCAATTCCGATTCGACGGGGCCATCGGCAAACGTCGCGCCCATGCCGTAAGCCAGGTCAATCTGCTGGATACCGACGAGGTCGAGCTGCTCCGCGGCCAACTCCTCCGCCTTCGCAGTGCCATTCAGTAGCCCCGAAATCTGTACGAGCTGCTCGGGTGTGGCTCGCTCCAGCAGTCTGCGGACTAGTATCTCATGACTTGTAGCAGGCAACGGCTCAGCTAGTCGGGCTTGCGAAGCTGACCGGTAAAGCGCCGCCTCATCGCTGCCAATGAACGAGAGTAGCTTGCGCAAAGTGTCTGAACGAGGGGCTCCACCTGCCGCCTTCTTCAGGTCAGTAAAAAAGCCACGATTGAGGCCGGCACCCGTCGCCCAATCGCCTTCCAAAAGCTCGTCGGGCTTCATCGCCATCAGCGCGTCGTAGAGCACACGACCTTTTAGATAATCGGGCTTCGGCACGTCGGATATTTCCCACAAGCGTGATTTTCCGCAAAGCCCGAAGTTTCCGACTGGACTTGTCGGAAACGTCCGACTAAATCCGACTGATGAGCGACACGGGCATCCTCGCAGAAACAGAACGCTTCCTTGCCGAGCATCGCGTGCGGCCAACAACGTTTGGCCGCCGTGCAGTGGGCGACGCGAACCTGATCGATGACCTTCGCGCCGGACGAGAACTTCGTCGCGCTACCGAGGCCAAGGTCCGCGCTTTCATGGCGTCCTACGTCCGTGGATCCGACGATGATGGATCTGATGACGCTTTGGAGGTCGCTCGATGAGCCATGTTTCAACCCTCTTCCGAATCGGCCGCTGGCAGACCGGCCGATACACGCAGCACATCCGTGCCGCGGGTTACGCGCGTCTGCCTTACTCCCAAGATGCAACCTTCGGCGCCGATCGTCTGCGACTTTCGGCGCCGCATTTTGGCGGGGTGGCGGCGTGACGAAGCTGCGCCCACCGCTCCATATCGGCCAGGCGCTTGATCGCATCGCCGGCTTCCTACCCAACAGTTGGCAGGACATGGCCGAGATATGCGCGGTCGAGAGTCCGAACACCGTTCGGGCCTGGGGTGATCCAGACAAGCCGGATCGACAGCTTTCTCTCGAGCGCGCGATCGCGCTCGACATTGCCTATCAGCGTGCCGGCGGCGATGGCCGACCGCTCTTCGAAACCTATGCCTTGCAGGTCGAGGTCGCCCGCGAGCAGGCGTTTGCCAGCGAGATCGAACTCGCCCGCCGCACCTGTGCCGTCATCCGCGAAAGCGGCCAGGCGCACGAAGCAATGGTCAACGCGACCTTGCCCTCGGCCACGGCTGCTGATCGCGACAAGGCGATCCGGGAGCTGGAGGACGTGATCCGCGAGGTCACCTCGTCGATTGCGCTGCTTCGCGCCCCGCGCGCGCCCGACACCAGCTGATCGACGGACCTACCGCGCTTTCATCAATCGACCGCGTTCCGAAAGCATCCGCTTCCGGCGACGCCACCGGCTTGCCCGGAAGGATCGCACCCATGTTCCATTCGCCGATCACGCACTGCCAAGAGGCCCCCGCCCCTGTTGAGCAGCTACTGCCGCCGTTGACCGCGGCCGATTACCTCCGCCTGCGCCGCGAAGCTGCCAAGCTGTCCATCCCAGCCGTCGCGGCAGTGTTGGTCAGCACCAGCGCCGATCGCGGCCAGGCCGCAGCCTTCCTCCGCCTGATCGAGACGCCGGGCGCCCGCGTCAGTCGCCATGACACGCTGCTGCGCCTGCAGGCCATCTTCCCATTCGATCCTGCGGTGTACGGTCAGCTGATTGACGAGCCTGCCGATCGCCACCCGCAGATCTGCCGTGGCTGCGGCTGCAGCCATTGGGATCCGTGCGACGATGACGGCAACGGCCCGTGCGCCTGGTCATCGGCGTCGTCGTGTTCGCGCTGCGTGCCGGAAAGCGATGCGGCATGAACCGCATATTTGACGCGCCTGACATCCATCCGATGGAGTGCAGCTGCTCCGCGTGCGAGCCGTACGCCCCCGGCGTTCGGCAGCACCTCCCCGAGCAGATCAAGGCAAGGCTGGCGATCGCTGCGGCGATCGTCGGCACCGCGATCGCCTTCCTGATTGATCCGGTTGGCGCGGCCGAGGCACTGCGTTCGACGGTGATACCATGATCGTTTCCACGCTCGTTGTGGTTGTGATCGTCGCGATCATCATCATCCTCGCGCTCGGCTGCTTCTGCTTTGCCGTGGCTTGGTACCGCGCCGAAGCGGAGAACCTGATCCTCCGCCGCCAGCGTGCGAACCGCGCCATCAGCGCGACGCCTGCAGGGGAGCTTCGCCGATGAACGCGCCGTCGATCGTGAAGCTTGACCAGAAGCTGAGCCGCGCTGCTGAAATTGGGAAAGGCGTCCGCCTCGAACCCGGCGATCTGGACCTACTCAGCAGCCTCGGTCTCTTCACCATCACGGGTGAAGCAAAAGCACAGTACATCAGGGAACAGTCTACATGTCGCGACGCACGGCGCCGATCTATCGGCGGGGGAAATACTGGCTCGGATGGGACGAGCGGGCGGACGGGACCCGTCGCAGTCCCTTCCTCACCATCTTCTGGTACGATCCCGACGCGCGACGCGAGCGCAGCGCGAGCACGGGTGCGGCCGAAGAGGGAGCAGCAATTGTAGCGCTTGATCGGCGCTACTTGTCGGATGCAGACGAGGCTCCAGCGTTCTGCGGCGCATGCGGTCAGCCGCTCGCCCAGGCGCAGGCCTATCTGCTCACAGACGCGATCGCCGACTACAAGTTGGAGTGGGGAAGCACCCGCGCATCCGCGGATACCATCGAATCGCGCCTCAACCACGTGATCGACTTCCTCGATGCGGAGGAAGCGCGGGGAGCTGACAGCAGGTTCGGGATCGCGACAAGCTGCGCGGCCGCCTGCACGACGGTGTTCGCCAACGCGCTGCGCGCCTGGTCACGACTGCAGCCGGTGGTTTGGAAGAACAAGAAGGGAGAAGTGACGGTCAGCCGCCCGCGCTCGCCCTCGGCTACCGAGGCGTCGATCGCACAGGTTATCGCGGTGCTGAACCATGCGGCGAACGCTGAGCCGCCGCGGTCGGACAAACGTCCGATCTATCGGCCGCTGCCGGCCGCGCAGGTCCAGCGCAAACGCCGGACTCGCGTTGGTGTCGAAGAATTGGCGAAGATGGTCGCTTACGCGGCCGAGCCGGGCAAGCAACGCGGATCACTCCATGCGTTCCTGATAGGCTCGCTTTGCACAATTGCGCGACCAGGCGCCGTGGTCGACATCAACGTCGCTCCCGATCGGGAGCAATGGTGGCCTGGCGCACCGACGATCGACCTCAACCCACAGGGTCGAACCCAAAACAAGAAGCACCGCGCGATGGTGCCGGTGCTACCCCTGCTCGCCACATGGCTGCAGGCCGAGCTCGACGACTATCTCGCACTGAAGCCAGAAGCTCGAATCGGACGCGGCTGGCTGGTCAACTACCACGGCCGGCCGGTTCAGGACGTTGACCGGGCGTGGGACACCATGCTGGGAAAGCTGGAACTGCCGATGGGGCGCGAATGGCGCAGCTACGTTCTGCGGCATAGCATAGCGACCTTGTGCCGCAATCGCGGTGCCGAGCGCTGGGACCTCGAAGGCTTCATGGGCCACCGCGCCGGCAGCCAGACCGAGGTCTACGCAATCGGCGAGTTTCCGAGCGTTCAACGCGCGCTGCAGTCCATCCTAGACGATATCGAGACGCTGGCTCCGGGCTCCCTGCACCGGAAACGCACCGGAGCCATATCTCCCGCCGCGCTGCGAGGGGAGGTGAAAATGTCAGGATAATCGCCAAAAAGTCGATGGTGCCGCTTACAGGACTCGAACCTGTGACCCCCGCATTACGAATGCGATGCTCTACCAGCTGAGCTAAAGCGGCCCGGGGTGGACCGGCCCGCTGAGGGGCCGTTCGGGGGTGCGCCTAACAGGTCGGATCGCGGCTGACAAGCGGCCTTTGTGTCGGAACATGCCAATTGTTCGCCTCGCGGCTTTACGCTCCGTTTACCACGGACGGTGCAGAAGCAGCCTAGGACCAGGACCGTCATGTCCTGATGCGAGAAGGGTTTGGGCATGGATACGGCGCGCGGCTTCGATGACGGGCGAGTCGGGGATGGCGAGGGCCTGCGCGCCGATGGCGGCGGCCATGACGTGCTCGACGCGGCGCTGGCGAGCCCGCCGGATGATGGCGGCGATATCGACGGGGGCGGCGACATCGACGGTGGCGGCGTGGACGATGCCGCCTTCTCGCTCGGCGGCGACGAGCGGCGCATGCACGTGCGCGCCTATAACCACTGGGTGTCGCTGCTGAAGGGCCGCCCCTGCCCCGGCATCGACGACCTCGATCCCGCCAATATCGCCGACTTCGGCCCGCACAGCGTATTGATCGATTTCACCCGCGGCATCGACGATCCGACCATCGCCTATCTGGGGCGCACGCTGCGCGAGGAATGCGGGCTGGACGCGCATGTCGTGCGCGTCGCGGACGTGCCGGGCCGGTCGCTGCTGTCGCGCCTGACCGACCATTATCTGCAGATCATCGCGAATCGGGCGCCGATCGGGTTCGAGGCGGAGTTCGTCGGCATCCGCGGGCGCACGACCCTGTATCGCGGCATTTTGATGCCCTTCACGTCCGACGACAGTACGATCGACTTCATCTACGGCGTCATCAACTGGAAGGAACTGGCCGACGCCGACACGCAGGCGACGCTCGCCGCCGAGCTGGACGCCGCGGTGCGCAGCGCTCCGCGCGCGCTCGCCGCGACGCCGGTGTGGGCGGACGGGCCGAGCGGCGGGTTCGAGACCGCAGAGGAACCGATCGCCGAGTCCGCGACCGACGCATCGCTGCGCGACCGGCTGGCGATGGCGCGCGAAAGCGCGGCGGCGGTGCGCGCCGCCGATGCACGCGGGCGCGCCGCGCTGTATCGCGCGCTGGGCCGCGCCCATGACTTCGCGCTGGCGTGCGAGCGGGATGCCGAGGGCTATGCCGCGCTCCTGTCGCAGGCCGGACTGACGGTACAGCCGCGCGCGCCGCTGACCGCGATCGTCAAGCTCGTGTTCGGATCGGATTACGACAAGACGCGCCTTGCCGAATATGCCGCGGTGCTGGCCTACGCCCACCGCACCGAGGTGCCCGCAGGCGGCCTCACCAATGTGCTGGAAACCGCGCAGGGCGGCATCAAGGCGGTGGTCGCTGCCGAACGCGCCACGCGTCGCCCCGACGAGCGCGTCGACCTGTTCGATCGCGCCGCCGCCGAACTGCGCGCGCTACCCGTGCTGGGCCGCGTCGCCTTGCCCGCGGTGGCGGACGAATTCGTCGTGCTGCTGGCGCGCGCCCGCGAGGATGGCCTGGTCGACGTCATCAAATGCGTCGACGACAAGGCACTGCTGGAAAGCGTGCTGCGCAAGGCCGCGGCCTGAACGCGAGGCACCTTTCGGCGACGACCGGAAGGCGCCCGACCAACGCAACACTTTATTGCGCTAACACGTAATTTTCGCACTGCAGCAAAGCTTGAAGCCCGGAAGAGACGGGCGTAGGCGGCTGCCATGGCCGACCAGAACCAGAGCATGGCCGAGGCGCTTGCCGCCCGGCTGACCAAGGGCGCGCTACCGGGGGAGCTGACCGGCTTCGGCGATGCCGAGCGGGCCGCCGCCGCGGCGTTCGTCGCGGAGACCGCCGCGCGCCGTGAGCCCGGGAAACCCGCAATCCGGCTGGAGCCGATCGCGTCGGACGACGTGCGCCGCCGCATGCGCCTCGCCATCGTCAACGACGACATGCCCTTCCTGGTCGATTCGATCGCCGCTGCGATCGGCGCGCAGGATCTCGACATCGACCGCTTGATCCACCCCGTCGTCCGCGTGACGCGCGACGCATCGGGAGCGCTGACCGACATCGGCGGCGCCGGCACGCCCGAATCGATGATCTACATCGAGCTGGAACGCGCCGACGCGCGCGACCGGCGCGGGCTGGTCGAGGATCTGACCGCCGTGCTCGCCGACGTGCGCGCCGCCGTCACCGACTGGCCCGCGCTGCAACGCGCGATGGCGCGCGACGAAGCCGCGCTGCCGCAGGGCGAGGGCGCCGCGCTGCTGCAATGGTTCCTCGACGGCCAGTTCACGTTGCTCGGCCACCAGATCTGGCGGCGCGACGGCAGCGCGGGCGAAGCGCTCGGCATCGTCCGCCACCCGCACGAAACGCCGGTGCTCGCCGAAGCGAACCGCGCGCTCGCGATCCGCTGGTTCGAAGAGGGCAATGACGCACCGCTGCTTCTGAAATCCAGCCTGATCTCGACCGTCCACCGCGCCGTGCCGCTCGACCTCGTGCTGGTGCCCGTGATGGAAGCGGGCGAGGTCGTCGGCCTGTCGATCCATGCCGGCTTGTGGACCAGCGCCGCGCTCAGCGCCAAGCCGCGCGACATCCCCGTACTCCGCGCGCGCCTGTCGGCGCTGGAGGCGAAGTTCGGCTTCGATCCCAAGGGCCATACCGGCAAGGCGCTGACACATGCGCTGACCGCCCTTCCCCACGACCTCGTCGTCGCCTTCGCCCCCGATGCGCTGGAAGAGGTGGTGCTGACCGCGATGAGCCTCGCCGACCGGCCGCGGCCGGCGCTGGTGCTGGTGAAGTCGGCGCTCGGGCGGCATCTGTTCGCCTTCGCCTGGCTGCCGCGCGACGACCTGACCACCGCGCGCCGCGTCGCGATCGGCCAGATGCTGGCCGACGCGTCGAACGGCAACGTGCTCAACTGGTCGATCAGCCTCGACGACGGCGTCGTCGCGCTGCTGCGTTACACGATCGACCTTCGCGGGTCGGGCCGCATGCCCGAGAGCGAACCGCTCGCCGAGCGCTTGCGCAAGATGGTGCGCGGCTGGATGTCGGACGTCGAGGCGGCACTGGCCGAACAGGTGCCCGCACAGCGCGCGGCACGGCTGGCGTTGCGCTGGGCCAATGCCTTCCCGGCCAATTACCGCAACGTCAGCAGCCCCGCCGAAGCGGCGCAGGACATCCTGCGGGTTGCGGGACTGGAAAGCGCCGACGACCGCTCGGTCCGCATCTTCCCGGTCGTCGCGGGCGAGGATCGCCAGCTCAAGATCTACAAGCTGCACGGCGCGCTCGCGCTGTCGGATGCGGTGCCGGTGCTGGAGAATTTTGGCTTCCGCGTGATCGGCGAACTGCCGACGCGGTTGCAGGACGAAGCGGACACCTTCGTTCACGACTTCGTCGTCGAAACCGATGCGACCGACGATGCCAATGACGCCGCGGTGCTGGAAGGCGCGATCGCCGCGGTGCTGGAAGGCGCGGCGGAAAACGATGCGTTCAACCGCCTGATCATCGACGTCGGCCTGTCGCCGCAGTCGGTCGTGCTGCTGCGCGCCTGGTTCCGCTATCTGCGTCAGGCAGGCCTGCCCTATGGCCTGACCACCGTCGTCGACGCGCTGCGCCGTGCGCCCAAGCTGACCAAGGCGCTGATCGCGCGCTTCGCGGCCGCACACGATCCCAAGGGCAGCGGCGACCTGGCCGCCAGCGACGAAGCGATCGCGCGCGGCCTCGACGCGGTGTCGGCGATCGACGACGACCGTATCCTGCGCGCCTATCGCGACCTGATCGGCGCCTGCCTGCGCACCAACGCCTTCGCCCCCGCGGCGAACGAGGCGCTAGCGTTCAAGCTCGACAGCCACCTGATCCCCGGCCTGCCCGCGCCCGTGCCGTGGCGCGAGATCTGGGTCTATTCGCCGCGGGTCGAGGGCATCCACCTGCGCGCCGGCCCGGTCGCACGCGGGGGCCTGCGCTGGTCGGATCGGCGCGACGACTTCCGCACCGAAATCCTCGGGCTGATGAAGGCGCAGCGCGTCAAGAACGCCGTGATCGTGCCGACCGGCGCCAAGGGCGGCTTCTACCCCAAGCAGCTTCCCTCCCCCGCGGTCGATCGCGACGCGTGGCTGGCGGAAGGCACCGAAAGCTACCGGATCTTCATCCGCTCGCTGCTGTCGATCACCGATAACATTGTCGATGGCCGCGTCGTGCATCCGGCGGACGTTGCGGTGCTCGATGGCGAGGACCCCTATTTCGTCGTCGCCGCCGACAAGGGCACCGCGACGTTCAGCGACGTCGCCAATGCGCTGGCGCTGGAGCGCGACTTCTGGCTGGGCGACGCCTTCGCATCGGGCGGCAGCGTCGGCTACGACCACAAGGCGATGGGCATCACCGCCAAGGGCGCCTGGGTGTCGGTGCAGCGCCACTTCGCCGAGCGCGGCGTCGACGTGCAGACCCAGCCGATCACCGTCGTCGGCTGCGGCGACATGTCGGGCGACGTCTTCGGCAACGGCATGCTGCTCAGCAAGGCGCTGAAGATCGTCGCGGCGTTCGATCACCGCCACATCTTCATCGACCCCAATCCCGATCCCGCCGCGAGCTGGGATGAGCGCGCGCGCATGTTCGCTCTGCCCCGCTCCAGCTGGGCGGATTACGACGCGGGCCTCATCAGCGAAGGCGGCGGCGTGTGGGCGCGCAGTGAGAAGGTCATTCCGCTGTCGCCGCAGGCACAGGCCGCGCTCGGCATCACCGCGACGCAGCTCGACCCCGCATCGCTCATCTCCGCGATCCTGAAGGCGCCCGCGGACCTGCTGTGGTTCGGCGGCATCGGCACGTACGTGAAGGCGGCGCGCGAGAACAATGCCGCGGTCGGCGATCCCGCCAACGACCGTCTGCGCGTCGATGCCGAGCAATTGCGCGTCACCGCGATCGGCGAGGGCGCGAACCTGGGCGTCACGCAGGCGGCGCGCATCGCCTTCTCGGAACGCGGCGGCCGGATCAACACCGACTTCATCGACAATTCGGCGGGCGTCGATTGTTCGGACAATGAGGTGAACATCAAGATCGCGCTCAACCGCGAGATGAACGAAGGCCGCCTCGGCTACGAGGAGCGCAACGCGCTGCTCGCCAGCATGACCGACGACGTCGCGCATCTGGTGCTGGAGGACAACCGCCTCCAGACGCTCGCGCTGTCGATCGCCGAGGCCGACGGCGCAAGCGCCATCCCCAGCTACGTCCGCGTCATCGAAATCTTCGAAGGCGCCGGGCGGCTCGACCGCGCGGTCGAGGGGCTCGCCGGCAATGACGACCTGCTGCGCCGCGGGCAGGAGGGCAATGGCCTCACCCGCCCCGAACTCGCCGTGCTGCTCGCCACCGCGAAGCTGTCGTTGCAGGACGGGATCGAGCAGGCACCCCTAGCGCTCGCCCCCGAACTCGCACCGGACCTGCACGCCGCCTTCCCGCCGGCGATGCAGCGCGACTTCGCCAAGGCGATCGACGAGCATCGCCTGCGGGGCGAGATCGTCGCGACCAAGCTCGCCAACCGTATCGTCAACCGCCTCGGCGTGCTGCGCCCGTTCGAGCTGGCCGAAGAGGAAGGCGCCGCGGTCGCCGACATCGCCGCGATGTTCGTCGTGGCGGAACGCGTCTTCGGCCTCGATAGCCTGTGGGCGGAGATCGAGCGCGCCGACATCGCCGAGGGCGCGCGCATCGCGCTGTTCAACGAGGTGGCGGTGGCGACGCGGTCGCACATCGCCGACCTGCTGCGCGCCAATGCGCCGGGTACGCTGCCCGGCGCGGTGATCGAGCGGCTGGGCCAGGGCATCGCCGCGCTGGAACGCCAGACGCAGTCGCTGCTGCTCGAAGAAGCGAGCGCGCAGAGCGCCCGCATCGCGGCCGAGCTGGAAGCCGCGGGTGCGCCCGCCGAGTTGGCACGTCGCGTCGTCCGCCTGTTCGACATGGACGGCGTCGTCGGCCTCGCCGCGCTGGGCCAGCGCCTCGGGATCGACGAGATCGAGCTGACGCGGGCCTATACCCACCTCGGCCAGGATCTCGGCCTCGACTGGGCGCAGGCGGCGGCGGCACGCATCGTGTCTGGCGATCCGTGGGAGCGCCTGCTGCTCGCTGGCCTGGCGCGCGATTTCCAGCAGCAGCGGCTGGAGTTCCTCGGCCGCACCGGTGACGGCGATCCGCGCAGCGCGGTGCAGGCGTGGCTGGCCGCGAACGGCGCCCGCGTCGCGCAGTTCAAGGCGCTGGTCGACCGCGCCCGCCATGCCGCGCAGCCCAATGCGGCCATGCTCGCGCAGATCGCCGGCCAGGCCCGCGTGCTGCTGGGACGGTAAGCCCATAATTCCTCCCCCGCCAGGGGGAGGTGGCGCCGCGAAGCGGTGACGGAGGGGGCGGTAAGGGTGGAGCGCCGTCCGGACGGACACCGCCGCCCACCCCCTCCACCACCCGGCTAAAGCCGGGCGGTCCCCCTCCCCCTGGCGGGGGAGGACTTGATGTGTCGCTCAGTCCGACGACGGGCGCGTCCAGCACGCGCCATATTCCACCACGGCAGCCCCACCCACCCCGTCACCCCGGACTTGTTCCGGGGTCCACCGGGCCACGAGGGAACGGCAAGAGCCTCCAGCCATCCCCCCCAGCCGCAAAGTGGACCCCGGACCAAGTCCGGGGTGACGGCGGAGGAAGCCCCTACCCCCGCGCCGCCACCTTCGCGCGCCAGCCACGGGCGCGCCACCACATGATCACACCGGTCACCGCCAGTCCCGCCGGCAGCAGCCCGCCGAGGAAAATCACCACCTGCCAGACGATCCCCATATCGTCGCCATCGTGAATCCGCCGCATCCAGCGCGCCGCGCCGCCCGGCTTGCGCGCCGCCGCAGCCACTGCCACGCCGCCGTCGTCCGCCACCTTGATCCGGCGCCCGTTGGCCAGGCTGACCGTCCAATCCGCCGACCGCTCGGTCGGCCAGCCGACGCTGCGTAGCGGCCCCTTCGCCACCCCCGCGGCACGCACGACGACGGTATCCACCGACTGCGCCGGCTCAGCCACCGGCGGCGCGAAGGCTGGGCGACCGCCGCCCTCCCGTCCGCCGAACACGCCGGGGAAGCTGATCCACACGCCCGTCAGCGACAGGACGAACAGCGGCAGCGCGATCCAGAAGCCCATCTGGTAATGCAGGTTGCTGTCGGTGTTGCGATGCCGGCGCCAGCGAAACCCCTTCGTCCAGCGACCGACGCTCGGCCACCATAGCCACAGCCCGGTCATGCTCGACAGCAGCATCGCGACGCCGATCCACCCCACGATCGTCCGCCCGATTCCCGGCACCTGCAGGCTGCCGTGCAGCACATGCAGGAAGCGCATGACGCCGCCGCTGCGCGGCGCCACGGCCAGCACGCGCGCGGTGGGCGGGTCGAGATAGACCGTCGTGCGCGCTGGCGGTCCGCGCCGCGGCGCCTGCGCACCCACGGCGCTGACCGTCACGGGGCCGTCCCCTTCCGGCAGACCGAGGTCGCTGATCCGCTCGCCCGGCGCCAGCACGCGCTGCGCCGCCGCCACATAGGTTTCGGGTGCCAGCAACGCGGTGCCGCTGGTGGAATAGCGTTCGGCATGGATCAGCCGGTCCAGCGGCTCGCGCCAGACGAGCGCCGCGCCCGACAGCGACAGGGGGATGATGAGGATGGCGAGCGTCAGCCCGATCCATTTATGGACCTGAAACCAGGTCTTTCGCCATTTGACCGCGTTCATCGCTGCATATCCCCGACTGTGCCCCGGCGGTCGCATGGCGGCGGGCGTCAGGTCAACGTCCGCGCGAACAACCAGCTTCGTAACGCACTGGCAAGGTTGGGCGGATCGTCCGCCGCGATACGCAGCACGTCGATTTCGGCGACCAGCGCGGACAGCGGCAGGCCGCAGCCCTGCGCCGCCTCTTCCAGCGCGCGCCAGAACACGGGCTCCAGGCTGATCGACGTCTGGTGACCGGCGATCGTGATCGACCGCTTCACCGGGCCGACGAAGCCGCAGGCGGGCGCCGCAATGTCAGGCATCGGCCCAGCGCCGTAGCAGATTGTGATAGATGCCGGTCAGTTTGACGACCGCGGGATCGCCCTGGCCGTTGCTGGCCGCGACCGACTGGATCGCCTCGTCCAGCTCGAACAGCGTGCGCCGCTCGCCATCGTCGCGCACCATCGATTGCAGCCACATGAAACTCGCGGTGCGCGCGCCCCGCGTCACCGGCGTCACGCGATGCAGGCTAGAGGCGGGATAGAGGGCCAGATGTCCGGCGGGCAGTTTCACCACCTGCGGGCCGAAGCGATCCTCGATCACCAGTTCGCCGCCGTCGTATGTGTCCGGATCGTCGAGGAACAAGGTCGCCGACAGGTCGGACCGGATGCGGAAATCGCTGCCGCGTTGCAGGCGGATGGCATTGTCGACGTGCAGCCCGAAATCCTCGCCGCCCTCGTAGCGGTTGAACAGCGGCGGAAACACCTTGAGCGGCAGCGCCGCAGCGAAGAACAGGGGCGACCGCCCCAGCGCCTCGAGTACGAACGCCGCGCCGGCGCGCGCCGCCTCCGATCCTTCGGCCAGCTGCCGATTGCGCTTGGCGAGCGCCGCCTGCGGGCCCGAGGTGACGTTGCCGTCTACCCATTCGCCCACGTCGATAATCTCCCGCAACCGCGCCACGCCCGCCGCATCCAGAATATCGGGGATGGCAATCAGCATGACTGGTGGTTCCTCAGGTCTCTTCCCCGCCGGGGGCTGATGTGGCGGGGAAGAGTAGCAAAGATCAGAAGCTGCGGAACAGGCTGAGCACCGTCTGGCGCCGATCGCCGGGCATCGCCCAGCCGCCGGTCACGACGCCGCTGGTCGCGTTGATGTTGTTGCGGACGTTGGTCAGGTACTTTTCGTCCGTCAGGTTCTGGATGTTGAGCTGCGCGGTCCAGCCGTTGCCGAAGCTGTAGGCGAGATAGGCGCGGTGGATCAGATAGTCGGGCGCGCGCAGCTGCACGCCGTTGGTCAGCACCGGGACATAGGTGGTGAACGACCCCTGATAGGTCAGGCCATAGCCGATCTCGAGCCCGAACGGCAGCTTGTACGTGGTGAACAGGCTGCCCGAATGGGTCGGCGTCTGCACCAGTGGGCTGCCACGCTGCGGGTCGGGGTTGGCGACCGAATTGCCGCAATTGGGTGTGCCCGTGCTGCCCGGATTGGCGAGGCAGTAATCGGACACCGACTGCAACACCTTGCTGTCGAGATAGGTGTAATTGGCGAAGATCGTCCACGCCTTGGTAATATTGCCCGATGCACCCAGCGCGATGCCGTCGACACGGCTCTTGCCGCCCAGCACCTGCACCGTCGGCAGAGCGGGGTCGTTCGAGGGCACGCGATAATTGGTGCGCTCGTTGCGGAACACCGCCGCGGTCAGCTCGAGCCGGCGGTTGAACAGCCCCGCCTTCACGCCCGCCTCGTAATTGCGTGCGGTTTCGGGCGCGACCCCGCAGGTGTTGGTGACGATATTATTCGACACGCTGACGCAGCCGGCGCGCACGCTCGGCGACGAGGGCGTCTTCGCGTTGCCGTAGCCGGCATAGACGCTGACGTCGCGCACCGGGTGGAACACCGCGCCGACGCGATACGAGAACAGCCGCTCGTTGTTGATCTGCGGCGCCTGCAACGCGGCGACCGGCTGGCTGACGCCGGGTGCCAGCGTTTGCAGCGGCAACGCGCGGAAGTTGCTGCGCTGCATTTCCCAGCGCACGCCGCCGTTCAGTTCGAAGAAGCGGTTCAGCTCCAGCGTGTCGAAGGCATAGACCGCGACGTTGGTCTGGGTCGACCGCGACTGCGCCGTAGTGACGTAATTGATCGGCCCGCGATAGACGCTGTCCGGGTTGGTGATCGACAGCGTCGGCAGTGGCGACACCGCCGATCCGTCCGCATTGCGCAGCAGCGACCCGCTGGTGATCCGATAATCCTCGACGATTGCCGACATGCCGATGTTGGCGACGTTGCGGAGCCCGCCTTTCTCACCATGCTCCAGCCGCAGGTCGGTCTGGTTGGCGAGCAACTGGTTCTCCTGGTCGCGCAACAGCCCGCGCGGGCCGGACGGGATCCATTGGCCGGGCTGCAATCCCGTCGGGCATGCCGCGCCGACCGGATTGGTCGCACTCGTCGCCACCGGCTGGCGGCCCGTCCCGGCGAGGCAGAAGGTGCCCTGCGGCGCGCTCGTCACGCTATACTGGCCGACGCGCTGCCAGCGCGTCAGGTTGCGGATCGAGACATGCGCATCCGCCTGATGGCGGAAGGTCGCGGTGAAGCGATCGACCGTGATCTGCTGGCGATCGAGGTTGCTGTAGCCGTAATAGTCGCTGCGATCCGCGCCGGTGATCAGGCCGCCGACCAGCGCGTTGTTGAAATAGGGCACGCCGTACAGCGGCGTGTTGTCGTCGCGCTGGTGGACATAGGCGAGCGTCAGGCTGGTCGGCCCGCCGATCCCGATCGTCACCGCAGGCGCGACGCCCCAGCGTTCGTACTTCTCGACGTCGCGGCCGGGCACGTCATTGTGATGATAGACGGCGTTGAGGCGCACCGCGACATCGTCGCCGACGCGATGATTGGCATCCACCGTGCCCCGCCAGTAATTGTCGGTGCCGACCGATCCCTGCACGATCGTCAGGTCTTCGGCGCGCGGCTCCTTGGTGACGAGGTTGATCGTGCCGCCGACGCTGCCCGATCCGTTGAACACCGAATTCGCACCATTATAGACTTCGATCTGCTGCAGATTGAACGGATCGGTGCGGCTGTATTGCGCGCTGTCGCGGATGCCGTCGATCGTGATGTCGGTGTTGGCCGAATAGCCGCGCAGGTTGATGCTGTCGCCATAACCGCCGCCGCCCTCGCCCGCACCGAAGGTGATGCCGGGGATCGTCTGCAACGCATCGCGCAGCGTCTGGAGGTTCTGCTTGCGCAGCACTTGGTCGGAAATGACGGTGATCGTCTGCGGCGTGTCGATCAGCGCCGACGTCGCCTTCGGGCTTTCGACCACCGCAGGCGCCACCTGCCCCTTGCCGTTGACGATGATGTCGTCGCGCTCGCCCTCGCGCCGGGCATCCTGCGCCTGCGGATCGGCGGCGACGCCGGTCTTCGGGGTCGCCGCAACCGGATCAGCGGCAAAGGCTGGCGCGGACGCGAGGAAGCCGATGCACGACAGCGCCAGAAACGGTGGTTTGGTCATCAAAAACGGTCCCCTTTATGGGGCGTCCGTTAATGCGAGTTATTATCACCGTCAACGCTAATGCGAGCTACTCGCATATATTTACTCGTTATACGTCGCGATGG
Organism: Sphingomonas melonis DAPP-PG 224; assembly: GCF_000379045.1. Lineage (NCBI taxonomy): Bacteria > Pseudomonadati > Pseudomonadota > Alphaproteobacteria > Sphingomonadales > Sphingomonadaceae > Sphingomonas > Sphingomonas melonis. Next base: position 106,556 of record NZ_KB900605.1, read on the forward strand.
CGCGCCCTCATTGCGTGATCCGCGCCGTCGCCACCGCATTCTGGAACAAGGCCGACAAAGCGGCCGCAATGTCCCCATCGGTCGTCACCTTGGTGTACAGACCGGTCGACGCGCAGGCCTGCAGCGCGGGTTCGACCTTGTAAAGATTGGGTGCGACGTTGACCTGCGACCAATTGTCGTTGTCGAGCGATTCGCGCAGATATTCCGTGTAGAGCACCGCGATGCGGATGCCGCGTGCCTTGATCGCGTCGCATTTGGCGGTGTCAATCGCGATTTCGGGCTTGCCGCCAGAACGCGCTTCGTCGCGCATGCCGTCGGTGATCATGAACATCACCGCCTTGGGCGCCTCGCCGTTCAGCCCCGATCCCGGATCGGTCATCATCGCGTTGATGTTGTCCATGGCATCGCTGGTGCCGCTGTCCTGGTCGTTGAAGCCGACCTCGGTGCTTTTGCACGCGGAGGTCGGGCAGCCATTGCTGTAGAATTTCGATGGCCCGATCAGGCCGGTCGCATCGATGATCTTCTGGACGGTGCCGGTCAGGCTCTGGAGCGTCGAAAAGCCGCCCTTCCCCCGGAACCCCGCCATCGCGAACTGATAGGCCGCGCCGTTGCGACTGGCGGTCGTCGTCGCCGTGCTAATCAGGCTGCGCACGGCGGTCGCCTCTTCATCGACCCGCAAGGTCAGATTGTACGACCGGGCGACGTTGTACAGGCTCGTCTGATTGCCGTTGGCGTCGGTGCCGGTCAGGTCGTTGACCGAATGGCAGGCGAATTTGCAGCCCTTGCTGTTGCTCTGGGCGATCTTCAACAGGCCTGCGCTCGTCGTCGGCAGCGCCATCGATCCCGACACGTCGAGCAGCATGTAAAAATTCATGTTCGGCGCGATGGCGTTGGTCGTCGACGACGCACCACTGATGTTGAGCACCCGAAGGCCCAGCACGCGCGCAAAGACGTTCCCCGACGTCGCAGTATAGGTGACCGACGCGGTGCGCCGCCCGGTGCTGTCCTTCACTGCGGTCGCGGTCACGTTGGTCAGCTGCACCGCGCCGGGCCCGAGCACCGACTGCGCCTGGATCAGGAACATCTGCCGCGCCTGATCGGCGGCGGTCTTGTCGTCCAGCGGCATGGCGATCTTGCTGACCGCCACCAGCGCCGCCGCATCCGCGACGCCGTTCAGCTTGGTCTGCGACTTCATCGCGCGCGCGTAATCGATGCCCATGCCGACCGCGAAGGTCATCGGCATCACGGCAAAGCCGAACATCATCAGCACGTTACCGCGGCGGTCGCGGCGGACGTCACGCAGGCGGGAGAGCAGGGAAAAGGTCATGGGATCAACAATCCACACAGGTGACGGCAGAGGAATTGCGCGGCAGCATGATCAGCGAATCGCCCAGCTTGATCGGCCCGATGAAGCCGAAATTGGTCGGCGGCTGATAGGCATAGGTCACGCGGGCGATCAGGAACGACACGCCGCGCACCCGCATCTGGGTGGGGATCGTCGCCACGGTGCCCTTCACGTCGGGAATGCCGTTCAGGGCCCGGCTCCAGTCGACGCGCGCCTGGTAATTGTTGTCGATCGTGACATGCGTCAGCCGGATCATCGCGCGGGCGGCGGGATAGGGCGCCATCACCTGCGTCGCGGCGGCCAAGCTGTTGTCGATCTCGCGCTGCGTCGTCGAGCCAGTGGCATTCTGGGCAATCAGGTCGGCGACGCCGCGCGTCGCGATCGTCACCTTGCGATTGCACGAAATGCCGTCCTGCAACTGGACGCTGCCCAGGTACAGGATCAACAGGATCGGCAGGATCATCGCGAATTCGATCAGCGCCAGCCCGCGTCGATCGCGCCGCAATGCCCGCAGCGGGCGCGGCCATCGGATGCGGCGCCCGGTCATTGATAGGTCTCCGACTTGGCGACCGAGGTCGCCATCAGCAGCCGCCGGCCCTTGCCGATATTGCTGAAATCGAACAGCGGCGACGTCTGGATCGGCCACACGTACATGAAGCGGACGGCGACGATCGACCCCTGGTTCCCCAGGTCGTAGGCGAAGACGTTGGCGATGCGGCCGTCGGGCCCCATGGTGATCGCCGGCGGCGAATTATCGAGCAACGTCCAGTCGACCGCGCTCTTCACCTCCACGTATAGGCGCGAACACGGCAGGAAAGCCGGCAGCGATGCGCAGCCCGCCTGACGGAACCGTTCGGCGAGTTGCGCCCGCGTCATGCCCGACATGGTGCCTTTATCGTCGGCGGCCTGCGTCCGGCCGGTCACGATCCCGCGCGCGGCGCGCTCGACCGCGGTTTCCAGCGTTTCCTGGACGAAATAGGCCAGGCTCGTCACGGCCACCGCCAGCATCAGCGCGACGAAGGGCACCGCGACGATCGCAAATTCGACGATCGTCGCACCCCGCGCATCGCGCAACAGGCGCGCGGCGCCGCGGTGCGCCGCGGGCGCGCGATGCGCCGGGCGCCCGGCACGGGCGCGTGGGATGGTCGGAGGCCTCATGCGGCCATCCTACCGGACAAAAGTAAACAAAAATCCAAACTGGTCCGCTTCGGGCTTTCCAGCGCAATGGTTCTATACGCGGGCCGTGTCGGCGATCACAGGAAGGCGGGCGCCTGCCGCAGCTGCTGATAGGCCGCGATCACCTTTTGCAGCATCGCTTCGTGGCTGCGATCGCCGCCGTTGCGATCGGGGTGATAGGTGCGGACGAGTTCCGAATAGCGCTTGCGCAGCGCGGTCCGATCGGCGTCCGGGGCCAGCCCCAGCACCTTCAGGCTCGCCCGGTCCTGACCCGACAGCGGCTTGCCGTCGCGGCGCTCGGGCGCGACCTCGCGGCGATAGCGGGCACCGATCGCGTCGAGCGGATCGCGGAAATCAGCCCAGCGCGGCCCCTGGTCGCCCGTGCCGGCGCGCGCGAACGCCCGCGTCTCACTCTCCCAGCCCGCCAGCGGCCGCTGCGCGCGATGGATCTCGTCCGCGGTCATCCCGTCGAAATAATTGTACCGGCTGTTGAACGCGCGGACATGCTCCAGGCACATCCAGCGGAACGCGCCCGGCCCGCCGCCGCCATCGCTCGCGCCTTCCAGCGGCGGCGCGCGAAATTCGCCCGGCTCCTCGCAGCCCGGCTCGGCACACATCCGGCCATTCGCTTCCACCCGGCCATGAAACCGCGTGTGCGGCCGGTCTTTCCTGTCACTTCCGCGCGCCACGAACGCTCCCTAATCTGCGCAAGTCTGGCTATATAGGCGCGATGACCGACACCGCCACCGCCGCCCGTCCCCTCGCCGACATCATCGCGGAGCGCCTGCGCGACGCGCTGCAACCGACCCATCTTGAGGTCGTCAACGACAGCCATCATCATGCCGGCCATATGGGGGACGACGGCACCGGCGAGTCGCATTTCAGCGTGTCCGTCGAAAGCCCGCTGTTCGCCGGCGAAACCCGCGTCGCACGCCAGCGCCGCGTGAACAAAGCGCTCGCCGATCTGTTGTCGACGCGCATCCATGCCCTCGCGATCAAGGCACGCGCGCCGGGCGAGTGAACGGGAGAGCCTGATGCCCTATCGCTTGTGGTATTGGCCGACGATCCAGGGGCGCGGCGAGTTCGTGCGCCTGGCGCTGGAGGCGGCCGGCATCGACTATCTCGACTGCGCCCGGCTGGAGGGCGTCGAGGCGATGATGGCCGATATGGAAACGCGGGCGAAGGCCGGCCGCGGCCCGTTCGCCCCGCCCTATCTCGCGCTCGACAATCACGCCGTGGCGCAGGTCGCCAACATCCTGCAATTCCTCGGCCAGCAGCACGATCTGGCGCCGTCGAACCTTGCCGATCGGCAGTGGATCAACCAGCTGCAATTGACCATCGCCGATTGCATCGCCGAGGTTCACAGCGTCCACCATCCCGTCGCCATGATGGCCTATTACGACGATCAGAAGGACGAGGCCGCACGCGCCGCCGACCAGTTCCGCAGGGAACGCCTGCCCAAATATCTCGACCATTTCGAGGCGGCGGCACGGCATGGCCCGACCGAATGGCTGGTCGACCATCGCTGGACCTATGCCGACACCTCGCTGTTCCAGCTGGTCGAGGGGTTGCGCTACATGTTCCCGCAGCGGATGGCGGCGCTGGAATCGCGCTATCCCGCCTTGCTCCGCCTGCGTGACGCGGTGGCGGATTTGCCCGGTATCCGCGCCTATCTGAAGAGTGACCGGCGCCTGCCCTTCACCACCGAGGGAATCTTCCGCCACTATCCCGAACTCGACTGCGGATCGCGCCTGCACTGAACCGCAGCGTTTCCGGATTGCGGGCTGTCGCAATCGCGCCGGACCGGTAAGACACGCCCCAGCCCGCTGGCCTCCAGCCGCGTCGGCGGGAGTCGTCCCCGTACGGCTGACACCGAACGGGAGTGGAAGGAAGCCCGATGTCGTCGCCCGTGACCCGTGTTCCCCGCCCCGCCGCCCGCATCCTGCTGGTCGATGGCGCCGGCCGCGTGCTGCTGATGCGCTTCACTCCCGGCGACCGCCCGCCCCTGTGGTGTACACCCGGCGGAGCAGTCGATCCCGGCGAAACCTACCCACAGGCAGCGCGCCGCGAATTGTGGGAAGAGGTGGGGCTGGACATCGACTGCGGGCCGGAGGTCGCGCAGCGCACCTGCGAATTCCTGACCTTCGAAGGCGTCGAGGTGATCGCCGACGAACGCTATTTCCGCGTCGATATCGATCGCCACGACGTGCAGGCCGGCGCGCTGACCGCGCTGGAACAGCGCGTGTTGGCGGGATCGCGCTGGTTCGACGTGTCCGAACTCGCCGACTGGCCGGAAGTCATCTACCCTGCTGATCTCGAACAGCTTCTTCGCGAAACGGAGCCTGCCCGTGCTTGACGATTTCGTCCTCCAGACCATCACCCCCGTCACCCACGACCTGGGCGGGTTCAAGGTCCACCGCACGCTGCCCGGCCGCGCCCGCACGATGGTGGGGCCGTTCCTGTTCTTCGACCAGATGGGCCCGGCACAGCTCGCCGCGGGCGGCGGCATCGACGTGCGCCCGCACCCGCACATCAACCTCGCCACCGTCACCTATCTGTTCGATGGCGCGATCGAACATCGCGACTCGCTCGGCACGCAGCTCCGGATCGAACCCGGCGCCGTGAACCTGATGACCGCCGGCCATGGCATCGTCCATTCGGAGCGCTCGCCCGGCGACGAGCGCGCGCACGGTCCGGTGCTGTCCGGCATCCAGACCTGGCTCGCCTTGCCCGACGCCCAAGAGGAAATGGCGCCCGATTTCGAACATGTCGCGCGCGATGCGCTGCCGACGCTGGAGGCGAACGGCGCCCGCGCGCGCATCATCATGGGCGAATTGTGGGGCCAGCGTGCGCCGACCACCACCTATGCCGGCACGATCTACGCCGACATCCTGCTCGATCCCGGTGCCGCCGTCCCCATCGACGCCGCGGCGGACGAGCGCGCCATCTATCTCGCCTTCGGTGAGGCGACGCTGGAGGGCGTGCCGCTGGAACCGATGAAGCTCTACGTCCTGCGCCCCGGTATCGCCGCGACGCTGCGTTCGGAGACCGGCGGCCGCGCAATGCTGGCGGGCGGCGACGCCTTCAAGACCCCGCGCCACGTCTGGTGGAACTTCGTCTCGTCGCGCCGCGAACGGATCGAGGAGGCGCGCCGCGCCTGGACCGCCGGCGAATTTCCGCTCGTCCCCGGCGACGACAAGGAATGGATCCCCATCCCGCAGGTGCCCAACACGGTCAGCTATCCCTGAGGCGTCTTTCGGCGCGCCCGTGCGTTAGGTCCTTCGGAAGCGGGGCAAATATGTGCGCAGGTGACGACGAATATTGGATGCGGATGGCGATCGACGTCGCGCGATCGAAGGGGTCCGATCCGTCGACCTCGCCGCTCGGCTGCGTGATCGTGCGCGACGGCAAGGTGCTCGCCGCCGAACGCAACCAGACGCACGAGCTGCCCGACGCCACCGCGCACGCCGAAATGATGGCGATCCGCCGCGCCTGTGAGGGGATCGGCGAACTCGAACTGCGCGGCGCGACGCTCTATTCGACGCTGCAACCCTGCGGCATGTGTACGATGGCGTCGATCTGGTCGAAGGTCGGCCGCGTCGTCTTCGGCGCCGGCCGCGACGACGTCCATCCGATGTATTTCGAAGCGCGCCACGTCGACACGCTCGCCTTCATCGCCGACGCCTATCGCGACGATATCGAGATCGAGGGCGGCTGCCTCGCCGACGAATGCGCCGAACTCTATTACGGCCCCGATGCCGATCTGCCGAAAGAGGAGCAGGCGAACCTGTGAGCGTCAACGTCAACACCGCCACCGCGGACGAGCTCGACGCCGTGCCCGCACTTGCCGGCCACGGCTTCGAAATCGTCCGCTACCGCGAAGACCGCGGCGGCTTCACCGCGCTGCGCCAGTTGGACGAAGTGCCCGGCCTCGCCGGCAAGGTCGACCCCGACGACGACACGCTAACGCTGGAATAAAGCCCCCTCCGTCATCCCCGCGAAGGCGGGAATCCAGACGCGCTACCGTCGCGATTCCATCGCAGTCGGTAGCGGCTATGGATCCCCGCCTTCGCGGGGATGACGGCCAGGCTTAAAGGGCGCGCCAACCAACACCCGCCAGCCAACCAACACCGGCCACGCTACCAACACCCGCCATCCAAAAACCGCCCTACGCCCCCAACCCCGCAAACCACGCCGCATACACCGTGTTGCGCGCCATACGCCGGTTGAGATCCGGCGCCCCGTCGTCCCACCACACCGGTCCGCGTTCGCCGAGCGCCACCTTCGCCGCATCCACCGCGGCATGCGCCTGCGCCTCCGCGTCCGCGTCACCCGCCCGTTTCGCCGCGGCCACCGCCCGCCGCGCCGCCATCAGCTGCGCTACCAGCCGTTGCCGCTCGTCCTCTGCCAGCGCAGGGTTGGCGCGTCGCCACAGCCGTCCACGCACCACGATATAGCGCAGGTCCGGCGTCACCGGCGGGGCCGTCCCGCTCAGACCGGGGCCTCGATCGCGAAGCGCACGCCCTCGGGCGCATAGGTGATGCCCGCCTCCCCCTCGACATGCTGGGCGAAGACGCGCTGGATCATGCGCGTGCCGAAGCCGGTGTGCATCGGCGCGGTCACCGGCGGGCCGCCCTGTTCGGCCCAGCTGAAGGCGAAGCGCCGCGCGCCGACCGCGCCGACCAGCGCCCAGCGGATCGCGACCTGCCCCTCGGGCACCGACAGCGCGCCATATTTGATCGCGTTGGTCGCCAGTTCGTGCAGCGCCATCGACAGCGCCAGCGTGATTTCGGGGCTCAGGCGAATATCCGGCCCTTCGATCGTGAAGCGCCGGCCGTTGCTGTCGAGGAACGGCGCCAGTACGCGCTCGACGATCTCGCCGATCGCCGCGCCCTCCACCTCGTCGCGCACCAGCAGCTCGTGCGCCGCGCCCAGGCTCGCGATCCGTCCCGCCACCGCCGCCCGTGCCTCGCCGAGCGACGGCGCGTCGCGCAACGTCTGGCTGACCACCGCGCCGACGGTCGCCAGCGTGTTCTTCACCCGGTGCGTCAGCTCGCGCGCCAGCACCGCGCGATGCTCCTCGGCGAATTTGCGCGCCGTGATGTTGCTGGTGAAGCCCGACATTTCCAGCGGCGTCCCATCGGCGCGCCGCTGCACCGCGCCGCGCGCATGGATCCAGCGCTGCTCGCCCGCCGGCGTCAGGATGCGATATTCGATGTCATAGGGCGCGTCGTTGACGATCGTGTCCCTGATCGCGGCGAGCACGCGCGCGGCATCATCCGGGTGCAGGCTTTCAGCGAGGTTCTGCTCGCCGAAATGCGCGCCCGCCGGAAAGCCGAAATTCGCCAGGCACGATTCCGATGCGGTCAGCACGTTGCTCGGCAGCGCCAGCGTCCAGGTGCCAAGGCCACCCGCGTTGAGCGCCATCGCCAGCCGCGCCTCGCGCTCGGCGAGCAACGCCTCGCGCTTTTCCAGTTCGGCATTCAGCGAGTCGCGATCCTGCTGCAATTGCTGCAGCCGGTGCCGCTCGATCGTCACGTCCAGCTGCGATGCGACGAAATAGCGCAGCTCGCCCGCGGCATCGAACACCGGCGCCACCATCAGCCGGTTCCAGAAGGGCGTGCCGTCGCGCCGGTGGTTGAGCAGGTCGACTTCGATCCGCTCGCGCCGTCGGATCGCGGCGCGCAGCCGCTCGACATCCGCGGAAGCGGTCAGCGGCCCCTGCATGAACCGGCAATTGCGGCCCAGCACTTCGGCCGCATCGAACCCCGTCAGTGCGGTAAACGCGTCGTTCACATAGATGAGCGGATTGTCGGGCAGCGTGGGATCGCTGACCACGATCGCGGTGATCGAATGCTGGACCACCGCCAGGAACGGGTCGCTGGGGTCGAGCCCGTGCAGGAACGCGTCGATCGCCGCGCGCACGGCGGGCGGCGCGACGAATGGCGTGTGCGGCACGGGGGGCAGCGGCTGTCGGTCCAAAGCAGGAACAGTCTTAGGCTAAAGCGGATGCCCGGACAAGAGACGCTACCGTTACGGATGCAATCGGATTGGCGTCAAAAGGCATCGGCGGTGAACCATCATGTCGTTGATCCGCCGCGGTTTAACGACGGTCTTGTTACGTGCCGTTGGTCGCCTTGAACGCGGCGGTCCGGGCGATGCGATCCGCCATCGCCAGCCATGCCTCTTCCGACCGGCGATAGCGATCGCGCACCTGCGACAGCTGGGTGGCCGCGGCCTCGCGCGCGCAGGACGCCGCCTGCTCCCGATAATAGCTTTCCATGGCGTCAGGCCCCTTTCTGCATGGTCGATCGAGATGGTCGATACGCCACGCAACAGCGCCGGCGCGCACAGCGGCGCGGGCCATCGCAATGGCTTAGGAAAACGAAGGACCCGCATCCGCGCATCCGGTCCGGATGGCGCTGCTCAGGCCGTGCATGGGGCCTCGCGATGGGGAGACTGTTGGTCAGGGCAGGTCCGGCAGATCAAACGATGCGGGCGCAATCGGATGAGACCGGCCCGTTTGACCTACAACGCGCGATCCGCTCGGCGGTTCCCGCGCCATGACGGGCCCGCGATGCGAAACGGGGCGGACCCTTCGGCCCGCCCCGCCCGGCGTCACTTCTTCTTTTCGCCCGAGGCGTCGGAGATGGCGGAACCGGCCGACTTCAGGTCCTTGCCCGCGCCGTTGACCGTGTTGCACGCCGACAGCGACAGCACGGTGGCGAGCGCCAGCGCGGCGCCGATGGTCTTGGTGGTCATCATCGTGTCCTTTCCAGACAGTCGGTAAAGGGATGCGGCGGGCCCGAATACGCCGGCCCGCCGCGCACACTCAGCGCAGCTTGCGACGGGTCGCCGCAGTTGCACCGAAACCGGCCGCGCCAGCGCCGATCAGCAGCGCGAGCACGAGCATGAACGAGGTGCCAGCGGCAGCGCCCGCCGCCTTGTCGGTCGCGACCTTCGCGGTTTCGACCGTCTTGTCCTTGGCCTGGACGAACTGCTGCTTGGCGCGCGTCACCTGGGCCTGCGCCTGTTCGCGGCTGATCTTGCGCTGCGCGGCGACGATGTCGACAACGCGGGCTTCCGCCTGCTGACCGTCGGCGCCGCCACGGGCCATCGCCGGCAGCTCCTTGGCGATCGCGGTCTGCGCCTGTTCGGGCGTCATCTGCGCGGGATCGTTCGGCGCGTCCGACAGATAGGCCGCGGCCTCGCTGCGCACGTCCTGCTTGTCGATGCCCGCGACCGAGGCTGCGGCCGGTGCCGCCGCGCCCACCGTGCTGCCCGCCGCGCCGGCGACCGCACCCACCGTGCGGAACGCGCCGCCGATGATGCCGCCGACGACCGAGGTCAGCAGGTATAGCGTCAGGATCAGCGTGACGCCCCACACGACCAGGCCGTGGACCAGCGCGTCGAACCGGTCATGCACGCCCGCGACGCGCGCCGCGGCATAGCCGCCCGCGCCCAGCGCGATGACGGTGGTGATCAGCCAGAAGATGCCCGCGCCGATGCCGAAGCCCGCCGCGCCCGGCGTCGTGCCCTCGACCGGATCGACCATGGTCAGGCCGATGCCCGCGCCCAGGATGCCCAGCACCAGCTGCACCGCCACGGCGATGACGACGCCGGCGAACACCGCGCCCCACGACAATCGGGTCGGCGTCTTCGCCGTGCGCAGGTCATCGCCCGGCACCGGGCCGGTATAAGCATGGGTAGCCATAATCACTCCTGTTGGAAAAATGCGTGTCCGGGATCAGTCCCGGGAGTCCTTGGTCCGGCGGGTCGCCGCAGCGGTGCCCGCGTCCTTTTCGGCACGACCGCGCTCGCGCGCCGCATCGTCGCCGATCAACTTGCCGATCGCTTCCTGCACGGACCCCTTGGTCGCGCGCTTGGCGGCATCGGCTTTCGAGGTCTTGCTCATGCCGCCGCCTCCGTTTCGATGACGACGCCTTCGCCGTCGAAGCCGCGCGCGCGGGCCCAGGCGACGGCGGCGATGCGCCGGTTGACGCCGATCTTGGCGTAGATGCGCGCGACATGGTTGCGCACCGTATTGCCCGATACGTCGAGCGCCCGCGCGATCCGCTTGTCGTCATAGCCGCGGCAGATCAGCGCCAGCACGTCGCGTTCGCGCCGCGTCAGATCGTCCAGGCCCGGCCCGTCCGCCTGCCGCTCGGGCGCGCGCAGCCGGGCCAGCTTGTCCATGATCGACCGGCTGAACCAGCTGGTGTCCTTCATCACCGCCTCGATCGCCTCGACCAGCTCCAGCTCGGTCGCCTTGCGCTGCGTGATGTCCTGGAACGCCCACAGCACGCAGGCGTCGTCGCCCAGCCGGATCGCCTCGGTCGACACCAGACAGTCGATCCCTGCGCCGTCCTTGGCATGGATGCGCGCCTCATGGCCGCGCAGCGCATGCCCGTCCTCGATCAGCGCCTCGATCTCTTCGCGCATCGTGGAATGTTCCCACAATTCCACCTCGCCCAGCGGGCGGCCGATGATCTCGGTCGAGGCATAGCCGGTCATCTGCGTGAAGCTGGCATTCACCTCGCACAGCAGATGTCCGTCGCGCGCGCCGATCGCCATCGGCACCGGCGCCATCTGGAAGGTGCGGGTGAACCGTTCCTCGCTGTGGCGCAGCGCACCCTCCGCCTTCCGGCGCGGTTCCAGGTCGGCGAAGGTGAACAGCATGCAGGGCTGGTCGCCCATGTCGATCGGCTGCCCGGCCACGATCACCAGCTTGGTGCCGCCACCCGGCAGCTCCAATTCCGCCTCCATCTGCGGGATCGTCCGCCCTTCGGCGAGCCGTTCCTTGGCCAGATCGCGGCGTTCCGCCTCGCGCAGCACGTCAATGTCGTACACTGTCTTGCACAGCACCTGGTCGCGCTGATGCCCGGTCATCTCCAGGAATCCCTGGTTGACCTTGACGAAGCGCAGGTCGCTGAGCCGGCAGATCACCGCCGGCGCCGGATTGGCGTTGAACGACTGTTCGAAGCGATCCTCCGCCTCGTAGCGCGCCGACACGTCCTGGACGATCAGCACCAAACACGCCGGCTCGCCATCGTCCGCGTCGTTGAGCACCAGGCTGCGCACCTGATGCACCCAGCGGGGGGCATCCTCGCCCGCCACCGTCACCTCGACGACCACTTCGGAAAAGCTGTCGCCCGCGACGACGCGTTCGATCGGGTAATCGTCCGCTTCCAGCCGGTGGTTGTTGCGATAGCGCAGCTGGAAGCGGGACCGATATTCGTCGACGGTCGCGCCCAGCTCCTCGACCGATCCGACGCCGTGCATCGCCAGCGCGGCGTCGTTCGCCCAGAGCAGGCTCTGGTCGGGATCGATCAGGATCACCCCCTCGTCGAGGCCGACGATGATCTGGCGCAGATGGCGCAGATCGACGGTATCACGCAGGGATTTGAGCAGGGCGGCCGTCATCGCGTGCCCCTCAGGCGCGACGCCCGTGGATCAGCCAGCCGAGCGCATAGCCGCCGACCAGCGCGGCCACCGCCCACAGAGCGGGCGTGTCCTGCACGGTCTTCGCCGCCGCCTTGCCATGCTCGCGCGCGGCATCCGCGGCGACCTTGCCGTGCTTGCCCGCCGCGTCCTTGGCGCGCGCGGCAGTGTCGCCCGCCACGTCGGCGATGCGCTCGCCCGCATCCTTCAGCCGGTCGCGCGCTTCGTCGAGCAACTCGGGTGCGCTGTCCACCGCCTCGCCGATGATCGACTTGGCGCGACCATAGGTGTGCTGGGCACCGCCGGCGACCTGATCGACGACGCCGTCGACCTGCCAGTCGCGGCTGTTCACCGTATCGCCGACCGCCTTTTCGACCTTGCCGGTCGCATAGCGCACGCCGCCGTGGAATTCGTCCTTGTTCATGGAATATCTCCTTTGCGGATAAGGGAGTGCAGGATCAGGGCAGGACGCCGCAGCCCGCCGCGGCCTTGCCGACCGACAGAGCGATCTTCGGGTCCTTCAGCTCGCCCGCGACGCGGATCAGGTCGCCCACCGTCAGCACGCCCGGATTGGGATCGTTCTGCTTGTAGGCGGCAGCGGCGCGGCCCAGCTGTTGCAGCTGGCCGAGCGTCAGGTCGCTCTGCAACCGACCACCGACGCAATCGGCGCGGCTTTCGTCCAGGCCATAACGCTGCAGCCCGGTCGAAATCCGCGTCGCGGGTGCAGCACAGGCGGCCAGCGCCACCGCACCGCAGAACACCGTCGCTATCGTCCGGGTGCGACCCATGGTCGATCCTTGCCCTTGCCGGCCCCACAGCAGGGCCGGTTCGGTCGCATCAACCCATGTTAGGCTGGTCCGTTCCTGGTATCTTTGCGCAAATACCTAGTCAGGAAGCACTATTTCCAGCAGCCCAAGTTGCTCGCGATACAGCTGCTCCAGCCGCAAATGGATCGCGCGCGATCCCATATCCGCTGCTTTTTCAGCACCTTGCCGATGCTCCTCCGCCCGGCGCCGCAGATAGGCCAGCTCCTCGGGGCCGGACCGGAAAACGGGTGTCTCTGAAGGCGTATCGGTCATGGGGCGGCACGCTAACGTGCTGTTTCACCGTGCCTATCGGCCAGGATGCACCCATGACATGGTAGATCGGTATGCCATTGCGCACGGGCATGACGGCAGGATCAAAGGCCGCTAGGCTCGCTGCACGACGACCCGCACAGGGCTTGCGACAGGAGAGAGTGATGACCGACATGCCGCTGACCCGTATCGCGCTGCCCACCGGTGTGGAGCTCGACGTCGCGATCGCCGGCGACCCTGCGCATCCGCCGGTCATCCTGCTGCATGGCTTTCCCGAATCGCACCGCACATGGCGCGGCGTGATCCCCGATCTCGCCCGCGACCATTATGTCGTCGCGCCCGACCAGCGCGGCTTCGCCCGCTCCTCCAAACCGGAAGGGGTGGAGGCCTATGCCGCCGAGCAGATCCTCGCCGATCTGATCGCGCTCGCCGACCATCTCGGCATCGATCGCTTCACTTTGGTCGGCCACGACTGGGGCGGCGCGATCGCGTGGATGGCGGCGCTGACCCGCCCCGATCGCGTCGCGCGCCTCGTCATCGTCAACGCCCCGCATCCCCTGCTCTTCCAGCGCGCGCTGTTCGACGAGCCGGAGCAGCGCAAGGCCAGCCAGTACATCACCCGCTTCCGCGACACGGGCATCGACCAGGGCCTCGTCGGCGCCGGCCTCGAAAAATTCCTCGGCTCCACCTTCGCGCATCACGTGACGCACGCCATCGCCGGCGCGGACAAGGCCGCCTATCTGGACGAATGGTCGCAGCCGGGCGCGATGACCGCGATGCTCAACTGGTATCGCGCGTCGAAGGTGATCGTCCCCGCGATGGGCGAAACCCCGCCCCGCCCCGCCTTCCTCGACGCCCCCTTCCCGCCGATCACGCAGGACACTCTGGTCATCTGGGGCATGCGCGATTCGGCACTGCTGCCGGTGCTGGTCGACGGCCTGCCGCCTTATGTCCCGCAGCTGACCGTCGAAAAGATCGACGCCGGCCATTTCGTGCCCTGGGAAAAGCCCGAGGCGGTGGTCGCGGCAATGCGGCGCTGGGACATCTGACGCCCCCACACCCACCCCCGTTCGCCCTGAGCCTGTCGAAGGGCGGGTCGCCACACACACCGCCACCGCCCGTGGCGCCCGTGCTTCGACAGGCTCGGCACGAACGGGGTGGATGGGGCAGCAATGCGTTGATGCGAAACCGGAATAAAGGACAGCCACCTTTCCCCAAGATGACCAAAGCATTCCTCACGCGTTCAGCGACGCGCGGTCACAAGACCGTTCTGCGTTACGCCCCAACCAAAGCGGGCGGTACGCGAACCGAGGAGTGAAACACATGCGTAAGATCATGATCGCGGCCCTCGCCGCCGCCACCATCCTGCCCGCTGGCGTTGCCAATGCGCAGAGCGCCCGCGAAGTCCGCCAGAGCGAACGCGAGCTGCGCCAGAGCCAGCGCGATCTCGCCGAAGCGCGCCGCTACGGCGACCGCCGCGACATCCGCGATGCGCGCCGCGAAGTGCGCGAGGATCGTCAGGAGCTGCGCGAGGATTGGCGCGACTATCGCCGCACGCACGGCGACGTGTATCGCCGCGGCACCTACGCCGGCCCGCGCGGCTATCGCTATCGCCCGGTGACCAACGGCTATCGCTTCGCGCCGAGCTATTACGGCCGCCAATATTGGATCAACGACTACGCGACCTATCGCCTGCCGCGCCCGGGCTACGGCTATCAGCGCTGGGTCCGCTACGGCAACGACGTCGTGCTGGTCGACACCCGCTCGGGCCGCGTCGTCCAGGTCTACAACCGCTTCTTCTACTAAGCGGACGTAACCCCCTCTCCGTCATCCCGGCCTCGAGCCGGGATCCCGCCTCTTCCTCTGCGGCTGAAAGCGGGACCCCGGATCAGGTCCGGGGTGACGGCGCCGCGACGCGCCGGGGCGGCTCACGCCGTCCCGGCATCCGCCTCATACGCCCCGCGCCGCATCACATAGTCGCGCGTCTCGTACGGCGGCGACAGCCCTTCCACCCAGGCGCCATGCGCATGGGTCAGCGCCACCAGCTCCATCGGCGTGCTCCCCGGCCAGCCGCGCACGCGCACCTCATGCCGGTGCAGGTCGCGATTGGGCTCCATCATCACCCAGCCGAGCGGCCGCTCCGCCGTGGCACGCGCGCCCGCTGCCGCCATCGCGTCGCCGATCCGCGCGCGCGTCGCCGACGGCAGATATTGCCACACCACCGAATGCATCAGCACGCGCGTAACGCCCGCCTCCTGCGGCTCGGCGAGCCGCGCCTCCACCCAATCCGCCGCATCGCCCTGCACTAGGTCGACGCCATGCGCGCGCACCAGATCGATCGCCCGCGCCAGCCGTTCCTGCCGATCGGTCGCCTCGACCCAGACATAGGCCTGCAACCGCCGCGCCTGGCGTTCGTCGGACAGATCGACCGGCGCGATATCGACGCCCCTCACCCGCCCTACCGCGATCGGCACCGCCGGCGGCGGCGGCCCGCGCCAGTCGGGCGTGAGCATCAACGCCGCGTCCGCCGGCCCCACCCGCGTGCCGCCAAGGTCGAAGCCATAATGCCCGATCATCAGGTTCAATCCCGCGCTCGACCCGATCTCGAGCAGCTCGACCCGCGGGCCGTAGCGTGCGGCGATATGCAGCAGCCCGGTCATCAGCCCCGCCGACCGCCCGACCTCGTTGGTTTGCGGCGGCCCGTCCAGCCACGGCCGGATCGCCGCATCGTGCCGCGCCAACGTCGCCCGCAACACGTCGGCAATCGCCGCCGGCTCGATCGTCTCGCCCGCGAATACCCGTGACAGATCGGCGTCCGCGCCCGCGCGATGCAGCGCATGCAGCCCGCCGACGAGGCGCAGCACCAGCGCATCCGCCACCGGCTCGCCCGGCCAGTCGAGCACCGTCCGCCCCGTCTCCGTCGATCGATCCAGCGCCACGGGCAGCGCCTCGACGAGCCGCGTCGTCACCGGCGCATCCATCGCCTTGCAATAGCCCGCCTGCACCTCGAACGACTTGAGATTCTCTGCCTCACTCGCCATCGACTCGCCTCCTGCCGGCGCCGTGTTGCGCCTGCCCCCCACCCTCAGTAAAGCCCCGCGCGTGCCGACACCTTTAGTCATCGCCGTGCCCAAGGGGCGCATCCTCTCCGAGGCCCTTCCCCTGCTCGCCCGCGCCGGTATCCATCCCGAAGCCGCATTCGGCGACGAAAACAGCCGCGCGCTGCGCTTCGCCACCGATGTGCCGCATATCGAGCTGATCCGCGTCCGCGCTTTCGACGTCGCGACCTTCGTCGCGCACGGCGCCGCGCAACTCGGCATCGTCGGGTCGGACGTGCTGGCCGAGTTCGACTATTCCGAACTTTACGCCCCCGTCGATCTCGGCATCGGCCATTGCCGCATCTCGGTCGCCGAACCCGCCGCCATGGCCGCGACCGACGATCCGCGCGGCTGGAGCCACGTGCGCGTCGCGACCAAATATCCGCACATCACCGCCGCCCATTTCGCCAATCGGGGCGTGCAGGCGGAATGCGTCAAGCTGAACGGCGCGATGGAGCTGGCGCCGACGCTGGGTCTCGCCCCACGCATCGTCGACCTCGTCTCCTCGGGCCGCACGCTCAAGGAAAACGGCCTCGTCGAAGTGGAGGTGATCGCCGAGGTCACCAGCCGCCTGATCGTCAACCGCGCCGCGATGAAGACCCGCGCCGAAGTCGTGCCGCTGGTCGAGGCATTTCGCCGCGCCGTGGCGGAGGGCGCCAAGTGATCCACCTCGACACCCGCGACGCCGGATTCGCCGACGCTTTCACTGCTTTGGTCGACGGTCGCCGCGAAGCCGCCGCCGATGTCGCCCGCGACGTTGCGACGATCATCCGCGCTGTCCGCGACGATGGCGAAGCGGCGATCCGCGCCTTCACGCAAAAGCTCGACCGCCACGACTTGGCGGAGACCGGCTGGCGCATCGAACCCGCCACCTGCGCCGCGGCGTATGAGGCGCTCGACCCGCAGCTGCGCGACGCGCTCGACCTCGCCGCGACCCGCATCCGCGCCTATCACGAACGCCAGAAGCCGACCGACACCGATTATGTCGACGAGGCCGGCGTCCGCCTCGGCGCGCGCTGGCGCGGCGTCGATGCCGCAGGCATCTACGTCCCCGGCGGTCGCGCGGCGTACCCCTCGTCGCTGCTGATGAACGCCATCCCCGCCAAGGTCGCCGGCGTCGAGCGGCTGGTGATGGTCACCCCCACCCCCGATGGCGAGATCAACCCGCTCGTCCTCGCCGCCGCGCACCTGGCCGGCGTCGATGAAGTGTGGCGCATCGGCGGCGCGCAGGCGATCGCCGCGCTCGCTTATGGCGCAGGCCGCATCGCGCCGGTCGACGTCGTCACCGGCCCCGGCAACGCCTGGGTCGCCGAGGCCAAGCGCCAGGTCTATGGCGTCGTCGGCATCGACATGGTCGCCGGCCCCAGCGAGATCGTCGTCGTCGCCGACGCCAAGAACGATCCGCAATGGACCGCCGCCGACCTGTTGAGCCAGGCCGAGCACGACACCACCACGCAGTCGATCCTGTTCACCGACGACGCCGACTATGCGCAGGCCGTGGCGCGGGCAGTGGACGAGGAACTGGCCATCCTCCCCACCGCCGCGGTCGCGCGCGCCGCATGGGACGCCAACGGCGCGATCATCGTCGTCGACAGCCTCGAGGCCGCCTGCCCGCTGGTCGACCGCCTTGCCCCCGAACACCTCCAGCTCGCCGTCGATAACCCGCAGGCGCTGTTCGATAAGGTGCGCCACGCCGGCAGCGTCTTCCTCGGCCGCCACACGCCCGAAGCGATTGGCGATTACGTCGCCGGCCCCAACCACGTCCTCCCCACCGGCCGCCGCGCCCGCTTCGCCAGCGGCCTGTCGGTTCTCGACTTCATGAAGCGCACCAGCTTCCTGGGGCTGGACGAAGCCGCACTCGCCACGCTCGGCCCCGCGACGGTCGCCCTCGCCCATGCCGAGGGCCTGCCCGCCCACGCGCGCTCGGTAGCGCTGCGGCTGCGGCTCAATCGGTAGAGCGGGGGGACGCCCTGCTCACCGATGTGGTCAACGACGCCGTTGAGTGGATCGACGATCGCTTCGGGCGGAGAGCAGCTTGGTGCGCCGCGGTCATCGGAGTGCTGATGTTGACGGTCGGCACCCTGACCGTCGGCTACCTCCTGTTCGGCTAAGCCCAATCGACATTCGCATTAAATCAATCCCTCCCCGCCAGGGGGCATCCGGCATCGTCTGCGAATTTGATCGCGAGCTCAAACGACTAAGCCCTACGACGGCATCAACCACCCCCAGCAACAAAACTTAATATACATCAATTTCAGCTACTTACATTTAAGTTGCTGAAACAACGCATCTTTGTGCCGCGACGGACGTATCTCCGCCGCACCCGCCCCAGGGTGACCAGACAAAGGATGCCTCAGATGACCCGCTTCCAGTTCCGCGGCGCGATCGCCGCCGTCGCCCTGCTCGCCGCCGGTCCGGCGATGTCCGCCGCCAAGAACCCGATGGTCGGCGGCGCCGCGATGTACCCGACCAAGACGATCGTCGAAAACGCCTCGACTGCCAACAACCTGACCACGCTGGTCGCCGCAGTGAAGGCCGCCGGCCTCGTTGACACGCTGTCGGGCCCCGGCCCCTTCACCGTCTTCGCGCCGACCGACGCTGCATTCAAGAAACTGCCCGCCGGCACCGTCGACACGCTGGTGAAGCCCGAGAACAAGGCGCAGCTGACCAACATCCTGACCTATCATGTCGTCGCCGGCACGATGACGTCGAAGCAGATCGCCGCCGCGATCAAGGCCGGCGGCGGCAAGGCGACGCTCACCACCGTGCAGGGCGAACCGCTGACCGCGACGATGATGGGCGGCCGCCTCACGCTCACTGACGCCAAGGGCGGCATGAGCCACGTCAGCACCAAGGACGTGATGCAGTCGAACGGCGTCGTCCACGTCATCGACACCGTGTTGATGCCGTAAAGGACTGGCGGGGCCGGCCCGTGCCGGGTCGGCCCCACATCCGCCCGCACACCAAGGGGTGACGGACGCCGCGTACGCCACTACATGCCCGCACGATGTCCCGTACCACCAACCGTACCCAGGCGCGCGCCGCCGCCCGTCTCGCCGCCGTTCAGGCGCTCTACCAGCATGAGATGGAGAGCACGCCGGTGCCCGCATTGCTCCACGAATTCCACAACCACCGCCTCGGCGCGACGATCGAGGACGCGGAATATGCCGAGGCCGACGTCGATTTCTTCGACGATCTGGTCAAGGGCACCACCGCGCGCGCGGGCGAGATCGACCTCGCGATCGAAAAGAAGCTCGCCAGCGGCTGGACGCTCGCCCGCCTCGACAAGCCGATGAAGGCGCTGCTGCGCGCCGGCACCTACGAACTGATGGCGCGCAAGGACGTGCCGGTCGGCGCGACGATCAGCGAATATGTCGACGTCGCCCACGCCTTTTACGAACGCCGCGAATCGGGCTTCGTCAACGGCCTGCTCGACGCCATCGCCAAGGACGTCCGCTAACCCAAAGTCCTCCCCCACCAGGGGGAGGTGGCACCGCGCAGCGGTGACGGAGGGGGAGGACACGGCAAGCCCGATCATCGCGCGGCGCCGCCGCCCTCCCCCTCCACCCTTCGGCTGACGCCGAACGGTCCCCCTCCCCCTTGCGGGGGAGGACCGATGCAGGCTCTTTCTTCCCCGTATGACCGAAGCCGACTTCCTCGCCGCCCTGCGCGCCCTCCCGCTCCACCCCGCCGCGCGCGGGCTGCGCGACGACAGCGCCCGCCTGACGCGCGCTCCCCTCGTCGTCACCACCGACACCTTGGTCGAGGGCGTCCACTTCCTCCCCACCGACACCCCCCAGGACGTCGCGTGGAAGCTCGTCGCGACCAACCTGTCCGATATCGCGGGCAAGGGCGGCAAGCCCGACGGCATCCTCTTGAACTACCCTCTCACCGACGACGCGTGGGACCGCGCCTTCCTCGAAGGCCTCGCCGACGTGCTGACCGCGTGCGACGCGCAGATCCTCGGCGGCGACACCGTCCGCCTGCCGCCCGGCGCGCCGCGGGTCCTCACCGTCACCGCCTTCGGCTGCGACACCCCCGCCCCCCCGCGCGGCGGCGCCGGCGAGAATGACGCGCTCTGGGTGACGGGCACGATCGGCGACGCCGGCGCCGGCCTCGCCATCGCGCAGGGCCAGCCCGGCCCCGCCGCGCTCGCCGCCCGCTACCGCCGCCCGACGCCGCGCCTGGCGGAAGGCCGCATCCTCGCGCGCCTCGCGCATGCGATGATGGACGTCAGCGACGGCCTGCTGATCGACGCCACGCGCATGGGTGCGGCGAGCAACCTCGCCGTGATCCTCGACCTCGCCGCCATCCCACTGTCGCCCGCCTACATCGCCCACGCCGGCGATGACCGCGCCGCCCGCCTGACGGCCGCCAGCGCCGGCGACGACTACGAACTCCTCTTCGCCATGCCGGCCAACGTCGTGCCCCCCGTGGCCGCCACCCACATCGGCCGCTTCGCCAGCGGCGAAGGCCTGCACCTGTTCGACGGGGCGGACGCGATCCCCCTCCCCGCTCGCCTAGGTTTCCAACACTAACCCGAACACCCCGTCCTCCACGCCGCGAGGCTCGAAACGCCCGCCCCACCCACTCCGTCACCCCGGACTCGTTCCGGGGTCCACCAAGCCGCCAGGGAACGGCAAGAGGCTCCAGCCAACCCCCTCGCCGCAGAGTGGACCCCGGACCAAGTCCGGGGTGACGGCGCGCAAGCGGAAGCGGCACCCGCCCCACACACCCCAACCCACCGCAACCCACAACCGCTTGCACTCCCCCCGCCGCCGCCATAGCCTCACCCGCAGCGCGCCAGACCGGGGGACATCGGCCGGCGACGTCAACAGGAGAAGGATTTGCGCGAATGACCACGGTCGCCCTCGCCATCCTCTGCGGCGTCATCGCCGTGGTCTATGGCTTCGTCACCAGCCAACAGGTGCTCCACGCCTCTCCGGGCGACGCCCGGATGCAGGACATCGCCGCCGCCATCCAGGAAGGCGCTAAGGCCTATCTCGGCCGCCAGTACACCACCATCGCGATCGTCGGCGTCATCGTCGCCGCGATCCTGTTCCTGACGCTCAACGCGGTCTCCACCATCGGCTTCGTCGTCGGCGCGGTGCTGTCGGGCGTCGCGGGCTATGTCGGCATGAACATCTCGGTGCGCGCCAACGTCCGCACCGCAGAGGCCGCGCGTACCTCGCTGCAGGGCGGCCTCACCATGGCGTTCCGCTCGGGCGCGGTCACCGGCATGCTCGTCGCAGGGCTCGGCCTGCTCGCGATCAGCACCTTCTTCTGGTATCTCACCGGCCCCGCCGGCCACGCCCCCAACGACCGCGTCATCGTCGAGGCGCTGACCGCGCTCGCGTTCGGCGCATCGCTCATCTCGATCTTCGCGCGCCTCGGCGGCGGCATCTTCACCAAGGCGGCGGACGTCGGCGCCGACCTCGTCGGCAAGGTCGAGGCCGGCATTCCGGAGGACGATCCCCGCAACCCCGCGGTCATCGCCGACAACGTCGGTGATAACGTCGGCGACTGCGCGGGCATGGCCGCCGATCTGTTCGAAACCTATGTCGTCACGCTGGGCGTCACGATGATCTCGATCGCCCTGCTCATCCGCGCCGACGCCGCCGAACTGATGCGCCTGATGAGCCTCCCGCTCATCGTCGGCGGCGTGTGCATCGTCACCTCGATCATCGGCACGTACATGGTCCGCCTCGGCCCAGTGAGAAACGGCAAGGGCGGCACGATCATGGGCGCGCTGTACAAGGGCTTCTGGACCAGCGCCCTGCTGTCGATCCCCGCCATCTACCTCGCCGCGCGCTATGTGCTCGGCGACCTCAACCGCACGATCGGCAGCGCCGGCTTCCTCGATGCCGTGTCCGACGACCTCACCACCGGCTTTGACGCCCCCCGCGCCGCCGCCGCGACCGCGCAGGCGTTCACCGGCATGGACCTGGTCTGGTGCATGGTCATCGGCCTCGCCGTCACCGGCCTGATCGTCTGGATCACTGAATATTACACCGGCACCAACTATCGCCCGGTGAAATCGATCGCCGCCGCCAGCCAGACCGGCCACGGCACCAACGTCATCCAGGGCCTCGCGATCAGCCTGGAGGCGACCGCGCTGCCGACGATCGTCATCGTCATCGCGGTCATCGCCACCTACAAGCTCGCCGGCATCATCGGCATCGCCTTCGCCGCCACCGCGATGCTCGCGCTCGCCGGCATGGTCGTGGCCTTGGACGCCTATGGCCCCGTCACCGACAATGCCGGCGGCATCGCCGAGATGGCGGGCCTGCCCGACGACGTCCGCACCCGCACCGACGCGCTCGACGCGGTCGGCAACACCACCAAGGCGGTGACCAAGGGCTATGCGATCGGCTCCGCCGGCCTCGCCGCGCTGGTGCTGTTCGGCGCCTATACCACCGACCTCGCCACCTACTTCCCCGAGGTGAGCGTCGATTTCAGCCTGTCCAACCCGTACGTCATCGTCGGGCTGCTGCTGGGCGCACTGCTTCCCTACCTCTTCGGCGCGTTCGGCATGACCGCGGTCGGCCGCGCAGCGGGCGCCGTGGTGGAGGAAGTCCGCGGCCAGTTCCGCGACAATCCCGGCATCATGGAAGGCACCAGCCGCCCGAACTACGGCCGCACCGTCGACCTCGTCACAAGAGCCGCGATCAAGGAAATGATCGTCCCCAGCCTACTCCCGGTACTGTCCCCGGTCGCGCTCTACTTCATCATCCGCACCGTCGCCGGCCAGGCGCAGGGCTTCGCATCGCTGGGCGCGATGCTGCTCGGCGTCATCGTCTCCGGCCTGTTCGTCGCGCTGTCGATGACCAGCGGCGGCGGCGCGTGGGACAATGCCAAGAAGTATATCGAAGACGGCAATTACGGCGGCAAAGGCTCCGAAGCCCACAAGGCCGCCGTCACGGGCGACACCGTCGGCGATCCGTACAAGGACACCGCCGGCCCCGCGGTCAACCCGATGATTAAGATCACGAATATCGTCGCGCTCTTGTTGCTGGCAGCCCTGGCTGCCGGCAACGGCTAAGAGAGCGCGACCGGCCGGCGGACGGGCGGGAGCACCTCCCGCCCGATCCGTCCTACGTCACGGGGAGTGGAAGGCGAACGATGCCCCGCATCGTTCAGATCATGCCGGGGGCATGATCGACCTTCCACTCTCCCGTGACGTCCGCCCGCGTCCTGCCACCAATTGACGGCCGCATCGGCCCTGTTACCCTCCCGACCTTACCGGGGGAGTTGTCACGCCATGGTCCATCGCCGCGTCCTGTCGCTCGCCATCGTCCTGTACGCCACCGCCACCCCCGCCCACACCGCCCCCAAGTCGGGCGCGATCACCCTGCTACCACCCTACGAAACCGCGACGCCGAAGGCAGGATCGCTCGCCGATATCCGGCTCAAATCGCTCGCCCGCATCGATCCCGCCCATCCACTGGCCGGCGACCCCAACCCGCAAACGTTCAGCCTGTTCGGCCGCGAAGACCTGATCGCCGCCAGCAGCGACGATTATCGCCCCACCCATTGCACGCCCGCCAAGGACACCACCGACCCGGTTCAGGCGATCATCCAGGCCGCGCGCAAGACATCGATCGTCATCATCAACGAAAGCCACGAACGCTCGGAGCATCGCGGCTTCACGACGGCAATACTCACCCCCTTGCATGCCGAGGGCTATACGACGCTGGCGATGGAGGCGCTCTCCAACCCGCAACCGGATACGCCGCCGAAATTCTATTCGCCCTTCCTGCGCGAACCCGGCCTTCCGTATCTCACGGACGACGATGGCTTTTACCTGGGCGAAGCCGCCTTCGGCCGGCTGGGCCGCACGGCGAAGCGGCTGGGCTACGCGCTCGTCCCCTACGAAGCGCATTACGATCCCGCCACCGCCAAACTCTCCCAAAAGGAACGGATCGGCATCCGGGAGGAAGGGCAGGCGAACACGCTCGCCGCCTGGGTCGCCGCGCATCCCGGCGCCAAGCTGCTCGTCCA
Source organism: Sphingomonas melonis DAPP-PG 224 (assembly GCF_000379045.1). Lineage (NCBI taxonomy): Bacteria > Pseudomonadati > Pseudomonadota > Alphaproteobacteria > Sphingomonadales > Sphingomonadaceae > Sphingomonas > Sphingomonas melonis. The sequence goes on from NZ_KB900605.1 coordinate 130,693, forward strand.
TGTCGGCTATCACCATGCGATCGAGGTCCCCACTGCCGACGGCCTGCGCTGGATGGCGACGCGGCTCAAGGCCAAGACCGGGATCGACCCGCTCACCATCTCGCAGACCACCTGCCACGGCGGCGGTAGCACCACCCGCCTCGCCGCCTTGCCCGCCGACGAACCGCCCGGCACCTTCGACCTCGTCGTGGATCACCCCACCGCCCGCTTCGTCCGCGGCCGCCCGGCGTGGCGGATCGCCGCCGGCGACACGCCCGTCAGCATCCCCGCCCAGCTTCGCCCCACCACGGGCTGGCGCGTCATCGAAGCCCGTCCCGACGGCGAACCGCCCGTCTCCGTCCCGATGGACCGCGTCGCGATCCGGCCGGGCGAAGACGTCGCGCTGATGCTGCCCCCCGGCCGCTACCGGATCCGCGCAGTCGACGTGGCGTACGCGCCCGCGCCCCGCGCGGATTGACGCGACACCAACCTGCGTTAGTCTCCCGTCACTGGCCTTGGGGAAGGCCGCCGGGGGGATGTCCATGCTTCGTACCTGCGCGCTGTCGCTCGCCACCGCTCTGTTCGCCACCACCGCCATCGCGCAGACGCCGCCCGCCACGACGCCCGCCGCACCCCCCGCCGCAGACGCCCCCATCCCCGCCGCGGTTTTTGCCCAGCTGCCCAGGTTCGAATCCCCCCGCCTGTCGCCCGACGGCACGCGCATCGCCGCGAAGATGGCGATCGATGGCGTCCAGAGCCTCGTCGTCATGCCGCTGTTCGACGGCAAGCCCGCCGCGTTGAAGGTCGGCGAGAATATGGACATCAACTGGTGGCGCTGGGTCGGTGATAAGTGGCTCGTCGCCGGCATCGGCAGCCAGTCGCACCTCGGCGGGGAGGATATCTACATCACCCGCATGGTCGGCCTCAGCGCCGATCTGAAGACGCTCAACCGGATCGACTGGAGCAATTCGGGCATCCGCGCCGACGACCTGCTCTGGTCGGCCAAGGACGGCAGCCCGCGCATCCTGTTCGCACGCTCGACCGGGATCGACACGATGGCGGATATCTATCCGTCCGTGTGGGACGCCGACGTCTCGACCGGCAAGGTCCGTCGCGTCGCCGCCAGCCAGCCCGACGTATGGGACTGGTATGCCGACGGCGCGGGCACGCTGCGCATGGGCATCCGCTACATTGACGACACCGGCCGCGGCGCGCTGCTGTATCGCGGCTCCAACGCCGAATCCTTCCGCACCATTGCGCGCAGCGATTCGCGCAAGGAGCAGAGCTTCATCGTCCCCACCACCTTCCGCGCCGACGGCACCGCGCTTGCAACCAGCGACAGCGGCGGCCGCGACGCGCTGTACGAGGTCTCGCTGCCCGATCTGACGCTCGGCAAGAAGGTGTATGACCACCCCGGCTACGACATCGACGGCGTGGTCGAAAACCGCGACGGCAACGACGTGCTGGGGATCAGCGTCACCGACACGTTCGACCATATCGTCTGGCTCGATCCCGCCCTGAAGCGGATCCAGGCCGCCGCCGACGCCGCGGTCGGCAATCGCCGCGCGCGCATCGTCTCGCGCAGCGCCAGCGGTTCGCAGATGCTGGTCGAGGTCGGCAGCCCCTCGCAGGCCGGCGCGCTCTATTACTGGGATCTCGGCAGCGACCGCATGCAGCGCTACGCCTTCCAGAACGACACGCTCGCCGGGCGCAGCCTGTCGCCGGTCAAGACCGTCCATTACACCGCGCGCGACGGCACGGCGATCGAGGCGATCCTGACGCTCCCCCGCCATCGCCCGAACGCGAAGAACCTGCCGCTGGTCGTCCTGCCCCACGGCGGCCCGATCGCACGCGACAGCGAAGGCTGGGACTGGTGGGTCCAGTATCTCGCCGAACAGGGCTATGCCGTCATCCAGCCCAATTACCGCGGCTCGTCCGGCTATGGCACCGCCTTCGTCAAGGCGGGCGAAGGCGAATGGGGTCTCAAGATGCAGGACGACCTCAACGATGCGATCACCTTTCTGGCGAAAGAGGGCATTGCCGATCCCAAACGCGTCTGCATCGCCGGCGCGTCGTATGGCGGCTATGCCGCGCTCCGCGCCGCGCAGCGCGACGGCGCGCTGTATCGCTGCGCCATCTCCTATGCCGGCGTATCGGACCTTGCCGGCATCAAGAAATACGATGCGCAATTCCTCAACGGCAAGACGCTGGGCCGCTACTGGACCAAGCGCGCGACCGACCTGCACGCCGTCTCCCCCCGCTTCGGCGCCGATCAGGTGACGATCCCCGTCCTGCTGCTGCACGGCAAGGCCGACAAGCGCGTGCCGGTCAAACAATCCCGTCAGATGGCCGATGCGCTGAAATCCGCCGGCAAGCCCTATCAATATATCGAGCAGCCGCTGGGCGATCACCATTTCACCCGCAGCCAGGACCGGCTGGAATTCCTGACCGCAATGGGCGCGTTCCTGGCGAAGTACAATCCGGCGTGAGGGGGATTGCCGCACCCGATCGGCTGCACCCGGCCATCGCCGCGCGTGTGACGAGGGTCGATTAACCCGCGGCGGGTGATTTGTCGTCGTCTTCCCGCGGCTTCGCTCGCGCGACGCGGCAAATATTAACCCCGTTTTGACTGATCTCGATCAATTTGGGTGGATGGGAGAGACAGTCCGCACCGCGCGCCCATCGGGGTCGCCATCCGGCATCATCTGGCTGGTCGCGGCATCGCTCTATTTCCTGTGCGCCGCCTCGACCATCCACCTCACCAGCGACGGCCGCACGATCGCGACGGTATGGCCCGCCAATGCCGTCCTCGTCGCGCTCTTGCTGCTCGATCGACGCCCGCGCTGGTGGACGGTGCTCAGCGCCGGCCTCGTGGGCAATGTCGCCGCCAACTGGCTGACGCGGGGCAGCATTGCCGGACCGCTGCTCTATGCGGTCTCGAACGGACTGGAGGTGGTGGTTGCCACGATCCTCATCCGCCGCGGTTCGGGGTCGATCGACCTGCTCCGCTCCACCGGCGCGCTGCTGCGCTTCATCCTTGCCGCCGGCCTGATCGCGCCTGCGCTCAGCGGCGCGGCGGGCGCCGCCACCGCGACCCTCGTCTACGACCAGGCGTTCGTCTCCTCGTTCAAGACGTGGTTCCTCAGCGACGGCCTCGGCCTGCTCGTCTTCACGCCGGTGTTCATGGCCATCCTCGGCGGCCAGCTGACCGACTGTATCCGCAGCAAGTCGCCGATGCAGCGGCTGGAATCGCTCGCCTATCTCGGGCTGGTCGTCGCCACCGCCTATCTCGTCTTCTACGTAGCGGTGCTGCCTGCGCTGTTCCTGCTGTACGCGCCGGTCATGCTCGTCACCTTCCGCGTCGGGCCGCTCGGCACCAAGATGGCGGTCATGGCCATTGCCGTGATCGGCGCGTGCGCCACCGCGTCGGGCCATGGTCCGGTCGTGATGACGACCGGCGACCCGGTGCTCCAGGCGCATCTGTTCCAGTCCTTCCTCGCCATCATGCTGATCACCTGCCTGCCCGTCGCGGCGGAGATTGCTGCGCGCACCCGCCTGTCGCGCAAGCTTGAGGAACAGGCCGCCGAAGCGCATGCCGAGGCGATCACCGACACGCTCACCGGGCTGCTCAACCGCCGCGGCTTCGAACGCCGCGCCGGCGCGCTGCTCGATCGCGCCGCTTCGCCCTTGTGCTGCGTCGCGATCGACATCGATCACTTCAAGGGCATCAACGATTCCTGGGGCCATCCCTTCGGCGATCACGTGCTGCGCCACCTCGCCGCGACGCTGCGCGCCAACACCCGTCCCGATGATCTGATCGGCCGGCTGGGTGGCGACGAGTTCGTGATGATCCTGCAGGTCGGCGATCACGACACGGGCGAAGCGATCTGCACGCGCATCCAGGCCGCATTGCGCCAGCAGCCGATCGCCGCCGACGCCGCGACGCACGTCCTGCTCAGCATCAGCTGCGGCATCGCCAGCATCACGCCCCCCGATCGCCTGCGCGACGTCATCGCCCGCGCCGACGATGCGCTGTACCGGGCGAAGGCAGGCGGGCGGAACGGCTTCCGCTCGGCGGGGTGAGCGGGGCGGGCCTGCCGACGCCAACCATCCGCTTTGGATGAAACGATCGGGAACAGGCCCGCAACATCGGATGCGTCGCAGCCGATCCGGATCAATCGTCATGCCACGATCGCCGCTGCCCCCCGCACAGTCCGGCAATGCGGAACAGACCCCTCAATCACCTCTATTATGGCGATAATCTGGACGTGCTGCGCGACCATATCGCCGATGCCAGCGTCGATCTGATCTATCTCGACCCGCCCTACAATTCGAACGCCAACTACAACATCCTGTTCAAGTCGCCGACCGGCGCCGGCGCGGATGCCCAGATCGAGGCGTTCGAAGACACGTGGCACTGGAACGACACGGCGGAGGATGCCTTCGACCAGGTCTGCAAGAGCGGCAACACGCGCGCGTTCGAACTGCTGCGGGCGATGCGCGCGTTCCTCGGCGAAAACGACATGATGGCCTATCTCGCCATGATGGCGATCCGCCTGGTCGAATTGCATCGTAAGCTCAAGCCGACCGGCAGCCTGTTCCTCCACTGCGATCCGACCGCCAGCCATTATCTCAAGCTGCTGCTCGACGCGGTGTTCGGCGCTCAGCGCTACCGCAACGAAATCGTCTGGTGCTACACCGGGCCGGGGTCGCCCGGCATGCGGCAGTTCATGCGCAAGCACGACACGATCTTCTGGTTCAACAAGGGCGACACCTGGACCTTCAACGCCGACGCCGTCCGCGTCGAACACAGCGCCAAGACGCGCGAAAACTATAAACCCGGCCTCGTCGGATCGGGCTTCGTCGGCGCCGATCACCTGATCCACGCCAAGGGCAAGGTGCCAGAGGATTATTGGAACTTCGCCATCGCACCGCGCGGCAAGGAATATCTCGGCTACCCCACGCAAAAGCCGATCAAATTGCTCGAACGCATCGTCGCCGCCTCGTCCAACGAAGGCGACGTCGTGCTCGACCCCTTCTGCGGCTGCGGCACCGCGGTCCATGCCGCGCAAAAGCTCGGCCGGCACTGGATCGGCATCGACGTCACCCACCTCGCCATCTCGCTGATCGAACGGCGCATGCAGGCCGCCTTCCCGGATGCCAGCTTCACGGTAGAGGGCACGCCCAAGGACCTCGCCTCCGCCACCGATCTCGCCAGGCGCGACAAATATCAGTTTCAATGGTGGGCAGTGTCGATGGTCGATGCCGTACCCTATGGCGGCAAGAAGAAGGGCGCGGACGGCGGCGTCGATGGCCTGCTCTATTTCAAGCCGGACGGCAAACGCACCGAAAAGGCGATCGTCTCGGTCAAGGGCGGCGACCATGTCGGTGTCGGCATGATCCGCGACCTGCATTCGGCGATGGTGCGCGAAAACGCGCCGATCGGCGTCTTCGTCACGCTCGCTACGCCGACCGGACCGATGCTGAAGGCGGCGGCGGCGGTCGGCCGGTTCGAGGACGGATTCAAGCGCACCTATCCGCGACTTCAGATCCTGACGGTCGCCGATCTGTTCGCCGGACGAAAGCCCGATCTGCCCTATCCCGATCCCAACCTCGCCTTCCGCAAGGCAGCCCGCGAAGACACAGGCCGGCAGGACCGGCTGCTCTGATCCGATCTTTCCCCTGTCCTACATGCGCCGAATATGCATCATCCCCGGAACGTTCTTTGACACGTCCGGCCCCACCCCCTGCGTTCCCTGCGCATGAGGGGGTCTCCGACACATGACGTACCGTCCACTTCGTCCACTTCCGAGGGGTGCGGCGGCTTGCGAATCGCGCCCGCCACCCCCATCTTGCATCCTGCAAGGCTTTGCGACCCGCCGCCCCCTGTTGGACCGGCGCCGCCCGTCCGCCTTGCTTCCCTTTTTCGGCGACTTGCGCTAAGGGCGCGCCCGAACACGCGAACAGAGGTTGATTTTTGGCCAAGGAAGAACTGCTCGAGATGCGCGGCCGCGTGGTGGAATTGCTCCCCAACGCGATGTTCCGCGTACAGCTCGAAAACGACCACGAAATTCTCGGCCATACCGCCGGCAAGATGCGCAAGAACCGCATTCGCGTGCTGGTCGGTGACGAGGTGCTGGTCGAACTGACCCCCTACGACCTGACCAAGGGGCGGATCACCTACCGCTTCATGCCCGGCCGCGGCGGCCCCGGCCCGCAATAAGCGGCGGCGGCACCCGCGTGCCGCCCGACCTTATGCCACTGGTTCTCGCCTCTTCCTCGCCGCGCCGGCGCGATCTGCTGGCGCGTCTCGGCGTCGTGCCCGATCGCATCGCCGCGCCCGCGATCGACGAAACCCCGCGCCCCCGCGAACTGCCCCGCGTCTATGCGCAGCGCCTCGCCGTCGAAAAGGCGCTGGCGGTGGAGCGCGCACCGGACGAGACGGTCATCGCCGGGGACACCACGATCGCGCTCGGCCGCGCGATCCTGCCGCCCGCCGAGACCGAGGCGATCCAGCGCGACCTGCTGCTCCGCCTCTCCGGCCGCCGCCACCACGCGCTGTCGGCGATCTGCGTGATCGGCCCCGACGGCACGCAGCGCACGCGCCTGTCCGACACGATCGTCGCCTTCCGCCCGCTCTCCCCCGCCGAAATCGATACCTATATCGCGTGCGGCGAAGGCCTTGGAAAAGCCGGCGGTTACGCCATTCAGGGCCGCGCCGAAGCCTTCGTCCGCTTCCTCCACGGCAGCCATTCGGGCGTCATCGGCCTGCCGCTCACCGAAACCCGCGCCCTCCTCCGCGCCGCCGGGCTCCCCCTTGCCTGAATGGGTCTATGAAGCCGGCATCGGCGAAGCCCGCGCCGCACTGATCGACGGCGACCGCATCGTCGAAGCCGCGATCGAACTGCCGAATACGCTCCGCCTCGGCACCGTCGCCAGGGCCCAGCTGGTCGAGCTGACCGCCGGCGGCATGGGCCGCCTGTCGATCGCCAGCGAGGACGCGGTCCTCCCCCGCATCCCCAAAGGGCTGACCAAGGGCGCGCCCCTCACCGTCGAGATCGTCCGCGAAGCCATCCCCGAACCCGGCCGCCCCAAGCCGCCCCGCGCCATGGCGACCGACGCTACGCCCGCCGACGGCCCGGATCTGCTCGCCCGCCTCCACGCCACCGGCCTCCCCGTCCGCACCCTCCGCCCCCACGAACCCGACGCGCTGGAAGCGGCCGGCTGGTCCGAACTGCTCGAAGAGGCGATGGACGGCGCGATCGCCTTCCCTCTCGGCGCGCTGCGCCTGTCGCCCACCCCGGCGATGACGCTGTTCGACGTCGACGGCCCGCCCCCGCTCGAACCGCTCGCCGTCGCCGCCGCGAAAGCGGTCGCCGCAGCGATCCGCCGTCACGGTATCGGCGGCTCGATCGGCATCGATTTTCCGACGCTGGAGGGCAAGGCCGCGCGACAGGCGGTCGCCGAAGCGCTCGACGCCGCGCTGGTGCCGCCGTTCGAACGCACCGCGGTCAACGGTTTCGGTTTCCTGCAGATCGTCCGTCCCCGCCCCCGCGCCTCGCTGCCCGAACTGCTCCGCACCGATCCGGTCGGCGCCGCGACGCGGGCGCTGCTGCGCCGGCTGGAGCGCGAGCCCCCCGGCAGTCCGCTGCATCACCGCTTGCCCGCCCCCGTCCACGCCCGCCTCGTCAGCCGCCCCGACTGGCTGGCCGAGCTTGCACGCCGCACCGGCGTCACCCATCTGTTCGACAGCCTATGACCGCCACGACCTGCCCGATCTGCGACAAAGCCGTCGATCCGCTCCACACGCCCTTCTGCTCGCGCGGCTGCCGCGATCGCGACCTGCTGCAATGGCTGGGCGAAGGATATCGCATCCCGGTGCAAAATGATGCGCATGAGGGGCTGGACAGCACCGGCGGGGACCATTAGAGGCGCCACTTCCGAACGCGAAGCCTTCGCGTGACGGCCCTGCCCGGGTAGCTCAGTTGGTAGAGCATGCGACTGAAAATCGCAGTGTCGGCGGTTCGAATCCGTCCCCGGGCACCACTTCCCACATCGATGATCACACCGCCGGCAGTGGCCCCGTGCCGTTGAACAGCCCCGCCTGATAATCACGGATCGCCTGGCCGATCTCGTCGCGCGTGTTCATCACAAACGGCCCATGCGCCACCACCGGCTCGCCGATCGGATCGGCATGGCCGTACAGCAGCACGGCATCGTCACTCGCGGTCAGCTCCACCGAATCACCGTCGTCGCGCAACGTCGCGAGATGCCAGTGCGGCACGCTCCGCCCGCCGATCGCCACGGTGCCGGCGACGACATACAGGAACACCGACCGCCCCTTTGGCGCCGGCAGCGTCACCACCGCACCGCTATGCAGCCGCACGGTCGACAGCATCACGCCGGTCAGCGACCGGATCGGTCCCTCCACGTCGCCGAACCGCCCCGACACCAATGCGACGCTGCCCGCGTCGTCCGGCAGCGGCACCACCGGAATCGCATCCGCCTGCAAGCCGGTATAGGCCGGCGCGGTCATCTTCAGCCGGCCGGGCAGGTTCACCCACAATTGCAGGATCTCCATCGGCCCGCCGTCGCGCTTGAACGCGGGCGGCGAGATTTCGGCATGGATCAGCCCCGCCCCCGCCGTCATCCACTGCACGCCGCCTGTTTCGATGATGCTGGCATGGCCGCCGGTGTCGTGATGCGCCAGACTGCCGTCGAGGATGAACGTCACCGTCTCGAACCCGCGATGCGGATGCGGGCCGAACGGCAGGCCTTTGTTGCCTGGGGCGTAGGTCTGCGGACCATGATGGTTGAGGAACAGGAACGGATCGACCTGCTCCAGCCCCGGACCCGGCACCGGCCGCCGCGTGACGAGATCGCCGATATCGTCGCGATGGGCGGGGTGGATGGCGGCAAGCGTGCGGGCGGTCATGCAAATGGCTCCTTCCCGCCCAAGATGGCGGCAACGCCGCGCAGCGACAACGCCCGCAGCGGGAACGCTGCGTTTCGTACGACCATCATTAGGGACAGTGGGGAGCTTCTGTTGCCCGGTGCTCCCCGTACCGCTGGAATCCCCTTCTGTTGCCCGGTGGGGTCCAACCGCGCTATTTTGGAGTAACCTTAGGCCGTGAGGCCCTCAGTTACGCCGCAATCGCGAGTGCTTCGTTATCGTTGGCACTTGTGTAATGGGCCGTTGCGGTGGTCCCATTCCGAGCGAAAGACAGCGCTTTTCAACACACGTCGATCCTAGTTCGGCCCCGTCATCGACGCTGTGCCGATCGCCTGCACACATGAAGCGTGCCGCCGAGCGGCTCAGCGTCGGTGGTGGAGCCGCCGGGTACTGCCCCCGGGTCCGCTGCGCCTATTTAACGCCACCGTTTATCGCCATAGCCGGCTGGAAGCCGGCCCGGTCGATATAGGGGCAGCGTCACGTCCCTGCAATCCACGCCTTTCGTTAGCCACAATATCCGGCCATAGCGGCGCCATCATGTTGACCCAGCGTTCCCGTTACGCGTTGCGCGCGATGCTGTTTCTTGCCGAAGCACCCGCCGCCAGCCCGCCGATCCCGATGGGCAAGATCGCCGTCGCCGCCAACGTGCCGCGCAAGTTCCTGGAACTGATCCTGGCCGATCTGCGCGATGCCGGCTTCATCCAGAGCACGCGCGGCAAGATGGGCGGCTACGTCCTCGCGCGGCCCGCGCACCTCATTTCGCTGGGCGACGTGATCCGCGTGATCGAAGGGCCGCTCGCGCTCGTCCCCTGCGTCAGCCGCACCGCCTACCGTCCGTGCAAGGACTGCAAGAGCGAGGCCGATTGCGCGATCCGCCACGCGATGATGCGCGTCCGCGACGAAACCGCCCGCATCCTCGACGGCACCAGCCTAGCCGACGCCACCGCCGACCAACTCGTCGCGGCGTAAGGCAGCCGTTACCCCATTTACGTCATCCCGGACTTGATCCGGGATTCCGCTTCTCCTTCGCGCCGTAAGCGGGACCCCGGATCAAGTCCGGGGTGACGATAGTGGCAAGGCCCAACCCCCACCCCACCACCAACCAACCCGTCGCGGCATGCCCCCATTCCTCCCCCGCCAGGGGGAGGTGGCAGCGAAGCTGACGGAGGGGGAGGTCAACGACTCCCGTCGCGCTCGCGGAGACGCCCCCTCCACCATTCGCTGCGCGAACGGTCCCCCTCCCCCGCCAAAGCGAGGGAGGATCCATCACACCCGCGGCCGCGCCTCTTGGCCCGTCACGGTGCAAGCACACCGCCGTCCCCGTCATCCCGGCCTCGAGCCGGGATCCCGCTTCTTCGTCGCGCCGAAAGCGGGACCCCGGATCACGTCCGGAGTGACGATGGTGGCAAGGCCCAACCCCGACCCCACCACCGACCAGCGCGTCGCGACATGCCCCCATTCCTCCCCCGCCAGGGGGAGGTGGCAGCGAAGCTGACGGAGGGGGAGGTCAACGGCTCCCGTCGCGCCCGCGGCGACACCCCCTCCACCATTCGCTGCGCGAACGCCTCCCCCGCTAAAGCGAGGGAGGATCTATTACACCCGCGGCCGCGCCTTCAGCTCGTCGCGAATCTCACGCAGCAGCGCGACATCGGCCGGCTCGGGCGCCGGGGCGGCGGGCGCCTCGGGCTTGGCGATCACGCGGTTGACGCTGCGCACCAGCAGGAAAATGATGAAGGCGAGGATCAGGAAGTTTGCCGCCTGCGTCACGAACTCGCCATAGCCCAGCAGCGGCACGCCCGCCTTCTTCAGCGCGGCATAATCCGTCGGCGATCCGGTATAGGTCGCGGGGATTGCGCCCAACCGAATGAAATAGCTCGAAAAATCCAAGCCGCCGAAGATCTTGCCCACCACCGGCATGATGATGTCTTCGGTCAGCGACGTCACGATCTTGCCGAATGCCGCGCCGATGATGACCGCCACGGCGAGGTCCAGCACGTTGCCTCGCGCGATGAAGGTCTTGAATTCCTTGAACATGTTCACGTCCTCCCCGTTGTTCAGGCGTCGGGCGAAAGGGTAGGCTGCGATTACCCCTTCGCCAAGCCCGCACGCTGTCCTATATGGATAGGACAGATACGCTCTCAGGAGGATGTTCATGTCGTCGCTTCGTCCCGTTGCCGCCTTCGCGCTGGCTGCCACCGCGAGCCTGTCGCTCGCCGGATGCGGGATCAATTCCGTGCCGACGGCCGAGGAAAACGCCAAGGCGCGCTGGGCCGACGTCCAGAACCAGTATCAGCGCCGCGCCGACCTGATCCCCAACCTCGTCGCGACGGTGAAGGCCGCGGGCGCGCAGGAAAAGGACATTCTGGTGCAGGTGACGCAGGCGCGCGCCGGTGCCAACCAGGTGAAGCTGTCGGGTGACCAGCTGACCGATCCGGCCAAGATGCAGGCGTTCGAACGCGCGCAGGGCGCCGTCACGCTGTCGCTCCAGCGCTTGCAGGAGGCGTACCCCGAGCTGAAGAGCCAGAGCAACTACACCACGCTGATGAGCCAGCTGGAAGGCACCGAGAACCGCATCACCATCGCGCGCACCGACTATAACAATGCGGTGCAGGCGTATAACACCAAGATCCGCACCTTCCCCGACGCGGTCGGCGCGAAGATCTTCTACGGCGCCAAGCCGCTCACCCCCTTCGCCGCGACGACGCCGGGGGCGGATCAGGCCCCGACCGTCAACTTCGGGAATGCGAGCTGACGGCGATGGCGCTCGTGACGCGGGCGGCGATCGTGTGGCGGGCGGCCTTGCTGCTGCTCGCCGCGAGCCTGATGCTCGCGCCCGCGACCGCGCAGACCTTCCCCAAGTTCACCGGCCTCGTCGTCGACGCCGCCAACGTGCTGCCGCCGGAGACGAAGGCCGCACTGACGCAGAAGCTGGAGGCGTTGCAGAAGGACACCAAGCGCCAGCTGGTCGTCGCGACGATCCCCGATCTGCAGGGCGATACGATCGAGGATTACGGCTACAAGCTCGGCCGCAGCTGGGGCGTTGGCCTGCGCGACGTCAACAACGGCGCGATCCTCATCGTCGCGCCCAACCAGCGCAAGGTCCGCATCGAAGTCGGCCGCGGGCTGGAGCCGTTCATCACCGACGCTTTGTCCAGCGTCATCATCAATCAGGACGTCATTCCCCGCTTCAAGGCGGGCGACATGCCGGGTGGCATCACCGCCGGCGTCGACGCGCTCGACAAGCAGCTGCGTGCCTCGCCGGAAGAACAGCAGGCGCGGCTCGATGCGGCGGCGAAGCAGTTCGACCAGATCCACCAGCGCTCCGCCGAACGCCGCAGCGGCGGTGGCGGCGTGCCGTTCGGCCTGATCATCTGGGCGGTCATCCTGTTGTTCGTCCTCGTGCCCCTGATCATCGGTCGCCGGCGCAGCGCCGGGCCGTGGGGTCGCCGCTATGACGATGGCGGCGGCAGCGCGCTGCCCATCGTGCTGTGGGGCATCGCCAATGAGATCGGCCGCTCCTCCGGCGATCGTGGCGGCGGCTGGGGCGGCGGCGGATCGTCGGGCGGCAGCGACGGCAGCTGGGGTGGAGGCGGCTTCACCGGCGGCGGCGGCGGCGATTTCGGGGGCGGCGGCGCCTCGGGGGATTGGTGACATGCGCCTGACCCCAGCCGATGCCGCTCGCGTCGCCGAAGCCGTGGCAGAGGCCGAACGCACCACTTCGGGCGAGATCGTCACGATCGTCGCGCATCGATCCGACAAATATCATGACGTCGCGCTGCATTGGGCGGTGCTGGCGATGCTACTCGTCCTCGCGCTGCTCGCGCTCTGGCCGGGGATCGCGGTGACACTCCACGGTCTCGTCGCCGACCCTTGGGACGGCGCGCCCGCGCCCGGCGGATTGTTCACCGTCGCGCTGGTATTGCTCGCCGCGACCTTCCTGATCGTCCGCGTCGCGCTTGCCTGGATGCCGCTCCGCCTCGCGTTGACGCCCAAGCGCACCGCCGCCCGCCGTGTCCGCGCCCGCGCGCTGATGCTGTTCCGCGCCAGCGCCGAAGCGCGCACCCGCGACGCGACCGGCGTGCTGCTGTACCTCTCGCTCGACGAACATCGCGCCGAGCTGATCGCCGATGCCGCGATCCATTCCCGCGTCGCGCCCGAAGTCTGGGGCGCCGCCATGGCCGCGCTCATCACCGCGACGCGCGACGGCCGCCCCGGCGACGGCATGGCAGAGGCGATCCGCCAGATCGGCATCGTCCTCACCGAACACTTCCCGCCGCGCGCCGACGACACCAACGAACTGCCGGACCGCCTGATTCAGCTATGACGACCGAGACGATGTGGCAGGGCAAATACCTGTCGGTCCGCAAGGCGGGCACCTGGGAATATGCCGAGCGCAACGGCGGCATCGGCGCCGCGGTGATCGTCGCGATCGATGCCGACGTTCAGTTGCTGCTCCTCGAGCAATATCGCGTGCCTTTGGGCCGAACCTGCCTCGAACTCCCCGCCGGCCTGGTCGGCGACGAAAGCGCGGGCGAAAGCATCGCCTCGGCCGCCCGCCGCGAGCTGGAGGAGGAAACCGGCTATCACGCCCAATTCGTCGAGGAGCGCGGCGAATATTTCTCCTCGCCCGGCATGACGTCGGAAAGCTTCACGCTCGTGCTGGCGACCGGTCTCACCCGCACCGGCGACGGCGGCGGCGACGCCGACGAGAACATCACCGTCCACCGCGTGCCACTATCGGGCGTCGAAGGCTTCGTGGCAGAGAAACGCCGCGCCGGCGTGGCGATCGACGCCAAGATGCTGCTGCTACTCGGCAGCGGCATCGTTGCGGAGATGATGGGGCGCTGAGAGCCCTTCCCCGTTCGCCCTGAGCCTGTCGAAGGGCGGCTATCCGCAAGCACACCGCTTGTGGCGCGCGCCCTTCGACAGGCTCAGGGCGAACGGGAAAGAAACGCCCGCAAGCGCTCGCATCGATCCTCCCAGCCTCCGCTGGGGCGACGCACGATGGGGGACCGGCACACGCCCACACCCCCAATCGTCATTCCCGCGAAGGCGGGAATCCAGAAACGCTACCGCCCCGGCTCAAGCCGCAACGTCATAGGTTATGGATTCCCGCCTCCGCGGGAATGACGGCGTCGGTAAGAGCCCCGCCCTTACCGGAAATTATCCGCGTACGCCTGCAGCTTCAGCTTGCGCTCCGGCGCCGGGATCAGCTCGTAATCGAAGCCCTGCGCCTCGCAATAGGCGATCGCCGCCTCGGCTGACGGAAAGCTCAGCCGCACCTGTTCGCGCGTATCGCCGCTGCCCGCCCAGCCGGTCAGCGGATCGGGCTGCTTCGGCTCGGCCGGTTCGAACTCGAGGGCCCAGGTGTGCGTGCGGGCCTTGCCCGATTGCATGGCGTTCTTGGGGCGCTGGAAGATGCGGGCGGTAGGCATAGACGCTCCTTTAGCGCGTCCCGCCGCCCCGTGCATCCGCCTTTTTCGTCCGCAGCGTCGCGGTCGCCGCGGCGGGATCGTCGGGCCAGGGATGTTTGGGATAGCGCCCGCGCATCTCCTTCGCGACCGCGCTCCAGCTGCCCGCCCAGAAGCCCGGCAGATCGCGCGTCGTCTGGATCGGCCGCCCGGCGGGCGAGGTCAGGCTGAGCACCAGCGGCACGCGCCCCGACCCGATACAGGGATGCTCGCCCAGCCCGAACAGCGCCTGCACGCGCAGCTCCACCTTCGGCCCGCCCTCCGCCGCATAGTCGATCGCGTGCGTGCTCCCTGCGGGGCTGGTGAAGTCGGCAGGCGCCAGCCGATCGATCTGCCGCATCGCATCCCAACCGATCAGCGTCCGCACCGCGTCGGTCAGCGCCCCCGCCGGAATCGCGTCGAGCCGCCGCCGCCCCACGAGCAACGCCGGCAGCCATTCGTCGAGCCGCTCGACCAGCATGTCTTCCAGCGGCACGCCCGCATAGTCCGCCCGCGCCCGCAGCGCCGCCGCCCCCGCGCTCCACGGCAGCAGCGCCAGCCCATGCGTCCGCACGCCCTCCAGCAAGGCCGCGGCGATCGCGTCCGGCTCCGCCCCCGCATCCGGCCCCGACGACAGCCGCAGCGCGCCCAGCCGCCGCTCGCGCAGCGTCACCACGCCGCCGCTCACCGCATCGAACGTCACCGTCCGCCGCGTCTCGATCCGGTCGGCGAACAGGCGCTCGATCGTCGCCAGCGCGATCGGCGCCGCCGCTAGGATGCGCGCGCCGGATGCCGCCCCCTGCGTCTCCGCCACCGCCAGCCACGCATGCCGCGCCAGCGGCAGCGTCGGATCGAGCCGGAAGCCGCGCCCGCCCGCCGACGCCCATAATTCGCCGCTCGCATCCCGCGCCTTCGCGATCCGATCGGGGAAGGCGAGCGCGATCGCCACCTCCACGCCCGCGCCGTCGATGCGCAGCGGCTCGCCCACCGGCTTGCCCGCCAGCGCCGTCCACCGCTCCGCCAGCCGTCGCGCCGCGGTCGCCTTCGTCCCCCGGTCGCTCCGCCAGCGCCGCAGCCGCACGTCGAGGTCGGGGTCGTTGCCGCCCAGCCCGCGCTCGGACAATAGCACCGCCACCTCGGCGGCGAGCGCGCCCTGCCCCATCGCCCCCGCGCGCAGCAGCATATGCGCCAGACGCGGCGGCATCGGCATCGCCGCGACGCGCCGCCCGTGCGCGGTCGGCCGCCCGTCGCCATCGACCGCGTCGATCGCCGCCAGCCGCTCGCGCGCCTCCGCCACCGCCGCGGCGGGCGGCGGATCGAGCCACGCAAGGTCGCGCGGATCGCCGACGCCCCAGATCGCACTCGCCAGCACCAGACCCGACAGATCCGCTTCCACGATCTCCGGCGGGTCGAATCGCGGCAGGCCGCCCGTCGCCGCCTCTTCCCACAGGCGATAGGCGACGCCCGGCCCCTGCCGCGCCGCACGCCCGGCGCGCTGCGTCACCGCCGCCTGGCTCGCGCGTTCGGTCACCAGCCGCGTCATCCCCGCCGCCCGGTCGTAGCGCGGCCGCCGCGCCAGCCCCGAATCGACGACGATGCGGATGCCGTCCAGCGTCAGGCTGGTCTCGGCGATCCCCGTCGCCAGCACCAGCTTGCGCGCGCCATCGGGCTCGGGGCGGATCGCCGCGCGCTGCGCCGCCGGCTCCATGCTGCCATGCAGGTGATGCACGCGGATCGTCTCCGGCAGCCCCTCCAGCCGCTCCGCCGTCCGCTCGATCTCGGCGACGCCAGGCAGAAACGCGAGCACGCCACCCTCCGCCTCGCGAAGCGCCTGCCGGATCGCGCTCGCCATCGCATCCTCGATCCGGCCGTCGCCGCTGCGCCCCAGATAGCGCAGAGCGAGCGGATAGCTGCGCCCCTCGCTCTCGATCACGGGCGCCCCCTGCTCCGTGGCGCCCAGCAGGCGCGAAAAGCGCGCCCCGTCCAGCGTCGCCGACATCGCGACCAGCCGCAGATCGGGCCTCAGCGCGCCCTGCGCCTCCAGCGCCAGCGCCAGACCGAAATCGCCATCCAGGCTGCGCTCATGCACCTCGTCGAACAGCACCGCCGACACACCGGTCAGCTCGGGATCGGCCTGGATACGCGCGACGAAGATCCCCTCCGTCACCACCGTCACCCGCGTCGCTGCGGAGCGCTTGCTGTCCATCCGCGTCGCATAGCCATAGGTGCCGCCCGGGCTTTCCCCCGCCAGCGCCGCCATCCGCTCCGCCGCCGCGCGCGCCGCCAGTCGCCGCGGCGACAGCAGCAGCACCTCGCCCGTACACCAGGCCTCGCCCAGCAGCGCCGGGGCTACCGCGGTCGTCTTGCCCGCCCCCGGCGGCGCGACGAGCACGGCGTTGCTCCCGGTCCGCAACGCGGCGAGCAGGTCGGGCAGGACGGCGAAAATCGGCAGGTCGGTCACGATGCGCGGCTTCTTGCCACGGATCGCCCCGCGACGCGACCGTCACCGCCTGCTATGCTCCCAGCCCGCGCGAACCGACGCGCGCAGGAGACATATGATGGGTCTGTTGGACGGCATCCTTGGCCAGATGGGCGACACTCCGATTCTCACCAACCTCGCCGAAAAGATCGGCCTCTCCCCCGAACAGGTCGCCCAGGCGATCGCCGCGTTAAGTGCCGCGCACGCCGAACCCGGCGATACGGTGGCCGGCGCCGCCGATTCGACCGGCCTGTCCCCCGATGTCCTGCACCAGATCCTCGCCCACCTCGGCGGCGAAGGCGCCCTCGCCAACATCGGCGGCCTGCTCGGCGGCGAAGGCAACGGCGCGCTCGGCAATCTGGGCGGCATGCTCGGCGGCCTCTTCGGCAAATCCTGAGGGGGGCGCCACCCCCCCCCCTCGTCACCCCGGGCTCGACCCGGGGTCCACTCCGCGGCGAGGGGGACGGCTAGAGGCTCCAGCTTCCCCTCGCGGCCCGGTGGACCCGGACCAAGTCCGGGATGACGGAGTGGAGGAGGCACCCTGCCGAAGCCACACCCCGTCACCCCGGGCTCGACCCGGGGTCCCGCTTCTTCCGCGGTCGCTGGAAAAAAAAGCGGGACCCCGGCTCTTCGGCCGGGGTGACGAGGGAAAGGCCCACCACCCAAATCCCCCAAACGATTGGGAGCGCGAGCCACGCCCCAAACACCCCCGTCACCCCGGACTCGTTCCGGGGTCCACTCCGCGGCGAGGGGGACGGCCAGAGGCTCCAGCTTCCCCCCGCGGCCCGGTAGACCCCGGACCAAGTCCGGGGTGACGGAGCGGAGGAGCTACCCCGACTGCCACACACCCCGTCACCCTGGGCTCAACCGGGCGTCCCGCTTCTTCTGCGAGGCGACCCGAATACCGAAACCCCGCGCTCCACCCCACGCGACGAGCACGTCACCATCGATGCGCTAGTATCACGCACCCCCGCAGTGATACGACCACCCCACAACCACCCGGACGAGATCATTGGGCGCCCATCACCACCACGGCCACGCGCACGACCATAGCAAACACAGCCACAGCCACGGCGGCCACGGCCACAGCCACGCCCCCGCGTCGTTCGACCGCGCCTTCGCGATCGGCATCGCGCTCAACATCGCTTATGTCCTGGCCGAGGGTGGCGCCGGCCTGTGGACGGGATCGGTCGCACTGCTCGCCGACGCGGGCCACAATCTGTCCGACGTCCTCGGCCTCGCCGTCGCCTGGGGCGGCGCCGCGCTCGCCCGCAGCGCGCCCAGCAAGCGCTTCACCTATGGCCTCAAAGGCTCGACGATCCTCGCCGCGCTCGCCAATGCGCTGCTGCTGCTCGTCGCGCTGGGGGCGATCGTGCTGGAGGCGGTGCAGCGGATCGGCGACCCGCCGGTGCTCGCCGGCCTCACCGTGTCGACCGTCGCGGGCATCGGCATCGCCGTCAACGCCTTCACCGCCTGGCTGTTCGCGCGCGGGCGCAAGCACGACATCAACGTGCGCGGCGCCTATCTCCACATGCTCAGCGACGCAGTGGTGTCCGCGGGCGTCGTCCTCGCCGGCCTCGCGATCTGGGCGACCGGCCTCGGCTGGATCGATCCGGTCGTCAGCCTCGTCATCGCCGCGCTGATCTTCTGGCAGACCTGGGGCCTGCTGCGCGAGACGGTCGAAATGAGCCTCTCCGCCGTGCCCCGCCACATCGACTATGACGCGGTCACCGCCGCGCTCGCCGCGCTGCCCGGCGTCGCGCGCGTCCACGACCTCCACATCTGGCCGATGTCGACCACCGAGCCGGTGCTCACCGCGCACCTCGTCATGTCCGGGCGCTATCCGGGCGACGCCTTCCTCGTGGACGCGCGCGCGATGCTGCACGACCGCTTCGGCATCGGCCATACGACGCTGCAGGTCGAAACGGGCGGCGATTGCGCGAGCTGTTGAGGGCCGCTCAGCCCCATCCCAATCGTCATCCCCGCGAAGGCGGGGGTCCAGACTGGCTAGCCTGTCGACTCCATCGGAGCGGTAGCGGTTACGGATTCCCGCCTGCGCGGGAAGGACGTGAGAGGGACGGTGTTGGACGACACGCCACGCCAGCCGCTGACCAAGCAACGTAAACTCGCCCTGACAGCACTCTGTCTCAGCCCTGAATAACGCCCATTCCGAAACGATAGCCCAACATCGTTTCGGCCGAGGTGTTCATGGTGTCCATGTTGCGCATCCGGCCCGCCGACGGCAAAGCCGCCGGCCTGACGTCGGACGGGTTCGGCTGGCGCCGACCCGCCGGCCGTGCCGGGCGCTGCTCGCTGTGCTCGCAGCGGCGCGGGCGTGGCCGCGCCTGCGCCCGTCAGTACGCGCGGGCCACCGCGAATTCGACCGCCTCGATCATCGCGTCCTTCGCCTTTCCGTTCGGGAAATGCCCGATCGCATCGATCGCGCGCTGGCCGTAATGCCGCGCGCGCGCCAGCGTGTCGTCGACCGCACGCGTCTTGCGCACCAGGTCGATGGCGTACGCGAAATCCTCGTCCGACGCGCGTCGTCCCTCGACCGCGTCCTTCCAGAATTTGCGGTCGGTCTCGTCGCCGCGCGCATAGGCCAGGATGACGGGCAGCGTCATCTTGCCCTCGCGGAAGTCGTCGCCCGCGTCCTTGCCCATCGTGCCCGCGTCCGACACGTAATCGATCGCATCGTCGACCAGCTGGAATGCGATGCCCAGGTATCGGCCGTACGCATCCAGCGCCAGCTCGTCCGCCTCGCTGCGCTCCGCCACCACCGCCGCGATCCGGCAGGCGGCGGCGAACAGCGCGGCGGTCTTGGCGTTGATGATGTCGAGGTAACGATCCTCGCCCAGGTCGATCCGCCGCGCCGCGGTCAGCTGGTTGACCTCGCCCTCCGCGATGACGGCGCTGGCGTTGGACAGGATTTTCAGCACCTTCAGGCTGCCGTCCTCGACCATCAGTTCGAAGCTGCGGCTGAACAGGAAGTCGCCGACCAGCACGCTCGCCGGATTGCCCCAGATCAAATTCGCCGCCCGCTTGCCGCGCCGCATGTCGGACCCGTCGACGACATCGTCGTGGAGCAGCGTCGCGGTGTGGATGAACTCCACCGATGCCGCCAGCCGGTGGTGGCGCGTGCCGGTGTAGCCGATCAGCCGCGCGCTCGCGAGCGTCAGCATCGGCCGCATGCGCTTGCCGCCGCCCGCGATCAGATGCCCGGCGAGCTCGGGGATCAGCGGGATCTGCGACTGCATGCGATCCAGGATCACCGCATTGACGGCGTTCATGTCGGCCGCGACCAGTTGGAGCATCGGCTCCAGCGACGGTTCGGGACGATCGAGGCGGTGGATGGTGGCGGTCATCTCGCCACGCGCTGTGGCCGCTGGCGCCCCCGAACGCAAGTCTTGCTCGCGCCCGCAACAACGCTCATGGGGGTCGGACTTGACCATCGAAGGGGGCGACCGGTGAGCGACGACGTGCTGCAAGGCTATCGCAAGAGCATCGACAATATCGATGCCGCACTCGTCCATCTGCTCGCCGAGCGGTTCAAGGTGACGCAGGCGGTCGGCCGGCACAAGGCGACCAGCGGCCTGCCCGCCGCCGATCCGGGCCGCGAGGAACGCCAGATCGCCCGCCTGCGCCGCCTCGCCGAAGACGCCGAACTCGATCCCGAATTCAGCGAGAAATTCCTGCGCTTCATCATCGACGAGGTGATCCGCCACCACGAACAGTTGCGCGGCTGACCCGCGCCAACCATCTGATCGACGTGTCCGTCCTCTCGTTCCTTGCCGCTCTGCCGCTCGCGCTCCAGTCCGCCACGCTGCCGGCGGACCCGCATGCGCCGATCATCGGCAATTGGCACAATCCCAAGAACACCGTCGCGGTGCGCACCGGCCGCTGCGGCCCGAACCTGTGCGGCTGGGTCATCCGCGCCTCGGACAAGGCGAAGGCCGACGTCGCGAACAAGGGCTATCCGCCGCTGATCGGCACCGCGCTGCTGCGGGGCTATCGCACCAACGGCAAGGGCCGCTGGGCGGGGCAGATCTACGTCCCCGACATGGGCCGCGCCTTCGGGTCGACCGTCACGATGATCGACGCCGACACGCTGAACGTGAAGGGCTGCCTGATCGGCGGCTTCATCTGCAAATCGCAGATCTGGCGCCGGGAATCATGACCCCGCGCGGCGCGTTCATCGCGGTCGAGGGCGTCGACGGATCGGGCAAGAGCGGCGTCGTCCGCGCGATCGTCGCCGCGTTGCAGGCCGCGGGGCATGACGTCGTCGCCACCCGCGAACCCGGCGGCACCCCGCAGGGCGAGGCCTTGCGTGGGCTATTGCTCGCCGGTGACGACGCGGCGTGGGAACCGCGCGCCGAACTGCTGCTGATGACCGCCGCGCGCGTCCAGCACGCCGCGCACGTCATCCGCCCCGGCGTCGCCGCCGGACGAATCGTCGTCTCGGATCGCTACGCCGGCTCGACGCTCGCCTATCAGGGCGCCGGCCGCGGCATGGACGAGGCGCTGATCCGCGGCCTCCACGCGACGATGCTCGACGATCTGTGGCCCGACCTGACGCTTGTCCTCGACCTCGACCCCGCGATCGGCCTCACCCGCAGCCGCAAGCGCCTGTCCGACGAGGCGCTCGACGAAGGCCGCTTCGAAAGCCTCGCCCTCCCCTTTCACCAGCGCATCCGCGCCTCGTTCCTGGCACAGGCCGCCGCGGCGCCCGACCGGCATGCGATCATCGACGCCGACGACACACCAGAAGCGGTACAAGACACGGCATGGCACACGGTGCGCGACTTTCTGGCACGCGGCGCCGCACGCACCTGACCGGCCTGAAGAGCGTTTCGACCCGCCTCCCCCGACCACTGCCTATTTGATATTGGTTCGCATTACGGCTCGCACTAGGTCGTCGTCCGGAAGGGGGACCGATGACACCGACCGTATATGCGCCTGCCCGCACCGTCCCGCACGGCCTGACGCCGCGTCCGGCTGACGGGCCGTCGGGCCGAGCCCCGATGGGACGACCGGCATGATCGCGCTGCCCGCACTCCTCGCCATCGCAGGCGGGATCGCCGGTGCGACGCTGCTGCGCCGCGCCTGGGCCGAGCGCCAGCGCGAGCGACCCGACCTCATCGCGGCGGGCTGGGCAGTGATCGGCGGCACGATCCTGGCCGACGCCGCGTGGATCGGCTGGATCCGGGGCGGCGCGCTTGCCGTCGTCGCGGTCGGCATTGGTGCGCTGATCGTCCTCATCCGGGGCCGGACCGTAAAGGCCACGCGCGCCGCCCGCGCCACCACCCCGCCGACCGAGCCCGACGAACCGTCCCGGGCGTGGCGCGGCGTGCTGAAGACGATCCTGGCCGGGCCGCTCGGACTGGCCGCCGCCGTGGCCATCGCCTATTGCGCCGCCGCCTGGGTGCCCGGCGCGCCGCCCACCCGTGTGCTGATCGGCGGGCTCACGATCCCCATCGTCTGGGCGCTGGCGATGATCTGGACGCTCGCCGACCCCCGTCTGATGCGGTCGCTCGCCATGATCGTCACGACGACGCTGACCGGCTTCGCGCTCGCCGCCTTGCAGGGACCGGTATGACCAAAGCCGCCAAGACGGACGCGCCGCGCGGCTGGCCGCTGGCGCCGGGCACGGTGCGCGCCGTGCTCAACGGGCATGGCATCCTCGGCCTCGCCTTCGCCGCCCTCATCTATCTCGTCTGCCTCACCGGCACGCTCGCCGTCTTCGCCGGGGACATCGCACGGTGGGAAGCGCCCGGCGCACCCGTGGCGAACCAGTTCGCCCCCGGCGCGCTCGATCGCGCGGTCAAGGCGGCGCAGACCGGCGGCCCGGCACAGGCAACGCTCTATCTGACGCTGCCCTCCCCCGCCCAGGACGGCGCCCGCATCCTCGCCTATACGCCAACCGAGCACCACGACTGGGCAATCGCCCGCGACGGCACGCTGACCGAACAGCACACGCCGTTCAGCGAATTTCTGATCGATCTCCACATCGCGCTGCACCTGCCGCGGACATGGGGCGCGATGCTCGTCGGGCTGACCGGCGTCGCGCTGCTATCCGTCCTGATCTCGGGCATCCTCGCGCATCCGCGCGTCTTCAAGGACGCCTTCAGCCTGCGGCGGGGCGGCGCGCGGCGCTTGCAGGAGGCGGATCTGCACAACCGCCTCGGCACCTGGGCGCTGCCGTTCCACGTCACCATCGCGCTGACGGGTGCGATCCTGGGGCTGACCACGCTGATCGTCGGCGTGCTTGCGATGCTGCTCTACGGCGGCAACACCGCGCGCGTGTACGGCTTCTTCTTCGAGCCACCGCCCGCCGCAAACGCCGCCGCCCAGCCGCTGCCCGCCCTCGCGCCCTTGTTGCTGGACGCCCGCCGCCGCAGCGACGGCGCCGCCCCGCAGCAACTGATGATCGAACGCGCCGGCCGGGCCGATGCGCGCATCGCCATCACCTCGCGCCGCGACCGCCTGCTCGTGCCGCAGGACACGACGGTGTTCGACGCGCGCGGCCGGATGGTGACGGACCGCCATCCCGCCGATCTGCCCGCCGGCGTGACGCTGCTGGGCGGGATCGGCCAACTCCACTTCGGCTGGTTCGGCGGCTTGCCGGTGCGGCTGCTCTACGGTCTGTTGGGTCTCGCCCTCTGCCTCGTCACGTCGAGCGGCGTGACGATCTGGCTCGCCCGCCGCCGCGACCGTGGCCGCGCCGTGCCGCTGTGGGAACGGCTGTGGACGGCGGTCGCCTGGGGCCAGCCCGTCGCGCTGGCGCTCACCGCCGCCGCGTCCCTCGCTCTGCCGGCCTTCGGCGACGCCCTGATATGGCTATGGCTTGCCCTGACGCTCGCCCTGCTGCTCGCGGCGGGGCTGTCCCGACAATTCGGGGCGGCGGCCGGGTCGATCCGCGCGCGTCAGGCCGTGGGCGGTACGCTCCTCGGGGTTGCCCTCTTCTACCTGTTCGTGCGTCCCGTCGACCTGTCGGGTCTGGGGGTGGAGGCCGCCCTGCTGCTCGGCGCCGCATTGCTGCTTCGGCGGCCCGCGACGCATCGCATCGCCTGACGCGCGTCATCGAAGGAACGGCAGCGCTGCGGGCAACGCTGCCGTTCCGAACGATCAGGGCTGATAGGGCAGCGACGATTGGTGCAGAACGATGCGCACCTTGCCATCCTCGCACGCCTTGAACACGAAGCTCTTGTTCACGAAGATGTGGCTGTCGTCCTGGCCGATGAAATGCACGTTGCACTGCACGATCGCCAGATCGCCATGCAGGATGAAGTCTTCCTTGCTGTACCACACCTTGACCCAGGGCTTCAGCTTGAACCCCTTGTCGTCGGGAAAAGCCTCGCTCCCGCCCGTGAAATAGGCCAGCGCGCCCTCCTTCGTCGGGCGGTAGGTCTGGGTGCCGAAGGTCAGCGTCGGCTTGAACAGCACCTTGCCATGGTCATAGTCGTAATTGTCGCTCAGCACCCGCTCCGCCACCGCGCGCGGGTCGCCACCTTCGGCATGCGCCTTGCCGACCGCCACGACATTGTCGCACCACGTCTGCAAGGCCGTATGGACCATCTCTTCGGTAAACATCGCATTCACTCCCGTTGAAAAAAATGGGCGGCCGGATCGCCGCCAGCCGCCGGTGGCGCGCGATCGCTACGCCTGCGCGGAGACCGGCGCGTCGTCGCCACGGATCACGCCGACCATTACGGCGTCACGCTCTCGATCAGTCCCTGCAGGTCGACGCCGTTCAGGCCCACCGTCATCAGCGCCAACGTGCCCCGCAATTCTTCGGGATCGATGTTGCGCGTGACGAACACCATCCGCGTGCGCCGGTCCGCCGACGGCCAGCGATCGAGTTCGATGGGCGGGTGGAAGACGTGCTGCACCCCGTGACTCACCACCGGCGCGTCATGCCCGACGAGGTTCACGATGCCCTTCACGCGCAGCAGGTCGGCGCCCTTGAACATGGTCAGCAGCCCCAGCCAGCGATCGAAGGCGAGCGGCTCCAGCGGCGTATCGAACGTCAGGCAGGTCGCGCGGATACCGGCATCGTGCCGGTTCACGTCATGATGGTGATGGTGGTGATGGCCGGCATGCGCGGCCTCGTGCGCCAGCCAGCGATTGACGTCCTCGCTCTTGCTGGCCGGGTCCCATAGCCCCACGTCGAACAGTGATGCCGGGTCCACCGCGCCATTGGTCACCGCGATGATCGGCGCGCCGGGGTTCAGCGCGGCCAGCCGGTCGCGGATCGCCTGCTGTGACGTCGCATCGGTAAGGTCGGTCTTGGTCAGCAGCAGCCGGTCGGCGACGGCCGCCTGCTTCACCGCTTCGGGCTGCGCGTCCAGCGTCGCCATGCCCGCCGCCGCATCGACCGTCGCGATGACCGCATCGAGCCGATAGAGCGGCGCCAGCTGCGGATCGGTCATCAGCGTGTGCAAAATCGGTGCGGGATCGGCCAGCCCGGTGGTTTCGATCACCACCCGGTCGAACCAGCACTCGCCGTCGCGCGCGAAGCGCCACGGCGCGTCGCGCAGCGTGCGCGACAGGTCGCCGCGGATGGTGCAGCACAGGCAGCCGCCCATCATCTCGACGACCAGATCCTCGTTCGATCGGGCGATCAATTCGTGATCCAGCCCCACCGCACCGAATTCGTTGATGACGACCAATGCCCGCGCCATGCCGGGCGACCGGACCAGATGGTTGAGGACGGTCGTCTTGCCGCTGCCGAGAAAGCCGGTCAGCACCGATACGGGAATATGCGTGCCCGGCCCCTCTGGAACGCTGCTCATGCCGCACGCCTCGCCGCGGTGCCACCACGGCTTGCCGTCACCTGCATCGGTCCACGCGGTTTCATGATCAGGATGTCACTGGACATCGTTGCGCATCTCTGGATAGGTCATGTTGTAACATATCACATTGGACCGTCATCATGGCAACCCTCTCCCCATCCGACACCCGTCTGCCCGTGACCGTCCTGTCCGGCTTCCTCGGCGCGGGCAAGACGACGCTGCTGAACCATATCCTCGCCAATCGCGAAGGGCGGCGCGTGGCGGTGATCGTCAACGACATGTCGGAAGTGAACATCGACGCCGATCTCGTGCGCGGCGGAGAGGCGGCGTTGTCGCGGTCGGAGGAGGCATTGGTCGAAATGACCAACGGCTGCATCTGCTGCACCTTGCGCGACGATCTGCTCGCCGAGGTGCGCACGCTCGCCGAGGCCGGGCGGTTCGACCATCTGGTGATCGAATCGACCGGCATTTCCGAACCCCTGCCGGTCGCCACCACCTTCTCCTTCCGTGACGAGGACGGCGTGTCGCTGGGCGACGTCGCGCGGCTCGACACGATGGTGACGGTGGTCGACGCGCTCAACCTGCTGGCCGATTATTCCAGCCAGGATTTCCTCGCCGATCGCGGCGAGAGCATGGGGGAAGACGATACGCGCAGCCTCGTCGGCCTGCTGGTCGAGCAGATCGAGTTTGCCGACGTCGTGATCGTCAACAAGGCCTCGTCGGTGTCCGCGGAGCAGTTGGCCACGGTCAAGAAGCTCGTCGCCAGCCTGAATGCCGATGCGGTGATCGTGACTGCCGATCACGGGCGCGTCGACCTCGACCTCGTGCTCGCCACCGGGATGTTCGACGAAGAGAAAGCGGCGCGCCACCCGCTGTGGGCCAAGGAGCTGTACGGCTATGCCCACCATCAGCCCGAAACCGAGGAATATGGGATCGAAAGCTTCGTCTATCGCGCCCGCGCGCCGTTCGATCCTGCGCGATTTTATGCGTTCCTGACCGAGGGCGGGCTCGAAAATGTCGTGCGGGCCAAGGGGCATTTCTGGCTCGCGACGCGCCCCGACTGGGTCGGCGAACTGGCGGTGGCGGGCAGCCAGACGACCACCTCGCGGATGGGCCGCTGGTGGGCCGCGGTGCCCAAGCATCACTGGCCCGACGACGGCCGCTTCGAAGACTTCGTCGCCCAGCATTGGGACGACATCTGGGGCGACCGCCGACAGGAAATCGTATTCATAGGCATAACCATGAACCAACCCTCCCTTCGGCGCCGGCTCGACGCATGCTTGGTGGCCGCCTCTGCCTTTACCCCGACGCTGTGGACGTCGCTGCCAGACCCATTCCCGGCCTGGGGTGAGCGCCAGCTGGAGACCTCCGTATGACGCCCGCCATGCTGGAGGACGTCGTCGCCTTCGGTTATGATCGCACGTCGCTCGACGCGATCGCCCGCCCGAAAACAGCGCTGGCGATCTGGTGGCGCCCGCTCCCCGACGCAATGAAGGCCGGGCTGGCCGCGCTGGACCTCGACACGGTCGATGACGTCACGCTGGACCTCGACGCGGACGCGCCGCTCGATGACGCACTGCGCAACGCCGGCTACCCCGACGATATCGCCACCCCGCTTGCTGCGGACATCGGCCTCCTGCTCCGGCGACAGGCGGCGCTGACCGGTGACGATCGCCTGCGGCTGCGGCTCGAGGTGATCGAGACCGATGCGTGCCGGCGCTTCCATGCCGACTATGTCACGCTGCGGCTGCTATGCACCTATGCGGGGCCCGGAACGCAATGGTGCCGCGCCGCGGCGCCGGATGCGATCTACGAGGTGCCGACCGGCGCAGTCGGCGTCTTCAAAGGCCGGATGCTGCTCGATCCCCCGACCGTCCTTCACCGATCGCCACCCATCGCCGCCACGGGCGGACAGCGCCTGATCCTCGTGATCGACCCTATTCGTAGCAACGATGGAATGTAGCGATAGCGCGTCAGGAACAGGCGCGACGCTTGGCACGCCAGACGAGCCCGGCCCGTCATGGTCGGACGACGATCAAAGCTATTGAAGAAGGCACTTGCCGATTTTGGCACACCCGACAGAACTCGAACCTGGGGTACATGCCTTCAAAGCACCGAAAAGCGGTACTCTTTTGAGAATTATTCGAATATATAACCGACTTGTATTTGTTTGATTTGTTGCACCATGGCGTACAACATTATCCGGCCATGTTTTCCGTGATTTTCCCGTAGGGAATTAGTCGAAGTTGGATCATGGCGATCAACTTGAGCAGGGTCAAGGAGCATGATGCCCTGCGGGCGCAGCGCGAGCCGTTTTGGCAACGCATTCAGCCAGGGTGCTTCCTTAGTTACCGTCCGTCCGCACGTGATGGTGCGGGAACATGGATCGCGCGCGCCTACGATGAGGGACAACGCCGCTATCAGCTCAAGGCTCTCGGCGACTTCGGCACCCTCCCCGGTCGTGATCGGTTCGCTGATGCAAATAAAGCGGCTGAAGCGTTCGCGATTTTGGTCGAGTCAGGCGGCCAGCCTGCGGGGCGGATCGACACCGTCGAGAATGCTTGCCGACGCTACCGTGAAACCCACCCCGACGTCGTGGGCCGCGTCACATGCGGCATTTTTTCCGACCCTATCGCCAGCGTAAAGCTGACGAAACGTCGGCGCAGCCACTTGCAGGCATGGCGCCAGCGCCCGCGGCAGAAGCCGGCGCTGGTGACACGTCGCAAGAAGGGACCGCAGGTCACGCGCCCTCGCGCGCCGTCATCGATTAATCATGAATTGGCCATTCTTCGGGCAGCCGTCAACAAGGTGCCGGCGCCAGGAACGCCTGGGACGGACGCCGCGTGGCAGGAAGCCCTGCGCGCGATCCGAAATGCCGATCGCCAGCACACCCTTTATCTCGATCGGGATCAGCGGCGATTGCCGTTGCAGAAGATCGATCCCGAACCGAAGCCGTTCGTCCGGACACTCCGCCTACTGCCGCTGCGTCCGGGCGCTGTGGCGCACCTGACCGTCGCCGACTTCGACGCGCGAACGTCGGAATTGAGTATAGGGCATGACAAGGGCGGTAAGCCGCGGCGCATCCTCATACCGAGCAAGGCTGCGGAGCTTCTCGGCGCCCGCGCTGAAGGGAGAGCCCCCCCCGCTCCCCTCCTAGCCCGCGCGAACGACAAGCCTTGGGCGAAAGAAACGTGGAAGCGGCCGATTGCCGACGCCGTCGCCGCCGCAAAGCTGCCGGTGGGAACTACCGCCTACACGCTCCGCCACAGTATCATCACCGACCTCGTCGACGCCCGGTCGCCGCTCCTCAGCGTCGCGCAGATCAGCGGCACGAACGCGGAGATGATCGAGCGGCACTACGGCCATCTCAGTCGCACCGAAACTGGCGAGACGTTGTCAAAACTGGCGTTGTGAAACAAACCCGAAGACCCAATTGCAGTCAGTCGGACCACCCAAGCCGACCTCCAAAACTGGCCGTTAGTTCATCCTGGGCCGAGCGATCGGAACAGCCGTTGGTGGTCGGTCCGCGTTCTTCAAGCGGACGCTGACGATGCGCAAGCCGAGCCGGGTTTTCCACAACGTCGCGTCTTCTTCGGCAGCGCGATTGGTAGCCGCTCCGTAAGGGTTCTGGGCTATTACCGAGCGCATGCTCCCCCGCGCCTGCTTTCGCTGCTTTCTGGTGCTGCTGGCGGCGGCAGCAGTGCTTGCTGTCATTCGTGGTGCGGCATGGGTGCGCGAGCGCGACGGGCGGGTGCCTGCCCACCTTCGTTCAGTCGCCACCCCGCTCGGCCGAGTGACAGTGGACGAACACGGCGTGCCAACCCGCCCAACCGTTCTGATCGTGCCAGGTACTGCAGGCTGGAGCGGCTTCTGGCGCGACGTGTCGTCGCATTTGGCGGCACGGGGCTATCATGTGGTCGCCGTCGACCTGCCGCCGTTCGGCTATTCCGAACATGATGCGGCCGCGCACTACGACCGGCGCTCGCAGGCCGCCCGCCTGTCTGCGGTGTTGGCGACAACGGCGCGCGGCCCTGCAATCGTGGTCGCGCATAGCTTCGGTGGCGGCTCAGCGACCGAATTCGCGCTCGGTCATCCGGATCAGGTCGCGCGGCTGGTGCTCGTCGATGGTGCGCTGGGCGAGCTTGATCCCTCCTCGAATGGGGGCGTGCCCCTACTCCGGTCAGCCGTCCTGTCGCAGCCGTTGATTGCGGCGACCCTTACCAACCCGCATGCGATCGGCGCCCTGTCTCGATCGATGCTTGCCAAAAAGGAAGCGGCAGCACGCTGGCGGGAGACGCTACGCGCGCCGATGCGCCGGCCCGGCACTACCGCCGCCTATGCGGCCTGGCTTCCGTCGCTGCTGGCAGCCGACGATGGCGCATCGAGCCGCCGCTCGTCGGCGTTGCGCCTGATGAAGCCACCCGTGCGGCTGATCTGGGGAGAGGCCGATACGGTGACGCCGATCGCCCAGGGCCTGCAGCTTTCTCGGCTGTTGGGTGCGCCGATCACCCGCTTGCCCGGCGTCGGCCATGTGCCTCATATCGAAGATGCCGTTCATTTCCTGCCGGCGCTCGACGCCGCCATCGCGGAGCCGGTCCGATGAAGCATCAGCGCCTGTTGGTTGGAACCTCTATCCTGGCGCTCGCCGCCGCCGGGGCTGCCGCCTATGTCGCGCCGCTGGCTGCCGATCCCGCCGGCCCAAAGGATTGCGCCACCGTGCTGCCGCCGCTGCCGCAGGAGCGGCCCCGCGCTGCCGCCGTGCGCGAACCGAACTGGGCGCAGCGCGGCGGCCATGTCAATGACGCGAGCTGCCTCAGCCGCACGCCCGTCGCCGGCGTGGTCCGCGTGCGAAACGAGGCCGATGTCGCCACGGCGCTGCGTTATGCCAGCGCCCACGGGCTTACCGTTTCTGCAGCGGGCGTGAAGCACTCGATGGGCGGCCAGGCGTTCCGCTCCGGGGGCGTGGTGCTCGACATGCGCGGCATGGACGCGATCCGGCTCGACCCAGCGGCACGCACTGTCACGGTGGGCAGCGGCGCGACCTGGCACGCGATCCAGCTGGCCGTGCATCCGCGGTTCGCGGTGAAGGCGATGCAGTCCACCGACATCTTCTCCGTCGGGGGGTCGATCAGCGTCAACGCGCACGGCATGGATCATCAGGCGGGCGCGGTGATGGGCTCGCTGCGCAGCGTCCGGCTGATGCTTGCAGACGGCCGGGTAGTCACCGCGTCGCGCGACGAGAATGCAGAGCTGTTCCGGCATGTGGTCGGCGGCTACGGACTGTTCGGCGTGATCCTGTCGGCAACGCTCGATGTGGTCCCAAACGACGTTTATCGCTCCGGCCGCGAGATCATCGACTATCGCGCCTTCCCGGCCACTTTCGAGCGGATTGCCGCCAACCCCCGCGTCGGGCTCAGCTATGTCCACCTGTCGACCTCGCCCGGCAGCCTGCTGCGCGAGGCGTTGGTGTACACCTACACCAAGCATCCCGAAGATCAGGCGCTGAACCGCGCGGTCCTATCGGAAGTGACCTCCACCAAAATCCGCCGCGTGATAGTCAACCTCGCCAAGCGCAACGACACGTTCAAGCGTTGGAAATGGTGGAGCGAGAAGCATCTTGAGCACCGGTTCGAAAGCTGCACGATAACGCGAGCGCAGGCGCAGGGGTCGGGCGAGGCGTGCCTGGTCGCGCGCAACGACCCCATGCACGATTCGGTCGCCTATCTGTTCAACGACCTGCCGGGCGAGACCGACATCCTCCACGAGTATTTCGTCCCGCGCGCGCAGATTGTGCCGTTCATTGACGGCATGCGCGCGATTTTCGAACGCAAGCACGCCAACCTCGTCAACGCGTCGATCCGGGCGGTGGGCGCGGAGGATAACGCGCTGAGCTACGCGCCCGCGCCAGCGTTTTCGGTAGTGCTCTACCTCAACCAGCCGACCACGCCTCAAGGCACGGCGGCGATGCGGCGGCTGACCAGCGAACTCATTGACCTCACCGCCAGCCACGGCGGCCGCTTCTTCCTTCCCTATCAGCTGCACTACACGCCCGCACAGCTCGAGCGCGCCTATCCCGAGATCGGCACCTTCTTCGCCGCCAAGCGCGACTGGGATCCGAATGGGCTTTTCAGTAACACTTGGTACGCCCGCTACGCGCCCTTGGTCGCGAAGCAGCCAGCGCCGATCCGACCCTCGATCACCGCGCGCGCGCCATTGGCGTAAAGCCGGCGAACGAAGCCGGCATCGTCGCCGCGGGCCAGCGTCGCGCCACGGCGGACCTCCACGACGCGCCCACCCGCCGCGGCGATGACCCGCACGGCCGCCGGTCCATCGCCGATCACCGCCACTTGCCGGCCGGCCGGCCCGACGAAGGGCATTGCCAACAGGATCAGGACCCATGCGCCGAGCACCACGGCGAGTTGGGCGACGGCACGGCCAACCGCCCTAATAGTCGTAGACATGCTCAACCGTGCCGCCGAGCGCGCGGACGCGCGTCATCAGGGGGAGCAAGCGGGCGACCGGAACAGTGACTCCGACGCGTCGCCAACCCGTCCGGTCGATAGGCATCGCCAGCACGGCGGGTCCCGGTGGAGGCACGCGGTCAGGCAGGATCAAGGTGGCGAAGATCGTGCGGTTGCCTGCGATCTCGACCAGTTGAACCTGCGTAGCCGACAACTTCGCCAGCAGGTCGTTAAACTGCTGATAACGCGGCGCCTCCACCACCGTCAGCCCACCAGGCAGCGATCCGACCACCTGCAACCGCGGGTCAACGCCGCGGAGGACGGCAGGATCGCCGCGCACCACCAACCGTAGCGTCGGTTCGTCACGCCCGACGGTCGCGCCGGTCGCAGCATCGATCGCCTTGGCGTAGAGCGCCTTGACCCCGTATTCCGCCGACAAGGCGAACCGGCGTTCCCAATGCCGGGCATGCAGCGTCGGCTCCCGGGTCTGCCATTCGCCTTTCAGCGCCTCGCGGAAAGGAAATCGGTACCAGGGCGTTTCATGCAGGAAGGCGCCATAGCGTTGCTGGACGTGCGCGCCGTGGCGGTCATCGGCGCTGTCCCACCCGCTCGTCGCTTCGAACAGTCGCCCGATCGTCCGCTCATAGGCGGCCTTGACCGCCAGTTCGACCGTGTAGCTGATGCCGATCGTGTAGATCGTCACCTTGGCCGCGCCTGATTCTGGGCTGTTGTGGATGATCCGGTTGACGGCGCAATAGCTTGTCCAGAATTGTCCGATTTGCTCACCATAGGCAAAGCTGCTCGGCGGTTGGCCGGCGGCCAAGTGCCGCGCAAAGGCTTCCGCTTCGTAGACGATGTGCCATTCGGGATATGTGAGAAATGTGCGCGCCTCCGGCCGCCGATCGGCTGCGGGGAGAAGCGGAGTACGGTCAGGCGCGGCGACGAGGCCCGGCAGCGGCGCCTGGCAACCCACCTCGATATACGCCATCGGCACCAGCACGATGGCGGCGATCAGCCCGCCGGCAAGCGCTGCCAGGCGCCAACGGCGCCTCACGCCAACGCCGGCCGCGCTGCCCCCTCAGGCACCCGCGCCAACCGATAACCGACCCAGATCGCGACGCCACCGATCACGAGGTGCGGCAGGTTGGCGAAGACGTGCGCATACAGTGACTCCCGGACTGGCCCGTACAGGAAGATACCGCCATCCAAATAGCCGCTGCCCAGGAACAGCCCCATCACACCGTCTGCGAAATAGAGCGGCCCAAACAGGCGGAAATAACGGCGTGTCGCGCCATAGGACCTCCACGCGGCGATCCCCGCCCACAGACCGGAGAAAAAGTGCAGGCTGTCGTCATAAAGGTCGAGCTTGAACAGCCCGAACAGATTGCCATCGGCGTCATGAAATGGCGGCACATAGCCGATCGCCACCACGAGCATGAAACCGATGCAATATGCGGCCCCGAACACCCGAACTCGGTTCATCGTCACCCCCTCTGACTTTATCAGCTTGTCACGAAGGCAGTTAGCAAACAATGAGCGGATGCGGGACAAACCATGCGACAGTTCTCAACCCCAGTGGCCTAACCGGAAGAGCATCACGGGTGTGTCAGTCGCCCGCCCCTGTTATGTCTCACCTCGCGCCGTCGGGGTGTAGGCTAGGCAGGATCGGTTGCACGGCCGACCGCCCGGACCCAATAGTGGTCATTCGAAGCTGCCAGACCGCTTCCCGCTTTCTGCCAGTCGTTCATCACGCGAGACCGAGGCAGTGCCTCAAATGCTGGGCTGACTGTGTGTCGCCTATTGGGGGTGACGAGCGTGTGGGAAAACAGCTCGGCAACCCGATAGTCGGCGGGCGGGATGGTGCCGTTGCGGGCGAAGGCGTTGCGCAGTTCCTGCTTGAACTGGCTGTCCCAGCCGCTCTTCAGTGGCGTGAACGATGCCCCTATGATCCCCGGCAGCGAGCATCGCCTCGACGTCTTCTGGAGGCAAGCTGGTGGCCGATCCGTCGATCATCGCCGCATGGCGGCGCGCTGATGCCAGCGCCGAGCGTCAGGCGACGGGATAGGGCACCGGAGCGGCAGTGTTCTCGTCAATGGTGAGCGCCCGCCCGATCGGCGGAAACGCCCGCTGCGGGCACGCTGGGCGCTCGCACACCTTGCACCCGGCGCCGATGGGTGTCGCGAAGGAAGGATCGGCCAGATCGAGCCCACGCGAATAGACGAGTTGCCCCGCATGGCGCAGGTCGCAGCCGAGCCCAATCGCGAACACCTTCTCCGGGTCGCCGAACCCGGCGGACCCGCTCGCCACGGTCCGCGCGACCCATAGATAGCTGCGCCCATCGGGCATCTGTGCAACCTGACGCAACACACGGCCCGGCTGAGTGAATGCCTCATAGACGTTCCAGAGCGGGCAGGTCCCGCCGACACGCGAAAAGTGGAAGTCGGTCGCCGATTGCCGCTTCGAAATGTTGCCCGCACGGTCGACGCGAACGAAGAAGAAGGGCACGCCCCGCGCACCCGCCCGCTGGAGCGTCGACAGGCGGTGACAGATCGTCTCGAACCCCACACCGAAGCGCCGCCCAAGGCGCTCAATGTCGTACCGCTCGGCTTCGGCGGCAGTCAGGAAGTCGGCGTAGGGGAGGACCAACGCGCCTGCGAAATAGTTGGCGAGGCCGATCCGCCCGAGGCGGCGCGCCTCCGCATCGGCAAGGACGGGATCGTCGGCAAGGTCGTCGATCACTTCGCCCAATTCGAGAAAGGCGAGCTGGGTCGCCATCTGGAACACGCGCTGGCCAGGTGTCAGCGAGGCGGACAGCGTTAGCGCTTGTGCGGCGAGATCGAAGCGGCGTGGCGCGGTGGTAATATCGGTCAGCACCGCGATCCCGTGGCGCGCTTTCAACCATGCCGTCAGGCCGTCGTGAAGCGTGCGCGGGCTCAGACCCGCGTCGCGATAGAGGCGTTCGGCCGCTTCATCCAGCAACTCGACATGGTTGTGGCGCGCGTAGAAGAAGTCCCGGACCTGCTCGAAGGGCTGGCGGGCGCGGCCCCCGATGCTCCATTCGTCGCCCAGCTCGGCCGCCATCGCGTCGCCGCGCTCGACCGCATCGCGATACCGCCGATGCAGCGCGACCAGCGTGCGGCCGACTGCGGGCATGTTCGTCGCCAGCTCGCGCAGTTCGGCAACGGACACCGCCTCCTCGACGTCGGCGATCGCATCGCGGATGTCGGTCATCAGGCGTGCCTCATCGTCCTCTGAGAAAACTTGAACGTCGACACCGAAGGCGGCGTTCAGCTTCAGCAGGATCGGGACGGTCAGCGGACGCTGGTTCTGTTCGAGCTGGTTCAGATAGCTGGGTGAGATGCCGAGTGCCTGGGCAAGCTCGACCTGCTTCAGCTTGCGTTCCTCGCGCAAGCGCCGAAGCCGAACCCCTATGAATGCCTTGCGCGCCACCATAACTTCGCAACCTTCGCAGATTTGCTAATCGACCTTCGCAGGACTTCACGCTTTCAGCTCTGTGAAAGCGCGACTGTTTGCGGATTATGCGAATATGCTTGCTGCCGCCCAACCGCAAGGTGCCGACCTTCTCCACCGCGTCCTCGGGGCAGCCACGGCACGCGCCCGGGATGTCCTGGGTGAAAGCGTTTCGCTCCATCGCTGCCACGATATCGAACTGCGCACTGTGCTGGATAAGGTCGCATTCGAGGCATCATGCGTCAGCCAGAGCGACGATGGCCTCGTCGTCGCCGTCTTCGCCAGCGGTCGCGACGCAGCGGGATGCGACTGCATGGTCGCCGCTGGCCGCTTCACCTTCTCGACCTTTACCCGACCGAGCGCGTCGATCGCCACGCGGCTCACCCAATGGACCCCGGGAGCCCCATGAACACTGTTTACCAGAAGCCGCTCGACGGAACAGCTCTCACCTACTTCGATGCGCGTGCCGCGATCGAGGCGATCCGCCCCGGCGCCTATGACACGCTTACGTACGTCGCGCGCGTGCTGGCCGAGCAACTGGTCCGCCGGTGCGACCCCGCACTGTTGAACGACGCGCTGATCCAGATCGCCGATCGTCGGCGTGATCTTGATTTCCCTTGGTATCCGGCCCGCGTCGTCTGCCACGACATCCTTGGCCAGACCGCGCTGGTCGATCTCGCGGGTCTGCGCGACGCCATCGCGGATCAGGGCGGCGACCCCGCGAAGGTCAATCCCGTAGTGCCGACCCAGCTCATCGTCGACCACAGCTTGGCGGTCGAGCATGGCGGCTTCGATCCCGACGCCTTCGCCAAGAACCGCGCGATCGAGGATCGGCGCAACGAAGACCGCTTCGACTTCATCGAGTGGACCAAGCGCGCGTTCGACAATGTCGACGTGGTGCCGGCGGGCAACGGCATCATGCACCAGATCAATCTGGAGAAGATGTCACCGGTGATCCAGGTGCGTGACGGCGTCGCCTTCCCGGATACTTGCGTGGGCACGGACAGCCACACGCCGCATGTCGACGCGCTGGGCGTGATCGCGGTGGGTGTCGGTGGCCTTGAGGCGGAGACGGTCATGCTCGGCCGCCCGTCGATGATGCGGCTGCCCGATATCGTCGGGGTGAAGCT
Organism: Sphingomonas melonis DAPP-PG 224; assembly: GCF_000379045.1. Classification (NCBI taxonomy): domain Bacteria; kingdom Pseudomonadati; phylum Pseudomonadota; class Alphaproteobacteria; order Sphingomonadales; family Sphingomonadaceae; genus Sphingomonas; species Sphingomonas melonis. Next base: position 167,408 of record NZ_KB900605.1, read on the forward strand.
GACGGGGCGGCGGCCGGAGGGGATCACGGCGACCGACATCGTCCTCGCGCTGACCGAGTTCCTGCGCAAGGAGCGCGTCGTCGGAGCCTGGCTGGAGTTCTTCGGCCCCGGTGCCGACAGCCTGTCGATCGGCGATCGCGCGACCATTTCCAACATGTGCCCGGAATATGGCGCAACCGCAGCGATGTTCTACATCGACCGACAAACGCTCGACTATCTGCTGCTGACCAATCGCGCGCCCGAACAGGTCGCGCTGGTCGAGACCTATGCCAAGGCAACCGGCCTATGGGGCGATGCGCTGGCGACCGCACAGTATGAGCGGGTGCTGACCTTCGATCTGGGCGGCGTCGAGCGCAACCTTGCCGGTCCGTCGAACCCGCATCGGCGCCTGCCGACCGCCGCGCTCCACGACCGCGGCGTTGCAAAGGATCTCGAAGGTGCCGTCGCGCAGGAGCGCGAAGGACTAATCCCGGACGGCGCCGTCATCATCGCCGCGATCACGAGCTGCACCAATACCTCGAACCCCCGCAACGTCGTGGCGGCGGGGCTCGTGGCGCAGAAAGCGAACGCGCTCGGCCTGACGCGCAAGCCGTGGGTCAAGACCAGCTTCGCGCCCGGATCGCGGGTGCCGGCGCTCTATCTCGAAGAAGCCGATCTGCTGCGCGAGTTGGAACAACTCGGTTTCGGCATCGTCGGCTTCGCCTGCACGACCTGCAACGGCATGTCGGGGGCGCTCGATCCGGTCATCCAGCGCGAGATTGTCGAGCGTGATCTGTACACGACCGCCGTCCTGTCGGGAAATCGCAACTTCGACGGGCGCATTCACCCTTACGCCAAACAGGCGTTCCTCGCGTCACCGCCGCTGGTCGTCGCCTATGCCATCGCCGGCACGATCCGGCTCGATATTGAGAAGGACGTGCTGGGCATCGCACCGGATGGCCGCGACGTCAGGCTTGCCGACCTGTGGCCGAGCGATGCCGAGATCGACGCGATCGTGCGCGACCATGTGAAGGCAGAGCAGTTCCGCGACGTGTACGAGCCGATGTTCGCCCGCTCAGGCGACGGCAGCGCGCCGGTCAGCCCGCTCTACGACTGGCGTCCGCAATCGACCTACATCCGCCGGCCGCCCTATTGGGACACCGATGGTCTGGGTGCGCTTGCCGCCAGTCCGCGCACGCTCACGGAGATGCGCCCGCTCGCGATCCTGCCCGACAACATCACCACCGACCACCTGTCGCCATCGAACGCGATCCTGCCGACCAGCGCGGCAGGCGAGTATCTTACCGCGATGGGGGTGCCGGAGGAGGACTACAACTCCTACGCCACCCATCGCGGCGATCACCTGACGGCGATGCGCGCGACCTTCGCCAATCCGCAGCTCGTCAACGAAATGGCAGTGGTCGACGGCGTAGTGAAGAAGGGCAGCCTCGCCCGGATCGAGCCCGATGGCACAATCGTTCGCATGTGGGAGGCGATCGAAACCTATCTCGGTCGCCGGCAACCGCTCATCATCATCGCCGGTGCCGATTACGGGCAGGGATCGTCGCGCGATTGGGCCGCGAAGGGCGTCCGGCTCGCAGGCGTCGAGGCGATCGTCGCCGAAGGGTTCGAGCGCATTCACCGCACCAACCTCATCGGCATGGGCGTGCTGCCGCTGGAGTTCCAGCCCGGCACCACCCGCCTCAACCTGAAGCTGGACGGCACCGAGACCTTCGACGTGGCGGGGACGCCCAATGCGCGCGCCGAGCTGACGCTCGTCATCCATCGGGCAAATGGGTTGCGGACGGAGGTGCCGGTGCAGTGCCGTCTCGACACCGCCGAAGAGGTGTCGATCTACGAGGCGGGCGGCGTGCTGCAACGCTTCGCGCAGGACTTTCTCGCGTCGAGTGCGGCAGCATGACGCCGCAGCTCCGCATCCCGGCCACCTATATGCGTGGCGGCACCAGCAAGGGCGTGTTCTTCCGGCTCGAAGACCTGCCCGAACGCGCGCAGACACCGGGCGACGCCCGCGACCGGCTATTCGCCCGCGTCATCGGCAGCCCCGACCCTTATGTCGCGCATATCGACGGCATGGGTGCCGCGACGTCCAGCACGTCGAAATGCGTGATCGTCTCCCCGGCGACGCGTGCGGGCCATGACGTCGATTACCTCTATGGGCAGATCGCGATCGACAGCGGTGCGCTCGACTGGTCGAGCAATTGCGGAAATCTGTCGACGGCGGTCGGGGCGTTCGCGATTGCGGCCGGCTATGTCGATGCCGCCCGTGCAGTTGACGGTCTCTGCACGGTTCGCATCTGGCAGGCGAATATCGGCAAGACGATCGTCGCCCATGTGCCGGTCGCCGATGGGCAAGTCATCGAGACGGGTGATTTCGAGCTCGACGGGGTCGCCTTCCCGGCCGCCGAGATCGTTCTGGAGTTCGTCGACCCCGCCGATGCGTCGGACGCGCTGTTCCCGACCGGCCATCTGGTCGACACGCTGAAGGTAGACGACGACGTCGTGCCGGGCGGTGTGATCCTGGCGACCCTCATCAATGCCGGAGTGCCGACCGTCTTCGTCGCGGCGGAGGATCTGGGATATACCGGCGCCGAGCTGCGCGACGCCATCAATGGCGACGCGGACGCGCTCGCCCGCTTCGAGGCGCTGCGCACCGCCGGCGCTGAGGTGATGGGCATCACCAAGACGACGCGGGCACCGGCCATCGCCTTCGTCGCCGCGCCCATCGACCATCAGACGTCGAGCGGCCGGGAGGTGGTGGCCGACGAGGTCGACCTGCTGGTCCGCGCGCTGTCGATGGGCAAGCTCCACCACGCGATGATGGGCACCGCCTCCGTCGCGATTGCCGCCGCGGCGGCTGTACCGGGCACGCTGGTCAACAAGGCCGCCGGGGGCGGCGAGCGGACATCGATCCGTTTCGGCCACCCTTCCGGCAGCTTGGGTGTCGGTGCCGAGGCCCACCAGGCGAACGGACAATGGATCATCACCAGGGCCGTCATGAGCCGCAGCGCGCGGGTGCTGATGGACGGTCATGTCCACGTCCCCGCCGACAGTTTCTGAGAGGAAAGTCAGACCGATGAACGACGTAACCACCTTCAAGCCGAAGAAATCGGTCGCGCTCTCGGGCGTGACGGCCGGAAACACCGCGCTGTGCACCGTCGGCCGAACCGGCAACGACCTGCATTATCGCGGCTATGACATTCTCGACTTCGCCGAGACAAGCGAGTTCGAGGAAATTGCCCATTTGCTGGTCCACGGTGCGCTGCCGACCGCGGCGCAGCTCGCGTCCTACAAGAAGAAGCTACGGACGCTTCGTGGGTTGCCGCGCTCGGTCAAAGAGGCGCTGGAAGCGATCCCAGCCGCGGCGCACCCGATGGACGTCATGCGCTCGGGCGTGTCGGCGCTGGGCTGCGTCCTGCCCGAGACGCACGATCACAATGTCGCCGACGCGCGCGACATCGCCGACCGGCTGATGGCCTCGCTCGGATCGATCCTGCTCTACTGGTATCATTTCGCGCACCATGGTCGCCGGATCGAGGTGGAAACCGACGACGACAGCATCGGTGGTCACTTCCTCCATCTGTTGCACGGCGAGGCACCATCCGACAGCTTCGTGAGCGCCATGCACACCTCGCTCATCCTCTACGCCGAGCATGAATTCAACGCCTCGACCTTCACCGCCCGCGTGATCGCCGGCACCGGCTCGGACATGTATTCGGCCGTCGCCGGCGCGATCGGCGCCCTGCGCGGTCCCAAGCATGGCGGCGCGAACGAGGTCGCCTATGAAATCCAGAAGCGGTACGCGACCCCTGACGAGGCTGAAGCCGACATCCGTCGCCGCGTCGAGGCCAAGGAAGTCGTGATCGGCTTCGGCCACCCGGTCTATACCGTGGCTGACCCCCGCAACGTCGTCATCAAGCGCGTCGCCAAGGCGCTCGCCGACGAGGCAGGCGCCCAGCGCCAGTTCGCCGTCGCCGCCCGTATTGAGGAGGTGATGTGGGACGCCAAGCGGATGTTCCCGAACCTAGACTGGTTCTCGGCCGTTTCCTACAACCTGATGGGCGTGCCGACTGCGATGTTCACGCCGCTGTTCGTCATCGCGCGCACCAGCGGTTGGGCGGCGCATGTCATCGAGCAGCGCCAGGACAACAAGATCATTCGCCCGTCCGCCAACTACACTGGCCCCGAAGACCTCGCCTGGGTGCCGCTCGCCGCCCGCGGTGACCATCTCGCTGCCTGAAGGAGTATCTCACCTTGCCGTATCTCGTTGCTGCCGAACTGCCGACCGAATCCGCGGGCAAGCGCTTCCGCGCCGCGTTGTCGCGACCGGGGATCTACCGTCTGCCAGGCGCCCATAACGGCCATTCCGCGATCCAGGCCCGCAACGCCGGGTTTGATGGGCTCTATCTGTCGGGGGCGGCAATGACCGCGTCGATGGGCCTCCCCGATCTCGGCGTTATCACCATCGATGAAGTCGCCTTTTTCATCCGCCAGATCGCCCGCTCGGCCGCGCTGCCGCTGCTGGTCGATGGCGACACCGGCTATGGCGAGGCGCTGAACGTCATGCACATGGTGCGGACGTTCGAGGATGCCGGGGCCGGTGCGGTCCATCTCGAGGATCAGATCCTGCCCAAGAAATGCGGGCACCTGAACGGCAAGAGCCTGGTCCCGACCGTCGACATGGCGGCCAAAGTCGCAGCCGCGAGGAAGGCGGCGCGGGATCTGGTGATCGTCGCCCGCACCGATGCGGTCGGGGTCGATGGCTTCGATGCCGCGGTCGAGCGCGCACGGGCCTATGTCGAGGCAGGTGCAGACGCGATCTTCCCGGAAGGGTTGACCAGTCGCGAGATGTTCGAGGCGTTCGCGGCCGCGATGCCGGGCGTGCCGCTGCTCGCTAACATGACGGAGTTCGGCAAGACCCCGTTCTTTACGGCACAAGAGTTCGAGGCGATGGGGTACAAGATGGTGATCTGGCCGGTCTCGTCCTTACGCGTCGCCAACAAGGCGCAAGGAGAGCTATATGCCGCGATCCAGCGCGATGGCGGCACGCACAACGTGGTCGAGCGGATGCAGACACGGGCCGAACTCTACGATGTGATCGGACTGCACGATTACGAGGCTCTCGATGCCTCGATCGTGAAGACGATTGTTCCCGAGGCCATGCCGCAAGCGTGATCGATCGAAGATCGCGGCCGGTGAGAAACCGGTCGCGATCCCCGCTCCGGCGCTACCCGATCGGTATCAGCGTGTAAAAAACGCTGGAATGAAACACCAGCGGCATGATCCCTTCTGCGATCGCGGCGCGGTGGAGCCGGAAGAGGATGATGTCGTGGCCGCCCGCCGCGATCTCCTGCTCCACCGATCATTCCGGCCAGGCGCCGGCATCGGCCAGGAACAACGCGCCGTCCGGGGTCGCCTCGTATCCAAGCCCCTTGAAGCGGGCGCCGACCGGCAGAACCAGCGATAGGCTAGGTTCCAATGCACCTCATCGCACAGCCGCCGCTCGGACCGGATGCCCATGCAATAGCCGATGATGAGCATCCGGATCATCAGCTCCGGATCGATCGAAGGGCGGCCCGTCTCCCTGTAGAACGGCTTCAGCTCCTCGCGGATGCCAGACAGGTCGACGAACCGGTCGATCGAGCGCAGCAGATGGTCCGCCGGCACGCGCCGCTTCAGGCTGACGCTGTAGGACAGCGCCTCCTGCGCCACCGTCCGCTCGCCCCTCATCGGCCCGTCTCCGCTCACTGCGCGAAGATTGAATCAGACCATCGACACGACTGCAAGACGGCCTTTCTTCAACGCAATCGGGCGGAAGCGGCTACCCTACCCTTCCGTCACGAAGACCCAGTTTCGGCCATTCAGGACCGGCGACGTCGTTCTCAACATCCGCCATTCGTTCATCAGGGAAGCGGCATGGTGTAGGGATCGGCCGAGGTGATTGAAGAGCACGGAATGGGGGATTGTGTTGAAAAAGGCTGCCGTATGCGCACGACTAGCTGACACGGCTTCGGCGGCCAGCGATCCCGAGCCCGCCCGTGCCAGCGTGCGGCATCTCAAACGCTACGTCGTCCTGCTTTGTAAGGGAGAGAAATATGAGCCGTGAACTCAGTGTCGAACGACATATCGAGGCACCCGTCGCCCACGTCTGGAAGACGATGATCGACCGCTTTGAAGAGTGGTTCTGTCCGCTCCCTTGGCGTGCCGAGGCACGCGAAATCGCCTGGCGTCCGGGTGGTCGCAGCCTGGTGGTGATGCACGGGCCGAACGGAGAAGAGATTCTGAACGAGGGCATCATTCTTGATTTTCAGCCGGAACTGAGCTGCCCCCTTCTGAGTGGTCCATCGACTATGACAGTCTGGATCAAGGAAGGGACGACGAATGCCTGCCAAGAAGCACAAGCCCGAGGAGATCATCGGGAAGCTGCGTGAAGTGGAGATCGTGCTGGGCCAGGGTGGCACGACCGCCGAGGCATGTCGGCGGATCGCGGTCAGCGAGCAGACCTACTACCGCTGGCGCAAGGAATACGGTGGGCTGAAGACGGATCAGGCTCGCCGGATGAAGGATCTGGAGAAGGAGAACCTGCGGCTGCGCCGCGCGATCTCCGACCTGACACTGGACAAGCTGATCCTGCAGGAGGCTGCACGGGGAAACTTCTGAGCCCCGCGCGACGCCGGCGCTGCATCGACCAGGTGAAAGAGGTGCTGGACGTATCCGAGCGGCGCGTGTGCCGCGTGCTTGGGCAGCACCGGTCGACACAGCGCAAGGTGCCGTGCGGGGCAGATGACGAGCAGGCACTGACCGACGACATCGTCGCGCTGGCCAAGCAGTACGGGCGCTACGGCTACCGCCGGGTGACAGCGCTGCTGCATGCGGCGGGATGGTTTGTGAACCACAAACGGGTGGAGCGGATCTGGCGACGCGAGGGGCTGAAGGTGCCCCAGCGGCAGCCGAAACGTGGTCGCCTGTGGTTGAACGATGGCTCGTGTATTCGGCTACGACCGGAGTATCCGGGGCATGTCTGGGCGTACGACTTCGTCGAAGCGCGCACGCACGACGGGCGCAAGTTCCGCATCCTCACCATCATCGACGAGGCCAGCAGGGAGTGCCTGGCGCTGATCGTCGCGCGCCAGCTCCGCCACGAAGACGTGCTGGCGGCGCTTGCCGACCTGTTCATCGCGCGGGGTCCGCCCGCGCACATCAGGTCGGATAACGGCAGCGAGTTCATCGCTACCGCGGTTCAGAAATGGCTTGGGCAGGTTGGCGTGAAGACGCTCTACATCGCGCCAGGCTCGCCGTGGGAGAACGGCTACAACGAGAGCTTCAACGGCTCGCTGCGTGACGAACTGCTCAACGGCGAGATCTTCTATAGCCTCGCCGAGGCAAGAGTGCTGATCGAGGCGTGGCGATGCCACTACAACACCGTCCGGCCGCACAGCAGCTTGGGCTACCGCCCACCCGCACCAGAAGCGGCGACACCGCCATTGCCGGCCTCCGGTTCCGCTTCGCTCCACCTCCGACCGGCAATGGCGGCGGAGACGACAATGCACTAACTAACAACCCGGACCACCCGGTGGGGGCTGCTCAGGCGTAGCGATTGAGATGCTGGCCCGGACTCGTTCGGATAGTAGGTGCGGCCTCATCTCGCATCAGGCGGTACGCCGCATCCTGATCGCCAAGTTCACGATGGGCCTTTTCGAGCGCCCCTTCGTCGATGAAGCACAGGCCCGACGCACGCTCGCAGACCCTGGTCATCGGGATGCTGCACAACAGGCGGCCGAACGCTCGTTCGTGCTGCTCAAGAACGATGGCGCCTTGCCATTGCGAGCGGGCGCGAACGCGCATGTCGCGGTGATCGGCGCCAGTGCCAATTCGAAGCGCGACATGCTGGGACCATGGGCGTTCCAATACGACCTGCCCGAAACGGTGACGGTGTTCGAAGGCGTCCGCGACCGGCTGGGCCGCGCGGCGACCGTGGAGACGGCACCGGGTGTCCAGCTGAAACGCAACGTGCCCTCGATGTTCGAAAGCATCACGATCCCGGGCCAAGCCAAGCCAGAGCCACGGTGGGACGCGGCCCGCACCACGCGCGAATTCGACGCCGCGTTGGCGCTCGCCAAACGCTCCGACCTCATCATCCTAACGCTGGGTGAGTCCGAAGACATGAGCGGCGAAGGCGCATCGCGATCCGACCTGACGTTGCCCGGCGACCAGATGAAGCTGTTCGATGCGGTGATGGCGCTCGGCAAACCGGTGGTCGTCGTGACGATGAGCGGGCGGCCGCTGGCGCTGGGAGCCGTGCTGGAGCGCGCGCCTGCGGTCCTCCACACCTGGTTCGGCGGCACGCGCGGCGGCACCGCGATCGCGCGTACCCTGTTCGGCGACGTGAACCCCGGCGGCAAGCTGCCGGTCACCTGGCCGCGCAGCGTCGGCCAAGTCCCGATCTATTATGCCCACAACACCACGCACATGCCCCAGGACCAGGGCAAGCGCTATTGGGACATCCCCTCGACCCCGCAATTCGAATTCGGGTACGGCCTCAGCTATACCCGGTTCACCATCGGAGCGCCCAAGCTCGATACACCAGTGCTGCAACCGGGCGGTCGGGTGACGGTGTCGACCACCGTCACGAACAGCGGCGACCGCGCGGGAGACGAGGTCGTACAGCTCTACATCCACCAGCAGGCTGGCCGCGCCTCACGCCCCGTCCGCGAGCTCAAGGGCTTTCAGCGCGTAACACTAAAGCCGGGCGAGACGCGCACGGTGTCGTTCACGCTCGACGAGAGCAGCGTACAATATTGGAATGCCGCCGAGCGCGGCTGGGTGATCGATCCAGGCACGTTCGATATCTGGGTCGGATCCAGCTCCAACGCACAGAACCATGGTCAGTTTTCGGTTGGCGGCGCCCCCCGGACAGGCCGAGGCTTTCTCCCGAATGCAACGAGGTGAGCTCATGGGCGCCTAGGTGCCTCAATCGGCGTTGCCAATGCGCTTTCGCCTGAAAACCGCAACGACATCCATGTCGTCCGACCGCGGTCATTGCACATGATGATTCGGTCGCGGGGGTCGGGCTCGGCCTCTGTACGCGCATTGTACGCGCGCTCCTGTTTTGAACGCGCATGTTCTTGCGCGGTTCTGCGAGCGTGAGGCTGGTGCGAACCGCCAGAAGTGGCGGAAAAGCTGGCGCACCCGACAGGATTCGAACCTGTGGCCTCTGCCTTCGGAGGGCAGCGCTCTATCCAGCTGAGCTACGGGTGCCTAGGTGGCTCGCCTAGCAAAGGCGTCGGGGTTGCGCCAGTGGTTTATGGAGCCTTGGCACGCTTGGGTGGCGGGGTCTTGGGCTTGTAGGCGCACAGGTCGGCGACGGGGCAGCGCCAGCATTCGGGCGTGCGCGCCTTGCAGATGTAGCGGCCGTGCAGGATCAGCCAGTGATGCGCGTGCAGGCGAAATGGCTGCGGCGTCGCCTTGTCGAGCTTCAGCTCGACCGCGAGCGGTGTCTTGCCCCGGGCCAGGCCGGTGCGGTTGCCGACGCGGAAGATATGCGTGTCCACCGCGAAGGTTTCGGCGTCGAAAGCGACGTTCAGGACGACATTGGCGGTCTTGCGGCCCACGCCGGGCAGCGCTTCCAGCGCCGCGCGATCGTTCGGCACCTCGCTGTCGTGCTGCGCGATCAAGGCTTCCGACAGCGCGATGACGTTCTTCGCCTTGGTATTGAACAGGCCGATCGTCTTAATGTGCTGCTTCAGGCCGTCCTCTCCCAGCGCGACCATCTGTTCCGGCGTCTTCACCGCGGCGAAGAGCGCGCGCGTCGCCTTGTTGACGCCGGCGTCGGTCGCTTGGGCGGACAGCACTACCGCGACCAGCAGCTGGAAGACGTTGCCCGACTCTAGCTCGGTTTCCGGATGCGGGTTCGCTTCGGCCAGCCGGCGGTAGAATTCGAAGACGTCTGCCTTTTTCACAGGCCCCTCGTGATCACAGGCCGAGCACGTCGCCCATGCGATAGCGGCCGGCGGGCTGGCCCGCCAGCCACAGCGCGGCCCGCACCGCGCCCTTGGCGAAGATGCCGCGATCCTGGGCCAGATGGGCGAGTTCGATCCGCTCGCCCTCGCTGGCGAAGACGACATTGTGATCGCCGACGATCGAACCGCCGCGGATGCTGGCCAGCCCGATCGTGCCCTCGGTCCGCGCGCCCGTCAGCCCCGCGCGGCCATCGACGCGCAATTCGGACAGCGTCGTCCCCCGTCCGCTCGCCGCGGCTTCGCCAAGCAGGATCGCGGTGCCGGACGGCGCATCGACCTTGTGGCGGTGATGCGCCTCGACGATTTCGATATCCCAGTCGGTGCCGAGCCGAGTTGCCGCCTCGCGGACCAATTGTGCGAGCAACGTGACGCCCAATGACGTGTTGCCGGTCTGGAGCACCGCAATGTCGGTGGCGGCGGCGTCGATCATGGCATGCTGGTCGATGCTGAGGCCGGTGGTGCCGATGACGATCGGCGTGCGCGTCGCTCGGGCGGCGGCGACATGCGCCTCCAGCGCGGCGGGGGTGGAGAAATCGACCAGAACGTCGGATATCTGCGCGAGCGCGCGCGGATCGCCGCCGGCATCGACGCCGCCCGCCAGCCGCGCGCCCGCAGCCTCGATCTGTTCGGCGATCGCGCGGCCCATACGACCGCTGCTGCCGTAGATGCCGATCGCGGTCATAGCGCCCCCGACAGGTCACGAGGGGCGCACGAACACGCAAGGTTCGCAGAGCGACGGCGGCGCAGGTCACAGGTCATGCCGCCCGTCTGGCACAAGTCGAGCGCGCAGGACAGGTGGGAGCTTTGGCCGGAATTATTGATCGGCGCCCGACGCCACCCGCGCGCGACCGGGGTCAGCCCCGCGCGCCGAGCGTCAGCGGCGGGCGCGGCCGGCGAGGGCTACGACCCGGCCGGTCATCGCCGGCTCGTGCCGCGCCTCGCCGACGCGGAAGCGGCAGACTGCATCGGCAAGGCGCTCCGCATCCGCCGCCAGATTGCGGGCGGCGGCGGTGGTTTCCTCGACCATCGCGGCATTCTGCTGCGTCATCGCGTCCATCTCGCCGACCGCCGTGTTGATCTGGCTGAGCCCGCCGGCCTGCTGGCGCGCGGCGGATGCGATGCTGGCGACAGAGCTGCTGATGTCGGCCATCTGCGTGATGATCCGCTGGAGCGCAGCGCCGGTTTCGGAGACGAGGCCGACGCCATTGTCGACCTGTAGCGTCGAGGCGGTGATCCGCGCCTTAACGTCTCGCGCCGCATCGGCCGAGCGCTGCGCCAGCGCGCGCACTTCGGAGGCGACGACGGCGAAGCCCTTGCCCGCATCGCCCGCGCGCGCCGCCTCGACCCCGGCGTTGAGCGCGAGCAGGTTCGTCTGGAAGGCGATGCCGTCGATGACGCTGATGATTTCGGAAATCTCGTTCGACGCGCGTTCGATTCCCGCCATCGCCTGCATGGCGCGCTCGACGACAACGCTCGATTCCTCCGCCGCGCGGTGCGCGCCGGCGACGATCGTCTCCGCCCGGCCGGCGGTGTCGGCGGTCACGCGGACGTTGCTGGTGATCTCGTCCATCGCCGCGGCGGTTTCTTCGAGGCTTGCCGCCTGACGCTCGGTGCGCAGCGACAGGTCGTCCGCCGCGGTGCGGATGTCGCCGCAACCCGACGCAAGGCCGTTGCCGACCGCGACCACCGTCTGGAGCGAATCCTGCATCGTCGCGGCGGCGCTGTTAAAGCTGGCGCGCAGCGGTTCGAATTCCGGAGTGAATGCGGCGTCGATCCGCACGGTGAGGTCGCCCCCCGCCAGGCGTTCCAGGCCCTCGCCAATCGCATCGACCACCTGCGACGTCGCGGTCATGTCCTGCACCAGCACCAGAACCTCCGCCCCGCCGTCGATCGCCACCGGGATCAGCGTGACCAGCATGCGCACGATCTGGCCGTTACGCATGTTGAGCCATTCGAACCGGGCATGGCCGTCACGGATGGCCTGCGAGACGCGTTCGTTGACATGTTCGATCGTCGGACGCCCGTCGCCCTGTTCCGGCGCCGAGAAGACCACGGGATTCTGCCCGAGGATCGCGGCGGTCGGCGCGCCATACACCTGCTCGGCCGCCGCGTTGCAGGCGACGAACCGGTTATCACGCAACAGCATCATCGCGTCGGGCGAATGGCGGAAGACGGCGAGCGCAGTGCGCGCTTCGAGCGTGTCGGAAGGGCGTTTGAACAGCATGGTTAAACCGATATCGACCGTTTCTTAACATGCGGTTGACCCGGATCGGCACTATCGCTTCATCCGTGACGCGCGGACATGACGGCCTCGCCCCCCGCAACCGTTGCCTGCGAAAGTCGCGCAAGCTAATCCGCCCTGATGTGGACCACCGTCCTGACGATCATCGCGATCACCATCCCCGTGCTCTACTGTCTTGCGAGAGGGATCGTCGATCTGCGCGCCCGCCGTTATGGCTGGGGCCTGATCGGAGTGTTCAGTGCTGTACTGCTGTTCCTTATTCCGATTCCGACTAACGCCATCAAGGTAGACTTACTGTTCGCCGGACAGTGATCACATCGGTTTGCAACGGCCGATATTTTTCAGTCTTTTCAAGTGCTCAGTTACGTCCGCTCGGCGCCCTACTCCAATAAGTCACTGCTCTAAGGAGGTTTTGCAGGCCGCTTTCCGACATCTGGTTTATGGCCATAGTGAACCGTTTTATTAACCCATGTTGCTTATCGGGTCCTCTTAGGAGGATCGCATGACTATCCGCAACAAGCTCTTTTCTTGCCTCGCATCCCTCGCCGTGGCGATCGTGCTGCTCGCAGGCGTGTCGCTGTGGAGCATGCACAACAGTAAGACGGCGCTCGATTCGATCCTGAAGGATCGGGTGGTGCCGATGCGCGATCTGAAGATGGTCGCAGACAAATATGCCGTCGATATCGTCGATGCGTCGCACAAGGCGCGCAACGGCAATCTCAGCTTCGCCCAATCGTCGGCAAAAGTGCGCGCCGGATTGCGCACCTTGCATGAGCATTGGAAGGCCTATCGCGCCACCCGCATCACCGGCGACGAAGCCGCGCTGGCCGACGAGGCGGAGGCGCGCATGCGCGTCGCGGACGAGCGCGTCGCCGAACTCCAGACGATTTTGGATAGCGGCGATCGCGCCGCGCTCGACCATTTCGTCGTCACCTCTCTGTATCGAGCCATCGATCCGGTGTCCGACTCGATCGGCAAGCTCGTCGACCTGCAACTGAAGATCGCGGAGCAAACCGGCACCAACGCCACCGTCACCGCGCAAACGAACCGCACGATCATGATCGCACTGGTGCTCGCCGGAATCGCGGTGCTTGCCGTGTCGCTGTTCATCATCGCGTCGAAGGTCGTCGCGCCGGTCAAACGCCTGTCCGGAACGATCCGCGGGCTGGCCGCACAGAATGGCACGGCCACCGTGCCGCATCTGGATCAGCAGGACGAGATCGGCGACATCGCGCGGGCGGTCGACATCTTCCGCGACTCCGTCGTCAGGGCCGAGCAGGACAAGGCCGCGGCCGCCGCGCAGGCGACCGAGGCGCTGGCGACCGGGCTGGCCGCCCTGGCCGACGGCGATCTCACCTGCCAGCTGAACGGCAGCTTCCCGCCCGCCTATGCCAAGCTCCAGTCGGACTTCAACGACGCGGCCGCATCGCTACGCAGCGCCCTGTCGCAGGTCACGGAGTCGGCGAGCGGCATCAACAGCGGCGCCAACGACATTCGCCAGGCTTCGGACGATCTGTCGCAGCGGACCGAGCAACAGGCGGCATCCCTGGAGGAAACCGCGGCCGCGATGGACGAGATCACCGCGACCGTCCGATCGACGGCGGAGCGTGCCGGTCGCGCCGACGCCGCGATGCGCGACGCCCGCGTCGAAGCCGAGCGTTCGGGCGAGGTCGTGCAGCGCGCGGTCGATGCGATGGGCGGCATCGAACGCACCTCGCACGAAATCTCCGAGATCATCAGCGTCATCGACGGCATCGCCTTCCAGACCAACCTGCTGGCGCTGAACGCCGGCGTCGAGGCCGCACGCGCCGGCGATGCCGGCAAGGGCTTCGCCGTGGTCGCATCCGAAGTGCGCGCGCTGGCGCAGCGCTCCGCCGAAGCGGCGAAGGATGTGAAGGCGCGGATCACCGCGTCCTCGGTCCAGGTGACGGCGGGCGTCCAACTGGTCGGCGAGACGGGCGACGCGCTCGGCCGCATCATCGGCAAGATCGGCGAGATCAACGGCCTGGTCTCCGCGATCGCGGCGTCGGCCGAGCAGCAAGCAACCGGCTTGCAGCAGATCAACACCGCCGTGTCCGAGATGGACGGCGTGACCCAGCAGAATGCCGCGATGGTGGAGGAGGCGACCGCCGCCGCACGCAGCCTGGCATCCGAAGTCGAGGAGATGAGCCGCCAGATCGCTCGGTTCCGGGTGGGCGAGGCCCCGGTGGGAACCGTCGCGCCCGTGGCCATGCTGCACCACCGCGCCCCTCCGGCCGCACAGCGTATCGCCCGCCCCGCGCCGCCGCGCGCGGTCGGCAATACCGCGCTGGCGGTGAGCAACGACGACTGGTCGGAATTCTGACCGCGGGGGGAGGTGGTGCGCCGATCGCCGGCCACCACCTTCCCGCCACCCGGTTCCGGCCCTATCGTCGCGGATCATGACCGCCATCCGCAACATCGTCGTCCTGACCGGCGCCGGCATCTCCGCCGAATCCGGCATCGCCACCTTCCGCGGGCCGGGTGGGCTGTGGGAGGGACATCGGGTCGAGGACGTCTGTACGCCGGAGGCGCTGGCGGCGGACCCGGCGCTGGTGCATCGCTTCTACGACCTGCGGCGGGCGGCATTAGCCGCGGTCGCGCCCAATGTCGCGCATATCGCGCTGGCGCGACTGGATCGCGCGTGGACGGGCGAATTGCTGATCGTGACGCAGAATGTCGACGACCTGCACGAGCGTGCCGGTGCGACGCGGTTGCTGCACATGCACGGCGAGCTCCGATCGGCGCTGTGCGCGGTATGCGGCATCCGCGAGGATTGGGACGGCGCGCTGCCGCCCGACACCGAATGCCCCAATTGCGGCGAGCGGGCGCTGCGGCCCGACATCGTGTTCTTCGGCGAGATGCCCTATCACATGGACCGGATCGAGGCGGCGCTGGCGGCGTGCGATCTGTTCGTGTCGATCGGCACGTCGGGCGCGGTCTATCCTGCCGCCGGCTTCGTGCAGATGGCGGAGGCCTATGGCGCCGACACGCTGGAGCTGAACCTGGAGCGATCGGCGGGCAGCGGCTTCTTTGCCGAGACGCGGCTGGGGCCGGCGGGGGAGTTGGTGCCGGCATGGGTGGATGCGCTGCTGGCGGAGGCTGGCAGCCCAGCGGAGGGATAGCCCAGCGCCCTCCTCATGCCTCCCCGGCCGGGGGAGGTGGCACCACGCGGCGGTGACGGAGAGCATAGGGCGCCCTCCGCCGCACCATACGGGCGCGTCCCCGGCAGCGCGAACGGAAGCCTTTACTCCACCCAGTCGAGGCCGATGTCGCGGTAGATCTCGCGGTCTTCGTCCCAGCCGGGCTTGACCTTGACGTGCAGGTAGAGGTGGACCGGCACGCCCAGGATGCCGGCGAGTTCGGTGCGCGCGCGCGCGCCGATGTCGCGGATGCGGACGCCGCCCTTGCCCAGCACGATCGCGCGCTGCGTCGGGCGTTCGACCAGGATCTGCTGGTGGATTTCGACCGATCCGTCCTCTCGCTCGCTATACTTTTCCGTCTCGACCGTGCTGGCGTAGGGCAGTTCGGCGTGGAGCTGAAGGTAGAGCTGTTCGCGCGTCACCTCGCTGGCGAGCGCGCGTTCGGTGGCGTCGGAGACCTGATCCTCCGGATAATGCCACGGCCCCTCCGGCATCGCCGCGGCAAGCGCCGACTTGAGCTCGGCAAGGCCATCGCCGGTCTGCGCCGAGACGAACCACGTGTCGGCGAAATGCATCAGCGCATTGAGCTTTTCGGCGTGGAGCAGCAGCTTGGGCTTGTCCGCGACGTCGACCTTGTTGAGGATCAGGATCTTAGGCTCGGGCCGGTCCTTCAGCGCCTCGGCGATACGCTCCACCTTGGGACCGATGCCGCCCTTGCCGTCCACCACGAGCGCGATCATGTCTGCGCCCTCGGTGCCGCTCCACGCGGCCGACACCATCGCGCGGTCGAGACGGCGCTGCGGTTCGAAGATACCGGGCGTGTCGACCAGCAGGATCTGCGCCGCGTCCTGGATCGCGACGCCGAGCAGCTTGGTGCGCGTTGTCTGCGCCTTGGGACTGACGATGGCGACCTTCTGGCCGACGAGCGCGTTGACGAGCGTGGACTTGCCCGCGTTGGGCGCGCCGACGACGGCGACGAGGCCGCAATGTTGGGTTTGGGTCATGGGGCTTCTTTTGGTTGGGTGGCGGGCGTTGGGCAAGTCACTCCTCCCCCGCCAGGGGGAGGTGGCGGCGCTGCTGCGCCGACGGAGGGGGAGGATACGGCACCGGTGTCGTTTGTGGAACCGCCCCCTCCACCATTCGCTGGCGCGAACGGTCCCCCTCCCCCGGCTGCGCCGAGGGAGGAATTTACGACGCCACCTTTGCCAGCAGGGCCTTCGCCGCCGCGGTTTCGGCGATCTGCTTGTTCGCCCCCGTCGCAGTGGCTTCCGCGAACGTCCCGATCTTCGCCTGCACCGTGAACCGTGGCGCATGGTGGGGGCCGGAGCGGTCGACCACGACATATTCGGGCGTGCGGCGGCCGTGCGCGGCGGCCCATTCCTGCAACGCCGACTTGGGGTGCTGCGGCGCCTTGTCGCTGCGGCGGACGCGGTCGCCCCAGGCGATGCGGACGAAGGTGCGCGCCGCGTCCAGGCCGGCCTCGCGATACCAGGCGCCGATCAGCGCCTCCATCACGTCGCCCAGGATATTGTCGCTTTCGTACGCGCCGTCATCGCGCGCCTGCTTGCCGAGCTTCAGATGCGCGCGCACGCCGATCGACCGGGCGACGTCGGCGCAGACCGCGCCGGTCACCAGCGCGTTCAGGCGCTTCGACAGGCTGCCTTCGGTCTCCCGGGGGAACAGCTCCCACAACCATTCCGCCATGATGAGGCCCAGCACGCGGTCGCCGAGAAATTCGAGCCGCTCGTAATTCTCCGCCGCCTGGCTGCCATGCGTCAGCGCACGCGCGAAGGGAGCGAGGTCGGCGGGTGCCCGGCCGAAGGTCTGCGCGATCCAGCTGGCGAGATCGGGGGTCAGAAGCCTTCTCCGATCCGGTTCCAGCGTGCGGCGGTGAACCAGCTGACGGGATTGAACCAGCGATAGTTGCCGTTGGTCGAGAAGAAGGTGACGACCGCCTTGCCCTCGATCCGCTCCATCGGGATGTAACCCATGCCGATCGGCGCGGGGAAACGGCTGTCGGCGCTGTCGTCGCGATTGTCGCCCATCAGGAACACGCTGCCGGCGGGCACGGTGTAGAGGCCGGTGTCGTCCGCCTGCGGGATGTCCGCCTGGTCGAGCACCATATAGCTTTTGCCGTTGGGCAGGGTCTCGCGGAACTGGGGGTAGCGGCAGATCGGCTGCCCCTTCGCATCGACGTCGACGAAGGTCGCGCCGCACTTCTGCTCGTTGAAATTGGCGGTCAGCGGCAGGACGAAGTCGGCGACGCGCTGCTTGGGGACGGGCACGCCGTTCAGGATCACCTGGCCGCGGCGCATCTGGATCGTATCGCCGGGCAGGCCGATGACGCGCTTGATGACGTCATGATCGGCGTGTTCCGGATCGGTGTCGCCGGGGGCGGGATCGGGCGAGCGGAACACGACGACGTCGCCACGCGCCGGATTGCGGCCGAGCAGGCGGCCCGGGATTGGTGGGAAGCCGTAGGGCAGCGACCAGCGCGAATAGCCGTAATTCCATTTCGTGACGAACAGATAGTCGCCGATCAGCAACCGCGGCAGCATCGATTCGCTGGGAATCGAGAAGGGCGCGAAGATGAAGCTGCGCAGGATGAACACGGCGACTGCCAGCTTCACGAGGAAGCGGATCGTCTCGCTGGTTTCCGAGCGGGGCTGTACCGGCTTGGGTGTCGCGGGGGCAGGAGTATCGGCCATAGGAGCGGAGCTTTAGCCGCCCCCGTGCGTCCTCACCAGTCGTTCCGGTGTCGGCGGAAACGGGCTTGTCGCCCGGCGCAGGATCGATACGGGACGGTCACGACTTACCCCTCCCCATGAAGGACGGACATATGAGCGACTGGTCTGCGATCGAAGCCCTGCCCTCCCCCAAGCTGATGGACTTGTTCGCCAAGGACGGCGACCGGCTGAAGACGTTCAGCCTGGACGTCTCCGGCATCCATTTCGACTGGTCGAAGACGCATCTGACGCGCGACGCGGTCGCGGCGTTCGAAGCGCTGGCCAAGGCCAAGGACCTTGCCGGCAAGCGCGACGCGATGTTCGGCGGCCAACACGTCAATGTCACCGAGGATCGCCCGGTCGAGCACACCGCCGAACGCGGCGAGGGCAACCCCGACAGCGTCGCCCGCGCCCGCCGCTTCCACGAGCGGATGCGCGCGCTGATCGACGCGATCGAGGCGGGCGCGCTGGGCGACATCCGCCACGTCCTCCACATCGGCATCGGCGGATCGGCGCTGGGGCCGGACCTGCTGGTCGATGCGCTGGGGCGCGAAGACAAGCGCTACGACGTCGCGATCGTCTCCAACGTCGATGGCGTCGCGCTGGAAGAGGCGATCAAGGATTTCGATCCGTCGGCGACGCTGCTCGTCATTGCCAGCAAGACCTTCACCACCAAGGAAACCATGCTCAACGCCGAATCGGCGATGCAGTGGTTCCGCGAGCATGGCGTCGAAGATCCGTACGGCAAGGTGATCGCCCTGACCGCCGCCCCCGACAAGGCGATGGAATGGGGCGTCGACGAAACCCGCATCCTGCCGTTCAGCGAGGGCGTCGGCGGCCGCTATTCGCTGTGGTCGTCGATCGGCTTCCCGGCGGCGGTGGCGCTCGGCTGGGGCGCGTTCGAGGAACTGCTGGAAGGCGCCGCCGAGATGGACCGCCATTTCCGCCTGACCGCGCTGCACGAAAATGCGCCGGCGCTCGCCGCCTTCGCCGACCTCTATTACACGCAGGTCCGCCACGCCGAAACGCGCGCACCCTTCGCCTATGACGAGCGGCTGCGACTGCTGCCGAGCTATCTCCAGCAGCTGGAGATGGAGTCGAACGGCAAGGGCGTGACGGTGGACGGCCAGCCGGTCGGGCGGCCGACCGCGGCGATTACCTGGGGCGGCGTCGGCACCGATGCGCAGCATGCGGTGTTCCAGCTGCTCCACCAGGGCACGCACCTCGTCCCCGTCGAATTCATCGCGGTGATCGAGCCGGGCGATACGCTGGCGGAGGATCACCATCGCCAGCTGCTGCTCAATGCCTTCGCGCAGGGCGCGGCGCTGATGAAGGGCAAGCAGGTGGACGATCCCGCGCGGTCTTACAGCGGCGACCGCCCGTCCTCGACGATCCTGCTCGACGTGCTCGACCCGCGCACGCTGGGCGCGCTGATCGCCTTCTACGAACACCGCGTGTTCGTGAACGGCGTGCTGCTCGGCATCAACAGCTTCGACCAGTTCGGCGTCGAGCTGGGCAAGGAAATGGCCAAGGCCGCCGACCAGGGCGGGCAGGAGTTCGACCCCTCCACCGAAGACCTGATCCGCCGCGCCGGTCTGGATTGAGCCGGGCGTAAACGCTATGTGTATGGCTCTGCGGAGCCATACACATGCGGACGAATATCGAGATTGACGATGCTCTGATGGCGGAGGCCATCCAGCGCAGCGGCTTGAAGACCAAGCGTGACGTCGTGCAGTTCGTGCTGAACCGCTACGTTAACATCGAGCGGCAGCGTGAAGCGCTCGAAGGTTTACGTGGCTTGGGCTGGGACGGTGATCTCGACGCCATGCGGACCGACGACCCGGTGCGCGAATGGGGCTGACGCTCGTCGACTCGAGCGTATGGATCGACCTGTTGGCCAACCGCTCAACTGTACAGACCCGCGCGCTGACGCAGTGCCTTGATCGTGGCGACCCACTCGCGATCGGCGACCTGGTGTTGATGGAGGTATTGCAGGGCGCCCGCAGCGAACGGAGCGCCGATGATGCAATCCGCTTCTTCGCCAAGTTCAACAAAGTCCAAATCGCCGACCACCGCGTCGCCGTACAGGCCGCCCGCAATTACCGGCACCTGCGCAGCCTCGGCATCACCATCCGCAAGACGATCGATACATTGATCGCGACGCGGTGCATCCTCGACCGGCTTCCCTTGTTATACAGCGATCGCGATTTCGACCCTTTCGTGCAGCATCTGGGCCTTCGCCCGGCGCTCGCCACCCCGGAGTAACACCATGCCCCAATATGACTACGACCTCTTCGTCATCGGCGCAGGGTCCGGTGGCACGCGCGCGAGCCGCGTCGCAGCGGCGCATGGCGCGCGCGTGGCAGTGGCCGAAGAGTATCGCGTCGGCGGCACATGCGTGATCCGCGGCTGCGTGCCCAAGAAGCTGCTCGTCTATGGCGCGCACTTTGCCGAGGATCTGAAGGACGCCAAGCGCTTCGGCTGGCAGGTGCCCGACCAGTGCGACTTCGACTGGAAGACGCTGCGCGACAATGTGCTGGAGGAGGTCGACCGGATCAACGGTGCCTATACGCAGACGCTGGAAACACATGGCGTCGAGATCATCCACCAGCGCGCCACCGTCAGTGGCCCGCACAGCGTGCGGCTGGCCGACGGCACCGAGAAGACCGCCGAGCGCATCCTGATCGCGGTCGGCGCGCATCCGGCCGTCCCCGCCTGCCCCGGCGCCGAACACGGCATCACCAGCAACGAGGCGTTCCACCTCGATGCGATCCCCAAGCGCATCCTGATCGCGGGCGCGGGCTATATTGCCAATGAATTCGCCGGCATCTTCCACCAGTTCGGCGCGCACGTGATCATCATGAACCGCACGCAGGACATCCTGCGCGGTTACGACCTGTCGATCCGCGATCGCCTGCTCCAGATCAGCATGATGAAGGGGCTGGAGTTCAAATTCGACGCCAATTTCGAACGCCTCGAGAAGGGCGAAGACGGCTGCCTGACCGTCCATATGTCAAACCACGAGCCCGTGACCGTCGACATGGTGATGTTCGCGACCGGTCGCGTGCCCAACACCGAAGGTCTCGGGCTCGAAGAGGCTGGCGTCGCGCTGGAAAAGGGCGCGGTCGTCGTCGACGAGCAGAACCGTTCGAGCGTCGATAGCATCTTCGCGATCGGCGACGTCACCAATCGCATCCAACTGACCCCCGTGGCAATCCGAGAGGGCCAGGCGTTCGCCGACACCTTCTTCGGCAACAAGCCCACCACGGTCGATTACGCCAACATCCCGTCGGCCGTCTTCAGCCATCCGCCGATGGCGGGCGTCGGCATGACCGAGAGCGAGGCGAAGCAGAAGCTGGGGTCGGTCGCGGTCTATTCGTCCGACTTCCGGCCGATGAAGAACGTGCTCGCCGGGCGCAATGAGCGCGCGCTGTACAAGATGGTGTGCGATGGCGTGTCGGGGAAGATCGTCGGGCTGCACATGATCGGGCCGGACGTGCCGGAGATCCTGCAGGCCGCGGCGATCGCGGTGAAGGCGGGGCTGACCAAGGCGCAGTTCGACGACACGGTCGCGCTGCATCCGACGATGGCGGAAGAGCTGGTGCTGATGAAGTAAGCGCCCGTCACCCCGGACTCGTTCCGGGGTGACGGTGTGTATGGGGCGGGGTCAGGCGCCGACGAACCGTCCCGGACGGCGTTCGTTCACGGCGCGCACGCCTTCGGCAAAGTCGGCCGTTTTCTGCAACCAGGCCTGTTCGGCGAGTTCGTGGTCGGTCTGCGCCTCGACCAGCGCGAACAGATCGCCGCGCATCGTCGCCCGCGTCGATTGCACCGCGAGCGGCGCTCCCGCCGCGATCTCCTGCGCCAGCGCCAGTGCGTCGGCGCGCAGGCGGTCGGCGGGCACCAGCAGATCGACAAGACCCCAGTCCGCCGCCTGCTCCGCCTTGATGCGACGCGCGGTGAGATTCATCAGCAGCGCGCGCTGCCCCCCGATCACCCGCTCCAGCACCGCCGAAATGCCGAAGCCGGGGTGGAAACCCAGCGCGACGAAATTGGCGACGAAGCGCGCCTCCGGCGCCGCCACGCGGAAATCGGCGACGAGCGCGAGGCCGAGGCCTGCTCCCACCGCCGCGCCCTGGATTGCGGCAACGACGGGCGTCTTCACCGCATAGAGCCGCGCGGCGGCGACGTAGAAGGGGTTGCGCGTGCCCGCGGGCTGGTCCTTTTCGACCGGATTGTCGCGGGCAAGGTCGGCACCGGCGCAAAAGATGCGGCCGTCCGATTGCAGCACGATCGCGCGCACCTGCGGATCGGCATCCGCCGCGGCAAAGGCGCTCCCGATCGCCTCGATCAGCGCAAGATCGGCGAAATTGTGCGGCGGGCGCGCGAAGGTGAGAATGGCGACATGGCCGTCGCGGGCGGTGTGGACGAGGGGCTGGGTCATGGCGCGACAGTGGCGCGGATCGGGTTTGCGCGCCAGTGGGTGGCTTACCGGGTAGCCTTTGCAGCTATATCCGCCATCCCAACGCAGGCTGGGAGCTTTCGCTTGCCGGACGCCACAGCCGGTTACAGGAAGACCCCAGCCTGCGCTGGGGTGACGAGGTTCACGCGCTCAATGTTGCGCGCTGAGATAGGCGATCAGGTCCGCACGGGCGAGCGGGTCGGCAAGGCCGGGATAGCCCATCGACGTGCCGGGGGCGAAGCGGCGCGGGTTGGTGAGCCACGCATCCATCCGCTCCGGCGTCCAGCGGCCGCCGATGCGCTGAAGCGCGGCGGTGTAGCCGAAGCGCGGGCTGACGCCGGCAACCGGCGCGCCCATCGCGCCGAACAGATTGGGGCCGTTGCGATCGGGCGCGCCCTTGCGGATCGCGTGGCAGGCCGCGCAGGCGTTGAACAACCGCTCGCCCGTCCCGG
The DNA here is from genome assembly GCF_000379045.1 of Sphingomonas melonis DAPP-PG 224. Taxonomy (NCBI): domain Bacteria; kingdom Pseudomonadati; phylum Pseudomonadota; class Alphaproteobacteria; order Sphingomonadales; family Sphingomonadaceae; genus Sphingomonas; species Sphingomonas melonis. Next base: position 190,467 of record NZ_KB900605.1, read on the forward strand.
CATCCGCCACCCGCAGCAGGGCGGCCACATCGGGATTCGTCCCTGCCGCGCGCAGCCGGGCCGCGCGGTCCGCACCGCCATCGCCGCAGCCGGCGAGCAGCAGCAGCACGACGGCGGCGGCCCCGCGCATCAGTCGGCGAACAGCAGGACCGGCGTCTCGAGCTGCGTTTTGAGCGCCTGGATATAGCTTGCGGCGTCCCAGCCATCGACGACGCGATGGTCGCAGCTGATCGACACGTTCATCAGCTTCGCCCGACGGATTTCGTCGCCGCGGCCGGTGAAGACGGGGCGCTCGACGATCTTGTTCGGCCCGATGATTGCGACCTCCGGCCGGTTGATGACCGGCGTCGTCGCGATGCCGCCGAGCGGCCCGAGCGACGTGACGGTGATCGTGCCGTTGCCGAGTTCCTCTGGCTTCAGCTTGTTGGCGCGGGCGGCTTCCGCAAGGCGCGATATCTCGGCAGCGAGCTGCCAGACGTTCTTGTCCTGCGCGTCGCGGATGACCGGCACGGTCAGCCCGGCGTCGGTCTGCGCCGCCATACCGAGGTGGACCCGGCCGGACCGCGTCACCACGCCTGCCTCGTCGTCATAGCGCGCGTTGAGCATCGGGAATTGCGGCAGCGTGCGGCAGATCGCGACGATCAGCAGCGGCAGCATGGTAAGCTTGGGCCGCGGACCGCGGTGCGCGTTGAGATCGGCGCGCATAGACTCAAGCGCCGTCACGTCGACTTCGTCGACATAGGTGAAGTGCGGGATGTGGCGCTTGGCGGCGGCCATATTCTCAGCGATGCGGCGGCGCATGCCGATGACGCGGACCTGTTCGTCCTCGCGCGCACGCGACGCGCCGGGGGCGTGATAGCCCTGGCCGGCATTGTAGCGGAGGAAGGCGTCGAGGTCGGCGTGGCGGACGCGATCGGCGTCGGTCTTCACCTGGGCGAGATTGATGCCGAGATCGCGGGCACGAGCGCGCACCGCGGGCGAGGCGAGGACGTGGGCGGCGACGGGTGCCTTCTCCGCCGTTCGCCCTGATCCTGTCGAAGGGCTGGTCGCCGCGGGCGGTGCGCTTGCGGCCTGTGCTTCGACAGGCTCAGCACCAACGGGGGATGGCGTATCGCCCGATCCCGCCGGCGGCGTCACGGCCACCGCGTCGACCGCCTCGACGCCGGGGTTCTCGGCCTCATATTGCTGCGCGACTTCGGCCTGTTCCGCGGTCGCGGGCGCGGCGACGACCTCGCCCCCCGCATCTTCGGCGCCCGCATCCTCGGTTTCGATCACGACCAGCGCCGCGCCGATCGCGACCTGATCGCCGACCTCGCCCGCCAGTTCGACCACGACGCCCGACACCGGCGATTCCATCTCGACGGTCGCCTTGTCGGTCATCATGTCGGCGATGTTCTGGTCTTCCTCGACGCGGTCGCCGACGGCGACGTGCCAGGCGACGATCTCGGCCTCGGCGATGCCTTCGCCGATATCGGGCAGGCGGAAGGTGAAGCGGCCCATCTTATGCGTCCTTCATGATCTTCTTGAGCGCCTGGCCGATGCGGACCGGACCCGGGAAATACGCCCATTCCAGGCTGTGCGGGTATGGCGTGTCGAAGCCGGTCACGCGCTCGATCGGGGCTTCGAGGTGGTAGAAGCAGCGTTCCTGCACCAGCGCGGACAGTTCGGCGCCAAAGCCAGACGTGCGCGTGGCTTCATGGACGATCATGCAGCGGCCGGTCTTCTTCACCGACGCCTCGATCGTCTCGATGTCGAGCGGCACGAGCGTGCGCAGGTCGATGATCTCGGCATCGACGCCTTCGTCAGCGACCACCTGCGCACAGACGTGGACCATCGTGCCATAAGCGAGGATCGTCAGCGCCTCACCCGCACGCACGACCTTCGCCCTGCCCAGGTCGACGCGGTAATAGCCGGTCGGCACCTCGCCACCGGGGTGCTTCGACCAATTTTCGGCCGGCCGATCCCAATGGCCGTTGAACGGGCCGTTGTAGATGCGCTTGGGTTCGAGGAACAGGACGGGGTCGTTGTCCTCGATCGCCGCGATCAGCAGGCCCTTGGCGTCATAGGGCGTCGACGGGATCACCGTCTTCATGCCCGATACGTGCGTGAAGATACCCTCAGGGCTCTGCGAGTGCGTCTGGCCGCCGAAGATGCCGCCGCCATAGGGCGAGCGGATCGTGATCGGCGAGGTGAACTCGCCCGCCGATCGATAGCGCAGCCGCGCCGCCTCGCTGACCAGCTGGTCGAGCGCGGGATAGATGTAATCCGCGAACTGGATTTCGGGGACGGGACGCAGGCCATAGGCGCCCATGCCGATCGCGACGCCCATGATGCCGATTTCGGTGATCGGCGTGTCGAACACGCGGGTCTTGCCGTATTTCGCCTGGAGCCCCGCGGTCGCGCGGAACACCCCGCCGAAATAGCCGACGTCCTCGCCCATCACCATCACGTCCGCGTCGCGCCCCATGCAGACGTCGAGCGCGGAATTGATCGCCTGGATCATGTTCATGCGGGTGGTGGCAGGCGTGTCGATCGTGGTGTCGGTCATGGCGTCACTCATAATCCCTCTCCCGGCGGGAGAGGGAGGGAGCCGCGAAGCGGCGGAAGGGTGAGGGTCGAAAGGCAGGCTGCCCTCACCCTTCCCACTGCCTCCGGCAGCGGGCCCCTTCCCTCTCCCGCTGGGAGAGGGCGATACATCACTTGCGCGCCCATGGCCGCCCGCTCGCTTCTTCCTCGGCGATCATCTGCGCCTGTTGCTCGCGCAGATGCCACGGCATCTCTTCGAACACGCCGTCGAACAGACTGTCCAACGGCTGGTGCAGGCCGTGGCCGAGGATGCCGTTCTTCTCGGCGTCCTTCTGCTGCGCGCGGACATATTCGGCCAGCTCGCGGTCCTGCGCGGCGTGGCGCTCTTCGTCCCATTCGCCGATGACGATGAGGTGCTGCTTCAGCCGCGCGATCGGATCGCCGAGCGGCCATGCGGTCGGTTCGCCCGCGCTGCGATATTGCGTCGGATCGTCAGAGGTCGAATGGCCCTCCGCGCGATAGGTGAAATGCTCGATCAACGTCGGACCGGCGTTGGTGCGCGCGCGCTCCGCCGCCCACAATGTCGCGGCATAGACCGCGAGCGCGTCATTGCCGTCGACGCGCAGGCCGGCGATGCCATAGCCGATCGCACGCGCCGCGAAGGTCGTCGATTCGGCGCCCGCGAAGCCGGAAAAGCTCGAAATCGCCCACTGATTGTTGACGACGTTGAAGATCACCGGCGCGCGATAGACGGATGCGAAGGTGCAGGCGGAATGGAAGTCGCCCTCCGCGGTAGACCCCTCGCCGCACCACGTCGCCGCGATGCGCGTGTCGCCCTTCGCCGCCGAGGCCATCGCCCAGCCGACGGCCTGCGGATATTGCGTGGTGAGGTTGCCGGAGATCGAGAAGAAACCGAAATCCTTCGCCGAATACATGATCGGCAGCTGCTTGCCCTGCAGCTTGTCACCAGTGTTCGAGTAGATCTGGTTCATCATCTCGACCAACGGATAGCCGCGCGCGATGAGCAGCCCCTGCTGGCGATAGGACGGGAAGCACATGTCGTCGGCGTCCAGCGCCTGCGCCGCGGCGATCGCCACCGCCTCTTCGCCGGTCGCCTTCATGTAGAAGCTGGTCTTGCCCTGGCGCTGCGCACGGAACATCCGCTCGTCGAACGCGCGCAGCAGCGCCATGTTGCGCAGCATGCGGCGCAGCATGTCGGGCGACAGCTTGGGGTCCCACGGGCCGACCGCGCGGCCGTCCTCGTCGAGGACGCGGACCATCGTATAGGCGAGGTCGGTGAAATCGTGCGCCGATTCGGCGGTGTCGGGCCGTCGTGCGGCACCGGCCGGGGGGATGTCCACGCCGACGAAATCGACGGGATCGCCGGGGCGGAACTTGGGTTCCGGCACGTGCAGCCGCAGGGGCTGCAAATTGGCGCGAGGATGCTCGCCGGCCACGTTTCTCTCCTGTCCGTGCCCCGCGGGAGTCGCCGGCACCGTTGATCGATACTTTCGCGCCGTTGTAATTAGATTTCAAGCGAGATTTTGGCTCAGTCCTCCCCCGCCAGGGGGAGGTGGCGCGGCGAAGCCGTGACGGAGGGGTGGACGGCGGTGGTCCTGCTAATCGGGATTCACCCTGTCCTCCACCCCCACGCTGGCGCGTGGGGGTCCCAGCATCGGGTCGGATCGTCCCCAGGACGATCCTTGAGCATGCGGGGCATGCGCAACCCGATGCTCCGTGCCGGGGAGGAGTTATCACCCCACGGTCTGTTCGATGACGCCGAAGATCGGGTGGTGCTTGTCGTCCTCCGCCCAGATGCGCACCGTGTCGCCCGCCTTGAGGAACGGCGTCGTCGCCTTGCCGGTCGCGATCGTTTCGACGGTGCGCAGCTCGGCGAGGCAGCAATAGCCGACGCCGCCATCGGCGATCGTCTTGCCGGGGCCACCGTCGGCACCGCGGTTGCTGACGGTGCCCGATCCGACGATCGTCCCCGCCCCCAGCGCGCGCGTCTTGGCGGCGTGCGCGACCAGCGTGCCGAAGTCGAAGGTCATGTCCTCGCCCGCCTCGACCCGGCCGAAGGGCTGGCCGTTGAGGTCGACGTTGAGCTTGCGGTGGAGCTTGCCGTCCCGCCACCAGTCGCCCAGCGCATCGGGTGTCACGAACACAGGCGAGAACGCGCTGGCCGGCTTGGACTGGAAGAAGCCGAAGCCCTTCGCCAACTCGCCGGGGATCAGCCCGCGCAGCGACACGTCGTTGGTCAGGCCGACGAGGCGGATCGCCGCGAGTGCTTCTTCGCGGCTGGCGCCCAGGGGTACGTCGCCGGTCACGACGACGACCTCCGCCTCCATGTCGCAGCCCCAGCTCTCGTCGCCGAGCGGAATAGGATCGCGGGGGGCGAGGAAGCCGTCCGATCCGCCCTGATACATCAGCGGATCGTGCCAGAAGCTGTCCGGCATCTCGGCCCCGCGCGCCTGCCGCACCAATGCGACGTGGTTCACATAGGCCGACCCGTCCGCCCACTGATAAGCGCGCGGCAGCGGCGAGGCGGCGTCATGTTCGTGGAAGCGTTCGCGCGGGATCACCGCATGCTCCAGGTCGGTCGCCAGATTCTGCAGATCGGGCAGATACCGATCCCAATCGTCGAGCGCCGCCTGCAAGGTCGGCACGATATGGCCCGCGTCCGCGCACCAGGCGAGGTCGTTCGAGACGACGACGAGCCTGCCGTCACGCTTGTGCTTCAGACTGGCGAGTTTCATCGGGCATCCTCTTTTGGTTGGGCGCCCATGCTATCGTCGGCGGTGACGGGATGCACCGAAAAAGTCTCAGGCGTTACGATCTCCTCCATCCGTTCGTGCTGAGCCTGTCGAAGCACGGGTGGCCCCAGGCGCTGCGCTAGGGGAAACCCGCCCTTCGACAGGCTCAGGGCGAACGGCAGGGGTTTCCGAGGCTGTCCGTAACATTTGTTATTTTGACTTGACGGGGGCGCCTCTCGCCCGCAGCCTCAACCCAAACACAAGGAGAGGATCATGACGCTGGACGATGTCGCGGGCCGCAGCGCCTATGATGGGGATCACGAGGCGTTCCGGCAGAGCGTACGCCAGTTCCTGCGCAAGGAAGGCGTACCCCATGTCGCCGAGTGGGAAGCGAACCGGCTGGTGCCGCCCGCTTTCTGGCGCGCGGCGGGGGCGGTCGGGATGCTGTGCCCGACGGTGCCGGAGGAATATGGCGGGCTGGGCCTCGATTTCGGCTATAACGCGATCGTCAACGAAGAGCTGACCTACAATGGCGTGCCCGCGGGCTTCACGCTGCAATCGGACATCGTCGTCGGCTATCTGGAGCATTACGGATCGGAGGAGCAGAAACGCCATTGGCTGCCGCGCATGGTGTCGGGCGAGACGATCACCGCGATCGCGATGACCGAGCCGGGCACGGGCAGCGACCTCCAGTCAATCCGCACCACCGCGAAGCGCGACGGCAACCACTACGTCCTCAACGGCAGCAAGACCTATATTACCAACGGGCAGAACGCCGATCTGGTGCTGGTGGTCGCCAAGACCGATCCCGACGCCAAGCCCGCGTGGCGCGGCATGTCGATCATCCTGGTCGAGGCGGAACGCGAGGGCTTTCGGCGCGGCCGCAAGCTCGACAAGATCGGGCAGGAAGCGGCCGACACGTCCGAATTGTTCTTCGACGACGTGCGCGTGCCGATCACCAATTGCTTAGGGGAAGAGGGCAAGGGCTTCGTCTATCTGATGAGCCAGCTGCCGCAGGAACGGCTGTCGATCGCGGTCGGCGCGCAGGCGTCGGCACAGAAGGCGTTCGACGATACCGTCGCCTTCACCAAGGACCGCAAGGCGTTCGCCGGCGTGGTGTTCGACTTCCAGAACACGCGCTTCGTGCTGGCGGGCATCAAGACGAAGTTGCAGGTCGGCTGGGCGCATCTCGACTGGGCGATCCGCCGGCATCTTGCGGGCGAGCTGACCAACGAGGAAGGTGCAGCGGCGAAGCTGTGGCACACCGAATTGCAATGGGAGGTGCTCGACGCCTGCCTCCAGCTGCACGGCGGCGCGGGCTATATGAACGAATATCCGATCGCGCGGGCGTGGCGGTCGGCGCGCGTGACGCGAATCTACGGCGGCACGAACGAGATCATGAAAGAGGTGATCGGGCGGGCATTGTAATGTCGTCCCGATAGCCTGCCCGTCATTGCGAGCGCAGCGAAGCAATCCAGAGCCGCGCGCGATACGCTCTGGATTGCCGCGTCGCTTCGCTCCTCGCAATGACGCGGTCTGTGGTGCGACGTGGCGCGCAAACCAAGGCCAGCCATCTTGACTTTTGCGGCAGTGCAGCGCACATGCCGGGCCATCGAGGCGTCATGCAGCGTGAACGGGTTGGCCCTGCCACCCCCGGCTCCGCCTCGGTCGTTAGCTGAAGGCTTCCCTTTTCACGCGGGGTGTCGGTTTCCCCCGCCGCACCGGCGTGCCCTCTCCTTCGGACGGCGCGCTGGCGAGGCCGTTTTTGAAGGTTGTTAATCCATGTCATTCGCTCATCTCGGCCTCGCCGAGCCGCTCGTCCGTGCGCTCGAGGCCAAGGGCTATGCCACCCCCACGCCGATCCAGGCGCAGTCGATTCCGATCCTGCTGGAAGGCAATGATCTGCTCGGTATCGCGCAGACCGGCACCGGCAAGACCGCGGCGTTCGTGCTGCCGTCGATCCAGCGCCTAGTCGCCGCGCAGAAGCGCGTTCTGCCGACGCATGTCCGCATGCTCGTCCTCGCGCCCACGCGCGAACTCGCCAGCCAGATCGCCGACAATGCGCGCGGCTATGGCCAGTTTTCCAAGCTCAGCGTCGCGACCGTGTTCGGCGGCACCAGCATCAATAAGAACCGCCAGGACCTGAGCCGCGGCGTCGACATTCTCGTCGCGACGCCGGGCCGCCTGATCGACCTGGTCGAGCAGGGCATGTGCAACCTGTCGATGATCGAGATCCTGGTCCTCGACGAAGCCGATCAGATGATGGACCTCGGCTTCATCCACGCGCTCAAGAAGATCGTGCGGATGATCCCGCGCAAGCGCCAGACGTTGTTCTTCTCGGCGACGATGCCGACAGCGATCCGCGATCTCGCCGGCCAGTTCCTCACCAACCCGAAGACCGTGTCGGTGGTGCCGGAATCGACCACCGCCGAGCGCGTCGACCAATATGTCACCTTCGTCAACCAGACGGAGAAGCAGGCGCTGCTGACGCTGGTGCTGCAGGACCCGGCGATCGACCGCGCGCTCGTCTTCACGCGCACCAAGCATGGCGCCGACCGTGTCGTGAAGCTGCTCGCCGGCAACGGTATCGCGGCCAACGCTATCCACGGCAACAAGAGCCAGGGCCAGCGCGAACGGGCCTTGGGTGAGTTCAAGGACGGCAAGACCAAGGTACTGGTCGCCACCGATATCGCCGCGCGCGGCATCGACGTGTCGGGTGTCAGCCATGTCGTCAACTTCGAGCTGCCGAACGTCGCGGAACAGTACGTCCACCGCATCGGCCGCACTGCGCGCGCGGGCAACAGCGGTATCGCCATCGCCTTCTGCGCCGATGACGAGCGGCCGTACCTGAAGGACATTGAGAAGATCACGCGCCAGAAGGTGACCGTGCGTCCGCTGCCGGACAATTTCACCGGCCTCGCCAACGAGATCAAGGCGACGCGCGTCAAGGCGATCGGTGCGGACCCCGCACCGCGCGCCGACCTGCCGCGCGGCCAGCGCCAGCCGGCCCGCCCGCGCGCGACGCATGCGCCGACCGCGACGCGCAATTACGCCAACGCCAGCCGTCGTGGCGGCGGTGGCGGCCGCGGCCGCTCGGGCGGCGGTGGCCGTGGACAGGGTGCCGGCGCCGCGCGTTGATCCCCCTCCCTTCGCGATTTTAATGACGGCCCGGCGAGCATCCCTCGCCGGGCCGTTGTCGTATCCGGCAACCGCCGCGGCCGTTCGCGCATTGTCCATGTCAAAGGAGAGCAGCCATGGACGTGTCGACCACTCCCGTCGCCGAACGGATCGCCCGCGTGCTGGCGGGGCAGCGGATCAGCGTGAATGCCGGCGGCGATACCGAAAGCGCGAGCGATCAGGTGGATAGCGCGTGGCGCGATTACCTGCCCGATGCGCTGGCGGTGCTGCGCACATTACGCGAGCCGGACCAGCGCATGGCCGCGGCAGGCGACCCGGCGGTGTGGGAACGGATGGTGCTGGCGGCGATCAAGGAGTCGAAGCCGGAGCGAGTGGTCCTGTAGCCCCCGTCACCCCGGACTTGATCCGGGGTCCCGCTTCTAGGGCCGATCGACATTCACCGTCGTGATGAAGTTTTCGACGAGCGGAAAGACATGAAGAAAAGGGAGTTTTGTTCGCGCGGAGGCGCGGAGGACGCAGAGGTGTCGCGTTTGCCGCGCGAGCGGCCTGTCTATCTCGGTCGAGGTCAAGGCGGAGCGTTGCCACGCGCGCGACACCTCCGCGTCCTCCGCGCCTCCGCGCGAACCGTCTTGTCTTCACCTCTTCGTATCTTGGCGTCAGTGAATGTCGATCGGTCCTAAGAAAGCCGGTAAGGAACGTCACCCCGGATCGAGTCCGGGGCGACAAAAATCCCCTTACGCCACCACGCTCAGCCACTCGTCCGCCGGCGCCCGCTCGCTGCGTAGCGCATTGGCCAGCGCCTCCGTATCCTCGAATCCGATCGCCACGCCGCAGAACAGCATCCGGCCCTCGGGCAAGTCCAGAAACCGCCCCACCGTCTCGGGATACATGGCCCAGCATTCCTGCGGGCAGGTCGCCAGCCCCGCCTCGACGGCGAGCAGCATCAGCGTTTGCAGATACATGCCGAGGTCTGACCATTGCGGCGGCCCCATGCGCCGGTCCACCGAGCAGAAATACGCCGCCGGTGCCCCGAAAAAGCGATAATTGGCGGCGAACCAGCGCCGGCGCCCTGCCTTATCCTCCCGCGGAATGCCGAGCCGATCGTACAGCGCCTCCCCCACCGCAAAGCGCCGGCCGCGCCACGGGTCGTCGAGCTCCGGCGGATAGATGGCGTATTGCGGTGCCTCGCTCGCCCCGCTCGCCAGTCGATCGGCCATGAGGGCTTTCAGCCGCGCCATCGCGTCGCCCTGCACGATCTGCACGTGCCATGGCTGAAGGTTGCCGCCCGAGGGCGCCCGTGCTGCGGCCTCCGCAAGGTCCCGCAACTGCGCCAGCGGCACCGGCGTATCGAGGAATCCGCGCACCGATCGTCGTGCCGCCACCGCTTGTCGAACGTCCATCGTCACCCTCTTGCGCTTTGCCATGGATTACGCGACACATCGCCACAATAACAAGAGTTATGGAGAGCGAAGCGATGGCGGAGGCCTATATCGTCCAGGCGGTGCGGACCGCGGGCGGACGGCGCGGCGGGCGGCTGGCAGGCTGGCACCCGGCAGACATGGCGGGGGCGACGCTCGACGCGATCGTCGGACGGAGCGGCATCGATCCCGCCGCGATCGAAGACGTCATCATGGGCTGCGTCAGCCAGGGCGGCGAGCAGAGCTTCCAGGTCGGGCGTGGCGCGGTGCTCGCCTCGTCGCTGCCGACCAGCGTGCCCGCCGTCACGATCGACCGCCAGTGCGGATCGTCGCAACAGGCGATCCAGTTCGCCGCGCAGGCGGTGATGAGCGGGACGCAGGACGTCGTGATCGCCGCGGGCGTCGAAAGCATGACGCGCGTGCCGATGGGATCGACCGGCGCGCTGTTCGCGCAAGCCGGCCTCGGCAAGGCGAAGAGCCCGCGACAGGAGGCGCGCTTTCCCGGCGTGCAGTTCAGCCAGTTCATGGGCGCGGAGATGATCGCGCGCAAATACGGTTTCGACCGGGCGCAGCTCGACGCCTATGCGCTCGAAAGCCATCGCCGCGCTGCTGCGGCGACCGAGGCTGGCGCCTTTGCCGACGAGATCGTCGGGCTGGAGGTGGAGACGCCTGAGGGAACGGTGATCCACGACCGCGACGAGGGCATCCGCTACGACGCGACGCCGGAAAGCATCGGCGCGGTGAAGCTGTTGCAGGAGGGCGGCTCGATCACCGCGGCCAACGCCAGCCAGATCTGCGACGGCGCGAGTGCGGTGATGGTTGTGAGCGAGGCAGCGCTGAAGGCGCATGGCCTGACGCCCCTGGCCCGCATCCACAATTTGACCGTCACCGGCGGCGATCCCGTCGTGATGCTGGAAGAGCCGTTGTTCGCCACGGATCGCGCCTTGCAGCGCGCCGGCATGCGGATCGATGACATCGACCTGTACGAGGTGAACGAGGCGTTCGCGCCGGTGCCACTCGCCTGGTTGCAGCATACCGGCGGCGATCCGGCGAAGCTCAACGTCAATGGCGGGGCGATCGCTCTCGGCCATCCGCTCGGCGCGTCGGGCACGAAGCTGATGGCGACGCTGGTCCATGCGCTGCACTCGCGCGGCGGGCGGTACGGCTTGCAGACGATGTGCGAAGGCGGCGGCATCGCCAACGTCACGATCGTCGAGCGACTGTAACCCAGTCCTCCCCCGCCAGGGGGAGGGGGACCGTTCGGCGTCAGCCGAATGGTGGAGGGGGCGGACGGCGGTACGTTCCGAAACGAAAGGCGCCGTCACCCTCCCCCTCCGTCAGCTGCGCTGCCACCGTGCGAGGTCGATCATGCCCCCGGCATGATCTTGAACGGCCGGGGGCCGTTCATCCTCACACGCCCTGGCGGGGAAGGACTGAAAGAAGGACAGGGTCTATGCATATCACGAACACCACCGCCGCGGTCGTCACCGGTGGCGCATCCGGCCTCGGTGCCGCCACCGCACGCGCGCTGGCGGCAAAGGGCGCGAAGGTCGCGATCTTCGACCTGCAACGCGACAAGGGCGAGGCGCTCGCCGCGGAGATCGGCGGCATCTTCTGCGAAGTGAACGTCACCAGCGACGACAGCGTCGACGCCGGCTTCGCCAAGGCGCGCGAGGCACATGGGCAGGAATCGGTGCTGGTCTGCTGCGCCGGCACGGGCAATGCGGTGAAGACCGCCAGCCGATCGAAGGAAGACGGCAGCATCAAGCACTTCCCGCTCCAGGCGTTCGACTGGCTCATCCAGATCAACCTCGTCGGCACGTTCCGCTGCGTCGCCAAGTCCGCGGCCGGCATGCTGACGCTGGATCCGGGCGAGCATAACGAACGCGGCGCGATCGTGATGACCGCCAGCGTCGCGGCGGAGGACGGCCAGATCGGCCAGGCGGCCTATTCCGCATCGAAGGGCGGCGTCGTCGGCATGACGCTCCCCATCGCACGTGACCTGATGGGCGAAGGCATCCGCGTGAACACGATCCTGCCCGGGATCTTCGACACGCCGCTGCTGCAGGGCGCGCCGCAGCCGGTGAAGAGTGCACTGGCGGCCAGCGTGCCGTTCCCGAAGCGGCTGGGCGATCCAGCGGAATATGCACACCTCGCCATGACGTTGATCGAGAACGGCTATTTCAACGGCGAGGATATCCGGCTCGACGGCGGTATCCGCATGGCGCCGCGGTAAGGCGGCCGTCCCGCACCCACCCTCACCCTTCCCACGACCTGACGGCCGCGGGCCCCTTCCCTCTCCCGCCGGGAGAGGGAGGGAGGCGCGCAGCGCCGGAAGGGTGAGGGCGGCTGCGGGACGTCGCCCCTCAATCCACGAACACCGGCGCCCGCTTGCCCATGTTCGCCGCGACCGCCTCCATCATATTGGGCTTGCCGATCACCTTCAGCTGTTCGGCCGTCTCTGCCTCCAGCATCGCGCGCGGGTCGGCGTCGTGCGCCATGTTGAGCAGGCGCTTCGCCCCGCGGATCGCATGCGGACTGCGACCGGCGATCTCGCGCGCCAACGCCATGGCGGCCTCGTAAGGGTCGTCCGCCAGCCGCGTGACGAAGCCGTGGTGCAGCGCCTCCGCCGCATCGAATTCGCGCGCGGTATAGACCAGCTCGCGTAGCACGTCGTCGCGCACCAGCCCGCGCCAGATCGGGAAGCCCGCCATATCGGGCACCAGCCCCCAATGCGTCTCGCGGATCGCAAAGCGCGTGTCCGGTGCAGCGATGCGGATGCAGGCGCCCGACATGATCTGGAACCCTCCGCCGAAGGCGACGCCATGCACCGCGGCGATCACGGGCATCGGCAGCTGGCGCCAGCCCCAGGTGACATGCTGCGGCAGGATGCTGCCCTGGTCGTTGCGTGCGATCCCCGTGCCGGACCCGCCGCGCGCCATGCTCGCCATGTCGAGGCCGGCGCAGAACCCCCGCCCCTCACCCGACAGCACGACGCAGCGCACGTCGGTGCGATCGTGCAGCGCGTCGATCGCCGCGCCGATGGATTCGAACATCGCAGGATCGATCGCATTCATCTTGTCGGCCCGCGTCAGGCGGACGTCGGCAATGCCGTCGGTGATGGTCGTGGTGACGCGGTCGTTCATGGCTCTCTCCCAAATCCTGCCCGTTCGCCCTGAGCCTGTCGAAGGGCAGGTGGCGGCCACCGTGCTTCGACAGGCTCAGCACGAACGGCGTGCAGATGCGTTCATGCTTTACCGCACGCTACCTGCTCGCCCCGCGTTGCGCCACCGGGCGCGGCGTGTAGAGACGGGGCATGAGCGGTTTCAACTTAGAGGCGTTCATGGCGCATCGCTTCGGCGGCCATGGCGGCGCAGTGGGTATCACCTATCACGGCAGGGACGACGATTGGGTCGAACTGGCCTTGCCCTACGATGCGCGGCTGATCGGCGATGTCGACAGCGGCGTCCTCGCGTCCGGCCCGATCATCGCGCTGATGGACATGGCGACCAGCGTCGCGGTCTGGATCAAGCGCGACAAGTTCGCGCCCCAGGCGACGCTGGACCTGCGCGTCGATTATCTGCGGCCCGCGGTGCCGGGGCGGACCGTGATCGGGCGCGGCGAATGCCTGAAGCTGACCCGCTCGATCGCCTTCGTCCGCGGCATCGCGTATGATGAAACGCCCGACGATCCGCTGGCGCATGTCGCCGGCACCTTCATGCTGATGGACCAGATGGCATGAACACGCAGCACGCTTTGCCGCCCTATGCCGAGATGCTCGGCGTAACGCTGGAGCCACGCGACGGCGCCGCACCCCTGCTGGTGATGCCCTTCCGCAACGAGGTGCTGGGGCGGCCCGGCTTCCTGCACGGCGGTGCGATTTCGGGCCTGCTGGAGGTCGCGGCGATCGTATCGTTGCAGCATGCGCTGGCCGAAGAGGGTGGCGGGCGGATCAAGCCGGTCAACGTCACCGTCGACTTCATGCGCGGCGGCCGCGACAAGCCGACGCATGCTGAGGGGATCGTGACGCGGCTCGGCACGCGCGTCGCGAACGTCGAAGCGATCGCCTGGCAGGACGACCGCGACAAGCCGATCGCGCACGCGCGGATGAACTATCTGGTGGTGCGGGACTGAGCCAATTCCTCCCTCGGCGCAGCCGGGGGAGGGGGACCGCGGCCGTCAGGCCGTGGTGGAGGGGGCGTTTCCGCGAACGCCACGCTCACCGTATCCTCCCCCTCCGTCACCGCTTCGCGGCGCCACCTCCCCCTGGCGGGGGAGGAATTATCTACGCCCCTTACCGCGGCGTCAGCCGGATCAGCCGCCCCTGCGATTCGCCGCCGTCCTCGATCACCCAGATCGCGCCATCCGGCCCCTGCTCCACGTCACGGATCCGTGCGCCCATCGGCCATTGGTCGGCCTTCTTCGCAGTCTGCCCGTCGAGGTCGACGCGGACCAGCGACTTGGACGACAGGCCACCGATGAAGGCATCGCCCTTCCACGCCGGGAAGAGGTTGCCCGAATAGATCATCAGCCCGCCCGGCGAGATCACCGGGTTCCACCACACCTTGGGCGGTTCGTAGCCGTCGCCGGGGCGGTGATCGGGAATGTCGCGGCCGTCGTAATGGCTGCCGTTCGATGCATTGGGCCAGCCGTAGTTGCGCCCGGGCATGATGAGGTTCAACTCGTCGCCGCCCTTCGGCCCCATCTCCTGCTCCCACAACCGCCCCTGCGCGTCGAACGCGATGCCGAGCAGGTTGCGGTGGCCATAGCTCCACACCTCCGGCGCAAAGCCCTTCGCCACCAGCGGATTGCCCGGCGCGGGCTTGCCGTCGAGCGTCAGGCGCAGCACCTTGCCCAGCGTCGCCTGCGGGTCCTGCGCCGGCGTGAACTTCTGCCGCTCGCCATTGGTGAAGAACAGGCTCTGGCCATCGGGCGCGAAGGCGATGCGGCCCGAATAATGGCCGTTACCCTCGACGAAGGGCCGCGCCTGGAACAGCGCCTCGATCTCGCCCAGCCGTTCGCTCGCCCCTTCGCCGCGCAGCCGGCCGCGCGCGAGCACCACGCCCTTGCCGCCCTGACCGGCGGTCGAATAGCTGAAATAGATGCGCTTGCTGGTCGCGAAATCGGGCGCGGGCACCACGTCCATCAACCCGCCCTGCCCCGCCGAATCGACGGGCAGCGTCGCGATCGTCTGGCGGCGCTTGCCGTCGGCCGACAGCAGGATCATCTGCCCGGCCTTTTCGGTGACGAGGATGCGATTGTCCGGCAGGAACGCCAGCGCCCAGGGGGAGACGAAATCGGCGACCACCGTCTCGCGGAACGGCTTGGCACTGGGCGGCGTCTCACCGGCCTGCGCGCCCTCCCCGGTCGCGGGGGCGTTGCCCGAACAGGCGATCAGGACCACTGGCAGGGCGGCGAGCAGGTGCAGGCGCATGAAAGTCTCCCTTTTTATCGGTGCAGCGAACGCACGGGCCCGCACGATGGATGCTTGTTTCTATGCGGGGGCCGGCGTATATAGCCGCTGCCTTCTCTAACATCGTCAGGTGAAAGAGGCTGCGGGGGACCCCTTCCGCGGCGGCGAACACGCATATCTGTTTTGGAGCCCGCATGGCGGACATCGCCCTTCTGACCGCATTGATCGAACCCGAAGCCAAAGCGCTGGGTTTCGACCTCGTGCGCGTGAAGATGTTCGGCGGCAAATCCGACCCCACGCTCCAGATCATGGCCGAACGGCCCGACACCGGCCAGCTGACGATCGACGATTGCGCCGATCTGTCGCGCCGCATCTCGGACGTGCTCGACGCGCTGGAGGCCGAGGGCAAGGATCCGATCGAGGACGCCTATCGCCTCGAAGTGTCGTCGCCCGGCATCGACCGCCCGCTCACCCGCCCGCAGGATTACGTCAATTGGGCGGGGCATGAGGCGAAGGTGACGCTGGTCGAGAAGATCGACAACCGCAAGATCCTGACCGGCGATCTGGTCGGGATCGAGGGCGACAAGGTGACGATCGACGTGCGCGGCTATCAGCCGATGACCGTCGGCCTCGACCAGATCCATGACGCGAAGCTGACGATCACCGATCGCCTGCTCGCCGCCACCGCGCCGCTTTCCAGCGAAGGCGCGGACGAATTCGAAGAAACAGACGACACCGACGCATCCAACGAAGGACAGCAGTAAGATGGCCACCGTCGCCACCGCCAACCGCGCGGAACTGATCGCGATCGCCAATTCGGTCGCATCGGAAAAGATGATCGACAAGAGCATCGTGATCGAGGCTCTTGAGGAAGCGATCCAGCGTGCGGCCAAGACCCGCTACGGCATCGAGAACGACATCCGTGCAAAGCTCGACCCGCAGACCGGCGACCTGCGCCTGTGGCGCGTCGTCGAGGTGGTCGAGGCGGTCGACGATTATTTCAAGCAGGTCGACGTCAACCAGGCGCAGAAGCTGCAAAAGGGCGCGACCGTCGGCGACTATATCGTCGATCCGCTGCCCCCGATCGAATTCGGCCGCATCCAGGCGCAGGCGTCCAAGCAGATCATCTTCCAGAAGGTCCGCGACGCCGAGCGCGAGCGCCAGTATGAAGAGTTCAAGGATCGTCAGGGCGAGATCATCACCGGCGTCGTCAAGCGCGTCGAGTTCGGCCACATCGTCGTCGATCTGGGCCGCGCCGAAGGCGTCATCCGCCGCGACCAGCAGATCCCGCGCGAAGTCGTCCGCGTCAACGACCGCATCCGGTCGCTGATCCTCAACGTCCGCCGCGAGAACCGCGGACCGCAGATCTTCCTCAGCCGCGCGCACCCCGACTTCATGAAGAAGCTGTTTGCGCAGGAAGTGCCCGAAATCTACGACGGCATCATCACCATCCAGGCCGCCGCGCGCGATCCGGGCAGCCGCGCCAAGATCGGCGTCATCAGCCGCGATTCGTCGATCGATCCGGTCGGCGCCTGCGTCGGCATGAAGGGCAGCCGCGTCCAGGCCGTCGTGCAGGAAATGCAGGGCGAAAAGATCGACATCATCCCCTGGTCGCCCGACACCGCGACCTTCGTCGTCAACGCGTTGCAGCCTGCTTCGGTCAGCCGCGTCGTGATCGACGAGGAAGAGGACCGGATCGAGGTGGTCGTGCCCGACGACCAGCTCAGCCTCGCCATCGGTCGCCGCGGCCAGAACGTCCGCCTCGCCAGCCAGCTGACCGGCAAGGCGATCGACATCCTGACCGAAGCCGATGCGAGCGAAAAGCGCCAGAAGGAGTTCGTCCAGAATTCCGAGATGTTCCAGAACGAACTGGACGTCGACGAGACGCTGGCGCAGCTGCTGGTCGCCGAAGGCTTCGGCGCGCTGGAAGAGGTCGCCTATGTCGAGCTGGACGAACTGGCCGGCATCGAGGGCTTCGACGAGGACCTGGCGCAGGAACTGCAGAGCCGTGCGCAGGAAGCGCTCGACCGCCGCGAGGCCGCCGCGCGTGACGAACGTCGTGCGCTGGGTGTCGAGGACGCGCTCGCCGACATGCCGTACCTGACCGAAGCGATGCTGGTCACGCTCGGCAAGGCGGGCATCAAGACGCTCGATGACCTCGCCGACCTCGCCACCGACGAACTGGTCGAGAAGAAGCGCGCCGAGCCGCGTCGCCGCAACGAGGACGCGCCCAAGCGCCCCGAACCGAAGGGCGGTATCCTCGCCGAATACGGTCTCAGCGACGAGCAGGGCAACGAGATCATCATGGCCGCGCGCCAGCATTGGTTCGAGGACGAAGCGCCGGCAGCCGCCGATGCCCCCGCCTCGACCGACGCGTCGGAGGGTGAGGAGGCCTGATGCCTTTCGTCTCGATCCGACTGGCCGGCTCCGCGACCAAGGAGCAGAAGGCAGGGGTCGTCGCGGACGTGACGGCCAGCCTCGTCACGCGCCTCGGCAAGAACCCCGCCGCGGTCCAGATCGTGATCGAGGAAGTGTCGACGGAGAATTACGGCGCCGGCGGTCAGCTGATCGCCGACCGCGATGCGCCCCAAGTGCGGGAGGACGCTGATGCGGTTCCCTCGCAATGAGACGCTGACGGTTCAACGACGCTTTGTGAGGGGCGACTCGTTCGCCCTTCCCTATCCGTCATCCCCGCGCAGGGCCCCCATCGAAGTATTACTTCGATGGGACCCTAGGCGGGGATCCAGACTGGCTGACCTGGCGATTTCGTCGTTGGCGGTAGCGCGTCTGGATTCCCGCCTGCGCGGGAATGACGGAGTGGGTCTGGCGGAGGTCGCCGCATGACCGACCCCATCCGCAAATGCATTCTGACGCAGGACCGCGACGTCCGCGACAACCTCGTGCGACTCGCGATCGCGCCGGACGGACAGGTGCTGCCCGACGTGCGTGCCAAGGCCCCCGGCCGCGGCGCGTGGATCGGCGTCACCCGCGCCGAACTGGACGAAGCGATCGCGAAGAAGCGCCTGCGCGGCGCGCTCGCCCGCGCATTCAAGGGCGCGGAACTCGTGATCCCCGACGACCTGCCCGCGCGCATCGCCGCGGCACTCGAACGCAATGCGCTCGACCGGCTCGGCCTCGAATCGCGCTCCGGCCTGCTGCTGACCGGCTCCGAAAAGATCGAGACGGCGGCACGATCGGGACAGCTCCACGCGCTCTATCATGCTGCCGACGCCGGCACCGACGGCAACCGCAAGCTCGATCAGGCGTGGCGGATCGGATCGGATCGCGAAGGATCGGACATCCGGGGCTTGGTATTGCCGGTCTCGCGCACCATATTGTCGTTGGCGCTGGGCCGCGAAAATGTGGTACACATCGCCCTGACCGACCGCGCTGCCGCCGCGCGGGTGAGCGACGCGCTCGACCGCTGGCTGCATTTTATCGGACCTGAACCCACTCCCGTGCCTTGCGAAACGGCCCCGCAAGGCGCATCGGCGCACCGGTTATCCGGCGCCGAACCCGGCGGGACGCGACCGGCCGTAGACGTGAACGAGGAATTTGAGTGAGCGACACCGACAACGATAAGCCGAAACTTGGCATGCGCGCGCCCCTGGGGCTGAAGCGCACGGTCGAGACCGGCCAGGTGAAGCAGAGCTTCAGCCATGGCCGGTCCAATACGGTGATCGTGGAAACGAAGAAGCGGCGCGTGCTGGGCCGCCCGGGCGAGGCGCAGGCCGCACCCGAGCAGCCGGTGCAGGCGCCCGTCGCCGCGCCGACGCCGGCTCCGGCGGCCCCTGCCCCGCGCCCGGCGCCGTCGAACGAGACGCCGCAGGAGCGCCAGGCCCGCATGCTGCGCGAGGCCGAGGAGCAGCGCATCCAGGCATCGGAGGACATCCGTCGCCGTGAGGAAGCTGCGCGTGCGCAAGCCGCCGAGGACGAGCGCCGTCGCGCCGCCGAAAAGGCCGCCGCTGCTGCGGCAGCCGCTGCCGCTCCCCCGGCTGCGCCCGAGCCCACGCCCGCGCCCGAGCCGGTTGCGCCTGCCGCAGCCGCCCCGGCAGCGCCTGCCGCGCCGACCGTGACCGTGCCGACCCCGGCCGGCCGTGGCTTCCGCCCGGTCGAGCGGCCCGTGCCGCCGACGCCGGTCGAGGAACCCGTTGCCGCCCCCGAACCGACGCCGGCCCCCACGCCTGCACCGGCGCCCGCTCAGGCCCCGGCTCCAGTGGTCGCCCAGCCTGCGCCGCGTCCGGCGGCACCCGCTCCGGCGCCTGCGCCGACGGTGGAATTGGGTCGCGACCCGTCGCTGCCCGCGCCGCGTCGCTTCTCGCCAGTCGCGCGTCCCGAAATCCCCAAGCCGCAGCCCAAGCCGGCGCCGGCGCCCGCCCCTGCGGCGGCTCCGGCCGCGAGTGCGTCGGGCAGCAGCGCCTCGGGTGGCGTCAACCGCAACCTGCCCTCGGGCCAGGCCACGCCGCGCAACGCGCCGCCGAGCCGTCCGACTCAGCGCGACCGCAAGGGCGACGAGCGTCGCGGCGGCAAGCTGACCGTCAACCGCGCGCTGGGCGACGATGGTGCGCGCAGCCGCAGCCTCGCCGCGCTGAAGCGTGCGCGCGAAAAGGAAAAGCGTCACTTCGGCGGCCCGCGTGAAGCGCAGCCCAAGCAGGTCCGCGACGTGCAGGTGCCCGAGGCGATCACCGTCCAGGAACTCGCCAACCGTATGGCCGAAAAGGGCGCCGACCTCGTCAAGACGCTGTTCAAGATGGGCATGCCCGTCACGATGACGCAGACGATCGACCAGGATACGGCCGAGCTGCTCGTGACCGAATTCGGCCACAACATCGTCCGCGTCTCCGACAGCGACATCGATCTGGCGATCGACACGGTCGAGGACGCCGAAGAGGCGATGAAGCCGCGTCCCCCGGTCGTCACGATCATGGGTCACGTCGATCACGGCAAGACCAGCCTGCTCGACGCGCTGCGCGGCACCGACGTGGTGCGCGGCGAGGCCGGCGGCATCACGCAGCATATCGGCGCCTATCAGGTCACGCTGAAGGACAAGTCGAAGATCACCTTCCTCGACACGCCGGGCCACGAGGCGTTCACGCAGATGCGTGCGCGCGGTGCCGACGTCACGGATATCGTGGTGCTGGTGGTCGCGGCCGACGACGGGCTGATGCCGCAGACGATCGAGGCGATCAACCACACCAAGGCGGCCGGCGTGCCGATGATCGTGGCGATCAACAAGATCGACAAGTACGAGGCCAATGCCCAGCGCGTGCGCGAGCGCCTGCTGGAGCATGAGGTGGTGGTCGAGGAAATGGGCGGCGACGTCCAGGACGTCGAAGTCTCCGCGCTCAAGAAGACCGGCCTCGACGAGCTGATCGAGAAGATCCAGCTGCAGGCCGAACTGCTCGAACTGCGCGCCAACCCCGACCGTCCGGCCGAGGGCACGGTGATCGAGGCGAAGCTCGACAAGGGCCGCGGCCCGGTCGCGACGATCCTGGTCAACCGCGGCACGCTGAAGGTCGGCGACGTCTTCGTCATCGGCGCGGAAAGCGGCAAGGTCCGCGCCCTCGTCGACGACAAGGGCCGTCAGGTAAAGCAGGCCGGTCCGGCGATGCCGGTCGAGGTGCTCGGCATCTCGGGCGTGCCGTCGGCGGGCGATCCGTTGCAGGTCGTCGAGAACGAGGCGCGCGCCCGCGAGGTCGCCGAATATCGCCAGGGCGTGCTGACGCAGAAGCGCACCACGACCGCGCCGGCGAGCCTCGAGAGCATGTTCTCGGCACTGAAGGCCAATGCGGCGAAGGAATATCCGCTCGTCGTCAAGGCCGATACGCAGGGCACCGTCGAGGCGATCGTCGCGTCGATCAACAAGATCTCGACCGACCTCATCAAGGCGCGCGTGCTGCATTCGGGCGTCGGCGGCATCACCGAAAGCGACGTGACGCTGGCGGGTGCCAGCGGCGCGCCGATCATCGGCTTCAACGTCCGTGCCAATGCCAAGGCGCGCGAGATCGCCGATCGGCAGAAGGTGGCGCTCAAGTATTACGACGTCATCTACGACCTGATCGACGAGATCCGGGCGGGCATGGCGGGCGAGCTCGGGCCGGAAGCGTTCGAAACCGTCGTCGGTCGTGCGGAAATCCGCGAGGTCTTCTCGGCGGGCAAGCATGGCAAGGCCGCCGGTCTGCTGGTCGTCGAAGGCGTCATCCGCAAGGCGCTCAAGGCCCGCATCACGCGCAACGACGTCATCATCTACCAGGGTGAGATCGCGTCACTGCGTCGCTTCAAGGACGATGTCGCTGAGGTTCGCGCGGGTCTGGAATGCGGTGTGACGTTCACGCAGAACTTCACCGACATCAAGGCCGGCGACTTCCTCGAAACGTTCGAAGTCGAGATGCGCGAACGGACCCTCTAATCCTGACGTCCCTCTCCCCTTTGGGAGAGGGAGGGAGCTGCCGCAGGCAGCGGAGGGGTGAGAGTGAGGGCGCCGTCCGTCACCCCCACCCTCACCCTCCCACCGCCTGACGGCGGCGGGCCCCTCCCTCTCCCGGCGGGAGAGGGGTTGGAGGCATGATGAACAAAGACCCCCAGGAAAAATCGGTTCGCACGCTGCGCGTCGGCGAACAGGTGCGCCACGTGCTGTCGGAAATCCTCCAGCGCGGCGACGTGCATGACGAAACGCTGGCCAAACACATGGTCAGCATCACCGAAGTGCGCATGTCCCCCGACCTGCGCCACGCAACCGTCTTCGTGAAGCCGCTGCTTGGGCGTGACGAGGAGGCTGTGCTGAAGGCCCTGCGCACCAACACCGCCTATCTGCAACGCGAAGTGGCGCATCGCATCCAGAACAAATACGCCGCCAAGCTGAAGTTCCTGGCCGACGAAAGCTTTGACGAGGGCAGCCACATCGACCAGTTGCTCCGCCGGCCGGAAGTGGCACGCGATCTGGGCGACGCGGGCGAGGATTGACGGCTGGACGGCGGCAGGTCACGTTGGTGCACGACGGCGACCGTCATCACGTAGGCGGACGGCCGAATGCTACCGCCGGATCGCCCTACATGCGCCAGTGGTTCAATGCTCGAGGTGTCGGTGGGACGGAAGGGCAAAGCGTATCGGGTTCGCACGACCGTTAGGCGCCATGGTCTATGGCTTTGTGCGCTCACCATCGTAACGGCACTCAGCCAGGCGTCGTTCGTCCAAGCGCAGATCGGTGCGCTGACCACCAACTGCAAATCCAGCGGGTTCAATCGCACCAAGACCGTCTATCAATTCGTTGCGACATGCCGCGGTCGGGCGCCATCCCCGGATGGCAGCTTGATTATTGTCCAACGGGCATATCGAGATCGCCAGCCGCCGATCGAGCTTCAGGATTCGCACGGCAAGATAC
This sequence comes from Sphingomonas melonis DAPP-PG 224, assembly GCF_000379045.1. NCBI lineage: Bacteria > Pseudomonadati > Pseudomonadota > Alphaproteobacteria > Sphingomonadales > Sphingomonadaceae > Sphingomonas > Sphingomonas melonis. The sequence continues at coordinate 213,096 of NZ_KB900605.1, forward strand.
TCGCCCGTCTGAGCTCTCTGTCCGATGATATGCCGTTCACGGTGCTCTGGTCGCCTGATGCCCACTGGCTTGCGGTGAACCATCATGTCGGTTCGTTCATGGATGAGCTTGAGCTCTTCGAAATCGTCGACCGCCGGGTCGTGCGGCGCCGTCAGCTTGTCACAGCAGCGAAACGGCAGGCAGTTAGTCGGTTCCGCTGCCTTACTCCGGACGCCGTCCTACCATCGGCGATGCGCTGGTCGAAGGACAGCCGGCATCTCATGATCGTTACGATCAGTTCGCCCTACGCCTGTAGCGAGAACGCGAAGGCCGGCGACTGGTGGCCGCTGTGGATGATCGGCGACGTCGCTACGGGGCGGATCGACGCCAAGTCGGTGAGGGTCGATAAGGCAGAAGGCGCTTTACAGGAACCCCGCGATCCCCTGTACCGCCGCTTCTGATGGCCAAGCTCTATTTCTACTACGCCTCGATGAATGCGGGGAAGTCGACCACGCTGTTGCAGGCGGACTTCAACTATCGTGAGCGGGGGATGGAGACGATGCTGTTCACCGCGGCGGTGGACGATCGCTTTGCGCACGGCACAATCACCAGCCGGATCGGACTGGAGGCACCGGCGACGCCGTTCGAGGGCACGACCGATCTCGCGGCCTGTGTCGCGGATCGGCAGGCGCGCGGCCCGCTCGCCTGCGTACTGGTTGACGAGGCGCAATTCCTCTCCGCCGCACAGGTCGCGCAGCTGGCGCATATCTGCGATGTGCTGAACGTGCCGGTGCTCGCTTATGGCCTGCGCACCGATTTCCAGGGACGGTTGTTTGAAGGATCGGCGCGGCTGCTCGCGATCGCGGATGCGCTCATCGAGATCAAATCGGTGTGCGTATGCGGGCGTAAGGCGACGATGAACCTGCGTGTCGATGGCGAGGGTCGCGCCATCGCCGAGGGCGCGCAGACTGAGATCGGCGGCAACGATCGCTATATCGCACTGTGCCGGCGGCATTTTTCGGAGGCACTGGCCGGCTGATATCGTCGTCATCCCGGCGCACGCCGGGATCCATGGTTCCGGGGCCGCAAACGAGGGCGAGCTGCCATCGGCGTCACGCGTCCATGGATCCCGGCGTACGCCGGGATGACGAACAGGGAGTGGCGCTCTCCCCTTCCCCGCGCCATATCGCGCGCCATGAACCCCGATAACATCGTCTACCGCACGGCCGTGTGGATCATCCCGCTCGTCATCGCGATCGTCTTTCACGAAGTTGCGCACGGCTGGATGGCGAAATGGCTCGGCGATCCGACCGCCGCGGAGCGGAAACGGCTGAGCTTCAACCCGCTCCGCCACGTTGATCCGGTCGGCACGCTGATCCTGCCGCTCGGCCTCGCCATCGCGGGCGCGCCGGTGTTCGGCTGGGCGAAGCCGGTGCCGGTCGTCGCGCAGCGCCTGCGCAACCCCCGATGGGGCATGGTCGCGGTGGCGCTCGCCGGACCGGGCATGAACCTGATCCTCGCCACGATCGCCGCGATCCTGATCGGCACCGCGGTTGCGCTACTGCATGGCGCACAGCCGACCGGTGTCGCGGCGTTCGTCTTCGCGAACCTCGTCAACTTCCTGCTGGTCAACGTCTTCCTCGCGATCTTCAACCTGCTCCCGATGCCGCCGTTCGATGGCGGGCATGTCGTCGAGGGTATCCTGCCCCGCCCGCTCGCGGCGCAATGGGCGAAGATCGGGCGGTTCGGCTTCCTGCTGCTGCTCTTTGTCCTCGTCGTGCTGCCGATGATCGCGCCCAAGGCGGATGTCGTCGGGCGGCTGGTCGGCCCACCGGCCGATGCGGTGATCGGCCTGTTCCTGAAACTGGCGCAGGCGATCGGCTGATGCACGGCTGGATCATCGTCGACAAGCCGCTGGGGCTCGGCAGCACACAGGTCGTCTCTGCGGTAAAGCGCGCGCTGCGGCAGGGCGGATACGGCAAGTTCAAGGTCGGCCACGGCGGCACGCTCGATCCGCTGGCGACGGGCGTGCTGCCGGTCGCGCTCGGCGAGGCGACGAAGCTCGCCGGGCGGATGCTCGACAGCGACAAGGTGTACGACTTCACCATCCGCTTTGGCGAGCAGACCGATACGCTGGATGCGGAAGGCGTGAGTGTAGCGACGTCGGACGTGCGGCCGACGCTCAGCGACGTGGAGGCGGTGCTGCCGCGCTTCACCGGCCCGATCACCCAGGTGCCGCCGGCGTATTCGGCGCTGAAGGTCGACGGCGAGCGGGCCTATGATCTGGCGCGCGCCGGCGAGGAGGTGGTGCTGGCGAGCCGGGACGTGACGGTGCATGCCCTCCATTCCTCCCCCGCCAGGGGGAGGTGGCAGCGCGACGCGCTGACGGAGGGGGCGGATACGGCGAACGTCCCGTCTGCGGACACGCCCCCTCCACCACTCGCCTGCGGCGAGCGGTCCCCCTCCCCCGCTGACGCGAGGGAGGAATTGCAGGACATCACCCTCACCGCCCACGTCTCCAAGGGCACCTATATCCGCTCCCTCGCCCGCGACATCGCGCTCGCGCTCGGCACGGTCGGGCACGTCACCATGCTTCGCCGTACCAAGGCCGGCCCCTTCACTCTCGCGCCGGCGATAACGCTGGACAATCTGGCGGAAGCCGGTATGGGGCGCACCCTTGAACAGATACTCCTGCCGTTGAGGGCGGGGCTGGACGACATCCCGGCTCTACCCCTCACCCCCGATCAGGCAGGGGCGCTCCGCCAGGGGCGTGTTCTGACCGGGATCGCCACGGACGATGGCCCATACTTCGCATGCGACGGCGACACGCCGGTCGCGCTGGTATCGGTCGAGGACCAACAGGTCCGCGTCGTCCGCGGTTTCAATCTGTGATGTCGAGGATGAACACATGACCATTACCGCCGAGCGCAAGAACGAACTCGTCAAGGCTCACGCCCGCCAGGAAGGCGACACGGGTTCGCCGGAAGTCCAGGTCGCGATCCTGTCGGAGCGCATCAAGAACCTGACCGAGCACTTCAAGGGTCACAAGAAGGACAACCATTCGCGCCGCGGGCTGCTGATGATGGTCAACAAGCGGCGCTCGCTGCTCGACTATCTGCGCAAGACCGATGGCCAGCGGTATCTGGACCTGATCGCGAAGCTGGGTCTTCGCAAGTAACCCCCAGCGGGTGAAACGAGAGGGCGGCCTTCGGGTCGCCCTTTTCGTATATCCGTGCTATGGGCGCGCCATACGTTTCACGAATACCGGCACGAGCCGGGTAAGCGGAAGACGGGCAATTCGGCCCCGATCCATCGGAGCGACAAGACGCTCCACACCGCGCGAGCCGGCTTAGCTCGCAGATAGGCCCCCCGACGCATTTGGCGTGGGGAGTGAAGGAAAATACATGTTCAATGCCAAGAAGGTATCGATCGAGTGGGGCGGCCAGACGCTCACCCTCGAAACGGGCAAGGTCGCCCGCCAGGCCGACGGCGCGGTGATCGCGACGCTCGGCGAGACGGTGGTGCTCTGCGCCGTGACCGCCGCCAAGTCGGTGAAGGAAGGGCAGGATTTCTTCCCGCTCACCGTCCACTACCAGGAAAAGTTTTCGGCTTCGGGCCGCATCCCCGGTGGCTTCTTCAAGCGCGAGCGTGGCGCGACCGAGCGTGAGACGCTGGTCAGCCGCCTGATCGACCGTCCGATCCGCCCGCTGTTCCCCGAAGGCTTCTACAACGAGATCAACTGCATCGCGCAGGTTCTGTCGTATGACGGCGAGAACGAGCCCGATCTGCTGGCGATGATCGCCGCCTCGGCCGCGATGACGCTGTCGGGCGTGCCCTTCATGGGCCCGATCGGCGCGGCGCGCGTCGGCTACAAGGACGGCGAATACGTCCTCAACCCGTCGGACGCCGAGGTGCTGACCGGCGAGCTCGACCTGATGGTCGCCGCGACGCATGACGCCGTCATGATGGTCGAATCCGAAGCCAAGGAGCTGTCGGAGGACGTCATGCTCGGCGCGGTGATGTTCGCGCACAAGGCGTCGCAGCAGGTGATCGACGCGATCATCGACCTTGCCGAACAGGCCGCCAAGGAGCCTTGGGAACTCAAGGTCCAGGCCGACAGCGCAGGTGTGAAGGCGAAGCTGAAGAAGCTGATCGGCAAGGACTTGGAGGCGGCCTACAAGCTGACCGACAAGCAGGCCCGCCAGACCGCGATCAACGACGCGCGCGCCAAGGCCCGCGACGGCATGGCCGACCTGAAGGACAGCGATCCGCAGGCGTATCTCGCCAGCCTCAAGCTGGTGAAGAAGCTGGAAGCCGACATCGTCCGCACCGCGATCCTGAAGACCGGTCGCCGCATCGACGGCCGTACCACGACGCAGATCCGTCCGATCGAATCGGAAGTTCACTTCCTGCCGCGTGCCCATGGTTCGGCGCTGTTCACGCGTGGCGAAACCCAGACGATCGCGACCACCACGCTCGGCACCCGCGACGCGGAGCAGATGATCGACGGCCTCAACGGCCTGTCGTACCAGAACTTCATGCTCCACTATAACTTCCCGCCCTATTCGGTCGGTGAAGTCGGCCGCTTCGGTGCGCCGGGTCGTCGCGAAGTCGGCCACGGCAAGCTCGCCTGGCGCGCGCTGCACCCGGTGCTGCCGTCGAAGGAGGAATTTCCCTACACGATCCGCGTCACGTCGGACATCACCGAGTCGAACGGCTCGTCGTCGATGGCCACCGTCTGCGGCGGTTCGCTGTCGATGATGGACGCGGGCGTGCCGCTGAAGCGCCCGGTGTCGGGCATCGCGATGGGCCTGATCCTGGAAGGCAAGGACTTCGCCGTCCTGTCGGACATCCTGGGCGACGAGGATCACCTCGGCGACATGGACTTCAAGGTCGCCGGCACCAGCGAGGGCATCACCGCGCTGCAGATGGACATCAAGATCTCGGGCATCACCGAAGAGATCATGAAGGTCGCCCTGAAGCAGGCCCACGAAGGCCGCGCGCACATCCTCAATGAAATGGCCAAGGCGCTGGGCGAGACCCGTTCGGAGCTGTCGGCGCATGCGCCGCGCATCGAAACCTTCACGATCGACAAGTCGAAGATCCGCGAAGTGATCGGCACGGGCGGCAAGGTGATCCGCGAGATCGTCGCCACCACCGGCGCCAAGGTCGACATCGACGACGAGGGCGTCATCAAGGTGTCGTCGTCGGATTCGTCGCAGATCGAAGCCGCGATCAAGTGGATCAAGGGCCTGGTCGAAGAGGCCGAGGTCGGCAAGATCTACGACGGCAAGGTCGTCAACCTGGTCGATTTCGGTGCGTTCGTGAACTTCATGGGCGGCAAGGACGGTCTCGTCCACGTCAGCGAGATCAAGAACGAGCGCGTCGAGAAGGTCTCGGACGTCCTGTCGGAAGGCCAGCAAGTCAAGGTGAAGGTCCTCGAGATCGATCCGCGCGGCAAGGTTCGCCTGTCGATGCGCGTCGTCGACCAGGAAACCGGCGCCGAGCTGGAAGATACGCGTCCGGCGCGCGAACCGCGTGAAGGCGGCGACCGTGGCAGCCGTGGCCCGCGCGGCGACCGTGGCGATCGCGGCGACCGTGGTCCCCGTCGCGACGGCGGCGATCGTGGCGGCGACCGCGGCGATCGCGGCCCGCGCCGTGACCGTGGCCCCCGCGGCGAAGGCGGCGACCGTGGCCCGCGTAACGGCGGCGGCAACGATGACGGCCCCGCGCCGGAATTCGCGCCGGCCTTCCTGACCGGTGATCGCGACTGATCATCGGCCAACGGCTGATGAAATGGGGGGTTCGGCAGCGATGCCGGGCCCCTTTTTCGTTTGGAGACCGATCGGCTTTTTGCCGTTCGAGAGCCGCGGCGCCGGCCCGAGGCGGATTGATGCAGATGAAGGCCAAACGCGCCCTATCGTGCTAAAGGGTCATGGCTTGTGACGTGTTGCCCGTTGGCGACAAGCATCACCCCAATGAGGGAGGCCTTCATGCCGACTCATGCCGAAACCCAATTCTATATCCACCGCGAGCGCCAGGAACGCGCACTCGCCGATCGCACGCCAAACAGCGACGGCCGCCGCGTCCACCTCGACATGGCCCGACGCTACGCCAAGCTGATCGCCGAGGGAGAAGCGCAGAACGGTAGCGAAGCGTCCTACACAGACGGCTGAGTCTGTCCTGCCCGTCCTTACGATGTCTTTTCAATACAGCGTATTGGCCACACGGTCGGGCAAGGCCTGATCATAAGCCTCGCCATCGATCGCCGCTTCGGACAAGGCGCGGAACACGGTGCCGACGCTCGGCAAGTGCGACCTATCGATCCGGCTGTCCGGATTCCAAAGCCCGGCGCGGATGACCGCCCGGCTACACTGGAAGAAAACGCTGCTGACGGTAATCCGCAACACCGTGCGGGGGCGCTGTCCCGCGACCGCGAAGCGGGAAAGCAGGTCGTCATCGGCGCGGATTTCGGCAGTGCCGTGGACACGCAGGGTTTCACCGACGCCGGGTATTAGGAACAGCAAGGCTACACGCGGATCGGCGATGATGTTTCGCAAACTGTCGATACGGTTGTTGCCGCGCCGATCGGGCAACAGCAATGTGCGGTCGTCTTCTATATGAACGAAACCGGCCGGGTCGCCACGCGGGGTCGCGTCTAGCCCGCCCGGTCCCGCCGTCGCCAGCACGGCAAAGGGGGCCGCTTCGATGAAAGGACGGTAAACCGGGTGAATGTGATCCACCTCCTTGACGATCGAAGGCGCGGCGACCTCGCCATACAGCGCAGCCAAGTCCTCTATCGTGCCGACACGCCCCGCCTTCGTGCGTTGATGCCCCCTGCAGAATGAGTCCATACCTGCCCCACTTGGTCGGCAGACGCAATCTGATCGCGGCTACCAGCGTTGGCTAGGCTAGTTCAATGCTGCGTATGAGAAACATGACGCCAAGATGAAGTCCCGCTCGCCGGCGGCGTCATCGAATCGCAACACGCCCGCCACAGCCCGGCGGTAGGCGCGCCCCAGGAAGGCACATTGCCTCGAAGGGGAATATTTCGTCATGATGAAGATGTCCGGCAGCCGCGCGCTGCTGATGATCGGCGTCGCCGCATCCGCCCTCGCCGCTGCACCGGCGTTCGCCGCCGATGCCGCCAAGGCGACGGCCACCACCGCGCCGGCCGCCGATCCCACGCCCGCCACGGACCCGACCCCCGCGGCCGAGCCGGACCAGCTGCAGGACATCGTCGTCACCGCGACCAAGCGCGAAACCAACCTGCAGAAGACGCCGATCGCGATCAGCGTGCTCGATCCCGAAGCGATCAAGGACCGCCACGTCCAGAGCCTGCTCGACCTGGGTGACGGCGCGGTGCCCAGCTTGCGCGTCGCGACCTTCGAAGCGCGCCAATCGGCGTTGACGATCGGCATCCGCGGCATCGTGCCGTTCGACCAGAACCAGACCGCGCGCGATTCGGGCGTCGGCGTCTATATCGACGGCGTCTACCTCGGCCGCTCGCAGGGCCTGAACGCCGCGCTGTTCGACGTGCAGCGCATCGAAGTGCTGCGTGGTCCGCAGGGTACGCTGTTCGGCCGCAACACCGAAGGCGGCGCGCTCAGCATCGTCACCAAGGCGCCCACCGGGGAATTCGGTGGCCGCGTCACCGCAGGCTTCGGCAATTACGGGGCGCGCAACGGCGAAGCGCATATCGACCTGCCCGAATATCAGAACATCTCGATCAAGCTGGACGGCGTGTACCAGCATCAGGATGCGACGACGCGCAACCCGCTCGCCGGCCAGCTCGGCTGGAACGCCTATGACCGCGTCGGCGGCCGCATCGCCGCGCGCTGGAAGCCGACCGACAGCTTCACCGCCGACGTCGCCTTCGACAAGGCGCGTGACGAGAACACGCCGTTCTTCAGCCAGCTGATCAACTACAACCCGCTGGGCCGCACCGTCGGTGTGCTGGACCGAACCACCAACCGCATCGTCCTGCCGGGCAGCGCGGCCGGCGCACCGACCTGCCTGTCGAGCACGATCTCGGCCACCACCTGCATCGCGCCGCTGCCCGCGCTGGTCGGCGTCCATCCGAACCGCCAGAGCGTCGCCGACGTCGGCGTGCCGCAGCAGTACAGCGTCGACAAGACGCAGGGCGTCAGCGCGACGCTGTCGTACAAGGTCGATCCGGCTATCACGCTGAAGTCGATCACCGCATGGCGCCGCGTGGCGACCAACCAGTGGGACAATTCGGGCGGTCCTGAGCGCGTCGCCTACGCCCCCAACGGCAAGTTCAGCCGCTACAGCCTGTCGGATCTGTACCAGAGCCAGTTCAGCCAGGAATTCCAGGCGATCGGCAGCGTCGACCAGCTCGACTGGGTCGCCGGCCTCTATTATTTCAACGAACAGGCCCGCGAATCCGCCGCGACGCCCTCGTCGAACCAGTGGAACGCCGACGGCACCGCCTACACCATCCTGCCCTCGCAGGTGTTCGGCACGATCAGCTCGTCCAACCAGGGCTGGGACTATAACTCCCGCTTCCTGCAGCGCGCCAGCGTCGCCCGCACCCGCAGCTATGCCGCGTACGGCCAGGCGACCTGGACCCCCGCCGCGGCGGAGATGCTGCACCTGACCGTCGGTGGCCGCTATTCGAAGGACAAGCGTGACGGCACGCTGTACCTCGTGTCGGGCGTCCCCACCAATTACGTACTCAACTACGATCGCGGCCGGTTCGACCCGATGGTGACGCTGGCCGCCGACGCGGCGCCCGGCATCAACCTGTACGCCAAATATTCGAGCGGCTTCCGCGCCGGTGGCGCCAACGACCGCTCGTCGAACTTCGGCGCGTTCGGGCCGGAATCGGTGAAGGCGTATGAAATCGGCGCGAAGACCGACTTCCTGAACCACAAGGTGCGCGTGAACGTCGCGGGTTACATCATGGACCGCAAGAACACGCAGATCGACTTCGACAACGTCGATACCAACCAGTTCCTGCCGGGCACCACGATCGCCAACCCGAACTTCAACCTGCACACCGAAAATACGGCGAATGCGCCGGGCACGTCGAAGATCCGCGGTATCGAACTGGACGTCAGCGCGCGCCCGATCGACAGCCTGACGCTGACCGCCTCCTACGCTTACACCTACACCAAGGTGCCGGCGACGGCGAACCCGAACCCGGGTCCGACCTTCGGCGTGCTCACGCAGGTCTACACCGTCTACACGCCGCCGCACGCGGCATCGGCAGCGATCGATTACGATCTGCCGGTCGGCACGGGCAGCACGCATGCGCGCTTCCACCTCGACGCCAATTATGCGGCGCCGCAGTACAGCTTCCAGTCGGAAAGCGTGAAGACCGACTCGAGCTTCATCGTGAACGGCCGCATCGCGCTGGCGGACATCCCGCTGAGCGCACAGGGCCAGAAGGCGACGCTGTCGCTCTGGTCGCGCAACCTTCTGAACGAACAGCATATCTATCGCCGTTCGGACGCGAACATCGCGGTGCTGGGCTCGTATGCGAACTTCAACCCGCCCCGCACGATCGGTCTGGAAGGATCGGTGAACTTCTAAGCGGGCGACAGGTCCGACTGCGTAGGGGCGGTGCCGGCGACGGCGCCGCCCCTTTCGTTTGCCCCTTACACAAACGTCATCCCAGCGGACGCTGGGATCTTCAAGTGACGGGCACAGCAGAAAACGCGAGGGCCCCCAGCCTCCGCCGGGGCGACGGAACTGTCGGGATCGATCACCCAATCAGCGGCACGCTCAACACCACGCGCAGGCCCGGCGCCGCATCCTCCAGCGACAGCTCGCCATGATGCAGCCGCGCGATCGCCGCGGCGAGTGGCAGGCCCAGGCCGAACCCGCCGGTCGACCGGCTCGCATCCAGCCGGCCGAAGCGCCGCAGCGCGGTGGCGCGATCCGCCGCGGCGATGCCGGGCCCGTTATCGGCCACACGGACGATCGCCTGCCCCCGCGCCGCCACGGCCGACAACGTGATGCGCGTGCCCGGCGGCGTATGGCGCACGGCATTGACGATCAGATTGACCAGCACCTGCGTCAGCAACTGGCGATCGGCGTGGACGGGCAGCGCGGCGACGGGATCGCAGACGAGGATGTGCGCATCGTCCTCGACCACCGGCGCCATCATCTCGCCGACCTCCGCGACGAGTTCGCCCAGGTCGAAGCGCGCGAAGCCCGCCCGCCGCGCGCCGCCCTCCACTTCGGCAATGCGCAGGATCGCGGCGAACATGCCGAGGATCGTGTCGCTCTGCGCGATCGCCGCGGACAGGCCATCGCGCATCGCCGGCGTCTCGGCACGGCGTTCGAGCTGGACGAGCTGGCCGCGCAACCGCGCGAGCGGACTGCGCAGGTCGTGCGCGATATCGCTCGACACTTCGGCGATCCCGCGCATCAGCTCGGCAATCCGGTCGAGCATCGCGTTGAAGGCGTGCGCCTGCGCGTCGAAGGCGCCGCCATCGCCCTCGGTCGGCACGCGGCGCTGCATGTCGCCATCGACGATCGCCGCCGCGGTCGCGCGCATCGCACCGATCCGCCGCTCGACGAGCCGCGAAAACATCACGAGCCCCAGCCCGACGACCAGCAGGATCGACCCGAAACCGGCAAGGTAGCTGCGCAGCCGTGCCGTGCCCGAATCGTCGAACGGCTCGGTCTCGGCGATCATCGTTAGCCGCCGCCCATCGCCGACGTCACCCGTATAGGCGCGCCCCGCGGTCAGCCCCTTGATCCCGTCGTCGCTGTGCAGCGAGCTGAAGCCGCGCGGCGGCACCTGGCGCAACCGGATGTTGCCGCCGATCTGCCGCCCCTGCGCATCGACCAGCATCGCGCCGATATCGCCCGTGTCGCGATCGCTCGCCAGCATGCGCAGCCGCTTGACCAGCACCGGCGTCGGCATCGGCCGCTCGCCCTCGTGCGCGATCGCGTCGACCGCCGTGGCGATCCGCTGGTCGACCAGCTGAACGATCGCCCGGCGCTGCGCGGTATAGATGGCGACGCCCGTGCCCAGCGTCGCCGCGATCATCGCCGCGACGAAGATCCAGGTCAGCGCCCGCAGCGATCGCGGCGCACGCAGCCGCCGGCCCCGCGGCATGCGTCAGCTGCGCAACAGGTAGCCGACGCCGCGCATCGTCTGGATCGGATCGTCGCCGCCATGCGCGGTCAGCTTCTGGCGCAGGCGGCGGATGTAGACGTCGACCAGATTGGTGTCGGGCTCGAAATCGTACCCCCACACCCGCTCGATCAGCATCGCACGCGTCAGCACCGTATCGGCATTGCGCACCAGTTCGGCGAGCAGCTTCAGCTCCAGCTTGGCGAGGTCGAGCGGCTTTTCGTCGCGCCACGCCCGGAAGCGCGACGGGCTGACCACGATATCGCCCGCGCGCAGCGTATCGCTCGCCTCGCGCGTCCACTGCCGGCCGCGCACCACCGCCTGCAGCCGCGCGTGCAGTTCGGCCGCCTCGACCGGCTTGACGACATAATCGTCGGCGCCGGCGGCTAGGCCACTGATCTTGTCGTCGGACTGGCCGCGCGCGCTGAGCATGATGACGGGCACCGATCGCGCGTCGCCGCGCAGCCGCTCGAGCAGCGCGATGCCGTCCACCCGCGGCATCATCCGGTCGAGCACCACCGCATCGAACGCATCCTGATCGATCGCCGCCAGCGCCGCCCGCCCGTCGCTCGCGGTCGACAGCGCGTGGCCGAAGCCGGTCAGTTCATCCGCCAGCGAATCGGCCAGGACGGGGTCGTCATCAACCAGGAGGATCTTCATGGGGCTCGGGTCCGCTCGACGCTGTTACGTCCAAAGGGCTGCCGTGTCGGCGGATAAAGATCAAATGACAAAGGTGTAAGGTGCGCGCGGGCGGCATTCGCGATGCCCCGCATCCCCCACCTCCGCTACCCTGCAACCGGAACCGATCCGGCCCCACGGCAGTACTGCCCCCACCTCTTGTCCATTGCCCCCCGATCCTGTCAGGATAGCCCATGTCCAGCACCCCCCGACCCGCGTGAACCGTCTCGCCCCCGATCCCGACGATGCGCGCTTCATCCGGCGCATCTTTTACGTCCTCATCATCGCGGCGGTCGCCGCGGCGCTGCTGCGCGCGGGCAATCTGCTGATCCTCGCCTTCGGGTCGATGCTGGGCGCGATCGCCATTCACGCGCTCGCCGACCTCTACCGCGATCACCTGCGCGTGTCGGACCGGACCGCCTTCTGCCTCGGCATGGCGACCGCCTATGGCGTCGTCGCGTTCCTCGTCTGGCTGTTCGGGGTGCAGTTCCGCGAGCAGGTCAACGTGCTCGTCACGCAATTGCCCAACCTGCTCGACCAGCTCGCCGCCTGGGCCTCGCAAAGCCCGGTCGGCGCCAAGATCGTCGATGCGGTGCAACAGGCCTATGCCGGGTCGAAGGCGGCGCAGGACGTCGGCGGGCTGGTGCAGGGCGCGGGCGAACTCATTCTCAACAGCATCCTGCTGCTCGTCGGCGCGGCCTTTTTCGCCGCCGATCCCGGCATCTACCAGCGCGGCTTCCTGTTCCTGATCCCGCCCTCGAAGCGCCCGGCGATCGAGGATGCGTTGTTCGACGTCGGCTCGACGCTGCGGCTGTGGCTGCGCTCGTCATTGATCCTGATGACGACGATGGGGCTGCTGATCGGCATCGGCTTATGGATATCGGGTGTGCCCTCCGCCGCGGCGCTCGGCCTGCTCGCCGGCCTGTCGGAATTCATTCCCTATGTCGGCCCGACCGCTGCGATGATCCCGGCGCTGGGCCTCGCCGCGACGCAGGGCGATGGCGCGCTGATCGGCGCGCTCGCCACCTATGCGATCGTGCGTCTGATTCAGACCAATTTCATCACCCCCTACGTCCAGGCGCGCGTCGTCTCGATCCCGCCGGCGATCACCGTCTTCGCGATCATCGGTATCGGCGTGATCTTCGGTATCTTCGGGCTGTTCTTCTCGGCGGCGCTGCTGGTCGTGATCTTCACGTTGGTGCGCAGCCTGTATCTGCGCGAGGTGCTGGGCGAGGATATCCCGCGCAGCCGCCACCAGACGCTGCTCGGCCCCGACCTGACGCCGCACGATCCGGACGCCGATCCCGAGGCGGACGAGCGCAAATCGTAAAGATTGACGCCCGCACTTAATCCCGAATTAACCTTTTGCCTTCAGATGTCGTTTGGTTAATGAATCGGGGCGAGCCGCGAGCCAGGGGTGCTGGCGGCCTCGCCAACAGGGGACGACGCGATGCGGGTGTTGTTGATCGAGGACGAGCCGACCACGGCCAAGGCGATCGAGCTGATGCTCGGCACCGAGGGGTTCAACGTCTATACGACCGACCTTGGCGAGGAGGGCTTGGACCTCGGCAAGCTGTACGACTACGACATCATCCTGCTCGACCTGAACCTGCCGGACATGCACGGCTATGACGTGCTGAAGAAGCTGCGCGTCGCCCGCGTGACCACGCCGGTTCTGATCCTGAGCGGCATCAACGAGATGGACAGCAAGGTGCGCAGCTTCGGCTTCGGCGCCGACGATTACGTCACCAAGCCCTTCCATCGCGAAGAACTGATCGCCCGCATCCACGCGGTCGTCCGTCGTTCGAAGGGCCATTCGCAATCGGTCATCCGCACCGGCAAGCTCGCCGTCAATCTCGACGCCAAGACGGTCGAGGTCGATGGCGCGCGCGTGCATCTGACCGGCAAGGAATATGCGATGCTCGAGCTGCTCAGCCTGCGCAAGGGCACCACGCTGACCAAGGAAATGTTCCTGAACCACCTGTATGGCGGCATGGACGAACCCGAACTCAAGATCATCGACGTCTTCATCTGCAAGCTGCGCAAGAAGCTCAGCCTGGCCTGCGACGGCGAGAATTACATCGAGACCGTCTGGGGCCGCGGCTATGTGCTGCGCGAACCCGAAGAGGTCGTCGCGGTCGCCTGACCGCCCATTTTTACCCCTCCCCAGTATCCGGGAGTGAAGGGCCGCAGCATCGGGGGGTGCTGCGGCCCTTTTGGCGTGCGGCTTACTTCCGCTGCCACACCTTCTGGCCGCCGATCCACGTCTGTTCGACCTTGGTCGCGCGCAGGTCTGCGGGGGAGGCGAGCAGGGGGTCGCGGTCGACGATGACGAAGTCCGCCTTCTGGCCGGGGGCGAGGCGGCCGAAGCGATCCTCGGCAAAGCCCGCATAGGCCGCGCCGCCGGTATAGGCCCACCACGCCTGTTCGCGCGTGATCGCCTCCTGCGGCTGCCAGCCGCCGAACGGCTGGCCGTCGGGACCCTGGCGCGTGAACGCCGCCGCCCAGCCCGCCCAGGGATCGGGCTTTTCCACCGGATAGTCCGATCCGAACGCCAGCTTCGCGCCGTTGCGCAGCATCGACGCCCAGGCATAGGCACCGGCGAGGCGTTGCGGGCCCAGCCGCGCCTCGGCCATCAGCCGATCGCTCGTCTCATGGACCGGCTGCATCGACGCGATCGTGCCGTATTTGCCGAAGCGCGGCAGATCGACGGGGTCGACGATCTGCGCATGTTCGACGCGCCAGCGCCGGTCGCCTTTGTAGGTCTGCGCCATCTCGTCGATCGCATCCAGCACCTCGGCATTGGCGCGGTCGCCGATCGCATGCACCGCGACCTGGTATCCGTCCATCGCCGCGCGGCTCATCCGGTTGCGCAGCACGGTGTCGTTCATGAAGCCCGCACCCGTCTGGCCCGGCGCATCGGCATAGGGCGCCTTCAGCCACGCCCCGCGCGACCCCAGCGCGCCATCGGCGTAGAGCTTGACGCCGACCAGCTTCAGCCGATCGTCGTACAGCCACGGCGTCGGCCCGGTGCCGCCGATCTGCACCGTCGTATCCACCCCCATGCCATAGCTCATGATGCGCACGCGCAGGCCGCCGAGGTCCGCAATCCGGCGATAGGTCAGCCAGTCGTCGATGCTCGTGCCCATGTCGGCGGTCGCGGTGACGCCATAGCCGAGCAGGATCTCCTGCGCCTTCAGGAAGGCGGCGTTGCGGTCCTTGCCCAGCGGCTGGGGCAGGATCTTCACCACCAGATCCTGTGCCGCATCGACGAACACGCCCGCGGGCTGCCCCCCCGGCCCCTTCTCGATCCGGCCGCCCGCGGGCGACACGCTCTTCGCGGTGACGCCGGCGGCCTTCAGCGCGGCGCTGTTACCCCAGCCGGCATGGCCGTCGGCGCGCGCCAGCCACACCGGACGATCGCCGACCGCAGCATCGAGATCGGCGGTCGTCGGGAAGCGGCCCAGCCCCCAGGTCTCCTGATTCCAGCCGCCGCCGATGATCCACGCCTTGTCGGGATTGGCGCGCGCATAAGCGGCAATCTTCATCTGCGCCTCGGCGAGGCTCTTCGTATCCGACAGGTCGAGTTCGAGCGCGCGAAAGCCCAGTTCCATCACATGGCCATGCGCGTCGATCATGCCGGGCAGCAGATATTTGCCCTTCATGTCGGCCCGCCAGTCGAGCTTCTCCGGCCGTTTGTCCTTTGCCGACAGCAACCTGACGACGGCGCCCTGCGCATTGACCAGCATCGCCTGGAACCGAACGACCTTGCCGTCCTTGTCCAGCGTCATGCCGTTGACGTTATCGACCAGCCCGTCGGCCCCGGCCGCCTGCGAAGTCGCCAGAACCGCGGCCAGCGCCGCCACTATTGTCAAAGCCGATCGTGCCATAGCCTCAGCGCATAAGCGGTGTTCCCCCGCCGCACCAGATGGTCTAGCTCGGCGCCATGGCCACCAACCCTGCCGACACCGCCTCGCTCCCCGTCTCCATCGACGATGTGTACGCCGCCCACGCCCGTATCCGGGATGCGATCGTCCGCACGCCGACGCTGATCAGCAAGACGCTCAGCGAGATGACCGGCGCCACCGTGTTCCTGAAGTTCGAAAATCTGCAGTTCACCGCGGCGTATAAGGAACGCGGCGCACTCAACACGCTGTTGCAGCTGTCGCCTGAGGCGCGCGCCAAGGGCGTCATCGCCGCCTCTGCCGGCAATCACGCGCAGGGCCTCGCCTATCACGCCAACCGGCTCGGCATCCCCGCGACGATCGTGATGCCGCGCACCACGCCGACGGTGAAGGTGACGCAGACCGAAGGCCACAAGGCCAAGGTGGTGCTGGAAGGCGACACGTTCGACGCCGCTTATGCCCATGCCCGCGTGCTGGAGGCGGAGTGCGGCTTCACCTTCGTCCACCCGTTCGACGATCCGCGCGTCATCGCCGGCCAAGGCACCGTCGCGGTCGAGATGCTGGAGGACGTGCCGAGCCTCGACACGCTGCTGATCCCGATCGGCGGCGGCGGCCTCATCTCGGGCAACAGCGTCGTCGCGCGCGCTGCGGACCATCCGATCGAGGTGATCGGCGTGCAGGCCGAACTCTTCCCCTCGATGTACAACCGCATCCGCGGCACCACCCTGCCCTGCGCTGGCGACACGCTCGCCGAAGGTATCGCGGTGAAGGAGCCGGGCGGCATCACGTCGCGCATGGTGGCCGAGCTGGTCGACGACATCGTGCTGGTCGGCGAGCGCAATCTGGAAGAGGCGGTCAGCCTGCTGCTCCAGATCGAAAAGACCGTGGTCGAGGGCGCGGGCGCCGCCGGCCTCGCCGCGCTGATGGCCTATCCGGAACGGTTCAAGGGCCGCACCGTCGGCATCGTCCTGTGCGGCGGCAATATCGACACGCGCCTGCTCGCCAACGTGCTGCTACGCGACCTCGCCCGGTCGGGCCGCCTCGCCCGCCTGCGCGTGCGGCTGCAGGACCAGCCCGGCGCGCTCTACAACGTCGCGCGCATCTTCGACGCGCAACGCGTCAACATCATCGAAGTCTACCACCAACGCATCTTCACCTCCTTGCCGGCGAAGGGCCTGATCACCGACATCGAATGCGAAGCGCGCGACCGCGACCACCTCAACCGCCTGATCGCCGCGCTACGCGAAGGCGGCTTCGAAACGAGCATGGTGGAACAGGCGTAGGGGCTAGCGGATACTCCACGCATTTATGCAGCGTCCGTTCCATCCTGCGGGCGAAAGCCGCATGATGCACAGGCCCCCGTGGGCGGAAATACCTTTGCTGTAAGATACTTCCACCAGAGCGATGCGGCGATCGGTCGACAGGATGGGAGCGCTGAACGCAACCGCATAACCGCTCTTCTCCCCCACGGAGTCGTCCTTGTCCCATGCGCACTGCGGGACGAAACCGGGGGATACGGCCGCCGCCTCATGGGCCTCCAGGTCCGCAAACTCGCCGGGGGTCAAGCCGGTATAGCTTCGGAATTCCGGCCTATACTTCGCCAGAGGCGACGGGTCCGTTTTTGCAAGTCCGACCGTCGACAGATCGGTGTCGTGCCCTTCGCCTGTCGATATTCGATAGGCCTTTTGCAGCAACGTACACGTCTCGGGGGGCGTAACCGCTTGCGCAGGTGTCGGCGTCGACAGCGCCAGTGCGATAACCCAAAATGCCGGCATGATTCCCCCGACGATCAGACGGATCATAAACACCCCGCACCCCGGTACAATGATGCTTGGCGCCGGACGTCTTCGGGGAACCCGACACAAAAAAAGATCCCATGGGCGCGGGCTGGCGCCGGTTGAGGCAGACTGACCTTCCCGCTTTGTCGTGAAGGAGGTTGCCCGTGCCCGTGTCCGTCTCATGCCATGCCGCCGTCAGCACGCAGCTGAACGCAATCTTCGTGTCGCTGGAGCTGAGCCGCTCCACCTGGCTGGTGACGTCGCTGTCGCCGGGTCGCGGCGAGCGGATCTCGCGGCATCAGGTGAAGGGCAGCGACGTGCCGGCACTCCTGGAGCGGTTCGCGCAGTTACAGGCGAAGGCCGAGGCGCGGATGGGCGAGCAGTACCCGTTGGTCGTCATCCAGGAGGCGGGCCTCGACGGCTTCTGGATACACCGCTGCCTGGTGCGCGAGGGTATCGAGAGCTACGTCGTCGACGCCGCCTCGATTGCCGCTTCACGACGCAGCCGGCGCGCCAAGACGGACAAGCTCGACGGCGAGGCGCTGGTCCGCACGCTGCTGGCCTACAAGCGCGGGGAGCCGCGGGTGTGTGCGATGGTGGCGGTGCCGAGCGTCGAGGACGAGGACCGGCGACGCATCTCGCGCGAGCGGCGGGCTTTGGTCGTGGAGCGGGTGCGGCACGTCAACCGCATCAAGGGCCTGCTGTTCGCGCAAGGGGTCGGCGACTACGAGCCACTGCGCGCCGACCGGCGGGCGCGGCTGGACGAACTGGTGACCGGCGATGGACGACCGCTGCCCCGGCATGTTCGCCGCGAGATCGAGCGCGAGCTGGACCGGCTGGAGATGGTCGTCGGCCAGATCAAGCAGGTCGAAGCCGAGCGCGACGCGCTGCTCGAGCCGCGGTCGGATGCCGCCGGTGAGGCGGACACTGGTCCCCGGCTCATCCAGTTGCGCGGCATCGGTCCTGAGTTCGCCGGCGTGCTGCACGCAGAAGCGTTCTTCCGCAGCTTCAGCAATCGACGACAGGTCGCCGCCTATGCCGGGCTGGCCCCATCACCGTGGCAAAGCGGCAGCATGGACCGGGAGCAGGGCGTGTCCAAGGCGGGCAACAAGCGGTTGCGAACGACCATGATCCAGGTCGCCTGGCTGTGGCTGCGTCATCAGCCGGACTCGGAGCTGACGAAGTGGTACGCGGAGCGGGTGGGCGCGAACGGTGGTCGCGCGCGGCGGGTCATGATCGTGGCAGTCGCACGCAAGCTGCTGATCGCGCTGTGGCAGTTCGTCTCGGCCGGCGTGGTGCCCGCAGGCGCGCTGCTGAAGGCCGCATGAGCACGTAACCCGATACGAGTTCCCGCAGGGCATCGTCCCTGCCGGATCCAGGTGGACGGACCGGAGGTCCCTGTTGGCTTCAGATGCCGAAAAAAAGGTTGGTCCCGTCTCCTGAGCCAGACCCGACGCAAGCGGGATTGTGGTGCAGCCGCGCACGAGCGGCGACCGGATGTGAGGTTAGAGCGGACCGGTCACCGGGACGCTTGTTGCAACAGGCTCAGGCCAGTGATCCAGAAATTGAGGAGGACGACCATGGCCTGACGCTCTGACCATTCCTGACGATTGATCTGGAATGGCGACGACAAAGCGATAAGCTGGCGTCATGTACGCCGCACGAGCCAAGCGCACCTATCCTTCAATTTGGCGGGTGATCCTCGCCTTTGTAGTGGTCCCGGGCGCAGCCGCCTTGTTGATGGCTATTGCTATGCCAGCATATGAGGGCATCACCGATCCGCTCGAACGGATCTGGCGGAGCGCTGTGGCATTTGCCGTGTTTGGCGCTTACCCTCCAGCCTTTATCATCGGGCTCCCGGCGTTCTTCATGTTACGCCGACACGTCAATGCGACAATCATCAACTGCGCTGCGACTGGTGCAGTGGTCGCCGCTCTTCCCTGGCTCGTGCTCGCGTTAATAAGTCGACCGGATAATGCGAGCATTGATGGACGATCAACCGTCATCGACGGATCTTTGACTGCTTACGGATGGCTGATGAACTTCTACTACGTCGGCCAAATTGCCCTATTAGGCGCTATTGCAGGCGCGCTGTTTTGGTTCATTGCTGCGGCTGGCAGCCGAACCGGCAAGGTAGAACAGATATGATTGTGCGGAAGGAAAGAGGCTGCACGCTCTACCGCACAGCCTCTTGACCTGAGAACTCCCATGTGAGGGGCCGCGCCGTGGCGCGACCCCCGCTTTGCAGCTGAGCGAAAGCTCAGTTGCTGTCGGAATTGCCGTCATCGACGATCGCGACGACACCGATCGCCACCACGCTGGCGGCGATGATCGCGGCGAGCAGGCCGCCACCGGCGAGCTTGTTCTTTTGCGCCGACGGGGCGCTGGCGCGAACCGACTTGGCCACCGACAGCGACGCGGCGGGGTTCACGGGAGCCGCGAACGCCGGCGTGGCGATCGAGGCGGTGGTCAGCGCGAGCGCAGCGAGCGAGCCTGCAATCTTGGTCATCAGTCAACTCCGAAGTTACACCTAGGGACACGGCCAACGCACCATTTGGACCGAAGTTCCCGCACCGCAGCAATCAGGGTGCGGCGCAATATCGGCGCTGTTTGTCCCGGATCGGACCAACAGGCCGTGCTGGAAAGACTCTCTGCCGCCGATTAACCTTCTTTGATGGTAAAGCCGCTTTTCAGGACCGACGGGGTGATTCATATGTCGCCGCGGCGTATCGTGCGCCTGTCTGCTTCGGGGGTTTGTCGGCGGTGACTGCGCCTTTTCGCTTTCCGCGCTTCTTCGTCACCACGCCCGCGCCCTGCCCCTATCTGCCGGGCCGGCAGGAGCGGAAGGTGTTCACCGAATTGTCGGGCCCACATGCCGCCGAGCTGAACGACGCGCTTGGCCGCATCGGCTTTCGCCGGTCGCAGGGCGTCGCCTATCGCCCCTCGTGCGCGGGCTGTGCCGCCTGCGTGTCGGTGCGCGTCGTCACCGACGAATTCGTGCCCAATGCGACGCAGCGCAAGTTGCTCCGCCGCAACGAGGATCTGGAGGTCAGCGCCTGCCGCCCCTGGGCGACCGACGAACAGTTCCAGCTGCTGCGCCGCTATCTCGGCGCGCGTCATCCGGGCGGCGGCATGGCGGGGATGGACGAGGAGGATTATGCCGACATGGTTGAGCATTCCCCGGTCAATTCGCACGTCATCGAATACCGCACGCCCTCGGTCGGGGGCGTGCGCGGCCAGCTGGTCGGCGCCTGCCTGACTGACCGGCAGGCGGACGGGCTGTCGATGATCTACAGCTTCTTCGACGCGGATGGCGACGATCCCGCGACCGCGCGGCCGGGCCTCGGCAATTACATCATCATGGACCATATCCTGCGCGCGCGGGACAGCGGCCTGCCCTATGTCTACCTCGGCTATTGGGTGAAGGGGTCGGCGCGCATGGCGTATAAGACGCGCTATCGCCCGATCGAGATGCTGGGCCCCAACGGCTGGCGCGCGCTGACCGACGAGGAACTCGCCCCGCCGCCGCTGCCCGACGCGATGGCGGTCGCCTGACGCGGCTCAGGTCGGGTCGGATTCGGCGCCGATCACCGCACCCTCGGTCATCAGGCGCCGCGGCGCCTCGCTGCCGCGATGCACGCGAACGCCCGCCGCGATCATCATCTGTGGAGCAGGCGCGTCCGCCTTGGGGGCATCGGTTGTGGGCGCCTCGGCGACGCTCGCCACCGGCGTCATCCGGCCGCGATGCACCGTGACGCCGCGATCGTCCTGGCTGTCGCGATACAAAGTCGCGACCTGCGGCTGCGCTGCGCCATCGCCACCGCCCGCAACCACCCCCGGCTCGACGCCCGCATAGGCCGCACGGAAGCTGAGCGCGCTCTCCATCGCGCCGCGCCAGCGGTAGAAGATATGCGCGCCGACCGACCCGATCCGCGTCAGGCTGGACGCCCACCACGGCAGGATCGCATCGGTGTGGTAGAAGGTCGCGCCCCCCACCGGGGCATAGACGTTGCCCGCCAGCGCCGCCTCGGCAACGCTGCGCGCCCGCGCCCAGGCATAGGGTTCGCGGCGATGCGCCATCGATCCGTCGCAGGTGAAGCTGAACTGGCAGCCCGTGCGCCGGGTCGATCCCTGGAACACCACGCCGCAGACGCTGTGCGGAAAGGCACGGTCCCGCACGCGGTTCAGCACCACCTGCGCGACGGCGCGCTGGCCATCGATGGGTTCGGACCGCGCCTCGTAATAGACCGCCGCGGTCAGGCAGTCGGTGGCGCGCGCCGCATCCTCTTGGCTGTGCATCTGCGCGAGGAAGGGCGGCGCGGCCTGCGGCGCAACGGCCGCGGCATCGTCGCCGTCCACCGCATCGCGCAGGCTCGCAGGCAGACCGGCGAGCCCCGGCAGATCGCCCGGCACGTCGAGCGCCAGATCGCGCAGCAACTGCCGCGGCGTCGGCGGCGGCACCGCCTGCGACACGCGACTGACGCCCTGCCGCGGCGGCACGCACGACGCAGCGCTGACCAGCATCACGCCAACCCATGCGTATCGCAGCCTCGAGATGCGGACATACCCCACGCTGCCCGCCTAACGCCCGCGGAGTTGTGATCCGGTTAACTGCGTTTGCGGAGGGGCGAGACGCACGAACAGCCCCTTTCGTCATCCCGGCGCAGGCCGGGATCCACGGATGCGGAATCCTTGCCGCATCACGCGCCAACCGACGTTCCGACACCATGAATCCCGGCGTCCGCCGGGATGACGAAAGGAATGCGCCCCCCCCATCGTCATTCCCGCGAAGGCGGGAATCCAGACGCGCTACCGTCTCGGCTCAAGTCGCACCGTCAGCGGACATGCACCCCGCAGGCACCGCGAAAACAGCACGCGCCTATTGCGCCGCCGACACCTTCACCGCGACGTCCAGCTCTTCCTCGCCCTCGCCCAGCCGCGATCCCGCCACCGGCGCCGCGCCCGCCGCATCCAGCGCCGCCGCGACGCGGACGCTTTCCTCCTGCGGCGATCGCCCCGTGCAGGGATCGAACCCGACCCAGCCGAGCCCGGGCACATGCGCCTCCGCCCAGCCATGCGGCGTCGGGCGCAGCGATCCTTCGACGATGCTATATCCCGACACATAGCGCGCCGGGATGTCGAGACTGCGCGCCGCCACCGCGAACATCTGCGCCAGATCGCGCGACGTCGCTGCCTCGCGCGTGAACGCCACCGCTGCGCTCAGCCCCGCCTCCGGCCGCCGCCGGTCGAGCGCAAAGCGGCCATGGAACGCATGGTTCAGCCGGTGCAGCTGCGCGATCACGCCGTCCGCGCCCGCCACCGCCTCGCGCGCATAGGCCGCGATCGCAGGATCGCGCGGCGTTGCGTCGGTCGCGCGCAGGAACACCGCGGGCGGCAGCACCTCGTTGACGCCGCGCACCACGCCATCCGAATGGCTGGTCAGCACCTCGCCGCGCACCGCAATCTCGATGTCGAGCAGCGGCCCTTCGACGTACAGCATGGTGACGGCATTGCCGAAGCCGTCGCGTCCGCGCCGCATCGTCGCGTCGTGATCCACGTCGATCCGCCAGCGCGCCACCGTCTGATCGTGACTGTTTTCGGGCGTCATGCGCAGCATCTGGACGAGCCGGCTCTGCGGCTCGCTGAAACGATAAACGGTGCGGTGATCGATCGAAAGGCGCATCAGCCGAACCGGAACTGGCGGCCGATCGCCTCGTGCAATTGGCCGTTTTCGCGGATGAAGGCTTGCAGATATTGGTGCAGCCCGCTGGCGATCACCTCGCCCGACCGCGTCCGCCCCAGCCGCGCGGCGCGCATCCGCGCCATCCGGTCCGCCTCGCCATGCGCGCCGGTGCGCTCGGCGAGCAGGCCGAGCAGATCGACCGTCGTCTCGGCGGAGGCGAGCAGGCTGCGCGGCAGGTCGCGGTTGGCGATCAGCAGGTCGATGACGTTCGCCGGCGTCAGCCCGTCCGAATACAGCCAGCGATAGGCGGTCACCGCCGACACCGTCTGCAGGATCGTCGTCCACTGGTCGCGATCGACCACGCCGCCCACGGCCTCGCCCTCAGGCAGCAGGATATGGTATTTGACGTCGAGCAGCCGCGCGGTGTTGTCGGCCCGCTCCACCGCCTGCCCCAGCCGGATGAACCAGTGCGACTGGTTGCGCAGCATCTGATGCACCGCGCCCTCGAAGCCGCGCGTCTCGTTCTTCACCGCCTCGACCAGGCTCAGCGTCTGCGCGGTGTCGCCCACCTGGTTGCGGTTTTCGAACACCAGCCAGGCGCGGTTGATGGCGGTCCACGCCTCGCGGCTCAGTGCGGTGCGCACCGCCTTGGCATTGTCGCGCGCGCGGTCGAGGCAGCGAATCACCGATCCCGGGTGGCTGGTATCGAGCGTCAGAAAGCGCACGACCTCGGTCTGCCGCAGCGCCGCGCCACTGGCGGCGAACGCCTCTTCGGTTTCGGTGACGGCAAGCGCCGACGACCAAGCGATCTCCCCCGCCGGCCGCGACGACATGACGTCGAGCCGCACGGTCGCCTCGATCAACCGCGCGATGAAATCGGCCCGCTCGAGATAGCGACCGAGCCAATAGAGCGACGCGCCGGTGCGGGAGAGCATCATGCGAAACGCTCCCCGGCCAGTGTGGCACGCACCCCACGCCCCACCCAACCCGTCACCCCGGACTTGGTCCGGGGTCCACCGAGCCGCCGAGGCAGCGTCCGAGCCTCATGCCATCCCCCTCGCCGCGGAGTGGACCCCGGAACACGTCCGGGCTGACGGAGGGTTCGTGGGTAATGGTGCGACACGCTCACGCCACACCCCCCTGGCTCTGCGTCATCCCACCCATCGTCTGCGTCTGCCCCTGCCGCGGCGTCTCTTCCGCCATCAGTACGAAGCTGTCCTTCGTCCCCCCGCCCTGGCTCGAATTGACGACCAGCGACCCTTCCTTCAGCGCGACGCGCGTCAGGCCGCCCGGCACCACCTGCACCCCGCACGATCCGGTCAATACGAAGGGGCGGAAATCGACATGGCGCGGCGCGACGCC
This sequence comes from Sphingomonas melonis DAPP-PG 224, assembly GCF_000379045.1. Taxonomy (NCBI): domain Bacteria; kingdom Pseudomonadati; phylum Pseudomonadota; class Alphaproteobacteria; order Sphingomonadales; family Sphingomonadaceae; genus Sphingomonas; species Sphingomonas melonis. The sequence goes on from NZ_KB900605.1 coordinate 237,594, forward strand.
TGCATCGGTCAGCGTCGGCACGGTCGACAGCGCCAGCGTCGGCTGCGCGATATAGCGGTGCGGCTCGGCAACCAGCGCGGCGCGGAACGCCTCGATCTCGGCCTTGCTCGCCGTCGGGCCGACCAGCATGCCATAGCCGCCCGACCCGTCGACCAGCTTCACCACCACCTCGTCCAGATGATCGAGCACATAGGACAAGGCCTCGGGCTCGCGGCAGCGCCACGTCTCGACATTGGGCAGCTTCGCCTCGCCGCCCGAATAGAAGCGGACGATCTCGGGCATGTAGCTGTAGATCGCCTTATCGTCGGCGATGCCGTTGCCCGGCGCGTTGATGATCGCGACGTTACCCGCGGCATAGGCCGCGATCAGCCCCGGCACGCCCAGCATCGAATCGGGACGGAACACCAAGGGATCGAGGAAGTCGTCGTCGATCCGGCGATAGATCACGTCGACCTGCACGCGGCCCGCGATCGTGCGCATCCACACGCGATCGTCGTCGACGACCAGATCGGCCGCCTCGACGAGTTCGATGCCCATCGAATCGGCGAGGAAGCTGTGTTCGTAATAGGCCGAATTGTAATGACCCGGCGTCAGCACGACGCAGACCGGCTGGCTGCCGCGCCCCGGCGGCGCGACCGACTTCATCGTCTGGAGCAGGCGATCGGGGTAGCTGTCGACCGGCTCGACGCGATATTCGCGGAACAGCTCGGGGCACAGCCGCACCATCGCCTCGCGGTTTTCGAGCATGTAGCTCACCCCCGATGGCGTGCGCGCATTGTCCTCCAGCACGAAGAACTGGTCGGGCCCGGTGCGCACCAGGTCGATGCCGCAGATATGCGCCCAGATGCCGTGCGGCGGGCGCATGCCGGCGATTTCGGGGCGGAACTGCGGGTTGCCGAGGATCAGGTCGGCGGGCAGCACGCCCTCTTTCAGGATGCGGCGCTCACCATAGATGTCGTCGAGGAAGGCGTTGATCGCCTCGACGCGCTGCACCAGCCCCTCGGACAGGCGCGCCCATTCGTCGTGCAGGAACACGCGCGGCACGATGTCGAACGGGATGATCCGTTCGCGCGTGTCGGTGTCGCCATAGACCGCGAAGGTGATGCCCAATTGGCGGAAGGTATTTTCGGCGGCCTGTTGCCGACGGCGCAGATCGTCATCCGGGGTATCGGCGAGCCACGTGCCCAAGGCTGCCAGTTCGGGCCGCGGCGGCGTATCGCCGTGCTGCCCCATGATCTCGTCGAACGCCGGTCGTTTCCCCATCGGAACGATAAAGCCCCCCTGCCAGCTTCGGTTCCATGCTGCGAGGAATCGCTGCGCCGCACAAGAGGGGAATATTCAACCAGTTCCACCCAGGCGAACCCCCCAAGTCCTCCCCCGCCAGGGGGAGGTGGCAGCGAAGCTGACGGAGGGGGAGGACGGCGGTGTCCTGTACAATGGGCACCGCCGTCCTCCCCCTCCACCATTCGGCTGATGCCGAACGGTCCCCCTCCCCCTGGCGGGGGAGGACTTCGACTTGAGGTTATTTCAGCTCCGCCAGCATCCCCGGCGTCAGCACCTGCGGCAACACCCGCGGCTCGGCCGCTCCCGGCGCATAGTATAGATACAGCGGCACGCCCGCGCGGTTATGCGCCTGGATGAACCGCCCCAGCGCCGGATCGCCATCGGTCCAGTCGCCGACCAGCACCGCGACATTGTTGCGCTCGAACGCCGCACGCGTCGCGTTCGTGTCAATCGACGAGGCTTCGTTGACCTTGCACGACAGGCACCAGTCGGCGGTGAAATAGGCGAAGACCGGCCGCCCCTGCTTGCGCAGGCTCGCCAGCCGTTCCTCGCTGAACGCATCGCCGCCGGTGTGCGCGGGCTTCACCGCGCCGCCGGTCAGCGCCGCCGCCAGCCCCGCCGGCACCACCAGCGCCGCCAGCGCCAGCGCCCAGCCGAAGCCCTGGCCTCGCCGCTGCCGCGTACCGCCCAGGCTCAGGATCACGCCCGTCGCGACCAGCGTCGCGAGGCCGAGCGCCAGCCCCATCGTCCCCGCCTGCCGCCACGCGAGCCACAGCAGTGCGAGCACCGTCAGCGCCATCGGCACCGCGAGCACACGACGGAACCGCTCCATCCACAGCCCCGGCTTGGGCAACCGCCGCCGCAGCGCCGGCACGAACCCGATGGCAAGGAACGGCAGCGCCAGCCCCAGCCCCAGCCCCGCGAACACCGCAAGCGCCGCCGGCCACGGCAGCACCAAGGCCGCGCCCAGCGCCGCGCCCATGAACGGGCCGCTGCACGGCGTCGCAACGAAGGCGGCGAGTGCACCGGTCGCGATCGATCCCGCCGCCCCGCCATGGCTGGCGAAGGCGGGCACCGGCACCTCGAACCGCCCGGCGAGGTTCAATGTGATCGCAAAGGTCAGCGCGATCAGCAGCACGACGATGCGCGGGTCCTGCAATTGGAACGCCCAGCCGACCGCCGATCCGCCCGCGCGCAGCGCCAGGATCAGCGCCCCCAGCCCGACGCACATCAGCACCGTGCCCAGCATATAGCCCAGCGCATCGATCCGCGCCGCGCGCTCGTCTGATCCGCCGCGCGCCAGATGCAGCGCCTTCAGGCTCAGGATCGGGAAGACGCAGGGCATCACGTTCAGGATCAGCCCGCCCAGCACCGCGCCGGCAAAGGCGAGCAGCGCCGCCATCCAGCCGCTGCGATCGTCGGGCGACGCCACCGTGCCGGGCTTGGCGGTCACGCTCAGCCCCAGATCACGGCCGATGCGCAGCACGCCGGCGATCTCGCCCTTCGGCGCGCCCTCGGTGGTCAGCAGCAGCCGGTCGCCGTCGCGCGTCACGCTTTGCGCCGCGGCATATGTCACCATGTCGGGGCCATAAGGGAAGAAGGCGACGTCGGAGACTTTGGCCGCGGCGGGCAGCGGCACCGCCATCACCAGCTTGCCGTCCGTCACCTGATAGGTCGCGGCGGCATCCAGCGGCTTGGGGATCGCCGCGCGCCAGCGGTCGAAGTCCGCGCCATGCGACGGTGCGCCATCCCCGATCGTCAGGTCCAGGCTCAGCGCCTGCGCCTCGGGCACGCAGATCGTGTCGGTGCAGACGAGATAGTTGATCGCCAGCCGCACCGGCAGCCGGGTGCCCTTGGCCAACCCCGCCGGCACCCGCAGCGTCGCGAGCGGCGCATAGGGCGCCTCGTAGACGTAATTCATCAGCCCCGCGACGACGAGCGTCGAGGGCACCGGCCATTGCAGGTCGGGCGCGGCGGTCACGCCCTTGGGCAGCGTCCATTGCAGCGCGGGCGCGAACCCCGCATCGCCCGGATTGCGCCAATAGCCGTGCCAGCCCTTTTCGGGCTGCGTCGCGATCGCGATCGTCAGCGCCTGGCCGGCGCGCGGACTGTCGCTTTCCGGCACCAGCTGCATGGCCAGGTGCGGCGCGCCGCCCGCGGGGGCGAGGTCGGCACTCGCCGGCACCGCCCACAGGCTCGCCACAATCGTCATCAGCGCGCAACACAGTGCGCGCATCGCCACCACCGCCGTTCGCGGCTTGCCCATTCTTGCCCGATCCATCGCCGCCCGTCATAGCGGCGGCGGTTTCGTAACACGAGTACCCTCGATGAAAGCGCTGATCGCCGCCGCCCTGTTCGCCACCGCCGCCGCGCCGGCGATCGCCCAAACCGCGCCCGCGCCGGGCTTTCGCCCCGAACCGAGCCCCGCGCCCCGCATCCCGACGTCCGCCCCGGCTCCCGGCGCGACCAGCACCGCGCTCAGGACGCCGCCGAAGCTGATCGTCGCCATCTCGGTCGACCAATTCTCCGCCGACCTGTTCCAGCAATATCGCAATCACTTCACCGAAGGCTTCGCACGCCTGCTGACCGGGGTCGTCTTCCCGTCGGGCTATCAGAGCCATGCCGCGACCGAGACGTGCCCCGGCCATTCGACGATCCTCACCGGCATGCGCCCGGCGCACACCGGCATCGTCGCCAACAACTGGGTCGAGCAAAACATCGCCCGCGCCGACAAGATCGTCTATTGCACCGAGGACGAAACCGTCCCCGGCACCGACCACGAACATTATGTCGTCAGCGACAAGCATCTGAAGGTGCCGACGCTGGGCGAGATGATGAAGGCCGCCGATCCGCGCACCCGCGTCGTTTCGGTCGCGGGCAAGGATCGCGCCGCGGTGATGATGGGCGGTCACAAGGTCGACGAACTCTGGTGGTGGGACGGCAAGACCTATTCCAGCTACGCCGGCCGGGCCGTGCCCCGCGCCGTCCAGCGCGGCCGCGACGCCGTGGCGGCGCTGGTCGCCAAGCCGCAGGAACCGCTGCCGCTGCCCTCTTATTGCGAGGCGCTCGACCGACCGATCACGGTGGCGGGCAAGGTCTACGGCCAGGGCCGCTTCGCGCGCGCGGCGGGTGACCTCAAGGGCTTCCGCGTCTCGCCCGCCAGCGATGCCGCAGTGTTCGCGATCGCCGCAGGGCTGATCCAGGACATGGGCCTCGGCAAGGGGCCGCAGACCGACATCATCGATATCGGCGCGTCGGCGACCGACTATATCGGCCATGCGCTCGGTACGCAGGGCACCGAAATGTGCATCCAGATGGATCAGCTCGATCACACCTTGGGCAGCTTCCTCAACACGCTCGACAGCTGGGGCATCGATTACGAGGTCGTGCTGACCGCCGATCACGGCGCGCACGACATGACCGAACGCCAGCAGCAGCATGCGATGCCGATGGAGGAGCATGTCTCCGGCGACGCCTCGATCAAGGTGGTGAATGCCGCGCTGATGCGCGAGTTCGGCCTCACCGTCCCTGCGCTGGTCGGCGCGGAGGGCGACGTCTATCTCGGCAAGGACCTGCCCGCCGCGCTGCGCCCGCGCGTGCTGGCCGAGGCGCAGAAGCGCTTCGCCGCGATGCCGCAGGTCGCCGGCGCCTTCACCCGCGCGCAGATCGCCGCCACGCCTTTCGCCACCACGCCGCCCGAAAACTGGACTCTGCTGGAACGCGCGCGCGCCTCGTTCAACCCGGACGTGTCGGGCGACCTGCTCGTCCTGCTCAAGCCGCGCGTGACGACGATCGAGGAGCCGAAGGAAGGCTATATCGAAACGCATGGGTCTCCCTGGGATTACGACCGCCGCGTGCCGATCCTGTTCTGGCGCAAGGGCATCGCCGGCTTCGAACAGCCGCTGTCGGTGGAAACGGTCGACATCGCGCCCACGCTCGCCGCGACGATCCATCTGCCGGTAAAGGGCCTCGACGGCCGCTGCCTGGACCTCGACCCCGGCACCGGCGATACCTGCGCACGATGACGACCCCGCGTTTGCCACTCCGCTCGCCCCACCCACACCGTCACCCCGGACTCGTTCCGGGGTCCACCGGGCCGCGGGGGCAACGTCCGAGCCTCCAGCCATCCCCCTCGCCGCACACCCCTCGTCACCCCGGACTTGTTCCGGGGTCCACCCAGCCGCAGGGGCAGCGTCCGAGCCTCCAGCCATTCCCCTCGCCGCAGAGTGGACCCCGGACCAAGTCCGGGGTGACGAAGTGGGTGGGATGGCTGGCGCTCGTCATCACGGCCGCCGCCACGCCTGCACTGGCCCAATCCCCCATCCTGCAATCCCAGTTCATCGACCCCGCCCCGCCCTACCCGCAGGCGCACGCCTCGACGATCGTCGAACTCCCCGACGGCCAGCTCGCCGCCGCCTGGTTCGGCGGCAGCGGCGAAAGCCGACCGGACGTGAAGATCTGGTTCGCCCGCCACAGCGCCCAGGGCTGGGACACGCCCGTCGCGGTCGCCGATGGCCGCGGCGCGGACGGCAAGCTCTACCCCACGTGGAACCCGGTGCTGTTCCAGCCCGCCGGCCAGCCGCTCCATCTGTTCTACAAGATCGGCCCCAACCCGCGCGACTGGTGGGGCATGGTCATCACCTCCACCGACGGCGGCCGTCACTGGAGCCAGCCGACGCGCCTGCCCGACGGCATCCTCGGACCGATCAAGAACAAGATGTTCGTGACCCGCGACGGCAGCTGGCTCGCGCCGTCCAGCCGCGAAGTCGGCACGCCTGAAAAGAACCGCTGGTTCCTCAAGATGGAACGCTCCACCGACCGCGGCAAGACATGGCAGGCGGAGGCGGAAATCCCCTCGCCGATGAATATCGAGGCGATCCAGCCGAGCGTTTTGTCCTATCCCGACGGCCGTCTCGAACTGATCTCCCGCACTCGGCAGGGCGCGCTGGCGATGAGCTGGTCGAAGGACGACGGCAAGAGCTGGTCACCGCTCGCCGCGATCGACCTGCCCAATCCCAATGCCGGCACCGATGCGGTGACGCTGCAGGACGGCCGACAGCTCATCATCTACAACCACGCCGCGCACCGCCCCGACACGCCCGGCGACGGCCCGCGCTGGCCGCTCAACATCGGCGTGTCGGCAGACGGCGTCGACTGGCACAAGGCGCTGACGCTGGAATCGAAACCGATGCCCGACGGCTACGCCTATCCCGCGGTCATCCAGACCCGCGACGGCCTGGTCCACATCACCTACACTTGGAACCGCACGCGCATCCGCTACGTCGTGGTAGACCCCAAGAAGCTGAAATAGCGCCCAACCGCCGTTCGCCCTGAGCCTGTCGAAGGGCACCTCTCCACACGGGCGACGGTGCGCGGGATACCCGCCCTTCGACAGGCTCAGGGCGAACGGGAGGGGGCTCCCCCCCTCACCGCGTCTCGAACATCCGTATCCCCGGCCCCAGCCGGTTCGCCCCCACCGCCAGCCGCTCGTGGCTCAGGTCCGCGACGAACGCGGGATTCGTCGGCGCCCCCGGCGCCAGCCGCGCGTCATTGCCCTCGATGCGCAGACCGGCGGATGGATAGGTCTTCGCCTCCGCAGCGACGACGATCAGCCCGCTGTGATTCTCCTTGGCCTTGCCCTGCACGAAGGTGTTGCGCGTGATCAGCCCCCGCGCGCCCTCCGGCAGGTCGATCATGTAATTGGTCTTCTGCCCCGCCGTGTCGTCGAAGCTGTTGTCGCTGATCGTCACATTGGGCACGCGCAGCTTGACGTAATGCCCACCGCGACCGCGTTCGAAGCGCGAATTGGTGATCGTCACCTGCCCGCGATTGGCGAGGTAGATGCTGTGTGCGCAATCGGGCGTCTCGTCGCACTGGCCAAGGCCGGAAAAGGTCGCATGGTCGATCCGGATGCGCTGCCCGGTCGGCTCGCCGCCCAATATGCCTTCCTGGCTGTCGAGGAACATGGAGTTGGTGACGGTCAGGTCGCCCATTTCGGTGCGGATGCCTGCGCCATTGCCGTCCGGCACGCGATAGCCGCGGAACACGAGGCCATCGACCGTCGACCCCTGTCCGCGCAGCACCAGCCCGGCCTTGTCCTCGCACGCGGTCGTTTCGAAGATCGCGGTGCCGGGCTGCGTGGCGCGGAAGGTGATCCGCCCGCCCTGCTGCACCGCGCATTGCCTGTAGACGCCGGGCGCGATGCGGATCGTTCCCGTCCCCATGCGGATCGACGACACCGCCTCCTGCAGATCGGTAAAGCCCTGCCCCGTCTCGACGACGGTGAACGGCGCCTGCTGCTGGGCAAAGGCGGGGCTGGCGACGAGGGCGAGCGCGATCAGGGTACGGGTCATGGCCGCAATCCTGCCGCCCGCCCGCGCGCCGCGCCAGCGCCAATCGCGGTTAATGGATCGCCCCGTTCTTTCATGGGGTTAGCGGACACAGAACGTGTCCCAGCGCGGGTCAGAAAAAGCATTGCGGACGCGGATGGGAGGGGGCAACAAACATGCCGCAGCGCGTCGGGGGGACACGCCGCACCGGGGATATTGTCCAATCATGCACGCGATGTCGGCGACCGAGGTGTTCCTCCTCGCCATCCTGATCATCTTCACCCTGCCCTATGCCGTGTGGCGGCTGGGGCGGACCGATTATTGGGCGCCGCTGGTCGTCGTGCAGATCATCGGCGGCATCCTGCTGGGGCCAGGCATCCTAGGCGCGATCTTCCCCGATTATTACGCCTTCGTCTTCGCGCCCGCGACGATGGGGGCGCTGAACGGCATCGCCTGGTGGTCGGTGATGCTGTTCGTCTGGGTGGCGGGCCTGGAGCTCGACGTCGGCGAGGCGTGGCGGCGGCGGCGCGAAACGGGCGTCACCGCCGGCCTCGCCTTGGGCGTGCCGCTAATCGCGGGCAGCCTCGCCGCGCTCGTCATCCTGCGCTATCCCGGCTGGCGCGGGCCGAGCGGTGCGAACTGGCAGGTGGTGCTCGGCATCGGCATGGCCTGCGCCGTCACCGCGCTCCCCATCCTCGTGCTGCTGATGGAAAAGCTCGCCATCCTGCGCGCGCCGCTGGGCCAGCGCGTGCTGCGCTACGCCAGCCTCGACGATATCGCGATCTGGGGCGTGCTCGCGCTGATCCTGCTCGACTGGGAGCGCGTCGGGCGACAGGCGGGCTTCCTGATCGGCTTCGCCGTCGCGACCTGGGCAGTCCGCAAGCTGTTGCGCGCGCTGCCGGAAAACGATCGCTGGTACGTCGGCCTGATCTGGCTGGCGCTCTGCGCCTTCGCCGCCGACTGGGCCGGCCTGCACTTCATGGTCGGCGCGTTCCTGGCCGGCGCGGTGCTCGACGCGCATTGGTTCGGCGAGGCGCGGATGGACCGGTTCCGCGGCACCATCCTGCTCGCGGTGATGCCCGTCTATTTCCTGTCGACCGGCCTCAAGACGCAATGGGGCATGGGCGGCGCGTCCGTGTTCGCGGTCGCCGCGCTGCTGCTCGCCGCGTCGGTGGGCGGCAAGCTCGCCGGCATTCACCTGGCGGGCCGCATCCTCAAATGGCCCAAGGGCGATGCCAGCGCGATCGGCTGGCTGCTCCAGACCAAGGCACTGATCATGATCATCTTCGTCAACATCCTGTTGGACAAGAAGATCATCACCAGCGAAACCTTCACCGCGCTGCTGCTGATGGCGGTCGCCAGCACGATGCTGACCATCCCCGTCGTCGCCCCGCAACTCCGCCGCAACCCCGGCCTCGCAAAACGCGGGTTTTAAGGCCAATTCCTCCCCCGCCAGGGGGAGGTGGCATGCCGCAGGCATGACGGAGGGGGAGGTAAGGGTAGCGCTTCGTTACTAGGGACGTTCCTGTCCGCCCCCTCCGTCACCGCCTTTGGCGGCGCCACCTCCCCCTGGCGGGGGAGGACTGTACAACCGCGCGCGAGGTCGATCGGCCCGAGCCCTCACCGGTTCGGCGGGAAATCCCGGAACGCGTCGTTGGGCCAGATGAAATTGTGATAGGTCAGCATCGCGCTGAACGACAGCGCCTCGACCTGGTGCCACCAGCCGACCGGCATGAACAGCGCATCGCCGGGGTGGATATCGACATGATAGCAGCGCGCCGAGAGCACCTCGGGATATTGCGCCACCTTGTCGTCGCTCATGATGTCGTGGACGTCGCTGAATACGAAGTCATTGTTGGCGAGCTTCGACGTCTCTTCGGGCGGCAGCAGGAACAGGCGCTTGGTGCCCATCAGCTGCACCAGCAGATTGTTGTTGAGGTCGTGGTGCAGCGGCGTGAACGTGCCCTTCGGCCCGATCCAGATGCTGCCGATCCGCTCGTCCAGGAACGGCACCGGCCCGAAATCGCCCATCAGCGGCTGTAGCGCCACCGTATTGGCGACGTTGTTATAGGCGGTGATATAGGCGTCGTTGCCGGTGTCGGCGCTCGTCACCATCTCGATATAGGCGTCGAACGGCATGGTCCGCGTATGGCGCGTCTTGGCGATCTCGAAATCGGGGGCGCTGTTGCGGCCGCCCTGATAGGTGATCTCCGCCGAGCCGACCTTGCGCGCCAGCTTCTTGGTCGTCCACTGGCGCACCGCCGGCCATTTCGCCGCCAGCCCTTCGATCACCACCGGAATGCCCGGCGCATAGAACAGGTCGAGGAACGTCTCCGCCGACACCGGCCCGCGAATGCGCGGCACCGCGGTCAGCACCGGGCTCAGCGCCTGCTGGCGCTGGCGCGTCCGCACCCGCCACGCATCGCGCTCCGCGGCGACCGAGGCGAAGCCCGGCAGCGCGACACTGCCCGGCACGGGTGGAAGCTGGAGACACATATGGCAACGTCCCTTGGCATATACGGGCACGCCCTGCGGCACGCCCTTCCTCGCCGCTGCCTATCGGGAAGTGGTTAACAATCCGGTAGCCATAGAAACGGTGCATTCAGTCCTCCCCCGCCAGGGGGAGGTGGCATGCCGTGAGGCATGACGGAGGGGGAGGTTAGGGTAGCGCTTCGTTACCGGGGACGCTCCTGTCCGCCCCCTCCGTCACCGCCTGTCGGCGGCGCCACCGCATCGGGTCGATCGTGCCCCCGGCATGATCTTGAACGGCCGGGGGCCGTTCATCCCGATGCGCCCTGGCGGGGGAGGACTGAACCACCGTAATTAAGTCGGCCCGCCTCAGTCCAAATTCGGCCGCAGCCAGCGCGTCGCCTGCTCCACCGAGACGCCGCGCCGCGTGGCGTAATCCGCCACCTGATCCTCGCCGATCCGCGCCACGCCGAAATATTCCGCCTGCGCATGGCCGAAGTAGAAGCCGCTCACCGCCGCGGTCGGCAGCATCGCGAAGCTGTCGGTCAGCTCCAGCCCCGCATTGCCCTGCGCGTCGAGCATCTCGAACAGCGTCACCTTCAGCGAATGTTCGGGACACGCCGGATAGCCCGGTGCCGGCCGGATGCCGCGATACTGTTCGCGCACCAGCGCCTCGTTAGTCAGCTGCTCGCCCGGCGCATAGCCCCACAAATCGGTGCGGACATGCGCATGCAGCCGCTCCGCGAACGCCTCGGCCAGACGATCCGCCAGCGCCTTCAGCAGGATATCGTTGTAATCGTCGTTGTCTGCCTTGAACCGCGCCAGATGCGGCTCGATGCCGTGGATGCCGACCGCGAAGCCGCCCATCCAGTCGCCTGCCGGGTCGATGAAATCGGCGAGGCACATGTTGGCGCGGCCTTCGCGCTTGGCGATCTGCTGGCGCAGGAACGGCAGCCGCACGCTCGCTTCCTGCGTGCGGTCGAGGTTCGGGATCTGGAAGCCTTCGGGAATGCTCGCGCCATCGGGGCTGCGATGCGCCTCGCGATGCTGGGTATAGACCCACACGTCGTCGTCGTGACGATGGCACGCCCACAGCCCGGCAACGCCGCGCGCGGTCAGCCACTTCTCCGCGACGATCCGGTCGAGCATCGCCTGCGCATCGGCATACAGGCTGCTCGCGCTCTCGCCGACCACCTCGTCGGTCAGGATCGCCGGGAAGTTGCCGGCAAGCTCCCACGCACGGAAGAACGGCGTCCAGTCGATATACGCCCGCAGGTCGGCGAGGTCCCAGTCGTCGAACACATGCACGCCCGGCTGCGCCGCCGCCGGCGCCTTCAACGCCATGTCGACGCTCAGCCCCCGCGCCCGCGCCTCGGCCAGCGGCAGCAGATCGTTCTGCCCCTTGTTGGCGCGCGCGATCCGCACCTTCTCGTAATCCTCGGCGACCCCGGCGACATAGGCATCGCGCTGCGTGTCGCTAACCAATGTCGTCGCGACGCCGACCGCGCGGCTGGCGTCGAGCACATGGACGATCGGCCCGTCATAGGCGGGCGAGATGCGCAGCGCGGTATGCACCTTCGACGTCGTCGCGCCGCCGATCAGCAGCGGCATCGACATGCCGGCGCGCTTCATCTCTTCGGCCACCGTCACCATCTCGTCGAGGCTCGGTGTGATGAGGCCGCTGAGGCCGATCATATCGGCGTCATTCTCGTTCGCTGCCTCGAGGATCTTCGACCAGGGCACCATCACGCCCAGATCGACCACCTCGAAGCCGTTGCACTGGAGCACGACGCCGACGATATTCTTGCCGATATCGTGGACGTCGCCCTTCACGGTCGCGAGCACGATCTTGCCCTTGCCCTTCGCGCCCGGCTCCTTGGCGGCTTCGATGAAGGGCAGCAGGTGCGCCACCGCCTTCTTCATCACGCGCGCGGACTTCACCACCTGCGGCAGGAACATCTTGCCGCTGCCGAACAGGTCGCCGACGACGTTCATGCCGTCCATCAGCGGGCCTTCGATCACCTCGATGGGGCGCGCGAACGCCTGGCGGCATTCCTCGGTATCATCGACGACATGCGCGTCGATGCCCTTCACCAGCGCATATTCCAGCCGCTTGACGACCGGCAGGCTGCGCCATTCCGCCGCCGCCTTCTCCGCCACCGCATCCGTGCCGCGGAATCGCTCGGCAAGCGCGACCAGCCGGTCACCCGCCTCGGGATCGCGGTTGAGGATGACGTCCTCGCACGCGGTGCGCAGTTCGGCATCGATCGTGTCATAGACGTCGAGCTGCCCTGCGTTGACGATCCCCATGTCCATGCCCGCCGGAATGGCGTGGTACAGGAACACCGAATGCATCGCGCGGCGCACCGGCTCGTTGCCGCGGAAGCTGAACGACAGGTTGGAGAGGCCACCCGAGATATGGACGTGCGGGCAGCGCGCCTTGATCTCTTTGCACGCCTCGATGAAGTCGACGCCGTAATTGTTATGCTCCTCGATCCCCGTCGCCACCGCGAAGATGTTGGGATCGAAGATGATGTCTTCGGGCGGGAAACCGATGCCCATCAACAGGTCATAGGCGCGCGCGCAAATCTCGACCTTGCGGTCCTTGGTGTCCGCCTGGCCCACCTCGTCGAACGCCATCACGACCACCGCGGCGCCATAGGCCATGCAGCGCTTGGCGTAGTGAAGGAACGACTCCTCGCCCTCCTTCATGCTGATCGAATTGACGATCGGCTTGCCGCTGACGCACTTCAGCCCCGCCTCGATCACGCTCCACTTGGAGCTGTCGATCATGATCGGCACGCGCGCGATATCCGGCTCGGCGGCGATCAGCTTCAGGAAGGTCGTCATGGCATGCTCGGCATCGAGCAGCCCCTCGTCCATGTTGACGTCGACCACCTGCGCGCCATTCTCGACCTGCTGACGCGCGACCTCGACCGCGCGCGTATAGTCGCCCGCCATGATCATCTTCTTGAACGCCGCCGATCCGGTGACGTTGGTGCGCTCGCCGATATTGACGAACTGGGCAGAGGAATTGGTCATCGTCTTTTCTTCCAATCCTCCCCGCTCGCGGGGAGGGGGACCGCTCGGCGAAGCCGAGGGGTGGAGGGGGCTCTCCACCGGCGATATCGTGTGTGGAGAACCCCCTCCACCATACTGCGCATGGTCCCCCTCCCCGCGGTCGGGGAGGATTGGGATCACGCCGCCATCGTAAACGGCTCCAGACCGGCCAGCCGCGTCCGCACCGGCGGCGTCGGGATCGTCCGCGGCGCAACGCCGCGCGCCATGTCCGCGATCGCCTTGATGTGCGCCGGCGTCGATCCGCAGCAGCCGCCCAGCACATTGACCTGACCCGCGCTGGCCCATTCGCCGACCAGCCCCGCGGTCGTCGACGGCGCCTCGTCATACGCGCCGAGCTCGTTGGGCAGCCCCGCATTGGGATAGACCATGATCAGCGTGTCGCACGTCTCGCTCAGCGTCTTGACGTGCGGCCGCAGCTGCTCCGCGCCGAACGAACAGTTGAGCCCGATCGTCACCGGCTTGGCATGCCGCACCGCATGCCAGAACGCCTCGACCGTATGGCCCGACAGGTTGCGCCCGGAGAGATCGGTCAGCGTCATCGACAGCATCAGCGGCAGGTCGCGCCCCAGCGCCTCGGCCGCGTCCAGCGTCGCCATGATCCCCGCCTTGGCGTTCAGCGTGTCGAACACCGTCTCGATCAGGATGAAGTCCGCGCCGCCCTCGACCAGCGCATCGATCTGCTCGCGATACACGTCCTTCAAATAATCGAAGTCGATCTCGCGATAGCCAGGATCGTTGACGTCCGGGCTCAGCGACAGCGTCTTGTTGGTCGGCCCGATCGCGCCCGCAACGAAGCGCGGGCGGCCATCCTTCGCCTGGAATTCGTCGGCGATGCGACGGGCGAGCTTCGCGCTCTCGACGTTGATCTCGCGCACCAGAGCTTCCGCGCCATAATCCGCCTGGCTGATCCGGTTCGCCGAGAAGGTGTTCGTCTCCGCGATATCCGCCCCCGCCTCGAAATAGGCGCGATGGATCGCCTCCGGCACCTCGGGCTTGGTCAGCGCCAGGATGTCGTTATTGCCCTTTTGGTCGTGGGACAGCCCCAAAGTGCCGGCATAATCGGCCTCCGAAAGCTTCCAGTTCTGGATTTCGGTCCCGAACGCCCCGTCGGTGATCAGGATGCGCTTGGCGGCTTCGCCCAGGAAGGTGTCGCGTATGGTCATCAAAGTCCGTCCTAAAACAAGTCCTCCCCCGCCAGGGGGAGGTGGCGCCGCGAAGCGGTGACGGAGGGGGCTGTAAGCGGGAGACCCGTCATCCAGTCTGCCGCTTGCCGCCCCCTCCACCATTCGGCTGGCGCCGAACGGTTCCCCTCCCCCTGGCGGGGGAGGACTTTCATTCACGCCGCCGCCGCGTCCTGCATCGGCTTCGCCCGCACGCCCAGCAGGTGGCAGATCGCGAACGACAGCTCCGCCTTGTTGAGCGTGTAGAAGTGCAGCGACTTGCAGCCGCCCGCGTACAATTTGCGGCTCAACTCCGCCGCCAGCGTCGCCGCCACCAGCTGCCGCGCGGCGGGATGATCCTCCAGCCCGTCGAACAGCCGCGCCAGCCACGCCGGCACCTCGGTGCCGCACATCTTGCTCATGCGCACGACGCTGGCGAAGTTGGTGACCGGCATGATTCCTGGCACGATCTCCGCGGTGATCCCGGCGGCGGCCACCTTGTCGCGATAGCGGAAGAAGGTTTCGGGCTCGTGGAAGAATTGCGTGATCGCGCGCGTCGCACCCGCATCGATCTTGGCCTTCAGATTGTCCAGATCCGCCGCGACGCTCACCGAATCGGGATGGCATTCGGGATAGGCCGCGACCGAAATCTCGAACGGATGCAGCCGCTTCAGCCCCGCGACCAGCGCGGCGGCATTCTCATAGCCGCCCGGATGGCTTTCGAACTTCGCGCCCGCCGCGGGCGGATCGCCGCGCAGCGCGACGATGTGGCGCACGCCCGCCGCCCAATAATCCTCGGCGACCTGATCGATCTCCGCCCTGGTCGCCTCGACGCAGGTCAAATGCGCCGCCGCCGCCAGGCTCGTCTCGCGCTGGATGCGCGCGACGGTGGCGTGCGTGCGCTCCCGCGTCGAGCCGCCCGCGCCATAGGTGACGGAGACGAAGCTGGGGCCGAGCGGCTCCAGCGTCCGCACCGCTTCCCACAATTGCTCGTCCATCTTCTCCGTCTTGGGCGGGAAGAATTCGAACGACACGTCCAGATGGCCGCCCACGTCCGCGTACAGCGGTGCCTTCAGCGCGATCTGCGCCTCTTCCAGCTGGTTCACCGAAATCGTCATGCCGCTCCAACCTTCTGCAAAGGCACCTCACGCAGGCTGGCGCCGGACTTGCGCCCCAGCCATAAAGTCACCGTCAATTCGCCGCCGCCCAGCGTCTCCGTCCGGGCGAGGGCGAGCCCCGCATTGCCGAACCAGCCCGCGATCTGATCGTCCGCAAAGCCCAGCCGCGTGTGCGCGTTGCGGGTGCGCAGCTCCTCGCGATCGTGCGGCGCGAAATCGACGATCAGCAGCCGCCCGCCCGGCCCCAGCACGCGCGCCGCCTCGGCGATCGCCGCGCCCGGCTGCTGCGCGAAGTGGAGCACGTGGTGCAGGATCGCGACATCCGCCGCGCCGTCCGCCATCGGCAGCGCATACAGGTCCGCCTGGCGCAGCTCAGTGTTGGGCCGGTCGTGCAGCTTCGCCCGCGCCAGCCGCAGCATCTCCGACGACCGGTCGATGCCGAGCGCGCTGTCCGCCTGGTCGCCGAACAGCTCCAGCATCCGCCCCGTACCCGTACCGATATCGATCAGGCTGCCGAGCGGCCCGGTGCCCAGCACCGCCGCCATCGCCGCCTCGACCTCGCTCTCGGCGACGTGGAGCGATCGGATCGCATCCCATTCGCCGGCATGCCCCTCGAACCACGCCGCCGCGCTCGACGCGCGATCGGCGCGCACCGCGGCCAGGCGCGCGGCATCCGCCACCGCCCAATGATCGGGCTCATATTGCGTCCAGGCGTCGATCGCGCCCGCGACCGGCTGCGTCGCCGCCGTCTCGCCCAGCGCCACGAACACCCAGCTGCCCTCCTTGCGCCGTTCGGCAAGGCCCGCATCGCACAAGATTTTCACGTGCCGGCTGACCCGCGGCTGGCTCTGCCCCAGCACCTGCGCCAGCTCGCCCACCGACAGCTCCATCGTGCGCAGCAGCGAGAAGATGCGCAGCCGCGTCGCGTCGGCAAGGGCACGGAAGATGTCGAGTGCATGGGCCATGATCGCATCAACATATAAAGATATCTTTATATGCGGTCAACGCGGACCGAAACGGTCGCAAAGGCGTTTGCGGCGGGTTAGACGTTTTACCTGGGAGACCCGATTCATGAAGCGCCTGCTGATCCTCGCCGCCCCGCTCGCCCTTGGCGTCGCCGCCTGCAGCCAGAATGCGCAGGACCAGACCGCCGAAGCCGGCAATGCGATCGCCGCCGATGCCGCCGCCACCACGCGTAACGCGGTCAGCGATGTCGATGCCGCCACCGACGAAGCCTTCGGCTCGGCCGAACGCCACCTCGACAATGCGGGCAACGCGATCGATCGCGCCGCCGACCGTGCCGACGCACGCGCCGATCGCGCCGGCGAAAACATCGACCGCGGCCTCGATCGCGCCGGCCGGTCGATCAGCAACGCCGCCGATCGCGCCGCCGACGCCACCGGCAACACGCTGGAACGCGCCGGCCGCGCATTGAAGGACTAAGACGAAGCGCCAGTCGGCCGTGCAGCCAATTCCTCCCCCGCCAGGGGGAGGTGGCGCCGCGGAGCGGTGACGGAGGGGGCGGTGAGCGAAACATCGGTTGGCGCTTCCTCTCCCTCCGTCATGCCTTTGGCATGCCACCTCCCCCTGGCGGGGAGGAATCAACATCAACCGCATCCAACACACCGGGGGAATTGACCGTCACATGTCGAACCGGATCGCCACGGCGCTCATCCCCCTGTTGCTCTTCGCATCGCTCGCCGCCTGTTCGGGCGGCAGCGACGATCCCCGCGCGGTGACGCCCGACGAAGCCGCGCAATTGAACGACGCCGCCGCGATGCTCGACGCGAACAGCATCGATCTCGACGCGGTCAGCGACGACGCCGCAAACGACACCCAGCCCGCCGCCAACCCGCCCGCCGCCAACCAAATGGACGCCTCATGACCCAGCTGCGCCGCCTCGGCTCCACCGACCTCCGCATTGCGCCGCTGGTGCTCGGCGGCAATGTCTTCGGCTGGACCGCCGACCGCGACGCCAGCTTCGCCGTCCTCGACGCCTTTGTCGCCGGCGGCGGCACGATGATCGACACCGCCGACGTCTATTCGGCCTGGATCGACGGCCACAAAGGCGGCGAATCGGAAAGCATGATCGGCGACTGGCTGCGCCACAGCGGCAAGCGCGATGACGTGCTCATCGCGACCAAGGTCGGCATGATGCCCGGCGAAGGCGGCGAAAAGCTCGCCCCCGCCCGCATCGTCGCCGCCGCCGAAGCCTCGCTCAAGCGCCTCGGCACCGACCGCATCGATCTCTATTACGCGCACCAGGACGACGACACAGTGCCACAAGAGGCGGTGCTCGAAGCCTTCGGCACGCTCATCGACGCCGGCAAGGTCCGCGTCCTCGGCGCCTCCAACTTCCACGCCGCGCGCCTCAAATCCGCGGTCGACCTCGCCAAGGCGAGCGACCTGCCCCGCTACCACGTGCTCCAGCCCGAATATAACCTCGTCAGCCGCCACAAATTCGAAGGCGAGCTGCAGGATTACTGCGTCACCGAAAACATCGGCGTCCTCCCCTATTATGGCCTCGCCTCCGGCTTCCTGACCGGCAAGTACCGCACCAAGGACGACCTCAGCCAAAGCGTCCGCGGCGGCCGCATGGGCGACTTGCTGGAGGGCAAAGGCGCCGCCGTCCTAGCCGCGATGGATCAGGTTGCCGACGAAACCGGCGCCACCCACGCCCAGATCGCGCTCGCCTGGCTGATGGCGCAAGAAGGCGTAACGGCGCCGATCGCGAGCGCGACCAGCGTCAAGCAGCTCGAGGACCTGCTACCGGCGATGGAGCTGGAGTTGAGCAAGGACCAGCTGGAACGGCTGACCGACGCGGGGGCGTAACGTCCTTAGGTAACAAGCTGACGCGCCATCACAGGCGCGAGCACCACGGCGTCCGCCCGACTCGAACGTAGTGCCTATCCTTCGCCCTCAATGGCTCCCGGCCACTCCATCGATATTGTGGCTAGCCGCTCCGTAAGCGCAACGGCTTGATCAAGCTCGGCATACGCCTCGATCATTCCGGAGTGGATGCGAGAACCCTGCAACATAGCCCCAGCCATCATCATGAGGTGCATCTTACGTTCAAGCCCACCTAGCTCGGCGTGTTGGGCGTCCATCTTGCCATTGGTCACGCCTCTTAGGATGGATAAACCAGTTACGTGTGACGATACTCCCGAGAGCAGTCTATGGAAGCCGTATAACTGATCGACACCGCCATGTTCTGCTAAGCTCTTCCAATCCAGCTTCGCGGCTTTGACGCCCTCCGGCAGGAAGGATTGTAGATAGCGGAGGGTAGCCTCGCCTTCCTTAACCGTATCTGTTGCTCCGTTCTCTCGATGTATTTTGATCTGGCCCTGAATTGTATGACAGGCATCCTTCTTCATAAGGAGCACGAAGTCATCTCGGAGTCGATAGTTTGCAGCGATACAGATTGCCGTCTCGACCGCCGACCGTAGGATGATGTTAGCTTCAAGGGAAAGGTGCAGATTATACAACGCGGTATACCCACGATGATTGCTCCATAGCCGCTTGTACAGCATGATAGAAAACATCTTTGGGTCGGTACTCAACCCCTCGATGTTGGTAGATATCTCCCAAAGTCTTACACCAAGATTGGTAATATCTCTGTAAATCGATAGCTCATCAATCGTTGGTTCAAGCATCAGCGATATTACCTAGAAGGAGGCTTCCCGCAGCCATCATGGAAAGCTAGTAGCAATATCTCTTCCCGCGTGCTCCGCCGCGTCCTTGATTAACGCATCGCCTAGGGCGACACAGCCGGTAGCATATACTAGCTTATAATTATCGTTTTTTGATCCCTTAAGGAAGGGAGCTAGTTTCAACAGGGAGTCCAGCAAAGTTGGATGCTCAAAGGTCAGTGGCAGCGCCCGATGAGCAAACACATTCCTGATGTCCTTGATCGCGTTAAGGCGTCCATGCATCATAGGGCCATAAATACCTATCGCCATGCCTAACTATATCTTGGCAGAAAAGGTAGAGAACGGCGCGCTAGGTCCAATGAACCACTCTCCCGCCAGCTTGGCTCCCGGATCAATTAAGCGGCATTTGATCGCTTGCGTAAGGTAGTGCTCAACCAAACCCCCGCCCATGATGGCACAACCCCGGTCATCGGCCTCGAAATGTAGCATCTTTAGATAAGCGGGCATGTCGGCCGGATCGGGTATCTCAGCCATAAGCTGCTGACGGGTCGGCTTCTTAACGCCACGAGCAGCCGTATGCATTGACCGGTCCTTGCCGCCTCCTGCCATCCGCTACTCCATGCGACCCGCCTACGGCCCTATTTTTACGAAGATATGCGTGAGGGCAATCAAATAGTCTTGAGCGACCATTTACCCCGTATACCCACCTGGCCCAGCCTCACACGATTATGACACGCCTAGCGCGACCTGCATTATCGCGCATGGTTCTCCATCCCTGCATAACGTGTCACAGTAACTAGATCATCGCGGGTCTGGCGCTGTCCAGAATACCCAAATGCCATTCACGACACTTGCGGTAGGTGCGAGACATAAGCCCATTTCGATAGGGCCCGACACTCCCGAATATCGATCGGCAGAGACCGATCTGAAGCGGCGCAATCCTCGGACTTCGAGCACGCAAAAGTTTGTCCTTTCCTACACGGAACAAATGTGGAACACTCAGCCCCACACCGACTCGGCGCACCGCTCTTTCTCTCCCCAACCGCGGGAATCGCATACACAAAACCGCCCGCCGGATAGCCCGGTCGGACGGTGATCGAGGCGCCATCCGGCACACGCGCCGGGGAAGGCTTTCGGGACGTTACGCACCGTCCACTTCGTCCACTTCCGCGGGGCAAAACGGCCCCCGCACCGTCAGGCACGGGGGCCGCGGGGGTTACGCCGCGAACTGGTTCATCGTGTTGTGGACGCCGCCGGCCTTCAGCGCGGCCTCGCCGGCGAAATACTCCTTATGGTCGTCGCCGATGTCGCTGCCCGACATGTTCTGGTGCTTCACACAGGCGATGCCTTCGCGGATTTCGCGGCGCTGCACGCCCTTGACGTAGCCGAGCATGCCCTCGTCGCCGAAATAGGCCTTGGCGAGGTTGTCGGTGCTCAGCGCCGCGGTGTGATAGGTCGGCAGCGTGATCAGGTGGTG
Organism: Sphingomonas melonis DAPP-PG 224; assembly: GCF_000379045.1. NCBI lineage: Bacteria > Pseudomonadati > Pseudomonadota > Alphaproteobacteria > Sphingomonadales > Sphingomonadaceae > Sphingomonas > Sphingomonas melonis. The sequence continues at coordinate 258,162 of NZ_KB900605.1, forward strand.
GAAGATGCCCGCCCGCGCCGCCGCATCCTTCTGGAAGGTGCGGATGCGCTCGTCGGCCTCCTCCGCCAGCGGCGTGCCGTCGTAATCGACGCTCATCAGCCGCGCGCGGTCGTACGCCGACACGTCCTTGCCCGCTTGCGTCCAGGCGTCGAACACCTGCTGTCGGAAATTGAGCGTCCAGTTGAAGCTGGGGCTGTTGTTGTAGACCAGCTTGGCGTTCGGCACGACCTCGCGGATGCGGTCGACCATCGACGCGATCTGTTCGATGTGCGGCTTCTCCGTCTCGATCCACAGCAGGTCGGCGCCGTTCTGGAGCGACGTGATGCAGTCGAGCACGCAGCGGTCCGCACCGGTGCCTTCGCGGAACTGGAACAGGTTCGACGGCAGGCGCTTGGGCCGCAGCAGCTTGCCCTCGCGCGTGATGACGACATCGCCGTTGCCGACCTGGGCGACGTCGATCTCGTCGCAGTCGAGGAAGGCGTTATACTGGTCGCCGATGTCACCCGGCTCCTTGCTGAACGCGATCTGCTTGGTCAGGCCCGCGCCCAGCGAGTCGGTGCGCGTCACGATGATGCCATCGTCGACGCCCAGCTCTAGGAAGGCGTAGCGGCAGGCGCGCACCTTCGCCAGGAAGTCCTCGTGCGGCACGGTGACCTTGCCGTCCTGGTGGCCGCACTGCTTCTCGTCGCTGACCTGGTTTTCGATCTGCAGCGCGCAGGCGCCCGCCTCGATCATCTTCTTGGCGAGCAGATACGTCGCCTCGGCATTGCCGAAGCCCGCATCGATATCGGCGATGATCGGCACGACATGCGTCTGGTGGTTGTCGATCGCCTGGGTCAACCTCTGCGCCTCCACCTCGTTTCCGCTCTCGCGCGCCTTGTCGAGCTCGCGGAACAACAGGCTCAGCTCGCGCGCATCGGCCTGGCGCAGGAAGGTGTACAGTTCCTCGATCAGCGCGGGCACGCTGGTCTTCTCGTGCATCGACTGGTCGGGCAGCGGGCCGAACTCGCTGCGCAGCGCCGCGACCATCCAGCCGGACAGGTACAGGTAACGCCGGTCGGTGGTGCCGAAATGCTTCTTGATGCTGATGATCTTCTGCTGCCCGATGAACCCATGCCAGCAGCCGAGCGACTGGGTGTAGGCCGCCGGGTCGGCATCGTACGCCGCCATGTCCCGCCGCATGATCGCCGCGGTATAGCGCGCGATATCGAGGCCCGTCTGGAAGCGGTTCTGCAACCGCATACGCGCGACCGATTCGGCATCGATCCCGCCCCAGGTGGCGTGGCCGCCGATCGTCTGGCGGGCGGTGCCGATCTGCTGCTGGTAGGTCATGTCGCATATCCCTCGCTGTCTGGATGCGAGAATGTGTACAGACATTGACACGGCATTCGGAGGGAAATGCGCCGCAAATCGCGTGCAAACGTCACGCCATCAGCGTTAACAACTGTAACTTTGTATGATTATTTTCAGTCAGTCGCCGGTGAAGGTGAACCCCGACACGCCCCGATCCCGCTCGTTGATTAGCAGCGCCCGCCCCGCCGGCGGCGCCGACCGCTGCGGGCAATCGGTCCGCTGGCACGCCCGGCACCCCAGGCCGATCGGCGTCGCATCGCCCTTCAGGTCGATGCCCCGCGCCACCGCCAGCGCCCCGCCCAGCTCCGCCGCCACACCGATGCCGACCGCGAACTCGGCCAGCACGCCGCCATAGCGCCGCCGCTGCGGCGTCACCGTCCGCGCAATCGTCAGCCACCGCGCCCGGTCCTCGAGCTCCACCAGCTGCACCGCAAGGCTGCCCGGCCGGTCGAACGCCTGGTGCAACCGCCACAGCGGGCAGCGCCCCTCCGCCTCGGCGAGCGGCGATCCGCTCGCCCCGGAAAAGCGCTTCGAACACTGCCCGGCGCGATCGATGCGAATGAGGAAGAACGGCAGTCCCCGCGCCCCGACGCGATGCAGCGTCGTCAGCCGGTGCGCCACCTGCTCGAACCCCGCCCCGAATCGCCGCTGCAACAGCTCCAGGTCGTACCCCGTGCTCTCGCAAGCCCGCAGGAACCGGGCATAGGGCATCATCACCGCCGCCGCGAAATAGCTGGCGAGGTGCCGCCGGAACAACCGCTCCGCCGAGCGGTCGGCAAAGCCCGCCCCCTTGGCGAGCGCATCGATCTCGGCCCGCGCCTCGATCTGCGCCAGCTGATAGGCGGCGGCAAAGGTGCGCGACGCCGAATCAAGCACCTCGCTCAGCTGCAACTGCCGGGCATGCAGGTCCAGCCGGCGCAGCAGGTCGGGCATCACATCGACGGGCAGAATGCGGATCGTCAGCTGGTGCTTGACGCGCAACCGCTCGGCGATCGCGCCATACAGGTCGCCCGCCCCCAGCCGCAATTCGTCCGCCAGCGCTTCGGCCAGACTGTCGAGGTCCGCGAAATGCCCGCGCCACCGCTCGATCTCGCGCCGCACCTCCGCGACGGGGTCGGCGGCATCGCCGTCCCGCGCAGGCCCGGCGCCCAGCCGATCGTACGCCCGCGCAAACGCCTCCGCCCCGCCCGGCGCCCCGGCGAGCCATTCGGCGATCTCGTTGCGATCGATCTCCAGGTCGGCGAACAGCGGATCGGCCAGCCGCCGCCGCATCGCCGCTTCGCCCCCGCCCGGCTCGCCCGCGGTCAGCGCGCGCGGATCGAAGTCATACGATTCGGCCAGGCGGACGAGCAGCGCCGCCGACAGCGGCCGCTGGTTGCGCTCCACGAGGTTGAGATAGCTCGGCGAAATGCCCAGCACCTCGGCCATCGCCGCCTGCGTCAGCGCCGCCTGCCGCCGGAGCCGCCGCACCGCATGCCCCGCAAACAATTTACGCTCGGCCACGCCCCACTCCCCACGCCACACCTGCGCTACAGGATCGCAACCCCGCGCGCTTGTCACTTTGTTACAGCATTACGCGCCCGCTTGTCCATGTGGTGGACACCATGACCCCGCTGCGCATCCGGCCCCTCTCGCCGCACCCGCCCCCACCTAGCTAACGGAATTCTCGAAAGTTTCCTGGGGAGGAAAGGTGGCCGCCGGCATCTCGTATGCCGGCGGCCATTCCCGTTCCGGGGTCAGGCGATATGACCGCGAAACCCGTCCGCGAGCGCCACTTCTCCATCTGCCCCGACGCCAGCGCCAGCACGCCCGCAGGCAGGATGACGCCCTGCGCGCCATCGATGGCGACGACGCGCAATGCTCTCGCGGCTTGGATGTCGGTCGGCTTGTTCTTCGCCCAATTCATACCCTAGCCTCGGGAGCCGATCCACACGCTCGCGCGTACCATGCCCGCGCCATGCGTCGGCGCAACAGGGAGCGACAATGGCAGACGGGCTGACCGCGCGGATCCGCGAGAATATCGTGCTGTACGGAGCGCTCGCCGCCAATCTCGGGATCGGCGTCGCCAAGTTCGTCGCCGCGGGCATCACCGGTTCGTCGTCGATGCTGACCGAAGGCGTCCACAGCTGCGTCGACAGCGGCAACCAAGTGCTGCTGCTCTATGGCCAGCATCGCGCCAAGCGTGCGCCCGATGCCGTCCACCCCTTCGGCTACGGGCGCGAGCTGTATTTCTGGGCGTTCGTCGTCGCGATCCTGATCTTCGCGGTCGGCGCAGGCGTGTCGGTGTATGAGGGCTATCGCCACATCATCACGCCCGAACCGTTGCTCGACCCGCTGGTCAATTACATCGTGCTCGGCATTGCGATGGCGATGGAGGGCGCCTCCTGGTTCATCGCGATGCGCGAATTTTCGAAGGCGAAGGGCAAGGCCGGCTGGTGGCGCGCGATCCGCCAGAGCAAGGACCCGGCGGGCTTCATCGTGCTGTTCGAGGATTCGGCCGCGCTCGCCGGCCTAGTCATCGCCGGCGTCGGCGTGTGGGCGAGCCATTATTTCGTCGATCCGCGTATCGACGGCGTCGCATCGATCCTGATCGGTCTGATCCTCGGCCTCGTCGCCGTACTGCTCGCGCGCGAAGCCAAGGGCCTGCTGATCGGCGAGCGCGCCGACCCACAGGTGGTGGAGACGGTGCGCGAAACCATCGCGCGCCATCCCGCCGTCACCGCCGTCAACCACGTCCGCACCATCCACACCGCGCCCGATGCGATCTTCGTCGCTGCCAGCGTCGATTTCGACGATGCCCTTACGATGGGCGCAGCCGAGACGCTGATCGAGGAGTTGGAGGACGAATTGCGTGCCGCCGTCCCGCGGCTCAGCTCGATCTATATCCGCCCCGAAAAGCGCGAGAATGCCGCGACGCTCGCGCATCCCGTCCAGGCGTAGGGGGCGCGAAAATACCACGCCGCCTCAGTGTGATCTCCGTTGCCCAAGCCCCGCTGGCGCCTGTATCATCGGCACATGGTTCGATCCCTCCTCCGCCCGCTGCTCGCCACCGCGCTGCTGCTGTCCTCGCTGTTCGGTGCGGCGCCCGCCTGGGCGGCGGTGACGATCACCTTCTGGAGCCATGAACTCGGCAACAGCTTCCCGCACGCCTTCTTTACGCTGCGCGGGGTGCCGGATGCGGGCGGTGCGCCGGTCGACGCCAATTACGGCTTCACCGCCAAATCGGTCTCGCCCAAATTGCTGATGGGCACCGTGGCGGGGCGGCTCGACATTTCGAAGCCCTTCTACATCGCCGGCAGCGACGCGCAGTTCTCGGTCGTCCTCACTGACGCGCAATATAACGCCGTGCTCGGGCTGGTCGCGGCGTGGGACGAAAAGACCGGCGACGCGCATTACAATCTCAACCAGCGCAATTGCGTCCATTTCGTCAAGGAAGCCGCCCGCATCGCCGGCCTGACCGACCTCGACCGCCCGAAGCTGATGAAGAAGCCGCGGTCCTACCTTCAGTCGATCGCGGAGGCGAATGCCGGGCGAGTCACGGTGGTGAAGATGCACGGCAAGGCCTATCTCGCGACGCTGCCGCCGCTGGCGACGACGCCCGTGGTGGCACCGGCAGTGATGGCGGCGCCAGCCGCTCCGGTCGCGGCTCCTGCGACAGCGACGACACCGGTGACGACCGCACCATAAGCCCAAACCACCCCGTCACCCCGGACTCGTTCCGGGGTCCACTCTGCGGCGAGGGGAATGGCAAGAGGCTCCAGACGAGCCCGTGCTGCCCGGTGGACCCCGGACCAAGTCCGGGGTGACGTCGGGAGCTGGCGAGGGGGACAGCAAGACGCTCAAGCCTCGCCCGCGCGGCCCTGTGGACCCCGGAACCAGTCCGGGGTGGCGGCGTGGGGAGGAAAGGCCGCTACGCTGGCACGATCTCCATCACATCCAGCGTCGATTGAAACCCCGGGAACGGCAGCACCAGCCGCCAGCGCGCCTCACCGATCCGCTCGACGAAGCCTGCCATGTCGCGCCGCAGATCGCGGCCGTACGGCATCGGTCGCGCCTCGTCGCCGAGCGCCAGCGTGCCGAGGAAGATCGTCCGCGAATCGGTGCTGTCGAACAGCACGCCGCTCGCCCGCTGCACGCCGTCGGTGGCGAACTGGCGCTTGGGGCCCTCCCCTTCGACCCGGCACGCCGTCCAGGCGCCGCTCAGCAGCGCGCGCGGCGGCGGCGCGGTGCCGGCGAGCCGCTCGGCGCCGTTACCGCCCAGCCGATAGGTGCGGCAGCGATAGGCCCCGGGCTTCAGCATCTCGCCGCGGATCACCTGGTCGGGATCGAACAGCGCCGGGTCCGCCGACAGCACCGCTGCACCCGCCGGATCGGCACGCGCCTCCGCCAGCGCCTTCACCCAGGCGTCGCGCCATTCGCGCAGGCGCTGCCGGTCCTCCACCGTCGCCACCGCGCGCCAGTCGACTGCGGCCGTATCGGGGTCGCGCGCATGCGCCAGCGCCGCGCCTGCCAGCACCGTTGCGACCAGCGCCGTCGCCGTGCCCAGCCACAGGCCCCTCATGCGGCCGTCCAGCCGCCGTCGACCGACAGGTTGGCGCCGGTGATCGCCTTCGCCTCGTCGCGACACAGGAACAGCGCGAGCGCCGCGACCTGTTCTGGCGTCACGAATTCCTTGGTCGGCTGCGCGGCGAGCAGCACGTCGTTCATCACCTGCTCGCGCGTCAGCCCGCGCGCCTTCATCGTGTCGGGAATCTGCGCCTCGACCAGCGGCGTCCAAACATAGCCCGGCGAAATGCAATTGACCGTGATGCCGTGCGTCGCGGTTTCCAGCGCCAGCGTCTTGGTCAGGCCCGCGATGCCGTGCTTGGCCATCACATAGGCCGATTTGTTGGGGCTCGCGACCAGGCTGTGCGCGGACGCGGTGGTAATGATCCGCCCCCAACCCTGCCGCTTCATATGCGGCACCGCAGCCTTGGCGACATACCAGGCCGACAGCAGGTTGATGCGGACGATCGCTTCCATCTTGTCGTCGGGAAAGTCCTCGATCGGCGACACGTGCTGGATGCCGGCATTGTTGATCGCAATGTCGATCCGCCCCGTCTCGGCGACCGCGCGATCGATCAGCGCCGCGATCTGGTCGGGCTTGGTCATGTCCGCCGCGTCGTACAGCGCGGCCGCGCCGCTGGTCGCCGCCAGTTCGGCGCGGATCGCCTCGATGGCATCGGCATCGCCGAAGCCATTGATGACGAGGCTCGCGCCCTCTGCCGCCAGCGCCTTTGCATAGGCGAGGCCGATGCCGGAGGTGGAGCCGGTGATGACCGCGGTCTTGCCCTGAAGGATCATGCTACTCTCCTGATAACACGCCTGTCGTGGCGCCAAGCGCAGCCGGTTGCAACCGGGGGACGGGTTCGGGCATTCGTTACACACGCTAAACGGAGCCTGCCATGCGCCTCGACGATTTCGATCCCAATATTGACGTCGAGGACCAGGGTAACACCGGCGGTGGTGGCTTCGGCGGGGGCGGTGGTGGCGGCGTGCTGTTCGGCCTGTTACCGCTGATCGGCAGCCGTTTCGGCTGCGGTGGCATCGTCGTCGTATTGCTGCTGTTCGCCGTGTTCGGCGGGCTTGGCAACCTCGGCAGTCTCGTGGGCGGCGGAGGCGGCAGCGGCACGCAGGTGACCCGCAGCGCCCCGTCCGAAGGCCGCGGCGCGACTGCGGTCTGCTCATCCGACCCCGACAAGCGCGCCGCCTGCAACGCGTTCAGCTCGGCGGAAAATACTTGGGAAAAGATCTTCGCGCAAAGCGGCGAGCGCTTCCGCGCCCCGGGCCTCTCCTTCTTCAACCAGAACGGACGGTCGGGCTGCGGCGCCGCGCAATCGGCGATGGGCCCGTTTTACTGCCCGACCGACCAGCGCATCTATCTCGACACCAGCTTCTTCAACGAACTGGCCAATCGCTTCGGCGCCAAGGGTGACTTCGCGCAGGATTACGTGATCGCCCACGAATTTGGCCATCACATCCAGAACCTGCTCGGCACGTCGGACAAGGTGCAGCAGATCCAGCGCAGCAGTTCGGAACGGGAGGGCAATGCCGCCTCGGTCCGCCTCGAGTTGCAGGCCGATTGCTACGCTGGCGTCTGGGCAGCGCAGAACCGCAGCCGCATGGAGCCGGGCGATTTGGAAGAGGGCCTGACCGCCGCCGGCGCGATCGGCGACGACACGCTGCAAAAGGAAAGCCAGGGCCGCGTCGTCCCCGACAGCTTCACCCACGGCACCTCCGCCCAGCGCCAGACCTGGCTGCGCCGCGGCATCGAAACCGGCGATCCGGCGGCGTGCGACACCTTCTCGGGCGCGATCTGACGGAGATTCCAAACGGCGGTGAACGCCGCCACACCCGCCCCGTCATCCCCGCACAGGCGGGGATCTCCCGGTGACGGTACGCTTCGGGAGCCGCGAGGAGCTACCACCCTTCTCGACGGTCCGTCATTCCCGCGAAGGCGGGAATCCATAATCGCTACCGTTTATAAGGGAGTCGTCGCGGTAGCGCGTCTGGATCCCCGCCTGCGCGGGGATGACGGGGCGGGTGGGGCTTGCGGCCCTCCCGTGACACACGTCGCCCCGGCGCGCCCTACCGGCTCGCCATCTGCCGCGCGAAATGCACCTCGACCGCCTTGGTCACGCTTTCCGCGATCTTCTCCCGCCCTTCGCTGCTGTCGAGGAACGCCGCATCGCGCGGGTTGGAGATATAGCCCGTCTCGAACAAGATCGACGGCAGGTCCGGCGCCTTCAGCACCATCAGCGACGCCATGCGATGGAACACCGGCTTGGTCGGGATCAGCGGCTTGGCCTCGCGTCCCAGCAGTCGCGCGAAGTTCGCGGACGTATTCATCGTCTCGCGCTGCGCCAGGTCGATCAGGATCGAGGTCACGTCCGCGCCCGCATCGCCCAGATTCACGCCGGAGATCACGTCCGCCTTGTTCTCGCGTGCCGCCAGCCGCGCGGCTTCCTTGTCGGACGCGACTTCGGACAAAGTGTAGACCGACGCACCGCTCGCCTCCCCGCTGCCGACGCTGTCGCAGTGGATCGAGATGAACAGATTGGCCTTCAGCCGCCGTGCGATGCCGTAGCGTTCGCGCAGCACAAGGAAGCGGTCGTCGTCGCGCGTCAGCGCCACGCGCACCCGCCCGGTGGCGAGCAACTGGTCGCGAATCGTCCGCGCGATGCGCAGCGTCACGTCCTTTTCGCGCAGCCCGGTCACCGGGTTGATCGCGCCCGGATCGACGCCGCCGTGCCCCGCATCGATCACCACAAGCGGCCGGTTGTCGTCGCCGCGCACCCTGGGCAGCGGCAGGCCGCGCGCCGGGGGCGGCACCGGCACCGACACTTTGTACTTGGGTCGTGCCGCCCAGCCGCCGATGTCGAAGGACAGGAAACTCAGCGGCCCGGCCGCCCCCGCCGCCGCGAAGCGCGCCGCGCTCGCCGGCTCGATCGACAGCACCAGGCTGCGGCCGTCCTGCTCGAACGACGCATCGCCGATGATCGCGGGCCGCGCGAGGTCGAACAACAGCCGCGTGCCCGCGCCCTGCCGCAGCTGGGTGACGCCGCTCACCGGCCCGCCGCCGCGCGCCCGCGCGCCAGGCACGGCATCGGCGATGTCGACGGCGATCTGGCGGCTGGCCGACAGGATCTCACCACTCGCATCCGCGACCGGGCCATCGAAGCGGATGACGATCCGCCCGTCCTGCACCGCGACGCTACGGATCATCGTCGCCGCCCAGGCGGGCGCGCTCGTGAACCATCCCGCAATCAGGGCGAACAGCGTCAGCACACGGCGTCCTTGCCGCGACAGGCGTACGCGGGTCCAGCGAAAAGCCATACACAACCCCTCGGGCGATTCTGAACGCGATCGCCACGGGGCCGTTGTGACCCACAGGGTGCCAACAGGGGGTTGCCCGGCAAGGTTAATCCGGAATTCGGCACGATTTTGCCGGCCGATACGGCAAGTTCCTGCCAGTTGCGGTTCGCGCAGGCCGATGCTACCAACGGACTGCACCCGTGCGTCGCCCGTGAATACAGATCGGCGATGCGCCGGTTCTCGCGCCGTCCTGGCGCGGTCTTAACCAGGTTGACGCTCGCATGACGCACTTTTCCACCGTTCGACACCGCCCGGCCTCGGCCGGCGGCGTGTCGGGCGTGCGGGAGGGCCGTGCCCCCCGATGTGCCGGGCGAGCAGACGCATCTTTGCCACAAACCCGCGCCGGTCCGCCCGGCGCCACCTATCAACGCGCGTGCGCGCCCTGCCGCCCGGTCCGTCACGGACCCGCCGCCGGAGCGCCACGCGCGCGGAGACTATTCAATGACCACGCGTATGCTGATCGACGCACGCCACCGGGAAGAAACCCGCGTCGCCGTCGTCAAGAATAACCGGATCGAAGAGTTCGATTTCGAATCCGCCGAACGCAAGCAGCTCAAGGGCAACATCTATCTCGCCAAGGTGACGCGCGTCGAGCCGTCGCTGCAAGCGGCGTTCGTCGATTACGGCGGCAATCGCCACGGCTTCCTCGCCTTCAGCGAAATCCACCCCGATTACTATCAGATTCCCAAGGAAGACCGCGACGCGCTGCTGCGCGAAGAGGCGGAGCATGCCGCGGAAGAAGCCGCGCTACGCGCCGAGCATGACGACGACGATCATGACGACGATGCGCACGACGATCGCGACCACGACGATTACGACGACGCCGATCATCATGACGACGACGATGCCGATCACGACGACGCCGAGGGCGGCGAAGGCGCCCCCGCGAAGAAGCCGCGCAATGGCAACGACGACCAGGTCGAGGCGCTGCGCCAGCGTCGCATGAACCTGCGCCGCCGCTACAAGATCCAGGACGTCATCCGCCGCCGTCAGGTGCTGCTGGTGCAGGTCGTCAAGGAGGAGCGCGGCAACAAGGGCGCGGCGCTGACGACCTATCTGTCGCTCGCCGGCCGTTATTGCGTGCTGATGCCCAACACGTCGCACGGCGGCGGGATCAGCCGCAAGATCAGCAACGCCGCCGATCGCAAGCGCCTGAAGTCGATCATGGCCGACATGCAGTTGCCCAGCTCGATGGGCTGCATCGTCCGCACCGCCGGCCTGCAGCGCACCAAGGTCGAGATCAAGCGCGACTTCGATTATCTCGCGCGTCTGTGGGACGGCATCCGCGAAGCGACGCTCGGCTCGTCGGCGCCGGCGCTGATCTATGGCGACAGCGACCTCATCAAGCGCGCGATCCGCGACATCTACAACAAGGACATCGACGAGGTGATCGTCGAGGGCGAAGAGGGCTATCGCCACGCCAAGGAATTCATGCGGCTCCTGATGCCCAGCCACGCCCGCCGCGTGAAGCAATATGCCGACGCCGTGCCGCTGTTCCAGCGCGCGCATGTCGAAGATCAGCTCGCCGCCATGTACCATCCGGTCGTACAGCTGAAGTCGGGTGGCTATCTGGTGATCAACCCGACCGAGGCGCTGGTCTCGATCGACATCAACTCCGGCCGGTCGACGCGCGAACACAATATCGAACAGACCGCGACCGCGACCAACCTCGAAGCCGCCAAGGAAATCGCCCGCCAGCTGCGCCTGCGCGACATGGCCGGCCTCGTCGTCATCGACTTCATCGACATGGACAACAATTCCAATGTCCGGAAGGTCGAGAAGGCGATGAAGGAAGCGCTGAAGGACGATCGCGCCCGCATCCAGGTGGGCCGCATCTCGTCGTTCGGCCTGATGGAAATGAGCCGCCAGCGCCTGCGCACCGGCGTGCTCGAAGCCTCGACGCGTCCCTGCCCGCATTGCGAAGGCACTGGCCTTGTCCGCACCGCCTCGTCGGCGGGCCTCAGCGCGCTGCGTCTCATCGAGGATGAAGCGGCCCGCGGCCGCGGTTCGGTGCTCACCCTGCGCGCCAGCCAGGAAGCGACGATCTACGTCCTCAACAAGAAGCGCGCGGACATCGCCGAGATCGAGGATCGCTATGGCGTGATCGTCGAGATCGTCCCCGATCGCGAAGAGGAAGGCGCGCGCATGTCGGTCGAGGCCAGCGGCCCGCCGCCCGCGCACCCGCCCAAGATCGAGGCGCTGGTCGAGGAAGACTATGACGACGTCCCCGAGGATATCGAGGACGAGGAAGAGGAAGACGAGATCGTCGAGGCCGTCGAGGAAGAGCCCCGGCGTGAGCGCGAGCGCGAGGAACGTGGCGAGGGCGAAGGCCGTGGCCGCCGCCGCCGCCGTCGCGGTCGCCGCGGTCGCAACCGCGAGGACGAGGCGGGCGACACCGCGTCGAACGATACCGCCGAAGCACCGGTCGACGCGACCGACGCGGAGGATGCCGACACCGACGTCGAGCCGCTCGCGGGTGACGAGGCCGAGACCGTCGAGGCCGACGGCGAGCAGCCGCAGGGCGAAGGCCGTCGCCGTCGCGGGCGTCGCGGTCGCCGTGGCGGTCGCCGCCATGCCGAAGGCACGCCGGCCGAGGGCTCGGACGCCGCGGTCGACAGCGCCGACGCCGACGTCGACGCACCGGCGGCCAACGAACCGATCGTCGAGGCGGGCGATGCCGGCCCGGTGACGACCGGTCTCGACGCGCCGGCCCCGGCGAAGGTCGAGGACGCCGAGCCCGTCGAGGCGCCGCGCACCCGCCGCCGCCCGCGCGCCCGCAAGGTCGCCGACGCGGCGCCGGTCGAGGCACCCGCCGCGGCCGAAGCGGAACCCGCCGTCGCCGAAGCGCCGGTCGTAGCCCCGGCCGCCGACGCCGAACCGGCGCCCAAGCCCAAGCGCACCCGCAAGAAGGCCACCCCGGCACCCGCGACCGAAGAGGCTCCCGCCGCCGAGGCGCCCGCCGCGGAGGAAAAGCCCAAGCGTCGCCGCACGCGCAAAGCCGCCACGACCGATGCCGTCCCTGCCGACACGGTGACCGCTCCGGAACCCGCCGCCCCGGCCGAGCCCGAGGACGCGGAAACCCCGGCCACGGACACTGCAACTGACACCGGCGAACAACCCCGCCGCGGCTGGTGGCAGCGCACCTTCGGCGCCTGATCGCCCCCGCCCACAGCGGCCAACAAAAAACGCCCTCTTCCTCACGGAAGGGGGCGTTTTTTTATGTGAGCAGACGGCCGAACCATACACCGCGCCGCCCGCCCGAACGTCATCCCGGCGAAGGCTGGAATCTCCCGGTCACAGGGCGCAACAAGAGCCGCAAAAGGTCCCAGCCTCCGCTGGGACGACGTCGGTCACGAAGCATGCGCTGCAAACAGCGCGATCGCAGACCAAAGATCCTGCGCCGCCATCCCGGCGCATTCGGCGCCCGGCATCTAGGTTACAAACCGCCTGCCCCCACACACCCCGTCATGCCGGACTCGTTCCGGCATCCACCGCGCCGCGCACGGGCAAACGTTGCGTCACTCAACGACGACCACCACCAGCACAACGGACGCCACAAGCGCCCCACACCTGATCCCAGCCGCGCTCAAACCACCGTCATTCCCGCGAAGGCGAGAATCCGGACTGGCAAGCCTCACGGCTCTTACCGCAACGATAGCGGCGCTAGATTCCCGCCTCCGCGGGAATGACGAAAAAGAGGGAGAGGAACGGCCCGGCAATAGACCGGTCGAACACACCGGTCCCAAACCACCCCCCTCAACGTCAGCGCAGCTTTTCGGACCCGTTCTTCAGCGCCGCCTTCTGCTCTTCGGTCATCGCCTGCGCATTCACGTCGGCGTCGTCGATCGCATCGGCCTGCTGTTCGCCGCTCTTGCGGATTTCCTTGGCCTGGTCCTTCAGATTGTCCGCTGCCTGCTCCATCGCATCGGCGCGGTTGTCGTAGGACTTCTCGACCTCGGAGCCGAGCTTGTCGTCGCCCTTGCCGCCGCACGCGCTCAGCGAGAGCGCCATCGCCACCAGCGTCGCGCCGGCCAGAATCGTCTTCTTCATGTGTCGTCCCCTGTTGTTGTCCAAGCGAAAGGGCCGCCCCGCAATGCGAGACGACCCTGTCGGTTACGCAAACTGATCCTGTGAATCAGATCTTGTCGCCGAGCGCGCCCTTGACGCTGCCCTTGACGTCCTGACCGGTGCCCTTGGCCTGCTGTGCTTCGCCTTCGGCCACCAGACGGTCATTGTCGGTCGCCTTGCCGACGGCTTCCTTGACGTTGCCGGCGATCTTGTTGCCGGCCGCTGCGACCTTGTCGGTGAATTCGCCCATCGATCGTCTCCTGCGATTGACTGCGACCCGCCAGCCGGGCCGCTTGATCTATCGCAAGAACAACGGGCCGAAGTCGGACCGGTTCCGTGACAAAAACTTTAGCGTCTGGTGCGGAACCAATACGATATCAGATCAAACCGGCAAGGGGACTGGACGGATCGGCATAGCGCCGCTGCCCCATGCGACCGGCGCGATAGGCCATCCGCCCCGCCTCGACCGCGCGCCGCATCGCGCCCGCCATCAGGATCGGGTCCTTGGCCTCGGCGATCGCGGTGTTCATCAGCACGCCGTCGCAGCCCAGCTCCATCGCCACCGCCGCGTCCGACGCGGTGCCGACGCCCGCATCGACCAGCACCGGCACGCCCGCGCCCTCGACGATCAGCCGGATCGTCACGCGGTTCTGGATGCCGAGCCCGGACCCGATCGGCGCGCCGAGCGGCATGATCGCGACCGCACCGGCATTCTCCAGCCGCTTCGCCGCGATCGGATCGTCGACGCAATAGACCATCGGCTTGAAGCCTTCGTTCGCCAGCACTTCCGTCGCGCGCAGCGTCTCGTGCATGTCGGGGTAGAGCGTCTTCGCCTCGCCCAGCACCTCCAGCTTCACGAGGTCCCAACCGCCCGCCTCGCGCGCCAGCCGCAGCGTACGGATCGCACTCTCCGCGTCGAAACAGCCCGCGGTGTTGGGCAGGTAGGTGACCTTCTTGGGATCAATGAAGTCGGTCAGCATCGGCGCGTTGCGATCGCTGACGTTCACCCGCCGCACCGCGACCGTGACGATCTCCGCACCGCTCGCCTCCAGCGCCGCGGCATTCTGCGCGAAGTCCTTATACTTGCCCGTCCCGACGATCAGCCGCGACCGGAACGTCTTGCCGGCGACGCTCCACGTGTCGTCGACGATCGGCGCCTGATGGTCGCCGCCCCCGACGAAATGCACGATCTCGATATCGTCGCCATCCTCGACGCACACGTCCTTCAACGTCGAGCGCGGCACGACCTCCAGGTTCCGCTCCACCGCGACCTTCTCGGGCACCAGCCCCAGCTCGTTCGCCAGATCGGCGAGGCTGAGACCGGCGGCGACGCGCTTGTGCTCGCCGTTCACGGTGATCGATACGGTGCCGTCGCTATGGGCCATGACGCGTCAAACTCCTTATGCGTGCCCCATCTAGGCGCGTGACGCCGCGTGTCCACCGTTGCTGGTTTGATTCACGCGAAGCCGCGAAGCCGCGAAGAGGCAAAAGAAGGTGAGTCACGCGGAGACGCGGAGACGCAGAGGGTGCATGAACCGGACGATCGTCTCGCACTGCCGCGGAGCGGCTCTATATCCCGTTAGCGATCAGAGAGAGCCCGCTGCCGCGGGCGAACCCCCTCCGCGTCTCCGCGTGAACCCCTTCTTCGCGTCTTCGCGTCTTCGCGTGAAAACCCCCTGCTTTGCGCCGCCCGCGAAACGACGATACACCCCCCGCCCATGACCGACACGATCTACGTCCTCAACGGCCCGAACCTGAACCTGCTCGGCACGCGCGAGCCGGAGATCTACGGCCACGACACGCTCGACGACATCGCCGGCCAACTCGAAGATCGTGCCCGCGAGCTCGACCTCGAGATCGACATGCGCCAGTCCAACCACGAAGGGCACTTGGTCGACTGGCTGCATGAGGCGCAGGCGCGCGGCGCGAAGGCGGTGATCCTCAACGCCGGTGCCTTCACGCATACGTCGATCGCCGTCCACGACGCGATCAAGGGTATCAGGACGCCGGTGATCGAGGTCCACCTCTCCAACCCGCACACCCGCGAGGACTTCCGTCACGTCAGCTTCGTCGGGCGTGCCGCAAAAGGCACGATCGCCGGCTTTGGCGCCCTCTCGTACATGCTCGCGCTTGAAGCCGCGGCGCGCTTCTGACAGGAGGCCTTCCCATGACCGACCAGACCCCCAACGGTGCCATGCAGGTTGACGTGAACCTCGTGCGCCAGCTCGCCGAACTGCTCGACGCCACCCATCTGACCGAGATCGAGGTGGAAGAGGGCGACCGCAAGATCCGCGTCGCGCGCAAGGCCGCCCCCCAGGCCGCGCCCGTCCACTATGCCCCCGCGCCCCTCGCCGCAGCGCCTGCCGCCCCCGCGGCCGCCGCGCCGGTCGAAGCCGGTGCGATGGCGCCGGCCGTGTCCGCCAATGCGGTGAAGTCGCCGATGGTCGGCACCGCCTATCTCGCCGCCGAGCCGGGCGCCAAGCCCTTCATCAGCGTCGGCCAGAGCGTCTCGGCCGGCGACACGCTGCTGATCGTCGAGGCGATGAAGGTCATGAACCCGATCGTTGCCGCCACCGCCGGCACCGTCCGCCAGATTCTGATCGAAAACGGCCAGCCGGTCGAATTCGACCAGCCGCTCGTGGTCGTCGAGTAACCACGCGTGACCGCTGCTCCCCGTCAGATCAAGAAGCTGCTGATCGCCAACCGTGGCGAAATCGCGCTGCGCATCCACCGCGCCTGTCGCGAGATGGGCATCCGCACCGTCGCGGTCCATTCCACCGCCGATGCCGACGCGATGCACGTCCGCCTCGCCGACGAGGCGATCTGCATCGGGCCGCCCGCCGCGGTCGACAGCTATCTCAATATCCCCAACATCATCTCGGCGGCCGAGATCAGCGGCGCTGACGCGATCCACCCGGGCTATGGGTTCCTCAGCGAAAACGCGCGGTTCGCCGAGATCGTCGAACTGCATAACCTGATCTTCGTCGGGCCGAAGCCCGAGCATATCCGCACGATGGGCGACAAGATCGAGGCGAAGCGCACCGCCGGCGCGCTCGGCCTGCCGCTCGTCCCCGGGTCCGACGGTGCGATCAGTGACGTCGCCGAAGCCAAGGCGATCGCGGCGAAGGCCGGCTATCCCGTCATCATCAAGGCGGCGTCGGGCGGCGGCGGGCGCGGCATGAAGGTGTGCCATTCCGAGGACGAACTCGAAACGCTGATGCAGCAGGCCGGCAGCGAGGCGAAGGCCGCGTTCGGCGATGCCACGGTGTATCTCGAAAAGTATCTCGGCAACCCGCGCCATATCGAGATCCAGGTCTTCGGCGACGGCAACGGCAATGCGATCCACTTAGGGGAACGCGACTGCTCTCTGCAACGCCGCCACCAGAAGGTGCTGGAGGAAGCACCCTCCCCCGTGCTCAGCCAAGCCGATCGCGAACGCATCGGCGGCGTCTGCGCGAAGGCGATGGCCGACATGGGCTATCGCGGCGCCGGCACGATCGAATTCCTGTGGGAAGACGGCGAATTCTACTTCATCGAGATGAACACCCGTTTGCAGGTGGAACATCCGGTGACGGAGATGATCACCGGCCTCGACCTCGTCCGCGAACAGATTCGCGTTGCCGAGGGGCATCCGCTGACGCTGCGCCAGGAGGACGTGCAGTTCCGCGGCCATGCGATCGAATGCCGCATCAATGCCGAGGATCCGCGCACCTTCGCGCCCTCGCCGGGTCTGGTGAAGCAGTTCCACGCGCCGGGCGGCATGCACGTGCGCGTCGATAGCGGCCTCTACGCCGGCTATAAGGTGCCGCCCTATTACGACAGCATGATCGCCAAGCTGATCGTTTACGGCACCACCCGCGAAGGGGCGCTGCGCCGCCTGCGCCGCGCGCTGGAGGAATTCGTCATCGACGGTCCGACGACGACGATCCCGTTGCATCAGGCGCTGCTCGACGATCCCGAATTCCAGCGCGGCGACTATACGATCAAGTGGCTGGAAGAGTGGCTCGCGAAGCAGGGATAACGGCGGCCGTCCCTGGGACGGCCTCCTCCTGACACGCCAGCCCTGATCGTCCCACACCCATAACGTCCTCCCAGCGAAGGCTGGAATCTCCCGGCAAGCGTGCGCAGCACGCGCCGAGAGAGGTTCCTGCCTTCCTGGCCGACATTTCCAGGATGACGGATCACGCACCCGCAGCGCACAAATCCCTGCTGCGCAACAACAATTTTCGAATACGATCGCACAACGATAACAATCGTTGCTGACGCCCAAATAACGGCATCATGAATTTGCCGTTAGAATGAAGCCGATATGGACATACCGGCATTTTACCAGCGCCTCTAAGGAAGGGAGACTGGAACAATGACCCGGATGTTTGGCACGATCGCCGCCTGTGCGCTTCTCGCCGTTTCCTCGACTGCCGTTGCGGCGCCGCTGCAAGTGCAGGAAAAGGCGACCATTCCCAGCCGCAGCGGCGAAGTCCGCCACGTCGACCTGCTCAAGCAGGGCAAGCACCTCGAAACCGTGACCTGCGGCGACTTCGGCCTGCTCGACGAAAGCTTCCGCCCGCAGGCGGTCGTCTATGCCGCCAATTACGGTCCGAAGGGCAAGGCGCACCCGACCGTGACGCTCGACGGCGTCGAGAACGTCGTGCCGATCGTCGTGCAGCAGTGCAAGGCGCAGCCCGGCAACCATTTCCTCACCGCCGTACGCAACGCCATGAAGGCCGCGCGTACCAAGGGCTGACCGCCTCACTCGGCCCGGTGCAGGGGGCGGCGCATCGCACATGCGCCGCCCTTTTGCCGTTCGGGCGACCAGACCCCGCCCGCCCCCGCACGCTCTCCCGCATCCCGCCGAACCGCGATATACCGCCGGTCATGCACGCCACCATCTACCACAACCCGCGCTGCGGCACCTCGCGCAGCACCCTCGCCCTCCTCGAAGAGGCCGGCGCCGACGTCACCGTCATCGAATATCTCAAGCACCCGCCGACCGTCGCGGAGCTTTCGCGCCTCTATGCCGCCGCGGGCCTCACCCCACGCGAGGGGCTGCGAATGACCGAACCCGATGCCAAG
The DNA here is from genome assembly GCF_000379045.1 of Sphingomonas melonis DAPP-PG 224. Lineage (NCBI taxonomy): Bacteria > Pseudomonadati > Pseudomonadota > Alphaproteobacteria > Sphingomonadales > Sphingomonadaceae > Sphingomonas > Sphingomonas melonis. The sequence goes on from NZ_KB900605.1 coordinate 276,570, forward strand.
GCACTGGCCGACGCCGACGATGCAACGATCCTCGAGGCGATGACGATCAATCCGATCATCATCCAGCGCCCGCTCGTCGAAACCGACAAGGGCGTCGTCCTCGCCCGCCCGGCCGAAAAGGTGCGCGAGATCCTCTAAGGCGAGACCGCCCCACAGCCCCCTCGCCGTCATTCCCGCGCAGGCGGGAATCCATAACCTCTGACGTTTCGGCTCGAGCCGCACTGTCAACCAGTCTGGATTCCCGCCTCCGCGGGAATGACGAAATTGCTTTTCGGCTCCCACCCCGTCGCCCCGCTGTCCTACACGCTCCCGCTCTGCTATACGCCCCGCCATGCCGTTCCTGCCGCCTCGCGCCACCCGTTGCCCATCGGCACCGGGCCGGGGGCGTTTTCGGACGATACGTATTGTCCACTTCGTCCACTTCCGCGCGTCGGATCGCTGCTCGCGACTCGGGCAACGGGGCACGAAATGCCCGTTTTGCAGGCAGCAAAATCGGCCGAATCCCGGTTGCCCCTCGGGCTCCGGACTGGCACGTTTGGTGCAACACCCGCGCTCGGGGCGAGGGTTTCAGTCAAGGGGCGTGGTCCGGTGAAGAAGGTCGAAGCCATCATCAAGCCGTTCAAGCTGGATGAGGTGAAGGAAGCACTGCACGAGATCGGCGTGTCCGGCATCACCGTCACCGAAGCCAAGGGCTTCGGGCGGCAGAAAGGCCATACCGAACTCTATCGCGGCGCCGAATATGTCGTCGACTTCCTGCCCAAGGTGAAGCTGGAGGTCGTCGTCGACGACGCGCTCGCTGAACGCGTGGTGGAGGCGATCGCCGCCGCCGCGCAGACGGGCCGGATCGGCGACGGCAAGATCTTCGTCATCCCGGTCGAAACCGCGTTGCGCATCCGCACCGGCGAGCGCGACGAGGCTGCGATCTAGTCACCGTCTGACATCTTCGTCATTTGACGCGGCGCAACAATCTGTGTGATTGGCACGCCCGCGACGCAACATCCTTCCGGTCCCGGCCGGGTCATTACCAGAGCAAAGGGCTTTCCATGGCGACCGCCAACGACATCCTGAACAAGATCAAGGACGAGGAGATCGAGTGGGTCGATCTGCGCTTCACCGACCCCAAGGGCAAGTGGCAGCACCTCACCATGGTCGCCAGCGTGATGGGCGAAGATGAATTCACCGACGGCCTGATGTTCGACGGCTCCTCGATCGAGGGCTGGAAGGCGATCAACGAGTCGGACATGGTCCTGAAGCCCGATCTCGACGCGATCTACACCGATCCGTTCTCGGCCACCCCGATGCTGATCGTGTTCTGCGACGTCGTCGAACCCTCGACCGGCGAACTCTACGCCCGCGATCCGCGCTCGACCGCCAAGCGCGCCGAGGCGTATCTGAAGACCACGGGCGTCGGCGACACCGTATACGTCGGCCCGGAAGCCGAATTCTTCATGTTCGACAACGTGCAGTTCGACACGAACTACGCCGAGTCGTACTTCAAGATCGACGATATCGAGCTGCCGACCAACACCGGCCGCGAGTATGAAGGCGGCAACCTCGGCCACCGTCCGCGCGCCAAGGGCGGCTATTTCCCCGTCGCGCCGGTCGACTCGGCGGTCGACATCCGCGGCGAGATGGTCTCGACGATGCTCGAAATGGGCCTGCCCTGCGACAAGCATCACCACGAAGTCGCAGCCGCGCAGCACGAGCTGGGCCTCACCTTCGGCACGCTGACGCAGACCGCCGACCGCATGCAGATCTACAAGTACGTCGTGCATCAGGTCGCGCATGCCTATGGCAAGTCGGCCACCTTCATGCCCAAGCCGATCAAGGAAGATAACGGCTCGGGCATGCACACCCACTTCTCGATCTGGAGCGGCAAGACCCCGCTGTTCGCGGGCGAAGGCTATGCCGGCCTGTCGGAAATGTGCCTGTACTTCATCGGCGGCATCATCAAGCACGCCAAGGCGGTCAACGCCTTCACCAACCCGACCACCAACAGCTACAAGCGTCTGGTGCCGGGTTACGAAGCACCGGTGTTGCTCGCCTATTCGGCGCGCAACCGCTCGGCCTCGTGCCGCATTCCGTACGGCACCGGCCCCAAGGCGAAGCGCGTCGAAGTCCGCTTCCCGGACGCGATGGCCAACCCCTATCTCGCCTATGCGGCGCTGATGATGGCGGGCATGGACGGCATCCAGAACAAGATCCACCCGGGCGAGGCGATGGACAAGAACCTGTACGACCTGCCGCCGGCAGAGCTCGCTCAGGTCCCGACCGTCTGCGGTTCGCTCCGCGAGGCGCTCGACAGCCTGGCCGCCGACCACGACTTCCTGCTGAAGGGCGACGTGTTCTCGAAGGACCAGATCGAAGCGTACATCGAGATCAAGCGCGGCGAAGTCGCGCGCTGGGAAATGACCCCCAGCCCGGTCGAATACGACATGTACTACAGCGCCTGAGCGTGCCGGGCCGGCACGCGGTGCGGCAAAGCCGCACAGGCGCTGTCGGCCAGCCTCATGGCACATGAGGACTGACGGCGTGGCTCCGCCACGCCGTCGCCAATGACAGAGGGGGCGCCGGACCAGATCCGGCGCCCCCTCTCTCGTTCTAGTTGGATGCCCACCCGGCCATCCTACTGACAACGCTCGCAGAACCCAAAGCCCCTGTCCTACACGCCCCGGCTTCGCTACCGCCGACGCCACCGCAACCTGCCCCTCCGCCGGTCGCGGCAACGCAAGGACGACGACGATGGCCAAACGCTTCTGGGCACAGCTGATCGAGATGGATGAGCCGATGACGCCGGCCAGCATTCCCGGCGCGACCGATCACGAGTCCGCGGCGGAAAACCTCGTCGCGGATTTCGTCGGTGCGATGGGGGGAGAGATCACCAGCGGCGCGGTGCGCGTCTGGATCGATGGCGGTCTCGCGAAAATCTACGACTGGAGCGCCGAGTTCGAGATGCCCGATACATCCGACCTGTCGGATGACGAAGAGATCGAGGTCGAGGGCGAGATCGTCCTGACCGAACGGGTGCGGCGCCCGGACTGACCGGGCTCATCGCACCCCGCGGTTAATTCACTTCTGGCAGGCGACGATCGCGGTGATGACCGAGATCGTTTCTTCCGGATCGCGAACGCGCACCGTGTCCAGCCCCAGTTCCTTTGCCGGATAATCGTTGCCGCCGGGGAAGATCGCGTCGCCGATGAACATCATCGCGTCGAGCGGGATGCCGCTCTCGTCGCGCAGCTTCTTCAGGCCGTACGCCTTGTCGACGCCTTCCTGCGTGATGTCGATCGAGGTCGCGCCGCCCATGTTGATCGACAGGCCCGGCAGGCGCTGCTTCAGATCGGCCTGGATGACCTTGCGCTTCTCGAACTTGGGGTCCCAGTGTTCCTTTTCGGCAACGGGCGCTTCCTGGCCGAGTGCGGAGAAGGTGATCTGGCTGCCACGATCCTCGATCCGCTCGCCCCAGGTCTTTTCGGGAACGAAGCCCGTCGCTTCCAACGACTCGTCGAACGCCTTCAGGATTTTCGCCTTGGTCGCATCGTCGAACAGCTCGGCATAGACCGTCTGCCATGCGCCATCGCGGTGGACGTACAGCTTGGTGCCCGTCGTCGGCATCAGCCACAGCTTGGACAGGTCGGCGCGGGCCGGCAGGCGGCTCGCCACCTGCTTCTGAAACTGCGGCCAGTCGCCGCCCGAGATGACCGCGACATGCGCCACGCCGAGCAAGTCGGCGAGCGCTTCGCCCATCGGTTCCTGCAAGGGCTGCTTGCTCTCGGCCAGCGTTCCGTCGAGGTCGAAGGCAATCAGCTGTTTCATTCGGTAGCTCCGGTACGGGGAAGGATGATGGTGTCGATGGCATGGGCGACGCCATCGGCGTCGTTGGCGGTGGTGACGTGATCGGCGCGCGCCTTCACCGGATCGGGGGCGTTGCCCATCGCGATCGACAGGCCGGCGCGCTCCAGCATCGGCACGTCGTTGAACTGGTCGCCAAGTGCGGCGATCGCATCCAGCGGCTGATCGAACGCAGCAGCCAACGCGATCAGGCCGTCGCCCTTGTTGGCGGCCAGCGCAGTCACGTCGAGGTAATAGACCTGGCTCTGCACGATCGTCGCATCCTCGCCATGCGCCGCCTTGCAGCGGTCCGCGAGGTCGCTGAGCATCGGCGCATCGTCGCTGACGAAGGTGATCTTGTCGGCGCGGGCCAGCAGATCGCCGAAATCGTCGGTGACGATCGGATCCTGATTGGATGCCAACCGCTCGTGCGCCACATGCTCACCCTGGTCCGTCGAGGCGTACCAATGGTCGTCGGCAAAGACCCACAGGTCGACCGGGCTCTCCGCCGCGATGGCCATGACGCCCATCGCGACGCCCTCGTCGATGACGTGATGCTCGGTGATCGTGCCATCGCGCTTGAACAGGATGCCGCCGTTGAACGCCGCCATCGGTCCGTCGAGCCCCAGCGTCTCGACGATCGGCAGGATGCCGGAGATCGGCCGCGCGCTGATGACGGTGAACCCGACGCCCGCCTCTTCCAAGCGCGAGACCGCCGCGGTGGTCGCGGCGGTCAGTTTCTTCTGCCTGTCGACCAAAGTGCCGTCGATGTCGGACACGACGAGGGCGATGGGCTTCACGCCATCGCTCACTGCGGCATCTCGACGTGCCCGCCGAAGCCGAAGCGCATCGCCGATAAAATCTTGTCGCCGTACGTGTGCTCAATGCGGCTGCGGTATCGCGCGAACAGCGAGGCGGTGAGCACGTTGGCGGGCACCTTTTCCTCCATCGCGGCGTCGATCGTCCACTGGCCCTCGCCCGAATCCGCGACGCTGCCGGAGAAGCCGTTCAGTTCGCCATCCTTGGCCAGCGCGATGGCCGTTAGATCGAGCAGCCACGACGAGATGACGCTGCCACGGCGCCAGACCTCGGCGATGTCGGTCATGTTGAGGTCGAAGCGCTCGTCCTCGGGCAGCTTGTCGCTGTTCTTCGACTTCAGGATGTCGAAGCCCTCGGCATAGGCCTGCATCAGGCCATATTCGATGCCGTTGTGGACCATCTTGACGAAGTGCCCGGCACCCGCGGGCCCGGCATGGATATAGCCCTTTTCGGCGCGCGGATCGGCTTGGCCCGCGATGCGGCCCGGCGTCCGCTCGATCGTGCCGAGGCCGGGGGCGAGCGCGTCGAAGATCGGATCGAGCATCGTGACGGTGTCGTCGTCGCCGCCGATCATCATGCAATAGCCGCGCTCGAGGCCCCAGACACCGCCCGATGTGCCGACGTCGACATAATGGACGCCCTTGTCCGCCAGGCCCTTCGCGCGGCGAATGTCGTCCTTGTAGAAGGTGTTGCCGCCGTCGATGACGACGTCGCCGGCCTTGGCGCCCTCGCCGATCGCGGCGATCGTATCCTCGGTCGGGCCGCCGGCGGGGAGCATGACCCACCAGATGGCGGGCGTGTCGAGCTTGCCGCGGACGTCGTCGAGCGAACTGGCGGGAATCGCACCCTCCCCTGCGAGCTTCTCCACCGCCTCTGCGCTGCGGTCGTAGACGACGACCTGATGGCCCGCCTTCATCAGCCGTCGCGCGATGTTGCCGCCCATACGGCCGAGGCCGATCAGTCCGATCTTCATATCTGCTGCCTTACGGATGGTTGGATGTCGAAGGGTAGAACCCGGAGCAGGCCGAGTTGTTGCGGGGCCGGTTCGATTTGGTGCGGGGGTGCGGCCACCGGGTTGTAAGGAAAGCTTTTCGGCCGCCTCAATACAGCGTCACCCCGGACTTGGTCCGGGGTCCACTCCGCGGCGAGGGGGGCGGCATTAGCCTCCTGCCGTCCCCCCGCGGCCCGGTGGACCCCGGACCAAGTCCGGGGTGACGGAGGATGTGGGGCGGAGGTTGATCCCGCCCCCGATCATTACGCCTCCGCCGGCTGCTTCGCGGCGATCGAGGCCAGCAGGTCGTCGAACGCCTTGGCGAAGGACGCGACGCCCTCCAGAACCAGCGTGTCGGTGACGCCCGTCAGGTTCAGCCCCAGACGCTCGGCATCGGCGAGCACCTTGCGCGCGCCGTCGACGTCCTGCGTCAGCGTCTCGGCGACGGTGCCACGTTCGCGGAAGGCGTCCATCGTCGCAGGCGGCATGGTGTTGACCGTGTCGCGGCCGATCAGCGTGTCGACGTAGAGCGTGTCCGGATACGCCTTATCCTTCACGCCGGTCGACGCCCACAGTAGCCGCTGCGGCTGCGCGCCCTTGGCGGCGAGCGCCTGCCAACGGTCCGACCGTTCGAAGTCGAGGAACCATTGATAGGCCATCTTGGCGTTGGCGATGGCGACCTTGCCGCGCAGGCCCTTCAGCGTCTCGGCTTCGGGATCGCCCTCGGCCACGCGACGGTCGATTTCCTTGTCGATGACCGTATCGATACGGCTGACGAAGAAACTGGCGACACTGGCGATATGGTCGATCGGCTGGCCCTGGCGGACTCGCTCCTCCAGGCCGGTCGCATAGGCTTCGCCCACGCGGATGTAGGCATCGAGCGCGAACAGCAGGGTGACATTGACGTTGATGCCCTTGGCGATCGTCGCGCTGATCGCCGGCGCGCCCGCGACCGTGCCGGGGATCTTGATCATCAGGTTCTTGTGGCCGACCGCGTGCCACAGCTTGTCGGCCTCGGCGATCGTCGCGTCGGTGTCGTCCGCGATGTACGGCGACACCTCCAGGCTGACGTAACCGTCCTTGCCATCGAGGCGGTCGTAGACCGGCTGCAACGTTTCCGCCGCGGCCTTGATGTCCTGGATCGCGAGATGTTCGTAACGGTCGATCGTCGCTGCGCCGGGGTTCGCCTTGTCGAAGGCGGCGAGCGTCGCGTCATAGGCGTCGCCATGGCCCATCGCCTTTTCGAAGATCGACGGGTTGGAGGTGACGCCGGTCAGGCCGTCCTCGTTCACCAGCTTTTCGAGGCCCTTGGCTTCGAGGAACTTGCGATCGACGAAGTCGAGCCACACCGCGGTGCCCGCGGCGGAAAGGTCGCTCAGCTTGCTCATTACTTGGTCTCCAGCATCTCGCGCGCCACCTTGACGACATTGTCGACGGTGAAGCCGTATTTGTCCTGCAGCTTGGATATGGGGGCGGAGGCACCGAACGTCGACATGGTGATCGTGCGGCCTTCCAGACCGACGAAGCGATGCCAGCCGATCTCGCCCGCCTGCTCGACCGCGAGGCGCGCGGTGACGCCCTTGGGCAGCACGCTTTCCTTATAGTCGTCGGACTGGAGTTCGTAGCGATACCAGCTCGGCAGCGAGACGACGCGGCTCTTCACGCCATCGGCGGTCAGCTTTTCATGCGCCTCGACGACGAGGTGCAATTCGCTGCCCGTCGCGATCAGGATGACGTCGGGCGTGCCGTCGCAATCGGCAAGGACATAGCCGCCCTTCATCACGCCCTCTGCCGAGGCGTATTTCGACCGATCGAGCGTCGGCATCGCCTGACGCGAGAAGATCAGCGCCGTCGGGCGGCTGGCATCCTCCAGCGCGGCGCGCCACGCATAACCGACCTCGTTGGCGTCACCGGGGCGGATCGTGTCGAGACCGGGGATCGCGCGCAACGTGGCGAGATGCTCGATCGGCTGGTGCGTCGGGCCGTCCTCGCCGACGCCGATCGAATCGTGGGTGAACACCCAGACCGCGGCCAGTTCCATGATCGCCGACAGGCGGATCGGCGCGCGCATGTAATCGGCGAAGACGAGGAAGGTCGAACCGTAGCTGCGCAGGTGCGACAGCGCCATGCCGTTGACCACGCCGCCCATGCCATGTTCGCGCACGCCGAAGTGGAAGTTCTGGCCGCCATAGTTCGACGCTTCGAACGAGGCCTTGCCCTTGATGTCGGTCTTGGTCGACGGCGCAAGGTCGGCGGAGCCGCCGATCAGCCACGGCACCTTCGCGGCGAGCGCGTTGAGCACCTTGCCGCCCGAATCGCGGGTCGCGAGACCCTTTTCGTCGGCCGGGAATTCGGGAACGTCGGCGTCCCAGCCCTCGGGCAGCGAGTCCTTGAGCATCAGGTCGAGCTCGGCGGCGAGATCGGGCTGCGCCTCGCGATACTTCGCGAAATTCGCGTCCCATTCCTCGCGCAGCTTCGTGCCGCGGTCGGCGATCGCGTCGTGGAAGTGTTCGGCGACGCCATCGGGGATGTAGAAGCTCTTGTCCTCGGGCCAGCCATAGGCCTTCTTGGTCGCGCGGATGTTATCCTCGCCGAGCGGCTCGCCGTGTGCCTTCTCGCTGCCGGCCTTGGGGCTGCCCCAACCGATCACCGAATGGACGACGATGAAGGTCGGCTTGTCGTTCGTCGACTTGAACGTCTCGATCGCAGCCGCAAACGCCTTGGTGTCGTTGGCATCGTCGATGTGGATGACGTTCCAGCCATAGGCCTCGAACCGCTTGCCGACGTCTTCGTCGAACGCGAGATCGGTGCCGCCCTCGATCGAGATGTGGTTGCTGTCGTAGATCCAGCACAGGTTGCTGAGCTTGAGGTGGCCGGCAAGGCTCGCCGCTTCGGCCGCGACGCCTTCCATCATGTCGCCATCGCCGCACAGCGTGTAGACGTCATGATCGAACAGCGTGAAGCCACCCTGGTTGTAGCGCGCCGCGAGCCAGCGCTCCGCGATCGCCATGCCGACGGAGTTGGAGCACCCCGCGCCCAGCGGTCCGGTCGTCGTCTCGACGCCCGTGGTGTGGCGGTATTCGGGGTGGCCCGGCGTGCGCGAGGCGAGCTGGCGGAAGCCCTTCAGATCGTCGAGGCTGAGCGCGGGACGGCCGGTCTTGTTACCGTCCGCGTCGATCTCTTCGATGCCGGCGAGGTGGATCAGGCTGTACAGCAACATCGACGCATGGCCGACCGACAGGACGAAACGGTCGCGGTTGGGCCAGTCGGGCTTGGACGGATCGTAGCGCAGGAATTGCGACCAGAGCGTATAGCCGACGGGCGCCAGTGCCATCGGCGTACCGGGGTGGCCGGAATTGGCTTTTTGCACCGCGTCCATCGACAGCGTGCGGATCGTGTCGATCGTCAGGCGTTCCAGCGATCCGTCCTCGTGGAGCGCAGTCGTCGTATCGGTCATGGATTAGGGCCCTTGCTCTTACGCTGCATCGAACGCCTGCACGCCCGATCCGTTGCGGTCGAGCGCAGCCTTTAACGGGAGGGCGCGTCCCGTTCCAGTCGCGAAACGACGCCGCCGTGCGCGATATAGGCGCCATCCACCTCGCGCAGGAACAGCCCGTGGCCGAGCGCGCCGGGCAAGGCATCGAGCCATGCTGCGGTGGTAAGAGGATCGGCAAGGTCTAGGTGGCAGTCCGCGATCCAATTACCGTTGTCGGTGACATAGGGGTCGCCCTCGCGCAGGCGCAGCGTCGCACCCTCCCCCAAAGCCGCCAGCACCGACGCACGCGCGAAGGGCAGGATTTCGACCGGCACCGGCACCCCGCCGATGCGCGAACCGTGCTTCGATCCGTCGGCGATCACCACCATCCGGTCCGATGCGGCCGCCACCACCTTCTCGCGCAGCATCGCCCCGCCGGCGCCCTTCACCGCATACAATCGGTCATCGATCGCGTCGGCGCCGTCGATCGTCAGGTCGACGCGTGGCACATCGGCAAAGTCGAGCATCGCGATGCCGAGGCTGCGGCCTAGCGCATCGCTGGCGCGCGACGTCGCGACGGCCCGGATCGTCAGGCCACCCTGCGCGATGCGTTGGGCGAGCCGGTGGATCGCGTGGGTCGCGGTGGATCCGGTGCCCAGTCCGACGAGCATGCCGTCGCGGACCTCCTCCACTGCCGCTGCCGCGGCAGCCGCCTTGTCGGCGTCCTGCTGCGCCTTGTCGCATGTCTCCGTCATGGCACTCCTTTTCCGCACTGCGACAATTTGCGACATTAATAACGGTCAACTTGACTTGCATTTCCCCGTCGATCGCCGTCTTTGCATCGCGACGAGCAACCAACCACCGCGCCGCGCATTGACGCGCAGGTCGCGGCTGCGCGAGCCGAGATTAGCGGGTGACATACTTGACCACAGCATTGATTCGTCGCCGACGGCACTTTGCCGGGGCCGCCACTGTCGCCTTCGCCCTCACCCTGACCGCCTGTGGCGGTGGTACGCATGACAAGGAAAAGGCCGGCGGCCGCGGCGCGAATCGCGGACCGACCACGGTCGGCTATGTCGTGATGCAGCCGACCAGTGCGGCGATGGTCACCGAACTGCCGGGCCGGACCAGCGCCTATGAAAGCTCCGACGTCCGCCCGCAGGTGAATGGCGTGATCCGCCGCCGCTTCTTTACCGAGGGTTCGCTGGTCCGCCGCGGCCAGCCGCTCTACGAAATCGATCCGCGCCTGTATCGCGCCGCCGTCAACCAGGCGCAGGCGAACCTCGCCAGCGCGCGGGCCAATCAGGAAGCGCTGACGATCCAGGCGGACCGCTACAAGCCGCTCGCCGCGATCGAGGCGGTATCGAAGCAGGAATATACCAACGCCATCGCCTCCGCCCGGCAGGCGACCGCCTCCGTCGCGCAGACGCGGGCGGCGCTGGATACCGCGCGCGTGAACCTGCAATTCACGACGGTACCCGCGCCGATCAGCGGCCGGATCGGCCGGTCGCTGTTCACCGTCGGTGCGCTCGTTTCGGCGAGCCAAACCGATCCTTTGGCGCAGATCCAGCGGCTCGACCCGATCTTCGTCGATATCCAGCAATCCGCTGCGGACCTGCTGTCGCTGCGCCGCAAGCTGATGCAGGGCGGCGTCGCGCCGACCCGGGCCGAAGTGAAGCTGCTGCTCGAGGACGGCAGCGATTACGGCTATACCGGCACGGTCGAATTCGCCGAGGCGCTGGTCAATCAGGAAACCGGCACCGTCACGATGCGCGCACGCTTCCCCAATGCGCAGGGACTGCTGCTGCCGGGCATGTTCGTACGGGCGCGCTTCGCGCAGGCGATCAACGAACGCGCCTTCCTGGTGCCCGAGCCCGCGCTGTCGCGCGATGCCAAGGGCAATGCGAGCGTGATGATCCTCGGCGCGAACAACAAGGTCGTCAGCCGCCGCGTCACCGCCGCCCGCACGCAGGGGCAATATTGGGTGGTGACCCAGGGCCTGAACCCCGGCGACAAGGTGATCACGCAGGGCCTCAACAATTTGCGCCCCGGCGCGCAGGTGAAGGCGGTGCCGGCGAACAGCGCGCAGGTGATCGCGCCGCCGAAACAGGGCGAGGGCAAAGGCGACGGCAAGCAGCAGGGTAACGCCCAAAGCAAGGCGGGCTGATCCGCGATGATCTCCCGCATCTTCATCGACCGCCCGATCTTCGCCTGGGTGCTCGCCATCATCGTGATGCTGGCGGGCGTCGGCGCGATCCTGAGCCTGCCGATCGCGCAATATCCCGACGTCGCGCCGCCGCAGGTGTCGATCCGCGCGACCTTCCCCGGCGCGAACGCACAGACACTGCAGAATTCGGTGACGCAGGTCATCGAACAGCAGCTGACCGGCATCGACGGCCTGCTGTATTTCAGCTCCTCGTCGTCGAGCCGCGGCTCGGTGTCGATCACCGCGACGTTCGAAAAGGGCACCGATCCCGACATCGCGCAGGTGCAGGTGCAGAACCAGGTGCAGCAGGGCGTCGCGCGCCTGCCGCAACAGGTGCAGCAGCAGGGCCTCGTCGTCCGCAAGTCGAACCCCGACAACCTGCTGATCGTCGGCGTCTATGACGAGACCGATCAGAAGACGAACCAGGACGTCAGCGACTATCTCGTTTCCAACCTGCAGGACCCGTTGGGCCGCGTGCAGGGCGTGGGCGACGTCAACGTGTTCGGATCGCAATATGCGATGCGCATCTGGCTGAACCCGGCGCGCCTCGCCAGCTACCAGCTGATCCCGTCGGACATCACCACCGCGATCCAGAACCAGAATACCGAAGTCGCGGCGGGCGAGGTGGGCGGCGTGCCGTCCAGCCCGGAGCAGATGCTGAACGCGACCGTCACCGCCCAGTCGCGCCTGCAAACGCCCGAGCAGTTCCGCCAGATCATCGTCAAGACGCTCCCCTCAGGCGCGACCGTGCGCCTGTCGGACGTGGCCCGGATCGAGCTGGGCGCGGAAAGCTATGCCGCCTTCAGCCGCATCAACCGGCACCCCGGCGCGGGCATCGCGGTGCTGCTGGCACCGGGCGCCGACGCACTGAAGACCGCCGAACTGGTGAAGGCCGAGGTCGCGCGCGTCGCCAAAAGCTTCCCGCCGGGCCTGAAGGTCGCCTACGCCAACGACACGACCGCGTTCATCAAGCTGTCGATCGACGAGGTGGTGAAGACGCTGCTCGAAGCGATCGTGCTGGTCGTCATCGTGATGTTCGTGTTCCTGCAAAGCTGGCGCGCGACGCTGGTGCCCGCCATCGCGGTGCCGGTGGTGCTGCTCGGCACCTTCGCGATCTTCCACTTCGCCGGCTTCTCGATCAACACGATGACGCTGTTCGGCCTCGTCCTCGCCATCGGACTGCTCGTCGACGACGCGATCGTCGTCGTCGAGAACGTCGAGCGGTTGATGGAAGAAGACCCGGAAATGACGCCGCGTCAGGCGACGATCGAGTCGATGAACGAGATCAGCGTCGCGCTGATCGCCATCGCGCTCGTCCTGTCGGCGGTGTTCCTGCCGATGGCGTTCTTCGGCGGATCGACCGGCGTCATCTATCGCCAGTTCTCGCTCACCATCGTGTCGGCGATGGTGCTGTCGGTGCTGGTCGCGCTGATCCTCAGCCCCGCACTGACCGCCTCGTTGCTGAAGCAGAAGTCGCAGGAGGAGCGGGAGAGCAAGGGCTTCAAGAAGCACCTCGGCAAGGTCGCCGAATGGGGCGAGTCCGCGGGCAATTGGTTCAACCGCACCTTCGAAAAGACGGTGACGCGCTACACCGGTGCCGTGCAGACGGTGGTGGATCGCAAGTGGCTGTTCCTGCTGATCTACGTCGGCGTCGTCGCGCTGCTCGCCATGCTGTTCCTGCGCCTGCCCACCGGCTTCCTGCCGACCGAGGATCAGGGCGCGGCGATCGTGCAGTTCCGCCTGCCCCCCGGTGCGACGATCGCGCGGACGCAGCAGGTGCAGCGGCAGGTCGAAAACTATTTCGCGCAGTATGAGCCAGAGAACACGTCCGTCCTGTTCACCGTCGCGGGCGGCGGTGGCGGCGGCGTCAGCGGCCAGAATACCGGACAGGGCTTCCTCAACTTCGTCGACTGGAAGGACCGGAGCGGCAAGGAGAATACCGCCGATGCGATCACGCAGCGCGCATCCGGCGCGTTCCGCGGGCTTCGCGACGCGCAGGTCTTCGCGCTGGTGCCGCCGGCGATCCGCGGCCTCGGCTCGTCGGACGGCTTCACGATGGAGCTGCAAAACACCGGCGGCCTGACACAGGAACAGTTCGGCGCCGCGCGCGACAAATTGCTGGCGATGGCCAATGCCGATCCGAAGCTGGCATCGGTGCGCCTGACCGAACTGCCCGACATCGCGACGCTGCGTATCGACATGGACCAGCAGAAGCTGGCGGCGCTAGGCCTGACGCAGAGCGCGGCGAATAACACGCTGACCACCGCTTGGGGTGGCCAGTATGTCAACGACTTCATCGACCGCGGTCGTGTGAAGCGCGTCTATGTGCAGGGCGACGCCCCCTATCGCGCCGCACCGGACGATCTAAAGCAATGGTTCGTGCGCGGATCGAACGGCCAGATGGTGCCCTTCTCGTCCTTCGCGACGACCGGCTGGTCGACCGCCCCCACCACGCTGTCACGCTTCAACGGCATATCCTCGTTCGAATTCTCGGGGTCGGGCGCGCCGGGCGTCAGCTCGGGCGATGCGATGGCGCGGATCAGCGAACTGGCCGCACAGATCCCCGGTACGTCGATCGCCTGGTCGGGCCTCAGCTATCAGGAACGACTGTCGTCGGGTCAGGCGCCATTGCTGTACGGCCTGTCGATCCTGGTCGTCTTCCTGTGCCTTGCGGCGCTGTACGAAAGCTGGTCGATCCCGTTCGCGGTGCTGATGATCATCCCGCTGGGGCTGATCGGCGCAATCGCCTTCGTGACGCTGCGCGGCCTCACCAACGACGTCTATCTGCAGATTGGCCTGCTGACGACGATGGGCCTCGCCGCGAAGAACGCCATCCTGATGATCGAATTCGCCGAACAGGCCGAGCGCAAAGGCGCGCGCGTCATCGATGCGGCACTGGAGGCGGCCAAGATCCGTCTGCGGCCGATCCTGATGACCAGCTTCGCCTTCATCTTCGGCGTGCTGCCGCTGGCGATCTCGACCGGCGCGGGTGCGAACAGCCGTATTGCGATCGGCACGGCGGTGATCGGCGGCATGCTGTCGGCGACCTTCCTGGCGATCTTCTACATCCCGCTGTTCTTCGTCCTCGTGCGCCGCGGCGTGCGCGATGGTCTTGCCAAGCTCAGAGGCAAGCCGACCGGACACCAGGGCCATCACGACGACACGCCCCCTGCCCCGCCGATGCCGCCCGCCGCCGATCCGGAGCCTGCGCGATGACCCGTTCGATCCTCGCCCTCGCGCTCGGCGCCACGATGCTGGCCGGCTGTTCGATGGAGCCGAAATACGTCCGCCCCGACACGCCGGTGCCGGCGTCGTGGCCGGTCGGCGACGCCTACCTTCGCCAGAGCGAGGCACGGCTGCCCGCGATCACCTATCGCGACGTGTTCAAGGACGCGCGGCTGCAACGGCTGATCGACCAGGCGCTCGCCAACAACCGCGACCTGCGCGTCGCCGCCGCCAATATCGCCGCGGCGCGCGCGCAATATGGCATCCAGCGTGCCAACCTGTTCCCCGCAATCAACGCTACCGGCCGCTACACCTATTCGGATGGCGGCAACGGCACGCGCGGCATCGCGAACAGCGGTAACACCGGGACGGGCACTGGCGGCACGGGAACGGGTGGAACCGGCGGTACGGGAACCGGCGGTACGGGCACGGGCACGGGCGTCGATACGGGCAACGGCACGGGAACGGGCGCGGTCCTCAACACCGGTGGC
Organism: Sphingomonas melonis DAPP-PG 224; assembly: GCF_000379045.1. Taxonomy (NCBI): domain Bacteria; kingdom Pseudomonadati; phylum Pseudomonadota; class Alphaproteobacteria; order Sphingomonadales; family Sphingomonadaceae; genus Sphingomonas; species Sphingomonas melonis. Next base: position 291,608 of record NZ_KB900605.1, read on the forward strand.
GGCAACAGCGCCTTCTCCGCGCAGATCGGCACGACCGCGTTCGAGATCGACCTGTTCGGCCGCCTGCGCTCGCTGTCGCGCGCCGCGCTCGACCGCTATTTCGCCACCGAAGCCGGCGCCCGTGCGACGCGGCTGACGCTGGTGGGCGAGGTCGCGAGCGGCTGGCTGACCTACGCCGCCGACCGCAGCCTGTTGAAGGTCGCGGAAGATACCGCGAAGAGCGCCGCGGTCAGCGTGCGCCTGACCCGCGCGCGGCTGGAGGGCGGGATCAGCGCCCGAACCGACCTGCGGCAGGCAGAGCAGATCCTCGAAACCGCGAATGCCGATCTCGCCGAGCAGAAGACGCTGGTCGCGCAGGACGTCAACGCGCTGCAACTGCTGGTGGGAGCGCCGATCGATCCCGCGCTGCTGCCCGAATCGATCGACGTCGCCGCGCCGACGATCGCCAGCCTGCCCGCGGGGCTCGACAGCGGCATCCTGCTGCGCCGACCCGATGTGGTGCAGGCGGAATATACGCTGCAAAGCTACAATGCGCAGATCGGCGCGGCGCGCGCGGCGCTGTTCCCGCGTATCTCGCTGACCGGGCTGGTCGGTTTCGCCAGCAACGCGCTCTCGACGCTCTTTACCGGCGGTGCATTCAACTATTCGGTGGCGCCGTCGGTCAGCTATCCGATCTTCCAGGCCGGCGCCGGCCGCGCCAACGTCCGCTATACCGAGGCACAGCGCGACGCCGCGCTCGCGACATATGAAAAGACGATCCAGACCGCGTTCCAGGAGGTCGCCGACGCGCTCGCCCGGCAGGGGACGATCGCCGACCAGTTGCGCGCGCAGGCGAATTTCCGCGACGCCGCCGCCGATACGCTGCGGCTGGTCAACGCGCGCTATCAGGGGGGACTCGATACCTTCCTGTCCAGCCTCGACGCGCAGCGCAGCTATTATTCGGCGCAGCGCACGCTGATCGGCACGCAGCTGACCGCGGCCAACAATCGCGCAACGCTCTACCGGGTGTTGGGCGGCGATTCGTCGCTCGAGGTGACGCCCGACGGTCCGCAACCCGTCTCGCCCAGCGGCGCGCCGCGCCGGGACTGACCCTTGGCGCGGGTTGACGCCGGCCGGGCGACTGCCGATGTACCGGCCCCACACGTACGGTAGCAGACGGGCCAGGAGCGATCATGAGCCACACCATCCGCCGGTTCCGGCCGACCGACGACGACGCCGTCCTCGCCTTCACCGCGACGCTGCCCGAACATGACCTGCTGTTTTCCGGCCGCGACCTGCGCCATCCGCGGGTGATCGAGGCCTGGCAGCAGGCGGTCGGCGAAGGCTGGATCGACAGCCTCGTCGCCGAGGACGACGGCCGCATCGTCGCCACCGCGGCGCTGATCCGCGATCCCTTGGGGTGGAGCGGGCATGTCGGCGAAATCCGGCTGCTCGTGGCGCCCGACCGGCGTGGCCAGGGTCTGGGCAGCGATCTGTTGCAGGCGCTGCTCGCCATCGCGCACGCGCACGGCCTCGCCAAGCTGACGGCGACGATGACGCCGGATGCCGCAGCATCGGTGGCACTGTTCGAGCGGCTGGGCTTCACGCAGGAGGCGCGGCTCGCCGGTCACGTCCGCGCGAGCGACGGCGTCGCGCACGACCTGCTGATGCTGGCACGCGCGACGCCGTTCGGCTGAGGCACGGGCGGCCCCTCGCCACCCGCCCCTCGCGCGCGTCAGTCGCCCGATTTGGGCGGCGTCACCGCGTCGCGGCCGAAGCGCAGGATCATCTCGCCGATCTCGCGCGCCTGCTCCATCGAGCGTTCGCCCTGCCGGCGCAGGTAATTGCCCTGGATACGCAGAACGTCGGTAACGTCGCGGGCCTGCGCCGCCTCGCGCATCGCCTCGAACGCATCGTGCGAATTGCGTTCGGCCTGCTCGATGATCTTGAGGCCGAGCGCCGCGCTGCCGTCTGCCACCTTCTGGCCGGATGCGCGCATCGCCTCGCCGGCGCGGCGGGCGGGATCCATCACATGATCGGTGAAGGCGCCGCGCATCGCCTCGCTCGCGCCGCGCATGGTGTCGCTCGCACGCTGTGCGGCATCGTGCATGGGGTTGCCGCCGGTTTTCGCGGCATCGTCGGTGGGATGGGTGTCGTCCGCCATTGCGCCTCTCCTGTCATGACGTCTGGATGGTATGGGACAAACGTGCTGCCCCGGTTTTTTGCTCCGCTACCCGCTTGCGCGGATGCGGGGGGTGGTTAGAGATCAAGGCGATGATGACGCCTGAGGACCAGAAGCAACGCCGCATCCGCGGCGAGCTGCTGCACCGCGCGGTGGCGCTCGGCGAAGAGCTGATGCGGCTGGCCGACGATCTCGACATGACGGTCGCGGGACTCCACGTCTGCCAGGGCGTCGAGATGATGCGCGAGGAGGCGGAGCGGCTGGTCGGCCCGACGCACTGACGCGCCGGCCCGCAGCGCCCTTGCCATCACGCGCCGCCGATGCAGCGCAGCACCAGCGCCAGCCCATCGTCGGTCAATGCCAGTGGCGTCGCCGGATTGAGTGTGCCCGCCTTATGCGCGGCACCGCGAATCAGCGCGCGTCGGGACAGCAGCTCCAGCCAGCGGGCCAGCACCGCCGGGCGTAGCGATAGCAGGGCGCCGAGCGCCTCGCCCGTCACCGGCCGCGCCTCTTCATAGGCGACGAACAGCGTCAGCAGGATATCCCAGCCCGGCTCGCCGAACAGCTCGATCAGGTCGCCCGCCATGGCGTCGCGCTGGCGGCGCTGGGCCAACAGGGTTCGCGCGCGATCGGCATCGCTCGGCTCTTCGGGGCCGGCCGGCACGGGGGCAACGATCTCGCCCCGACTGCGCGCGGCGGAGGCCCGCACGCGCTCCAGCGCCGACACCAGCCGTTCGTACTCTTCGCGATCGCGTTCGGGCCAGCGCAGCAACCGTATGTCGGCAGTCATGATGAAGGGATGTCCGGTTGGCGCAGGGGCGACCAGTCGCGGTCGCTCCCGAACTGGGCCTTACGCTGGCGGTGGCGCAGCGCGCCGATCGCCAGCATCAGCAGCATGGGATAGGCGATCTTGCCGCTCGCGCCCGCGTACATCCACGGCACCAGCGACGGCTGAATGGCCTTCACGCCATGGATCGCCAGCGTGATCAGATGGAGCGCGCTGACATACAGCGGCCAATAGCGGTCCGCGCGCAGCGCCACCCCCAACAGGCCGAGCAGGATCGCGACGTCGATCGCGAGCAGGATCGGCTCGACCTGATGATAGGGGCCCGACGGATAGAAGTCCGGCACCGCGAACGTGGCCAGAGCCCCCGTGACGAACAGGATCGCCGTCCATCGTTCGGGTGCGCCGCCAGCGAACAGCGCGTAACCGCATGTCGCCAGCAGGACCAGATTGAAGACGAGGATGTGTGTCATGGCCTGACCTGTCAAAGGAGCAGTTCGACGGTCAAGCCATGACACCTCAGGCAGCGACGCGCAGATGACTGACGTCGGCACCTGTCGGGGCGAATTCGGGCTTCGGACGTTCGTCGCCGAAGCTCGTTTCATACCCGATCTGCTTACCGATTTTTTCGATGACGCGATGGCCCGCGACGGTGTGGCCGCGGGCGGCACCGATCGCCATGATCGCCTGGCCCAGCACTTCGAACGCCTGCTGCCCGGCGATCGCCGGCAGGTTGGCGGCGTGGCGGGCACGGGGCAGCGCCGCGAGCAGCTCGCCGCCGGTCGAGAATGCCTCGTCGAGCTGCGTCTCGAGCTTCCAGAGCAGCTGCGCGACGGCATCGGCCGCGGCCTTGGTATCTACAGACGACGCAGCGACCGGAGCGGTGCGCGATGCAATGATTGACGACATGATGGCGACCCTTTCCACCCCGTGCGGGGCGCTTTCGCTGACGATCAGGAAAGGTTGCGGGTCAGCGCCTCGATCAAATGGGTCAGTGCCTGGAGGCCGCTCATCAACATGCCGAAACCGACGATGGTGCCGAATGCGATGGCCTGTATCCAGATCAACCGATCCCCGACCGTCAGGTCGTTGCTCCGTTGTCCTTTCCGCCGGAAGGGCAGCCGGATCGGGAACGCCGATGACCTGAAAGGCCGGGCGCCGCCGCTGTCCGCTGCCATGACGATGGTCTCGTCCGGCACCACCGGCAGTGGCGGATCGGCGGCGAGCGGGGATAGCCGCGCAGAATGACCCCCGATTTTATCGGGGTCCCCGGCTTCGGGAATAATCGTTGTACATTCGGCGCTTGGCTCAGCGGCCTGATCTTCATACGCCGCCCAGCGCAGCGCCGCATCGCGCCGATTGCGTGCGCCGAGCAGCTTCACCGCCTCGGTCAGATAGCTGTCGACGGTCGATTTCTCGATGCCGAGCTCCTCGGCGATCTCCTTGGAGCCCTTGAGCGCGCGCACCCCGCGCAGGCATTCGCGATGGCGACGCGACAGGCGATCGAACGCCGCGGCGGGATCGGGTGCCGGGCTCGCCGTGGCACGCGCGCGAACGGCGCCGCCATCGCGTAGCGACGCGGCGATACCGTTCGATCCGTTCCGCCCGGTGTCGTCGCGCGCCTTCATCGTCGTCCCATGCCCGGGGCGGGTCTAGCACGGCTGGCGCGCATCACCAGCGCTTCCGCCAATCTGGGTCTATTTTGCGGCCGCCTTGCGATGTTTAGCGCCCGATGCCGCCTTGCGCACCGTCGCACGCTTGCCGCGCCGCTTGGGCACCGGGGTCGCACGGCCGCGCAGCAACGGCACGGCGAGCGCTGCCGCCGCCCCGACGACGAGCGTACCGCCGATCGCCAGCCACGCCGGCAGGCCCAGCCCCTGGCCGTTTTCCGCCCGATTCGGCTTGGCGGGCCGGGCCTCCGGCGCGGGGTCGTGATGGACGGGGCCGGCATGTTTCATCGCGGAATTGGGGATATGGGACACGGCATCGCTCCTTTTGGTCTTTTCGCTCAACCGGATAGGGTCGGACAATGTTCCTGTTTGCGGTCGTGAGGGGGTTACCGGAAGGTTAACGGGCCCCCGCTCCGTACCGCCACGGCACAGCCCGATTTGCCGACTCGCATTGCCCGCGAAACGCTCCCATCCTCGCCGTTCCGTACACCGTTTCCGGAAGATGCATCGTGGTTGCCCGTCGCCAGGCCATTGCGGCCAGACTGATCCTCGCTGGCGCCGTCATCGCAATCGCTGCGATTGCCGCGGTGGCACCGCATGGGACGGCATCGGTTTCCGGGCCCACATCCGCCCGGACGCCGACCGAGCGGCGGGTCACCCTCTCCTCGCCCGCGGCCGCGACCCATATCACCACGCCCGTCGCAGCCACCGCCAAGCCGACGCCGGCCGCCCTCTCCACGCCCACGCCTGCGCCGGAGAACATGCAGGTCAAGCGCATCCTCGATATCGGCCCGATCAAGTTCGGTGATTACGCCTGGGATACCAAGGGCGTGCCCGATGGCCCTCTGATCATCACGGTCGATCTCGCCGCGCAGACGCTTTCCGTCTTCCGCGACGGCTATGAGATCGGCGCCGCCGCCATTCTGTACGGCGCCGACGAAAAGCCGACGCCGCTCGGCACCTTTCCGATCCTGATGAAGGACGCGACGCACGTCTCGCGCACCTATGACAATGCGCCGATGCCGTACACGCTGCGCCTGACCGGCGATGGCGTCGCGATCCACGGATCGAAGGTCGAATGGGGCTATGCGACGCATGGCTGCATCGGCGTACCCGTCGCCTTCGCCAAATTGCTGTTCGCGCAGGCAAAGGTCGGCGACCGCGTCATCATCACCCGCGGCAAGACGCTGGCGACGGGACAGGCGATCCTCCCCGCGCCCACAACCTGAGCCGCCAACCGAACGCACGCGCAGCATAGGCGCTTCCCCAACCGTAAACCCCTTGCTAAGGCCGCGGCGACATACGCTTTCGCAGCGCTCATCGCGCGCCCGCGCGGCTTTCCCGCCGCCTCCCCGAGCGCCCTCGAGCCAAATTGAAGGGACCATAATGACCGCCATCGGCCAGGACAGCCTGAAGACCCGCACGACGCTCGACGTCGCGGGCAAGACCTACGATTACTACAGCCTTGCGAAGGCGGCGGAAAAGTACGGCGACATCAGCCGCCTGCCCTTCTCGATGAAGGTGCTGCTCGAAAACATGCTCCGCTTCGAAGACGGCAAGACCGTCACCGAAGAGGACGTGAAGGCGATCGTCGACTGGCAGAACGAGCGCCGCTCGGACCGCGAAATCCAGTATCGCCCCGCGCGCGTGCTGATGCAGGATTTCACCGGTGTGCCTTGCGTCGTCGACCTCGCCGCGATGCGCGATGCGATCACCAAGCTCGGCGGCGACGCAGCCAAGATCAACCCGCAGGTCCCCGTCCACCTCGTCATCGACCATTCGGTCATGGTCGATGAATTCGGCACGCCGCAGGCGTTCGAGGATAACGTCGACCTCGAATATCAGCGCAACGGCGAGCGCTACGAATTCCTGAAGTGGGGCTCCAAGGCGCTCGACAACTTCCAGGTCGTGCCGCCGGGCACCGGCATCTGCCACCAGGTGAACCTGGAATACGTCAGCCAGGCGATCTGGTCGTCGACCGAAATGGGCGATCATGCCAGCGGTTCGGCGGCGATCGCCTACCCGGACACGCTCGTCGGCACCGACAGCCACACCACGATGGTCAACGGCCTCGGCGTGCTCGGCTGGGGCGTCGGCGGCATCGAGGCGGAAGCCGCGATGCTCGGCCAGCCGGTGTCGATGCTGATCCCCGAAGTCGTTGGCTTCAAGCTGACCGGCGCGCTGAAGGAAGGCATCACTGCCACCGACCTCGTGCTCACCGTCACGCAGATGCTGCGCGCCAAGGGCGTCGTCGGCCGCTTCGTGGAGTTCTACGGCCCGGGCCTCAGTTCGATGACGCTCGCCGACCGCGCGACGATCGCCAACATGGCGCCCGAATATGGCGCAACATGTGGTTTCTTCCCGATCGACGACAAGACGATCGAATACATGCGCCTCACCGCGCGCCCCGAAGAAACGATCGCGCTGACCGAAGCCTATGCCAAGGCGAACGGCTTCTGGCGCCACGACGATGCCGCCGACCCCGTGTTCACCGACACGCTTGAGCTCGACATGGGCACCGTCACCGCGTCGCTCGCCGGCCCGAAGCGCCCGCAGGACCGGGTCAGCCTCGGCAACGTCGACGACGTGTTCAACGGCGACCTCACCAAGCTGTACAGCAAGACCAGCCCGAAGCGTGTCGACGTCGCCGAGCGCGGCCATGACATCGGCGACGGCGACGTCGTGATCGCCGCGATCACCAGCTGCACCAACACCTCGAATCCTTCGGTGCTGGTCGCTGCCGGCCTCGTCGCCCGCAAGGCGAATGCACTCGGCCTGAAGCCCAAGCCCTGGGTCAAGACGTCGCTCGCCCCCGGTTCGCAGGTCGTCACCGACTACCTCAACAAGGCCGGCCTCACCGCAGACCTCGATGCGATCGGTTTCAACCTCGTCGGTTACGGCTGCACCACCTGCATCGGCAATTCGGGTCCGCTGCCGGGTCCGATCTCGACTGCGATCAACGAGAACGACCTCGTCGCCGCCTCGGTCCTGTCGGGCAACCGCAACTTCGAAGGCCGCGTCTCGCCCGACGTGCGCGCCAACTTCCTCGCCTCGCCGCCGCTCGTCGTCGCTTACGCGCTGAAGGGCACCGTGACCGAGGACATGGTCGAAACCCCTCTCGGCAAGGGCAAGGACGGCCAGGACGTGTTCCTGAAGGACGTGTGGCCGACCAACCAGGAAGTCGCCGACACGATGGCGGCGAACATCGACGACGAGATGTTCCGCAGCCGCTACGGCAACGTCTATGCCGGCGACGCCAAGTGGCGTGAGATCGACGTGACCGGCTCCGCCACCTACGCCTGGCCGGCGGCGTCGACCTATGTCGCCAACCCGCCGTATTTCGAGGGCATGGAAATGACCCCGAAGCCGGTCCACGACATCATCGAGGCGAAGCCGCTCGCGATCCTGGGCGATTCGATCACCACCGACCACATCAGCCCGGCGGGTTCGATCAAGGCGGACAGCCCGGCCGGCCAGTGGCTGACCGAGCGTCAGGTCGCACGCAAGGACTTCAACAGCTACGGCGCGCGTCGCGGCAACGACCATGTCATGGTCCGCGGCACCTTCGCCAACATCCGCATCAAGAACGAAATGGTGCCGGGCGTCGAAGGCGGCATGACCCAGTATGACGGCGAAGTGATGCCGATCTACGACGCCGCGATGCGTCACAAGGCGGACGGCACGCCGCTCGTCGTCGTCGCGGGCAAGGAATATGGCACCGGCTCGTCGCGCGACTGGGCGGCGAAGGGCACCAATCTGCTCGGCGTCCGCGCGGTCATCACCGAAAGCTTCGAACGTATCCACCGTTCGAACCTGGTCGGCATGGGCGTGCTGCCGCTGCAGTTCGCCGATGGCGTGACCCGCCAGACGCTGAAGCTGGACGGCACCGAGACGTTCACGATCACCGGCGTCGCCGATCTGCGCCCGCGTCAGACCGTCGAAGTGACGCTGAAGCGCGCCGACGGCAGCACCGAGACGTTCGAGACGCGCTGCCGCATCGATACCGTCAACGAGCTGGAATATTTCCTCAACGGCGGCATCCTCCAGTACGTGCTGCGCAAGCTGGCCGCGTAAGGGGGCTCGTTTCCCGGAATAGGAAAGGGGAGGCGCCGCAAGGCCCCTCCCCTTTTTTGTTGGGCGTGCGGATCGCTCCACCCACTCCGTCACCCGGACTTGATCCAGGGTCCACTCTGCGGCGAGGGGGTTGGCCAGTGTCTCTTGCCGTCCCCGCGCGGCCCGGTGGACCCCGGACCAAGCCCGGGTGACGCAGTGGGTTAGGCGAGCGCCCGCCCCGCCACCGCGTCCAGCTTCGCGACCAGCGCCGGATCGCGCGCGCCCTTTGCGGTGATGATCGCCGCATCCAGACACGTATCGATCGGCGACGCCGCCCGCTCGGCCGGCAACCCGCGCAGCAACGCCAGCACCATGCTGCGCGCCTTCGCCGCATTGGCGGACAGCTGCGCCAGCACCTGCGTCACATCGACCGCCGCCTCGTCCTCGCGCCAGCAGTCGTAATCCGTCACCATGCCGACCAGCGCGTAGGGCAGCTCCGCCTCGCGGGCGAGCTTGGCCTCGGGCATCGCGGTCATGCCGATCACGTGGCAGCCCCATTGCCGGTAAAGCAGGCTTTCCGCCCGCGTCGAGAATTGCGGCCCCTCCATCGCCAGATAGGTGCCGCCGCGATCCACGCCCTCCCCCGCTGCGTCCGCGACCAGTGCCGACAGCCGCGGGCAGACCGGATCGGCCATCGATACATGCGCGACGCAGCCGGTGCCGAAGAAACTCGATACGCGCCCCTTCGTGCGGTCGATGAACTGGTCGACGATGGTGAAGCTGCCCGGCGGCCGCTCCTCCACCAGCGAACCGACCGACGACACCGCCAGCACGTCGGTGACGCCCAGCCGCTTCAGGGCATCGATATTGGCACGGGCGTTGAGCGCGTCGGGGCTGATCCGATGCCCCCGGCCATGGCGCGGCAGGAACGACACGCGCGCCGCGCCGACGCGCCCGGTGAAGATCGCATCGGACGGCGGCCCCCAAGGCGTCGCCACCTCGACCCAGCGGCCATCCTCGATCCCGGCGACGTCGTACAGTCCCGACCCGCCGATAATGCCGATATGCCAGCCGCTCACGCGATCTGCGCCCGACCGCGCGCATAGAGGAAGTAGACGAGCAGGCCGAAGGCGTTCCAACCGAGGAAGGCGATCTGCGTCACCACCTGCAGGCTGGTGAACAGATAGCAGCAGCCCAGGATCGCGAGCGGCGCGACGACCCAGGCGAGCGGCGTGCGGAACGGCCGGCGCGCGGCGGGGTCGCGGCGGCGGAGCACCAGCACGCAGGCGGCGACCGCAACGAAGGCGCACAGCGTACCCGCATTGGCGAGGCTGGCGATGACGTCGAGCGGCGCCAGACCGGCGATCGCGGCGACGAACACCGCGGTCATCGCGGTGATGCGCGCGGGCGTTCCGCGCTTCGATACCTTCGCCAGGCTCTGCGGCAGGAAGCCGTCGCGCGCCATGACCAGGAAGATGCGGCTTTGCCCGTACAGGAAGGCGAGCAGCACCGTCGGCAGCGCGACCGCCGCCGCCGCCGCAACGATCGTCGCGATACCGCCCTGATCGATCTCCCGCAGGATCAGCGCCAGCGGTTCCGGGCTGGAGCCGAAGCGCGTGTAGCTGAGCGCCCCCACCGCCACGGCGGCGACGATCATGTAGATGGCCGTGCAGGCGATCATCGATCCGACGATGCCGATCGCCAGATCGCGCTCGGGATTCTTCGCCTCCTCTGCCGCGGTCGAGATGGCGTCGAAGCCGTAGAAGGCGAAGAAGATGATCGCCGCGGCGCCCATCACGCCATATTTCACGCCGTTGGCATGTTCCGGGCTGCCGTAGCCGAATGGGGCGAACGGATGCAGGTTGGCCACGTCGAAATGCGGCAGCGCCACCGCGACGAACAGCGCGAGCGTCACGATCTTCAGCACGACCAGCGCGGTGTTGATCCGCGCGCTTTCCCGCGTGCCCAGCATCAGCAGCCCGGCAACCACCGCAATGATCCCCACCGCCGGCAGGTTGACCACGCCGCCCAGGCCCGGCCCGTTGGCGAGCGCATTGGGCACGACGATGCCGAGCCCCTTCAGGAACCCGACCGCATAGCCCGACCAGCCGACCGCGACGGTCGAGACCACCAGCGAATATTCGAGGATCAGGCTCCAGCCGACGACCCAGGCGATCACCTCGCCCAGCACCGCGTAGCTATAGGTATAGGCCGACCCCGACGCGGGGATCATCGTCGCCATCTCGGCATAGCAAAGTGCCGCGCAGGCGCATATCGCGCCGGCGACGACGAACGACAGAATCACCGCCGGCCCCGCCCGATCCGCGCCCACGCCGATCAGCGTCAGGATGCCGGTGCCGACGATCGCGCCGACGCCCAGCGCCACCAGATGCGGCCAGCCCAGCGTGCGCGCGAGCTGTTGGCCCGGCGGCTGTGGCTGGATCGTCTTGCGGCGGAACAGGCTCATGTCTTCCCCTTTGTCGTTATCGGACCGGGGTATAGGCGCTTGGTCGGGGCGTGGGTAGGTATGGGCAAGAGCCCCTTCGCCTCCACACCTCCGTTCGCCCTGAGCCTGTCGAAGGGCGGGCTTCCACGTGCGTCACGCCTGAGGCACCCACCCTTCGACAGGCTCAGGGCGAACGGAGGTGGAAGAGTAAAGCGGTTAAAACCGCCGCGCCACGCCCGCGATCAGCTGCACGTCCGGCGTGTCGCGATTGAGACCGGCGATCGCCGACGTGTCGAGCTGCCAATCGTCCTTCGGCTGCCACGCCAGCGTCATCGCGGCGCGTGCGCGCGTCGTGTGATCGCGCGGGTCCTGATCGCGCGCGAGCGACGCGTCCGCGCCGACCGACACCGCCTCGCTGAGCTTCACCGTCGCGCCCGCCGCGGCGCCATAGCGCACGTGCTGGCCGCCCGCGTCTTCGTTCGCCAATGCCCGGATCGCCGGCGTGACGGCGATCTCGACCGTGTCGGACACATCGTATGACAGCGGCAGCAGCAGGCTCGGCTGCGCGCGGCCGGCGCCGATCGGCTGCCGCCCGACCGGCAGCGTCACCGATGGCAGGATCGCGATCGACAGACCCTTGCCGTCAGGATGCAGCAGCGATGCCTTCAGCCCGATCACCGCGTCACCGACGCGGTTCGCCCGGTCGATATCGCCGGTCGCCGCATCGTGCGTCCGCTCATGGCCGAACGGCTGCCAGCCTGCGCGCACCTCCAGACGATCGGTCACGCCGACGCGGACCAGCGTGTCGCCGATCAGGATCGTATCGGTCACGCCATCGCTCTGCCGATCGCGTGTCCAGTCGATCAGGCTCGATTCGATGGTCACGCGCCCGCGATCGACGATGCACGCCTGCGTTTCGAGGCCCGGCCGCTCCGGGCAGAACTCGCGGTCCTGCGCCGCGGCCGGCGTCGCGGCGGCGAGCGCGAGCAGCGCCGCCGCGCTGCGCCTCACGACAGTCGTACCCAGGTGGGTGCGTGATCGCTCGCCTTTTCGCGGCCGCGATAATCCTTGTCGACGCCGGCGTCCTGCAACCGGTCCGCCGCCTGCGGGCTGAGCAGCAGGTGATCGATCCGGAATCCTGCGTCGCGCTGCCAGGCCCCGGCCTGATAGTCCCAGAAGGTCCACACCCCGCCCTTGGGCTGGCGCGTGCGCAACGCATCGGTCCACCCCTGCGCCAGCAACCGGCGGTAGGCGGCGCGGCTTTCGGGCTGCATCAGCGCATCGTTCGCCATCGCGCGGACCGAGAAGGTGTCGTCGTCGTTGGGGATGACGTTGTAATCGCCCATCAACACCGTCGGCACCTCGGCCTCCAGCAGTGCGCGCGCGCGACCGGCGAGCCGATCCATCCAGCGCAATTTATAGTCGAACTTGGGTCCGGGCTGCGGATTGCCGTTGGGCAGATAGATTGACGCGACGATCAGGCCATCGACGGCGCATTCCAGATAACGGCTGTGCTCGTCCTCGGGTTCGCCGTCTAGGCCGCGCTGCGTTTCGATCGGGGTCTGCCCCTTGGCGAGCACGGCGACGCCATTGAACCCCTTCTGCCCATGCCACACCGCGCCATAGCCCGCCGCCTCGATATCGGCGATCGGGAAGGTATCGTCGGTGGTCTTCAACTCCTGCAAGCAGACGACGTCGGGCTGCTGTTCGGTCAGATACTCGATCAGCCGCGGCAGCCGCGCCTTGATGCCGTTGACGTTGTAGGTGACGAGCTTCACCGCCTCAGACCGCGAAGCTGGAGCCGCAGCCGCAACCCGACGCCGCATTGGGGTTATCGACGCGGAACGCCGCACCGCCCAGCGATTCGACGTAATCGACCTGACAGCCGCGCACGAGGTCCAGGCTGATACTGTCGACGACCAGGCGGACGCCATCCGTCTCCGCGATCGTGTCGTCCCCCTCGGGCGCGTCGGCGAATCCGAACTTGTACTGGAACCCCGAACAGCCGCCGCCATCGACCGACAGGCGCAGGATGGCAGGCTTGTTCTGCTTGCCCGCAATCGCCGCGACGCGCGCGGCGGCAGCGGGGGTGAGGGCGATGTCGGGCTGGGTCATGCCGCCGAGATAGGCGCGGCGGGCGAGTGGGGCAACCGGTTAGCCCCTCGCCCCTGCGCCATCATCCGTGTGAGGGACGACATCATGGATGGTAGGCTGGTAGGCGACTGCTGATACCTCCAACCCGTCTCGTCATCCCGGCGAACGCCGGGATCCATGGTTGCGATGGTTGACGTGGCGCACGAGCCGCCCGCCGCCGCGCGTCCATGGATCCCGGCGTTCGCCGGGATGACGAACTTGGGTCGATCAATCCTGCGCGGCGGGACCGTCGGTCGACACCGGGATCGCATGGACCGCACGGTCCTGCGCGGCGAGCAGGTAATCGGCGGTGGTCAGGAACGGCACCGGGTTCACCGCATGGCCGTCGATACGGACTTCATAATGCAGGTGCGGGCCGGTCGAACGGCCGGTCGACCCCATCAGTGCGATCAGCTGGCCGCGCGTCACGCGCGCGCCATCGGCGACGAGGATCTTCGACAGATGGCCATAGCGGGTCGCGATGCCCTTGCCGTGGTTGATCTCGACCAGATTGCCGTAACCGCCCTGGCGGCCGGCGTGATCGACGATGCCGTCGGCGGTGGCATAGATCGGCGTGCCGACCGGACCGGGGATGTCGACGCCCGCATGCATCGCCGCGGTGCCGCGGAACGGGTCGGAGCGGATGCCGAAGTTGCTGGTGAACTGCAGGTGCTGCACCGGCTGCACCGACGGAATGGCGATCGCCCCCTGTTGCAGCGTGTCGAGCTTCTTCCAGCTCTGGAACAGCGTGCGGAACTGCGCATCGGCCTTCAGGTCCGCCTGCGCTTCCGCGCCATTGGCCTCCAGCATCGGGCCGCCCATCGCCTTGGCGTTCACGCGGCTGGCGACACCGAGCGTCTTCAGCGTCGCATTCGCCTTGGCGAGGCGCTGGTCGACGACCTTCTGCGCCGCGTCGGCGAGCTGGGCCTGGCGCCCTTCCACCTTCACCAGCGGCTTGACGACATCGGCGGCGAGGCGATCGGCGGTGGGATCGATCGCGAGCGTCGCGAGCGCCAGTTCGGCCTCGTCACCCTTGCCGGTCAGCGCCGCGGTGATCAGCTTCTGGCGCTGTTCGATCCGCTCGGCGTGCAGGCGGGCGACGTCGCGGATGTGCGACACCCGGGCCTGCATCGCGTCGAGCCGGTGCTCCATGCCCGCAACGCGCGTATCATGCGCGGGGGCGACGACCAGCTGCGCAGCCTGTGCCGCGCCATAGCCCGAAAACCCCAAAGTCAGCGTCGCCGCGGCGGCGAGCGTCGCCTGACGACGGCCGGTCAGGCTGACACGGCGTAGCGCGTTGCCATCGTGAAACAGGACGTCGCGTGCGACGAACAGCGAACGGATGCGGTTACCGAGTCGAGCGCTCATGGAAACGAAGCTGTTCATCAGACCCCAGTGCGATGCGCCGCAACCCGGGGGACCGGGTCCGGCCGTAATCCAATCGTCGTGATTCGCAGCCCCACCGCGCCCCAGACGCGCAGTCTCTGCCTGCAATCGATGCGCATCCACAACCCATAGGGCATGGCTCCCACGATCAACCGGCTGACGCGTGCGCCGAGCCGATGATATGAGGTTACGCGGCCGTTCATCATGGCCGTGCGATCGCCGTCGATCCCCGGTCGTCCGCACCATGACAGGCGCGTGACATGCGGGCGTGACGCGGTCGGCGCGGCGTCCTATATCGCTCGCCTGATCAAACGGATGGCCCTTATGCTCGACACCCCAACCGCGCTGGACGCACAGGTTCCGACGCTCAGCCTCGCCGACCAGGCGCGCGACCCCGACGGCTTCGCCAAGGCGTTCGGCGAATCGTTCGAACGATTCGGCTTCGCGATCGTCGCCGACCACGGCATCCCGCAGGACCTGATCGACCGTGCCTGGTCCGAAACCGAGGCGTTGTTCGCGCTGCCCGAGGCGGAAAAGCGCGACTATTTCGTCGCGGGCGGCGGCGGCGCGCGCGGCTATACCCCGTTCAAGACGGAGATCGCCAAGGACGCCAAGCACGTCGACCTCAAGGAATTCTGGCACATCGGCCGCAATCTGCCGGAGGGGCATCGCTACGCAGACAGCATGGCGCCCAACATCTGGCCGGCGCGCCCCGAGGGGTTCAAGGACACGTTCCTCGAACTGTTCACCGCTTTCGATCGCGCGGGCGACAAATTGCTCTCCGCGATCGCGCGCCATCTGGCCCTTGCCCCCGACTGGTTCGACCCGGCGGTGAAGGACGGCAACAGCGTGCTGCGCCTGCTCCACTATCCCCCCATCCCCGCCGATGCCGAGGGCGTGCGCGCCGGCGCACATGAGGACATCAACCTCATCACCCTGCTGCTCGGCGCCGAGGAAGCGGGCCTCGAACTGCTCGACAAGAACACCGGCGACTGGCTGGCGATCAAGCCGCCCGAAGGCGCGATGGTCGTCAACGTCGGCGACATGCTGCAGCGCCTGACCAACCACGTCCTGCCCTCGACCACGCACCGCGTCGTCAACCCGCCGGTCGAACGCCGCGGCCATTCGCGCTATTCGATGCCCTTCTTCCTGCACCCCGCGCCCGATTTCCTGATCGAGACGCTACCGCAGACGATCACCGCGGACCGGCCGAACCGTTACCCCACGCCGATCACCGCCCACGATTACCTGCACGAGCGGCTGGTTGAGATCGGCCTGATCAAGAAGTGATCGCGTAAGGGGTGGCCACACCCACCTCGTCACCCCGGACTTGATCCGGGGTCCCGCTTTTCGCCACGGCCGAACAGAAGCGGGACCCCGGCTCTTGGGTCGGGGCGACGGGTTAAGGCTAACGGCCTGCCCGCCCTCAATCGAACCCGTTCTCCAGGAACCGCGTCGCGATCGCGCAGTGCATCGCCACGCCCTTCGCCATCACCGATTCCTCGATCGTCATCCGCGTATTGTGCAGCGGCGGGTTGGTCGCGGGATCGCTGCCGACCGGCGCGACGCCGATGAAGGCGAAGGCGCCGGGCGTCTCGCGCAGCACGTATGAAAAGTCCTCCGCGCCCATCATCGGCTGCGGCATCGCCGCGAACGGCTGGCCGAGCGTGCCGGCGACGCCCTCGATCAGCGCCGCACCGCGCGGGTCGTTGACCGTCACCGGATAGCCCGCCTCGATCCGCGTCTCCGCGGTCGCGCCATGCGCGATGGCGATATGCTCCGCGATCCGCTGGAACGCCGCCTGCATCGTCGCCCGCGTGCCCTCCGACAGCGTGCGCAGCGTACCGAGCATCGTCACCTCGCCCGGCACGATATTGTGCGCCGACCCCGCCTCGATCTTCGTCACCGACAGTACCGCCGGATCGGTGACGGGAATACGGCGCGCGATGAAGGTCTGGAGCGCGGTGACGATTTCGCAGGCGACGGGGATCGGATCGATGCAGTCGTGCGGCATCGCGGCATGGCCCCCGGCACCACGGATCGTTGCGTGAATCGTGTCCGCCGACGCCATGATCGGCCCGCCGCGCGTCACGACGACGCCTGCGGGTGCATTGGGCGTGATGTGCAGCGCGAACGCCGCATCGGGCTTGGCGATGGCGAGCAGCCCGTCGTCGATCATGAAGCGGGCGCCGTGATAGCCCTCCTCGCCCGGCTGGAACATGAAGACGATCGTGCCCGGCAGGCTCTCCCGGCGCGCACACAGCGCCTTGGCCGCGCCGACCAGCATCGCGGTGTGCGAATCATGCCCGCAGGCATGCATGCGGCCGGGGATGGTGCTGGCGAACGGCAGCCCCGTCTCCTCCTGCATCGGCAGCGCATCCATGTCGCCGCGCAGCAGCACGGTGCGGCCGTTATCGCCCGCCTGCCCCTTCAGGATGGCGATGAAGCCGGTGGTGGACGTGCTGTCGTGGATCTCCAGCGGCAGGCCGGCGAGCGCCGCCTTGATCTTCGCGGTGGTCAGCGGGCAGTACAGCCCGACCTCTGGCTCGGCATGGATCGCGCGGCGCAATGCGATCGTATCGTCCAGCCCGGCCTCGCCCGCAGCGGCCCAGTCGGTGGCAAACGTCTCGTCTAGGGACATGAATAGGCTCCGTTACTTGAGGCACATCGTGCGCCTCGAGAGCCGTTTTGTCGAGGTGCGGGGCGGCACGACGCGCGGCGGAACCGCCCCCAGAGACCTCAGCCGATCTGCCCGAACACCCAGCGCAGCACCGCCTTTTGCGCGTGTAACCGGTTTTCCGCCTCGCGCCAGATCAGCGACTGCGGCCCGTCGATCACCGCATCGACCACTTCCTCGCCGCGATGCGCGGGCAGGCAGTGGAGGAAGCGCGCGTCGGGCTTGGCGCGCGCCATCAGCGCCTCATCGACCTGGAAGGGCATCATCGCAGCGAGCTTCGTGTCGGCATGCGCCTGGCCCATCGAGATCCAGGTGTCGGTAACAATCACGTCCGCGCCCTCGACCGCCTCGGCCGCGGTGCCGACGACGCGCGCGCGGCCCTTGCCCAGCGCGACGTCCGCTTCGCTGGGCTGATAGCCTTGCGGACAGGCGGCGATGACATCAAACTGCATCAGGCCCGCCGCCTCCATGATCGAGGCGAGCACGTTGTTGCCATCCCCCAGCCACGCGACCTTCAGCCCGGGCAGCGCCTTGCCGTCCTCCAGGATCGTCTGCAGGTCGGCCATGATCTGGCAGGGGTGCGACGCGTCGGTCAGGCCGTTGATCACCGGCACGCTGGCATGGCGCGCCATATCCTCGACCTTGGCATGATCGTCGGTGCGGATCATGATCGCATCGACATAGCCCGACAGCACGCGCGCGGTATCCGCGATGCTCTCACCACGGCCGAGCTGCATGCTGCCGGCATCCATCACGATCGACGTGCCCCCCAGCTGGCGGATCGCCATGTCGAAGCTGACCCGCGTGCGCGTCGAATTCTTTTCGAAGATCATCGCCAGCACATGACCGGCCAGCGGCGCGTCGGCATCGACGCGCCCCTTCGGCCAGCCGGCCCGCGCCGCCTTGCGGCTCATCGCATCGTCGAGCATCGCGGCCACGCCATCGGCGCCGGCATCGGTGAGATTCAGGAAATGACGCATGTGAAAAGTCCTCCCTCGCGCAGCGGGGGAGGGGGACCGCGGCCGACAGGCCGTGGTGGAGGGGGCGCTTCCCCAAACGCAGCCCCCGCCGTCCTCCCCCTCCGTCACCGCATGCGCGGTGCCACCTCCCCCTGACGGGGGAGGAATCATCAATCGTCGCTCGCCGGTGCGAACACCCGCGCCGCCGCGCTCAGCTTGTCGATGCACTCGGCGACATGCGCATCCTCGATCACCAGCGGCGGCAGCATGCGCACGACATTCTCGCCGGCCGCGACCAGCAGCAGGTTGTGATTGTCGCGGGCATGCGCGACGAATTCGCGCGGCTCGACCCCAGCCTTCAGCTTCAGGCCGAGCATCAGCCCCTTGCCGCGCACGCCTTCGAAGACGTGGTCGTGGTTGGGGATCATCTGCTCCAGCGCACCGCGCAGCCGCTCGCCCATCACCGTGACGTTCTCGAGGAAGCCGTCCTCCAGCATCACGTCGAGCACCGCCTGCCCCGCCGCCATGGCGAGCGGGTTGCCGCCATAGGTCGATCCATGCGTGCCGATCACCATGCCCTTCGCCGCCTCTTCGGTGGCAAGGCACGCGCCCAGCGGGAAGCCGCCGCCGATGCCCTTTGCGACCGACATGATGTCCGGCTTGATGCCGTAATGCTCATAGGCCCACATCTTGCCGGTACGGCCATAACCGCACTGCACCTCGTCCAGGATCAGCAGCAGGCCGTGTTCGTCGCACGCCTTGCGCAGACCCTGGATGAATTCGGGCGTGCTTACCGACACGCCGCCCTCGCCCTGGATCGTCTCGACCATGAAGCCGGCGGTGTTCTCGTCCACCAGCGCGAGCGCCGCCTTCAGGTCGTTGAACGGCGCATAGGCGAAGCCGGGCAGCAGTGGCTCGAACCCGTCGCGCATCTTGGGCTGATTGGTCGCCGAGATCGCCCCCATCGTCCGCCCGTGGAAGGCGTTGTTGAAGGTGATGATCGTGTGCCGCTGCGGATTGCCGTTGGCGAAGTGATAGCGCCGCGCGGTCTTGATCGCGCACTCGACGGCTTCGGTGCCCGAATTGGTAAAGAACACCGTATCGGCAAAGCTGTTCGCGACGATCCGCTCCGCCAGCGCCTCGCCCTGGGGGCTGCCGTAAAGGTTGCTGACGTGCATCAGCGTCGCCGCCTGCTCGGCGATCGCCTTCACCAGATGCGGGTGGCCATGCCCCAGCGCATTGACCGCGATCCCCGCCGCCATATCCAGATAGCGGTCGCCGTTTTCGGAGATCAGGTAGCACCCCTCCCCTCGGACCGGACGCACCCCGCACCGTGGGTAAACGGGCATGAGCGGCGTAATGGTCACGAGAGGTCTCCTCTTCTCTTCAACGAGAAAGGGCGGCCTGTGCTGGCCGCCCTTAGCCCTACTACCGGACGGGGGAGGGCGGGGTCAACTCGCCGCAACGGGTCGTTTGGCTAACTCGCAGGCGGGTGACGATACGCTGCGGTGATATCCGTTGTCTCCAACTGCCCCCTGCCGGATCGGATCGGCATGCGACCACCTGTCGCTGTGCCGAGCGGATAGACCATCGAATACCGCTCAACTTTGTACACACCCCGACTGTCCGTCGTGCCTTTGAGCGGCGCATATCGCCGGCCGGCCACCGCTTTCAACTTCCGCGCAAGCCAGGACCCCGGCGGGCTCTTCGACCGCCCCACGACATCGACGTCCGCGACGGACCCATCTGCCCGCACCCAGAATGCGACATCCGCCCATTCGGGATCGGTATTGCCGCCATCCTTGCCATTCAATCCGTTCTCGGATGCCGTAAACCGTGCTTCGGGTTCACTGAGCAACACTACTTCGTCTCCGGTGACGGGCTTGGCGCTGGCGACTATGCGTTCCCGATCACGAGGCTTGGCGTTCAATGCCGCGATCTGCGTATCCAATAATCCTAGGGCTTCGCGATACTCGGCGAACTCGGACTCGGTCCGCTTGGCAATCCGATTGCGCCATAGCTTAGCCGCACCCCGATAATCCGGGTTAGCGTTGGCCAAGGCGGCGTACAGCGTCGCGCCGCGGAACAGCGCCTGTGCCTCGACACCGTAATAGCCCTTCTTATGTGCCTTCGCTGCGACATCATCGAGGATCTGGCGGGCCGCGATAATGCGCCCCTCCTTCGCAAACTGCCCAGCCGTATCAAGACGCTGTAGCAAAATCAGGGGATCGTCCGGCGACAATCCTGCCTTCAGCGCATCCGTCGCATCCAACGCCGAAAGCCTGGCCGAATCGGGTCGGCCATCGAGGTTTGCAAGAGTGTTCAGGGCCCGATGGAGGTCCGAGACCTCCATTGGATATTTCGCGTCGTATTTCGCCGTACGGTGACGGGTCTTCAGCAATGTCTGCCGGGATGAAGCATAATCTCCCGCCAAGAACTGTCGTGTCGCATAGACCAGCGCGGCTTTAATCTCTTCATTCGGAGGACATTGCCGCGCGATGCAGGCATCGAGCGCACGCTTCGCCCCCGCAACATTACGCGCCACGACGATAATGTCACTTTCGGGCGGTGGAGCGGGCGTCGTGGCAGCCGCCGCCTGTAATAGAAACGCCCATCCGATCATGATTTCAACTCCGAACGCCGCACCCCCGTAACATGAGCGAGGATCAGGCGTTCGTCCAGCGCCTACGCGTCGATCGCCTCTTCGTCCATCCGCGCCGCATTTTCCTGAATAAACGCAAAGCGGTGCGCCGGATTGTTGCCCATCAACCGATCGACCAAGTCCTTAACCCCTGCGCGTTCTTCATATTCCTGCGGCAGCGTCACGCGGATCAGGCTGCGCGTGTTGGGGTCCATCGTCGTTTCGCGCAGCTGGCCGGGGTTCATTTCGCCAAGCCCCTTGAAGCGCGCGACATCGACCTTCTTGCCCTTGAACGCGGTGCGCTCCAGCTCGGCACGATGCGCGTCGTCGCGAGCATACAGGGACTTGGCGCCCACCGTCAGGCGATAGAGCGGCGGCTGCGCGAGATACAAATGCCCGCGCCGCACCAGATCCGGCATTTCCTGGAAGAAGAACGTCATCAACAGCGTCGCGATATGCGCCCCGTCGACGTCGGCGTCGGTCATGATGACGATGCGTTCGTAGCGCAGCTGGCTGGCGTCGCAGTCCTTGCGCGTGCCGCAGCCAAGCGCCTGGATCAGATCGGCGATTTCCTGGTTCGCGACGATCTTCGCACTCGTCGCGCTGGCAACGTTCAGGATCTTGCCTCGGATCGGCAGGATCGCCTGCGTCTTGCGATCACGCGCCTGCTTGGCCGAGCCGCCGGCCGAGTCGCCTTCGACGATGAACAGCTCGGTGCCTTCCGGCGAGTCGGCGGCGCAGTCGGTCAGCTTGCCGGGCAGGCGCAATTTGCGCGCGCTGGTCGCGGTCTTGCGCTTGACCTCGCGCTCGGCCTTGCGGCGCAGGCGCTCGTCCATCCGGTCGAGGACATAGCCGAGCAGCGCCTTGCCGCGCTCCATATTGTGGCCGAGCCAATGGTCGAAATGGTCGCGCACCGCCTTTTCGACGAGGCCGGCCGCCTCCGGCGACGTCAGCCTATCCTTCGTCTGGCTCTGGAATTGCGGATCGCGGATGAAGACGCTGAGCATCAGCTCGCTGCCGACCATCACGTCGTCGGCGGTGATATCCTTGGCCTTCTTCTGGTTCACCAGCTCGCCAAATGCGCGCAAACCCCGGACCAGCGCCTGGCGCAGGCCCTGTTCGTGCGTGCCACCGTCGGGCGTCGGGATCGTGTTGCAATACCAGCTGTAGCTGCCGTCGCTCCACAGCGGCCAGGCGACCGCCCATTCGACACGCCCTGCTTCGCCCGGAAAGTCCTGTCGTCCCGCAAAGAAATCGGCCGTCGCGCATTCGCGACCGCCGATCTGTTCGCGCAGATGATCGGCGAGACCGCCCGGGAATTGGAACACCGCCTCCGCCGGCGTATCGCTGCCCTCGACCAGCTCAGGCGCGCAATGCCAGCGAATCTCGACGCCGGCGAACAGATAGGCCTTCGATCGGACAAGCTGGTGCAGCCGCTTGGGCTTGAAGGCGAGCTCGGGCCCGAAAATCTCGACATCCGGCGTGAACGCGACCGAGGTGCCGCGGCGATTGGGCGCCGCACCGACATGCTCCAGCGGCCCCAGCGTCTGCCCGCGGCTGAACCGTTGGCGGTAGAGCTGGCGGTCGCGCGCCACCTCGACCACCGTGTCGCTCGATAGCGCATTGACCACCGAGACGCCGACGCCGTGCAGGCCGCCGCTGGTCGCATAGGCCTTGCCGGCGAACTTGCCGCCCGAATGCAGCGTCGACAGGATCACCTCCAGCGCGCTCTTGTCGGGAAACTTGGGATGCGGGTCGACGGGAATGCCGCGACCATTGTCGACGATGGTCAGGCGATTGCCCGGCTCCAGCGTCACTTCGATCCGCGTCGCATGGCCCGCGACCGCCTCGTCCATCGCATTGTCGAGCACCTCGGCGGCGAGGTGGTGCAACGCGCGTTCGTCCGTACCGCCGACATACATGCCAGGGCGGCGGCGAACCGGCTCCAGCCCCTCGAGCACCTCGATCGACGAAGCGTCATAGCTGTTGGCGGGGGTAGCGGACGAAGCGAACAAATCCTGGGCCATCAGGCGGAACCATAAGGGAACATCGCAGGCGATACCAGTATTGCGCGAGCGACGCATGTTGCTCGAATATTTCTACGCTGGTGCATAAAAGCCACACCTGTGCGATTTGGTTGATCTGACGCATATTTTCCGTCGGAGCGGACGTTCCTTGCCCGACTGTCACGTCTGTCGGGAGAGACATATGCGTTCTATTCTGGTCGCCGGCGCGCTTGCCGCGGCATCCTTCACCACCGCCGCGCAGGCGCAGGAGATGGCCGACGATACGCCGTTCAGCGGCATCTATATCGGCGCTGCCGGCGGCTATGACGTCCAGCCGAACGACGTCGGTTCGCGCATCCTGTTCGATCGCGGGTCGAACGGCAGCTTCGGCGATACGGTGTCGACCGCGGCGGGCGCCAACGCCTTCTCGCCCGGCTTCTGTAATGGCCGCGCGCGTGGCGCGACGCCGACGCCCGGCGGCTGCGCCAACGATCGCGATGGCTGGTCGTACTATGGGCGGATCGGCATGGACTCGCAGCGCGGCAACGTCGTGATCGGTGCGGTCGGCGAATTCGGCAAGAGCGAGATCACCGACAGCGTCAGCGCCTTTTCGACGACGCCCGCCAATTACGTCATGACCCGCAAGCTGGATTGGGAAGCGAGCATTCGCGGCCGCGTCGGCTACGCACCGGGCACGACGCTGTTCTACGGCACGTTCGGACCGGGCTATGCGCGGATCGATCGCGAATTCACGACGACCAACACCGCCAATGCCTTCAGCCAGTTCGGCAAGCGCAACCAGTGGGGCATCGTCGGCGGCGGCGGTATCGAACAGAAGCTCGGCAAGAACTTCTCGATCGGCATGGAATATACCTATCACCAGTATCGCGACGACGATGCGCGCGTGCGGGTGACGCAAGGGACGGCGCCGACGACGAACCCGTTCGTGCTGGGCGGAACGACGACGGACTTCCGCCGCTCGGACACGCAGTTCCGCTGGCATTCGCTGCGCGCAACGGCGGCGTTCCGCTTCTAAGGCGAAGGGCGGCCTGAGCCATGCCACGCATGGCTCAGGACTCGCGCAAGCCCGGCCAGCGTGCCGCGCCAGCGGACACGACTGACGACGCGGCTTCGCCGCGGCGCGCCGTACCCACCTCCGTTCGTGCTGAGCTTGTCGAAGCACAGCATTCCAGATGCGAGGCCATCACTCGGGGCGCCCCGCCCTTCGACAGGCTCAGGGCGAACGGGTGCGGGGTAGACGGGAGAGCACTAAACCAGGCCCGTCATGGGCAAAGCCCATGACGTCGGACGCGGCTGTCGGCCGCGCCGGCCGGGCGGACCGGGTTCGCTGGCGCTACGCGCCTAGCGGACCCTGGGTCCGCCGAACGGCATCGGGGGCGGCGGGCGGCGATCACGCCGCGGCAGCTGCGCCTGATAGGCATGGCCGCAATGTTCGACGCAGTAGGGGAAGCCCGGGTTCACCTTCTCGCCGCAAAAGTGGAAGTCGGGTTCGCCCGGATGGCCCAGCGGCCACTTGCAGATGCGGTCGTTGAGGTCGAGCAGCGTCGTCTTGCCCGCGATCTCGGGCGAAGGCTTGGCCGGCACCAGCCGGCGCGGCGGCGCGGGCGTGGCGGGGGGCTGCTGCTCGCCGGGCGACTGGCGCACGAAGCCGCCGGGACCGACCGACCGCAGGATCGGCTGCGGCTCGCGACGCGGCGCGGCGACGACGGCATCCGTGTCGTCGTCATCCTCGTCTTCGTCGTCGCGGACATCCGCGGCGGCGACCACCGGCTCGGGCGCAGGCGTCGGCTTCGGCGCGGGGGGCGGCGGAGCGGGCGGCGCCGCGACGACGGGTTCGGGCTCGGGCGCGGCCGGCACCGGTGCGGGGGCCGCAACGGGCTCGTTCGGCTTCACCGGCGACGGGCGCGACTGCAACCCCAGGCGATGCGCCTTGCCGATCACGGCGTTGCGGCTGACGCCACCCAGCGCCTCGGCGATCTGGCTGGCGGTCTGGCCCGCTTCCCACATCGTCTTGAGCGTGTCGATCCGCTCGTCGGTCCAGGACATTCGTACTTCCCTATATTCTCACAGCCGGGTTGCGGGCGGCTGCGCAGGCGATTACCCGCTTCGCTCATGAGCAGCCAGCCCCCAATCGGCGAAATCCAATCGGCGATCCGGTCCGCACCCGGCGTGCCGGTGATCCGGAACGTGAATTGGGGCGGCCTGAAGACCCTCTATGTGAAGGAGGTGCGCCGGTTCTTCAAGGTGCAGCTCCAGACGGTATGGGCGCCGGCGATCACGACCCTGCTGTTCCTGATCGTCTTTACCATCGCGACGGGCGCGAAAAGCCCGGTCCAGGTCGGCGGCACCATCGTCCCCTTCGCCGATTTCATCGCGCCCGGCCTCATCATCAGCCAGGGGATGATGGGCCCCGCCTTCGCCAATGCCAGCTTCTCGCTGCTGGTCGGCAAGATCCAGGGGACGATCGTCGATTACCTGCAACCGCCGCTGTCGACCGCGGAGCTGCTAGCGGCGCTCGTCGGCGGCGCGATGACGCGCGCGTTCCTCGTCGGCTTCATCTGCTGGTGCGCGATGGCGCTGTATCCGGGCGTCCACGTGACGCCGGCGCACCCGCTCGCCATCCTGTGGTTCGGCTTCCTCGGCGCGGCCTTCCTGTCGTTCCTCGGCGTGCTGACGTCGATCTGGGCGGAGAAGTTCGACCATGCCGCCGCGGTCACCAATTTCGTGATCGCGCCGCTGTCGCTGCTGTCGGGCACCTTCTACTCGGTCGATCGCCTGGCCCCCGCGTTCCGCGCGTTCAGCCATGCCAACCCCTTCTTCTATATCATTTCGGGCTTCCGATACGGCTTCCTTGGCACCGCCGATTCGCCCATCATGGTCGGCAGCATCGCGATATTGGCGGTGGACGTCGTGCTGGGGGTGACATGCTACGTGCTCTTGCGAAAAGGCTGGAAGCTCAAGAACTGATCGCCGCGCTGGCGCTGGGCTGCCTCGCGCCCGTCACGGCGAGCGCCCAGACGCCGCCGCCCGCCGCGGCCCCCGTCGCGCGCCCCGTCGCGACCGATGCCGATCCGGCAGTGCGCGCGCAGGCGGAGGCGCTGCTGCCCGTGCTGAACGGCGGTCCGGGATACGACACGGTGTTCGCCCCCGCCTTTCGTCAGGCCGTACCACTAGGCCAGTGGCAGGCGCTCACCGCGCAATTGCGCGACTCGCTGGGGGCCCCGCAGCGGATCGCGACGCTGACCCCGAAAGGTCGCTATGCCGCGCAACTGCTCGTCGGCTACGAACGCGGCACCGCGACGATGCTGATCGCGATCGATCCCGCCGCGCCCCACGCGATCACCGGGTTGCGCATCACCGGCACGACCCGCAGCGACGACAGCGCGGCGACGATCGAAAAGGACCTGTCGGCGCTGCCCGGCACGACACGGCTCGGCATCTACGCACTGGACGGCGCGACGCCGATGCCTGTGCTGGCGATCCGCGACGCCCAGCCCGCCCCGCTCGGCTCCGCGTTCAAATTGTGGGTACTCGCCGAAACCGCACGGCGGGTCGCCTCGGGCAAGCATCGCTGGGACGAGGTGGTGCCAATTGCCGCGCCGTCCCTTCCCTCCGGCATCCTGCAAACCTGGCCCGCGGGGACGCCGGTGACGCTCCAGACGCTGGCGACGCTGATGATCTCGATCAGCGACAACACCGCCGCCGACACGTTGATCGGCGTGCTGGGACGCAAGGAGGTCGACGCCATGGCCGCGCGTTTCGGCGCCACCGGCCCGGTGCTGACGACGCGCGAGGCCTTCGCGATTAAGGCCGACCCTACGCGCATCGCCGCATGGAAGGGCACCGACGCCGCCGGCCGCCGCGCCCTGCTCGCCGCGCAGGCCTCCGCGATAGCGACCCAGCGCATCGACCCGCTGATGTTCTCTTCGGGCCCGATCGCCAACGACAGCGTCGAATGGTTCGCATCGCCCCGTGACATGGCGCGCCTGCTCGCCCATCTGCGCGACGCGGGGCCGGTGGTGCGCGGCATCCTGGGCATCAACCCGGGCATCGACCCCGCCACCGCGGCGCGCTTCCGCTATGTCGGGTTCAAGGGCGGGTCGGAGCCGGGGGTGATCACGCTCAACCTGCTGGCGCAGGCACGGGACGGACGCTGGTATGCGGTGGTCGGCGACTGGCACCGCTCGGACGCAGGCGTCGACGATGCGGCTTTCGTCGCCCTGGTATCGCGCGCGCTGGCGCTGGTCGCTACGCCCGCCACTCGTCCCTGAGCAGGCCATAGATCAGCGTATCGCGCACGCCGATGTGCGTCTCCCACTCGGCGCGCAGCCGGCCTTCCAGCACGAAGCCCAGCCGCTCGACCAGACCGATCGACGGCGTATTGTCGGGGTCGATGTCGGCAAACACCCGCCGCTGCCCCTCGGCGAACAATTGGTCGAGCAACGCGCCCAACGCCTCGCGCGCGACACCCTGTCCCCAGGTGGCGCGGTCGAACAGATAGCCGATCTCCGACACGCCCGCGCGGCGCTGCCCTGCCGCAACGAAGCCGATTGCCCGATCCTCGCCCCGCCACGTCACCGCCCAGGCCCGCCAGTCGGGATGTGCCGTGCCGAAATGCACGCGGAGATCCTCGACCCGCGTGAACGGCGGATAGGACCACCAGCGCATCGCCTCGGCATCCGCCATGGTCGGGAACAGCGCCTCGGCATCGTCCGCCACGCGCGGCCTGAGCGTCAGCCGCGCGGTGTGCAGCGTCGGCGTCACGCGGTCAGCGCGTCGACCAGCGCCTTCACCTTGGCCTGCCGCCATTGCGGCAGCGGTGCGACCAGCCAATAGCCCATACGCGACGGTTGCGCCTCGCCGATCGTCACCAATTGCCCCGCCGCGATCGCCCGCGCCGCCAGCAGTTCGGGCACCGTCGCGCGCCCCAGTCCCGCCACCGCCGCATCGATCGCCAGCCCTGCGTCGGCGACCTTCACCAACGCCGCACCGTCGCCGCCCGGCGCGCCCGGCCAGCCGATCGCCGCGTCCCCGCCGCTCGGCGCCGCCACCGTCACCATACCCTCCGACTCGAGCGCCTCGCCCTCATGCTCGCCCGGCCCCTCGCCCCAGCGGATCGCCAGGTCGAGGTTCGCCTCGGTGAAATCGCCGGTATCGTCGGCGGCAAGCAATACGAAGCGCAGCTCCGCATCCGCCTGCGCCACTTCGGCAAGGCGCGGCATCAGCCATTTCTCGGTCAGGTCGCGCGGCGCGGCAATGGTCAGCGACTTGGACGATTGCCCCGCCTGCATCGCGCGCACCGCTTCCTCGAATTGCAGGAAGCCGTCACGCAGCGCCGGCAACCCCGCCTCCGCCTCGGGCGTCAGCTCCAGCCCGCGCGTCGTGCGGCGGAACAGCACGACGCCCAGCGTATCCTCCAGCGCACGGATCTGCTGGCCGACGGCGGCGGGCGTCACCGCCAGCTCGTCCGCCGCGCGCGTGAAGCTCAGGTGCCGCGCCGCCGCATCCAGCACGCGCAGGCCGTTGAGGGGAAGATGCGTGCGCTTCACGTCTCCACCGCCGGCGCCAGCAGCGCAAACCGGGGGATCGACGCGTCGAACGCCTGCCCGGCCTCGTCGATCAGCCGGTAGCTGCCCTGCATCGCGCCGTTCGGCGTCTGCAGCGGGCAACCCGACACATAATCGAAGCTCCCGCCCGGTGCGATCACCGGCTGTTCGCCGACGACGCCCTCGCCCTCCACCGAATGGCGCGCGCCGCGGCCGTCGGTGATGATCCAGTGGCGCGTCAGCAACTGGACCGTCCGGTCCGACTCATTCTCGATCCGGATATGATAGGCCCAGAACCAGCGCCCCCGCTGCGGCTCCGATTGTTCGGGCAGATAGCTGACCGCGACGCGCACGGTCACGCCATCGGTGGTCGCGGCATGGGGGAATAGCTGCTTCACGGCCGCCCTACAGCCCGACCGCGCGCAACGCCTGGTCGAGGTCGTCGATCAGGTCGTGCGGGTCTTCGAGGCCGACGTTCAGCCGCAGCATGCCCTCGGTCACGCCCATCTCGGCACGCGTCTCCGCCGACACGCCGGCATGCGTGGTGGACGCCGGGTGCGTCATCAGCGAGCGCGAATCGCCGATGTTGTTGGAGATGTCGATCAGCGCCAGCGCGTCGAGCAGCCCGTGCGCCTGGGTGCGGTCCGCGACCTCGAACGCGAAGATCGGGCCGGTCGCGCGCATCTGGCTCATCGCGAGCGCGTGCTGTGGATGGCTCGGCAGGCCCGGGTGCAGGATCTTCGGCACGCGGGCTTCCAGGAAGCGGCCGACCGTCAGCGCGCTCTCCGCCTGCCGCGTAATGCGCAGGTCCAGCGTCTCCAGCCCCTTCAACACCACCCAGGCGTTAAACGCCGACAGCGTCGGGCCGGTGTTGCGCGTGAAGGGCAACAGCGTGTTGGTGATGAAATCTTCGGTCCCGCACACCGCGCCGGCGAGCACGCGGCCCTGCCCGTCCATCATCTTGGTCGCGGAATAGGCGGTAACGTCCGCGCCCATGTCCATCGGCCGCTGGAGCGCGGGCGTGGCGAAGGCATTGTCGACCACGGTCGTGATGCCGCGTTCCCGCGCAATGGCGCAGACGGCGCGGATGTCGACCACGTCCATCGTCGGATTGGCCGGCGTTTCGAAGAAGAAGACCTTCGTTTCGGGCCGCACCGCGTCGAGGAATTGCTGCGGATCGCGTGCATCGACGATCGTGGTCTGGATGCCGAACTTGGGCAGCAACGTATCGGTCAGCCAGCGGCACGATCCGAACGCCGCGCGCCCGCCGACCAGATGATCGCCCGCCTGCAACTGACACAGCAGCACCGCGGTCATCGCCGCCATGCCCGATGCCATCGTCCGGCACGCCTCGGCCCCTTCCAGCAGCGCGATCCGCTGTTCCAGCATTTCGACCGTCGGATTCTGCAGACGGGAATAGGTCATCCCCTCCTGCTCACCCGCGAACCGCGCCGCGGCATCGCCCGCCTTGTCGTAGGTATAGCCAGAGGTGAGGAACAGCGCCTCGCTCGTCTCGCCATATTCGCTGCGGGCCGTGCCGCCACGGACGGCCAGCGTCGCGGGGCGCCAGTTGGCGGTGATCGAACGGTCCTGACCTGCCTTGCGCTTCATGCCGCCCGCTTTGCCGGACGCGGGCGGGGGGTGCAAGGGTGGGGTACGGTTGCGCGAGACGGCCGCCCCGCCCACCCCGTCACCCCGGACTCGTTCCGGGGTCCACCGGGCCACAAGGGGACGGCCGGAGCCTCTAGGCCATATCGACATTCACCGTCGTGATGGATTTCCCGACGAGCGGACAGACATGAAGAAAAAGAGTTTTGTTCGCGCGGAGGCGCGGAGGACGCAGAGATGTCACGCGCGTGGCAACGCTTCGCCTTGACCTCGACCGAGAGAGACAGGCCGCTCGCGCGGCAAATGCGACACCTCTGCGTCCTCCGCGCCTCCGCGCGAACCGTCTTGTCTTCCCCTCTTCGTATCGTGGCGCGAATGAATGTCGATCGGCCCTAGCGTCCCCCTCGCCGCGAAGTGGACCCCGGAACACGTCCGGGGTGACGGGTGGACACGGACAGCACCCGCTTGCCAACCCGCCCGCTTGCCCCGACAAGCCCCCGGTGCGCTTGTTCCACCGCCCCCTGCCCGCCGCGCTCGGCCTCGGCCTGATCGCGCAACTGCTGTTCAGCTGGCGGCTCACCACGCCGCACACGTTGGTGTTCGACGAGGTGCATTACGTCCCCGCCGCGCGCATGCTGCGCGACCTCGGCGGGCCGGTGAACATCGAACACCCGCTGCTCGGCAAGACGCTGATCGCCGCCGGCATGGCGCTGTTCGGCGACGATCCGCTCGGCTGGCGGATCGGTTCGACGCTGGCGGCGACCGCGGTAGTCATCGGCGTCTTCGCGATCCTGTATCTACTGTTCGGGCGCGTCCGCACCGCCGGCATCGGGGCGACGCTGGCCATCCTCAACTTCACCGTCTTCGTGCAGGCGCGCACCGCGATGCTCGACGGCTATATGGCCGCCTTCGTCGTCACCGGCGTCGCGACCTTGCTCTGGGCGATGCAGGCACAGACGCGCGGGCAGGCCTGGCGGCGCTGGATCGCCGGCGCGGTACTGCTCGGCCTGGCGCTGGGCACGAAATGGACCGCGCTGCCCTATATCGGCTTTGCAGGCCTCGCCTTCCTGCTCGCGCACCGCACGCAACCGCGCCTCCACCCGCTCGCAGCCCTCGCCGCGCTCGGCGTGGTCGCCGCGCTCACCTACGCGCTCACCTTCTGGCCGGCGTTCCTCTACCGCACCCAGCCGCTCACGCTGTCGACGCTGCTCCCCTTCCAGCTCGACATGTACGCGCGCCAGACACAGGTTCTACCGCCCCACCCCTATCAGTCTGCCTGGTGGACGTGGGCGTTCGACTGGCGGCCGGTCTGGTATCTGTACGAGCCCGTCGACGGCGCGCAGCGCGGTATCCTGCTGCTCGGCAATCCCGTGGTGATGTGGGGCGGGCTGATCGCCGTCCTTGCCTGCCTGTACGCCTGGGTGCGCGGCAACGTCCGCGCTGGCGGCGTCGCGCTGCTGTGGGTCGCCAGCGTCGCGATGTGGGCGCTGATCCCCAAGTCGCTGGGTTTCTTCTATTATTACTATTTATCGAGCATCTGGCTGTGCGTCGCTATCGCCGCCGCCTTCGACCATTGGCGCGCGCGCCTGCGCTATTGGGACGAGGCCTTTCTCGCCGCCGCCGCGGTGCTGTTCGTCCACTTCTACCCCATCCTCGCCGCGACGCCGCTCAAAGGCCCGGACTCGTTTCACGGCTGGATGTGGCTGAAGAGCTGGATCTAATAGCGGCCCCAGACGAACTTCGACGACAGCGCGTAATTCCACACCGCGCCCACCAAGATGCCGATCAGCGCCGACGCCGCCGCGCCGCCGTTGCGGAAATCATGGACGAAGGCAGCGATGCCGACATTCGCCACCAGCCCCACCGAACAGACGACGCAGAACGACACCCAGCCGTCGAGCAGCTGGCGGAATCCCTTCAACCGCCGATCGCGATAGGTCAGCGCATTGTTGAGCGCGAAGTTGAACGTCATCGCCGCCACCGCGCCCAGGATCTGCGCGAACAGGAAGTCGGCGCCGGCCAGCATGGCGACGCCCAGCACGCTCATATGCACGCCCACGCCGAGCACGCCGATGCCCGAAAACATCGCGAAGCGCACCGGCACGAACCGGCCGAACATGCGGTCGTACAGCGCGATCAGATATTCCATGGCGACGACGTGATCGAGCTTCGATTCGCCCTCCGTTCGCACCCGGAACGTATAGGGCAGCTCGGCGAAGTTGAGCGGCCGCGTGCTCGTCGTCATCAAATCGAGCAGGATCTTGAAGCCGATCGCCGACAGGTCAGGCACCAGCTCGCGCACCACCGCGGTGCGGATCGCGAAGAACCCGCTCATCGGATCGCTGAGGTCGCCCTTCAGCACCCGGCGCGACAGCTTGGTGGCGAACGCCGACTTGGCGACGCGATCGCGATCCCAGTCGCCCGTGCCGCCGCCATCGACGAAGCGCGATCCGACCACCACGTCGAGCGCCTCGTCCGCCTGCAACAGGTCGAGCATCTTGGGCAGCAGCGTTTCGTCATGCTGCAAATCGCCGTCGATCACCGCGACCACCGGCGCCGCCGTCGCGCACATTCCCTCGATACACGCCGACGACAGGCCGCGTCGGCCGATGCGGTGGATCACCCGCACGCGCGAATCGATCCGGGCCAGCTCGCGCGCCACGTCGGCGGTGCCGTCCGGACTATCGTCGTCGACGAAGATCGCCTCCCAGCGCCGCCCCGCCAGCGCCTGGTCGAGCCGCGCGATCAGCGTCGGCACGTTGGCGCGCTCGTTGAAGGTCGGGATGACGACCGCGATCTCGAGGAGCGTGCTCATGCGCGTCGCTTACAGCGCGGCGAGGACCGCGTCGCCCATCGCGGCGGTGCTCATCGTGCCGCCCAGGTCCGCGGTACGCGCGCCGTCGCGGATCGCCTGCGCCACCGCCGCCTCGATCCGGTCCGCCGCCGCGGGCTGGCCCAGCGAATGGCGCAGCATCATCGCCGCCGACAGGATCGCCGCGCACGGATTGGCCTTGCCCTGCCCCGCGATATCGGGCGCCGAGCCGTGGATCGGCTCGTACAGCCCCTTGCCCGCGTCATCCAGGCTGGCCGAGGGCAGCATGCCGATCGACCCTGCACACATCGACGCCTGATCCGACAGGATGTCGCCGAACAGATTGCCGGTAACGATCACGTCGAACTGCCCCGGATTGCGCACCAGCTGCATCGCGGCATTGTCGACGTACATATGGGTGAGCTGCACGTCGGGATATTCGGCCGACACCTCGATCACCACGTCGCGCCACAATTGCGAGGTTTCGAGCACGTTCGCCTTGTCGACCGAGCACAGCTGCCCACGCCGCTTCGCCGCCGCCTGAAAGCCGACATGCGCGATGCGGCGCACTTCGGTCTCGTCGTATGACATGATGTCATAGCCTTCGCGCGCGCCGTTCTTGCCCTCGCGCCGGCCCTTTTCGCCGAAATAGACGTCGCCGTTCAGCTCGCGCACGATCAGCAGGTCGATCGCCTTCGCCACCTCCGGCTTCAGCGCGCTCGCATCCTCCAACCCTTCGAACAGCGTCGCGGGCCGCAGGTTGGAAAACAGGCCCAGGTGCTTGCGCAGGCCCAGGATCGCCTGTTCGGGCCGCAGGCCGCGTTCGAGGCTGTCGCACGTCGGATCGCCGACCGCGCCGAACAGCAAAGCATCCGCGCGCCGCGCCACGTCGAGCGTCGCCTCCGGCAGCGGATGGCCCGCCTGATGATAGGCGACGCCGCCGACCAGCGCCTCTTCATAGGTGAGATCGAGGTCGAGCGCGTCGAGCACGCGGCGCGCCTGTGCGACGACTTCGGGACCGATGCCGTCACCGGCGAGGAGAGCGATCATTGCCATGGCCGCTGCCTAGCCGCGCGGGCCTTGCTCACGCAACGGCCCTTTTCAGCATGGCGACCAGCCGCGCGCGTGCCGCGAGCGGATCGGCGTGTCGGTCGGTCAGCACGTCGCGGCTGAGGAAATGGCCGGTGATCGCCAGCCCGGCAAAGATATCCGGCCACTCCGCCGCCCCGCCGGCATGCAGAAACGCCGGCAATGCAAACAATTTCTCCTCATAGCCATAGGCCGCGCCGCGCGACACCGCCCCCCCGCTACGCGGCGAGACATAGGCCAGATCCGCATCGCCGCCCGTCACCACGCACCGGCCGAGGTCCAGCCCGAACCCCAGCTCGGCGAGCAGCAGCAGCTCGTAGCGCACCAGCACGCTCGCCCAGCCACGCGCGGACGGCGCCGCCTCCACCGCATCGAGCACCGCGCCCAAACCATCGAACAGGTGCGGATAGGGCTGCGCCTCCGGCAAGGCCGCCGCCGTCAACGCGGTCACCCAGGCGAGCGCCGCCGCCGCGAGCGGCTCGCCGTGCAAAGCGGCGCGGCTTTGCAGCGGTTCGATGGTCAGCGCCGGTAATTGCTCCCCCGTCCGCGCCCGCCATTCCCCCTGGATCGCATTGGCCGGCTGCAGGATCGGCCGCATCTGCCGCGATCGACCGCCCCGGACATAGCCCGGCTGCACGCCATCGCGGCGCGTCAGCGCCCGCACCACCGCCCCATGCTCGCCATGCGCCCGAACGGCGAGGACTATGGCGGGCGTGCGCAGGTGCATGGCCGGGATATAGGCACGCGAAGAGGAGAAGTCGCGGGGCGGCGCCGAATGCGACGCTCGCCCAAAATACTCCGTCACCCCGGCCTTGAGCCGGGGTCCCGCTCCTTCAACCGGCGGAGGTAGCGGGACCCCGGATCAAGTCCGGGGTGACGAAGTGAGGCAAACCTCCCCCAACACCGCCCAGACCAAACCGACGGCCGACGACAGCCGCACCACAGCCCACGAACACCCCGTCACCCCGGACTTGGTCCGGGGTCCACTCCGCGGCAAGGGGGACGGTCAAAGGTTCAGGCCAGCCCCCCGCGGCCCGGTGGACCCCGGACCAAGTCCGGGGTGACGCGGTGGGTGGGACGACGGGCGGGAATCCGCCCCCCCGTCACCGCCGCATCAAATTCCCCAGCACGCTGCGCAGCACCGTCCCCACGAGACCACCGGACGACGACGACCGCCGCGATCCCGTGCCGAACACCTGCTTGCCGATCTCGTTGGCCACCTGCCGCCCGATCGACGAACTCGCCGCCCGCGTCGCAGAGGTCACCGCCTTCGCCCAAGGGCTGTTCGCCGCCTCACGCTCCGCCGCGCGCTGCGCCTGCGCATCGGCCTTCGCCTGCGCCGCCGCGGCCCGCGCTGCTTCCTTCGCAGCCTGCGCGTCCTGCCTGGCCTGCACCGCCGCCGCCTTTTCCGCATCGTCGGCCGCCCGTGCCGCCGCCGCGGACGCCGCCGCCTCCTGCGTCTTGGCGGCGAGGATTTCCTCGGCCGACTCGCGATCCACCGCCGTGTCGTATTTGTCGCCGATCGCGTCGGTCTGGATCATCACGCCGCGCTCCTGCGGGGTCACCGGGCCGACGCGGCTGGCGGGCGGCTTGATCAGCGTGCGCTCGACCGGCGACGGCGACCCATCGGGCTGGAGCAGCGACACCAAAGCCTCGCCGACTTTCAACTCGGTGATCGCGGTCGCCACGTCGACGCCGGGATTGGCGCGGAACGTCTCGGCGGCACTGCGCACCGCCGCCTGGTCACGCGGCGTGAAGGCGCGCAACGCATGCTGCACGCGATTGCCCAGCTGCCCCGCCACCGTATCGGGAACGTCGATCGGGTTCTGCGTGATGAAATAGATGCCGACGCCCTTCGAGCGGATCAGCCGCACGACCTGTTCGATCTTGTCGAGCAACGCTTTCGGCGCATCGTCGAACAGCAGATGCGCCTCGTCGAAGAAGAAGACGAGCTTGGGCTTATCGGGGTCGCCCACCTCGGGCAGATGCTCGAACAGCTCGCTCATCAGCCACAGCAGGAAGGTGCTGTAGAGCTTCGGCGCCGCCATCAATTTGTCGGCGGCGAGTATGTTGACGATGCCCCGCCCCTTGTCGTCGGTGCGGAGGAAATCGTCCATCTCCAGCGCCGGCTCGCCGAAGAAATGCTCGCCCCCCTGCGTGCGCAGCTGGAGCAGCGATCGCTGGATCGCGCCGATCGATTGCTTGGACACATTGCCGTAGGTCGTCGTCAGCTCGTCCGCCCGCTCCGCGCAATGCGCCAGCATCGCCTGCAAATCGTCGAGGTCGAGCAGCAGCAGCCCTTCCTTGTCGGCGACGTGGAAGGCGATCGTCATCACGCCCTCCTGCACCTCGTTGAGGTCGAGCAGCCGGCTGAGCAATAGCGGCCCCATCTCGCTGACGGTGGTGCGGATCGGATGGCCCTGTTCGCCGTATAGATCCCAGAATTGCACGGGCGTGTCGGCATAGGCCCAGTCGCTTTCGCCGATCTCCGCGGCGCGCGCGGCGAAGGCGGCGTGCGTCTTGGCGGTCGGCGATCCCGCCATGGCGAGGCCGGACAGGTCGCCCTTCACGTCCGCGACGAAGCTCGGCACGCCGATCGTGCTGAACCCCTCGATGATCCCCTGCACCGTCACCGTCTTGCCGGTGCCGGTCGCCCCCGCGATCAGCCCGTGGCGGTTGGCTCGGCGGAGGTCGAGCATCTGCGGCTTACCGCCCTCGCCTTCGCCGGCCCCGATGAAGATCCCGTCCGCCATGCCTCGCGCTCCTGCTTGTTCCCGGCGGCAGACGTAGCGCGGCGGGCGGCCAAAGGAAAAGGGCCGCCGCCCTGAAAGAGCAGCGACCCTTTTCCCGTCACCCCAGGCTTGACCCGCGGTGACGGCGTAATGTCGTACCGGACGCGATCACTTCACCTTGAGCGGGATGAAGCCCGGCGCGCCGCGGCCACGCTGCACCAGCAGCAGTACCTGCGGACGGCCCGCCGCCTTCGCCTGGGCGACGATCCGCGCGACATCCGCCGCGGTGCGCACCGGGTTGCCATTGATGCCCTGGATGACATCGCCGCGCTTCAGCTTGCCGGCGGCGTCGCTGCTTGCGTCGACCGTCGCGATGACGACGCCCTGCACCGTCGGATCGACGCCGATCGCGCGCGCGATACCCGGCGTCAGCGGCTGGACGTTCAGGCCGAGCGGGGCCGTTGTTCCTTGCGTCGTGCCGTCATCCGACCCGTCGTCGTCTCCCTGACCACCGTTCGGCCCGAAGCCGCCCGAATCCTCGCCGCCGTTGGCGCGCGCCTGCAACTGCTCGTTCGACGGACGCGTCGCGACGGCGATGTTGATCGTCATCGGCTTGCCGCCGCGCAGGATATCGAAGCGCGCGGTCGTGCCCGGCTGCAGGTTCGACACGAGATAGGTCAGCGTCTGGTTCGGATTGACGTCCTGGCCGTTGATCCGCGTCACCACGTCGCCCGAGCGCAGGCCCGCCTTCGCCGACGGCCCCGTCGGCTCGACCCCGGCGATCAGCTCGCCCTGGCCCTTGGGAATGCCGAGTGCCGCCGCCGCATCGTCGTCCACCGCGCCGCCGATCGTCACGCCGATATAGCCGCGTGTGATCTTGCCGCCCTTCATGAACGTTTCGATGATCGGCTTGGCGGTCGCCGCGGGGATCGCGAAGCCGATGCCGATGTTGCCGCCCGATTGGCTGAAGATCTGCGAATTGACGCCGATCACATTGCCGTTGAGGTCAAACATCGGGCCGCCCGAATTGCCCTGGTTGATCGAGGCGTCGGTCTGGATGAAGCGGTCGTATGCACCGCCCTGTCCGGTGACGCGGTTGATCGCCGAGATGATACCCGCGGTCACCGTGCCGCCCAGGCCGAAGGGCTCGCCGATCGCCAGCACCCAGTCGCCGACCCGCGCCTTGCTGCTGTCGCCCCACTTCACATAGGGCAGGTTGGTCGCGTCGATCTTGAGCAGCGCCAGGTCCGAATCCTGGTCCTTGCCGATGACCTTGGCGGTATATTCCTTGTTGTTGTTCAGCGTGACGGTGATCGAATTGACCGTCGCGCCCTGCGCGCCCGGCGCGATGACGTGGTTGTTGGTCACGACATAGCCGTCTGGCGAGATCAGGAAGCCCGAGCCCAACGACGCGCCCTCGCGCTTCACCGGCGCACCCTGTCCGCCCATGCCCATGCCGCCGAACAGGTCGCCGAAGGGCGTGCCCGAGAACGGGTTCGCCTGCTGACGCTGCACGATCGTCTGCTTGGTCGAGATGTTTACGACCGCCGGCTGCAGCTTGGCGACCATGTCGGCAAAGCTCATCGGCGCGCCCGAGCGCGGCACGCTCGCCTGGATGGCACCCGGTTCGTTCTGGGCCTGCTGGGCGACGCTCGGCTGCAGCGCGAGCGTGGCGGTCGCACCGCCAAGGAGAAGCGCACTGGTGATGGCGTAGGCGTAGCGCACTAGGGGGAAATCCTCTTCTTAAATGGCGTCCCGGAGCGGGGCCGTACTGGCCCCGAACGCCTGAACGCCGCTTGAATGTTCACGGCCCCGAAAGCTGGGAATGATCAGCTGGGGAGCGGGGCGCCGACAATCAACGCCCCACTGGCCTCCCCGTTACCGACCACGCCCTTCGAACTCGCGCAAGTAACTGTTGTTCGGCGACAGGATGATGTTCGTCGACCCGCTGGGCGCCGGGCCGCCATCTGCCCCGAACGTGTGACGATACGACTGCATGGCGCGGTAGAAGTCGTAGAAGTCAGCGTCCTTGGTGAAGCTTTCGGCATAGATGCGCGCGGCCTGCGCATCGGCTTCGCCGCGGATGATCTGCGCGTCCTTCTGCCCCTGCGCGCGGATCGTGATCGCCTGCTGCTGGCGCGCCGTCGCCATCCGCGCGAGCGCACGGTCGAGCGGGCTGCCATCGGGCAGGTCGGCATGCTTGATCCGCACGTCGACGATCTGCACGCCATATTGGCTGGCAAGCCGCTGCAGGCGCGCCTGGATATTGTCCATCACCTGATCGCGCTCGGGGCTGAGCAATGTCGCGAACGGCTGGTTGCCGAGCTCGTTGCGGATCGAGCTGCCGAGCAGCGGCCGCAGCGCATCGGTGATCGCGCTTTCGGTCTGCGACGTACTGCCGGTCGCGTTCACCGCCTTCAGCGGGTTGATGATGCGGAAGCGCGCATAGGCATCGACCTCGAGCCGCAGCTGATCGGACGAGAGCACCTGCTGATTGTCGTAATCGACGTCCAGCACGCGCTTGTTCAGCCATACCAGCCGGTCGACGAACGGAATGCGCAGGATCGGGCCCGCGCCCGTCCGCCCGAACTGTTCGTTCGGCTTCCACGCATTCACCGTGCGCACCGGCTGTTCGAAGCGCAGGATCACCACCTGCTGCGTCTCGGGCACGATCACGATCGTCGCGGCGAGCAGGATGACGAGGATCAGCGCCGCCATACCGAGCGCGATCGGGTGCCGCCAGAGCCCCTTCACTGGCCGCCTCCCGTCGTGGT
The DNA here is from genome assembly GCF_000379045.1 of Sphingomonas melonis DAPP-PG 224. Taxonomy (NCBI): domain Bacteria; kingdom Pseudomonadati; phylum Pseudomonadota; class Alphaproteobacteria; order Sphingomonadales; family Sphingomonadaceae; genus Sphingomonas; species Sphingomonas melonis. The sequence goes on from NZ_KB900605.1 coordinate 331,106, forward strand.
GACGGGCTGGGTCGGCGTCACCGCCGCCGGTGCCGCAGGTACGCTGTCAGGCAGGCGGCGCGCGCCCTGCGACTGCAGATAGGGCACGACGTTCGACGGCTCGACGATCGTCTTGTCGGACTTGGCCAGCACGGCCTCCATGGTCTCGTAATACATGCGGCGGCGGGTGACGGCGGGGGCGAGCTTATATTGCTCGTACACCTTGTCGAACTGCGACGCCTCGCCCTCGGCGCGCGCGATCACCTGCTTGGCATAGGATTGCGCCTGGTTGCGCACGCCCTGCGCGTCCTGCTGCGCGGCGGTCACGTCCTTGAACGCATCGTTGACGCGCGCGGGCGGATCGGCCTGCTTGATGCCGACGCCGACGACGACGATGCCCGACTTGTAATCGTCCAGCACCTTCTGCATCCGCTCCTGCGCCTGGTTCTCCATCTGCGCGCGGCCCGGCCCGAGCGCCGCGTCGAGCGTCTGGTTGGCGACCACTTCGCGCATCACGCTTTCCGCCGTCGCGCGCACCGTCTCGCGCGGCTTGTCGATCTGGAACACGTAATCCTGCGGATTCGCGATCTTCCACCGCACCGCATAGGCGAGGTCGATGATGTTCTGATCGCGCGTCAGCATCAGATTTTCCGAGCCGGTCTCGGGGAAATTCTCGATGCGGATATTCTGCACGTCCACCTTCACCACGCGCGCGATCGGCGCGGGCATCGTCATCGCGATGCCGGGATCCAGAGTCCCCGAATAGCGGCCAAGGTACGTCACCACGCCGCGTTCCTGCGGCGCGATCGGGTGGATCGAGGTGTAGAGAATCCAGACGAGCAGGATGATTCCCGCCCCGATCAGCCACAGCGCCCGCGGATTGGGCGACACGGGCAGGCCGCCGAAGCCGCCGCCTCCGCCATTGCCGCCGCCGCCACCGCCGCGCGCCTTCTTCAGAAATTCGTCGAGCGCCGTCGGCTTGTTGGCGGGCTTGCGACCGCCAGGCGGCAGCGCCCAGGGGTTGCGCGGGCCACCGCCCTGATCGTCATCGCCCGATCCCCACGGGCTCTTCGGCGGTTCGGCGGCGAGAATGGGAGGGCGATTGGTGTTGCCCGGCAGGATCGTCATGCCCTCTGTTATAGGAGGGTGTTTGCGGAAAAACAGTGCCAAGCCGCAGCCGGGCCCCTATCTGCGCGCCCATGACACAAGACGTTACGATCGCCGCCGTCCGCGCCGCCGCCGGCAGCCGCGCCACCTTGCGCTTCGAAGGCGACCGCGCTGGCATCGTCCTCGACGCGACCGGCCTGTCGGCGAGCGCGCGCGCGGCGCTGGAGGCGGAGGTCCGCGCCGCCGCCGAACGCAGCTGGGCTGGCGAGGTCCGCCTCGTCGTCACCGCCGAGCGCGTGGCGCGCCGGTTGATCGCAGTGGCGAGCGGCAAGGGCGGCGTCGGCAAGTCAACGCTCGCCGCCAATCTCGCCATCGCCCTGAAGCAGAGCGGCCGCCGCGTCGGGTTGGTCGACGCCGACATCTACGGCCCCTCGCAACCGCGGCTGATGGCCGCCGAGGGCAAGCGGCCGACCGCGAAGGACAAGGTGCTCGATCCCGTCCCCACCCCCTATGGCGTGCCGATGCTGTCCATGGGGCAGTTGGTCGAGGACGGCCGCGCACTCGCCTGGCGCGGGCCGATGGTCGCGGGCGCGCTGACCCAATTGGTCGAGGCGGACTGGGGCGCCACCGACACGCTCGTACTCGACCTGCCGCCCGGCACCGGCGACGTGCAGCTGACGATGGTGCAGAAGCACAAGCCGGCGGGCGCGGTGATCGTCTCGACCCCGCAGGACCTCGCGCTGATCGACGCTACCCGCGCGATCGACCTGTTCGACAAGGCCGGCGTGCCGGTGATCGGCCTCGTCGAAAATATGGCGGGCTATGCCTGCCCGCATTGCGGCGAAATCTCCGACCCCTTCGGCCAGGGCGGCGCCGAAGCCACCGCCCAGCGCCTCGGCCTGCCCTTCCTCGGCCGCGTGCCGCTGGCGATCGACATCCGCACCGCCTCCGACGCCGGCCGCCCGCCGGCCGCGGACCCGAACGACACGATCTTCGCCCCCATCGCCGCCCGCGTCGCGGAGTGGCTCGCCACCCACTAACGCCCCCGCCCGCGTCACCACCACACCCGTCACCCCGGCCTCGAGTCGGGGTCCCGCTTCTTCTTCGAACCTCGCCGATCAGCGGGACCCCGGATCACGTCCGGGGTGACGAGAAGAAAGCTGCGGAACGCCAACACCTCGGCCCCACCCGCGGAACCACCGCCCCCGGCAACGGTATAGCTCCCAACCAGCCGGAGACGCACCGATGCCCCTCACCGACGATGCCGCGATCAAGACGCTGCTCGAAACCGCCCGCACCATCGCGCTGGTCGGTGCGTCCGATCGGCCCAATCGCCCGTCGTACCGCGTCATGGCGACGCTCCAGACCCACGGCTATCGCGTGATCCCGGTCAATCCGCAGATCACCGGCGAGCACCTGCACGGCGAATTCGTCTTCCGCGACCTCGACCAATTGGGCGATCCGATCGACATCGTCGATATCTTCCGCCGCTCCGACGCGGTCGGCCCAATCGTCGATCAGGCGATCGCGATCGGCGCCAAGGCGGTGTGGATGCAATTGGGCGCGATCGACGAGGCCGCCGCCGCCCGTGCCGAGGCCGCCGGATTGCAGGTCGTGATGGACCGCTGCCCCGCGAACGAAATCCCCCGCCTGCAGGTCGCCCCGGTTAGCGCTTGATCGTCGCGCCGTTTCGGCCAACATTCGTTCCCACCAAAGCCGTTCGGGAGTGCCCGTCCCATGTTCGCGCTGCTGTTGCTGATCCCGTCCGCCGCCAACGACACCGTCGCGGGGTTCAAGCTGACGCCCTCCAAACCGACGCTCGGCTGCATCAGCGGCGCCTGCACCCCGCCGCCGCGGCAGGAGGATTATCGCGTTCCCTACGAACCCGATCCGCTTGCCCGCAATTCGAAGGACCGCGCCTTCGCCAATGACGGTACGAAATGTCAGGTTGTCGGCGACAAATTCTGCACCAGCCGCGGCCGCACGATCTTCAAGACCGACTTCGACGACTGACCGCGGACGATTGCTCGGGGACGACCGATCGGAGACGATTGACCGAACGCGATCGACCCGCGACGATAGGCCCTGCCCGCATGAGGGGGGATGCATGATCTGGATGATGCTGCTGGCCGTACAGGCGGGAGACGATGCCCAGGAGCTGATCGGGCGATCGCGCGACGTGATCGCCGGCGAACGCTGCATCGCCGATCCCAACACGACCGACATCACCGTCTGCGGGCGCCGCCGCGCCGACCGCTTCCGAGTCCCCTTCATCGTCCATGATGCCGGCGATCCGCGCTACGAAGCGGTCGCCGTCGAACGCGACCGCCTGCTCCACCGCACCAATCCGGTCGAGGAACTCTCGCCCTTCAAGGTCGGCGGCGGCATGGCCGGCGTCACGATGAGCAGTCGCAACGGCCTGACCGGCACCACCGACCGGCCTCTGGCGCCATGATCCTGCTCGCCTTCGCCCTGCAGGCTGCCGCTGCGACGCAGCCGGCCACCGCCTCACAGCCGGCCGCCACGCCGCAGCGATTCTCGATCCTCGCCAAGCAATGCGGCCAGCCCGACGACAAGGGCACGATCGTCGTTTGCGGCAATGGCGACACCGGCAATCGCCTGCCCCTGCCCGACGAGCGCGACCCCGTCCCCGGCCGCGGCGCCAACCCCGAACTGTCGAGCGTCCGCGCGCTGGAATTGCAGGGAACGCCCTGCGCGGCACGCCAGGGCGGCTGTACGGTGGGCTTCGGCCCGCCGATCGTGCCGATGGCGATCGCCGCGGCGAAAGCACTCAAATCCGCCTTCGCCAAGAAACCCGACAAACGCGGCCGCATCGCCATCCCGCTCGACGACCCGCCGCCCACGGGCACGGTGACGGTCAAGCCGTAGGCGGCACGTCCTCCCATTCGCCGGGATGACGAAAATGGCGGGAGCAACACGCGCCAACGATAAGCCGTGGGACACTACCCCAAACGATAACCCCCGACCGTTTCGGTTCAGGTGTTCCTGTCGTCCATCTTCCTCGAAACGGCGGATGTCACCCCAGGATCGGCATCCACAAAGGCTGGCCTGCAAGGCTCTGCGAGCCGCGCAGCTTCTCCAGCGCATGCGCGACGCTGCGTTCCGGCCCTTCGTGCGTCACGATCGCGACGATGACGCTGCCGTCGGCGGCGACGCCGCGCTGGATCAGGCTTTCGATCGACACGCCGGCATCGCGCATCGCCGCGGCGATCTCGGCAAGCACGCCCACCTTGTCCTCGACGGTGAAGCGCAGATAGGCCCGCGCGCGCCGCTCGCCGCTGTCCGCCTTGGACTCTGCGGTCAGCGAGGCGGCGGGCATCGCATAGGGCGGGCCGAACTCGCCGCGCGCGATGTCGATCAGGTCGGCGACCACGGCGCTCGCGGTCGGCCCCTCGCCCGCACCGGCGCCCTGGAAGAACAGCCGGCCGACGAAATTGCCCTCCGCCACCACCGCATTGAGCGACCCGGTGACATGGGCGAGCGGATGGTCGATCGGCACCAGATGCGGGTGGACGCGCTGGAACAGCCCGTTCGCGCCGGATTCGGCGACGCCGACCAGCCGCACCTTATACCCCAGCGCCGCCGCCTCCGCGATGTCCGCCGCGATAACGTGGCGCACGCCCGTCGCCGCCACGTCCGCGAACGCCGGCCGCGTGCCGAAGGCGATGCTCGCCAGGATCGACAATTTGTGCGCGGCGTCGATGCCGTCGATATCGAAGCTCGGGTCTGCCTCGGCATAGCCCAGCGCCTGCGCCTCGGCGAGCACCTCGGCGAAATCGCGGCCCTCGGCTTCCATCTTGGACAGGATGAAATTGCAGGTGCCGTTGAGGATGCCGTACACCCGGCCGATCGCATTGGCCGCGGCGCCTTCGCGCAAGCCCTTGATCACTGGGATGCCGCCCGCGACCGCCGCCTCGAACTTCAGCGGCACGCCCGCCGCCTCGGCCGCGCTGGCCAGTTCCAGGCCATGGTGCGCCAGCATCGCCTTGTTGGCTGTGACGAAGCCCTTGCCCGCCGCCAGCGTCGAGCGGGCGAGCGTCAGCGCCGGGCCGTCGGAGCCGCCGATCAGTTCCACCACCACATCCGCCTGCGGGTGCGACGCCAGCTCGCGCGTGTCGTCCACCCAGTCGAAACGGGTCAGGTCGATCCCACGGTCCTTGCTACGATCGCGGGCGGACACCGCCACCACCTCGATCCCGCGGCCCGCGCGGCGGGTGATGAGGTCACGGTTCGCATCGAGCAGGCGGATGACGCCGCCGCCGACCGTACCGAGACCGGACAAGGCGACGCGCAAGGGTGTGTTCGTGGTCATGGCCGCCGCCTAGCGGAAAGCAGCGTCCGCTGTCGAGATAGCGCAAGCTTATGTCGCGCGGACGCCCACCATTGCCGATCCGCCATGCGACGTGCAGAACCACGCGACACCTCCCCTTGCCGACGAGTGCCCCGATCCATGGCCACCGCCCCCTCTTCCCGGTCCGACCGCACGACGCCCGTCGCCGAACTCACCGTTCGCGGCATCCTGCTCGGCGGGCTCATCACGCTGCTGTTCACCGCGGCGAACGTGTATCTCGGGCTGAAGGTCGGCCTTACCTTCGCAACGTCGATCCCGGCCGCGGTCATTTCGATGGCGATCCTGCGCTATCTGCCGGGCGCGACGATCCTCGAAAACAACATCGTACAGACGGTCGCGTCGGCGGCGGGCACGTTGGCGGCGATCATTTTCGTGCTCCCCGGCCTCGTCATGATCGGCTGGTGGCAGGGCTTCCCCTATCTGCTCACTGCCGGGATCACGATGACCGGCGGCATCCTCGGCGTCATGTTCTCGGTGCCGCTGCGCCGCGCGCTCGTGGTCGATACCGACCTGCCCTATCCCGAAGGCCGCGCCGCCGCCGAGGTGCTGATGGTCGGCGCCGGCAGCCGCGCGGGCGAAGCGGAAAGCGGCAAGGGCCTCAAGCTCATTGTCGTCAACGCGATCGTCTCGGCCGGCTTCGCACTGCTCACGCAGACGAAACTGGTCGTTGCAGAGGCGGCACAATTCTTCCGCGTCGGCAGCGGCGCGACCGCGATCTCGGGCGGACTTTCGTTCGCGCTGATCGGTGCCGGGCATCTCGTCGGCCTGTCGGTCGGCCTCGCGATGTTCGCCGGCGTCGTCATCGGCTGGTGGGTCGCCCTGCCGATCCTCACCGGCCTGTCGCCTGCCGCGGCCGGCGTCGGCCTGGAGGCTTGGGTCGGCGGCGTATTCCGCACCGACGTGCGCTTCCTGGGCGCAGGCGTCATCGGCGTCGCGGCGATCTGGACGTTGCTCAAGATCATCGGGCCGGTGATCGCGGGAATCCGCTCGTCGATCGCGGCCAGCGCAGCCAAGCGCAGCGGCGCGACGCTGGCGCTGGGCGAGCGCGATCTGCCGATCGGCATCGTCGGGATCGTCAGCCTCGCGACTTTGGTGCCGATCGCGGGGCTGCTCTGGTCGGTGATCGCAGGGGGGCCGCTGGCGGGATCGGCGGTCGTGCTGATCGCCGGCGCCTTGGTGTTCGTACTCGTCCTCGGCCTCGTGATCGCGGCGGTGTGCGGCTATATGGCGGGTCTGATCGGCGCGTCGAACAGCCCGGTGTCGGGGATCGGCATCCTCTCCGTCCTCGCCGCCTCGCTGATGCTGGTCGGGCTGTTCGGGCGCGGCGCCGGGGCGGACACGACGCAGGCGCTCGTCGCCTATGCCCTGATCGTCACCGGCATCGTCTTCGGCGTCGCGACCATCTCCAACGACAACCTCCAAGACCTCAAGACCGGCCAACTGGTCGGCGCAACGCCCTGGAAGCAGCAGGTCGCGCTGATCTTCGGCGTCATCTTCGGCAGCCTCGTCGTGCCGCCCGTGCTCGAACTGCTCGCCACGACGCTGGGGTTCCAGGGCGCGCCGGGCGCCGGCCCCAACGCGCTTGCCGCCCCGCAGGCAGCGCTGATCTCCGCGCTGGCGAAGGGCGTCCTCGGCGGCAACCTCAATTGGGCGATGATCGGTTACGGTGCCCTCATCGGCGTCGGCGTGATCGCCCTCGACGAAGCGCTGGGCCGCACCGGCAAGCTCCGCCTGCCGCCGCTCGGCGTGGGCCTCGGCGTCTATCTGCCGATGGCGGTGACGCTGCCGGTCGTGCTCGGCGCGGTGATCGGCGCATTGTACGACCGCTGGGCGGACCGCACGCCCGACGTCGAATTCGCCAAGCGCATGGGCGTGCTTACCGCGACCGGCATGATCGTCGGTGAAAGCCTGTGGGGCGTCGCCTTCGCCGTCATCGTCTATGTCACCGGGTCCGACGCCCCACTGGCGGTCGCGCCGGCGGGGTTCGACACGATCGCACTGATCGGCGGCACGATCGCCTTCCTGGCGCTGGTCGCTGGCCTCTATCGCCTGACGCGCCGGTCGGTGACGCAGCCCTGATCCCAAAAAGCGACGAACCGTTCGTCGCGCCGGGAACCCTTACCGATGCACGCCGTTATCCCCTCAGAACCCGGTGATCGCCCAGCCATCCCCCCCCCCGGCCGGCGATCGCCGGGTTTGCCGTATGCGTCATTTGGGGTCAGTCGTGACATCGTCAGCACAGCAGCATCGCGATCGGTTCAGCACCGTTGGCCGTACGCTGCGTCGTAGCATGCCCGTGCCGACCGACACGTTCATCACCGATGACATTCCGTTGCTGCTGACCAAATTGTCGCAGATCCCCGCCACGCGCGACTCCCGCGACGCGCGCTAGAGCGTGATGACATGGCGTTGATCCCCCTTCTCCGTTCGCCCTGAGCCTGTCGAAGGGCGGGGTCTCACAAGCGGGGTCGGCACTTGCGGGCACCTGTGCTTCGGCAAGCTCAGCACGAACGGTTCTAGGTCATTGGCATCCGGCTCTAAGGCGATGACGGCGCACCGCCGCCACGCTCAAGGCTCTATCCAAGCCTGCGCCGGGACGACGGTGACAGTGCTGAAACTCGCCCCCCTCACACCATCGCGGCGAGCAGGTCCTTGATCGCCACGAAGGCAAAGCCCACCGAACTGTCGGCGATGCCATAAGGCAGGAACAGCGTGTCGCCGTGGCGGATCGCGCCGCAGCTGTAGACGACGTTCGGGACATAGCCCTCGCGATCCTGATCCTTCGCCGCGAGAATGGGTTCGCGCGTGCGGCCCAGCACCTTCGACGGATCGGTCTTGTCGAGCAGCGCCGCGCCGATCGAATATTTGCGCATCGCGCCGACGCCATGGGTCAGCAGCAGCCAGCCTTCGTCCAGCTCGATGGGCGGACCGCAATTGCCGATCTGCACCAGCTCCCACGGAAAGACGGGGGTCAGGATCTTCTCGCCCTCGTCCCAATGCTCCAGGCTGTCCGACTTCAGCAGGAACAGATTCTCGCCGTCCTGTCGGCCGATCATCATATACTGGTCGCCGACCTTACGCGGGAACAGGCCCATGCCCTTGTTCCGCGCCGCGGAACCGGACATCGGCACGAGGTCGAAGCTGCGGAAATCGCGCGTGCGCATCAGTTCCGACTGGATCACCGACCCGTTATAGGCGGTGTAGGTGCCGATCCATTCGAAGCTGCCGTCATCATGCTGGAAGTGGCTGATGCGCAGATCTTCCAGCCCCTTGGACTGCGCCTGAGTGATCGGGAAGATCACCGTGCCCGACAGCGTCGAATCGCGATGGCGCCAGACCGTGACCGGCCCCGCCGGCATCTCTTCCTCGCCGCCGATCACGTCGGTGGCGGTGGCAAAGGGCGGCTCCGGCGCCAGTTCCAGTTCGTGGCCGTTCGAAATGATGCCTTCACGGAACGCGACCGAGGAGATGTGCCCCTCACCGACCGAGCGCAAGCTCATCAGGATGCGCATCGATCCTTCGGGCATGCCCGACTGATCGAAATGCGGCACCGCGCTGGGGTTCATCAGCGCCGCGGCGGCATAGCTGTATTCGTGGCAGAAATAGGCGCCGATCAGCTGGCGCTTTTCGTCGCTGATCTCGGTGCCATCAAGGCCGAGCAGCTCTTCGATCTCGTCGTAGCGCGTCATGAAGACACGCCGGGTCTGCCAGTGGCGCGCCTCGAAATCCTTCAGCACAGCCTCGAGCTGATCGCGCGCCTCTTCGGTCGACATGGCAAGCACTTCGCCGACGAGCCGTTCGGTCCGGTTGGGGGCGCCGCCCTTGCCGCCCCACGCGATGTGGAACGGGCGGACGACGACGCGGGACGGATCGGCATGCAGCCGCAACCCGTGATTGAACAAATCCATCGCGCTTCAGAACCCTCGTCGACCGGTCGTTATGACGCCGTCACCCGATCGTATCAGGCGACGGCGCGCGATGTCCCTGCCACGCCTTGGGTCGCCTTTGAAAGCCCCGAAATCGCACAACTTGCCAGCTGCAGCGCCAGGATCGACTCCGCACCCTGATTGCGATTGAGACCGGTCGGCATCAGGCCGTCGAAACAGCCTCCGTCCGCCGCCGTCGCCAGCGGCAGGTCGAGATCGTTATGGCCGAGATACCAGCCATACGCCCGCTCCGCCTCGGCAACCCAGCGGGCGTCGCCTGTCGCTCGCCAGGCGGCGAGACAAGCATCGACCGTCGCCTGCGCCTCCAGCGGCTGCTGATCGAACTGCAACGGATCGGCATAGGGGCGATGGAAGCTCTCCGTGCCCACCGCGCGGAAGCGCCCCTCCGGCGACGTCTGCTTGGCGACGATCCAGTCGAGCGTCTCCAGCCCGCAATCGATCAGGTCCTGTCGGCCCAGCGCCTGACCGGCAACGACCAGCGCCTGCGGCAGGCGCGCGTTGTCATAGGCCAGCACGATCTCGAACCAGCGCCATTCCGGGCGGCGCGCCGCCGCCAGCAGTGCGAGATGGTCGTCCGGGAAGCGTTGGAGGATCGACCGCGCGAGCTCGTGCCCCGGCGACGTCTCCAGCATTGCTGCGGCACCCAGCATCGCGAACGATTGCGCGCGCAGCGACCCCAGCTCCAGCGCCAGACTGGCGGTGCGATCGAACATCGTCCGCGCCCAGTCGCGATGCTTGGCGTCCTTGCCGTCTCGCGCGGTGACACCGAGCGCCCAGATCGCGCGGCCGTTGGAATCCTCAGAACCCACGTCTTCGCACCAGGTCCGGTCGAAGTTCATGAAGTTGCGAAACCGTCGTGCCTCCGGATTCCAGGCGTACTGAATGAACGAGGCATAGATCGTCGTCCATTTGTCCCGCGCCACGGGATCCAGATCGTCCATCGCGCTCATCAGCATCAACGCGCGGGCGTTATCGTCGATGCAATAACCATGGCGGCGATCGGGCACCGAATAGATCGAATGCTGGAGCATGCCGGTCGCGTCACTCATCCGCTCGACCGCCGCAAAATTGGGCTCCAGCGCGCGCAGGCCATGCGGCGCCGACTGGGCGAGGCGGCGCGGCCGCGAGGCGACGGCGACCTCCAGCTCGTGCAGCGCCGATTCGGCGAGCCGGGGCCAGATCATCGTGCGACCGCGATCGTAGGCGCGCTGCGCCAGCCGCGTCCGGTCCCGCTTGCTCGACAGCAGGCGATCGATCTCGCGCGCGAAGGCGGCGACGTCGCGGAAGTCGACCAACACGCCATGACCATCCGCCAGAATCTCCGTCGCATGGACGTAGGGCGTCGAAACGACCGCCTTACCAACACCGACCGCATAGGACAGCGTTCCACTCGTGATCTGCGCGGGATTGAGATAGGGCGTCGCGTAGATGTCGGCGGCCTGCAGATAGTCGAGCAGTTCGTCATGCTCGACGAAGCCGTCGATGAACGCGACATTGTCGCCGACACCCAGCTGATCGGCGAGCGCCTTCAGCCGATCGCGATAGGCCTCGCCTTCATGCGCAACGAGATTGGGATGGGTGGCACCCAGTACCGCATAGAGCAGGTTGGGATGCCGCTCCGCGATTGCGGGCAGCGCCTCGATGATCGTCTCGATGCCCTTGCCGGGCGCGAGCAGGCCGAAGGTCAGCACGACATCGCGTCCCTGCCAGCCGAAGCGGGGCTTCAACGTCTCGGGATCGACGAACGCGCGGTCGGGCACACCGTGCGGGATCATCGCGATCTGGCGCGGATTTGCGCCATAGACGCGGCGCAGGATGTCGCGACCGCGCTCGGCCATCACCACGATCTTGGCGGCTCGATGCAACAGGCCTTCCAACACGCGACGCTCGTCGGCGTTCGGCTTTTCCAGGACCGTATGCAGGGTTACGATGACCGGCAAAGTGGTGCGATCGAGCAGGCTGAGCAGATGCTCGCCGGCCGGCCCGCCGTAGATACCATATTCGTGCTGCACCCAGATCGCCTGCGCGCCGCTTGCCTCGATCGTGCGCGCCGTCGACAGATAGGCGGACAAATCATGCTGCGGGATCGTCCCCGTCACCGCCGGGGGATAGGCGTACCGGCCCGGATGATCGTCCATCGCATAGACGTCGACCTGCACGTCAGGAAAGCGATCGCGCATCGCCTGCCACACGTCGGTCGTGAACGTCGCCAGACCACATTGGCGCGGCAGGAAGTTCCCGATCAAGGCCAGATGCCGGATCGCGTCACCCTGTGCTGCCGTGGTCACCATACCTCATCCTTCGCTGGCGCAACATTACGGGCAGAGCCGCAACCTTGCCGAGGGATGAACAGCCGATCGGCCGAAAGGTTGCACTCATGTTGCAGCGCAACCTGGCAATGATGCTGATCTCGATCAACCTCGCCCGCGATAGGACGCAACGCCTTGATCGGGCAGCCACAGGTCCGCCGGCGGCGCGCTCGACTGCCAGAAGACGTCGATGGGAATGCCCCCGCGGGGATACCAATAGCCGCCGATCCGCAGCCATTGCGGCTTCATCTCGTCGAACAGCCGCTGACCGATGCCGACGGTGCAATCCTCGTGAAAGGCCGCGTGGTTGCGGAAGCTGCCGAGGAACAGCTTCAGCGACTTCGATTCGACGATCGTGTCGCCCGGCACATAGTCCAGGACAAGGTGCGCGAAGTCGGGCTGCCCCGTCACCGGGCACAGTGACGTGAATTCGGGCACCGCAAACCGGACGAGATAGGTCGTACCAAGACGCGGATTGGGAACATAATCGAGCACCGCTTCTTCGGGAGAAGCGGGCAGCTGGCTGGTCTGGCCAAGATGCATCGGGGTCATGGCGGCCCATGTAGGAGACGCGAGGCCGGATGAAAACGCTTGTTCCCGTATTGGGCGACCAGTTGACGCCCACGCTGTCCGCGCTCCGCGATGCCGACCCGGATGACACGATCGTGCTGATGATGGAGGTCGGTGACGAGACGACCTACGTCCGCCATCACAAGCAGAAGATCGCCTATATCCTGTCCGCGATGCGCCACCATGCCAAGGCGCTGGAAAAGGCCGGATGGACGGTCGATTACGTCAAGCTCGACGATCCCGACAATGCCGGCAGCTTCACCGGCGAAATCGCGCGCGCGGTGGAGCGGCACGCGCCCGAACGGATCGTCGTGACCGAGGCCGGCGAATGGCGCGTCGCGGCGATGCTGGAGAGTTGGGAAACGATCTTCGGCATCCCCGTCGAGATCCGCGCCGACGACCGCTTCGTCGCCACGCATGCCGAATTCGACGCCTGGGCCAGTGAGCGCAAGCAGCTGACCATGGAGTTCTTCTATCGCGACATGCGCCGCAAGACCGGGCTGCTGATGGACGGCAAGAAACCCGTCGGCGACCGCTGGAACTTCGACAAGGAGAATCGCAAGCCCGCCAAGGCGGACCTGTTCATGCCGCAGCCGCATGTCTTCAAACCCGACGCGATTACCAAGGACGTGCTGGTGCTGGTGGCGGAGCGCTTTGCCGACCACCCCGGCACGCTCGACGGCTTCGCTTATGCCGTCACCGCCAAGGATGCCGAGAAACAGGCTGCCTATTTCCTGGCCAAGGCGCTGCCGCAGTTCGGCGATTACGAGGACGCGATGCTGACCGGCGAGCGCTATCTGTGGCACTCGATCCTGTCGCCCTACATCAATTCGGGCCTGCTCGATCCGCTCGACCTGTGCCGCCGCGCGGAAGCCGAATATCGCGCCGGCCGTGCGCCGCTCAACTCCGTCGAGGGCTATATTCGCCAGATCATCGGATGGCGGGAATATATGCGCGGCATCTATTGGCGCGAGGGGCCCGACTATGTGACCCGCAACTTCCTCAACCATAAGCGCAAGCTGCCCGGCTGGTATTGGACCGGCGACACCGACATGCACTGCCTGAAGGAAGCGATCGGCCAGACGCTGGAGACCGCGCACGCGCATCACATCCAGCGGCTGATGGTGACCGGCAATTTCGCACTATTGATCGGCGCCGATCCGGCCGAGGTGCATCGCTGGTATTTGGAAGTCTATGTCGACGCCTATGAGTGGGTCGAGCTGCCCAACACGCTCGGCATGAGCCAGTTCGGCGACGGTGGTCTGCTGGGGTCGAAGCCGTACATCTCGTCGGGCGCGTATATCGACCGGATGAGCGATTACTGCGGGCAGTGCCGCTACGACGTGAAGAAGCGGGTGGGCGAGGATGCCTGCCCGTATAACGCCCTCTACTGGGATTTCCTCGCGCGGCACGAAGGCAAGCTTGGCGATAACCAGCGGCTGCGCATGCCGTACGCGACATGGAAGAAGCAAAGCGCGCAATCTCGTAATGAAACACGCGCCCAAGCTAAAACTTTCTTACAGAGCCTCGACACTGCAGGCGAATCCGGTTATTGAGACATCCGGGCACTCCTCCCCAGCGTAGCCCGAGCGTGAACGTGCAAACGTGAATGGAGAGAGTGTGATGGACGCGTTGGTGACGACCGAATGGCTGGCCGCAGAGATGGGCGCAAGCGACCTGCGGATCGTCGATGCCACTTATGTGGACGCCGCGCTGGGTCGCGATGCGGCAGCGGAGTATGAGGCTGCGCACATCCCCGGCGCCGTATTCATGAATCTCGGCGAGCTGCGCGATACCGACAGCAATCTGCCGATGATGCTGCCCTCCGCCGAAAAGTTCGCCAGCCGCATGCAGAGCCTGGGGCTGGGCGATGGCAGCCGCATCGTCCTCTACGACAATTCCCCCTGGCATACCGCAGCGCGCGCATGGTGGATGTTGCGCACGTTCGGCGCCCATGATGTCGCGATCCTCGACGGCGGCCTCGCCAAATGGCAGGCCGAGGGGCGTGAGACGGCGAGCGGCAAGGAACAGCTGCGCCACCGCCACTTCACCGTCTGGGCGGACAGGAAGACCGTGCGCGACCTCGACCAGATGAAGGCGAACGTCGACAGCCGGGCCGAACAGGTGCTCGACGCCCGATCGGCGGCGCGGTTCACCGGCGAGGAACCCGATCCACGCCCCGCGACGCACGCCGGCCATATCCCCGGATCGAAGAACCTGCCGTACACCGGCATCTTCAACGCTGATGGCACCTGGAAACAGGGTGACGCGCTGCGGGCCGCGTTCGAGGGTGCAGGCGTCGATCTAGACAAACCCATTACGCTGACCTGCGGTTCGGGCATCACCGCATCCACGCTGGCATTCGGTCTGCACTTGCTGGGCAAGGATTCGGCGCTGTACGACGGCAGCTGGTCGGAATGGGGAGCGGATCGCTCGACGCCCAAGGCCATGGGAGCCAAGGAAGCCGTTGACGCGTAACTCCGACGACGAAACCTCCCCGGAAGCTCGCCTGGGCGATGCCACGCGCGTCGTCCAGGCGGGCCGCCGCCCCGAATGGACCGCTGGGATCGTCAATCCGCCGGTCTGGCGGGCCTCGACCATCCTCTACGACACCATCGCCGATCTGCGCGCCAACGGGCACGGCGACACGCACCACCGCCTCTATTACGGCCGCCGCGGTACGCCGACGCAATGGAGCCTCGCCGATGCGCTGACGAGCCTGGAGCCGGGGGCGGAGGCGACGTTCCTCTACCCCTCTGGCGTCGCGGCGATCGCCGCGGCGTTGCTGTCCGTCCTGTCGCCGGGCGACGAGCTGCTGCTGGTCGACAGCGCCTATGACCCGACGCGGGGACAGGCGATGCAGCTGTTGAAGCGGTTCGGCGTCGCCACCCGCTTCTACGATCCGCTGATCGGTGCGGGGATCGAACAGCTCATCGGCCCCGCGACCAAGGCGATCTTCCTCGAAAGCCCGGGCAGCCTGACCTTCGAGGTGCAGGACCTGCCCGCCATCGTCGCCGTCGCCAAGCGCCACGGCTTGACGACGATGCTCGACAACACCTGGGCGACGCCGCTGTTCTTCCCGGCGATCGAGAAGGGCATCGACCTCACCATCCTCGCCGCGACGAAATACGTCGTCGGGCATAGCGACGTGATGCTGGGGTCGGTGACCGCCGCGCCCGGCCAATATACGGCGCTGCGCGACGTCAGCTATCAATTGGGGCAGGTGACGTCGCCCGATGACGCCTGGCTCGGCAGCCGCGGCCTGCGCACCATGGCGGTCCGGCTCGCCCAGCATCAGAAAAGCGCACTGGCCATCGCGCAATGGCTGTCGACCCGGCCCGAGGTTGCGCAGGTGCTCCACCCTGCCCTGCCGTCCTGCCCCGGCCACGACTATTGGGTGCGCGACTTTAAGGGATCGAGCGGGCTGTTTTCCTTCGTGCTCAACGGCGGCAACGAGGCGGCGCGGGCCGCGCTGATCGACGCGCTCGACCATTTCGGCATCGGCTATAGCTGGGGCGGGTTCGAAAGCCTCGCCATCCCCGCGGATCCGGCGCGCATCCGCACCGCGGCGCCGCGAGACTATGCCGGGCCGCTGGTCCGCCTGCAGATCGGTCTGGAAGACCCGGACGATCTGATCGCCGATCTCGACCGGGGACTCGCCGCGTTTCGCGCGCGTGCCTGACCGGGCGAGCGCTGCTGCCTCCGCGGCGGCACCATAGACAAGATGAACACCTTAACGGAAACGTTCGGGGTTCATCGTTTCCAATAGGCTCATGTCAAACGGCGCAATGACTCGTCGTTCCGCGCCACGGCGGAGTGACGTCCGGCCGAACCTGAGCCGTCATCGCGAACGTAGCGCGGCGATCCAGGGCGTCCTGGTCCGGCTCTGGATGGCTTCGCTGCGCTTGCCATGACGGACTGATCTGAAGTCCGTCCCGCTCCATAGCGGAATGGTCAGATGTAGGACGGCGTGGGCGACTCCGGCCGCCCTTCAAACGACTTACCCGACCGTCGATTCTATCGACGGTCGGGCAGCGTGTCCCGGACTCGGGGGAAGCGTTACTTCTTGGTCGCCGCCGCGCGCGCGTCCTGGCCGTCGCCTTCGGGGGCGGCGACGATGTCGCGCGTCGTCGCGCCCTTGTCGACGACGTTGGTCTGCGGGTCACCGACCTCGGAACGGATGCCGGCATCCGCCGCATCGCCGCCGGCCTGGTTGACGACGCCATTCTCCGCGGCGCTGCGTGCCGTGTTGCCGCCGAACAGCGCGTCGAGCGTCTGCGCGGTCGCCTGATTGTCCTGCGGGCGGGCGGCGCCCGGCTGCGGCGGGACCAATGCGAAATCGGGCGGGATCACCAGCGGCGCCTGACGCGCGACGGCGAATTCGTCGGGACGCGCACGGTCGTAGCCGCGCTTGCCGCAGCCCGAGAGGAGAACGACGCAGGCGAGGCCGGCGAGAATCGGAACTGACTTACGCATGGGGATTCTCCGAGGGAATGTCGCGCTTGTCGCGCATCAGGAGCGCGCGGACAAGCAGCACCAGCACGCCGAGGGTGATCGCGGCATCCGCGACGTTGAAGACGAGGAACGGCTGCCATCCGCCGAAGTGCAGATCGGCGAAATCGACGACGTAGCCAAGCCGCACACGGTCGGCGATATTGCCGAGCGCCCCGCCCAGGATCGCGCCTAGCGCAATGCGATCCACGCGATTGGTTTCGCGCGTCATCCACACCGCGACGGCCAGCGCGATCGCGCTGGTCATCGCGACCAGCGCCCACCGCGTGGTGTTGGTGTCGGCATGGAGATACCCCAGCGAAATGCCGCGGTTGGCGACAAAGCGCAGGTTGAAGAACGGCGTGACGTAGCGTTCGGCTGTCAGCTCGTTGAGCTGCAGCACATCGGTGACGCCAAACTTCGTCGCCTGGTCGACGACGAACAGCAGCGCGGCGGTGACGAGGCCGGCGACGGGAAGATTACGCATGGCCGACAACGCTCTCGCACCGCGCGCACAGGTCACCGTCCACTGCGACGTCGGGCAGGTGGCGCCAGCAGCGGCCGCATTTGTGATAGTCGGTGCGCGTCACCGTCACCTCGTCGCCCTCACTCACCCGCGCGACGATGAACGTCTCGGCGAGCGCCGCCGCGTCGAGCGGCATCTCGGGCACGGTCACTTCGGCTTCTAGGCTCGACTTCACCTTCTTCTCGCGGCGCAGCGGCTCGATCGCCTCGGTGACGCTCGCACGCAAGGAGCGGACGTCGGCCCAGTCGGTGCCAAGCGGCTCGTCGCCCGGCAGCGCGGGCAGTTCGGGCCATTCGAGGAAATGCACCGACCCGTCCTCGCTCGGGAAGCGGGCCTGCCACACCTCCTCGGCGGTAAAGCACAGGATGGGCGCGGCATAGCGGACGAGCGCGTGGAACAGCACGTCAAGCACGGTGCGATAGGCGCGACGCTTGGGGTCGGTCGCCGCATCGCAATAGAGCGAATCCTTGCGGATATCGAAGAAGAAGGCCGACAGGTCCTCGTTCGCGAAATCGGTCAGGCGGCGCAGGTAGCGGTTGAGCTCATACGCCTCCGCCGCCTCGCGCAGGTCCATGTCGAGCTGGCCGAGCAGGGTGAGGACGTAGCGCTCCAGTTCCGGCATCGCCTCGACCGGCACGCGCTCCGCCTCGGTGAAGCCATCGAGCGCGCCGAGCAGGTAGCGGAAGGTGTTGCGCAGCTTGCGATAGCCGTCGGATGCCGTGCCCAGTACCTCCTTGCCGATACGCACGTCGTCGAAATAGTCGGTCGAGGCGACCCACATGCGCAGGATGTCCGCGCCGCTTTCGCCGATCACCTTCAGCGGGTCGACCACGTTGCCGAGGCTCTTCGACATCTTGCGCCCCTGCCCGTCGAGCGCGAAGCCGTGCGTCAGCACCGCGTCATAGGGCGCGCGGCCACGCGTGCCGCAGCTTTCGAGCAGCGACGACTGGAACCAGCCACGATGCTGGTCGCTGCCTTCGAGGTACAGATTGGCGCGCACGTCGGCGCCGTAACGCGCCTCGACGGTGAAGACGTGCGTCGAGCCGCTGTCGAACCACACGTCAAGGATGTCGTTCTGCGGTTCGAAGTCGGCGAGGTCGTAATCGGCACCGAGCAGCGTCTGGTGGTCTGCGGTGAACCACGCATCCGCACCGCCATCGCGGAAGGCGGCGACGATGCGCGCGTTGACCGCAGCGTCGTTCAGATACTCCCCGGTCGTACGGTTGACGTAGAGCGCGATCGGCACGCCCCAGGCGCGCTGGCGGCTGATGACCCAGTCCGGGCGCCCCTCCACCATCGAGCGGATGCGGTTGCGGCTGCGTTCGGGCACCCAGCGCGTATGCTCGATCGCATCGAGCGCGGTTTCGCGCAGCGTCGCGCCGTTGCTGGCGCGGCCCTCGCCATCATTCAGGATCGCGCGGTCCATCGGGATGAACCATTGCGGCGTCGCGCGGAAGATCACCTTCGCCTTCGACCGCCACGAATGCGGGTAGCTGTGCGCGAAATCGTCGCTCGCCGACAACAGCGCGCCCGCCGCGCGCAGGTCCGAACAGATCGGGCCTTCGGCGCTGGTGAACTTCTTGTTGATGACGCTGCCCTGCCCGCCGAGCCATGCCCAGTCCGGCCGGTACATGCCCGCGCCATCGACCGCGAACACGGGGTCGATGCCGTTCGCCTTGCACAGCAGGAAGTCGTCCTCGCCATGATCGGGCGCCATGTGGACGAGGCCGGTGCCGGCATCGCGCGTCACGAACTCGCCCGCCAGGAACGGCCGCGGCTTGGCGAAGAAGCCGCCGAGGCCATGCATCGGATGCTTCGCCGTCGCGCCTTCCAGCACCGCGCCCTTCACCAGCGCGATAAATTCTTCCATCTTCAGGCCGGTGCGCTTCATGAACGCACCCATCAGGTTTTCCTCGACGAGGAAACGCCGGCCGCCGCAGCCGAAGAGGATGTAATCGAGCGCCGGATTATAGGCGAGCGCCTGGTTGACGGGAATCGTCCACGGCGTCGTCGTCCAGATCACCGCTGTCACGCCGACCAGGATGTCGGCTTCGGGCGCGTGGTTGATCTCGAACCCGACGTCGATCTGCGTCGAGACGATGTCCTCATATTCGACTTCGGCTTCGGCCAGCGCGGTCTTTTCGACCGGCGACCACATGACGGGCTTGGCGCCGCGGTACAGCTGGCCGCTTTCGGCGAATTTCAGCAGCTCGCCGACGATCGTCGCCTCGGCGTCGTAATTCATCGTGAGATAGGGGTCGGCCCAGTCGCCCATCACGCCGAGGCGCTGGAACTGGTCGCGCTGCACGCCCACCCATCGATCGGCATAGGCGCGGCATTCGGCGCGGAACTGCGCGACCGGTACCTCGTCCTTATTCTGCTTCTTGGCGCGATACGCCTCTTCGACCTTCCATTCGATCGGCAGGCCGTGGCAGTCCCAGCCGGGCACATAGGGGGCATCCTTGCCCATCAGCGACTGGCTGCGGACGATGATGTCCTTCAGCACCTTGTTCATCGCATGGCCCATGTGGATGTCGCCGTTGGCATAGGGCGGGCCATCGTGAAGCACGAACAAATCCCGGCCCTTACGCTGTTCGCGCAGGCGATCGTACACGCCGATCCGCGCCCAGCGTTCCAGGATCGCGGGCTCCTTCGCGGCGAGGCCCGCCTTCATCGGAAAGTCGGTCTTCGGCAGGAAGACGGTGTCGCGCCAATCTTTGGCAGTGTCGGGCGTGTCGCTCATAGGTCGTTACGGCTTAGCGGCAAGGTGTGAACGTGTCATTCACAATGCTCGGGCCCCAGCGGAGAGCCGCGCCCGCGCCTCGGCACAATCCGCCTCCATCTGGGCGGTGAGCGCGTCGAGGCTGTCGAACTTCGCTTCGGGGCGGATATAGTCGATCAGCGCGACCTCGATCGTCTGTCCGTACAGGTCGCCGGAAAAGTCGAAGAAATAGGGTTCGAGCAATTCCTTGGGCGGATCGAAGGTCGGGCGGATGCCGAGATTGGCGGCGCCCTGCACCTGTCGCCCGTCGGGCAATCGCGCAGTGACGGCATAGATGCCGTAGGCGGGGCGCAGATATTTGCCCATGTCGAGATTGGCGGTGGGATAGCCGATCGTCCGCCCCAGCTTGTCGCCGTGCTGCACGGTGCCTTGAATCGCGAACGGGCGCGTCAGCAGCCGTGCGGCGCCGCGCGGATCGCCGGCGCGCAGCAACTCGCGGATGCGGCTGGACGACACCGTCTCCCCGTCCAGCGTCACGGCACCGACCGTTTCCGCGGTAAAGCCGTGCGCCGTGCCGAGCGCGGCCAGCATCGCGACGTCGCCGCGCTTGCCCTGGCCGAAGGTGAAATCCTCGCCGGTGACGACGCCCGCCACCTGCAACCGCGCCGCCAGCCGCTCGGCAAACGCCTCCGCGGACAAGGCCGCGAGGGCCGCGTCGAAGGCGAAGACGACCATCGCATCCACCCCCGCCGCCGCGAACAGGCGTTCGCGCTGGTCGAGCGTGGTCAGGCGAAAGGGCGGCGTGTCGGGGCGGAAGTGGCGGACGGGGTGCGGATCGAAGGTCGCGACCAGCGCCGGCCGCCCCTCGGCCCGAGCCCGCGCGACCGCCTGCCCGACCACCGCCTGGTGCCCGAGGTGAAAGCCATCGAAATTGCCGAGCGCGACGATCCCCCCGGCCAGATGCGGCGGCACCGTCGAGCCGCCGTCCAGCCGCTCCATGTCATGCGCGCCCTAGGACCGTGGCGCCCCCGGAGCAAGAGCGGGCGCAAGACCGTTTCGCAGGAGCCGCAGCACGTTGCCCCCCATCACCTTAGCGATCTCATCCGGCGTGAAGCCGCGATCGAGCAGTGCCTGCGTGATCCCGACGAGCTGGCTGGTGTCGAACCCGGTCGTCACCGCGCCGTCGAAATCGGAGCCGAGGCCGACGTGGTCGACGCCGACGAGGTCGCGGACATGCGCGATGGCGCGGGCGACGGCGGCGGGATCGGTCGCGCAGACCGCCGCGTCCCAATAGCCGATGCCGACGACCCCGCCGGTCGCGGCGATGCCCTTGATCTCCGCGTCGGTCAGGTTGCGGTTGACGCGGCAGGTCGCCTGCACGCCGCCATGGCTGGAGACGACGGGGCGCCTGGCGACGCGCAGGATGTCGGCGACCGCGGCGTGGCTGGCATGCGCGACGTCGACGATCATGCCCTTCGCTTCCATCGCCGCGATCACCTGTCGGCCGAAAGGCGTCAGGCCGCCCTTGGCGATACCGTGCATCGATCCCGCGACGTCATTGTCGAAGAAATGCGCCATCCCCGCCATGCGAAAGCCCGCCGCATACAGGCGGTCGAGATTGTCGAGCCGCCCTTCGAGGTCCTGCAACCCCTCGATCGACAGCATCGCACCGACCGGCGCGGCGGTGAGGCAATGGTCGCCATAGCATTGCGTCCACGCCTTGCGATCGGCGAGCAGTCGGTCGACGTCGGCGGGCGCGCGCACCAGGCGCAGCTGTCCCCCCGACGCCGCAGCGGCGCGGTCCAGCTTCTCCGCATGCCATAGCGAGCGTTGCAGCAGCGACCCCCAGGTGCGCGGCGGCTGCATCTGCGCGATCGCGAGCAAGGTAATATTGTCGGTGTCGGCACCGTTGGCGTCGTAATTCTGGTGCTTGGGCGTCTTGGTGACCGACGAGAACACCTGGAGCGCGACATTGCCCGCCTGCAACCGCGGCAGGTCGACCTGACCGCGCGAGGCGCGATCGAGCAGGTCGCGACGCCATAGCAACGTATCGGCGTGCATGTCGGCGATGGCGAGCGTGCGGTGCAGCGCGCGGGCCTGCGGCGTCACGCGGATCGGCACAGGTATGACGCGGTTCATCGATCGGTCGATCAATACCGGCGCGATGCCGAAAAAGCCGGCGAGTGCCAGCGCGAGGATCACACCGCCGCCGATCAGCCATTTGCGCATGCCGCCGTCTCCCGCGGGGATCGTCCGCCCCCTGGAGCCGACTATGGGCAATCGCCGGAGCATGAGCCACCCGAAATCGCACCGCGCCGATGGCGCCCCCATCCGCCAAACCGTCAGCCAATCGTAAGCCGGGGTGGCTACGGCTTGGGCGCCGTCGGCGGTACGCGTGCGTCCCCATCCGCCGCACCAGACGAGGATCGACCATGCGTTACCGGATAGTGCCTGCCGCCCTGATCGCCGTCGCCTGCGCCCAACCGGCCCTTGCCCGCCACCACGCCCGCCCACCCCAGCCGGCGGAAGACCCGGCATCGTGGGTTGGCGCCATGGACTATCCCCCCGCCGCGATGCGCATGGGCGAGCAAGGCGATGTCGCCGTAACGCTCGCAGTCGACGCGCAGGGCCGCGTCACCGGCTGCCGGATCGACCAGAGCAGCGGCTTCCCCGACCTCGACACCGGCACCTGCCAGCGCCTGTCCCGCCGCGCACACTTCCAGCCCGCCACGGACGCGCAGGGTCAGCCGACGGCCGGCGTTTACGCCCGCTCCGTCCACTGGCGCTTGCCGGGCTGACCGTCCGTCGTACCGTTAGTGCCGAAACAGCGTCCCGGACCACAGCAGCACACCGACCGGAAACCCCAGACAGGCGACGGCGGATGCGGTTCGCCGCCAGTCTGGGACGACCACGCTCGACAACGCGAGGACGCCGCCCGTCGCGACGAGCAGCGGTGCCGAGAAACACAGCATGGCCATCACTTAGGGCAGGACGTGCGCCGTCGCGTCCGGCGCGTCGAAGGCGAACAGGCCGACGAACGCGATCATCAGCGATGGCACCGCCATCAGCCCCGCCACGATCACGAGCGCGGCCGCGACGCCGCGCGCGATCCAAGGCCGAAATGCCCTCCCCCCGGCCATCCTCACGGCGTATCGAAGAGCGCCGCGAGCTGTTCGATGATCGTGCCGCCCAGCTGTTCGGCATCCATGATCGTGACGGCGCGCGCGTAATAACGCGTGACGTCGTGCCCGATACCGATGGCGACGAGTTCGACCGGACTTTTGCTCTCGATCCAGCCGATGACCTGGCGCAAATGGCGTTCGAGGTAGCTGCCCGAATTGACCGAGAGCGTCGAATCATCGACCGGCGCGCCGTCGCTGATAACCATCAGGATGCGGCGATCCTCGGGCCGCGCGATCAGGCGGTTGTGCGCCCACAGCAGCGCCTCGCCGTCGATATTTTCCTTCAGCAGCCCCTCGCGCATCATCAGGCCGAGGTTGTTGCGCGCACGCCGCCACGGCTCGTCCGCCTTCTTGTAGACGATGTGGCGGATGTCGTTGAGGCGGCCCGGCTGCGGCGGGCGCCCCGCGGCGAGCCACGTCTCGCGGCTCTGCCCGCCCTTCCACGCACGGGTGGTGAAGCCGAGGATCTCGGTCTTCACGCCGCAGCGCTCCAGCGTGCGGGCGAGAATGTCCGCACTGATCGCGGCGATGCCGATCGGGCGGCCGCGCATCGAGCCCGAATTGTCGATCAGCAGCGTGACGACGGTGTCGCGGAAGTCCGTCTCGCGCTCGATCTTGTAGCTCAGCGATTGCGTCGGGTTGACGACGACGCGGGCGAGCCGCGCGGCGTCCAGCATGCCCTCGTCCTGATCGAAGTCCCAGCTGCGCGACTGCTGCGCCATCAACCGGCGCTGCAACCGGTTGGCGAGCTTCGACACCGCCGATTGCAGATGCGCCAGTTGCTGGTCGAGGTAACCGCGCAGCCGCGCCAGTTCGTCGGCGTCGCACAAATCGGTCGCCGCGATCACCTCGTCGAACTGCGTCGTCCACGGCTTGTAGTCGAACTGCGGCATGTAATCGCCGCTCGGCCGATTGGGGCGGACGGGTTGCGTGCCGTCGTCGCCATCCTCGCCCGCCTCGCCGTCGAGGTCGTCCATCGAGTCCTCGCCGAACTCTTCGCCCTCGCTGTCGTCGCTGTCCGACTGCTGCTGTTCGCCGCGCGCGTCGACCTGGCCTTCGCCCTGGCCGGCGTCTTCGTCCTCGCTGTCCTCGCCCTCGTCCTGCTGCTGGTCGTCGGCGCCCTCGTCCTCCGACCCGCCGTCGTCCGCTTCCTCGGGCTTTACCTCGCCCTCGATAAGCTCCAGCTCCGCAAGCATCTTCATCGCGAGGGACTGGAAGGCGCGCTGGTCGTCGAGCGCGAGCGCGAGGCTGGACAGGTCGGTGCGCTGCTCGATCCAGTCGCGCACCAGCGCCAGGCCGGGCGCGGCGGCGGCGGGTGCCTGCTGGCCGGTCAGCGCCTCGCGCACCATCAGCGACAAAGCGGTCGACAGCGGCACCTCCTCGCGCGTGCGGGCGCGGGTGATCGGATCGGCGCGCAACCGCACGTCGAGCGCATGGCGCAGATTGTCGGCGATACCCGCATAGCCGCGGCTGCCCAGCGCCTCGACGCGCGCACCCTCGACCGCGTCGAACACCGCACGCGCCACCGCCTCGGCGGGGGCGTGGCGCAGGTGCATCGCGCTATCGTGATGCTTCAACCGCAGCGCGAACCCGTCGGCGAAACCACGCGCCTCCGCCACCTGCTCGGCCGGCAGCGCGCGCGCGGGCATCGGAATCTTGATATGTTTGCCCGATTGTGACGGCGCATCGGCCGTGAAGGCGAGCTCCACCTCCGGCTCCTCAGCAATCGCCCGCGCGGTGCCGGACAGGACCGCCTTGAACTGGTCGAGAGGGGTTTCGTTCGACACGCCGGCCGTCAAGCCTTCCCCACCACGCTCTCCGGCAGGTCCTTGCCGAAGACGCGCTGGTAATATTCCGCCACCAGCGGCCGTTCGTTCTCGTCGCACTTGTTGAGGAACGACAGGCGGAAGGCGAAGCCGACGTCGCCGAAGATCAGCGTGTTCTGCGCCCAGGTGATGACGGTGCGCGGGCTCATGACGGTCGAGATGTCGCCGTTGATGAAGCCCTTGCGCGTCATATCGGCGACGCGGACCATGTTATCCACCTGCTTCTTGCCTTCGGGCTTGTCGTATTCGCCCGACTTGGCGAGCACGATCTGCGCCTCGGTCGCGGCGGGCAGATAGTTGAGCGTGACGACGATGTTCCAGCGGTCCATCTGGCCCTGGTTGATCTGCTGCGTGCCGTGATACAGGCCGCTCGTGTCGCCGAGGCCGACCGTATTGGCGGTCGCGAACAGGCGGAACCATTTGTTCGGGCGAATGACGCGATTCTGGTCGAGCAGCGTCAGCTTGCCTTCGGTTTCCAGCACGCGCTGGATCACGAACATCACGTCGGGGCGGCCGGCGTCATATTCGTCGAAGACCAGCGCGGTCGGCGTCTGCAGCGCCCAGGGGAGCAGGCCTTCGCGGAATTCGGTGATCTGCTGGCCGTCCTTCAACACGATCGCGTCGCGGCCGATCAGATCGATGCGGCTGATATGCGCGTCGAGGTTGATGCGGATGCACGGCCAGTTGAGGCGCGCCGCAACCTGTTCGATGTGGCTCGATTTGCCGGTGCCGTGATAGCCCTGCACCATCACGCGGCGGTTGTGGGCGAAGCCCGCCAGCACCGCCAGCGTCGTGTCGGGATCGAAGACATAGGCGGGGTCGAGATCGGGGACGCGTTCGTCCGCCTCGCTGAACGCCGGCACTTCCATGTCGCTGTCGATGCCGAACAGGTCGCGGACGCCGACCATCTTGTCGGGGGCGTCGAGGATCGTGGTTTCGCGGCTGTCAGGCTGGGTGTTGGGAATGTCGGTCATCGGGTCGGGGCACCGTTTTCGAAGCGAGGCAAGAGGCAGCCACCCCCAACGCACGAAGCGCGTGAATGACCCACCGGCTACCAGTGGAAACGGATCGCCGCCGCGTCAAGCGATGGCGGTGCCTTCAGTGCGCCGCGTCGGGGCGGACGAGCGTTACGAAGCTGTACGCGGGGCGGTCACCCTCTGCGGGGTGATCCTCGCGGGCCGCCTCACGCCAGCCGTCGAACGGGGGGACGGTGGCGTCGCCGGTGTAGTCGCCGTGGACTTCGGTGAGTTCGATGCGGTCCGCCTGGGGGAGGAACAGCGCGAAGACCTCCGCGCCGCCGATCACCGCGACGTCGTCGCCCGCCAGCGCCAGTGCGGCGGCGGGGCTGTGGGCCACTTCGGCGCCCGCGGCGGTCCAGGCGGGGTCGCGGGTCAGGACGATGTGGCGGCGGCCCGGCAAGGGCGACGGGAAGCTTTCGAACGTCTTGCGCCCCATCACCATCGCGCGGCCCATCGTCTGCGCCTTGAAGCGCTTCAGATCGGCGGGCAGCCGCCAGGGGAGCTGCCCGTCGCGGCCGATGACGCCATTGTCGGCGCGCGCGAGGTGGAAGGTCATCATACGGAGACGGCTGCCTTGATGTGCGGTTGCGCTTCGTAATCGTGCAGGACGAAGTCTTCGTATTCGTACTGATCGATCGCGGGCGGCGTGCGGCGGATTTCGAGGCGGGGCAGCGGGCCGGGCTGGCGGGTCAGCTGCAGCCGCGCCTGGTCGAGGTGGTTGGTGTAAAGGTGGCAATCGCCGCCGGTCCAGATGAACTCGCCGACCTCCAGCTCGCATTGCTGCGCGAGCATGTGGGTGAGCAGCGCATAGCTGGCGATGTTGAACGGCACGCCGAGGAAGATGTCGGCGGAGCGCTGATAGAGTTGCAGCGACAGCCGGCCGTTGGCGACATGCGTCTGGAACAGGCAATGGCACGGCGCCAGCGCCATCGCGTGCAGCTCGCCCGGATTCCACGCCGACACGATCTGGCGGCGCGAGGCGGGCTGCGTTTTGATCTGCTGGATCAGCTCGGCGATCTGGTCGATGTGGCGGCCGTCGCCCGCATCCCAATCGCGCCACTGCTTGCCGTAGACGGGGCCGAGCTCGCCCGCCTCATCCGCCCATTCGTCCCAGATGCTCACCCGCTGCTCCTGCAACCAGCGCACGTTGGTCTGCCCACGCAGAAACCACAGCAGTTCGATGATGATCGAGCGCAGGTGCAGCTTCTTGGTGGTGAGCACGGGGAAGCCCTGGCGCAGATCGAAGCGCATCTGCGCGCCGAAGACGGAGAGCGTGCCGGTGCCGGTCCGGTCCATCTGCTCGGCACCGCTAGTGAGCACGCGGTCCATGAGGTCGAGATATTGGCGCATCCCCGCTGGGTAGCGGAGGCGGGTGCGAGTCGCCACCCCGGCGGGACTTGCTCCGAAACGGATGCGCGTGGCGCTGCACGGCACGGCGCGGCGTGACAGGACATAAGCGTGACGACGACGCCCCCCTTCCCGGTCATGGGCCCCGTGCCCGCCGCGGCCCCCGCCCCCGCGGTGACCGGCGCCACCGCGGCGGCGCGGCTGTTCGCCGGGCTGGCGGAGGGCGCGGTGGAGCGCGCGGCGGTGCTGTATCTCGATCCGAAACGGAGGCTTCTGGGCCGCATCGATGTCGGCGGCGGGCGGGCGTCGGTCGCGCTGTCGCTGCGCATGGTGATCGCGGGCGCGCTGGCGCATGACGCCGCCGCGCTGATCCTGGGCCACGGCCACCCGAGCGGCGACGCCACCCCCAGCCCCGCCGACCTCGCCTACACCCGCGCGCTCGCCCGCGTGTGCGCGGCGGTGGAGGTGGAGTTGCTCGACCATCTGATCCTGGCGGGCGACCGCATCACCAGCCTGCGCGCGCTCGGGATGGTGTGAGTCGGCCGCGGATTCGGACGCGGCGGGGCCGTACCGCGGGTTCCAAAGTGGACAATGTGGACGATACGTAACGTGCGGGATCGGGGACCCGCATTTTCGAACCGGAGACTGGAAGGGGGCAGCGGGGCAAAGCGCTCGCGGCATAGACGATGTGTGGCACAGATTATGGATAATTGGAAGAGATCGCAGGTAAAAGCCTGCCCTCAATCCAACCAAATCCCTACGCTGTTTCTAAGGGCGTCGAGCTATTTTAATCGACGCCCTTCAGCTTTAACGAAGCTGCATCGGTAGCACCTGACTGCGTGAGACATTTCGTGCGTCACCGCCAGCGTTTGATGACGAAGAAATTGGTACAAATTCTGCACCCATGCGTCGGGCAAGCCGATCAGCTGCCCAATTAGCCTCGCCAGCGTCCCGACGGGGGGATGATCCATGATGGTCGTTAGCCACGGCTTCCTCCTGCTTCGCCAAACGCATTCATTGCCATATACGTTCAACTCAACGACTTCAACAATGGAGAACGTATGGAGAACGGAATTGGTGCCGTCCGATTTCCAGAGCTCGTTATCGGGATAGCTGGTGCGTTAGGAGTCGCCATTGAGGATATAGTCGCCTCCTTATCCGACGCGCTCAGTTCGGTTTCCTACCAATCGGTCATGATCCACGTCACAAAGGAAATTTCAGAAGAAGTCACCAATCTCCCTCGGCCGGCAGGCACCGATTTCCTGACCGAAGCAAACTATAAAATGGACCACGCCAACGAGGTGTGCCGCAAATACGGCAGCGCGGATACATTGATGCGCTTTGTGATGAAAGCCATCCGAAGACACCGCGCGGAACAGGAAAAATCAAACGGTGATGATGACGATTTACCAGAAAATAAGGTAATTCCACAAACTGCTTACATCATTCGTCAGCTAAAGCGACCCGAGGAGGTAAAGCTCCTCCGAAAAGTTTACGGTAAGCAATTCATTCTGGTTTCCGCTTACGGCTCTGAGGAGCATCGCCGATCAGCTATTGAGACAAAACTCAAACGAACATTGCCATTGAACACGCCAGATTTTCAAATAAGCTGTCATGCAGAGGAGCTTCTTCACAGAGACCAAAGTGAGGGATCTGAGAAAAATGGCCAGCATCTTCGAGACACGTTTCATCTGGCGGATGTTTTCGTTGACGGCATCACGAAGTCCTCGATGCAGGCCACGATCAACCGGTTCGTTCACGCTTTTTTCGGACGTGCTGACATTGCACCTACGAAGGCCGAGTACGGTATCTATGCTGCAAAATCAGCATCTCTCCGTTCGACCGACCTATCGCGACAAGTAGGTGCCGCCATATTTAGTCAGGATGGAGAGGTTATTTCCCAAGGCTGCAATGAAGTACCAAAGGCTTTTGGGGGTACATATTGGGACGGAGAAGATCCGGACTATCGCGACATCAAACTTGGATATGACCCAAACGATGTTTTAAAAAAAGAAGTTGTAAGGGATTTACTCGAACGCTTAGCGGCTGGCGGAATGCTTTCCAAGCGAGCAACAGAGATCGGTCCGGCCGCCGCCATCGTTGACGCCTTGCTGAAGAAGCCCTCGGAGGATGATCCAGATGGGCATGGCTGCTTATCTGAAGCCGCGGTCACAGATTTAACCGAATATGGCCGCGTCGTTCACGCGGAAATGGGGGCGATCTGCGACGCTGCCCGGTTGGGCCGGGCTGTGAAAGGCTCGATATTATATTGTACTACATTTCCGTGCCACAATTGCACAAAGCATCTTTTAGCTTCTGGAATTCAGAAGGTTGTTTATGTTGAACCATACCCAAAAAGCAAGGCGAAAGAACTACACGAAAACGAAGTGGAAATAGAGAACGCGTCCACAAATCGAGTCAGTTTTCTGCCATTTTTGGGAATTTCTCCTTTCCGATACCGAGACATTTTTGAAAAGGGGCGCCGCAAATCTGATGGAAAAGCCGTCAGGTGGATTAGCGGGGAACCAAAGCCTATGATCGACCTATCTGCTCCGACATACACTGACCTTGAGTTGTTCGAGCTTCACAAGCTGGGCTTCAAAATCCAGCCTCTATCTACAGCGCCCTCAACCAACAGCTAAGCGTCCCCCGTCAATCCCGCATCACGCACGGCTTGATCGCTTCCGGCTCCGGCCGGCGGCCGACCGCCTTGAACGTCACCATATAGCCGCCGGCGGACGGCATGTCGGTCATGGCGACCTGGCGGTAGCCGACCGCCTCGAACTCGCACTTCAGCAGCGCAGGCGGCGTGCCGTGGTTCTTGGTCTGGCGGTTGGCGTCGACGACGACGACCAGGCCCTCGGGCTTGAGCGAGGGCCTGAGGCGCCAGAGGAATTCGTAGGGTTGTTCGATCTCGTGGTACATGTGGACCATGAGGACGCGGTCGAAGCTCGCCGGGGGCAGCTTGGGGTCGGCGGGGGTGCCGAGGCGGACGGCGACGTTTTCGAGGTCTTCGCGGGCGACGCGTTCGGCCAAAGCATCGCGGACGCTGGCGACGATATCCTCGGCCAGCACGCGGCCGTGTTCGCCGACGCGTTGGGCGAGGCGGATGGTGTAATAGCCCTCCCCTGCGCCGATGTCGGCGACGGTCATGCCCTTGGCGATGCCGGCCTTGTTCATCACCTCCGACGCTTCGTTGAGGCGATCGCGCGCCTCTTCGTTCGACCAGCGGGCCGAGACGATATGCGCGACGGGGCGGTCGGCGACCGGGAACTGGCTGGGCGCGTCGTCGCGCTTCAGCAGCGGCTTGGACCCGTCGCACGCGGACGCGACGAGGCACAGCCCCGTGGCGGCGGCGATGGCGCGGGCCCGGAGCCGGATCAATCCACGTCCTCCACGTCGACCTTCTCGCCCGTCACGCGCTGCGACAGCGCGGCGGCCATGAACGGATCGAGGGCGCCGTCGAGCACGTCGCCGGGCGCGGTGGAGGTGGTGCCGGTGCGCAGGTCCTTCACCAGCTGATACGGCTGGAGCACGTAGCTGCGGATCTGGTGGCCCCAGCCGATGTCGGTCTTGGTGGCGTTTTCGGCATTGGCGGCCTGTTCGCGCTTCTGCAATTCCAGTTCGTACAGGCGTGCGCGCAGCTGGTTGTACGCCTCTGCCTTGTTCTTGTGCTGCGAACGCTGGTTCTGGCACTGGACGACGATGCCGGTGGGGATGTGCGTGATGCGCACCGCCGAATCGGTGGTGTTGATGTGCTGGCCACCGGCGCCCGACGCGCGATAGGTGTCGATGCGCAGGTCGCTTTCGTTGTAGTCGACGACGATATTGTCGTCGATCACCGGATAGACCCAGACGCTGGAGAAGCTGGTGTGGCGGCGCGCGGCGCTGTCATACGGGCTGATGCGGACGAGGCGGTGGACGCCGCTTTCGGTCTTGGCATAGCCATAAGCGTTCTCGCCCTTCACCAGCAACGTCGCGGACTTGATGCCCGCCTGTTCGCCGGCGTGATAGTCGATCAGCTCGACCTTCATGCCGCGGCGTTCGGCCCAGCGCGTGTACATGCGTTGGAGCATGCCCGCCCAGTCCTGGCTCTCGGTGCCGCCGGCGCCCGAGTTGATTTCGATATAGGTGTCGTTGGCGTCGGCTTCGCCCGCCAGCAGCGCCTGGATCTTGTCGTGGTCGGCGCGTTCCGCCAGCTGGGCAAGCGCCTCGACGCCCTCCTGCTCCATCGCGGTGTCGCCCTCGGCCTCGGCCATTTCGATGAGTTCGACGGTGTCGTCCATCTCGGACTGGATGGCGCGGGTGGCGGTGATCGCCTCGTCCAGGCGGCGGCGTTCGCGCATCACCTCCTGCGCGGCCTTGGGGTCGTTCCACAGCGCCTGGTCCTCGACGCGCGCGTTCAGCTCGTCGAGGCGGCGCAGCGCGCGGTCCCAATCGAGGAACCGGCGCAGCAGCGCCAGCGCGTCATTGATACGGTCGACGTGGGACTGCGCTTCGGCGCGCATGAAACTTCTCCAAAAACCAAACGTCATGCCAGCGAAGGCTGGCACCTCATGCGGCAAAGATGGTGCCCCACGAGGAAGATCCCAGCCTGCGCTGGGATGACGAACAGAATGTTCGCTAGTAGATTCCGCCTTCCCTTTGCAGGAAATCGCTGTCGCGCTGCGTGTTGGTGGCGCGTTGCGGGGCGGCGGCGGTGGCGGTCGCGGCGGGGGTGGGCCCGCGATGGATCGCGCGGCGCGGCTCGCTCTGCGGCTTGAACGCTTCCCAGATCACCGCCGCCTTGGGATCGGTGTCGGTCGGGAAGGTGCCGTAGACCGGGCGGCCGGTGGCGCGATCGATGCGGACCATGCGGATGCCGGCGGGGGCGCGGAAGGGGATCTTGTCGAGCCCCTCATAGGCCTTGACCGCAAATTCCTTGAAGATCGGCGCGGCGAAGGTGCCGCCCTGCGCATAGCCGCCGAGGTTCGAGGGCGTGTCGTAGCCGACGTAGAGGCCGCCGATGAACTGCGGCGTGCCGCCGACGAACCAGACGTCGGTCGGCCCGGTCGTCGTGCCGGTCTTGCCCATCATCGGCCGGTCGAGATCGCGCAGCACGACGGCGGTGCCGCGCTGGATGACGCCTTCGGTGATGTGGACCATCTGGTACGCAGTGAGCGGGTCGATCGCCTGACGCGTGCGATCGCCCGGGCGCGGCATCGGCTTGCCATTATAGTCGGGCGCGTTGCAGCCGTCGCAGCCGCGCCAGTTTTCCGGCCAGATGACCTTGCCGTGGCGGTCCTGCACGAAATCGATCAGCGTGGGTGCATGGGCGCGGCCCTGGTTGATGAGCGTCGCATAGGCGTTGACCATGCGGCTGACGGTGGTGACGCCCGCGCCCAGCGCATTGGCGAGATAGGGCTGGTAATCACCCACGCCCATGCGCTTCATGACGTCGACGACGCGCGGCATGCCGGTGGTCGCGGCGGCGCGGACGGTCATCAGGTTGCGCGACTGTTCGATGCCCCAGCGCATCGTGTGCGGCCCCGCCCCGCGCGAATTGCCGAAGTTGCGGAAGCACTTCTGCCCCAGCCGCGCGCCCTGGTAGACGCAGAACGGGCCGTCGACGATGATGCTGGCGGGCGTCATGCCGTTTTCGAGCGCGGCGGAATAGACGATCGGCTTGATGGTCGATCCGGGCTGGCGCATCGCCTGCGTCGCGCGGTTGAACGCCTGCAAGCGGCTGTCGAACCCGCCCTGCATCGCGAGCACGCGGCCGGTCTGCGGCTCTTCGACGACGAAGCCGCCGCTGATCTTCGGCACCGAACGGATGGCGTAGCTACCGCCCTGCGGC
This sequence comes from Sphingomonas melonis DAPP-PG 224, assembly GCF_000379045.1. Lineage (NCBI taxonomy): Bacteria > Pseudomonadati > Pseudomonadota > Alphaproteobacteria > Sphingomonadales > Sphingomonadaceae > Sphingomonas > Sphingomonas melonis. The sequence goes on from NZ_KB900605.1 coordinate 364,339, forward strand.
GCGACAGCGATGATGTCGCCGGCCTTCAGCGCGGCGAAGGCGGTGCCGCCACGCCCACGGACCGGCATCTGCGCCGCGCCGCGCGGCAGCGTGCCGGTCTTGCCGTCGGCGAACCCGATCTGCCACGCGTCGCCCTCGCGCGCGATAACGATGGCCGCGCGCCAGTCCTTATAGTCGAGGCCGATGTTGGTGTTGAGCAACGGCTGCAACCAGCCGTCCGCGTCGTCGAGGTCGACGTGGCGCAACGGGCCGGACCAACCGCGCCCCGAATCGTAGCGGAGTAGGCCGTCGCGCAGCGCCTGCGCCGCGAGGTCCTGCAACCGCGTGTCGAGGCTGGTGCGCACCCACAGGCCGCCGGCATAGACGCTGAACGGGCCGTCGCGCTCGGTCTCGCCGAACTTGTCGATCAGCTGGCGGCGGACCTCTTCGACGAAATAGCCGCCGACGCGTTCGTATTTCGGCGTGCGGCGCAGGATGGTGCCGAGCGGTTCGGCCACCGCCTGATCGTGCTGGGCTTGCGTGATGAAGCCGTTCTTCAGCATCTCGCCGAGCACGTAATTGCGGCGGGCGAGCGCGCGATCGGCATGGCGGACAGGATCGTAGTTCGACGGGCCCTTGGGCAGGATGGCGAGATAGGCGAGCTGCGCGAGATCGAGCTCGTTCAGTTCCTTGTCGAAATAGGCATGGCTCGCCGCCTCGACGCCGAAAGCGTTCCGGCCGAGCGCGATCTGGTTGAGGTACAGTTCCAGGATCTGCGGCTTGGTGAGCGTGTCCTCGATCTTATAGGCGAGGATCGCTTCCTTGAACTTGCGCGTCGGCGAATATTCGTTGCCGATCAGCAGGTTCTTGGCGACCTGTTGGGTGATGGTCGATCCGCCCTTCGCCCGCCGGCCGGTGCCGAACTTGCGCACGTAATCGATCACCGCGCCGCCCAGGCCCGGATAGTCGACGCCATGGTGTTCGAAGAAGGTCTTGTCCTCCGCCGCCAGGAAGGCGCGGACGAGGAGCGGCGGATATTCGGCGTAGCTCAGCTCGACGCGGCGTTCGCGGGCGTAGGACTGGATCGGCGCGCCGTCTGCGCCGCGCACGTTGGTGGGCAGCGGCGGTTCGTAGCTGCGCAGCTGATCGACCGAGGGCAATTGCCGCAGCACCGTCACCCACAGCACACCGTATCCGACGACCGCCAGCACGGCGAGGATGGCAAGCCCCTTCACCCACCAGCGCCCCCAGGAGCGGCTGACGAGGCCACGCACGCCGCCGGCGTCGCGGAAGGCGGTGAATCGGCTGGTGCGGGGGGGATCGGACGCCATAGACTGGAGCGCGCATCTACACGGCTTTGGCCGCGCTTGCCAGCCTGTGGGCGGGCGGACTGGTGCGAGGGGGCACGAACCGATAGGCGGCGGCGATGCTGGTCGCGATCCTCCTCGTCCTGACATTGGGCTATCAGGCGCTGATCCTGTGGCGCGGGCAGTTGATGGCGGGGTGGCGGATCGGCTTTGCCGCGCGCCACCTGCGCTGGGCGTCGGGGCTGTGGCTGGGGTACGGCCTGCCGGCATTGCTGGGACTGGCCGCGATCGGGGGGCTGGGAGCGATCGGCGGCATGCCGCTTGCCTTCCTGCCGCTGGCGCAGACGCTCGGTCTGCCGCCGGGGGCGATTGCACCGACGACGATCGCACTGGGGCTGGCGGGCGGCAGCGCGCTGGGGCTGGCGCTGACGTGGTGGCGGGCGCGGCGCGGGCGCGGGCCGTGGACGATCGGCGATGCCAGCGCGCTGCTGCCGCGGCGCGACGGCGATCTGTGGCCGGCAGCGGTGCTGGCGATATCGGCGGGGGTGACGGAGGAGCTGTTCTTCCGCCTGTGGCTGCCGCTGATCGTGACGCTGGCCTGCGGGTCGGGCGCAGTGGGGATGGGGGTGGGCACCGCCGCCTTTGCCGCCATGCACCGCTATCAGGGCTGGGCGGGAATGGCAGCGAACCTGATTGGCGGCGCCCTGCTCGCGGCGCTGTACATGGGGACCGGCAGCCTGTGGGTGGCGATCGCGGTGCATGCGCTGGTCGACCTCAACGCGCTGGTGCTGCGGCCGTGGGTGGCGTCGCGGGTCGTGGCGAGAGGGTGACGGCTGGCCTGGCTCCCCCTGCCGCCCCGGTGCAGCTACATGCCGTGGTGGGCGTTATCGAGGAGGAAAGCTGCAACCCAACACGCCAGCAAGGCGGCGCCAAGGCAGGCAAATTTGAGCCTGTGAGGCCTATCGGCGCGCACAATTGCAGTTACAGTACACAATATATCGATGGCAACGAAACATAGCAGGATAGGCGCTGCGAGTAGCATCCAGCCAAATGCGTTGCCGATGTTTGCGCCGGGCACCCCGGCTAGCTCCGGTTCAATCCAGTAATCTGACGCGATGAATAGGAAGAGGGCCAACGCGATGGCGTTGATGATCAGGAGGAGGAGCGTGGCCCGGCGTGTCATGCAGAGGTGCATGCGCGATCAGTATGCATTTCCCGTGCAGTCCGTATCCGCTTTCACGTCAGCGAAGGCGCAAATACGCCCCCTTCAGTTCTTCAGCCGCCAGCCGCTTTTGAAGATCCAGGCGATGATGGCGAGGCAGAGGATGAGGAAGCCCAATGTGACGCCGAGGCTGAGCCCGATGTCGACGTCGCCCTTGCCGAAGAAGCTCCAGCGGAAGCCGCTGACCAGATAGACGACCGGGTTGAACAGGCTGACCGTCCGCCACGGCTGGGGCAGCATGTCGATCGAATAGAAGCTGCCGCCGAGGAACGTCAGCGGGGTGATCAGCAGCATCGGCACGAAGTTCAATTGTTCGAAACTCTTGGCCCAGATGCCGAGGATGAAGCCGAACAGGCTGAACGCGATCGCGGTCAGCAACAGGAACGCGACCATCGCGGCGGGATGATCGACGCGGATCGGCACGAAGAAGGCCGAGGTGACGAGGATGATGATCCCCAGCACGACCGACTTGGTCGCCGCCGCGCCGACATAGCCCAGCACCATCTCCATCGCCGAGACGGGGGCGGAGAGCAGTTCGAAGATCGTGCCGGTGAATTTGGGGAAATAGATGCCGATCGAGGCATTGCCGACGCTCTGCGTGAGCAGGCTCAGCATGATGAGCCCCGGCACGATGAAGCTGCCGTAGCCGACGCCGTCCACCGTCTGCATCCGGCTGCCGATCGCGCCGCCGAAGACGATGAAATAGAGGCTGGTGGTGAGCACCGGCGCGACGAGGCTCTGCCAGAGCGTGCGCAGCGCGCGGGCCATTTCGAAGCGATAGATCGCCCAGACGCCGTGGAGATTCATGCGCGGCCCGCCTTTCGGAAAGTCACAAAAGTCGCGCCGACGACGGTGTTTTGCGCGCTCATGCCCGCTCGCCCACCAGGTCGACGAAGATGTCCTCGAGGCTCGATTTCGAGGTTTCGAGGTCCTTGAACGCGATGTCGCGTGCGGAGAGTTCGCGAAGCAGCGAGGGGATGCCGGTGTGTTCCTCGGTCGCGTCGAAGACGTAGCGCAGCGTCTTGCCGTCGTTTTCGAGGCTGAGGTGCCAGCGGTCGAGGCCGTCGGGCACCGCCACCAGCGGTTCGACCAGCGCGAGGTCGAGTTCGCGCTTGCCGAGCTTCTTCATCAGCGCCGATTTCTCGTCGACCAGCAGCAATTGCCCCTTGTTGATGACGCCGACGCGGTCGGCCATTTCCTCGGCCTCTTCGATGTAATGCGTCGTCAGGATGATCGTGACGCCGCGTTCCCGCAGGCCGTGCACCAGCTTCCACATGTCGCGGCGCAGCGCCACGTCGACGCCGGCGGTGGGTTCGTCGAGGAACAGGATTTCGGGTTCGTGCGCCAGCGCCTTGGCGATCAGCACGCGGCGCTTCATGCCGCCCGACAGCTCCATGATCTTGGCGTCGCGCTTGTCCCAGAGCGACAGATCGCGAAGGATCTGTTCGATATAGGCGCTGTGACCCGATCGGCCGAACAGCCGCCGCGAGAAGGTGACGGTGGCGAGCACGGTTTCGAACATGTCGACCGACAGTTCCTGCGGCACGAGGCCGATGCGGCGGCGCGCGGCCTTGTAGTCGGCAATGGCGTCATGCCCGGCGACGTGGATCGTGCCGGTCGACGGCGTGACGATGCCGCAGATGATGCTGATCAGCGTCGTCTTGCCGGCGCCGTTCGGGCCGAGCAGCGCGAAGATTTCGCCCTTGTTGATCGTCAGTTCGACGCTGTGGAGAGCGGTGAAGCCGCCCTTATAGGTCTTGGACACGCCGGACACGGCGAGGATCGTTTCCGGCATTGATGCGCCCCCTTGGTGCGGCGGGAGATAGGGTGCTCAAGCGGCTGGAAAAAGGGGGGCGCCTATTCGACCGCGATGATCTGACTGGGCAAACGCACGTACACCACGTGCGTCCAGCGATTGAAACTGTCCGTACGGCCATGTTTGACGTTGACGACCATCTGTCGCGTGACGATCCCTTCTACCGTGACGCGCTTGTCCTTGAGATAGGTGTCGGCAGGCACGCCATAGCGTTTCGTCAGGACGCCCGCGACGTTCGGCGCGAGGCGGAAGGTCAGCACATCAGGCGATCGATAATCGTCCGTCGAATTCAGATACGTGGCTTCCCGCGTCTTACCGGTCGCTCGTACCGTGATCGCGAACCGGCCATGATATCCCCCGCGCGATGTGTCGGCGGCGGCAATCGCTTGGGCGACGTCCAGGACCGGCTTGGCCGGTGCGGCGGCGACCGTCGCTGCGGCGACGACCGCCAGGACGATTGGGTTCAGCATGCGACGCATATCACCTCCACAGGTCAGCAGGGTCTGCTACCGGTATAGCGGCCCGAACGCCCGACGCCATCAGCAAGCCGGTTCGGCCGGCAAGATGGCAGCAGATCGCCCCTCCCCTCACCTGCCATCCCGATCGGCGCCCGTCCGTCATTCCGCTGCGAGGGGGATGTCCGCTATCGCGTCGCGGGCGCGGTCGGCGCTCATCACCCGGTTGCGACCGGCGGATTTGGCATCGTAGAGCGCGGCGTCGGCGGCGGCCATGAGCGCCGGGATCGTGCGGCCGTGCCGTTCCGACGTGGCGACGCCGAGCGATGCCGAAATCGGGAAATTATAGGCGCTCGACAGCTCGGCGATCCGGCTTCGGATCACCTCGGCACGGGCGACGGCGTGGTCGTGATCGCAATTGGGCAGGACGACGACGAGTTCCTCGCCGCCATAGCGACAGGCGACGTCGGTCTTGCGCAGGCCGACCAGCAGCAGCGGGCCGACGTCGCGCAAAATGTTGTCGCCGACGGCGTGCCCGTGTTCGTCGTTGATCGTCTTGAAGTGATCGAGATCGATCATGATGATCGACGAAGCGGGCGCGGCGGGGCCGTTTCCGTCGAACAGCCGTTCGAGTGCGTCCTCCATGTAGCGGCGATTGTACAGGCCGGTCAGCCCGTCGCGCAGCGCCTGGGTGCGCAGGCGTTCGCGTAGCGCGATGTTCGACAGCGCGAGCGACATGCCATCGGCGAGCGCGGTGGCGACGAGGCGCAGTTCGCCTGTGTCGGCGGATTCGCCTTCCGGGGCGACCATCACCAGCATGCCGAGGATGTTGCCGCGCGCGATCATCGGCACTTCGATCGAGGCCGACGCGCCGTGGTGCGCATGCATGCAGCGCAGCGACTGGTCGCCATCGCCGTTGACGTGCGGCTTGCCCCGCTTCAGCGCCCAGCATTCGTTTGGCGTAATCGTCATCGGCAACAGCTGGTCGGCGCGCGCATCGCCCCATTGGGTGGACAAATGCAGCCGGTCGCCCGAATTGTTAAAGACGTACAGCGCGCCCAGCACGCTCGGTGCGAGCTGCGACGCGGTCGCCGACAGGATCAGGTTCGCGTCGCGATGATCCTCCGCCGCCTGCAGCATGTCGTGCATGCCGAACAGCAGCTCCAGCCGACGCCGGGTCGCCGCTTCGCTGGTCATCGCATCCAGGCGGCCGCGCGATTCGGCGATCACGCGACGGTAGGACCGGCCGATCGCCAGCGCGAGCAGGATCACCGACGCGATCTGGAACCAGAACAACAGGTTGAAGATCATCCAGATGCGCTGCGATGCGGCCGCGGCATCCGCCCGGCTGCGATCGATCGCCCGCCCGACCGATGCCTGCACTTCCTCCATCGCCCGTTCGGCGGCGGGCAGCGTGAGGATGCCGACCGCGCGCGCGTCATCATGCGTTTCATAGGCGGCGTCGGTGCGGCGCCACCCCTGCACCAGCGTCTGGATTTCGCCGTGGATGCCCGGATCCAGCGCATAGCTGCGCTGGTCGATGCGCAGGCGCGGCACGATCGTTTCGACGTCGCGGAGCGAGGTGTAGAATTGCGCGATCGCCTTGCCATCGTGGCGGACGCCCGCGACGTTGTGGAGCGCATCCTCGGCGTTGGACAAAGCACGCGACAGATCGGCGAGCGCGGCGGCATGCGCGTCGAACCGGGTCCGCTGTTCGCGACTGGCGTGGATCAGGGCGTAAGCGGTCAGCTGCGCAAGGACGATCGCGAGCGTCGCCAGCAGGATCGTTCGCGGTGCCGTGAACCGCTGGGATAGCGACCGGTCGAGATGCAAGCGCTTGAAGACCGTCATGAATTGTCCTTTCGACAGGACTAGCATTCCGGACTTTGACAAAGTGCTAATGCGACGGCCGGTCCGCCTACCGTGCCCGCGCCGCCTGAATCGCCTTTTCGATCTCCTCGATCGGCAGCGCGCCCGACAGGATGCGGTCGCCGACGACCCAGCTGGGGGTGCCGTTCATGCCGAGCTTCACCGCGGTCTGCATGTTCTTGGCGATTTCGGCGGTGATGACGGGGCTTTGCAGGCCCGACAGGCTGACGCCCGCCTTCGCCGCCGCCGCCTGGATCGAAGCATCGCTGACCGGGCCGCCGGCGTAGAGCGCGTCGTGGAAGGCCTGGAACTTGCCCTGCTGCGCGGCGAGCAGGCTGGCGCGGGCGGCGACGCGGCTTTCGTCGGACAGGATGGGCAGGTCCCGATAGACGACGCGCAGTTTGGGGTCGCGCTTGATGAGGTCGGCGATCATCGGCAGCGAGGCGCGGCAATAGCCGCAATTATAGTCGAAATATTCGACCAGCGTCACATCGCCCTTGGGATTGCCCGCCCAGGCGCTGCCGAACGGCGTTTCGATATCGCGGCGATTGGCGGCGACGGCCTGGCCCGATTGCTGGTCCTGCAGCTTCTGCATCGCCTGCGGGATGATTTCGGGATGGCTGAGGACATAGTCGTGGACGACGCGCTCGATCCGCGCCTGGTCGGGGCCGCCCGGCGAGGCGAAGCGATCGTAGCTCCAGACGGCGCCGGCGCCGATCACGACACCGAGAGCCGCGATCAGCGGAAAAGTGTATCGGGTCATCTCTTCTTATATTTCTTGGGGTTGTCGTCCATGTCGTTCTGCGCGGCCATGGCGATGTCCTGCGCCCGAATCCAGTCGGGCGTGTTTTTCGGGATATTGGCGAGCGCGTAGCGGGCGCTCTGCGCGGCGGTGCGCATGTCGCCGTCCATGCTGGCACGCTCCGCGGTGGCGAGCGCGGCGCGCGCGGTGTCGCCGGTCAGTTCGTAGGCGGTGCCGAGCTGATACCAGGCGAAGGGGTTCTGATCGTCGCGGCCGGTGGCGACGCGCAGCACGCGGATCGCTTCGGGATAATGCGTCTTGTCCTCGGTCGCGATCAGCGCGTGGCCGAAGGTGGTGGCGATCAGCGGGTTGTTGCGCGAGCCTTCGGTCGCGGCGCGCAGGGGCGCGATGGCGTCGGCGGGCTTGCCGGCTTCGAGCAGGATCTGGCCGCGGATTTCCTGAAAATAGGGATCGTCGGGCTTGGCCTTGATCAGTGCCAGCGATTCGGCGTCGGCTTTGTCGGGATAGCCGGCCTTATGATAGGCATAGGCGCGGGCGTAATGCGCGTAGATGCTGGTGTCGGTATCGGGGAAGTCGCGCAGCGTCCGCTCGGGCGGCATGACATAGCCTTCGAGTTTCGCCTTCACGCGGCGGAAGCGTTCCTCGAGCGCCGGATTGGGCGGCGTGTTCCACGACGGCGCGGCAGTGAGCACCGCGGTCAGATTGGCGATGCGCTCGCCCGACAGCGGGTGGGTCTGCATGAACGGATCGATATTCTCGACGCCGTAGCGATATTCCTGCTGCTGCAACGTCTTGAAGAAGGTGAGCATCCCCTTCCCCGTGATCCCGGCGGTGGTGAGGAAGCGCGCGCCAGCGGCGTCGGCAGAGGATTCCTGCGTCCGGCTGAACGAGAGATACTTGCCCATGCCGGCCTGCTGGCCGAGCGCCATCAGCCCCGCCCCCGCCTCGCCCGCGCCGGCCGCGACGGCGGCGAGGCCGAGGACCATCGACAGAAGCGTGATGTGCATCGCGGGCTTGATGCCGGCATCGGCGAGGACGACGTGCCCGTCGGCGATATGCCCCAGTTCGTGCGCGATGACGCCCTGCACCTGGTTGGCGCTGGTCGCCGCCTGGAGCAGGCCCGAATGGACGTAGACGGTCTGGCCGCCCGCGACGAAGGCGTTGATCGAATCATCGTTGATGAGGACGACCTTGACGTCGCGCGGCGACAGGCCCGCCGCCTTGACCAGCGGCGTGGACATGTCGGCGAACATCGCCTCCGTCTCGGCATCGCGCAGGATCGACTGGGCATAGGCCGGCTGGGCGGCCAGCAGCACGCTGGCGGCGGCGGCGATGACGAGGCGCTTCAGGGCAGGCACGCGAGCGATCATAGGCGGGCCGGGCGGCGGGGTCACGGGCAAACGACGGACGCTGGCGGGCATGCGACGGGTGGTTAGCGGCGGGCGGGTGAACGGGGGGTGAGCGGGGTTTTGGTTCGCGCGACGACACGAAGACGCGAAGACTATGGTTCGCGCAGAGGCGCGGAGGACGCGGAGGGGGCGCGGGTGCGGCGGCGTTGCTCGCGATGCCTTGGGAGGGTGTAGGCGCGCTGTCGCGCGATATCGGCTGTGCGTCCCCTGCGCCTTTGCGCGCGAAAGCCGTGGGCCACCTGGCGCGCGCTGGGAGCCGTCCCCAGGCGCGCCGTTCGCCCTGAGCCTGTCGAAGGGCGGCTGTCCACACGCATGGGCGATGCTCGGGGCGATCCGCCCTTCGACAGGCTCAGGGCGAACGGAGGAGGGAGAAGGGTCCCTCCCCCTGCCCCTTTATGCCGTGCGGTGTTCGCCCTTGACCCAGCGGACGGTGCCGGTGGAGGCGCGCATGACGACGCTTTCGGTGGTCATCTTGCCCTTGCGGCGCTTGACGCCTTCGAGCAGCGAGCCGTCGGTGACGCCGGTCGCGGCGAAGATGCAGTCGCCCTTGGCCAGTTCCTCGAGGTCGTATTGCTTGTCCAGGTCTGCGATGCCCCATTTGCGGGCACGGGCGCGTTCGTCGTCATTGCGGAACAGCAGCCGTCCCTTGAACTGGCCGCCGACGCAGCGCAGTGCGGCGCAGGCGAGGACGCCTTCCGGCGCGCCGCCCGAGCCCATGTAGACGTCGATGGTCGTGTCGGGATCGGCGGTGGCGATGACGCCCGCGACGTCGCCGTCACCGATCAGCATCACGCCGACGCCAAGGCTGCGCAGCTCGGCGATCAGCGCCTCGTGGCGCGGGCGATCGAGGACGCAGGCGATGATCTCGTTGGGAGCCACGCCCTTGGCCGCGGCGATCGCCTTGATATTCTCGGTCGGCGACTTGTCGAGATCGATGACGCCGGCGGGCAGGCCCGGGCCGACCGCGATCTTGTCCATATAGACGTCGGGCGCGTTGAGCAGGCCGCCGGCTTCGGCGATGGCGAGCACCGCGAGGCTGTTGGGGCCGGCCTTGGCGCAGATCGTCGTGCCTTCCAGCGGATCGAGCGCGATGTCGATCGCCGGGCCGTTGCCGCTGCCGACCTTTTCCCCGATGAACAGCATCGGCGCCTCGTCGCGCTCGCCCTCGCCGATCACGACGGTGCCGTCGATGTCGAGGTCATTGAGCGCGGCGCGCATCGCTTCGACCGCCGCGGCATCCGCCGCCTTTTCATCGCCGCGCCCGGTCAACGTCGAGGCGGCGATCGCCGCCGCTTCGGTGACACGCACCATTTCGAGGACGAGAACCCGGTCGAGGAGCGTGCTGGCGTCGGACATGGGAGCCTTCCGTTTAACGTGTATAACGGGCCTGATAGACGCTGGCGGGGCGGGGTACAACGCTGATTCGACCGGGGTGGCGGTGCGCCAGGTCATTCGGGCCCGCGGCACTCGGAACCATCGTCACCCCGGCCTCGAGCCGGGGTCCCGCTTTTAGCCGCCGCGCGAGAAGAAGCGGGACCCCGGCTCAAGGCCGGGGTGACGGATGGGGGTTGGGTGGAAACTCAGTCGCGCAGCAGGTCGTTGATGCTGGTCTTGCTGCGCGTCTGGGCGTCGACGCGCTTGACGATGACGGCGCAGTACAGGGACGGCTTGCCGTCGCCGCCGCCCGTCGAGCCGGGAACGACGACCGCATAGGGCGGCACTTCGCCCTTGAACACTTCGCCCGTTTCGCGGTCGACGATCTTGGTCGAGGCGCCGAGATAGACGCCCATCGACAGCACCGCGCCTTCGCCGACACGGACGCCCTCGGCAACTTCGGCGCGGGCGCCGATGAAGGCGCCGTCGCCGATGATGACGGGGTCGGCCTGGAGCGGTTCGAGCACGCCGCCGATGCCGGCGCCACCCGACAAATGAACGTTCTTGCCGATCTGCGCGCAGGAGCCGACGGTCGCCCAGGTGTCGACCATGGTGCCTTCGCCGACATAGGCGCCGATGTTGACGAAGCTCGGCATCAGGATCGCGCCGGGCGCGACATAGGCGCCACGGCGCACGACGCTGCCGGGGACGGCGCGGAAGCCTGCGGCGCGGAACTCCGCCTCGCTCCAGCCCGAGAACTTGCTCGGCACCTTGTCGAACCAGTGGCCGGCGCCGGGGCCGTTATCGATCAGGCTGTTGTCGTTGAGGCGGAAGCTCAGCAGCACCGCCTTCTTGAGCCACTGATTCACGCGCCAGCCGCCGTTGCCGTCCGGTTCGGCGACGCGCGCCGTGCCGGCGTCGAGCAGCGCGAGCGCGCTGTCGACCGCATTGCGGACCTCGCCCATCGTGCCGAAGCCCAGATCGGCGCGGGCCTCCCACGCGGAATCGATAATGGGCTGAAGATCCTGGCTCATGATGCCTCCATGACATGTTGCAGCCACGGCGCGAGGTCGTGGACGGTGAAATCGATATGGTCGCGCGCGTCCTCCGGCCCCTGTTCGGAGCCGTTGTCGATCCAGACCGTGGTCATGCCGATCGCCTTGGCAGGCGTGAGGTTGCGCGCCATGTCTTCGAAGAAGATCGCGCGGGTGGGATCGATCGCGAAGGCGGCGCAGAGGCCCGCATAGGCCGAGGCGTGCGGCTTGGGCACCAGGTCCATCGCGTGGATATCGTGCACCGCCTCGAACGCGTCGCCCAGGCCCAGGCGGTCGAGGACGCGCAGCGCATAGGGCTTGTCGCCGTTAGTGAAGACGAGCTTGCGGCCGGGCAGTTGCGCGATCGCGGCGGCGAGCGGGGCGTCGGCCTCGAGCACGTCCATCTCGATCGCATGGACATCGGCGAGGAAGTCGTGCGGATCGACGTGATGTTCCGCCATCAGCCCGGTCAGCGTCGTACCGTGGCGGTGGAAATAGTCCTTCTGCAGCCGGCGCGCCTCGTCCCACGGCAATTCCAGCAGCCGCGCGACATAATCGGTCATCCGCTGGTCGATCTGCGCGAACAGGTTCGCGCGCGCCGGATAGAGCGTGTTGTCCAGATCGAAGATCCAGGTGTCGATATGGGCGAGCGCAGGCAGCATCGCCGCGCGTCTAGGCGGGGCGGCGGCCCTGCACAAGCAAGGGCGGCGTGCTTTGGCTTGGGGCGGGACAAGCCACTCTATGATTGCGAGCGATCACTCGCATAACCATATTCGTGGCATGACACGCTTTTCCCTGCTCGATCTGGTGCCCGTCGTCGAAGGCGGCACCGTCTCGCAATCGCTCAGCCGTGCCGCCGACCTGGCGCGCCACGCCGAGACGCTGGGTTTCCAGCGCTATTGGGTGGCGGAGCATCATGGCATGCGCGGCATCGCCAGCGCGGCGACCGCGGTGGTGATCGGCCATGTCGCCGCGGCGACGAAGACGATCCGCGTCGGTGCGGGCGGGATCATGCTGCCCAATCATGCGCCGCTGATCATCGCCGAACAGTTCGGGACGCTCGACGCGCTGTTCCCGGGCCGGATCGACCTGGGCCTGGGCCGCGCGCCGGGATCGGACCAGCGTGTCGCGCAGGCGATGCGGCGGACGCTGGACAGCGACCCCAATGCCTTCCCGCGCGACGTGATGGAATTGCAGAGCTATTTCGCGGACGACGGGCGGACCGGGATCGCCGCGACGCCGGGCGCGGGCGCAAACGTGCCGCTGTGGATTTTGGGGTCGAGCACGTTCGGGGCGCAGCTCGCGGCGGCGCTGGGGCTGCCCTATGCCTTCGCCTCGCACTTCGCGCCCGATGCGCTGGATGCGGCGCTGGCGATCTATCGGCGCGATTTCCGCCCCTCCGCGCAGCTCGACCGGCCGTATGCGATGGCGGGGTTCAACGTCTTCGCCGCCGACACCGATGAGGAGGCCGAGCTGCTGGCGAGTTCGCAGCAGCAGTCGTTCGTCGCGCTGCGCACCGGCAATCCGCGCCAGCTGCCGCCGCCGGTCGCGGGCTATCGCGCCTCGCTGGGGCCGCAGGGGTCGGGGATCCTCGACCATGTGCTGCAATGTTCGGCGGTCGGATCGCCCGCGACGGTGGCGCGCCAGACCGCGGCGTTCCTCGAGCGGACGGGCGTCGACGAAGTGATGGTGGCGAGCGCGATCTACGATCACGAGGCGCGCAAGCGGAGCCTGGCGATCACCGCCGAGGTGTTTAGCGGGCTTGCGGTGCCTGCCTGACGCGCGCGTGATGCGCGGCGCGGGCGAGCAGTGCGTCAAGGTCTTCGCGCGCGATGTCGAACGTCTCGTGCATGTCGGCGAGCGCCGCGTCGATGTCGCCGTCGGTGAAGGGTGACGCCGGCACCGGCGCGACGCGGTGCGGATAGGCGTGGCCGGACACGCGATGGAAGGCGAGGCCGGCGAGCACGAGCAGCGCCGAATCGAGCGCGACCGGCGAGAGCGGAAACCACAGGCCGGCCGGCGTGTGTGCGGCGGTCAGCAGCACGACGCTCAAGGCCACCGCGCCGCCGGGCGGATGGAGGCAGCGCGCCAGCGACATGACGACAATCGCGCCGCCGACCGCGATCGCGGCGGCGAGCGCCGTGTGCGGCACCAGCGCGACCACCAGCAGCGCCCACAGGCCCGAGACGGTATTGCCGCCGATCACCGACCAGGGCTGCGCGAGCGGGCTGGCGGGGACCGCGAAGACGAGCACCGCGCTCGCGCCGATCGGGGCGACGAGCAGGGGCGATGAGCCCGCATGGGTGGCGAGCGCGGCGATCAGGCCGGTGAACAGGATGCCGCAGGCGGCGCCAAGGCCGGCGCGGAGGCGGTCACCGAACTGGGCGCCGGCGAGGATCGGACGAAAGGCGGGCATGGCGCGCGTTAGCGGTGGAGGTGAGGGGACGGCAATCCTCCCCGGCACGGGGAGGGGAACCGCGCCGAAGGCGTGGTGGAGTGGGCTCGCCGCGAGCGTTGCGTTTGGGGAAGCCCCCCTCCGTCACCGCTGCGCAGTGCCATCTTCCCGTGCCGGGGAGGATTGCCCCTTTTCGTCACCCCGGACTTGTTCCGGGGTCCACTGGGCCGCTGGGGGTGACGAGAGGCTTGAGCGCCCCCCTCGCCGCAGAGTGGACCCCGGAACGAGTCCGGGGTGACGGGGGGATGGGGCGGCGGTGCCGTGCCTCAGTTGGCGGCGGGCAACCTCAGCCGTACGAGCAACCCGCCGAGGTCCTCGCTTTCCTCCAGCGCGACGGTGCCGCCGTAGATTTCGGCGACGTCGCGGACGATGGCGAGGCCCAGCCCGGTGCCGGGCTTGCCCGTATCCAGGCGGACACCGCGGTCGAAAATGCGGATGCGGTCTTCCTCGGGGATGCCGACGCCGTCGTCCTCGATCATCAGTTCGACGAAGCCCGCTTGGCCCGTCACCGTCACGAAGACGCTGCCGCCGCCGTACTTCGCGGCATTTTCGACGAGGTTGCCGAGCATTTCGTCGAGGTCCTGCCGTTCGACATGGACCTGCAGATCCTTGGGGCCGGTGATGTCGATGCGGACGTGGCGGTATAGCCGCGCCACCGCGCGCTCGACCGATTCGAGGCTGGGCCAGACGTCGGCGCGGCTGTGCGCGGAGCCGCGGCGGCCGACCGCGCGGGCGCGGGCGAGATGGTGGTCGACCTGGCGCCGCATCGTGCGCGCTTCGCGGATGACGGTGTCGGCGAGGTCTTCCGACTGGGCGGTCGCGGCGTTCATGATGACCGTCAGCGGCGTTTTCAGCGCATGGGCTAGATTGCCGGCGTGGCGGCGCGCTTCCTCGGCCTGGCGTTCGTTATGTTCGATGAGCGCGTTCAGCTCCTCGACCATCGGCGCGACCTCGTCGGGCATGGCGGTGTCGATGCGGTTCGACTGGCCGGCGCGCATCCGCGCGATCTCTTCGCGCACCCGGCGCAGCGGCCACAGTCCGTAGGAGGTCTGCAGCCACGCCAGCACGACAAGGCCCAACCCGAGCAGCGCGAAGCTGCGCACCAACGTCCGCCGCAGCACGGTGATCTGCGCATCGAGCGTGCCGCGACCCTGCGCGACCTGGAAACGCCAATGGACCTTCGACCCCGGCAGCTGCGCATCGCGTTCGACGATCCGCAGCCTTTCGTCGGGGAACTGGCGGCTGTCGTAGATATGGATGTTGCGGTCTTCGTGACGGCCGCCGAATTGCAGACGCCGGTCCCACAGCGAGCGCGAGCGGAAGAAGGCGTCGCCGCCGACCTGCGCACCGGGCGCCGACACCTGCCAGTACAGGCCCGAATAGGGTTCGACGAAGCGCGGATCGGTGGCGGCGTCGCGGCTGAACAGCACCTCGCCATCGGGCCCGATCTCCGACGAGGCGAGCAGCGAGCGCAGGACATATTGCAGCTGGTCGTCGAAGTTGCGCGTGACGGCGGAGACCAGCACGCGATCGAGCGCGAAGCCGCCGCCGACCAGCAGCAGCCCGATCCACGCCGCCGCGATCAGGATCATGCGGCGCGAGAGCGATCCGGTGGTCTTCGCCCGCTTGCTGGGCGGCGATTCGGCGAGCGGGGGGGTGTCCATGACTATTAGGAGCTTCTCCAGCCGTTCGCCCTGAGCCTGTCGAAGGGCCTGAGGCTCACCTGCCCTTCGACAGGCTCAGGGCGAACGGGGTGGGATGGGCGGACGGACGCCGGTCAGGCGTCGGGGTCTTCGAGGCTATAGCCGAGGCCGCGGATCGTGGTGATGACGTCCTGGCCCAGCTTCTTGCGGATGCGCGTCACGAACACTTCGATCGTGTTCGAATCGCGATCGAAATCCTGGTCGTAGATATGTTCGATCAGCTCGGTGCGGCTAACCACCTTGCCCTTGTGATGGAGCAGGTAGCTGAGCAGCTTATATTCCTGCGCGGTCAGCTTCACCGGCTCGCCGGCCTTGGTCACCTTGCCCGAACGCGTGTCGAGGCGGACGTCGCCGGCGGTGAGTTCGCTCGACGCATTGCCCGACGCGCGGCGGATCAGCGCGCGCAGGCGGGCGATCAATTCCTCGGTCTGGAACGGCTTGGCGACGTAATCGTCGGCGCCGGCGTCGAGGCCCGCCACCTTGTCCGACCAGCTGTCGCGCGCGGTGAGGACGAGGACGGGCATCGTCTTGCCTTCCTTGCGCCAGCGGTCGAGCACGGTCAGGCCGTCGATCTCGGGCAGGCCGAGGTCGAGCACGATCGCGTCGTAATTCTCGGTGGAGCCGAGGAAATGCCCCTCTTCGCCATCGGTGGCGAGATCGATGGCATAGCCCGCGCCTTCGAGCGTGTTCTTGAGCTGTGTCCCGAGATTCGGCTCGTCCTCGACGATCAGAACGCGCATGTCAGTCCCTCTTTATCTTCCGGTCCGGCCGATGATCTGGCCCGAGCGGCCATCGACATCGACCCATACCACGACGCCATCGCGCATGAACTTGAGCGTGTAAACCGAGCTGCCGAAATCGAGGTCGAAGCCCAGATATTCATAGCCCTTCATCGTCGGGATCACCCGCGCCTCGATCGCGCGCGGCGACAGCATCTCGCCCTTGCGGCGGGCGTCATAGGCGCGTTCCTGGTCGCTGCGACGCTGGTCGGGCGCCTGCGCGAACGCGGGCACCGGCGCGGCCAGGGCAAGGAGCAACACGGGCAGAACCATCTTCATGACGCCTTGCATAAGCGGGAGGCATTGAACACCCTGTGAATGACACGGTTGCATACCATTCAGGCACAGCCACTCGCCACGCTTGCCGGGACACGCGCCGCCGCCTACCTGCGGGCGCATCATGGCTGCCCCCATTCTCGCTTACGAAGACCTTGGCGTTATCCAGGGCCACGGCTGGCTGTTCCGCCACCTCGACATCCATATCGGCGCACGCGACCGGCTGGCGCTGATCGGGCGCAACGGTGCGGGCAAGACGACGCTGCTGAAGCTGATCGCCGGCGCGATCGACGCCGACGAGGGGCGGCGCGTGATCGTACCGGGCACGCGCGTGGTGCTGCTGGAGCAGGAGCCGAGCCTGGCGGGCTGCGCGACGCTGGCCGATTACGTGCTGCGTGGCGACGATGCGCCCTTACGCCACGAAGCGGAGGCGATCGCCGACCAATTGGGTATCGACCTTGCCCGCGAGGCGGCGTCCGCGTCGGGTGGCGAGCGGCGGCGCGCGGCGATCGTGCGTGCGCTGGCGCAGGACCCCGACGTGCTGCTGCTCGACGAGCCGACCAATCACCTCGATATCGCCGCGATCGACTGGCTGGAGGACTGGCTGGGCCGGTTCAAGGGCGCGTTCGTCGTCATCAGCCACGACCGCACCTTCCTGACGCGCCTGACCAGGCAGACGCTGTGGATGGACCGCGGGTCGATCCGGCGTGCCGAAATAGGCTTCGGCGGGTTCGAGGCGTGGACCGAGCAGGTCTATGCCGAGGAAGAGCGCAATGCGCAGCGGCTCGATGCCAAGCTGAAGATCGAGGAGCATTGGCTGCAGCGCGGCGTCACCGGGCGGCGGCGGCGCAACCAGGGGCGGCTTGCGAAACTGAAGGAGATGCGCGCCGAACGCGCGGCGATGATCGGGCCGCAGGGGGCGGCGAACCTCGCGACGGCGGCGGACGACAGCAAGACCAAGGTCGTGATCGACGTGAAGCATGCGTCGAAAAGCTTCGGTGAGCGTGCGATCATCAAGGACCTCACCCTGCGCGTCACGCGCGGCGACCGGATCGGCATCGTCGGGCGCAATGGGGCGGGCAAGACGACGCTCCTGAAGCTGCTGACCGGCGAGATGGCGCCAGACGAGGGCGAGGTGAAGCTTGCCAAGACGCTGGACGGCATCGTCATCGACCAGCAGCGCAGCCTGA
Organism: Sphingomonas melonis DAPP-PG 224; assembly: GCF_000379045.1. Classification (NCBI taxonomy): domain Bacteria; kingdom Pseudomonadati; phylum Pseudomonadota; class Alphaproteobacteria; order Sphingomonadales; family Sphingomonadaceae; genus Sphingomonas; species Sphingomonas melonis. Next base: position 381,970 of record NZ_KB900605.1, read on the forward strand.
TGGCGCCGACCAAGACGGTGCGCGAGGTGCTGGCCGACGGCGGCGACTGGATCGACGTGCTGGGGGTGAGGAAGCACATCCACGGCTATCTGAAGGAATTCCTGTTCGATCCCTCACTGGCGGAGGCGAAGGTGGGGACGCTGTCGGGCGGCGAGCGGTCGCGCCTGCTGCTGGCGCGCGAGTTCGCGCGTGAATCGAACCTGCTGGTGCTCGACGAGCCGACCAACGACCTCGACCTCGAAACGCTCGACCTGTTGCAGGAGGTGATCGCCGATTATGCGGGGACGGTGCTGATCGTCAGCCACGATCGCGACTTCCTGGATCGCACGGTGACGGTGACGTTGGGGCTCGACGGATCGGGGACGGTCGACGTGGTCGCAGGCGGGTACGAGGATTGGGAACGGCAGCGGAAGACGCCGGTGGCAGCCGCGAAGAAGGCGGCGCCCAAGCCGGTCGCGGCGCCGCCGGTGCAGGCGAAGACGAAGCTCAGTTACAAGGACCAGCGCGATTACGACCAGCTGCCCAGCCGGATCGAGGCGCTGGATGCGGCGATCGCGCGCGACGAGGCGGCGATGGCGGACCCGGCCTTGTATACGCGCGATCCCAAGCGCTTCGCGGCGCTGAGCGCGGCGATCGAGGCGGCGCGGGCGGAGAAGGACGCGGCGGAGATGCGCTGGCTGGAACTGGCGGAGCAGGTTGAGGGGATGGGGTAAGCGCTACCCGCGTTCGCATCCGTCATTCCCGCGGAGGCGGGAATCCAGAGACGCTACCCTTTCGCCTCTTTCATTGACGGTAGCGCGTCTGGATTCCCGCCTGCGCGGGAATGACGACGTTTTTTGGGCGCACGGTTCGCCTCCCCCCCTTCGTCATCCCGGCGGAGGCCGGGATCCATGGTTGCGGGCGGCTTGTGGGTCGCGTGCCCTCGCCTGCTTCGTCGTGTCCGTGGATCCCGGCGTTCGCCGGGATGACGAAGGAGGAGGGGCGTCGCTTTTCGGATCAGGGCAGGCTGCGCCCCAGGCGGCCGGCGACTTCGGTCACATATTGCCATGCCACGCGGCCCGAGCGGCTGCCGCGGCGGGTGGCCCAGTTGATCGCCTCGGCCGCGTCGAAGGGCAGGTCGTAGCGGGCGGCATAGCCGGCGACGATCGCGCAATAGCCGTCCTGATCGAGCGCGTGAAAGCCGAGACTGAGACCGAAGCGGTCGGCGAGTGCGAGCTGGTCGTCGATGCTGTCGCGCGGGTTGATCGCGCTGCTCTGCTCCTCGATGTCGCGCGGCATCAGGTGGCGGCGGTTGGCGGTGACGAGCAGGCGGACGTTGGCCGGGCGCGCCTCTGCGCCGCCTTCGAGCAGCGAGCGCAGGATGCGGCCCTCAGCGGGTGCTTCGACGCCGAGGTCGTCGAGGAACAGCGCGAAGGCGCGGGGGACGCTGGCGAGGCGGGCGAAGAGCTGCGGCAGCGTGTCGAGCGCCGCGACCTCGACCAGCGCGATGGCGCCGCCCTCGGCCTGCACCGCGCCGACCGCGGCCTTCACCAACGCGGACTTGCCCGTGCCGCGCGCGCCCCACAGCAACACGTCCTGCGCCGCCGCGCCGGCCGCAAGGCGGCGTAAATTCTCGATCAGCGCGGTCTTCTGCTTGTCGATACCGACCAGCAATTCGGGCGGCAGCGGCGCGAAGGCACGGGCGGCGACCAGCACGTCGCCTCGCCAGACATACGCGGGGTGCGCGGCGGGGTCGGCGCCCGGCGGCGGCGGGGGCGACAGGCGGTCGAGGGCCGCGGCGATACGCAGCAGCGGGTCGGTGGCGGGATCGGCCATGGCGTGCGTCATGGCGTGGCCGTCCGCCGCGCGCAAGCGATCAGCGGGCGAGCGCTCGGGCATGTGCGGCGAGGCGCGGGTCGCCGGGGGCGAGCGCCAGCGCCTTGGTCGCGAGCTGGCGCGCGCCGGCAAGGTCGCCGTCCGCGGCAAGGGCCAGCGCATAGGCGTCGCACACGCCGGGGTTCATCGGCGACAGCGCATAGGCAGCGCGGGCGTAGCGGCGGGCGATGGCGCCGTCGTCGGTGGCGGCATAGCCGCGCGCGAGATCGGCGAGCAGCGCGGCGTCGCGGTTGCCGGCGATGCGGCGCACCGCCTCCAGCGTCTCGATACCGGCATCGGCTTCGCCATTTTCGATCTGAAGGCGCCCGCGCAGACCCTGCGCGGTCAAATTCTGCGGATTTTGTTCGAGGAACAGCGACAGCGCCGCCGCCGCCTGTTCGGGGCGGCCCGCGCGGCCCCAGGCGTCGACCAGCCGCAGCATCGTCGCCTCGTCGAACGACAGGCTGGCGGCGCGGGCGTACACGGGCGCGGCCTCGGCATAGCGGCCCGCGGCGGCGAGCGTATCGCCGAGCGCGAGCTGGGCGGGCGGCGCGCCGGGGCTTTGCGCGACCAGCACGCGCGCCTGGGCGATGGCGCCCGCGGTGTCGCCGGCGGAGAGCTGGCCGCGGATCACCTCGATCAGCGCATGCGGGTCGCCGGGATCGCCTGCCGCCGCGGCGCGCAGCGTGCCGACGGTGTCGTCGCTGGCGAAGCCGCCCGCGCTGTCGGAGGCGCCGCGCGCCGCGCGGTCGAGCAATTGCCCCGCGGTCAGGCGGTCGCCACGCGCTTCATAGGCGCGGGCGGCGAGCGTCAGCGTATAGGCGTCGGCGTCGCGGCGCTGGATCGCGGGGCCCAGCCAGTCGAGCGCGCCAGCGGGATCGCCCGCGCGCAGCATCGCGGCGCCGAGCAGGCGGCGGACGACCAGATTGGCGGGCTGTGCCTCGGCGAGCCGGCGCCACGTGCCGGTCGCGCCCTCATACCGGCCAGCCTGGAGATCGGCGCCACCGTCGAGCAGCATCGCCCCCGGCGTGGCGGCGAGCGCGCCGCCGGCATGGTAGAGCATCGCGCGGGCAAGGCCCGGTTTGCCCGCGCGTGCGGCGAGCACGGCTTGCAGATACAGCGCCTGCGGATGGCCCGGCCGGGCGGCGAGCGCCGCGCGGGCGGCGTCGAGCAGGTCGAAGTTGCGCCCCAGCTCACCCAGCGTCGCGGCATAGCCGATCAGCGCGGGCGTGTAATAAGCATCGCGCTGCAACGCCGCCTCGAACCAGGGCAATGCGGCGGTGAGGCCGTAGCGGGTGCGAACCACCTCCGCCTGCAAGGTCAGCGGGCCGGGATCGCCGGGGGCGAGCCGCACCGCGCGCGCCGCCGCCTGCGTGGCGCCGGTGAGTTCGCCGGCATCGAGGCGGATGCGGCCGAAGTCCATCACCGCCAGCGCGTCATCGGGGTGCGCGGCGATCCAGTCGGTCAGCAACTGGGCGCCCTGCCCCGCATCGCCGCCGAGCGCGGTGGCGCGCGCCCGCGCGCGGACCGCGTCGCCATCGTTCGCCACGGCCTGGTCGGCGCGGTCAAGCGCGCCCTGCGGATCGCCCTGCAACAGCCGCGCCTGCGCCTGCAGGCCGGCGAGCGTCGCCGCCGGTTCGCCGAGCTTGCCGGCGCGCGCCAATGTGCCCTCCGCCGCGGCGCCCTCGCCCAGCCGCAGATAGCTGCGGGCGAGCAGCAGCATCGCGGGGCGTGACGCGGGGTCGCCGGCCAGCGCGGCGAGTGCGTGATTGCGTGCGGCGCTGAAATTACCGAGCCCGAAGGCGGTGCGCGCATCGGCGAGCGCCTGGGCCGGTGCGGGGCGGGCATGCGGGCGCAGCGCGAGTGCTGCGGCGGCGATCAGCACGAGGAGGACGACCCCGAGCGCAACCGCGCGGGCGCGGGTGAACGCCGACAGCCTGAGCCGCATCCCGCGCCGCCGCCGGCGACGGCGCAGCATCGGATAGCGCGGATCAGCCATGCAGGTCGTAGCTCTTCAGGAGGTCGTACAGCGTCGGGCGACTGATGCCGAGCAACCGCGACGCGCCGGAAATGTTGCCGCCTGCCTGCGCCAGCGCCTGGCGGATCGCCTGCCGGTCGGCCGCTTCGCGCGCGGTGCGCAGATTGAGCGGCAGGCCGTCGTCGGACGTGGCGACGAGATCGAGGTCGGCGGCAGTGACGAGCTTGCCGTCCGCCATGATGACCGCGCGCTTGATGCGGTTTTCGAGCTCGCGGACGTTGCCGGGCCAGCCCCATGCCTCGATCGCGGCGAGTGCATCGGGGGCGAGGCCGGTGACCGGCAGCTTCATCGCCGCGGCATGGCGGTGGACGAGTGCGCGGGCGAGCAGTGCGGCATCGCCCGGCCGTTCGGCGAGCGCCGGGATGCGCACGACGATCTCGGCGAGGCGGTAATAGAGGTCGTCGCGGAAGCTGCCGTCGACGACCATCGCATCGACATCGCGGTGCGTGGCGCAGACGATGCGCGTGTCGACGGGGATCGGTTTGCGCCCGCCGATGCGTTCGATGACACGCTCTTGCAGGAACCGCAGCAATTTGACCTGGAGCGGCAGCGGTACGTCGCCGATTTCGTCGAGGAACAGGGTGCCGCCGGCGGCCTGTTCGATCTTGCCGGGCGTCGTCTTCACCGCGCCGGTGAACGCGCCCTTCTCGTGGCCGAACAATTCGCTTTCGAGCAGGGTTTCGGGGATAGCGGCACAGTTGATCGCGACGAAGGCTCCGGTGCGGCGCGGCGAGGCCTGATGCAGCCCGCGCGCCAGCAATTCCTTGCCGGTGCCGCTGGCACCGAGCAGCATGACCGAGACGTCGGCCGGCGCGACGCGTTCGACGGTGCGCACCACCTTCGCCATCGCATCCGAGGCGTAGATCAGGCCGCCGAACCCCGCATGACCGGTATCCCGCGCGGCGAGACGGCGGTTTTCCGCCTCGAGCCCGTGGACGTGAAAGGCGCGCGCGACGATCAGGCCCAGCGCGTCGATATCGATCGGCTTGGCGTAAAAGTCCCAGGCCCCCAGCGCGATGGCGTCCAGCGCACTCGCCCGGGCGCCATGGCCGGAGGCGACGATGATCTTGGTGTCGGGCTTGAGCGCCAGCATCTCGGCCAGCGTCGCAAAGCCTTCGCTGGTGCCGTCCGGGTCGGGCGACAGGCCGAGGTCGAGCGTGACGACCGCGGGTTCGTGCAGGCGCAGCGCGTCGATCGCCTCGGCCCGGGTGGCGGCGGTGACGATCTCATAGCCTTCATAGGCCCAGCGCAACTGGCGTTGCAGCGCGAGATCGTCCTCGACGACGAGCAGGACGGGCCGCACCTCGCTCATGCCGCCGCCTCCAGCGCCGTCGCGGCCGGCAGCGTGACGCGGAAGCGGGTGCCTGCGCCTTCGCGGCTGGTGACGGTGAGCGTGCCGCCCATCGCGCTCGCCAGTTCACGCGCCTCATAGGCGCCGAGGCCGAAGCCATCGGGCTTGGACGAGGCGAAGGCGCGGAACAATTGGTCGCGGATGAAGGCAGCGCTCATGCCGCAGCCCTGATCGACCACGTCGATCTCGACACGCGCGCCCTCCGTCGCGATCCCGATCGTGATGGGTGCGTCGGTGGGCGAGGCCTCCACCGCGTTCTGGAGCAGGTGACCGAGCAATTGTTCGAGCCGCCCGGGCTGCGCGAGCGCCGTCCCCTGCCCTGCGACCTCGATGACATGCTGCGCGCGGCGGGCGCCGGCGAGCCGCGCGGCGAGCATGGCGACGTCAACCGGCTGTAGCGGTTCGGGCAGGCTGCGATGATGCTGCGACAGGCGGGCGAGCAGCGCGTTCATGCGGGCGGCGGAATCCTTGAGGGTTTCGACCATGTCGGCGCGAAAGGCGGGATTGTCGGCATGCCGCTCCGCATTGCGCGCGACCAGACTGAGGCCGCTGACCATGTTCTTGATATCGTGGAGGATGAAGGCGAAGCGCCGGTTGAATTCATCGAAGCGCGCGGCATCGGCGAGCGCCGCATGCGCGCGATCCTCGGCAAGGTAGCTCGCCGCCTGCCGTCCGGCGACGCGGAGCAGATCGAGGTCCTCCCAGTCGAGCGCGCGGTCCACCGCCGGGCGGGCCAGCAGGATCGCCCCGATCAGGCTGGTGCCGTGCAACAGGGGCACGAGCGCCCAGGCCTCGTCCTGCGTACCCATCCATGCCGGCACCGCCGCACCCTCGCCCTCCGGCGCGTCGCCGCGGCGAACCTGATCGAGCGCGATGATGCGGCCGGTCGCGGCCAGATAGGCGAAGAGCGCGGTGTCGCCCGCTGCCGCTTCGGGCGGCTGTTCGGGCCAATGCCATGCGGCGCCGGCCTCAAGGGCCATGCCGGCGGGGATCAGCAACAGGCCGGCGGGAGATCCGGTCAGCTCCGCCATCGCACGGACGATGCGGCGGTCGAGCGGATCGGCGCCCTCGCCCGGCGACCCCAAAGTCGCGGTGAAGCGCTGCCATTCGGCGCGATAGTCGTAGCGGTGGTCAAAGAAATGCTTGGCGACCTTCACCTTGGTCCAGGCGCGCAGCCAGGGCGTCGACAGCAAGGTCATCAGCGCGGTGGTCGCGCCGAGCACGATGGCGGTCTGCGCCACGCGCGCGGCATCGCCCGCGTACCGGCCGGCGACCTGCGTCGCGAGCAACGTCGCGCCGACATAGGCGGCGATCGCGGTCGCGACGAACAGCCGCATCGCGACGTCGTGCGACAGCGACAGGCCGCGCCGGTCGGCCTGCAACGGCACGGCGAGGAACACGGTGGCGACCGTCAGTGCGAAGCCGCGGACCACCACCACCGCGGGCGACGCGCCCCAGCCCCAGTCCGCCGCCGCGACCAGCAGGTCGAGGCCCCAGATGGTGGCGATCGCCGCTGCGATCAGCACGATCCGCCCGCGTTCCCGCTCGCGCCCGACGAAGGCAAGCTGGTGGACGAGGATCAGCCCGCCGACCGCCGCCAGCATGCGCGCAATCAGCCGCAGATCGGCGAGCGTCGCCAGCGTCGTCGCCGCGAACGGCAGCGTTTCCAGCAACGCGCACCCGATCGCCAGCGCGCTGACCGTCGCGGTCGCCGCGTAGAGCGCATACACCGCCGCCACGCCGGCGCCGGTCCGCCGGACCAGTACCAGCATCGCCGCGAGCCAGACGAGGTTGCGCAACGACTGTACGACGCGCGTGACGAGGTCGGCTTCGCCGATCCCCGCCACCGCCAGCGCCCACAGCGCCGTCACCGCCAGCGCCGCGACCAGCATGCGACTGTGCAGGCCGACCGCCGCCGCCCGACGCGACCAGGCGAGCGTCAATGCCGCAAAGCCGAGCGCGGCGAGCGCATGCCCCCAGAGGATCAGCATCACCATGACGCTAGCGCGCCCCCGACGGCCACAGGATCACGCGCAACGTCTGCAACAGGATCAGCAGGTCGAGAAACGGCGAATAGTTCTTGGCATAATAGAGGTCGTATTCGAGCTTGTGACGCGCATCCTCGATCGACGCGCCATAGGGATAGTTGATCTGCGCCCAGCCGGTGATGCCGGGCTTCACCATATGCCGCTCGGCATAATAGGGCAGCTGCTGTTCCAGCTGCGCGACGAATTGCGGGCGCTCGGGGCGCGGGCCGACGAAGCTCATCTCGCCCTTCAGCACCGACCAGGCCTGCGGCAGTTCGTCGATCCGCACCTTGCGGATGATGCGGCCGATGCGGGTGATGCGGGGATCGTCCTTCTCCGCCCAGACCGCGTGACCCGGCACCTCGGCATCCTGACGCATCGAGCGCAACTTCAGAATGTCGAAGCCCTGGTTGTACAGGCCGACGCGGCGCTGGCGGTAGAAGGCGGGGCCCTTCGATTCGAGGCGGATCGCCACCGCGGTCAGCAGGATGATCGGCAGCGTGAAGGCGAGCAGCACCAGACTGGCGATGACGTCGAAGGCGCGCTTGAAGGCGCTCGACACCATGCGGCCCGAGGCGAAACCGTCCGAGAAGATCAGCCACGACGGGTTGACCGAGCGGAGGTCGATCCGCCCCGTCTCGCGCTCGAGGAAGCTGGAGATATTGGTAACGGCGACGCCCGTGGTGCGGACGCGCAGCAGGTCCTGCAACGGCAGCGCGTTGCGGCGTTCCTCCAGCGCCAGCACCACCTCGGCGACCTGATGGTCGAGGACATGCGCGGCGAGATTGGGGATGGCGCCGCGCGGGATCGCGTCGGGCACCACCGTCTCGCCATCGCGCATCGCGATGAAGCCGGCGACGATGACGTTGGCGCCGGGCTGCTGCGCCAGATCACGGATTCGATTCGCCTGCGCGCCCGCCCCCAGCACGAGAATGCGCCGCTTGAGCAGGTCTCCGCCGACGAGACGCCCGACGACGCCGCGTACGATCACGAGCAGCACCGCCGCGATCAGCGTCGCATAGGCAAGGTTCGATCGCCACAGTGCGAGCGGTGGGATCAGGAAGAACAGGATCGACAGGCACGACACGCCGATCAGCAGCGCCACCGCCAGCCGTGCCGCCGCGAAGCGGAGCGACAGGAGCGAGGCGACGCCATACGCCCCGACCGCGATCAGCGCGACCTGCAAGGCAAAGGCGAAGGACAGCAATTGCGGCAGGCGCGTCGTGATCGGATCGACGTGCATGCCGATCTGATAGGCGCGCAGCACCCAGCCGAGTTCGCCGGCCAGCACCAGCAACAGCGCGTCGACCAGGCCGAGCAGCAGCACGACATGCGGCACGTAATGCTTGAACAGGCGGATCATGCCCGGCTCCTCCGACGCCGTCCTGTAAGCTTTTCCGACAGGCTGTCAGCGGCGTCGCAGAAAAATACGAAGAAAGCTTGAACAAGCGGCGAGGATTATCGTTACGTTTCCGGTCTTTTCTGGCTTAGGGAAAGACGTCCTAGGAGTTTCCTGACCTATATGACGATCGTTCCTGTGATCCTTTCGGGAGGATCGGGCACCCGGCTGTGGCCGATGTCGCGCCCCGAAATGCCCAAGCAGCTGCTGCCGCTGACCGCGGATGAGACGATGCTGCAGCTGACCGCGCGGCGGGCGCATGGCGAGGCGTTTGCGGCGCCGATCGTCGTCGCCAATGCGCGGCATGCCGATGCGATCGACGAGCAGCTCGCGGCCGCTGACGCCAAGCCGCAGGCGGTGATCCTGGAACCGGTCGGCCGCAACACCGCGCCGGCGATCGCGCTAGCGGCGCTAGCGGCGGGGGCGGAGGACGCGCTGCTGGTCATGCCGTCCGATCACGTCATCGCCGATGTCGAGGCATTCCGCGCCGCGGTGGACGCCGCGATGCCGATGGTCGCGGATGGCTGGCTGGTGACGTTCGGGATCGCGCCCGATGCGCCCGAAACCGGCTATGGCTGGATCCAGGTCGGCGACCAACTGGCCGAGGGCGTGCATCGCGTCGCACGCTTCGTCGAAAAGCCGCCGCGGGATCGTGCCGAGGCGATGCTGGCGGCGGGCGACCATGTGTGGAACGGCGGCATCTTCCTGTTCCGCGCCGACATGTTTCTGGGCGCGCTGGCGGCGCATGCTCCGGCGATCCTGACCGCCGCGCAGACCGCCATGCGGCAAGCCCGGCGCGAGGGCGTGCGGGTCTACCCTGATGCGGAGGCGTTCGGGGGGTCGCCGTCGGATTCGATCGACTATGCCGTGATGGAACGCGCCGATCGCGTCGCGGTGGTGCCGGTAGCGATGGGCTGGAGCGATGTCGGCAGCTGGGACGCGCTGCTTGCGATCAGCCCGTGCGACGAGCGTGGCAACCACCATCGCGGCGAGGTGCTGGCGATCGACACGAACAATTGCCTGATCCGATCAGACGGCGTCCGCATCTCGGCGGTGGGCGTCAGCGACCTAATCGTGGTGGCGTGCGGCAACGATGTGATGATCGTGCCGCGCGGTCGTAGCCAGGACGTCAAGAAATTGATCGAGGCGATGCAGAAGTAATCGACGCGCCGGGCCGTCAGGCGATGACGGCCCGGGCGAACAGCGCGGCGATCCCCGCCGCGCCGATCAACAACTGGCGCAGCCGCAGCGCCGCGAAATAAGCGGGTGCGTTGCCAGCAATTGCGGCGCGGCGATCGAGAAAGCCCGCGACGACATAGCCGACGAGCAGCAAGAGCAGCGCCGTTGACGCCTGTTCGACGACCAGCGCCAGACCGGCGAGCGTGAAATAGGCGATGCAGGTCGCGATCTCGACCGGCTTCGATGCAGCCGGATGACCGAAGCCGAAGCCGCGCCGCACCCCGGCGATGAAGGCGAGGATCAAAGCACCCCAGATGATCCCGAGATGCGTCGCCCAGAACGGCCAGGGCGGCGGCAGCAGCCATGCGCCGATCCCGGCAGCGACCAGCGGCAGCATCGGTCCGTAGCCGAGGATGGCACCGTCAGCGGGAATGTCGGTGCGGGTCGCGTCGTGGTTCATGGCCGGCGTAACGAGCGGGCGGCTATGGGGTTGCCGGTGTCAGTCCCGGGCAAAGATTTCGGTGTGCGGGATGGTCAGGTCGAGCGCCGGCAGCATGACGTCATGGGGCTGGGCGAACAGGTCGTCACGCCATGACTGGGGGCCGAGGCGCTGGACGACGCGGGCCGTTTCCGCTTCGGGATCGACGAAGACGATCGTGTCGAGCGACGGCAGGTGGCGGTATTGGCCGAGCTTCGCGGTTTCGTCGAAGCGGCCGGTCGAGCCTGAGCAGACTTCAATGATCACGATCGGGTCAGTGAGGACGCGCGGCACCTCACGACAGTGAGTAGCGGAGCTGTCGTAACAGACGCTGACATCCGGGTAGCGGACGTCGGTATCCGTGACACGGACGCCTGTGTCAAAACCATAAGGCCGACGGTCGGTCCCACGAAGCTTGCTGCGCAAGTTCGTCAGGACGTTGCTGCTGATCTTCGCTTGGGCGGGAGTGCGGTCGTTACGTCTGCGGATGATGCCGTGGACCAATTCGCATTTGAGGTGTTCGGGGAAGCCGAACTGGGCAAACGCCCCGGCCGTGATCGGATCATAGGAGGATGCGTACTCCATAGCCCGAGCGTACCACCACTATGGGGTCAAACAAAGGGCCGGGGGATTGCGCCCCCGGCCCCTGTTTTGCTTGGCGAGCAGCGGCGGAGCCGCTGCCGTGACGTCGGACGGGATCGGCTTGGCCGACCCGCCGGCCGTTCTGATTTCGTGTCCGCGGCAGCCTTCGCTGCCCCGGTCCGAAATCAGAAGTCCATGCCGCCCATGCCGCCCATGCCGCCGCCGCCGGGCATGGCCGGAGCCTTGTCCTCGGGCAGTTCCGAGACGGTCGCCTCGGTGGTGATGAGCAGGCCGGCGACCGAGGCTGCGTTCTGCAGCGCGGTGCGGACGACCTTGGTCGGATCGATCACGCCGGCGGCGACCAGATTTTCATACTGGTCGGTCGCAGCGTTGAAGCCGAACGACGTGTCGGTCTGGTCGAGCAGCTTGCCCGAGACGACGGCGCCGTCATGGCCGGCGTTCTGCGCGATCTGACGCACCAGCGCGGTCAGCGACTTGCGGACGATGTCCACGCCGCGGGTCTGGTCTTCGTTGGCGCCGGTGACGCCTTCGAGCACCTTCGTCGCGTACAGCAGCGCCGTACCACCGCCGGGGACGATGCCCTCTTCGACGGCCGCGCGGGTCGCGTGCAGCGCGTCGTCGACGCGGTCCTTGCGCTCCTTGACCTCGACTTCGGTCGCACCGCCGACCTTGATCACGGCAACGCCGCCGGCGAGCTTGGCGAGACGCTCCTGGAGCTTCTCACGGTCGTAGTCGCTGGTGGTGTTCTCGATCTGCGCACGGATCGCCTCGGTGCGGCCCTTGATCGCGTCGGCTTCACCCGCACCGTCGACGATGGTGGTGTTGTCCTTGTCGATCGTGACGCGCTTGGCGGTGCCGAGCATGCCGACGGTGACGCTCTCGAGCTTGATGCCGAGGTCTTCCGAGATCATCTCGCCCTTGGTCAGGATCGCGATGTCTTCCAGCATCGCCTTGCGACGATCGCCGAAGCCCGGTGCCTTGACCGCTGCGACCTTCAGGCCGCCGCGCAGCTTGTTGACCACGAGCGTGGCCAGAGCCTCACCCTCGATGTCCTCGGCGATGATCAGGAGCGGGCGACCCGACTGGACGACGGCTTCCAGGATCGGGAGCATCGCCTGGAGGTTCGACAGCTTCTTTTCGTGGATCAGGATGTACGGATCGTTCAGTTCGACCGTCATCTTCTCCGGGTTGGTGATGAAGTAGGGCGACAGATAGCCGCGGTCGAACTGCATGCCCTCGACGACGTCCAGCTCGAACTCGAGACCCTTGGCCTCTTCGACGGTGATGACGCCTTCCTTGCCGACCTTCTCCATCGCTTCCGCGATCTTCTCGCCGACTTCCTTGTCGCCGTTGGCCGAGATGATGCCGACCTGCGCGACTTCCGACGAGCCCGAGACGGGCTTCGAGCGCGACTTCACGTCCTCGACCACCTTGGTCACCGCGATGTCGATGCCGCGCTTCAGGTCCATCGGGTTCATGCCGGCCGCCACCGACTTCATGCCCTCGCGCACGATCGCCTGGGCGAGCACGGTCGCGGTGGTGGTGCCGTCACCGGCGATGTCGTTGGTCTTCGAGGCCACTTCGCGCACCATCTGCGCGCCCATGTTCTCGAACTTGTCCTTGAGCTCGATTTCCTTGGCGACCGACACACCGTCCTTGGTGATGCGGGGCGCGCCGAAGCTCTTGTCGATCACGACGTTGCGGCCCTTCGGCCCCAGCGTGACCTTCACCGCGTCGGCGAGGATGTCGACGCCGCGCAGAATGCGTTCACGCGCGTCGCGGCCGAATTTTACGTCCTTGGCTGCCATGGTGGCTACCCTTTCGAAAATTGGAAGTTGTGGAAGTGGACAGTACGTCAGGGCCAAAAACGGCCCTGCCCGTCACAATCAGCCGACGATCCCGAGGATGTCGCTTTCCTTCATGATCAGCAGGTCTTCGCCGTTGACCTTCACCTCGGTGCCCGACCACTTGCCGAACAGGATGCGGTCGCCAGCCTTGACGTCGAGCGGCGTGACCTTGCCGTCTTCGGCCTTCAGCCCGGTGCCGGCGGCGACGACCTCGCCCTCCTGCGGCTTTTCCTTGGCGGTGTCGGGGATGATGATCCCGCCGGCCGTCTTCTCTTCCGCCTCGACACGGCGGACGAGGACGCGGTCATGCAACGGACGAAAGTTCATTGCGAAGTCCCTCTTTTCAGTCAGTGTTACAAAAATCTGGCACTCACGATGCGCGAGTGCCAACGGCCGGGATATGTGTCGCGGGCCGGGGACCGTCAAGAGATCGGCGGGACGGGAACCGAAGAAAGTCGTCGACGTTTTGGCGCGGCTCGTCTCGCTGGCCCGAAAAGCGGCGACTTAGCTGCCGCGTGCAGCGGTGCCGGTCGAGGCGAACAGCGTCGTCGCGGTGCGTCGTTCCGGGGAATCGAACGGGCCATGCGTCAGCGAGAAGGCGACACGGCCGGCGAGATCCGCCTTGCCCTGCTTCAGTAACGATTCGGCGAGCAGCAGGCGCGGCGCGGGTGCGGCGGGCACGCGGCGGATCACTTGCGCGAGGCCGAGCAACGCATCGTCGGGCGGTGCCTGCCCCGCGTCGAGAAAGCTTCGCACATAGGCGAGTCGCGGCGCGGGCGCGTCCCGATCGAGCGTGATCGCCCGGGCGAGAAGCTGCCGCGCGGCGGCGAGGCCGGTCGTCCGATCGGCCCCAGCCGTAGCGATTGCCTTCAGCGTCAGCGCGCGCCCCTTCGACGCGAGCGCCGCGGCATCGTCGGGGCGGCTGGCCAGCACACGATCGGCGGCAGCGAGGCAGGCGTCGGCATGTCCGCTGCCGCATTCCGCCGTCGCGGCGACGCGCAGCGCGTCGGGATCGTCGACACCGGTGGTGGCGGCGCGGATGGTGTCGAGCCAGCCGTCGCCACGGCCGCCCAGCGCGAGGCGCGCCTCGACCAGTGCGGAGTCTGTGGGCGAGAGTTGCGTGACGGCGGGCGGCGGCACATCAGGCTGCGGCGCCTGGCCATGGGCGTAGGCGAAGTCGCGGCGCGCGTACCGGCCGATCTCGCGCTGCAAGGCGGCAAGGTCGCCGAAGACGGTGGCGGCTTCGGCAAGGGGTTTGCCCTGTCGCACCGCGGCCATATAGCGGCGGAACTGGTCGCTGCGCTGGGACGACAGCGCCGAATAGAGGAAGAAGTGGCTGACCAGCCACGCGTGATAGGGGGACCAGCGCGCGGCGTCGCCGGTGTCGGTCAGGTAGCGGCCTGTCAGGACGCCGGCCACGTCAGCCGGCCCATAGGCGGTCAGCACCTGTTGGAACTGATCGGGCACGCGGGCATAGTCGATCGCGCCGTCGGGCCGGATCGCGATCGATGAAAAGAGCGCGCCGATGCCATCCAGATACCAGCGCGGATCGCTGGCCGGCGCATAGGTGAGGATGAAGCGTTCGGCGTAGGCGGCGTAGAGCGAGCGTTCCCACGCCACGCCCAGCGGATTACGATGCGGTGCCATCTTCGAACACAGTCCGACCGCGTCGGTCCCGGCATACTGCACGACGTCGTCGCAATCCTCGTTGAAGGCACGCACGGTATTGAGCTTGATGGACGTATCGCGACGCGACACGGCCATCACCTCGCCGTCCTCGCGCGGGTCGTAATAGACGGTGCCCGCGAAGGGCGCCATGAACGGCCCCTGCTGCCAGCGCGCATTCTGCAGACCGAGACTCGACAGATCGGTGTCGGGATCGAGCAACGTGATCTGCGGCCGGACCATATCGTCGGCGCCGCCGCCCCGCCGGTACAGACGGGTCAGCAACTGGTGCAGCCGTTCGATGTTGCGGGTGACCCGGACCAGTTCGTCGGCGCTTCCCTTGCTATAGACGATGATGTGCGCGCCATCGGCCCGGCGCCACGTGCCGCGCTTGCGGTCTTTCAGCCCTTGCACGACGATATCCGGGCCGGGAGCCTTGTTGCCAGCCTGGGCCACGGGCGGGGGCGCGGTCGTCGCCTGCTGGGCCGCGGCGGGGGTCGTCATCGTACAGGCGAGCAGGACAGCACGGCAGCGGGCGCGGATCATGGCCTTGGGTCCCCTTGCGGTTCGACGCGATCGTAACAGGAATGTGCCCCGTCCGAAACGATCCGAATCCGATGGCGGTGCAGTCTGCGCGCGGCGTGCGACGGCATGATGACAGGCGGCAACAATCCGGCCGCAATCCGCGTGGGCGAGCGATTTCAGCGACTTGCGTGTGGGGCAACATGACAAGGATGATATGTTGTCTCTCATTCAGCTTTTAGACAGGTTCGCTCGTGTCGGGACGGGGCGGGATGAGACACACGCGACCCTGCCAGCGCCGGCCGCAGCCGGGCGTGCTGATGCTTGCGCTGCTGGCGTTGTGCGCGCTGCTGGGCGGCGGGGGCATCGCGCAGGCGCACATGCATCCGCTGCATCCCACCGCCCGCGACGGCACGGACCGGTCGACGACGCTGGCGACCGCGGATGCGGATTGCGCGCTCTGTTATGCGCGTGCGGCGTTCGAACCGCTGCTGCCCGATGCGGTGCCGACGGCGGTGGCCGCGGTGCCCGCGGCGGCGATCAGGCCCGTCCAAGCCGTCGCCGCTTATCCCCTGCCCGCACCGCGCGGCCATGGCTGGCGCAGTCGCGCGCCGCCGATCGACTCTCCGCTCTGATCCCTCCCCCCTCGCGCGTCGCCGATTGCGGCCGATGCGCGCCTGTGCCCGATTTCCCGGAGACGTCGATGCGTTCTTTCCTGTTCCTCGGCGCGGCCAGCGCCGCGCTGTTCCCCGCCTGCGCGCTCGCCCAGACCGCCGCGCCCGCCACCCAGACGGCCGACACCGGCCGCGACATCATCGTGACCGCCAGCCCGATCCAGCACGATCGCGACGATACGCCCGCCATCTCTGCCAAGGTGGATGCCGAGGATATCCTGAAGGCCGGCGGCGCGAGCATTTCCGATGCGCTGGCCAAGGTGCCCGGCATCGCCGCGACCGGCTTCGCGACCGGCGCCAGCCGCCCGATCATCCGCGGCATGGACGCGACGCGCGTGCGCATCCTGGAAGACGGCCTCAGCTCCTCCGACGTGTCCGACATCGGGCCCGACCATGGCATGCCGATCGATCCGCTCTCCGCGCGCAGCATCGAGGTGGTGCGTGGCGCGGGCACGCTGCGCTACGGCAGCCAGGCGATCGGCGGCGTCGTCAACGTGCTGAACGATCGCGTGCCGATGCACCTGTCCGACCGGCCGTTCTCGGGTGAGGTCAACGGCACCTATGGCACCGTGTCCGACCTGTATCAGGGCGCGGCGCTGGTCGATGCGACGGTCGGCGACCTGGCGCTGCACGCCGATGGCTTCGGCCGGCACGAGGGCAATTACGACACCCCGCTCGGCGTCCAGCAGAACAGTTTCTTCAAGGGCTTCGGCGGATCGGTCGGCGGGTCGTATTTCTTCGGGAGCAACAAGGACAGCCATGTCGGCGCGGCGATCACGCAATATGACGCGCAATACGGCATCCCCAGCGACACCACCTATATCGACATGCGCCAGACCAAGGTGATGACGCGATCGTCGTTCGCGCTGGGATCGGGCCTGCTCAAGTCGCTGAGCCTGGATGGCAGCTACGCCAATTACAGCCACGACGAAAAAGAGCCGGACGGCACGATCGACACGACGTTCCGCAACAAGGAATATAATGCGCGCGCCGAACTGCTGACCAACCGGATCGGCTTCATCGACAACACCGCGCTGGGCGTCGAATATCAGCACCGCAACTTCTCGGCGGTGGGCGACGACAGCTCGTACCTGTTCCCCGCGACGATGGAGAGCATCGCGGGATATGTCTTTACCGACACGAAGATCGCCGGGCCGCTGCACGTCGAGGCGTCGGGCCGGATCGAGCAAGTGCATCTGACCGGCACGCCCGCGTCGAACGTCGCCGCCACGCCGCGCTACACGCCGTTGAGCGGTGCGATCGGCGCGCTGTACACGGTCAGCCCCGCGGTGAAGCTGGGCGTCACCTTCTCCAGCACCGGCCGCGCGCCGGCGCTGACCGAATTGTTCGCGCGCGGCGGGCATGACGGGCCCAACACGTTCGAAACCGGCGATCCGCGCCTGAAGATCGAACGCGCCAATTCGCTGGAGGGCACGCTGCGCATCCGGTCGGGCAAGTTCCGCTTCGACGGCAGCGTCTACAGTTCGTGGTTCAAGAACTATATCTACGGCGACCTGACCGGCCTGTACTGCACCGACGACGGCGCGTGCCAGGCGACGCAGGACGACGACCACGACCTGCGCGAGCTGAACTACCGCCAGCAGGGCGCGCATTTCCGCGGGTTCGAGGGCGAGGCGAGCTACGACCTCGTCCACACGTCGCACGGCGTCTACCGGTTCAACGTGCTCGCGGACTACACGCGCGCGACGCTGGACGATGGCAACAACGTCCCGCGCATCCCGCCCTATCGTATCGGCGGCGGGCTGAACTGGACCGGCGACCGGCTGGATGCCGGGTTCAACCTGATCTACGCCGGCAAACAGGACAAGGCGGGCGTGTTCGATACGCCGACGCCGGGTTACGTGGCGCTCGACGGCCAGCTGGCGGTGCGCCCGTTCGCCTCGCATCCCAATATGGAGATCGCGCTGGTCGGCCAGAACCTGACCAACGACACGCAGCGGCTGAGCACCGCACTGAACAAGGACCTGGTGGTGATGCCGGGCCGCCGCCTGATGGCGACGCTGCGCATCGCGACCAACTAAAGGCAAAAGGGGGAGCCGGCCGCGGCGGCTGGCTCCCAAAGGCCTTACCCGTCGATATGCAGCGCGGTGCGCAAGAAGGCGTCGCTCTTGCCGAGCATGTCGGTGCGCACGTCGCTATCGTCGAGCTGGTGGGTGAGGCCCTTATATTCGACGAAGGTCACGGGCTTGCCCGCCCCCCGCAGCTTGCTGGCCATCAGGCGCGATTCACCGATGCCGACATTCTGGTCGAGGTCGCCGTGGAACAGCAGCACCGGTGCGGCGATGCGATCGACATTCTGCGCCGGCGAGCCGTCGCGGATATGGGCGCCATGGCCGATGAAGCCGTCGACCAGTTCGAAATTGGTGAAGTTGCGATGTTCGCCGCGCAAGGTTTCGAGGTCGGTGACCGGCGCGATCGCAACGATCGCCTTGAACAATGCCGGGTCGAGCACCGCCGATTGCAGCGCCGCATAGCCGCCATAGGACCAGCCGACGATCGCGAGCTTGTCGGGCGCGGCGATGCCCTGCGACACCAGATACCGGCCGGCATCGTTGACGTCGCCGATCGCGGTGCGCCACGACTGGAAGCCGTTCTTCTGGAACCACGCCGCGCCATAGCCGGTCGAGCCGCGGAAATTGGGCTGGAGCACCGCATAGCCGCGCGCCGCGAAGAACTGCGGCAACCAGTCGAAGCCCCATTCGTCGCGATCGCCGGGGCCGCCGTGCGGCAGGACGATCGCGGGCAGTCCCTTGCCACTGCTGCCGGCGGGCAGTGTGAGATAGGCGGGGATCATTGTGCCGTCCGCCGCCTTGAAGCTGATCGGCTTGACGCTGGCGAGCGTACGACCGCCCAGCGGCGGGCGCACCGACAGGATCGGCGACAGCTTCTTCGCGGTGCGATCGAACAGATAGAAGCTGCCGGGATCGACGTCGCTGCCGGCGAACAGCACCAGTTTCTGTTCGTCGGCGCTGGCATCGACGATGCTGACGATCGGCTGTTTCGGCAAGGCGCGGCCGAGCGAGGCGGCAAGCGCCTTCAGCGCGGGATCGAAGATCACGCGTTCGCGCCGGTCGGTAGCGAAGCTGGCGCCGACGACGCGCTGCTGGCGGCCGATGCGGATCAGCGAATCGACGTCGACATCGGGGCGATCGAGCACCAGTTCGCGCTTCAGGCTGCCGTCGAGCGCGACGCGGTACAGTGCCTGGCGTCCGCCGTGATCGTCGAAGCCATAGGCGACATTGGCGTCGCGATCGACGGCATAGGGATCGAAGCCGTGCGATACGCCGCCATCGTCGCTGACCACGGACAGCGGCTGCCAGCTGCGATCGCCCGCCTTGCGGTACATATAGGTCGTGCGGCCGCGCAGCATGCCGCTGTCGCTGGCGGCGGTGATGCCCATGATGCGGACGGTGCCGTGGCCGTCGGTGATATATTCGCTGGCGCGGCCACTGGGCCGTTCGACCTGCTGGCGGCGCAACGTCGTCGTATCGACGCGCTCGACGCCCAGGCCCGACGCGGTGGAGGCGGTGATCGAGCCGGTGGTCATCTGCGCACCGTAATCGCGCGTCATCAGCACCGAACCGCCCTTCGCATCGCCGCCCGCCGCATCGTCAGCGAGGAAATCGATGATGCCGCCGCCGAACTGGCCGAAGCCGTCGATCCGGTCGCGTGTCTCGCCCGACAGGGGCTTCATATCGCTGCCGTCGGCGTTGAGCGTCAGCACGCGGCTGTAGCCCAGCCGCATGCCGTTGGTCGTCATCAGCGTCGAGATATTGCAGACGAGCCGCGTCGCGGTCGACCAGCTGCACCCCGTCAGCTGATCGGGCCGGCCGCTCGAGGTGAGGATCGGTCGGGGCGTTGCGTCGCCGGTCAGATCGGCGACGTACAGCGCGGTGCCCGCCCCCGCCGCGGCGCGAACCATCGCGAGCCGCTTGCCGTCGGGGGAAATGCTGACCTGCCGGACGTCCTCACGCGCACCGAAAGCGCGTGCATCGACGGCCCCGGCCCCGGTCTGCGCGCGCAAGGCGCCCGCCCCGCCGATCGCCAACGCCAACACCGCCACGCCGCCCAGCACGATACGCATACATCTTCCCCCCAATACTTGCGCCCGACGCCGTTTTCGCGGTGCGCGGCGGCAGGTTAGGCGAGACGCGATCGTTCTGCCAGTGGCATCCCGTTGCAGCGGCGCGCAGCAATGCTAGGCTCGAAAAAAATATCGGGGGATAAGCATGATGATCGGACTGGTCGCGCTGGCGTTACAGGCCGCCGCACCTTCGGGCGGCAGTATAGATGCGGCAGGCAAGTGGGGCGTGGACTATAGCCCCGAACAGTGCATCATCAACCGGCAGTTCGGGTCCGGCCCGGTCAAGTCGTTCCTTGCCGTCGATGCAGATCCGATGACCGGCACCGGTTATATCGTCCTGCTCATTCCCGGCGTTGCGACGAAGGGGACTTTCGGCACTGCCACGATGACCGTCGCCCCGGGCGGCGCGACGCTGCGGCCGATATGGTTCGCCCGCAGATCGAAGGACGCGCGGGCGGCGATCGAAATCGGGGTCGGCCAGGACGGCTGGGCCGCGATTACGGCGGGCGACACGCTGACGATCCAGGGGCCGTTCGCATCGCCCGTATCCGTACCGGTCAAGGGGATCGACAAGGCGATCGCCGCTGCCAAGACGTGCGGCCGGACGCTGCTGACATCCTGGGGCGCGGACCCCGATGCGATGATCGACACCTCCGGTTCGAAGAGTCCCGGAGACTGGATAACCAATTTGGACTATCCGCCTGAAGCGCTGCGCAATGGCGAATCGGGCACGGTGAGGATCCTGCTGACGATCGATCCCAAGGGACGACCACGCGACTGTAAGGTGGTGGTCAGTTCGCGTTCGCCGTTGCTCGATGCGACGACGTGCCGGATTATGACGGCGCGTGCGAAATTCGAACCCTCGTCGCGAGAGACGCGCTACGTGTTTAAGCGCACCGACTGGAGGGTGCCATAATGACGGCGGGGGCCCCGGCTGGCGCGATCATCGCCCTCGCCCTCGCCCTGCAAGCTGCGGCACCGGCGGCGCATGTCGACCGATCGACGGCGAAATGGGGCGTCGAATATGCACCGAACCAGTGCATCATCAACCGCGCGTTCGGGGATGGGCCGAAGCCGGCGATTTTGGCGATCGACGTCGATCCCCAATCCGATCGTGGCGACATCGTCCTGCTGATGCCGGAGAAAGCGTGGCGTGGCACATCCGGCACCGCCGCAGTCACGCTGGCGCCCGGCGGGACAAAGGCTCCGGCGCGTTGGGTCGGGGGCGCCACCGGACACGACATGTACGCCATCAAGCTGTCGCTCGCCGACGACCAGTGGAAGGCGGTGCCGACCGCCGAGACGCTGTTGGTCGATGCCGGTGCGGATCGCCCTATCGCTGTTCCGATCAAGGGGATCGGCAAGGCCTTCGTCGCCGCCAAGACCTGTGGACGGGACCTGCTGCAATCCTGGGGTGCAGACCCGGATGCGATGATCGACCTGGAGCCGGGGGTCGCCGCACGGTTGTTTACGGCCGATGATTATCCGGTGGATGCGTTGCGCGGTAATCAGCAAGGCCTGGTCAAAACACTGGTGACAGTTGACGCACAGGGAAAACCCACGGCGTGCCGCGTCGTGGTCAGCTCCAACATCGCCTCGCTGGACGACACGAGCTGTCGCGTGTTGATGACACGGAGCACCTTCCCACCCTCGGACAAGTCGGTCCGATATCATTACCATCGGACGCGCTGGGTGATTCCCGCCTACTGACCTGTCCGTATTACCAACCCAACACGCCCCGTTGCGCGGCGCCTTCGCCTGCTCTAGCGCTAGAGGCAACGATAAGGAGCATCGCGTGAAGCTGGTTCGGGGCGCATGGAAGCTGCTGGTGGCGATCAAGGACGGGTTGGTCCTGATCGCGATGCTGTTGTTCTTCGGCTTGCTGTTCGCGGCGCTGAGCGCGCGGCCGGGGATGAAGGCGATCAGCCCGGGGGCGCTGGTGCTCGACCTCAACGGCACGATCGTCGAACAGCCCGAGGAACAGGCGCCGTTCGCCATGCTGTCAGGCCAGCAGGGGCCGCGCCAGTATCGCGCGCGCGACGTGCTGCGCGCGATCGATGAGGCGCGGACCGACGACCGGGTGAAGGCGCTGGTGCTCGACCTCGATCGCTTCGGCGGCGGCTATCCGGCGACGCTGAACGAGGTGGCCGACGCGATCCGCAAGTTCCGCGACACGAAGAAGCCGGTGCTGGCCTATGCCACCGCCTATACCGATGCGGGCTACCGCCTGGCCGCCAACGCCAGCGAGATCTGGGTCAATCCGCTGGGCGGCACGATCTTCATGGGGCCGGGCGGCAACCAGCTGTATTACAAGGGGCTGATCGACAAGCTGGGCGTCACCACGCACGTCTATCGCGTCGGCAAGTTCAAGAGCTTCGTCGAGCCCTATACCCGCACCGACCAGAGCCCGGAGGCGCGCGAGGCGAGCCAGGCGCTGCTGGGGTCGATCTTTAGCCAGTGGAAAGAGGCGATCGCCAAGGCCCGGCCGAAGGCGCAGGTGGCGCAGTTCCTCGCCAGCCCGGACACATTGATCGTCGCGGCGGGCGGTGACATCGCGCAGGCGAACAAGGCGGCGGGCATCGTCGACACGCTGGGCGATCGCACCGCCTTCGGTGCGCGCGTCGCGGCCATCGTCGGCGGCGATGCGAAGAAGGCGGCGGGCTTCTACAACCGCATCGGCTATGACAGCTGGGTCGCGGCGCATCCGCTGTCCAAGTCGGGCGATGCGATCGGCGTCATCACGATCGCGGGCGATATCGTCGACGGCGAAGGCGGCCCGGGCAGCGCGCATGGCGACACGATCGCCAAGCTGATCCTGAACGGCCTCGCCAAGAAGGACCTGAAGGCGCTGGTGGTGCGCGTCGATTCGCCGGGCGGATCGGTGATGGCCTCGGAACGCATCCGCCTCGCGATCCTGCAGGCCAAGCAGAAGGGGCTGCCGATCGTCGTGTCGATGGGCGGGCTGGCGGCATCGGGCGGCTATTGGGTATCCACGCCGGGTGACGTGATCTTCGCCGAACCGTCGACGATCACCGGATCGATCGGCATCTTCGGGATCATCCCGACGTTCGAAAAGACGCTGGCCAAGATCGGCATCACGACGGATGGCGTGAAGACGACGCCGCTGTCGGGCCAGCCCGATGTGTTTGCCGGCACCACGCCCGAGCTCGACACGATCCTGCAGGCGGGGATCGAGAACGGCTATCGCCAGTTCCTGACCCGCGTCGCACAGTCGCGCCACATGACCGTCGATCAGGTCAATGCGATCGCGCAGGGACGCGTGTGGGACGGCGGCACCGCGCGGCAGATCAAGCTGGTCGATCGCTTCGGCGGGCTGAACGATGCGGTGGCGGAAGCCGCCAAGCGGGCCAAGCTGGACCCGGCCAAGGTCCATGCCGAATATCTGGAGAAGGAACCGAGCGCCGCCGCGCAGTTCGCCGCCGCGCTGGCCAGCCGCAAGGACGACGACGATGCCGCAAGCCCGTCGGCGGACGTCTTCGGGCGGATCGCGGCCGAGCGCCGCGGCCTCGTCGCGCAGGCGGTGGGCGACGTCAGCCGCCTCGCGCGCAGCGGATCGGTGCAGGCGCGCTGCCTGGAATGTGGCGGCATCGGGCCGAGCGCGACCGCCGACAGCGACGCCAGGCTGTTCGACCTGGTGCTGGCGAAGCTGGGCTTCGGCGCATGATCGGGGTGCGCGCCGCGACGCCGGATGATGCCGGCGCGATCGCCGCCATCTACGCGCCGCACGTGCTCGCCGGGACGGTGTCGTTCGAGACGGAGGCGCCGGACGCGCGCGCGATGCGGACGCGGATGGCGTCGTCGCAGGGGCTCTACCCCTGGATGGTCGCGACCAACGGGGCGGAGACGGGCGGCGTGCTCGGCTATGCCTATGCGACGCGCTTTTCGGAGCGCGAGGCGTATCGCTGGGCGGTGGAGACGACGATCTACGTCGCCGATGTCGCGCAGCGGCAGGGCGTCGGGCGGCTGCTGTACGAAGCGCTGATCGACACGCTGCGCGCGCAGGGCTTTACCCAGGCGATCGGCCGGATCGCATTGCCCAACAACCAGTCGATCAAGCTGCACGAGACGGTCGGCTTCCGCCGCGCTGGCGTGTTCCGCGAGATCGGCTACAAACAGGGCCAGTGGATCGACGTGGGCTATTGGCAATGCGAGCTGGCCGACCCCGCCAGCCCGCCTGCCGAGCCGAAGCGGTTCGCGGATGTGGGTGTCGTAAGGGTCTGAGCCTATGCGTCGGTGTGCTGCGGTCGTGCTTGTGTTGGGCGTGGCGGCGGCACCGGCCGCGGCACAGGATCGGCGAACCGTGGTGGAGCCGCAGCTGCCCACCGCCGCCTGCGTCACGCTGTCCCCCACCTCCGGCGATCGGAGCCGCGAGATCGAGGCGGCGTTGCGGCGGTGTCGCGGGGCCGCGGTGCGGCTTGGCCCCGGTCTGTACGAGAGCGGGCCGATCGAGATGCCGTCGCGCGTGACCTTGTGGCTCGCCCCCGGTGCGACGCTGCGCGCGATCCCCGATCCGCGGCGCTTCGACGCCGGACAGGGATTGTGCGGGACGATCGATGCCAAGGGCCATGGCTGTCGCCCGCTGATCCACTTGGCCGATGCCACCGATGCGGCGATCATGGGGGCGGGCACGATCGACGGCGCGGGCGGCGCGACGATGGCGGGCGGCACCGAGACGTGGTGGCAGCTCGCACGCCGGGCGCAACGCGAAGGCGGCAAGCAGAACGTGCCGCGGCTGGTGACGGTGGATGGCGGACGCAATCTGGTGCTGTACGCCACGCGCTTCGCCAATGCGGCGAATTTCCACGTCGCGGTCAATCACGTGCGGGGCTTCACCGCCTGGGGCGTGACGATCGATGCGCCGGCCGATGCGCGCAACACCGACGGCATCGATCCGGGCGCGAGCGAGGACGTGACGATCGCACACAGCCGCTTCAGCACCGGCGACGACGATATCGCGATCAAGGCCGGCAACGGCGGCGGCGTGCGCTACGTCTCGATCCTCGACAGCCACGTCCATGCCGGGCACGGCGTGTCGATCGGCAGCGAGACGGTGAGCGGCGTGTCCGACGTGCTGGTGCGCGGGCTGACCTTCGACGGCACGACATCGGGCCTGCGGATCAAGAGCGACCCCAGCCGCGGCGGGCTGGTGCAGCGCATCCGCTATCAGGACATCTGCCTGCGCGGGGTGGCGCGGCCGATCGATTTCGACACGCGCTACGATCCCAAGGCGCAGGGCGGATCGATCCCCGTCTATCGCGACATCGTGCTGGCGAATGTCGAGGGCGACGGCGGGCAGCTGATCGCGCGCGGCTATGACGCGCGGCACCCGTTGGACGTGACGCTGGATGGCGTGCGCTTTCCCGCCGGCACGCCGTGGCAGGTCGCCAATGCGACGCTGCATATCGGACCGGGCGGCGCGACGCCGCTGCCGCCGGGCGTGACCGGCCCCGCCGCCACGGTCGGAACAGCGTGCGCGGGGGCGGGGCAATGATACTGGCCATGCTGCTGGGTGCGGCGCAAGCAGCCGCGCCGCAGCCGTTGCTCGATTGCACGCAGATCAGTCAGGCGGCCATGACGTCCCGCGAGGAAGGCGTTCCCGAACCCAAGCATGCCACCGATGTTCAGTTGATGGCGAGCCATTCGCTCTGCCATGGATGGGAGATCATCGACATGTGGCGGAGCGGGTACGCCGCATCAGGTGTGTGGCGGGCACGGCGCAAGGTGATGGACCCGCTGGGTCGTCTGACCGTAACGACGACCGATGCCGCCGCCTGTCCGGCGTTGATCAGCGTGCTGAAAAATTTGAACGACGTACCCACCGCCCTTTCGGTGATTCCGGCCACCGCTCCTGCCCATTCACTATGGCCGCCGGTCGTCTGGACAGACGGGACGGGGTACACTCTAAATCTCTTCTCCAGCGATCAGCCCGACGGGTCGAGTGCGAGCATCACCATGTCCAGTAACGACGGCGCGCTGGCGCACTGGGCCGAGGCCAGCATGGCGCAGTTGAAACCCTGCTGGCGCCCCGCCGCTTGACCTTCCGTCAGGACGTGCGGTCCAGATAGTCGCGCAGCGCCAGCCAGTGGTTGGCGCCCGCTTCCACCAGCACCACCGCGCCCGGCGTGGCATTCGCATCGATCAGGCGAGCGAGATTGCGAGTGCGCGCGATGCTTTCGAACTTGACGATCGCGCTCGCCGGACCGGTGCCGCAGGGCGTGCCGGCCATCGGGTCGAGGCGGGCGCCATAAACGCCGCGATACCAGGCGGCGAAATCGAAGTCCTTGGGTTGGCGCAGGTGCGGGATCGACCGTATTTCGTCGGCAAGGCGATTGGCGGGGACCGGGCCGAAGGGATCGACATGCGCGCGCAGCAGATGCGCGCCGAGCGCGTCGCGCATGTCGTAGCCGGCGTCGATATCGGCGCGATATTCGTCGCGGGGGCTCATATCCCAGCCGGAAAACGCCGTCTTCGCGTCGGTCGCGAGCTTCACCGCGTAGAGATTCTCCTGGATATGGCCGTGCGCAAACTGGTCGGCGGCGCGCTGCGACAGGAAGGCGCGATAGGCGGGGTCGGCGCTCTTGTCCGCCGAGGCGCCCTCGACCAGCACGATCGTCGGGTGGACGCGATCGAATGCCGCCTTGATCGCGCGTGCCGATGGCGATTGCGCGTCATGTTCATGCGCGACCGCGACGAAGACGATCGTGGCGCCGTTGCGGCGATGATAGACCTGCGTGGCGGGCACGGCGATATCGGCGCGCGCGGCGCACAGGTCGCCAACCGGATCGCGCGGCGTCTGGCCGGTCGCCGGAGATGCCGCGAGTATGAGAAGAGCGAGAGTTGTACCGATCGTCTTGCGCATGACCGTCTCCAGCCGCCGTATGCAGGTGGCGTCAGGATGCGCGCGGTTGGTGGCGGATTCGTGTCGGATCGACGGCAGACCGCCCTTACCCCCGCCCGCGATAGGCGGGGAGCGCGAGGTGGTAGCGGATCGCAAAGGCGCGCAGGGTGAAGCCGGCGGCGGCGGCGATGATCGCGGCGGGGGCGCCGGCGAGGCCGACCAGACCGAGCGCGACGTAAAGGCCCGACGCGAGCGCCGCGGCGGTGACGTACAGTTCGGGTCGCATCAGGATCGACGGTTCGCCCGCCAGCACGTCGCGGATGATGCCGCCGACACAGGCCGTCACCACGCCCATCAGCGCGGCGGGCAGCGGCGGGATGCCATAGCCCAGCGCCTTGGCCGCGCCGTAGACGGCATAGGCCGCAAGCCCGATCGCGTCGAACCAAGCGAGCGCTTCGTCCCGCCACCAGCGTTCGGGCGTCACCCAGATCGCCGCGGCCATCGCAAGGCACACGGTCGCCGCGCGCGGATCGTGGACCCAGAAGACCGGCGCACCGATCAGCAGGTCGCGCACCGTGCCCCCGCCGACGCCGGTGATCAGCGCGAAGAAGGCCAGCGTCACCGCGGTCTGCCCGCGCTTCGCCGCCGCAAGCGCGCCCGAGGCGGCGAACACGGCGAGGCCCGCGACGTCGAACCAGGGTGCGAAGGCGGGCAGGATCAGGTCGGCGGACAATTCGCCATGGGGCAAGGGCGGCAGCATCGTCGGCGACCCTAGGCGAAGCGGCGGCGCGATTGAACGGGTCGCGTGCCGCGATCGCTGGATCGGATCAGAAGCGCCGGCCGAACGAGACGTTGACCACGGGGTTGATCGGGCCATTGCCCACGCCGCCGCGCTCGCCCGCGGTCGGGCGGGTCAGCCGACCGCCGATCTCATAGGCGCGGCCCTTCATCGCGCCGACCTCCAAACCGATTGTGGTGTCGGCCAGCATCGTGCCGGTATAGCCGAAGGTCAGCGCCGGGGTGCGGCGCAGGCCGATGCGGCCGCCACCGGCGCCCAGCGTCGGACGCTGCGACAGCATCAGCGGGCGGTTGCCGACCTGCTCGCCGGCCCGCACGTCGTACAGACGGCCCCCAGCGGACAGGTGGAAGCCGCTGTCCGCGAAGGGATAATATTCGACCATCGAACTCGCGAGACGCTGATGCACGCGCTCGTTGGGGCCCGCGCTGGTCGTCATCGTCGCGACCCGCAGGCGCAGCCGTGCGGTGAGCGGCGTCGAACGGTCGAGCGTACTGCCGAGCGCAATCGGCGCGAGCAGCGGCGTGCGCTGCGCCGCCATCGGCGTAGGCGCGGTCAGGATCGCAAGCGGCGCGACCTGCGCCTGTGCCCCCGTGGCCGTCGCCGCGGCCAGCCCTGCCATCATCCACCCCGACCGACGCATAAGCCCCCGTTGCAGCGTGCGTATCTGTCTGCCGTCGTTCCCGCGACGTATCCGCTGCACGACATAGACGACGCGGTATCAATCAAGGCACAATTGCGGCAGCGACGCGCTGCGACGAGCCGGTGGATTCCATCGCCAAAGTGCGAAAACCGCGGAACGGCTGGTCAATCGCGCGCCATATGGCTAAGGCCGCGGCCTCCATTCCCTTTGCAGAAAACAGAGCACGACCCATGGGTTTCCGCTGCGGCATCGTTGGCCTGCCCAACGTCGGCAAGTCCACGCTTTTCAACGCACTGACCGAGACGGCAGCGGCGCAGGCGGCCAATTATCCGTTCTGCACGATCGAACCCAATGTCGGTAACGTCGCAGTGCCCGATCCGCGGCTGTACAAGCTTGCCGAGATCGCGGGCTCGGCGAAGATCATCGAGACACAGCTCGCCTTCGTCGACATCGCCGGCCTGGTGCGTGGCGCGTCGAAGGGCGAAGGGCTGGGCAACCAATTCCTGGGCAACATCCGCGAGGTGGACGCGATCGTCCATGTGTTGCGCTGCTTCACCGATGGCGACGTGACGCACGTCGAGGGCAAGGTCGATCCGATCGCCGATGCCGAGACGGTCGAGACCGAGCTGATGCTGTCCGACCTCGAAAGCCTGGAAAAGCGCGTTCCCAACCTCATCAAGAAGGGGCAGCAGGGCGACAAGGAGGCCAAAATCGGC
This sequence comes from Sphingomonas melonis DAPP-PG 224, assembly GCF_000379045.1. NCBI lineage: Bacteria > Pseudomonadati > Pseudomonadota > Alphaproteobacteria > Sphingomonadales > Sphingomonadaceae > Sphingomonas > Sphingomonas melonis. The sequence goes on from NZ_KB900605.1 coordinate 410,726, forward strand.
GCGGCGGTGCTCGGCCAGGCGCTCGAGCTGCTGCGCGACGGCAAGCCCGCGCGCCTGACGCAGCCCAAGGATGCCGAAGAGGCGCGCGTCTTCGCGCAGGCGCAGCTGATTACGGCGAAGCCCGTCCTCTACGTCTGCAACGTCGACGAAGCCGATGCGGCGAACGGCAATGCGCTGTCGGCCAAGGTGTTCGAAAAGGCGAAGGCGGAAGGCGCCGAGGCGGTCGTCGTCTCCGCAGCGATCGAAGCGGAAATCGCGACGATGGCGCCCGAGGATCGCGGCGAATTCCTGAGCGAGCTGGGGCTGGAGGAAACCGGCCTCGCCCGCGTCATCACCGCCGGGTATAAGCTGCTGAAGCTGCTGACCTTCTTCACCGTCGGCCCCAAGGAAGCGCGCGCCTGGACGGTCCATGCCGGCGCCAAGGCGCCTAACGCGGCGGGCGAGATTCACACCGACTTCGAACGGGGCTTCATCCGCGCCGAAACCATCGCGTACGACGATTACGTCGCCTGCAAGGGCGAAGCGGGCGCGCGCGAGGCGGGCAAGCTGCGCCAGGAAGGCAAGGAATATGTCGTCCACGACGGCGACGTGATGCTGTTCCGGTTCAACGTGTAAGCGGGCGGGGCCGAGGCGGCGGCCTGCCGGGCGCTTTGCGCCCCTCTTCACCGTTCTCGCCTTCGGGCACGATCTGGGACGGGCGGACGCAAGCGCTGCCTGCTCTGCCCTTGTCGCCCCTCCCCGCTCGCGGCTAAAGGCAAGCATTCCTGCCATGATCGGGGTGATCGCCGCGTGAACCTTCGTCCGACCGCTTTTCTCGCCACGCTCGCGCTTGGCGCCTGCGCGCTGCCCGCCACGCCGCCGGCGCTGTCGCCGGTGACGCAGCCCGCGCCGTCGCAAACGGCGGCTTTGCCTGCCGAGCCCGACGCGCCCCCCGCCCCGCTGCCGCGCACGGTGACGCCGCCGGTGACGATCCTCGTGTCGATCGACGGCTTCCGGCCCGATTATCTCGATCGTGGCGTCACGCCCAACCTCAACGCGCTCGCGGCGGGCGGGGTCTCGGCGTCGATGCGGCCGTCCTTCCCTTCGGTGACCTTCCCCAACCACTGGACGCTGGCGACGGGCAAGGTGCCCGACCACCACGGCATCGTCGGCAACACGATGGAGGACTCGGCACGCCCCGGCGAGACCTTCACCATGGCCAACGACGATCCCTTCTGGTGGAACGAGGGCGAACCGATCTGGGTCACCGCGGAAAAGGCGGGCGTCCGCACCGCGACGATGTTCTGGCCGGGCGCCAATGTCGGCTGGGGCGGCACGTTGCTGCCGGACAGCCACGGCCAGGTCGCGAACGCCACCCGGCCTGAGGACTGGCAGCAGTTCAATCAGGCGGTGACGGGCGAACAGCGGGTCGATTCGGTGATCGACTGGCTGCGCCGCCCGGCGGCGACCCGGCCGCGCTTCGTGACGCTCTATTTCGACATCGTCGACACCGCTGGCCATGCGTATGGACCGCAATCGCCCGAGGTGACGCAGGCCGCCGCCAAGGTCGACAGCCAGATCGGGCGGCTGGTGGCGGGTCTGCGCGACCTTAACCTGCCGGCCAACCTGGTCATCGTCGCCGACCACGGCATGTCGGCGACCAGCAGCACGCGCACGATCGCGATCGACCGGATCGCGGATCCGCGCACGTATCGGACGCTCAACAGCGGACCTTATATGGGTCTGTATCCGATGCCGGGGCGGCAGCAGGCGCTGGAGGCGGCGCTGCTCAAACCCCACGCGCATATGCAATGCTGGCGCAAGGGGGAGATTCCGGCGCGGCTGCGTTACGGCACCAATTCGCGTGTGCCGCCCTATATCTGCCTGGCCGAGCCGGGCTGGATGATCACCAAGACGGCGGTGAAGACCGCGTTCAGCGGCGGTGCGCATGGCTACGACAATCAGGCGCCCGACATGGCGGCGCTGTTCATCGCCAACGGCCCGGCCTTCGTCGGCGGCAAGCGCCTGGCCAGCTTCGACAATACCGACATCAACCCCTTGCTGCGCGATCTGCTGAACCTGCCTGCGGGCCAGGGGCTGGACGGGAACGACGCACCGTTTAGGCAGGTGCTCAAACGATAGGAGAGCGACGGGTGCAGTATTTCGAGGACATCGAGGTCGGCAGCACGGCACGGTTCGGCGATTACGCCGTGACGCGGGACGAGGTGATCGCCTTTGCCGAGAAATACGACCCCCAGCCCTTTCACCTGTCCGACGCAGCAGCGGCGCAGACGCATTTCGGGCGGCTGTCGGCGAGCGGCTGGCATACGTGTGCGATGACGATGGCGATGCTGGTCGAACATCTGAAGGCCAACGACCAGGCGGGACTGGGATCGCCCGGCATCGACGAATTGCGCTGGCTGACGCCGGTCTATCCGGGCGATCAGCTACGCTGCGAAAGCGAGGTGCTAGAAAAACGTCGATCGGCGAGCCGGCCGGAGATGGGCATCTTCAAGAGTCGGATGACGGTGTTCAACCAGCATGACGTGCCGGTGATGACCTTTGTGTCGAACGGGCTGATCGCTACCCGCGAGCGATAGGGGCGCCGGCAGCGCGGCGCCCCCGTCGATCAGCGGCGGCCGCGGTCGCCGCGCGGGCCGCCGCCGCGATTGCCGCCCCAGCTCCGATTGCCGTTCCAGTTGCGGTTGCCGTTCCAGTTGCGCTGGCCCTGCCAATTGGGTTGCGGATTGGGCGCGGGGGCCGCGCCAGCCGGCGGCTGCGGTGCGGGCGCGGGTTGGCCCGAGAAATTCTGGCGGTTGCCGCGCCAATTGCCGCGATTGCCCCAGTCCGGGCGGCCGGGATTGCCCACCCCCGGGCCGCCTGGGCCACCCGGCCGATCGCCGCGCCAGCCAGGACGACGGTCAAAGCCGTTCCAATCGTTGCGGAAGTTGCGATCACCGCGCCACTGATTGCGGCGCTGCTCCCAATAGCGGCGCTGGCCGTCGTTCCACCGATAGGGCCGGCGGTACTGGTCGTAGACGTAGATGCCGGTGCCCGGATAATAATAATCGCCGTACCAGCCGAAGTAGCTGGGATAGCCGCCATAGCCGTAGCCGCCGTAATAGGGATCGGCGAAACCGTCGTCGTAATAGCCATAGCCGCCGGTTCCGTAGCCGACGGACACGCCGCTATAGCCATAGCCGTCGGTGCAGGCGCTGGTCGCGACACCGGTGCCGAACAACAGGCCCACCAATGCCAAACGCTTGAAGATCATGGATGCTCTCCCATCATCGAAGGGCGCCGGCGAGTCGGATTGGCGAATCGGGGACGCAACCTATTGTCGTTCAACGAGGGCGGATCGTCGCGGGTTCCGGCTGAATGGGTGATGAGCGGGCGATGGGGCAAGACCCGCGTGGTGCCATCGTGCGGTGCTTACGCGTCCTCCGCTCGTGCTGAGCCCGTCGAAGCACAGCGGTTCCGCACCTAAACCGACCGCTTGAGGCGTCCCGCCCTTCGACAGGCTGAGGGCGAACGGTATTGGTGACGGTTGGGGAGGATTGGAGCGGCCGCGACGGTCGGGCTGGCGCCGTTCCGGCGCCTCAATGCCCCTCGAACGCGAAGAGGGCATCGGCCTGCACGCCATCGGCGCGCAACGCGTCCGCGCCGCCGAGGTCGGGCAGGTCGATCACGAACTGCGCCTGCTCGACGATGGCGCCCGCCTTGCGCAGCAGCCGCACCGCAGCGCGCGCGGTGCCACCGGTGGCGATCAGATCGTCGACCAGCAGCACGCGCTGGCCGGGCACCAGCGCATCTTCGTGCATCGCGATCCGGTCCTGCCCGTATTCGAGCGCATAATCCTCGGCGATCGTCGCGCCGGGGAGTTTGCCGTCCTTGCGGATCAGCAGCACGCCCGCCTTCAGGGGCACGGCGAGCGCGGCCGCGAACAGGAAGCCGCGGGCTTCGATCCCGGCGATCAGATCGACGGGACCGGTGGTGGCGGCGACCATGCGGTCGATCGTCGCGGCGAGGCCGGCGGGATCGAGCAGCAGCGTGGTGATGTCGCGGAACTGGATGCCGGGCTTGGGGAAGTCCGGGATCGTGCGGATCAGCGCTTTCAGGTCGTCGTTCATGGGGGCGTGTGTCGCTTGGGACGCATGCGGGGTCAATGGTGGAGGACTCCCGTCGTCATCGTGGCGGACGCCGGGATCCATGGTTGCGGGCGGCCCGCGCGCCGCGCCAATGCTGCCTCATCGCGTCCATGGATCCCGGCGTGCGCCGGGATGACGAAGGGAGATATGCCCCCCGTGCTTCCCCACCACCGTCATTCCCGCGAAGGCGGGAATCCATACCCTCTGACGTCCCGGCAGGAAGCGCGACGGTAGCGCGTCTGGATTCCCGCCTTCGCGGGAATGACGGGGAGAGTGGGGCGCGGTCTTTCCTCTGCCCCCCTGCACACGAAAAGGGCGGGCGGTGCCGTGTCGCACCGCCCGCCCCTTCGCTCCGAACCGCCGGTCAGGCGATCGGGATCAGTGCTTAATGTCGCGCCAGACGTTCTGATAGGCGCCCCAGGCGAGGAAGCAGAACACCAGCAGGAACAGCGCCGCCGCGAGGCCCGCACCATGGCGGGTGTCGAGGTTGGGTTCGGCGGTCCAGGTCAGGAAGGCGGCGATGTCGCGCGCCATCTGGTCCTTGGTCGCCTTGGTGCCGTCCGAATAGGTGACCTGACCGTCCTGCGTCAGGGGCGGCGGCATCGCGATGTTCAGGTTCGCGAACCACGGATTGAAGTGCAGGCCCTGCGGCGTCTTCGCATCCGGGAACATCTTGAGGAGCTCTTCGCCCTTCTCGTTCTTATACCCGGCCTGGTTGCGATAGCCCATCAGCAGCGCGTGGACGTAGTTCGAACCGTCATGGCGCGCCTTGGTCATCAGCGACAGGTCGGGCGGCAACGCATTGTTGTTCGCGGCGCGTGCGGCGACTTCGTTGGCGAAGGGCGACGGGAAACGATCGCTGGCGACGTTCTTGCGCGTCGAGGCTTCGCCCGTTTCCGGGTTCACGGTCGGCTGTTCGATCACCCACTGGTTGGCGATCGCCTTCACCTCGGCCTCGGTGTAGCCGATCTTCTGCAGGTCGCGGAAGGCGACGTACTTCAGGCTGTGGCAGGCCGAGCAGACTTCCTTGTAGACCTGGAAGCCGCGCTGCAGCTGCTGGTTGTCATATTTGCCGAAGAAGCCGTTCGACGACAGCCCGATATTCTCGGGGTGCATGTGGAAGAGCTGTTCGACGGTTTCCTTCGCCGGATCCTCGATCGCGGTCTTGGCGGTGCCGAAGAGCGCGAGTCCGAGGACGAAGATGAAGGCGGCGCCGACCAGGGAGGCGATGATGCGAGGCATGGTTCTGATTGTCCCCCAGTCGGTTCAGGCTTGCGCCGCGCTGTGCGCGAGGCTGGTGCCACCGTGCTTTGCCAGCACCGCTTCGGTGATCGAATTGGGCAGCGGGCGCGGACGCTCCGACCGGGCGACCCAGGGCAGGATGATGAGGAAGTGCGCGAAATAATAGGCCGAGGCGATCTGCCCCAGGATCACGTTGCGCGCATTCGCTTCCGCCCCGCCGACATAACCGAGCACTAGCACGTCGAGCAGCAGCACCCCCAAGAAGATGCGATACTTCGGACGGTAGTTTGCCGAGCGCACCGGCGACGTATCCAGCCACGGCAGGAAGAACAGCAGGAGGATCGAGCCGAACATCGCCAGCACGCCCCACAGCTTCGCGTCGAGGATGAAGTTCGCGGTGAAGCTCTTCAGGATCGCGTAGAAGGGCAGGAAGTACCATTCGGGCACGATGTGCGCCGGCGTCGAGAGCGGGTTCGCCTCGATATAATTGTCCGGGTGGCCGAGCAGGTTCGGGCTGAAGAAGATCAGCAGCGCGAAGATCAGCATGAACACGCCGACGCCGACGCCGTCCTTCGCCGTGTAATAGGGATGGAACGGCACCGTGTCCTGTTCGCCCTTCACCTCGACGCCCGTCGGGTTGTTCGACCCCGGGATGTGCAGCGCCCAGATATGCAGGATGATGACGCCCGCGATCACGAACGGCAGCAGATAGTGGAGCGAGAAGAAGCGGTTGAGCGTCGCGTTATCCGGCGCATAGCCTCCCAGCAGCCAGACGCGGATCGTCTCGCCCACCAGGGGAATTGCCGAGAAGAAGCCGGTGATGACCTGCGCGCCCCAGAAGCTCATCTGCCCCCAGGGGAGCACATAGCCCATGAACGCGGTCGCCATCATCAGCAGGAAGATGACGACGCCGAGCAGCCACACCATCTCGCGCGGTGCCTTGTACGAGCCGTAATAGAGGCCGCGGCCGATGTGGATGTAGACGACGGCGAGGAACATCGACGCGCCGTTGGCGTGCGCATAGCGCAGGAACCAGCCGGCGTTGACGTCGCGCATGATGCTTTCGACCGAACCGAAGGCGACGCCGGCGTTGGCGGCATAATGCATCGCCAGCACGACGCCGGTGATGATCTGAATCGCGAGCGCAGCGCCGGCGAGGACGCCGAAGTTCCAGAAATAGTTGAGGTTGCGCGGCACCGGATAGCCGGCCCCTACGGCATTGTAGACGAGGCGCGGCAACGGCAGCTTCTCGTCCAGCCAGCGCATCAGCGGCTGCTTGGGTTCGTAATGCTTGGCCCAGGGAAAGCTCATGTGGTCTACCTTTCCCTTAACCGACCGTCACGACGGTGTCGGAGTTGAACGCATAATCGGGCACGTGCAGATTCTTCGGCGCCGGTCCCTGGCGGATGCGCGCCGCGGTATCGTAGGCCGAGCCGTGGCACGGGCAGAAATAGCCACCGAACGGCCCCTTGTTCTCGCCCTCGCCCGCGCCGAGCGGCACGCAGCCGAGATGCGTGCAAACCCCCAGAGTGATCAGCCAGTTTTCCTTGCCCGGCTTGGTGCGTTCGGCGAGCGTCTGGGGATCGCGCAGCGTCTTGATGTCGACCGCATTCGCCTCGGCGATTTCCTTCGGCGTCAGGTTGCGCACGAAGAGCGGCTGCTTGCGGAACTGCGCCTTGATCGCCTGGCCCGGCTGGATCTTCGACAGATCAACCTCGGTGGTCGACAGCGCCAGCACGTCCGCCGACGGGTTCATCTGGTTGATGAGCGGCAGCACGATCGCGAGCGCGCCGACGCCGGCAAAGGACACGGCGGCGATATTGATGAAATCGCGACGGCGGGGATCGTGGACTTCCTCGTGGAACGGCGCCGGCGATTCACCGGGAGGTACGTTGTCGTCAATCGCCATTCGTCTCTGCCCTTGCGTCTATGTTCTTGCGGAAGTGCCGGAGTGCAGCCCCACCGAACCCTGCCGTCCCCACGGCGGGCTTATGGCCTGATAGACGGCGGCCGCGCGCTTTGCCAACAGCATTTTGCGCTTCGCCGGCCCGCCGCTAAGGACGCGAGCCATGACCAGCCCCCTGCGCATCGCCCTCTACCAGCCCGATATCGCCGGCAATGTCGGCGCGGTGATGCGCACCGCGGCGTGCCTGGGCGTGGCGCTCGACCTGATCGAGCCGATGGGATTCCAGTGGGACGACAAGCGCGTCGCGCGCGCGGCAATGGACTATATCGACCATGTGTCGGTGACGCGACATGCGGACTGGGAGACGTTTCAGGGACAGGCGACGGGCCGGCTGGTGCTGCTGACGACGCGCGGGGCGACGCCGCTGCATGACTTTGCGTTCCGGGCGGACGATGTGCTGCTGTTCGGCCGAGAAAGCGCGGGAGTGCCGGAGGAGGTGCATGCACGGGCGGACGCACGGGTGGTGATTCCGATGGCGCCGGGGCTCAGGTCGATGAACCTGTCGGTGTCGGCGGCGATCGTCGCGGCGGAAGCGCTGCGGCAGACGGGCGGGTGGCCGGGGTGAAGATGAGCATGACTTACCGGCTGCTTGTCACACACCCCCGCCAGAATAGATCATGTACCATGCGAAGATGACGAATGCCGCAATCATCCACGCCGTTAAAGCGGGCACGGTCATTGAGCAGCGTTTAGGCAACAAAAACAATAGGGCCGACGGTATGACCGCGCCCAACAGCAGGAAGCTTATCGATCCGAGCCGATACCAGGCCATCTGGGCAAAGCTCGAATAGGGCCCGGAGGCAAAGGATAGGGCGACAAGCCCCATAATAATCAAATTCCAGATCGCCGCTGTGATCCCGCAGCCCCTCGGCACGATCGGACCCTCCTGCCCGTCTAGCTCCCTGTCTTGGCCCATGCAGTGACTATAACGAATGCGCTGATCATCGCTATGGGCGGACACAGCTAGGACAATCCGCCCCATCGACACCCCCTCCCCTGCGCCGCTAAGCCGTTGCCCATGCTGACGCTCGACGACCAACAGACCGCCGCCCGCCACTGGTTCGAATTGCTGCGCGACCGCATCTGCGCGGCGTTCGAGGCAATCGAGCGCGAGGCGGGGTCGGATGCGGCGTTCGACTATACGCCGTGGGACCGCGTCGATCCGTCGGGCGAGCCGGGCGGCGGCGGCGTGCGCGGCGTGATGAAGGGCAAGGTGTTCGAGAAGGTCGGCGTCAACGTCTCGACCGTCGGCGGCACGTTCGAAGGCGAGTTCGGCAAGACGATCCATGGCGCCGGCGAGGATCCGCGCTTCTTCGCGACCGGCATCAGCCTGGTCGCGCACATGGCCAACCCGCACGTCCCCGCGGTGCATATGAATACGCGCTTCCTGCGCACGACCAAGCAATGGTTCGGCGGCGGCGCTGATCTCAACCCACCGCTGCCGGTCGAGGGCGACACGGCGGAGTTTCATGCCGTGTTGCAAGCCGCGTGCGATGCGCACGGGCCGGATTACTACCCTCGGTTTAAGGCGTGGGCCGACGACTATTTCTACATCCCGCACCGGAAAGTGCATCGCGGCGTCGGCGGTATCTTCTACGATCATCTGGAGGGCGATTTCGACGCCGACTTCGCCTTCACGCGCGCCGTGGGCGAGGCCTTCCTCGACGTCTATCCGCGCATCGTGCGGCGGCGGATGCAGGAAGCTTTCGACGCGAACGACGAGGCGCAGATGCTGGAATGGCGCGGGCGCTATGCCGAGTTCAACCTGGTCTATGACCGCGGCACGTTGTTCGGCCTGAAGACCGGCGGCAATATCGACGCGATCCTGATGAGCCTGCCGCCGCGCGCGAACTGGGCTTGAGTCGATGGCGCTGATCCCGGTCGACGACGGCGAGCTGGCGACGATCGTCACCACGCTGGAGATGACGCGCCGGCCACCGCTGCGCCCCCTGCCCGCCTCACCGTTGCGGCTGGTGCGCTGGGCGACGCCCGAGCCGGAGAAATACCGCACGCTGTTCCGCCGCGTCGGGGGGCCGTGGCTATGGTATTCGCGGCTGGCGATGGATGATGCCGCGCTGACCGCGATCGTCCACGATGTGGGTGTGGAGGTCTATGCCGTCACCGATCGCGCAGGGATCGAGGTGGGGTTGCTCGAACTCGACCTGCGCCATGCGGGGGCGTGCGAGCTGTCCTATTTCGGGCTGGTGCCGGAACTCGCGGGACGCGGCCATGGCGGCTGGCTGATGGCGGAGGCGATGGCGCGCTGCTGGCGGCCGGGGGTGACGCGGGTGTGGGTGCATACGTGTACGCTCGATCACCCGGCGGCGCTGGGCTTCTACCGGAAGCAGGGGTTCGTGGCGGTCAAGCGGACGATCGAGACCTTTCCCGACCCGAGGCGACTGGGGCTGCTGCCGGTGGAGATGGGCGCGCACATTCCGTATCTGGCGTGACCGACCGCACGTCACCTCAACACAGGCCGAAATCTCCCGCAGGCCTTGCTACGCACCCGACAGCACGATGACATGACGCCGATCCCGCTGACCGTTCGCCCTGAGCCTGTCGAAGGGCGGGGCGCCACACGTAAGGTCAGCCCTTGCGGACGCCTGTGCTTCGACAAGCTCAGCACGAACGGTTTGATCTCACATCATCCGGCCCTGACCGGAAGATTCCAGCCTGCGCTGGGATGACGGATGTTTGTTGAGGACGGACCAGCGTCTAGCGCGGGCGCGTCCATAGCCCGGTGCGGGGCGTATCGGGGATCGCGTGCCGGCCGCGCGCCTCGATTGCCGACTGGACGATGAAGGCGATCTTTTCGCCCTTCGAGGTGGTCACGCGCGCATCCCACGCCGCCGAGCCAAGCGCGGCGACCTTGCGGCCGATCGTGCCGTAGATGCGCGCCGCCGCCAGCACCGCCCAGGCCGAGCGGAACGACAGCGCGCGCGTGCCGACGCGGGCGCTCGCTTCGAACGCCGCGGCGCGGTCCGTCAGCCGCCGGGCGAGGTCCGCAAGCGCCGGGCGGTGTTCGGGCGCGAGGATGGCGTCGGGGGCGATCCCCTTCTCCGCCAGCCAGTCGGACGGCAGGTAACATCGGCCGCCGCGCGCATCCTCGTCGATGTCGCGCGCGATATTGGCGAGCTGGAAGGCGAGGCCGAGGTCGCAGGCACGGTCCAGCACCGCGTCGTCACCCGGATCGACGCCCATGATGACCGCCATCATGCACCCGACGACGCCGGCGACATGGTAGCAATAGGTGAGCAAATCGTCCTCGGTCCGCGGCCGCCAGCCGTCGCCGTCGAGGCGGAAGCCCTGGATAAGGTCGTGCGCGAAATGGCGCGGCAGGCGCGTTTCGGCGGCGACGATGCGCAAGGCGTCGAACGCCGGCACCCCCACCACCACGCCATCGAGCGCCGCGTCGGTGAGCGCCGCCATCTCGGCGATGCGGCGGGGTGCATCCTCGACCGGGCGCAGGTCGTGGCCGTGATCCTGCCCGTCGGCGATATCGTCGCACGCGCGGCACCAGGCGTAGAGCAGCCACGCCCGTTCGCGCGTCGCCGGATCGAACAGCAGGCTCGCCGCCGCGAAGCTCTTCGATCCCTTCGCGATCGATTCGTGCGCGGTCGCGACGATGGCGTCGCGGCTGGGCTTCGCCTCAGAGGTCAGACGTCTTCATCCGCACGATCGGCTGCGTCGGGACATGCGCCGCCATCTTGTCGAGCAGGCCGTCCAGCGTCGTGTCGACGATCAGCAGGTCGCGGTGCTGCGGGCGCAGGAAGCCGACTTCCGCCGACTTGTCCCAAAAGGCGATCAGGTGATCGTAATAGCCCGCGACGTTGAGCAGGCCGACCGGATCGGCATGATAGCCCAGCTGCGCCCAGCTCAGCGCCTCCCACAATTCGTCCATCGTACCGGTGCCGCCGGGGATGGTGACGAAGCCGTCGGCAAGGTCGGTAAAGGCGGCTTTGCGCGCGTGCATGCCGCTGACGACGTGCAGCTCGGTGAGGCCGCGGTGCGCGACCTCGGCATCGACCAGCGCCTGCGGGATCACACCGATCACCTCGCCGCCCGCGCTGAGCGCGCTATCGGCGATCGCGCCCATCAGCCCCAGCCGGCCGCCGCCATAGACGACGCCGATGCCGCGCTCGGCCAGCGTGCGGCCGATGGCGCGGGCGGATTCGATATAGACGGGATCGGCGGGCGTCGCCGAGCCGCAGTAGATAGCGAGACGTTTCATGGCGCTGCCGCTACGCCGATGCGGGCCCAGCGGCAAGCTCAGCGCGTTTCCATCCAGCGCTGGCGGAGCGTGGCGAGCGTGTCGGGCGACGCATCGGGGCGCGGGCTGGCGGGCTTGCCCGCGCGCAGCCGGGCGCGGTCGCGTTCGGGCGGGTCGACCAGCCGGACGCGCACGGCCGCGGAGCCCGACGCGCGGATGCCGAGCAGCTCCGCCGCGCCGCGCGACAGGTCGATGATCCGCCCGCGCACGAAGGGACCGCGATCGTTGACGCGCAGCAGGATGGTGCGGCCGGTGTCGAGCGCGGTCACCTCGACGTAGCTCGGCAGCGGCAGCGTCGTATGCGCGCCGCTGATCGCCTTGGCGCGGAACCGCTCGCCGCGCGCGGTGACGTTGCCCGATTCGCCGCCGTACCAGCCGGCATAGCCCAGCGCGTCATATCCGGGCGCGGGGGCGGGGACGTAGGTGACGCCGCGTACGGTGTAGGGGCGGCCGATCTTCACGGGCACGTCGGTGACCGCCCGGCCACCGCACGCGGCAAGGGAAAGGGCGAGGAAGAGAACGGCGAAGCGCCGCATCACCTCCCCTCCCTGGAAGGGAGGGGCCGGGTGTGGGTCGGCCCGCCGCATTGCGCAACGGCGGCCAAGATGACCTCCGTCACGCCGTCAGGATTGGCGACGACATCGCTGTTCCAGAATCGAATCACCCGCCACCCCAATCCTTCGAGCCACTGCGTCCGCGCCTCATCGCTAAGGCTGTCGACATGCTGGCTACCGTCAAACTCGACGCTCAGCTTTACGCTGCGACACGCGAGATCGATGATGTAACGCCCGACCGGCAATTGCCGCGTGAACCGCGGGCGATGGCCGCGCACGCGCAGCCAGATCAGTCGCTCCGCCTCGGTCGCGTCGGTGCGGAGCGCCCGCGCGTTGGCGGTCATGTAAGGCGCGATCCGGGGCATCGTGCGAGGCTGGCCGATCGTGATGCGGAGGGCAACCCACCCCCGGCCCCTCCCTTGTCAGGGAGGGGAGGAAGAGGTCACCGCCCCGACAGCATCAGCGCCGCGGTCGCCTTGGCGCTGCCGACCACGCCGGGGATGCCTGCGCCCGGGTGCGTGCCGGCGCCGACGAAATACAGGTTCGGGATATGGTCGTCGCGATTGTGGACGCGGAAATAGGCGCTCTGCGTCAGGATCGGTTCGAGGCTGAAGGCGCTGCCCAGATGCGCGTTAAGATCGGCGGCGAAGTCGCTCGGCGCGTAGCTGAACTTCGTGACGATCCGATCGTGGATATCGGGGATCAGGCGGCGGCCGACCTCGTCGAGGATGCGCTTTTCGAGGATCGGGCCGATCTCGTTCCAGTCGACCGGGAACTTGCCCATGTGGGGCACGGGGGCAAGCGCGTAGAAGGTCGAATGCCCCTCCGGCGCGAGGCTCGGGTCCGTGACGGTCGGGTGGTGGAGGTAGAGCGAGAAATCCTGGGCGAGTACGCCGTGATCGTAAATGTCCTCGAGCAGCCCCTTATAGCGCGGGCCGAACAGGATCATGTGGTGCGGGATGCCGGGCCACGCGCCCTTGATGCCGAAGTGAACGACGAACAGCGACGGCGAATAGCGCTTCTTTTCGAGCGCCGCTTTCGTCCGCTGGCCGCTGCGCGACGTCTTCAGCAGGTCGCGATAGGTGTGCATGATGTCGCTGTTGGCGGCGACGGCATCGGCCTGCATCGTCCAGCCGCTTTGCGTGGTGACGCCGGTCACCCGGTCGCCCAACGTCTCGATCGCAGTGACGGGATCGCCAAGGCGCAGCGTGCCGCCGATCCGCTCGAAATGCGCGACCATGCCGGCGACGAGGCGGTTGGTGCCGCCGCGCGCGAACCAGACGCCGCCGTCGCGCTCGAGCTTGTGGATCAGCGCGTAGATGGCGCTGGTGGTCATCGGATTGCCGCCGACCAGCAGAGTGTGGAACGACAGCGCCTCGCGCAGTTTCTCGTTCTTCACGAACTTCGACACGATCGAATAGACCGACCGCCACGCCTGGTATTTCGCCAGCGCGGGCGCCGCCTTCACCATCGACGCGAAATCGAGGAAGGCGACATGGCCGAGCTTTTCATAGCCTTCGCGGTACACGCCCTCGGCATATTCGAGGAAGCGGTGGTAGCCGGCGATGTCGGCGGGATCGAGCTTGCCGATCTCGCGCTGCAATGCCGCTTCGTCGTTGGTGTAATCGAAGTTCGTGCCGTCGGGCCAGTTGAGGCGGTAGAAGGGCGTCACCGGCTCTAGCGTGACGTCGCGCGCCATGTCGGCCCCGGTCAGCGCCCACAATTCCTGCAGGCAGGCCGGATCGGTGATGACGGTCGGGCCGGCGTCGAAGGTGAAGCCGTCCTTTTCCCAATAATAGGCCCGGCCGCCTGGCCGGTCGCGCGCTTCGACGATCGTCGTCGCGACGCCCGCCGATTGCAGCCGGATCGCCAGCGCCAGCCCGCCGAATCCCGATCCGATGACGATCGCCGACTTCATGTCTTCTATCCCTGTCCTACCGCCATGCCGTCGTCCGCAGCGCATGCAGCGCGCGACCGACCGGCACCGGCGGTTTCCCTGTTACGATGCGAGCCTTGTCCCCGATGCTCGACCGTCCCGCATAGAAACGGGTGATGAGCGCCGGGTCCAGACGGTAGAAGCGTTCGATGATGCGCCAGCGTTCCGCCGGATCGCCCGCGCGGAACATCATCGTGTTGAGCATGCGGTAGAATGCGCCGCGTCGCCAGTGCTCGCGCGCGTGATCATAGGCGAAGGTGGCGAGGCTTGCGCCGGACCAGTCGCCGCTGTCCGCCAGCGCGATGGCGAAGCGCACCGCGTCGGGCAGCGAATAGCCGGTCGCCGGCTGGAACAGGCCTGCGCGCATCCCCGCCTTGGCGATCCCCTTGCCGGTCGAGCGCCAATAGGCGTCGAAATTGCCACCCAAGGTGATCGGCAGCGACCCCGCCTCGCGCCGCACGACCTGTGCGCCCGCCCAGCCCCGCGCCTGCGCATAGTCGGCGATGCGCGCGCGGATCGCGGGGACGTCGAGACCGGGCGTGTCACTGTAATAGGTGTCCTCGACGAACATCCGGTCGGGCGCGAAGGGCAGGCAATACACGAACCGATAGCCGTCGATCTGCGCGACGGTGGCGTCCATCACCCGCGGCCGCTCGATGCCGTGCGCCGTCGGCAACGCGAGTTCGTGGCCGACGAACTTCTGCCAGCCGAGCTCCAGCGTATCGAGGTCGCCGGGGCCGCGACAGTCGATAACACCACCCGCCTCGATCCGGTCGCCGTCGCCCAGCACCACGGCGGTCGCCGACAGCGCCAGCACGCGCCGGCCGGTCATGATCGCCTGCGGCGGCAGCTTGGCGCGCAGCACGGCGTCGAACCGTTCGCTGGTGATCGAATAATAGGTCGCGTCGACATCGCGCGTCAGGTTGGGGAAGACGACGTCATAGCCGCGCCAGCCATGCACCACCATGTCCTGCACCAGCCCGCGATGGGCCTGGGCGACATCGCTGCCGAAGAACGACCAGACGTGCTCGCCGCCCAGCGTCGTGCCGCCCTCGACGATGCGCACGTCGCATGAGGGCGCGCGCGCCTTCACCGCCAGCGCGATCAGGCCGCCGGCCAGCCCACCCCCGACGATCGCCAGGTCGCAACGGATCGTCGTGCCCATGGAGGAGCGCGTAGCCGAAAGACGGGGGGGAGAGAACCCGGGTTCGAGGCGTAACCGTCGGTTCGTTGAGGGGCGCGATGGGACGGCGCGCGGGGAGGCTTGCTACCCTCCGGTTCGTCGTTCGCGCGAAGGCGGGAATCCGTACCCTCTAACGTTCCGGCCGGAGGCGTGACGGCAGCGCGTCTGGATTCCCGCCTTCGCGGGAATGACGGTGGGAGGTGGAAGGCGACCATGGCCCCATTCACGCCGTCACCCCGGACTTGGTCCGGGGTCCACTCTGCGGCGAGGGGGATGGTCAGAGGCTCTTGCCGTCCCCCCGTGGCCCGGTGGACCCCGGACCGAGTCCGGGGTGACGGGGGGCAAAACGACAGGCCTGCGCATCACCCCGCAGGCGCTGCCTCGCCATCGATCAGCCGCTTCCATACCGGCGTCATGCACGCCGTCACCTGGGCGCTGGTCCGCGCCACCGGCGCGCAGGCAAGCAGGCCTGCGCACATCCCCGCATCCAGTGCGGCATCGCCGCTGCACCGTTTGAAGACACAGTGTATGTCGCCGGTGCGGCGGTCGGTCTTGGTCACGATCCGCAGCCGTCTCGCCGCGCATCGTCGCCCGGTCACGACGATGTCCTCGCCCGGCGGCTCCGCGACGGGCGTCACCGCCAGCAGCAGCGCGAGGGCGATCACCGCCCCAGCGCCCGGACCAGCCGGATCCCGACATTGTCGATGCCCGGATTGACGTCCGAGAACAGCTGGCGGTGGCTGAAATGCTCCCAGGTCGCCTCGACCGCCCAGCGCCGGTCGATCCGCACGCCGATCGCGGCATTGGGGTTGAACAGCACGCGCGATCCGAAGCCGGTGCGGGTCTGGTAGATTTCGTACCGGCGCCAGGCCTCGGCACTGTCCAAGCCGGGCAGGAAGGGGTTGGGCAGATAGCGATAGCCGTCGTGGATCGTCACGCCGATGCCGACCTGCGCATAGACGCGGCCCTTGAAGGCATGCTGCCGCCATTCCGCACCGAGGCTGGCGAAGCTCGTCTTGCCCGCGGTGCTGACCTGCACCTTCGCCGTCAGCCGGGGTTTCAATGCCCAGCGGATCGGCAGCATCTTGGTACGATAAACGAGCTGGACGTCGGTGGTGCCGTCCTCTTCCATGCCCTCATACACCTGCCCCGGCGGCAGTGTCGGGAAGGTCAGCTGGCTGCCCAACGGATGGAAGTTCGCGCCGTGCCGCAGCACGCCCACCGCCACTTCGGGCGCATGCGTCACCAAATCCTGCGCCATCG
Organism: Sphingomonas melonis DAPP-PG 224; assembly: GCF_000379045.1. Taxonomy (NCBI): domain Bacteria; kingdom Pseudomonadati; phylum Pseudomonadota; class Alphaproteobacteria; order Sphingomonadales; family Sphingomonadaceae; genus Sphingomonas; species Sphingomonas melonis. Next base: position 427,267 of record NZ_KB900605.1, read on the forward strand.
CCGGCGTCGGGCCAAGCAGCATCGTGGCGCCCAACAGGCGCATCAACCCGGTCTTCATGACGTGTATCCCCTTCCACGGCTGTCGACCAGCCGGCCTCATTCGTGTATGAAGCCAAGAAATTTCTGTCAAACAGAAAGAACATGATGACGGACGGATATTGGCTGCCGCCGCGCAAGGCGTGGCTGTGTCGGCTTGCGGGGCTGGTGTTTCTGATCGGCGCCGCGGTGATGCTGCCGGTGATCGTCTTTGCCGGGCTGACCCCGGGCGCGTCGCCGGGATGCGGCGGCGGTTACGGCTGCGTGTGGGAGGCGCGGCCGGTGACGCTGATCGACAGCGACGAGCGACTGCGCGTGGAGGCGTCGCCCGCCGCGCTGAAGGCGTTGAACGCCTTTGCCGCGCAGGGCCGGGTGCGCTTGGGCCTTGCGGGGATCGAGGCGATCAACGCTTTGCCCTTTGCCGCGTTGCTGTTCAGCGTCGGCGTGGCCCTCCGCCGCCTCGGTGGACGCGGTGCCGATCCGTTGCAGCGGGCATTGCCGTGGCTGCGCCGCGCCTCGATCGCCGCGATCGTCTGGACGCTCGCCCACGCGGTGTATCAGACCGCGCTCGAATCGTGGCTGTCGCCGGGCACGCCGGCTGGACCGACCCTGTACACGAACATTTACCTCGCCGACATCGCGACCGGCCTGCTGCTCGCCATCGCCGCCTATTGCGCAATCTGGGCGATCGAAGCGGGGTTGCGCGCACAACGCGATCTGGACGATTTCGTCTGATGCGCCCGCCGCTCGCCCCCCGTACCCGAATCGCCCGCAAAGCGCGCCGCTGCCGTATCGCCGGCCTGCTGTTCCTGCTGATCGCGGCGCTCGTCGCGGCGACGATCCCGCTCGCCGGCCTTTGGCCAGCGCCCCGATCGCATTGCGGCGACCAGGGCTGCACTTGGTCCTCCGACCCCGTCACGCTGTTCGACGAGCAGGATGCTGAAAAGCTGCGCGCCGCGCCCGCCGATATCCAGCGCCTCAAGGTCTATGTGCAGCGGCCGCTGGTCCGCCTCGGCCTTGCCGGGATCGAAGCGATCGACGTCGGGCCGCTGGTCGTCCTACTCGTCGCGGTCGGAATCGCGCTGCGCCGACTGGGAGGGCCGCCCCGCTATGCCTTCGCGCAGGCGCTGCCGTGGCTGCGGCGCGCGACGATCGCCGCGATCCTCTGGGCGATCGCGCAGCCGCTGTCGGACAGCCTGCGCCAGATGCTGCTCTATCGCGGCACCTCCTGGGGACCGCATTGGCTGATCGCCCTCGATTTCAACGCGATGGCGATGCCACTGCTGCTCGGCCTTGCCGCCTATGCCGCGGTCTGGGCGCTCGAATCGGGGTTGCAGGCGCAGCGCGATCTGGACGATTTCGTCTGATGCCAGTCATCGTCAACCTCGACGTCATGCTCGCGCGCCGCAAGGTGCGATCGAAGGAGCTTGCCGAGGCGATCGGCATCACCGAATCGAACCTGTCGCTGCTGAAATCGGGTCGGGTGAAGGGTGTGCGCTTCGGCACGCTCGCCGCGATCTGCCGCTATCTGGAGTGCGAGCCGGGCGACATCCTTGGCTACGAACCGTCGGACGACGACCTGAAGGCGGCGGACTGATCGAGCAGCCAGCGGCGGAACGCCTGCATTGCCGGGCTTTCCTTGCGCGACAGCAGGCGGGTCAGCCAGTAGCGGCCGGCGTCGACCTCGATGGCGAAGGGCTGGACCAGCCGTTCGCTGGCGAGATCGCGCAGGCACATCGCGCGCGGGGCGAGCGCGACGCCCTGGCCCGCCGCCGCCGCGCCCGCCATCAGCGCCGAGCTGTCGAACATCGGCCCACGCAAGGGTGGCGCGTCAGACCCGGCGGCGGCGAACCACAGGCTCCATTCGCTGGGGCGGTAGGAGCGCAGCAGCCGTTCGCGCGCCAGATCGGCCGGGCCGCTTAGCCGCGCCGCGACGGCGGGCGCGCACAGCGGGGTCAGCGGCGCGTCGAGCACGGCCTCCGCCGCCGTGCCATGCCATGCGCCGTCGCCGAAGCGAATGGCGTAATCCAGCCCCTCGCCCGCCAGATCGACGCGGTTGTTGTTGATCGCGAGGCGCAGGTCGATGTGCGGATGCGTCGCGTCGAAATCGTCGATCCGCTCGATCAGCCAGCCCGTCGCGAAGGTGCCGACGACGCCGACGTGCAGCGGGTGACGGAAGCGCCCGTCGGCATAGCCGTCCAGCGTCGCGCCGATCCGATCGAACGTTTCGGCGAGTACCGGCACCAAGGCATGGCCGTCATCGGTCAGCGCAAGCCCGCGCGGCAGCCGGTGGAACAGCCGCGTGCCCAGCCGGCGTTCGAGCTGCGCGACCTGATGACTGACCGCGCCCTGGCTGACGCACAATTCGAGTCCCGCGCGAGTGAAGTTCAGATGCCGCGCCGCCGCTTCGAAGGCGCGCAACGCATTGAGGGGCAATTGGGCGCGATCCATGCGCCTAGGCATGAGGGGAGTTCATGCCTGTGTCGAGAGAAGATGCTTTGTCGGCAGTGTCTGCACCGAGGCATTCTGCGTGGCGAAGGAGACCCGCCGATGCTCGTTACCCCGTTTGCGGCCATGCTTGCCGCCGTTTCCCCGACCGCGGACGATCCGCTGACCCGTCCGATCGCGGTCGAACAGGCGCAGGACTGGCTGCGCCCCGCCCCGCCGGTACGGGTGTTCGGCAAGACCTATCTTGTGGGCTTCGGCGGGCTTAGCGTCGCACTGATCGACACCGGCGACGGCCTGATCCTGATCGACGGGGCATTGCCGCAGGCCGAGCCGGCGATCCTCGCCAACATCCGCAAACTGGGGTTCGACCCGCGGCGCATCCGCTACATCCTCAGCACCGAACCGCATTTCGACCATGCCGGTGGCCTCGCCGCACTGGTGCGCGATACCGGCGCGACGGTGGTCGCCAGCGTACGCGGGGCGGAGGGGCTGCGCTCGGGGCGGCTGGCCGCCGACGATCCCCAGCGCGGCTATGACAGTCGCTTTCCCGCGGTGGCGGCGGTGCGCACGATCCGCGATGGCGAGCCGGTGCGGCTGGGCGATACGGTCGTCACCGCGCGGGCGACGCCGGGTCATACGATGGGCAGCATGAGCTGGAGCTGGCGCGCCTGCGAGGGGCGGACGTGCAAGGCCATCGTCTTCGCAAGCAGCCTCAACCCCGTGTCCGCGCCCGGCTATCGGTTTAGCGCGCCTGCCGCGCGGCCGGTGCTCGCTGCGTTTCGCCGGGGTCAGGCGGCGATGGCGGCGCTGCCGTGCGACCTGCTGATCACCGCGCATGCCGATCAGGACGACGCGACCGATCGCTTCCGCACCGCGCCCGGCGCCTGCCGCGCCTATGCGCGCGCGTCGGCGGTGAAGGTCGCCACGCGGTTGCGCGAGGAGCGAGCGCGCTAGGCGATCAGATCGGCTCCCCCGCCGCCCGTGCGCGCGCTTCGCGTGACGCTTCGGCGGCGGGGACAAGGCGATAGGCGGCGATCGCGCAGGTCAGCGTCACCGGCATGATCGCGAGCAGCGACAGCATGCCGACCGACAGGCTGCCCGACAGCGTCGAGATGCGGCCCGCCAGATACGGCCCCATCGCGAGCCCCATCAGCGTCGTGCCGATGAAGAAGGTCGCGGTCGCGGTGCCACGCATGCGGGGCAACACCAGGTCCTGCGTCGTCGCCGCCGCCGACCCCAGCGCGCCGCTGGCGGTGAGGCCCGACAGGAACAGGCAGGGATAGAAGACCCAGACGCTCGACGCGGTGAAGGCGCCGATCAGGAACGGGATCGGCACCGTCGCGCCGAAGATCACGACGATCAGCCGCCCGGCGGGATCGGTGCGGCGCAGGCGGTCGGCGACGATGCCGCCGATCGTCAGGCCCAAAAACCCGGCGAGCGCGCCGCTGCTGCCGAGCAACAGGCCGGCGCGCGCCGGCGTCTCGCCCAATGTGCGCAACACGTACGGCGCGGCCCAGAAGCTGGCGGCGTAACTGAGGAACGAGTTCAGGCCGTAGGCGACGACGGTGCAGAGGAAGGCCGGCGTGCCGACAATCAGCGCGAAGGTGGCAGGATCGCGCCGCTTGAGCGCGCAGGCCCAGGAGAAGACCGCGTAGACGCCGATGCCGATCGCCAGCCACTGCGGCTTGGGTTCGCCGATACCGATCAGGAAGGCGACGACCGCGACCACCGCGGCAAGGCCGGTAAGGTTGATGAGCAAAGCCCGCGTGCCGCCGCGCGCCGCGCCGATCAGCGTGAGCGGCGGGATGATCGTGAGCAGTTCCTGGAAGAAGGCGCGGAAGGGCGCGGGATGCTTGTCCGGTTCGGGCAACCCCTCGACCAGCCCGCGGATCGGTTCGCGGATCGTCGCGACCCATAGCGCAACGACGAGGCCGGGAATACCGACCGCGAGGAACGCCGCTTGCCACCCGACGAGACCGAAGGGCCCGCCGTCAGGATAGGTGCGGTTCCAGCCCTGGACGATCAGTCCGCCGATGAACAGCGACACGCCGCCGCCGACGTACAGGCCCGCCGAATAGATCGACAAGGCCGTCGCGCGCAGCCGCTTGGGGAAATAGTCCGAGATCAGCGAATAGGCGGCGGGACTCGCGGTCGCCTCGCCGATGCCGACGCCGATGCGCGCCGCGGCGAGCTGTCCACCGGTGCGCGAAAAGCCGGACAATGCGGTCATTGTCGACCAGAGCGCGAGGCCGACGGTCATCAGCCGCACGCGATGCCAGCTGTCCGCGAGGCGGCCGAGCGGGATGCCGAACAGTGCGTAGAACACACCGAAGGCGGTGCCGTAGAGGAAGCCGAGGTCCTCGTCCTTCAGGTTCAAGTCGCGCTTGATGTCTTCGGCCAGGATCGAGATCACCTGCCGGTCGACGAAGTTGAGGACGTAGACGACGAACAGGATGCCCAGCACATACCAGGCATAGCGCGGCGCGGGCGCCTGCGCCGCCCCGTCCCCGGACGCGGTGGGACCAGCCATCGACCTCTCCTTCGATTTTTTCGAAGGCTAACAGAGGTTCCGGGGCCCGATAACCCCAAAAGCGATACCCGATATTCTAAAGTGTGTCTGGCGGTGTGCGCTTCACCGCTTCGGACGACGACGCGTGACACGCTCCAGCCGATCGATCAGCGATTCGATCGTCGGCGGGGCGGCGGGGGCGGCAGGCTCCCCGGCGGCCGGCTTGGCGGGCACGCGCAGCGGCGGCACCGGGCGCACCGGGGTCAGCGGCACGGGGGGCAGCGCACCGGGGTGGAAGGCGGCGAGCGGCAGGTCGAGGTCCGCCGGAATCGGCTGTTCGACCGGCGGCGGTGGGGGCGACGCGCTGGTGACGGGGCGCGCAAACATCGTGTCGTCGTCATCCTCCAGATCCGCAGCCGACAGCGGACGGCGCGCAGGCGCGTCAGGGTGCGCATCGGCGCGGCGCAGGACGGGGACGCCATCGCTGGAGGCGGCGCGGGGGGCGAGCAGGCCACCTGGGCCGAATAACAGGAACAGCGCCGACCAGATGACCGCACCGGCCAGCGCGCCGCCGGCCAGCGCCAGCACGGCGCGCGCGGTCGTGCCCAAGGGCGGTTCCGCCGCGCCGATCAGCGACGGCAGGCCGCTGCGCCATACCCAATCCTCCAGCACGGTGGCGGGCAAGCCGACGAACAGCAGGACGACGGCCAGCGCCGCCACCGCGCCACCCACCGGGGCGATCCAGCGCATCATCGCGGCGCGCGACGGCATGGTCTGGGTCATAGGCTGGCCGGGGAATGCTGGCATGCTGTGTCCATCAGCGCGGCCGACGTGAGCCGCTGGTAAACGGGATCGTAACGACGAATGTTTGACGACCAGTTACGCTCCGCCTCGACGAACGCGCGCCCACGGGCACGGCGGGCGTCCCAGCCGCTGCGGTCGGCGAGCAGGCCGGCGAGCGCCATCGCGATGGCGGCGGGATCGTCCGGGGCGAACAGCGTGCCGGTGTCGCCGTCGCGGATCAGTTCGCGATGGCCGCCGACGTCGGAGGCGGCGACCAATTTGCCCTGCGCCATCGCCTCCAATGGCTTCAGCGGCGTGACGAGATCGGTGAGACGCATGCGCTTGCGCGGATAGGCGAGCACGTCGACCAGCGCGTAATAGCGTTCCACCTCGGTATGCGGCACGCGGCCGACGAAGCGGATCGCGTCAGCCGCCGGGGACGCCGCCGCCTGCGCGCGCAACGCCACCTCCATCGGGCCGCCGCCGACGAGCAGAAGCCGCGCCTTGGGCCGGGCGGTGACCAGCGCGGGCATGGCGGCGATCAGATCGTCCAGCCCCTCGTAATCGTAGAAGCTGCCGATGAAGCCGATCGTCTCGGCATCCTCCAGCCCCAAGGATGCGGCGAGCGCGGGATCGCGCGCGACCGGTTCGCCGAAGAGCGTGAGATCGACGCCGTTGGGCGAGACGACGATCTTGTCCGCCGCCACGCCACGCGCGATCAGGTCGCCGCGCAGGCCCTCGCAGATCACCGCAACGGCATCGGCGCGCTGCACCGCCCAGCTCTCCATCGCGCGGGTGACACGATATTTGGCCGACCCTTCGGTGCCCGTGCCATTGCCAACCGCCGCATCCTCCCAAAAGGCGCGGATTTCGTAGACCAGCGGCAGGCCGCGTGCGCGCGCGACGCGCAACGCCGCGATCGCATCGAGCACGGGCGAATGGGCGTGGAGCATATCGGGCCGAAAGGCGTCGACCGCCGCATCGATCCGCCGGGCAAAGGCAGCGAGGCCGCCGACCTCCCCCAGCACGCCGCCCTTTCGCGTCGCCTGGGTGCGATAAAAGGTCAGGCCATCGACCGATTCGACTGCGTCCGGCGCCAGGCCATGGCGCGGGCCGGTGACGGCGGCCACCTGCCAGCCGCGCGCCTCCTGTGCCTTCAGAATCGCGCGCGTGCGGAAGGTGTAGCCGCTTTGCAGGGGCAGTCCGTGGTCGAGGACATGGAGAATCCGCATGGCCCAAGCCCTTGCACCCACAGTGCTTAATGCCGCGTCAACCGCAGCCTAGCCCGCGGTAAAGGTCAGCCCCGCTTTGTCCTGCAAGCGATCGCGCAATCCGGTGCCGAGCAGCGCGCCCGGCGTCCAGATGCCGCCCGCCCCCTCCGTTTCGATCAGGCAGCGCGCGGTTTCGGCGATCATCTTGCTGGTCGAACCGTAACCGGGGTCGCGGTCACCGGTCACCACCGCATCGAAGCGCGCGCCATCGGGCATCAGGCCGACGAACAGCAGGTCGTAATGGCCGCTGTCGCGCTCCTCCTTGCTGGGGCCTTCGCCGGGCTTGGGGCCCTTGTCGCCGGCGAGCGGATTGAGCTTGGCGATCGCTTCGGCGGCGGCCTTGCCCATGTCGCCCAGCCCGGCAACCATCATCTCGTCATAGACGAAGTCGGTGCCGTAGCGGTGGCCGAGCAGATAGTTGGTGCGGTGGACGTTCTTGGTGTTGATCGCCGCCATGATGAACGGCGCGACCCAGGTGTTGAGCGTCGCGTCGAATTCGGGGAGCATGCCGGTCGGCTGATGGGGGCCGCTGAAGCCGGGCGTCAGCGCGAACGGGCTGGCGAGCAGCCCGACGATCGAGGGGTCGCGTGCCGCCGCGGCGAGCGTCGCCTTCAGGCTGGCGGCGGTGCCACCCGAAAAGCCGCCCTTCATCGCGCGCACCCGGCCCTTCACCCGCGGCGCGGGCATGCCGTATTTGGCGCGTGCGCATTCTTGCAATGTCAGCACGCCGAGGTCGAAAGGGATCGAATCGAAGCCGCAGGAAAAGACGATGCGCGCGCCGGTGCGCTGCGCCTCGGCATGATGCGCGTCGATCATGTGGCGCATCCACGCCGGCTCGCCGCACAGGTCGACATAAGCGGTGCCGGCGGCGACGCAGGCGGCGATCAGCGGTGCGCCGTAGAGCTGGTACGGGCCGACGGTGGTCAGCACGACCTGGGTCGATTCGGCCATCGCCTTCAGCGAGGCGGGATCGTCGGCATCGGCGACGACCAGCGGCGTATCGGCCGGCGCGCCGATGAGGTCGCGCACCTCCTCCAGCTTGGTGCGGCTACGCCCCGCCATCGCCCAGCGGGTGACGCCCTGCTGGCTGAGATATTCGGCGACGAGACGCCCGGTGAAGCCGGTCGCGCCGTAGACGATGATGTCGAAGTCGCGCATTGCCCTCTCCCGTTTGCTTTACGCAAACGTCATGCGCTTTGGGGGCGGTGGGGGCAAGGCCTCACCGCCCCCCACGTCATCCCGGCGCACGCCGGGATCCATGGTTTCGGTATGGCTGATAGGCGCGCATGACCGCTGGCGTCGCGCGTCCATGGATCCCGGCCTGCGCCGGGATGACGAACAAGGGGAATGACCGCCCCATCCTCCGTCATTCCCGCGGAGGCGGGAATCCAGAACCGCTAACGGTGCGGCTCAAGAGGGACCTGCGCGTCTGGATTCCCGCCTTCGCGGGAATGACGGTGTAAGTGGGGTAACGGGTGTCCCTTACGCCGCTTCGTTGAATTGCAACCGGGCGAGTCGCGCGTACAGGCCGCCGCGTTCGATCAGGCTGGTGTGGGTGCCGTCCTCGACGATGCGGCCCTGGTCCATCACCACGATGCGCTGCGCGGCGCGGACCGTCGCCAGCCGGTGGGCGATGACCAGCGTCGTGCGGTTCTGCATCAGCCGTTCGAGTGCCTGCTGCACCAGCCGTTCGCTGGCGGCGTCGAGCGCGCTGGTCGCCTCGTCGAGCAGCAGGATCGGCGCATCGCGTAGCAGCGCGCGAGCGATCGTCACGCGCTGGCGCTGGCCGCCCGACAGGCGCGCGCCGCCCTCGCCCAGATGCGTGTCGAGGCCCTGCGGCAGCGTGCGCAGGAATTCCGCGGCGTTGGCCGCCTCCGCCGCGGCCCACAGCTCGTCGTCGCTCGCCTCCCACCGGCCATAGCGCAGATTGTCGCGCGCGCTGGCGCCGAAGATCACCGCATCCTGCGGCACCATCGCCATCTGCGCGCGCACTGCGGCGGGATCGGCTTCGCGCAGGTCGACGCCGTCGAGCAGCACGCGGCCCGCGGCGGGATCGTAGAAGCGTTCGGCGAGCTGGAACAACGTCGACTTGCCCGCGCCCGAGGGGCCGACCACCGCCACCGTTTCGCCCGGGCGGATGGTGAGCGTCAGGTCGTCGATCGCCGCCGCATCGGGGCGCGTCGGATAATGGAAGCGCACCCCCTCGAACGCGAGCGCCCCCGCCACCGGCACGGGCAAGGGGATCGGAGCGGCGGGTCGGGCGATCTCGGGCGTCTCGCGCAGCAGTTCGGCAATGCGGCTCGCCGCGCCCGCGCCGCGCAGCAGGTCGCCATAGACTTCGGTCAGCGCGCCGAACGCGCCCGCGACGATGCCGCCCGTCACGACGAAGGCGAACATGCCGCCGCCCGACAGGCGCCCGGCGGTGACGTCGGCGACGCCCTCCCACACGACCAGCACGATCGACCCGAAGACGAGGCCGATCATGATCGCGGTCATCACTGCGCGCAGCGCGATGCGGCGCTTCGCGGCGGCGAAGGTCGCGTCCACCGCCGCGCCGAAGCGCGCCGCCTCGCGCGATTCCTGACCGAATGCCTGCACGATCTTCATCGCGCCCAGCGTTTCGGTCACCAACGCGCCGACATCGGCGATCCGATCCTGCGAGATGCGCGAATGCGCGCGGATGCGGCGGCCGAAGATGGTGACGGGCAGCACGACGAGCGGAATGCCAAGCAGCAGCATGCCGGCAAGCTTGGGCGAAAGCACGAACAGATAGACCATGCCGCCGATGCCGGTCGCGGTGTTGCGCAGCGCGATCGACACGGTGGTGCCGACGACCGTCTCGATCAGCGTCGTGTCGGACGTGAGGCGCGAGGCGATTTCCGACGGGCGGTTTTCCTCGAAGAAGCGCGGCGTCAGCGCCAGCAGGTGCGCTTGCACCTTCAGCCGGAGGTCGGCGACGACGCGCTCGCCCAGCCACGACACATGGTAGAAGCGAATCGCCGTCGCCACCGCGAGTACCGCGACGATCATCAGCAGATAGTGGAAAGAGGCATCCACCGTCCCCTGCCCGCCTGCGACGAAGCCGCGGTCGATTACCCGCTTGAAGCCATAGGGGATGCCGATCGTCGCCGCCGAGGTGGTGGCGAGCGCGGCCAGCGCGATGGCGATGTGGCGGGGATAGCACAGCGCGATCTCCCACACGAGGCGAAGGTCGCCGAGCCGGCCCTTGCCGGCGGCGGGAGTGGGGGAAACGGGGGAACGCGCCATCGCTCGCGCCTAGCAGCAGGGGGCACACGGCTCAACGCCGCCGGCGCGTACTCGGTCTGGCGCTTATCGCGCGTCTCGGGCGTTCAGACGATTGCGGCAAGCGCGAATGCCGTTACGTATACGGCAACCAATACAGGCTACGACACGATCATGCTCTACGACGCCTATGAAATGCAGCGCTCGATGCTGGCCGGGGCCAGCGCCATGGCGACCTTCGGCGCGGACTGGATGCGCAATCCGGCCAACCCCTGGTCCTATGTCGGCGGCGGCCAACTGGTCAGTTCCGCGCTGGAGGTGTTCGCCCATGCCTCCGCGACGCGCGGCAAGCCGGCCTTCGGCCTCGACCACACCGTCATCGATGGCAACGAGGTGGCGGTGCATGAGGAGATCGTGCTGCAAAAGCCGTTCGGCCAGCTGAAGCGCTTCCGCCGCGATGGCGTGGAAGGCGGGCCGAAGCTGTTGATCGTTGCGCCGATGTCGGGCCATTACGCCACGCTGCTGCGCGGCACGGTCGAGCGGATGCTGCCGAGCGCGGACGTCTACATCACCGACTGGCGCGATGCGAAGCTGGTGCCGTTGAAGGACGGGCATTTCGACCTCGACGATTATATCGACTATCTGATCGCCTTCCTGGAAGCGATCGGGCCGAACGAGGGCCAGGGCGGCACGCATATGCTGGCGGTCTGCCAGCCGTCGGTGCCCTGCTATGCCGCGGTCGCATTGATGAGCGCGGACAAGCACCCCTGCCGGCCCAAGACGCTGACGATGATGGGCGGACCGATCGACACGCGCGAGGCGCCGACCGCGGTCAACACGCTGGCCACCGAACGCCCGCACGCCTGGTTCGAACAGAATGTCGTCGTGACCGTTCCGATGATGTATCCAGGCGCGGGCCGGAAGGTGTATCCCGGCTTCCTGCAGCTCGCCGGCTTCATGTCGATGAACCTCGGCAACCACATGATGAGCCATTGGGAGATGTTCAAGCATCTGGTCCAGGGCGACGGCGAAAGCGCGCAGGCGACCAAGAACTTCTATGAGGAATATCGCGCGGTGTGTGACATGACCGCGGAATTCTACTTGCAGACGGTTGATCTCGTCTTCCAGACGCATGCCCTGCCGCGTGGCGAGATGCTGCATCGCGGGCGCCCCGTCGATCCCGGCGCGATCACCGATGTCGCGGTGCTGGCGATCGAGGGCGAGCGCGACGACATTTCTGGGCTCGGACAGACAAAGGCGGCGCTGACGCTCGCCACCAACCTGCCGGCCGATCAGAAGCGCTATTACATGGCCGAGGGTGCGGGCCATTACGGCATCTTCAACGGCTCGCGCTGGCGCAACAAGGTGGCGCCGATCGTCGAGGAATGGATGGCGGCGCACGCCTGACACGCCAGATATGCGAAGGGGCGGCTCCGATCGGAACCGCCCCTATCGTCATTTATAAGGCCGGACGCCTCAGGCGACCGAGTCGACCACGGCGTGGCTGCTCGATTCGTCGCTGCGGATCGTGCCGCCGAACAGCATTTTCAGCCGGCCGCCGATCGAGATATCGGTTTCCCACAGCTCGGCGCTGTCGATATCGAAACGCAGCAGCGTCAGGTTGGGGTCTTCCTTCCCACCCGGGAACCAGGCTTCGACCTGGTTATTCCACAGCTTGTCGATCTGGGCGCGGTCGTCGTCGCGGCTGACGTTGCCCGCGAGGCAGGCGAAGAAGTCGTGCCCCTTGCCAACGAACTGCGCCATGGCATCGCCGCCCTTGGCGATGCGATTGTCGCGACCGGCAAAGAAGAACAGCGTGTTGGGCTGATCGTCGTCGATCTGCGCGGTCATCGGTTCGGAATGCTCGCCATCCATCAGGCCGATCATCACGAACGGGCTGCTCTTCAGCTTGTCGAGGAACTTGGCGGCCACTTCCTGCGGGCTGTCTTGATCGGCCATGCATCGTCTCCTGTACCGGGGGTTCGGCCGGAAGAACGAGCGCATCGGGGGTTGGTTGCGCGGAAAGACCGCATCGGCCACGATCGCCGGCGGCGGCAATCCCGCCGTCATCACAAGGAGACACTGCAATGACGGTGGCCGACTTGTGCCAGATCCTGGGCGTCATCATCGCCTTTGCGGCCTTGGCCGTAAAGATCGTCGATAGTCGCAACAGGTAAAGCACACGGGCGGGGCTCGGGCTGCAACCTGAGCCCCAAACGTTTTGGGCCCCGATCGCTGCAACGATCGAGGCCCACACAAGGAGGACACCAATGACAATGTCCGAGTCGCTACATACCCTTTCCGGGCCTAACTTTCAACTTACAGGACCTCGAACAGCCCCGCCGCGCCCATGCCGCCGCCGACGCACATTGTGACGACGACATACTTCGCACCGCGGCGCTTGCCCTCAATCAGCGCGTGGCCGGTCATGCGGGCGCCGGACATGCCGTAGGGATGTCCAATCGAGATGGCGCCGCCGTTCACATTGAGCAATTCGTCGGGAATGCCGAGCGTGTCGCGGCAGTAGAGGACCTGGACGGCGAACGCCTCGTTCAGTTCCCACAGGCCGATGTCCTTCATCGTCAGGCCGTTCTTTTCGAGCAGCTTGGGGATCGCGAAGACCGGGCCGATACCCATTTCGTCGGGCTTGGTGCCCGCCACCGCCATGCCGACGTAGCGGCCGAGCGGAGTCAGCCCCTTCGCTGCGGCGACCTTTTCCTCCATCAGCACCGATGCCGAGGCGCCGTCCGACAGCTGGCTGGCATTGCCCGCGGTGATGACGCCGTCCGGTCCGACGACCGGCTGCAACGCCTGCAAGCCTTCCAGCGTCGTGTCGGCGCGATTGCCCTCGTCCTTCGACAGCGTGACGTCCTTGGTGCTGACCTCTTTGGTCACCTTGTCGACGACGTTCATCGTCGCCGCCATCGGCACGATCTCGTCATCGAACTTGCCCGCCGCCTGCGCCGCGGCGGTGCGCTGCTGCGATTGAAGGCCGTAGGCGTCCTGCGCCTCGCGGCCGATGCCGTAGCGCTTGGCGACCGTTTCGGCGGTCTGCAGCATCGGCATGTAGATGTCGTTGTGCATCGCGAGCAGCTGCTTGTCGGGGGCGACGCGCATCTGCGGGGTCTGGACCATGCTGATGCTCTCGACGCCGCCGCCGATCGCGACATCCATGCCGTCGATCACGATCTGCTTGGCCGCGGTGGCGATCGCCATCAGGCCGCTGGCGCACTGGCGGTCGAGCGACATGCCCGACACGGTGATCGGCAGGCCGGCGCGCAACGCCGCCTGGCGCGCGATATTGCCCGCCTGATGCCCCTGCTGAAGCGCGGCGCCGAACACCACATCCTCCACTTCGCCGCCATCGATGCCGGCACGCTTGACGGCATGGTCGATCGCATGGCCGGCCAACGCCTGCGGCGTCGTGTTGTTGAAGGCGCCGCGATAGGCGCGGCCGATCGGCGTGCGGGCGGTGGAGACGATGACGGCGGAGCGCATGGGCTGGCTTCCTTGATGGGGCGCGACGCGGCGCGCGGGTTCGGTGACTATAGGGTTGGCGTCAGACGAAAATCTGGCTGATCCATTCGGCGATCAGGGCAGGCTTGTCCTGCCCTTCGATCTCGACGACGAAATTGGTGGTCTGCTGGAATTGGCCGGGGCGCTTTTCGTCGAAGGCGAGCAGGGTGAAGCGGCCGCGCACGCGCGATCCCGAACGGACGGGGGTAAGGAAGCGAACCTTGTTACCGCCGTAGTTGACGCCCATCCGCGCGCCTTCGATCTGCGGCGCGTCGGGCACCTTGCTGCTGAGCAGCGGCATCAGCGACAGCGTGAGAAAGCCATGCGCGATCGTGCCGCCGAAGGGCGTCTGCGCCGCCGCGACGGGATCGATATGAATGAACTGATGGTCGCCGGTCGCTTCGGCGAAGCGATCGATCATCGCCTGCGTCACCTCGACCCAGTCGGACACGGTTTCGGTGCCGACCCTGTCCTTCATCGCCTGCGCGGTGATCGTCGTCACGAAGAATCGCCCTCCCGATTGCGGCGCGCGGATGGCGTTCCGCGTCGCGCCATCCTGTAGGCGGAGCCGGGGGCGTTCCGCAAGCCCCTCTCCCGACCGAAAGCTTGAACCCCGGCGCCCATGCACGACGAACCGCGCCAAACGCGGCGGACCCGATGTTCGAAAACGCCTAGGACGCGGGGGCGTAGGGCATGACCAGCTTGCCGTCGGGGCCGGCGGTGTAGGTCGTCTGCGTCGGATAGGCGATGCCGATCCCTTCCGCGGCGAAGCGGCGGATCAACGACACCATGATGCGATCGCGCATCGGGTGCGCGGTCGCCCAATCGTCGCCGGGGATGTCGAATTGCAGCACGAAATCGAGGCTGGAGGCGCCGAAGGTTTCGAAGCTGGACCGTGCGACCTTGCCGCCTTCGCCCTCGACGATCTCGCGCATGATCTGCGGCACGCGGGCGAGCGAGTCGGGCGGCGTTTCGTAGGTGACGCCGATCGTGAAGGCGAGCCGGATGTGGTCGCGCACGCTGATGTTCTGGATTTCCTTGTCGAGCAGCTGCTTGTTGCTGATCACGCGCAATTCGCCGGTGAAAGCGCGGATGCGCGTGCTCTTCAGGCCGATCGATTCGATGACGCCGTTGGTCGTGCCGTAGCTGATCTTGTCGCCGCGGCGGAACGGTCGGTCGAAGATGATTGCAAGCGCGGCGAAGAGGTCGCCGAAAATGCCCTGCGCGGCGAGGCCGATGGCAATGCCACCGACGCCCAGGCCGGCGATCAGTCCGGTGACGTTGACGCCGAGATTGTCGAGCACGACGACCAGCGCGACAGCGAACAGCGCGACGGTGACGAGCAGGCGGATGAGGCCCATCGCGCTGAGCAGCGCCTCGCCCGAATAATGTTCGCTGCTGGTGCGATGCTCGATCGCGCCGAGGATCAGCTCGCGCGCCCAGATCGCCGCCTGGAATACGGAGGCGACGGTCCACAGGAAGTTGATCGTCGTCGATACCTGGCTCGGCGCACCGGCATAGCCCGCGACCAGTTTGGCGGCGAGCATGACGATGAAGAAGTTGTTGGTGCGCGCGATCGCCCGGCCGACGATCGCGCCCCAGCCGCGGCGCACGAGCGTCTCTGCAACGCCCGAGACATCCCTGCGTCGGCACAGGCGTTCGCCGAGCCGGCGCAGGCCGTGCAGCGCGACGACGATCACCACGCCGACGGCGAGCGCGATGAGGATTTGCAGCCAGTGCGTGTGCAGCCAGACTTCGCTGGCGGTGTACAGGCCGGTCAATTGATCCTGGACGCCGTTGCTGTCGAAGATCGGCGAAGCGGTAGCGGTCGTGGTTTTGGACATAAGGGGATCAGGCCGCGGCTTTCAGCGGCGCCGTGCTGGGCGTGCCGGCTTCGAGGAAGGCGATGAGCCCCCGCTCTTCACGGCTGAGATGACGGGCGGAGCGTGGCAGGCGCAACGCGCGGCGGAAGGCGCCCTGCCCCGTCTTTACCAAGGCGATGAGGGACGGGTGGACGTAGCTCTTGCGCGCGATGGCGGGCGTGTTGCCGAGCCGGGCGACGACGGGTTCGAGCAGCGCCTTCAGGCTGAGGTCCGCCTCGGCGCGGGCCAGCGCCTCGAACGCGGCGACGCTGGCGCCCCAGGTACGGAAATGCTTGGCGGTGAAATCGCCGCCGGTCGCGCGCTTGATATAATCGTTGACGTCGGACGAGGTGACGGGGTGCGCATCGCCATCGTCGTCCACCCAGGCGAACAGATGCTGTTCGTCTAGGTCCTGCATCTTGCGCACCGTCGCGGCGAGCCGCTTGTCGGTGATCGCGACATCGCGTTCCTTGCCGGATTTGCCCTTGTAGCGCAGCTTAAGCGTGTTGCCGCGGACGGTGCCGTGGCGCTTGCGCAGCGTCGTGGCGCCGTAGCTCTTGTTCGTTTCGGCATAGGCTTCGTTGCCGACGCGCAGGTGACCGATGTCGAGCAGGCGCACGACCGCGGCGATAGCGCGATCGCGCGGCAGGCCGCGTGCGGACAGGTCCGCCTCGACGCGGGCGCGCAGCTTGGGCAAGCAATGGCCGAAATCGGCGCATTTTTCGTATTTCGCCGCCTCCTGCGCCTCGCGGAAGCCGGTGTGATAGCGATATTGCTTGCGCCCCTTCTCATCCCAGCCGACCGCCTGGATATGGCCATTGGGCTTGGGGCAAAACCAGGCGTCGCGATAGGCGGGGGGCAGGCCGACCGCGTTCAGCCGGTCGATCTCGTCACGATCGGTGATCCGGTCGCCGTCGGGCGCATAATAGGCCCAGCCATTGCGAACCTTGCGGCGCGTGATGCCGGGCTTGGAATCATCGCAATAGACTATGCGTGCGGCCAATTGGGCACTCCCTTCCTAGTAGGAAATGCCCAGGCGACGCGCACGGTTCCGAGCGCTACCCCGTGGCGCGTGACCGCCCGAGCGCGTTGACCCAGCGTTGCGCGGGCCGTTCGACCCAGCGGTAGAGGAGGACGGACGCCGCGAGGACCAGCGCGAGATAGAGGGCGATGACCGGCCAGGGCACCGCAGTCGCATCGCGGACGGCGACGAGCTTGAATGCCTTCCACAACAGGAAGTGCGACAGATAGGTCGCGTAGCTGATGTCGCCGAGCGCGTGGAGCCAGCGCCCCTCGAGCGGATGGTGCGGCGTGCCGGCGGTCAGCGCCAGTGCGAGCAGCAGCGCGGCGAACGTCAAAGGCGCGGCGAGCGTCTCGGGGCAGCCCAGCGCCCAGGCTGCCGTGCCGATCGCGGCGACGCCGAGCGGCCAGGCGAGCGATGGGCGGCGCAGGAACAGCGCGGCAAGGATCGTGCCGGTCGCAAATTCGGCGAGGCAGCGGATGAGGCCGTAGCGCGGAATGTCCCAGCCCAGCGTCGGCGCGCCCTGCATCGCGATGTGCAGGCCAGCGAGGATCGCCGCTGCGACGGCCACCAGCGCAAGCGCGGGCAGGCGTCGCCAGTCGATCGTCAGGATCAGCAGTGGGAACAGCAGATAGGCGGCGAGTTCGCAGCTGATCGACCAGGCCGGATCGTTCCAGCGCAGCGCATCGGTGACGCCCCAATTCTGCACCAGCAGCACATGCAGCGGCAGTTCGGCGAAGGGAAAGGCGGGGTCGCTGCGCCCGGTCGCCCACAGCGCGAGCGCCAGCGCGACGGCGAAGGCCAGCATGACGCCATGCAGCGGCCAGATGCGCGCGACGCGCTTTTGCAGGAAGCGGGCGATGCCGGCGGCACCCTGCCCGCGCAGTCGGTCATGCCAGGTCAGCCAGATGACGAAACCGGACAGGAGGAAGAAGAAGTCGACCGCGAGATAGCCCTTGGCGAACACCGCCTCGACGCCGTGCGGCAGGCCCGCGATGCTAGCGCGGATATGGTAGAGGACGACCAGCCACGCAGCGATGCCCCGGGCCGAGGTGAGGGCGCGCAGTTCGCTCATGCTGGAATGGCGTCGCCCCGTGGCTTGCGCAGCGGCGCCTGGCCCTCTTCGCTGCGGCGGCGGGCGAGATAGGTGTCGAGGCCGATCTGCGCGCCGAGCAGCATGTAGATGAATGGCTGGAAGGCGATGGCGATGAACGCCGCGCCGAGCAGATAGACGAGGTGCGCGGTCTGGAGCGCGGCGGCGAGGGGGCCCGCCCAGCCGAAGGGGCCGGCGGGATCGCGATAGCGGCGGCGCAGCACCTCCATGCGGACGAGGCCGATCAGGCTGATCGCAAGCCACAGGGCCAGGCCGGGATAACCCTGTTCGCCCAGCATTTCGAAATAGGCGCTGTGATAGCCGCGCGCCTTGTCGGTCACCGCCTGATCGGCGACGGTCGCGGCGGCATCGCCCTGCGCGGCGGTCGTCTTCTTGATCTCGTAGCGGATGTGGTTGCCGCGGAACGCCTCGAACCCGCCGCCGAAGGGGTGCGCCTTGGCATAGTCGATCGTCCACTGCCACACGGCGATGCGGGTGGAGGCGGATTCGTCGGCGTCGTGGCTCTTGATCGTGCTCATCCGCTCGGTGAAGCTCGCGGGCAGGAACGGCACCGCGAGCAGCCCGGCCGCACCGATCATGGCGAGATAGGTGAACTTGCGCTTCGTATTGCGCAGCGACAGCAGCGCGACCAGCACGGTGCAGAGCGTGCCGGTGCGCGTCGAGGTGCCGATCGGGATCAGCAGGCAGGCGAAGATCAGGCACAGGCAGAAGCCCTTCACCTTCCAGTCGGGCGGAAAGATTGTGCCCCAGCGCATGAACCAGGCGATCAGCGGCACGATCGCGATCGCGACGGTGGAGATGGTCGACCCTTCGTACAGGCCCGAATTGTTGGTCACCATCAGGTCGAGCTGGCCATAGCCGCCGCCGCCCGCCGCGGTCTTGATGCCGCCGACGATGATGATCGTCGCCGCCGACAGGATCATGAACAGCAGCAGCGATTCGATGCGCAGGCGCGTGCGCAGCGTCAGCGGCAGGAAGGCGGCGAAGGCCAGGCACTTCCACACCCAGTCCCATTTGTCGCGCGCGTCGACGGGGAAGTCCGCGCCCATCGTCGTGATCCCGCAATAGAGCAGCAGCAGGATGATGAGGCCCTGGCGCGGCGCGAAGCGGCTGTCGCTCTTGTCGTCCATCAGCAGCCAGCCGCCGACCGCCAGCACCACCGCGATCAGCGAAATCGGCACGGCGTTGAGCAGGATGTACGTCAGCCGCTGCGGCGAGACGATGTCGATATAGACGTATGCGCACACCAGCAGGAACGGACGGCGGAGGCCCATTCCGAACAGCGCGGCGAGGAAGGCGACGAAGACGAGATCACGCACCGGCGGGCGGCTCCGGCGGCGTGCTGCGGCGGGCGCGCCAGTGGCGGGGCGGCGGCGCTTCGGAATCGAGATCGGGCCGGCGCAGCAGCCGCCAGGCGGCGAGCAGCATCAGGCCGTGCGTCAGCGCCAGCGACAGATTGTCGATCATCGCGTGCGAGCGCTCCTTGTCCAGGCGACAGGTGTAGGGGGTTCGGGTTGATGCGGCGTTAAGGGATTACTTGCTTCGTCATCCCGGCGGACGCCGGAATGACGAGTGGGACTAGATTCGGTAGAAAGCCACCGCCACCGCAGCGGTCAGCAGCGCGACCACCAGCAGCACCGGAACGCGCTTCGCCCGGCGCGCCGCGGCGGCGGTTTCGTAGGCATGCATGTCGAACCAGAAGCGGCCCTGCCCCACGCCGCGGATCGATCCGTCGGCGATCATCGCGGCGAAGGCCTTCGCCTCGCGTGCATCGGTGGGGGTGAAGGGCATGGCGTCGTCGGCGATCACCGCGTGCGCCGCGACGAAGCGCGGGGCGATCGTGCCGTGGACCAGATAGCGGTCGCGCACCGTGCCGCGCGGGCCGGATGTCGCGATCCGGGTCAGCCGGTCGCTCACCGCCGCTTGCCGTTGTGGCGGATGTTGCCGGGCCGACCGCGGCGCGCGACGACGCGGTCCTTGCGGCCGCCCTTGATGCCCTTGCCGAGATGCCGCGGCCCCGGCGCGGCGCCCTTGCCGCCGGGCAGTTCGAAGCGCAGCGCGCCCGACACCGGGTTTGCCTCCGCGAGCCGCAATTCCAGCCGTTGCCCCAGCGCATATTCCTCGCCGCTGTCCTCGCCGGTCAGCGTGCGCGCCGCCTCGTCAAAGCGGAAATATTCGCCGCCCAGGTCGCGGACCGACATCAGGCCGTCGCCGCCGATCCCTTCGACGGTGGCGAAGAAGCCGTAATTCTGCACGCCGGTGATCCGCGCCGACACCGTCTCGCCGACGCGTTCGGCGAGGAAGGCGGCGACGTACCGGTCGATCGTGTCGCGCTCCGCCTCCATCGCGCGTCGTTCGAGCGCGCTGATCGTCGTGCCGATCTGCTCCATCGCCTCGGCATCCGCCTTGGTGAGCCCGCCCTCGCCCAGACCATAGGCCGCGACCAATGCGCGGTGGACGACGAGGTCGGCATAGCGCCGGATCGGCGAGGTGAAGTGCGCGTAGCTACCCAGTGAAAGGCCGAAATGCCCCTGGTTGGCGGGCGCGTAATAGGCCTGGGTCTGCGTGCGCAGCACCTGCTCCATCACCTGCGGGCGGAAGTCGGCATCACCGATCCGGTCGAGGATATGGTTGAACGTCGCCGGGCGGATCACCTGGCCGAGCGCGAAGGGCACGTCGAACGTCTCGAGATAGTCCTTCAGCGCGACGAGCTTTTCGCGGCTGGGCGGTTCGTGGACGCGATACATCACCGGCGCCTTCTTCGCTTCCAGCGCCTTGGCGGCGGCGACGTTGGCGGCGATCATATAATCCTCGATCAACCGGTGCGCATCGAGCCGCTCGCGTGGGGCGACCGACATGATCCGGCCCTGCTCGTCGAGCACGACGCGGCGTTCGGGCAGGTCGAGGTCGAGCGGCTCACGCGCATCGCGCGCCTTCGCCAGCGCGCGCCAGCAGGCCCAGAGCGGACGCAGCACGTCGATCATCGCACCGGCATCGGCGTCGATCGTCGCCTGTGCCTCTTCATAAGCGAGGTTCGCCGCGGTGCGGACGCGGGCGCGGGCGAAGCGCCAGCTTTCAAGCTTGCCCGATTTCGAGATGTGGAGATGGCAGACCAGGGCGGCGCGGTCCTCGCCTTCCTTCAGTGAGCACACCTCCGCCGACAGGATTTCGGGCAGCATCGGCACGACGCGATCGGGGAAATAGACCGAATTGCCGCGCCGCCGCGCCTCGCGGTCCAGCTCCGATCCGGGGCGGACGTAAAAGCTGACGTCGGCGATCGCGACGACCGCCTGCCAGCCGCCATCCTCATGCGGCGCGGCCCAGACGGCGTCGTCATGATCGCGCGCGTCGACCGGGTCGATCGCCACGATCGGCAGGTGCGTGAGGTCTTCGCGGTCTTCGCCGAGCGACAAGGCGGACACGCGCTTCGCCTCGTCCAGCGTATCGCCGGTGAACACGTCCGGAATGCCGAGCTTGTGGATCGCGATCAGCGAGAAGCTGCGCGGTGCGAACGGATCGCCGAGGCGCTGGACGACACGAACGGTGATGCGCGGCGGTCGCCCTCCCATTTCCGCCATGACCAGATCGCCCGCCGCCGCGCCGCCGGTGTCGGAGACGGGAAATTCGCGCCGCTCCTTCTTTTCCACGCCGGTCAGCCAGAAGCGCTCGCCCTCTTGCCGCAGCACGCCGAGGATTTGCTCCGAGGCCCTGGCGAGCACCTTCATCGGATGCGCAATCCAGCCGTTGCCCGCCTCTTCGGTGCGCGCGAGGATGCGTTCGCCGATGCCGAGCGCGCCACGCTTGCGTTCGCGGACGCGCAGCCGCGGCACGGGGCCGTCCGCCTCCCAGCGATCGGGCACCGCCCAGACGTTGCCGCCATCGTCCACGTCGGCGATGCGCAGCACCGTTACCTTGGGCAGGCCGCCCATCTTGTGAAAGGCGCGGCCGGGGGCGCTGTCGATCAGGCCTTCGTCGGCCATGTCCTTCAGCATCGCCTTCAGCGCGATCTTTTCCTGCGCGGTCAGGCCGAACGCCTTGGCGATCTCGCGTTTGCCGGCGGGAACCTCCGATTGCGTGATGAAGTCGAGGATCTGCGCCTGCGTCGGCAGGCCGGGTCTGGGTTTCTTTGCCACTTAGTGGAGATAGGGCGCGCGGGCGGGTTCGTCACCGCATGTTTGTTCACGCGAAGGCGCAAAGACGCGAAGAGGTTGCGGATGAGCGAGGTCGCCCTGCCTCATCGCGGCTTCGCGTCTTTGCGCGAACCGACTAAAGGCCTACCCATGTCTGTCACCGTCGCTGCATTGTATCACTTCACCCGTTTCGCCGATCCCGCCGCGCTACAGGGGCCGTTGCTGGCCTTGTGCGAGGCGCAGGGCGTGCGCGGCACGCTGTTGCTGGCGGAGGAAGGGATTAACGGGACGATCGCCGGGCCGGCCGAGGGCGTCGACGCAGTGCTCGCGCATATCCGCGCCCTGCCGGGATGCGCGGGGCTGGAGGTGAAGTTTTCCGCGGCGGACACGATGCCCTTCCACCGTACCAAGGTGCGGCTGAAGCGCGAGATCGTGACGATGGGCGAGCCGCTGGTCGACCCGACCGATCCCGGCACCTATGTCGATCCCGCCGACTGGAATGCGCTGATCGCCGATCCGGGCACGGTGCTGATCGACACGCGCAACGATTACGAGGTGGCGGTCGGCACGTTCGACGGCGCGATCGATCCCGAAACGCGATCGTTCCGCGAATTTCCGGGCTGGTTTCGGGCGCATCGCGACGAATTGCTCGCCGGCACGAAGCGGGTCGCGATGTTCTGCACCGGGGGCATCCGCTGCGAAAAGGCGACGGCGTTCCTGAAGGCCGAGGGCGTGCCGGACGTGTTCCACCTGAAGGGCGGCATCCTGAAATATCTGGAAGAGGTGCCCGCCGAGCAGAGCGCGTGGCGGGGCGAATGTTTCGTGTTCGACGAACGGGTGGCGGTGGGGCACGGCCTGGCGCCGGGCAGCCACGGCTTGTGCCGGGCGTGCCGGATGCCGGTGTCAGAGGCGGATCGCGCGTCGCCGCTGTACGAGGAGGGCGTGAGCTGCCCGCGCTGCCACGACACGCGCGATGCGGCGGACCGGGCGCGCTATGCGGAGCGGCACCGGCAGGCGCAGCTGGCGGAGGCGCGCGGCGAGGCGCATGTCGGGCGACGGTTCGGGGAGTGAGCGCGTCGCGCACCCACCCTCACCCTATCGACGGCTTCGCCGTCTCTTCCCTCTCCCAGCGGGAGAGGGAGGGAGACGCGTAGCGCCGGAAGGGTGAGGGTCGAAGGAAGCGCGGCGCCTGTCGGATGAACCAACCCCCGGCATCGTCGTTATGCTGCCGTAACAGGAGGCTCGACGGATGCTGTTCACCACCACCACGCAATTCGCCGCCCTGGCGCTATGCCTGATCGCAGGCTGGTTCTTCGGATTGGCGAGCAGCAGCGGCGGCAAGAAGTGGAAGGCGCGGTACGCCGCGGAGCGCGAGGCGCATGGCACCTATCGCAAGCAGGGCGACACCAGCCTGGCTGCCGCGAATGCGCGCGTCGCCGAACTGGAGCGGGAGAATGCGCGGCTGACCGAAGCGGCGCAGGCCCGGCCGGTCGCGGCGCCGGTCGCCACCACGGCGCCGACGATCGGCGAACGCCTGACCGGCCGCCGTCAGACCGCCGCCCGTCCGGCCTATCCGGCAGGCCAGCGTCCGGGCTGGTTCGACTTCGGTCCGCGGTCGCGGGTGTAAGCGGACAATAAGGCGCTCAGCGGTCGGCGTACCGATCGCCGGGCGCGCCGTTCCCTCAATAGGCCAGGCGCAATCCGGGCCGCGGCCAGCGCATCGTCACCAGCCGGCCGCTGCCCGACAGCGTGACATAGGCGTCGTGCAGATCGTCCCCGCCCCAGCAGATGTTGGTCGTGAACACGTCATCAGTCGCGACGAATTCGACAAGGTCGCCCGTCGGGGACACGACGCTGATCCCGCTTTCGCCGATCGTCGCGACGCAGACGTTCCCGCCGGCCTCGACACCCAGCGAATCGAAGAATTTATACCCCGCCGGTCGATAGACCGGGATGCCGGGCCCGCCTGGGCCGCCGCCGGGCGCGACCTTGCCGGGGGCGATCACGTCGAATGCCATCAGCCGGCACGTGTAGGTCTCTGCCGCGTAGAGGCGGCTGCCGTCGGGTGACAGGCCGATGCCGTTCGGGTTTTCCGACGGGAACACCACCTCTTCCAGGAAACTGCCGTCCGCCTTGGCGTAAAAGATGCCGGTGACGTCGCGCTCCCGGGGGCGCGTCTTGCCGTGATCGGTGAACCAGAAACCGCCATGCGCGTCGAATACGATGTCGTTGGGGCCACGCAGCGAACAGCCGAAATCGCCGTCGGCGTACAGCACGTCGACCGTGCCGCGCAGCGGGTCGATGCGTTCGATGCGCCCGCCGCTATAATCGTCGGCCTGCCCGTGCGGCGCCAGAAAACCGCCCGCTTCATGCCAGTTGAACCCGCCGTTGTTGCAGCAATACAGCTTGCCGTCGGGCCCCATCGCCAGGCCATTGGGTCCGCCGCCCGGTTCTGCGACCACGTCGATCCGGCCCTCCGCATCGATGCGGGTGATCCGCCCCGCCGCGATCTCGACCAGGATGACGCTGCCGTCGGGCATCGCCACCGGTCCTTCGGGAAAGCGCAGGCCCTGCGCCACCGTCCGCCACGTCATCTGCGCGCCTCTCCCACGTCGTCGATGCTGCCGCAGCATCGCCAGGGGCGGTGGCGCTGGCAAGTCCCTTCCTCGACATCGCCGCCGCCGCGGGGCACAGTCGCGCGCATGGAGAGACAGACCCGGACCGGCGGCCGCATCCTCGTCGACCAATTGCTCGCGCAAGGGTGCGAACGCATCTTCACCGTGCCGGGCGAAAGCTTCCTCGCGGTGCTCGATGCGCTGCATGATACGCCGCAGATCGAAACCGTGGTGTGCCGGCAGGAAGGCGGCGCGGCCTTTATGGCGTGCGCCGACGGCACGCTGACGCACCGGCCGGGCATCGCCTTCGTGACGCGCGGGCCGGGCGCGACCAATGCCTCGATCGGCGTGCATGTCGCGCGGCAGGATTCGCAGCCGATGATCCTGTTCATCGGCGACGTCGATCGCGGCACCCGCGATCGCGAGGCGTTCCAGGAGGTCGATTTCGCCGCGATGTTCGGGCCCCTCGCCAAATGGGCGGCGCGGATCGACGATGCGGCCCGTATCCCGGAATATGTCGCGCGCGCCTATGCGGTGGCGATGAACGGGCGGCCGGGGCCGGTGGTGCTCGCGCTGCCCGAGGACATGCTGCTCGATGCAGTCGAGGCGGTCGACCGGCCGCGCGTCGAGCGCGCGGCGCAGGGGTGCGACGAGGGCGCGATGGCGCAGCTTGCCGATCTGCTCGCCACCGCCGAACGCCCCGTCGCGATCGTCGGCGGGGCGGGATGGGATGGGATCGCGGCGCAGGATTTCGCCGCCTGGGCGGATCGCACCGGCGTGCCCGTCGCCGCCGCCTTTCGCCGGCAGGATGCCATCCCCAACGCCTGCCCCGCTTATGCCGGGAACCTGGGCTATGGCCCGAACCCGAAGCTCGTCGCGCGGATCAAGGCCGCCGACCTGCTGCTGGTCGTGGGCCCGCGACTGGGTGAGGCGACGACCGATGGCTATGCACTGATCACCCCGGAGCATCCCGGGCAGCGGCTGATCCACGTCCACCCGGACGCAGACGAACTGGGCATGACGTACCGCACCGACCTCGCGATCTGCGCGGGCATGGCGGAGTTTGCGGAAGGCTTGAACGCGATCGACGGACCGCCGAACGCCGGTGGCGCCGCTGCGCACGCCGATTGGCAGGCGTGGTCGACGCCCGCGGCACGCGACGGCGTAGCAATGGACCTGGGGCCCTGCGTCGCGGCGATGCGTGAGGCGCTGCCCGCGGATGCGATCATCTGCAACGGCGCGGGCAATTACAGCGGCTGGTGGCACCGCTATTGGCCCTATGCCGCGCCGGGCACGCAACTGGCGCCGACGGCGGGGGCGATGGGCTATGGCCTGCCCGCCGCCGTTGCCGCGGCGCTGCGCCATCCGGGGCGGCAGGTGGTGGCGCTCGCCGGCGACGGCTGTTTCCTGATGAACGGGCAGGAACTGGCGACCGCGGTGCAATATGACGCGCAGCTGCTGGTGCTGGTGATCGACAATGGCGGATACGGCACGATCCGCATGCATCAGGAGCGCGAATTTCCGGGTCGCGTGTCGGGCACGGCGCTGGCCAATCCCGATTTCGCAGCGCTCGGCCGGGCCTATGGCTGTTGGGCGGAGACGGTGACGCGGACCGAGGATTTCGCGCCGGCCCTCGCGCGCGCGCAGGCGCAACGCGGAGTGCGCCTGTTGCATATCCGCACCGATATCGAGGTCATCACCGCCGGCACCACGCTGAGCGCGGTGGCGCGGCGGGGGTGACGCCGCGCCGCGTTACGCCAGCTCGATGATCGCATCGACCTCGACCGCCGCGCCCAGCGGCAGGACGGGGACGCCGACGGCGCTGCGGGCGTGCTTGCCGGCGTCGCCGAACAGCGCAACCATCAGTTCGGAGGCGCCGTTCGCGACCTTGGGCTGATCGGTGAAGTCGCCGTGGCTGTTGACGAACACGCCCAGCTTCACGACGCGCTTGATGCGCGACAGGTCGCCGCCGAGGTGCTTCTTGACCTGCGCGACGATCATCAGGCCGCACAGACGCGCGGCCTCCTGCCCCTGTTCCAGCGACACGCCGTCGCCCAGACGGCCGGTGACGAGCTGGCCGTCCTTGAAGGGCAGCTGGCCGGACAGATGGAGCATGCCGCCCGCCTCGACCACCGGCACATAGGCCGCGACCGGCGCCGCCGCTTCGGGCAGGGTGAGGCCGAGTTCCTCGAGCTTGCGATCGACGTGCGTGGTCATGGCAGTATCCTTCGATGATGCGTTGCCCGCGCGTCTAGCCGATGGCGCAGCGGGCGGTAAACCGTCAGGCGGCGGGTTGCCCCGCGGCGAAGCGGGCGGCGATCCAGTCCGCCGCCTCGCGCCAGTCGTCGATGCGCGCATGCGCGTGCGGCGCGGGGGCGACGCTGGGCGCGAGGCTGGGTTCGGAGACCATGTGCAGCCGGTGGACCTGCGGCGCGTGGCGCGACACCGATTCGTGATGGACGGCCAGATCGTCGACGAACACCGTCACCGGATTGCCATGCTCCTCGACGAGGCGCGATACGGGATCGCCCTTGCCGCCCTGGTTGCATTCGACGCGGTGATGGATGCCGAAGGCGGCGAGCTGGTCGATCCGCGCGGTGCGGCAGCTGTCGAGCAGATTGGTGAGGACGACGATGTCCGCCACCTCGCTCAATCGCGCCAGCGCCTCGGCGGCGTGGGGGACCAGGGTCTGGCGGTGCATTTCGGACGGGAAGAAGCCGCCGAGCATCGACCACATCTCCGCCTGCGTCGGCGTTTCGCCCGTCGAGCGGCGGCGCATCGAATTGGCGAAATCGGCGCCATCGGGCGTGAAGTCGATATCGTGCGTTTCGCGCACCCATGTGCCGAAATGCTTGACCATATGCAGCAGCACTTCGTCGCAATCGGTGATCAGCAAGAATCGGGGTGTCTGGGTCATCAGCGAGCCTCCAGCATCTGGTGTGCGGCGACCAGCGCCGACGGGGTGACGCCCAGCGCATCGGCGCAGGCGATGAGATCAGGTTCGTACGCCTCGAGATAGGCCAGTACTGCGGCGAGCACGGCGGGTTCGCCGGCACGGGCGCGTAGATCGTCGGGATAGAGGCCGGTCGTCGCGATCAGGCGATCGGCACGCGCCTGTTCGCCGAGCGTCCAGGCCAGCGCCTGAAGCCCGAGCAATTCCGCATCGGGGGTGTTTGTATCGCGACCGCGCATTGCCTATCGTCCGGTGACGGGAAAGGATCGGTGACCCACGTGGCGAAACGGGTGCTCGTTGTCGAGGACAACGAACTCAATCTGAAGCTGTTCTGCGACCTGCTGCGGGCGCACGAGTTCGTCGCCGAACCGGTGCGCGACGGACGAGAGGCCGTGGCCCGCGCACGCGAGGTGATGCCCGACCTGATCATCATGGATATCCAGATGCCGCATGTGACGGGATATGAGCTGATTCTGGAGCTGATGGCGGACGAACAGCTGCGCGATATTCCGGTGATGGCGGTCACCGCCTATGCGGGACGTGACGACGAGGAGCGGATCCGGGCGGCCGGCGCCCGATCCTATGTGTCGAAGCCGATCAGTCTCGCGCGATTCATGGATGCGGTGAACGCGCTGGTCTGACCTGCGAGGCGCGACACGAAAAAGGCACCCTGCCGCGGCGATCGGGCCGCGACAGGGTGCCGCGCGCTCTCAGCGCCCTTACCCCCCGAAAAGGGCGCGGGAGCTGCGAGCTATCGGTAAAAACGATGATTCCTCAACGCGGTTCCCGGCGTCATCCCGCCAGCATCATCCACACGGCCATCGCGACCATCATCAGGTTTTCGGTCAGCGACACGAAGCCCAGCGGCACTTTGCTGTCGCCGCCGACGCAGGCGCATATGAGTTCGCGCCGATCGACATACACCGCCTTGTAAACCGACACCGCGCCCACACCGCCGATGACGAGCGCGACGGGCACCGACAGCCATGTCGCGACACCCGCGATCATCAACACGCCCGCCAGCCCCTCCAGATACGGGTAGAGCGTGGCATAGGGCACCCAGCGTTGCGCGAGCAGGTCATAGCCCAGGAACATCGTCGCGAATCGATCGACGTTCTGGAGCTTCAGGATCGCCAGCACGACCATGCTGAAGGCGATGAACCATTCGCCCGCGCGGACCGTGACCGGCGTGCCGAAGGCGGCGAGACTGGCGGCCATCGCCATCAGCGCGGTCATCGCAAATACGGCCAAGACCGGCCGATAGCTGACCGCCTTGGGGTCCGGCACCGACAGTCCGAAATAGCGGCGGAGGTCGTCGTAGCCGCCGATCCGCACGCCATCGATGAACGTCTGCGGCGTGGTCTTCACGTCGTGCGCGGCCTTGAACGCATCGGTTTCGGCACGGGTCGTCAGGTGCCGATCGTCGACCGCATAGCCTTTGCGACGCAGCAGATCGCGTGCCTTCAGGCCATAGGGACAGATGTGGGTCGGCATGACCATGCGGTAGAGGACGGCGCGCTTCGACATGACCGACATGTGGGGACACGGCCGTCATGCCGCCAGCACCCCGCATAAACCAAGGGCGGCCCCCTCGATTCGAGAGGACCGCCCTTAGCCCGTAGTGACGCGATACAGGGCGGCCGGATCGTCCGGCCACCACGGTCCGCTATGCCGACCGAACATGAACGCAATGTGGCCGAACCTAGCCCCCACCATGGCTTCGTCACAAAAACGCATAGGTTGCCCGCACGTCGCTTTCCGTCCGCAGGCACGCACGCGAAGAGCCGCCGATGCGCGGGGCACCGGCGGCTCTTCGCGATTCGATTCGGCAAGCAACGCGGGGCAGCGGCGCCCCGGCAGCAGCTTACTTGATCTTGGCTTCCTTGAACTCGACGTGCTTGCGCACGACGGGGTCGTACTTGCTGAAGCTCAGCTTCTCGGTCTTGGTGCGCGGATTCTTCTTCGTGACGTAGAAGAAGCCGGTGTCGGCAGTGCTGACGAGCTTGATCTTGACGGTAGTCGGCTTGGCCATGAGCCCTAATCCTGAAAACAAGGAGAGCGGCAGCACCAACGCCGCCGCTCGATCAGTCGCGGCGCATGGGCCAGACGGCGACGAAAGTCAACCGCGGATGCCCCCACCCCCATCGTTAACCACCACGTTACCGGTGCGGGCGCATGAATGCCATATGACATGACGGGAGCGGGACATGGGGCATCAGGGGCATATCAACGACATGGCGCTGGAGGCGGTGCGCGCCGACCTGGCGGCGCGAATCGCCGCGATCGACGTGAAGGCGCCCTATACCTGCGCACGCGACCTGAAGCCTGATATCAACCAGATCCGCCTGATCGCACATCGTCATGGCCTGAACCCCGCGGTGACGGTCGCGCATTTCGTCGATTCGGCCTTGTCGCGCGGCGAACATGGTGCCCTGGTGCATGGCTGGCTGTCGATGCTGGGCGACGCGGTCGCCTGCGACCGGCAGGATGTGCGGGCGTGCGACACCTTTGCGGCGGCCTGTTCGGTGCGCCTCGCAAGCTGAACACCGACGACGGGACGGGACGGCATGGATGCATTGATGGCGGCGCTGGTCGCCGCCGCGCTGGCACAGGTGGGCGACCGCCCCGCCTGGCTCGCCGCGATCCTGGCCGATCGCTACCGCGCGCCGGGCCTCGTCGTCGCAATGGCGGCCATCGCGCTTGCCGTGGCCGCGGGATTGGCGGGCGCCGCGGGGGGCCTGATCGCCCCGCAGCTGACGCCCGAGGCGAAGCAGCTGTTCCTGGCGCTGGCGCTGGTGCTGCAGGGCGGTGGCGCGCTGTTTCCCGCCAAGGCCCCCGACCGGCTCGAACGCTGGCGGCTCGGCGCTGCGGCGACCAGCCTGCTCGGGCTGTTCATCCTCGCCTTCGGCGACGGCGTGCAGTTCATCGTCCTGACCCTGAGCGCTCGGGCGGAGCTGGTGTGGCTCGCGCCGCTGGGTGCGACGCTGGGATCGCTTGCCGTGATCGCGCCCGCGGCGCTGCTTGGCGAAGCGGGATGGCGCGCGCTGCCGCTGCGGTCGCTGCGGATCGGGATCGGCATCCTGTTCCTGATCGTCGGGCTCTGGCTTGGCGTGGGGGCCCTTCGTCTGATCTAGCCGCCCGATCAATCTGACCATGATTCCTGATGCAAAATCCCGGTCCGACCGGGAGCGTTTGCGCTATCGGATCGTTTCCGCAACGAACCCATTTCTGTCAGGAGCTTCCCCATGGCCGACGTCAATCCGGCGCTCAACACGCCCACCGATCTGTCGAACACGCGCTCGGTCGCCGACGCGCTGAATGCCTCGCTCGCCGATTGCTATGCGCTGTATCTGAAGACCAAGAACTTCCACTGGCACGTCAGCGGCCCGCATTTCCGCGACTATCACCTGCTGCTCGATGATCAGGCCGCGCAGATCCTGGGCGTGACCGACGCGATCGCCGAACGCGTGCGCAAGACCGGCAACGTGACGCTGCGCTCGATCGGCGACATCAGCCGCCGCCAGACGATCGCCGACAATGACAAGGATTTCGTCGAAGCCGGCGCGATGCTGGCCGAACTGCGCGAGGACAATCTGAAGCTGGTCGAAAGCTTCCGCGCGGTGAAGGACGCGGCCGAAGCGGCCAAGGACAATGCGACCAGCGGCATCGTCGACGACTGGACCGACCAGGCCGAAGAGCGCGCCTGGTTCCTGTTCGAAGCCAGCCGCAAGGGCTGAGCCCGGCTTTTCCGTCGCCCCGGACCCGATCCGGGGTGACGGTACATCCCTGTGCCCGGCCGTCAGCGGGAGGGGATCGGCCCGACGCGCACCAGCCACAGGTCGGGCGGTGCGCCGAAGCGGATCGGCAGATTGCTCGTGCCCAGCCCTGCCGTCACCACCGTCAGCCGATGCGGATCGCGCACGATGCCGCAGCGATAGCGCGGATTGGTCACCTCGACCGGCGCGCCGATCAGCGGCAGCACGACCTGTCCGCAATGCGTGTGGCCGGCGAGCAGCAGCGTCGTGCGCCGCGACAGCTTGACCGCGACATCGGGCGAATGCGCGACCATCACGCCGGCGCCGGCCAGTGTCGCCAGCGCCGCTTGGGTCGGGGCGATGCGATCGTGATGTGTCGCCGGATCGTCGAGGCCGCCCAGCGCAAGCGGCCCGAGCCCCTCACCCTGATTGACCAGCACGAGTACGCCGATCCGCCGCAGCATCGCCGCGATCGGTGCGGGATCGGTCCAGTGATCGTGATTGCCGAGTACCGCGACGACCCCCAGCGGGGCCTTCAACTGCGACAGCGGGCGTGCCAGCAACGGGATCGCCCGCTCCGCCTCGCCGGCGCCGCGCCCCTCGATGAAATCACCGGCCAGCACGACCAGATCGGGGTGGAGCGCATTAACCTGCCCGACGATGCGGGCCAGCCGCCCCTCGTCCATCGCCATGCTTTCCATGTGGATATCGCTCATCAGCGCGATGGTGATCGGCGGTTTGCCGGCCGGCCAGTCGGGCAGCGCCATCGTCACCCGGCGAACGACCGGATCGGCGCGGGCGTTGCGATAGCCGATGAGGAAGACGGCGCCGGCGATAAAGGCGACGATCAGCGCGGCACTGAGAAGCGGACGTTTCACGATGCGGGTCCTAGCGGGAGCGCTTCGACGGCGCCATGCGTTCGTGTGTCCATGCAAGCCTTTGCCGCGCTTCTCGATTCGCTGATCTACACGCGGGGGCGGAACGCCAAGCTCAAGCTGATCGTCGATTATCTGCACGCGACGCCCGATCCCGATCGCGGCTGGGCGATGGCGGCGCTGACCGGCGATCTCGATCTGCCCGGCGTGAAGCCCGCGCAGATCCGGGCGCTGATCGAGGCGCGGGTCGATCCCGTGCTGTTCCGGATGAGCCGCGACTATGTCGGCGATACGGCCGAGACGGTCGCTTTGCTGTGGCCGGCGCCGGTGGTGCCGCCGCCCGATGCCGGTCCGCTGTCGATCACCGCTGCGGTCGACGCGCTGCGCCATCTGTCGCGCTCCGATGCCCCCGCGGTGCTCGCCGGCATGCTCGACCGGCTGGATGCGGAGGAGCGGTTCGCGCTGCTCAAGATGGCGACCGGGGGGCTGCGTATCGGCGTATCCGCGCGGCTCGCCAAGACCGCGCTGGCGCAGGCGTTCGGGCTGGATGTCGATGCGGTCGAGGAGGTGTGGCACGGCCTGTCGCCGCCCTACGCCAGCCTGTTCGCCTGGGCGGAGGGAAAGGGCGCGCAACCCACCCCGGCGGACGTGCCGGTCTTCCGCCCCTTCATGCTCGCGCACGGGCTGGAGGATGCGCAGGTCGACCTCGCCGATTATGCCGCCGAGTGGAAATGGGACGGCATCCGCGTCCAGATCGTCCATGTCGCGGGTAAGACGCGCCTGTACAGCCGTACCGGCGACGATGTGACCGGCAGCTTTCCCGACGTCGCCGCGGCCTTCACCACCCCCGGCACGGTCGATGGCGAACTGCTGGTGAAGGGCGAATTCCAGGGCGGTGCGTTGGACGACGGTGGTGGGGCGGCAAGCTTCAACGCGCTGCAACAGCGGCTGGGACGCAAGCAGGTGTCGGCGAAGATGCTAGCCGACTATCCCGCGTTCGTCCGCCTCTACGACATCCTGTTCGACGGTCCCGAGGATCTGCGGGCGCTACCTTGGACGGAGCGGCGCGACCGGCTGGAGGCGTTCGTGCCGCGGCTCGATCCCGATCGCTTCGATCTCAGCCAGGTGATCGCGGCCGACAGCTTCACGGAACTGGAGGCGATCCGCGCCGGCGCGCGCGATGCGGCGATCGAGGGCGTGATGCTGAAACGCCGCGACAGCCCCTATGTCGGTGGGCGGCGCGCCGGCCTGTGGTACAAATGGAAGCGCGATCCGCTGACCGCCGATTGCGTGATGATGTACGCGCAGCGCGGCAACGGGCGGCGATCGTCCTATTACAGCGACTATACCTTCGGCTGCTGGACCGAAGAGGGCGAGCTGTTGCCGGTCGGCAAGGCCTATTCGGGGATCACCGACGAGGAATTGCGGATGCTCGACAGCTTCGTGCGCCGCCATACGGTGAAGCGCTTCGGCCCAGTGCGCGAAGTGGAGAAGACGCTGGTGCTGGAGATCGCGTTCGATTCGATCCACACCTCCACCCGGCACAAGTCCGGCGTCGCGATGCGCTTCCCTCGCATCGCACGCATCCGCACCGACAAGCCCGCGGCAGAGGCGGATCGGGTCGAAACGCTGCGGCGGCTGGTGACGTAAGGCGGGAGCGACGTACAGGCTCCCCCCTACGCGACGTCATCCCAGCGAACGCAGCGGTTTCCCTGTTGTCGCGCCCAGCAAGAGCCGCTCGAGGCCCCTTCCTTCGCTAGGGCGACGTTTCCGGGGGGCGCCTGTCGATCAGTACGCCCGGGCGAGCAGCACGCGTTCGACGGCCGGCGCGCCGGTGAAGACGCAGGCGCCGTCCGCCGGGGCCTGATCGCCCGGCGCGTTGCGGATCGTCAGCTTCAGCGCCTTCAGCCGCTCGACCACCTGGTCGAGCGCCGCACCGGTGGGACGCGACCATTGCACCTCGACCCAGCCGGGGTTCTTCTGCCCTTCGGCGAAATGCGCCTCGACCGCGGCGAAGTCCGCCGCCGGCACGATCGCCGCCTGCATCCGCGTGGTCGCCTGTTCGTGCAGCGCCTGCTGGATCGCGGCGAGCAAGGCGGGCGCATCCGCCTCGAAATCGCCGCGCGGCATCACTGCCGCGTCGAGCTTGCCGTCCTCGCGATACAGCCGGTCGCGGCGGATCACTGAGACGTTGCCGCCCGCCATGTCGCGGCCGCCGATCTCGATCACGATCGGCGCGCCCTTCTTCACCCAGCCCCAGCGCTTGGTCGCGGCCTTGGCGGGCTTGAGGTCGAGCAGCGCGCGCACCGGCTCGCCCAGCGCGGTCAGGCCGGCGAGGTTCGACTGGATGTCCTTGGCGTAGGCGATCAGCGCCTCGTCCTCGGGCTGATCGCGCAGCATCGGGACGATCACGATCTGCCACGGCGCGATGCGCGGCGGCACGCGCAGGCCGTCGTCGTCGCCATGGACCATGATCACGCCGCCGATCATGCGGGTGCTGACGCCCCAGCTGGTCGTGTTCGCCAGCTCCAGCTCGCCGCTGGCATTCTGGAAGCGGATGTTCTGGGCGTGCGCGAAATTGGTGCCGAGGAAGTGGCTGGTGCCCGCCTGCAACGCCTTGCCGTCCTGCATCATCGCTTCGATGCTGTAGGTCGCGACCGCGCCGGGGAAACGCTCGTTCTCGGGCTTCTCACCCGCGACGACCGGCAGCGCGAGGCAGGTTTCGGCGAAGTCGCGATAGACTTCGAGCATCTTGCGCGTCTCTTCGCGCGCTTCGTCGGCGGTCGCGTGGGCGGTATGCCCCTCCTGCCACAGGAATTCGCTAGTCCGCAGGAACATGCGCGTCCGCATCTCCCAGCGCACCACATTGGCCCATTGGTTGATGAGCACGGGCAGGTCGCGCCACGACTGCACCCAGCGGGCAAAGGCGGTGCCGATCACCGTCTCCGACGTCGGGCGCACGACCAGCGGCTCTTCCAGCTTGGCGGCGGGATCGGGCCTCAGGCCGCCGTGGCCGTCGGGGATCAGGCGATGGTGCGTGACGACCGCCATCTCCTTGGCGAAGCCCTCGACATGCTCGGCTTCCTTTTCGAAATAGGACAGCGGGATGAAGAGCGGGAAGTAGCAATTCTCATGCCCCGTCGCCTTGATCCGGTCGTCGAGCAGGCGCTGGATTCGCTCCCAGATGCCATAGCCCCACGGCCGGATGACCATGCAACCGCGCACGCCCGATTCCTCGGCAAGGTCGGCCTCGGTGATGACGGATTGATACCAGGCGGCGAAATCGGCGTCGCGGGTGATGGGGAGAGCGTGCTTCATGGTGGTGGCTCTTATCTCCGACGGACGTTTCCGTCACCCCGCAAGTCCTCCCCCGCCAGGGGGAGGTGGCAGCGCCGCAGGCGGTGACGGAGGGGGAGGTAAGCGAGAGGCTTCCTCGCGCACGGCACCGGGCACCTCCCCCTCCACCATTCGGCTGGCGCCGAACGGTCCCCCTCCCCCTGGCGGGGGAGGAATTTAGGTCGCGCCCTCGCTCCCAATCCCGCTACAGCCCCGGCATGAACGACCGCATCCTGCCCGCGATCGGCCTGCGCCTGCTGTCGGTCGTGTTCTTTGCCGCGATGAATGCCAGCATCAAGCTGGCCGAACATGCCGGCGCGAGCGTGGTCGAGATCCTGTTCTTTCGCCAGTTCGGCGCGGCGCTGCTGGTGTCGGCCGTCATCGCCAGCGGTCCCGGCATGACGAGCGTCGCGACACGGCGACTGCCGGCGCATGTTGCGCGGGCGGTGGTGGGGCTGAGCGCGATGGCGCTGACCTTCCACGGGATCGTGCTGCTGCCGCTCGCCGAGGCGACGACGATCGGCTTCACCGTGCCGCTGATCACGACGATCCTGGGCGCACTCGTGTTGAGCGAGCCGACCGGGGTGTGGCGCTGGGGCGCGGTGGTGGCGGGGTTCGCTGGCGTGCTGATCGTCGCGGCGCCGGGCCTTGCGGCGAACGACGGGCATCTGCCGCTGGGCGGCGCGGCCTTTGCGCTGGGCGGGGCGTTCGGCACCGCCTGCGTCACGATCCTGCTGCGCCAGATCGGGCGGACCGAGGCGGCGCTGACCACCGTCTTTTGGTTTTCGACGCTGTCGCTGGTGCCGCTGTCGCTCTTCTACGTGCCGGTTGCCCAGAACCACGGGGCGTTCGGCTGGGCGTGCCTGGCCGCGGTCGGTGTGCTGGGCGGCTGTGCGCAGATCGCGATGACCAATTCGTTGAAGCTCGGCCCCGTGTCGGTGGTGGTGCCGATGGATTATTCCAGCCTGTTGTGGGCGACCGCGCTCGGCTGGCTGATCTTCGACACCTTGCCGGCCAGCGCGACCTGGATCGGCGCGCCGGTGATCATCGCGAGCGGCCTGATCATCGTCTGGCGCGAGCAGGTGCGCCAGCGGCAGGAAACGATCGCGGCAAGCGCCGACGACGTCGCCTAGCCGTCGAAGCGGCGCAATCCGGCGCTTCACGCCGAGTCGATCAGCCCCCATATGGACGCCATGTCGTCGCGCGCCCGCGTTCTCGTCCTCAATTCCGCGCTCGGCCCGCTCGACTATCGCGTGCCGGCGGGCTCGCATGTCGAGCCGGGATCGGTGGTCATCGCGCCGCTGGGTCCGCGTCAGTTGCTCGGCGTGGTGTGGGAGCCCGAGCGGATGCCATCGGATGCGGAGGTCGGCGACAACCGCCTGCGGCCGCTGCTCGGCGTGGTCGACGTGCCGCCGCTCGCCGCGCCCTTGCGCCGGCTGATCGAGTGGGCGGCGGATTATTATCTCGCGCCGCCCGCCGCCGTGGTGCGGATGGCGCTCGCCTCCACCTCCGCGCTGGAGGGGGCGCGGACCGTCACCGAGTATCGCGCCACCGGCACCGTGCCGCCGCGCCTCACCCCACAGCGCGAGCAGGCGCTGGAGCGGATCGGCGACCGGCAAGGCCTGATCCGCGAGCTCGCCACCCTCGCCGACGTGTCCGACGCGGTGGTCCGTGGGCTGGTGAAGGCCGGCGCGCTGGAGGCGGTGAGCGTCGATATCGACAGCCCCTATCCGCATCCCGACCCGGCCTTCGGTCCGCCGACGCTGGCCGAGGCGCAGCAGGCCGCCGCGGACGAGCTGGTCGCCGGGGTCGCCGCCCATGAATTCCGCCCCACCCTGCTCGACGGCGTCACCGGATCGGGCAAGACCGAGGTGTATTTCGAGGCGGTGGCCGAAGCGATCCGGCAGGGGCGGCAGACCCTCGTGCTGCTGCCCGAGATCGCGCTGACCGAACCGTTCCTGAAGCGCTTCCACGACCGTTTCGGCTGCGAGCCGGTGGCGTGGCATTCGGGCCTACGCTCCACCCAGCGACGGCGGGCGTGGCGCGCGATCGCGAGCGGCGAGGCGCTGGTGACGGTGGGCGCGCGGTCCGCTTTGTTCCTGCCCTATCGCAACCTCGGCCTGATCGTCGTCGACGAGGCGCACGAGACGAGCTTCAAGCAGGAAGAGGGCGTCCATTACCATGCCCGCGACGTCGCGGTGATGCGCGGCAAGTTCGAGCAATGCCCGGTGATCCTGGCCAGCGCGACCCCGGCGATCGAGACGCGCCAGCAGGTGGCGCTGGGCCGCTATGCCGAACTGAAGCTGCCCGGCCGCTACGGCCCCGCCGAGATGCCGACGATCGAGGCGATCGACCTGATCCAGCACCCGCCCGAACGCGGCACGTGGATCGCGCCGAAGCTGGTGACGGCGCTGCGTGAGACGTTCGAGAAGGGCGAGCAGTCGCTGCTGTTCCTCAACCGTCGCGGCTATGCGCCACTGACGCTGTGCCGCAATTGCGGGCACCGCTTCCAATGCCCCAATTGCACCGCCTGGATGGTGGAGCATCGCCTCACCCGCCGGCTGGCCTGCCACCATTGCGGCCATGTGATGCCGACGCCCCGCGCCTGCCCGGAGTGCAAGGCGGAGGACAGCCTGGTCGCCTGCGGTCCCGGCGTCGAGCGAATCGCGGACGAGGTGGCGACTTTGTTCCCTGAGGCGAAGACCGCGGTCGTCACCAGCGACACGATCTGGTCGCCGGCCAAGGCTGCGGAGTTCGTCGGCCGGATGGAAGCGGGCGACATCGACATCGTCGTCGGCACGCAGCTCGTCACCAAGGGCTATCACTTTCCCAATCTGACATTGGTCGGCGTGATCGATGCCGATCTGGGGCTGGAGGGCGGCGACCTGCGGGCGGCGGAACGGACGTTCCAGCAGATTCGGCAGGTGTCGGGGCGTGCGGGGCGTGGAGCCAAGCCGGGGCATGTGTTCATCCAGACGCACAGTCCGTCGGCGCAGGTGATGCAGGCGCTGATCACCGGCGATGCCGAGGCCTTCTACGAGGCGGAAACCGAGGCGCGTCGCGATGCCGGCGCTCCGCCCTTTGGCCGCTATGCCGCGATCGTCGTGTCGTCGGAGGAGCAGGCGTGTGCGCATGAGGTGGCGCGTGCGGTGGCGCAGAGCGCGCCACGGGTGGATGGTATGGCGGTCTATGGCCCCGCCCCTGCCCCGCTCGCCATGCTGCGGGGGCGGCATCGCTATCGGCTGCTGGTGCATGCCCGGCGCGCGCTCGACGTGCAGGACGTGATCCGCGACTGGCTGGGCGGGCTCGACTGGCCGGCGAAAGCGCGCGTGACGGTGGACGTCGATCCGTATAACTTCCTGTAAGGACCAATACCGGTCCAAAGGATGACGGCATGACGACGCGGCGCGGGTTTCTGGGTGGCATGGCGGCGGCAAGCGGAGCGGCGGCGATGCCCGCGATGGCGGCGAGCCCGGATCGCGCGCTGATCGTGTCCACCTGGGATTTCGGTGCGGCGGCGAACGATGCGGCGTTTGCGCGGATGAAGGCGGGGGGCACGTTGCTCGACGCGGTCGAGGCAGGGGCGATGGTGCCGGAGGCGGACCCGGAAAACCATTCGGTCGGCTATGGCGGCTATCCCGATCGCGACGGGCATGTGACGCTGGATGCGGT
Source organism: Sphingomonas melonis DAPP-PG 224 (assembly GCF_000379045.1). Taxonomy (NCBI): domain Bacteria; kingdom Pseudomonadati; phylum Pseudomonadota; class Alphaproteobacteria; order Sphingomonadales; family Sphingomonadaceae; genus Sphingomonas; species Sphingomonas melonis. The sequence goes on from NZ_KB900605.1 coordinate 466,406, forward strand.
GATCATGGACGATGCCGGCGGCGTCGGCGCGGTCGCGGCGCTGGAGGATACGGTGCATGCCATCTCCGTCGCGCGGCGGGTGATGGAGAAGACGCCGCACACCTTGATCGTCGGCGAGGGCGCGACGCGGTTCGCGCGCGACCAGGGCTTTCCGAAGGTCGATCTGCTGACGCCGCCGGCGGAGAAGGCGTGGCGCGAGTGGCTGAAGACCTCGCAATACACGCCGGTCGCCAATATCGAAAACCGCCGCGCGCCTTTGGGCGGTGCGCTGGATCACGACACGATCGGGTTGCTGGCGCGCGACGCCACGGGGCGGATGGCGGGGGCCTGCACCACGTCGGGCATGGCGTTCAAGATGCGCGGGCGGGTGGGCGATTCGCCGCAGGTCGGTAGCGGATTGTACGTCGAGGCGGGCGTCGGTGGCGCGACCTCGACGGGGCTGGGCGAGGAGGTGACGCGGATCGCGGGCACGGCGCGCGTCGTCGCATCGATGCGCGCCGGGCTAACGCCGCAGGCGGCGTGCGAGGAGGTGGTGAAGCATATCGCCAAGCTGCGCGGGGATGCGATCAAGGGCGTGCAGGTGGGCTTCCTGGCCCTGTCGCCGCAGGGCGAGGTGGGGGCGTTCTGCCTGTTGCCGGGCTTTACCTATGCGGTGACCGATGCGGCGGGGCGGACCGTAGTGCGCAAGGGGCGGTCGCTGTTCACTGCGTGAGCGACGATGGACACCTTGGCGGAAACGATGCGGGGGTATCGTTTCCGGTCTGATTGAAACACTCCGTCACCCCGGACTTGATCCGGGGTCCCGCTTTTTGGTCGTCGGAGAAGAAGAAGCGGGACCCCGGCTCAGGGCCGGGGTGACGGGAATGGGGTTAGCCGTGGTGAGAAAGAGCCGGGATTCGCCGGCTGTATCGGGGTGACGGGCTGTAGGACAGCCGGTGCCGATTATGTGCCTTTGCGCAGGGACTTAGCGGGAGGGCGATCCAACAGTCTGGATCGCCGCCGGCCTCGGATCGATTACGCCGCGTGTTCGGCGAGGACGGTGAGGCCCTGGGCGTTCACTTCCGCAAAGCCGCCCTGGATCGCGATGGTTTCGGGCTGGCCGCCTTCGGTGCGGTAGACCGAGAGCGCGCCGTCGCGGACGGTGGACATCAAGGGCGCATGGCCCTCCAGCACGCCGAAGTCGCCTTCGGTGCCGGGCACGACGACCATGTACACGTCCTCGGAGCGGACGAGCTTTTCGGGCGTGACGAGTTCGAAGTGCAGCATGTCAGAGTCTCGTTTCAATCACGCGATCGAACGCGGTGATGGCCGCGTCGAATTTGTCCCGGCAGCCGGGATTGCAGAAACCGACCACCGCGCCGCGATAGACCGTCAAGGCATCGTCGCTGATCGGCTTACCCGACCAGGGACAGACGGCGTTGACGGCGTCCTCGCGGCGCAGCGCGGGCATTAGGCCTCGGCGGCCATCTTTTCGGCCTTGGCGACGACTTCGTCGATGCCGCCGACCATGTAGAAGGCTGCTTCCGGCAGGTGATCATATTCGCCGTCGACGACCGCCTTGAACGAGCGGATCGTGTCTTCGATCTGCACGAACTTGCCGCTGATGCCGGTGAAGACTTCGGCGACGTGGAACGGCTGGCTGAGGAAGCGCTGGATCTTGCGCGCGCGGGTCACCGTCAGCTTATCCTCTTCGGACAGTTCGTCCATGCCGAGGATGGCGATGATGTCCTGCAGCGACTTGTAGCGCTGGAGCAGCGACTGGACGGCGCGCGCCGTGTCGTAATGCTCCTGGCCGACGATACGCGGTTCAAGCACGCGGCTGGTCGAATCGAGCGGATCGACCGCCGGATAGATGCCAAGTTCCGAGATCGCGCGGTTGAGCACGGTCGTTGCGTCCAAGTGGGCGAACGAGGTCGCCGGCGCCGGGTCGGTCAAATCGTCCGCGGGGACGTAGACGGCCTGCACCGAGGTGATCGAGCCCTTGTTGGTCGAGGTGATGCGCTCCTGCAGCGCGCCCATGTCGGTCGACAGCGTCGGCTGGTAGCCCACCGCCGACGGGATGCGGCCGAGCAGTGCCGACACCTCCGCGCCCGCCTGCGTGAAGCGGAAGATGTTGTCGACGAAGAACAGCACGTCCTGTCCTTCCTGATCGCGGAAATATTCCGCGATGGTCAGGCCCGACAGCGCGACGCGGGCGCGGGCGCCCGGCGGCTCGTTCATCTGGCCGAACACCAGCGCGACCTTCGATCCCTCGCTGATCGGATTGCCCTCGGCATCCTTGGCGATGACGCCCGCGTCGAGGAATTCGTGGTAGAGGTCGTTGCCCTCGCGGGTGCGCTCGCCGACGCCCGCGAACACCGAGGTGCCGCCGTGGCCCTTGGCGATGTTGTTGATCAGTTCCTGGATCAGCACGGTCTTGCCGACGCCGGCGCCGCCGAACAGGCCGATCTTGCCGCCCTTCGCGTACGGCGCGAGCAGGTCGATGACCTTGATGCCGGTGACCAGGATCGCGCTGTCGGTCGACTGGTCGACGAATTCCGGCGCCTTCGCGTGGATCGGCGCGCGCAGGTCGGTGGCGACCGGGCCACGCTCATCGATCGGCTCGCCGACGACGTTCATGATGCGGCCGAGCGTCGCCGGACCGACGGGAACGCTGATCTGCGAACCGGTGTCGCGAACGGTCTGACCGCGGGTCAGGCCCTCGGTCGCGTCCATCGCGATCGTGCGGACGGTGTTCTCGCCCAGGTGCTGCGCAACCTCGAGCACCAGCTTGGTGCCGTTGTTGTCCGTTTCCAGCGCCGACAGGATCGCCGGCAGCGTTTCGGGGAAGTGGACGTCGACGACGGCGCCGATGACCTGCGCGATCGTGCCGGTGGTGTTGCTGCTGCCCGTCGACTGGGTCGGGCGGATGTCGTCTGCGGCGGTTGCCATGGCGGTTCTTCCTGCTTCGGATTCGTTAGAGCGCTTCGGCGCCGGAGATGATCTCGACCAGTTCGGTCGTGATCGCGGCCTGGCGCGTGCGGTTGTACTGGATGGACAGGCGGTTGATCATGTCGCCCGCGTTGCGCGTCGCATTGTCCATCGCGTTCATGCGGCTGCCCTGTTCCGACGCGGCGTTTTCCAGCATCGCGCGGAAGATCTGGATCGCGACGTTGCGCGGCAGCAGGTCGGCGAGGATCGACTCTTCGTCGGGCTCGTATTCGACCACCGCGGCGGGGGCGGAAGTGTTGCTGGAAGTGGACGAAGTGGAGGGTACGTCCTTGTCCAGGACGTCCACCGCGACCGGAATGATCTGACGGCCGACGGGCAGCTGGACGAGCGCCGAGACGAACTTGGCGTAGAACAGGTGCGCGACGTCGAACTCACCCGCGGCGTAGCGCGCGAGCAGGTCGTCGGCGACTTCGCGCGCCTGCTGGAAGCCGAGCACCTTGTGCTGGCCCAGCTCATGGTCGGCGAGGATCGCGTTCGGGTAGAAGCGACGCAGCACGCGGCCCTTCTTGCCGGCGAGGTAGAAGCGCACGGTCTTGCCCTGCGCCTCCAGCTCCTCCGCCTTGCGGCGGGCGGCGCGGACGATGTTGCTGTTGAACGCACCGGCGAGGCCGCGTTCCGAGGTCGCGACGACGAGCAGGTGAACCTGGTCCTTGCCGGTACCCGAGAGCAGCGGCGAGACGCCAGCGCCGCCCGCCAGCTGGCGCGACAGGCTGGCGACGACCGCCTCCAGCCGCTCGGCATAGGGACGGCCGGCCTGCGCCGCTTCCTGCGCACGGCGCAGCTTGGCGGCGGCGACCATCTTCATCGCCTTGGTGATCTTCTGGGTCGATTTGACCGAGTTGATCCGGATCTTGAGGGCCTTCAACGACGCCATTGTTGTCCTTCATGTGTCCCCGCGAAGGCGGAGACCCAGTACTGGGCTCCCGCCTGCGCGGGAGCACATTGAACGTTACGCGAAGGTCTTCGCGAACTGGTCGAGCGCGGCCTTGAGGCCTGCCTTCGCCTCGTCGCCGAGATCGCGGGTGTCGCGGATCTTGGTGAGGACGTCGGCGTGGTTGGCGCGCAGGTCGGCGAGCATCGCGGCTTCGTAGCGGGTCACGTCCGCGACGGGGACGTTATCGATATAGCCGTTGGTGCCGGCGAAGATCGACGCGGTCTGCTCCTCGAACGGCATCGGGCTGAACTGCTTCTGCTTGAGCAGTTCGGTCAGGCGCGCGCCACGGTTCAGCAGCTTCTGCGTCGAGGCGTCGAGGTCCGAGCCGAACTGCGCGAAGGCGGCCATTTCGCGATACTGCGCCAGCTCGAGCTTGATGCTGCCCGACACCTTCTTCATCGCCTTGGTCTGCGCGGCCGAGCCGACGCGGCTGACCGACAGGCCGACGTTGATCGCGGGGCGGATGCCGGCGAAGAACAGGTCGGTTTCGAGGAAGATCTGGCCGTCGGTGATCGAGATCACGTTGGTCGGGATGTAGGCCGACACGTCGCCCGCCTGCGTTTCGATGATCGGCAGCGCGGTGAGCGAGCCGCCACCGTTGGCGTCCGACATCTTCGCAGCACGCTCGAGCAGGCGGCTGTGCAGATAGAACACGTCGCCGGGGTACGCTTCACGGCCCGGCGGACGGCGCAGCAGCAGCGACATCTGACGATAGGCGACCGCCTGCTTCGACAGATCGTCGAACACGATCAGCGCGTGCATGCCGTTGTCGCGGAAATATTCACCCATCGCGGCGCCGGTGTAGGGCGCGAGGAACTGCATCGGTGCGGGCTCCGACGCGGTCGCGGCGACGACGATGGAATATTCCATCGCGCCATTCTCTTCCAGCGTCTTGACGAGCTGCGCGACCGTCGAGCGCTTCTGGCCGACCGCGACATAGACGCAGTACAGCTTCTTCTTCTCGTCGGTGCCGGCGTTGACGCCCTTCTGGTTGATGAAGGCGTCGATCGCGACGGCGGACTTGCCGGTCTGGCGATCGCCGATGATCAGCTCGCGCTGGCCACGGCCGACGGGAACGAGCGCGTCGATCGCCTTCAGGCCCGACTGCATCGGCTCGCTGACCGACTGGCGCGGGATGATGCCCGGCGCCTTCACCTCGACGCGGCTGCGCTGGTCGGCGACGATCGGGCCCTTGCCGTCGATCGGGTTGCCGAGGCCATCGACCACGCGGCCGAGCAGGCCCTTGCCGACCGGCACGTCGACGATGGTGCCGGTGCGCTTGACGGTGTCGCCTTCGCGGATTTCGGCGTCCGAACCGAAGATCACGACGCCGACGTTGTCGGCTTCGAGGTTCAGCGCCATGCCCTGCACGCCATTGGCGAATTCGACCATCTCGCCCGCCTGGACGTTGTCGAGGCCGTAGATGCGCGCGATGCCGTCGCCGACGCTGAGCACCTGGCCGGTCTCGCTGACCTGGGCCTGGTCACCGAAGTTGCTGATCTGGTCCTTGATGACCTTCGAGATTTCTGCGGCGCGGATATCCATTTGCGTTAGCCCTTCATCGCGTGCGCGAGAGTGTTGAGACGGGTGCGGATCGACGAATCGATCATTTGCGAACCGATACGGACGACCAGGCCGCCGAGCAGTTCGGGGTCGACCGACAGGTCGACGGAAACGTCGCGGCCGACGCGGGTGCGCAGCTGCTGCTTGAGTTCGCCGACCTGTTCCTCGGTCAGCGGATGCGCGCTGGTGACCTCGGCCGACACTTCGCCGCGATGGCGGCTGGCGAGCGCGCGGAAGGCGCGGATGATCTGCGGCAGCGCGGCGAGGCGGCGGTTTTCGGCGAGGACGCCGAGGAAGTTCTTGGTCGTCGCGTCGAGGCCCATCGCGTCGGCGGCGGCGAGCACCGCCTTCACCGCGGCGCCGCGGGCGACCAGCGGGCTGGTGGTGAGCTTGGCGAAGTCCTCGCTGTCGCGTAGCGCGTCGCGGACCGCCACGAGGCTCGCCTCGACGGTGTCGATGCTCTTCGAATCGCGGGCGAGTTCGAACAGCGCGATCGCATAGCGTCCGCCCAGGCTCGCCTGGATACCGCCGCCCAAATTACCGCTGGATGTCTCCACGGAATCGAAGTCCTCGTGCCGAAATGTTGGCCCATGGGGAAGAGGGCGCGCGAGTTCGCGCACCACTTATGGGTGGCGGGCGGCTAGCATGGGGGGCGAACAAGCGCAAGTAGACGCGCAGCTTCTGTTCAGGAACGGGGCCGTAACGATGGCAACAGGGTAAAACGGGAGGCGGATGATGCGGTGGGCGGCGATCGTATTGGCGGGACTGGCGATCACGGGCACGGCGCGGGCCGAGGTGCTGCACGTGGCCGGCGTGTTCGGCGCCAATGCGCGCGCGGCGAGCTTGCTGCCGACGATCGGGATCGGGCCGTTCGACGGCGCTTATGGCGGTACACTGGCCGATGCGATCGAGCGGCGGCTGGCGAAACTGGGCGCGGACGGCGTGCCGCATGCGGTGCTGGTGCCCGCGGGCCTGCGCCCCGACGGGCTGCTGTCCGGCCATACCGGCGTCGAGGTGGCGAGTAACGATTATACCGAAAGCCGCGAGCGCTGCGTCGAGAAGAACAAGGATGGTAAATGCGTCGCCCGGCAGCGCTATGTCGTCCGCTGCACCAGCCGCACGGTCGATTTCCGCGCGGACCTGGTGATGCGCGAGGCGCGGAGCGGCGAGAAGCCGTACGACACCACCAAGACGCGGCATGACTTTTCGAGCTGGTGCGAGGACAGCGGCATCGCGACCGATGTCGGCTTCACCGTCGGCAGCATGGCCGATTCGATCGCGCAGGAGGTGCGCCTCGACCTCGCCCCACATGCAGAGGATTATAAGGTGCGCGTCCGGGAGGAGCGCGACGGCCTGCCGCCCGACATCGCGAAACAGTTCAAGGCCGCGGTCCATCTGACCAAGAGCGACGAACACGCGGCGTGCGACGCCTTTGCCGCGATCGACAAGGCGGTGCCCGATCAGGGATCGACGACGTTCAACCTGGCTTTGTGCGCCGAAGCCGCGGGCCGCTATGCCGAAGCGGCGGACCGCTATACGCGGGCGCGGCTGTTCGCGCCGGATGCGGGCAGCGCGGTGAGCAAGGGGCTGGAGCGCGTGGCGAGCCTGGCCGCGGGGCGCGACGATGTCGCGATCATGCGCGCACGGTCGCCGGTGCGCGGCACCGGGTTTTGATCGCAAGCCGCGGGATGAGCGGCGCCCGCCCGCGCGCTATGACGGGGGCATGAGCGAGATCGATCAGGATGCGGCCTGGGCCGCCTTCGTGGCGCGGGACAGGAGTCAGGACGGCGCGTTCGTCGTCGCGGTCACCAGCACGGGCATCTATTGCCGGCCGAGCTGCCCGGCGCGGCGCCCGGCACGGTCGAACGTGCTCTTTCTGGCAGATGGCGCGGCGGCGCGGGCGGCAGGCTATCGGGCGTGCCGGCGCTGCCTGCCCGATGGCGTGGCGCGCGACACGCAGGCGGTGGCCGACGCCTGCGCGGCGATCGCGGCGGCGGAGGGGCCGGTGACGCTGGCGGAGCTGGTCGGCGTGGTGGGCTATGCGCCCCATCATTTCCAGCGGGTCTTCACGCGGGCGACGGGGGTCAGCCCCGCCGCTTACGGGCGGGCGGTGCGCGCCGGACGGGCGGCGGCGTCGCTGGATGCGGGCGCGGGCGTGACCGAGGCGATCCACGCCGCGGGCTATGGCGCGGCGAGTCGTTTCTATGCCGACGGCGCCGCGCGGCTGGGCATGGCGCCGCGCGCGAGGGCTAAGGGTGCGGCGGGGCTGACGATCCGCTGGACCGTGGTGGCGACCAGCCTGGGACCATTGCTGGTCGCGGCGACCGAGACTGGCCTGTGCCGGATCGCGTTCGACGAGGATGCGGGCGCGCTGACGGCGCATTTCCCGCAGGCGACGATCGTACCGGGCGATGCCGCGCTGGCGACGCTGGCGGCGGAGGTAGTCGCGCTGGTCGAGGCGCCGGGACGCGACGCGGGCCTGCCAGTCGATGTGCAGGGCACGGCGTTTCAGGAGGCGGTGTGGCAGGCGCTGCGCACCATCCCGGCGGGCGAGACGCGCAGCTATGCCGAGCTGGCCGCGGCGGCCGGACGGCCGGGGGCCACGCGCGCGGCGGGGACGGCCTGCGGGCGCAACCCGCTGGCGGTGCTGGTGCCGTGCCACCGGGTGACGCGCGGCGACGGTGCGATGGGCGGCTATGCCTGGGGCGTGGAGCGCAAGCGTGCGCTGTTGGCGCGCGAGCGGGGGTAGCGGTGCGTGATGCCGCTTGGGTGGTGCATGCGAGCGCGGTGTGCGGTTTCGGGCTGATCGGCCTCGGGTTCTCGAAGACGATGCCGGGGGCGTGATCGGCGCGATCGGGTGACGCCTAAGGCGGTAGATGGGAGTGTCTGCGGTCGCGAGGCTCCCCTGACCTCCCCCTCCGTCATGCCTGCGGCATGCCACCTCCCCCTGGCGGGGGAGGACTTGGTGGGCTTGGCCTATGGGGTCGGCTGGGGGCCTGCGCTAGTCCAGCGTTACGTCGTCCTTCTTGCCGCCGGCCGCAGCGAGCGCGGCGGGGCCGGTCTTGCCGGCATCGATCTGGGCGAGCAGGCGGGCGGCGGGGTTGTCCACGGGGGCATGCGGGGAATAGGCGAGCGTTCGGAGCGCGAGGCGCGCGTCGTCGGTCTTGCCGTCGAGCAGCGACTGGACGCCGTAGGCGAAGGTCAACGCCTCGTCTTGCGGCACGAGCATATGCGCCTGTGCCAGCGCAGCCTTCGCGTTCGCGGTTGGCACGTCGTGTGCCATGCCGAAGCTGGAATAATAGAGCATGAGGGCATAAGCGTCGTTGTTGTCGAGCTTGTTCGCTTTCAGCAGCCACGAGCGCGCCTCTTTCCACACGGCCGGGTCCTTGGCGTGCGCGGCGCTGGCGCGGCGGAGGTGGACCTGCGCCTTGTAGACCAAAGCCTGCGACGATTTCGGATCGAGTGCGAGCGCCCGATCCGCCGCCGCCTCGGCAACGTCGTTGCGCCCCGCATCCAGCGCCATTTCCGCAAACCAGCCCTGGACCACGGGATCGTCGGCATATTTCGCCGCGATCGGCGTGGCTTCGGCGAGGATTGGCTGCGCCGTTTCGCGATTGACGCCCCGATCGGACCGCATGCGGAGCGCGATCATCGCCTTTTCGCCCGGCCGTAGCGGTCTGAGGCTCACCTCGGGCTTGGGCAGCCGATCGTTGGACAATTTGTACGCGGGGAAGCTGGAACCGCTGAGGCGCTTGTTCATCTCCTTATTCAGCGCCTTGAGGTCGCCGAAGGCCTTGGTCGCCGCCTCGCTGCTCGGCATGCCCTGGTTGAACAGGGTGAGGTAGGTGGAGAATTGCGCCGCACGCGTCCGGTCGAGCGCGAGGACGTGCGTGAGCAGCCAGCCGCGCGCATACAGCTCGCTCGTTTCCGAATCCGACAATTTGCGGCGATCGGTGGCGAACAGCTTTTCCGCCGACATGCCCTGCCCTTCCAGCAGCGTATAGGCACGATGCTGCGCCGGTGCGCCGATCCAGAAGACGTCCTTGTCGAACCGCGTCGTCGACATGAACTCCGCGAACCCTTCCGAATACCAGCGCGGCACCGCAAGCTCGGAATGCCCGAGCAACGCGTGATGCGCATATTCGTGGAACAGGACGATCTGCGGATCGAGCCCGCCCTCCGAGCGATCGCTGCGACCGGGGGTGAAGGCGACCGATCCGCTGGCGCGGCCATCATAAAAGCCCGCAATGTTCTTGCCGCCGGCGCCGAACAGCCGCTGGACCACCGAATCGTTGGCGACGACGTAGACGGTCAGCTTGTTCGAGGTATCGATGTCGGTGTCGGGCAAGCCGCGCACCAGGCGGATCGCCGCATCGAACCGCTCCAGCTGCTCGGCCTGCTTGCGCACGGCATCGGCGCTGTCGTTGGCGTAGACGACGACGTGGCGACCGGTCGCTTCATACCATTCGGCCTGTGCGGGCGCAGCGAGCGTGGCCGCTCCGCTCGCCGCCGCCATCATGCCCCGTATCGCGAATCGCATCCCCCGCCCCCTTCGGTCCGATGTGGGCAGCGTAACGCGGCCCGTGCGAGGTGCCAGCGGTCTTTTGCGGCCGCTGCTCGTCGTTGCGATCGATCGGGCTCAGCCTGCGCGGCGGCAGGTGTAGACGAGCTTTTCGTTGGGGAGCGGGGGCAGCGCGGCGCGCTGGGCGGATTGCTGCTGGACCAGGCGTTCGGTGGCGACCGGATCGACGGTGCAGCGCTGGCCGACGGTCTTCGCACTCAGGCTGCGCAGTGCTTGCATCGCCTGCGCGCCGAGCATGTAGCGCGTGACCGTCAGGCGGCGGGTGACGGGGTCGAAGACGCGCGACGACACGGTCTGTTCGTCGTTGGGGACGGTGAGGCGCTGCCACGCGTCGCCGGTGGCGAGATATTGGGTGCGACCGTCGGCGCAGCCGCTCTTGCCCCAGTCGAGCGTCACGTCGTCGGTCGACGAGACGGTGACGCGGCTGGCGTCGGCCTGCAACGTACAGACGAGCTTGCCGAGCGGCGCGTTGGGCACCGCCTGGCGGGCAACAAGGGCGACGGGCGGCAGATCGGCGCGGGCCGAGGGGCGCAGGACGAAGGTCGCGATGCCCGCCGCCATCGTCGCGGCCCCGATACCCGCGGCCCAGAGCGCGGCGCGGCGGCGGCCCTTTGCGTCGAGCAGGCCGGCGCCGCCCAGCCCCATCGCACCGAAGACCAGCAACAGGCCGGCGATGCCCATGACATTCTCGCGGCGCGCCTGTGCGGCCTCGCGCGCGGTGGCCAGCGCTTCCTCGCGGCCCATGGCGGCGCGGGTCGCTGCTTCGCGGGCGCTGGTGAGCGCGTCGGCGCGGGCGCGGGCGTCGGCCTCGCTATCCTGCCGCAGCCGCTCCTCGATCGAGGTGCAAGGCGCGCCGGTGGTGGCGAAGGGCTGTTTGGCGGTGCGCAGGAAGGCGGCGAGTTCGGTATCGGCGATGGCGAAGCCGAACGAGCTGTCGCCCTCTTCGCCGCGGGTGATCGCCGAGTTGATGCCGATCACCCGGCCGCAGCGATCGAGCAGCGGCCCGCCCGAGTTGCCGCGCGCGATGCTGGCGGTGTGGAGCAGCACTTCGGTGCCGGTGAGGTTGCGCCGGCCGGAGAACACACCCTCCGACCGCACCGGTGAGGTGGGACGGATATAGTCGGCGGCGGACTTGGCGGTCGCGAGGTCGACGTTGCCAGGATAGCCCAGAGCGACCACCGCATCGCCTTCGCCGATCGGCCCGGTGTAGAGCGTCGCGGGCGGCAGGCTGGCGCCGGTGAATTCGATCAGCGCGAGGTCGGCGCGCGCGTCATAGGCGATGACGCGGCCCTGGTAGCTCTTGTCGCCTTCGGACGGCACGACGCCGACGACGACATTGTCGGGATAGCGTTCGGCAAGGTCGACGACATGCGCGTTGGTGACGACGCGATTGGGCGCCACCGCGACGCCGCTGCCATGGCCGAAGCCCACCACCTGCCCGTCGACCACCGCGATGGTGACGACGCGCACCACGCCGCGCGCGGTGGCGCCGATATCGTCGGCGCGCGCCGGCTGGGTCCAGCCGAGGAGCAGCAGCAGGGCGAGAAACAGGCGGCGCATGGCCCGGTCTCGAAGGCTAGCCACGCCACGCTGTCAAGCCGGCTGCGGCGCATCGTGGTTAGGAAAATGTCAAACCTTGCCCCCTACCCCTCTCGGCAGGACCATATTGGAATTGGGTATGAGCGCGTTCGGGCGTCGGAACGGAATGGGTGGCGGACAGCCGGCGAGGCCGGCGTTCGGCGTCGCGCGCCCGATGCAGAGCAGCGGCGTGGCGCCGCGGCCGGCGGAAGACACGCCGCCGGGCAGCCAGTTCCCGCCGATCGAATCGGCTTTGCTCGCGCCCGAGGATCCGCTCGCCCCCGCGCCGCCCGCCGGCACCGTCGATGCGATGGCACGGCTGACCGAGCGCCAGAATGCCAGCGGCGATGCGGGCAGCAGCCGCAACGAGGGCTTCGAAGCCTCGATCCACAAGATCAAGGAACAGGTGCTGCCGCGTCTGCTGGAACGCGTCGATCCGGAAGCCGCGGCGACGCTGAGCAAGGACGAGCTGGCCGAAGAATTCCGCCCGATCATTGGCGAAGTGCTCGCCGAGCTGAAGCTGACGCTGAACCGCCGCGAACAGTTCGCGCTGGAAAAGGTGCTGGTCGACGAGCTGCTCGGCCTGGGGCCGCTCGAAGAGCTGCTCGCCGACGCCGCCGTCACCGACATCATGGTCAACGGGCCCGACCAGACCTATGTCGAGCGCAAGGGCAAGCTGGAGCTGGCGCAGATCCAGTTCCGCGACGAGGAGCATCTGTTCCAGATCGCGCAGCGCATCGTCAATTCGGTCGGTCGCCGCGTCGATCAGACCACGCCGCTCGCCGACGCGCGCCTGAAGGACGGCAGCCGCGTCAACGTGATCGTGCCGCCGCTGAGCTTGCGCGGCACCGCGATCTCGATCCGTAAATTCTCCGCCAAGCCGATCACGCTCGACATGATGGCCGGGTTCGGCAGCATGAGCCCCAAGATGGCGACCGCGCTGAAGATCGCGGGCGCCAGCCGGTTCAATGTCGTCATTTCGGGCGGTACGGGTTCGGGCAAGACGACGATGCTCAACGCGCTGTCGAAGATGATCGACCCGGGCGAGCGCGTGCTGACGATCGAGGACGCGGCCGAATTGCGGCTGCAGCAGCCCCACTGGCTCCCGCTGGAAACGCGGCCCGCCAACCTGGAGGGCCAGGGCGAGATCAGCATCCGCGACCTGGTGAAGAACGCGCTGCGTATGCGCCCGGATCGTATCATCCTGGGCGAAATCCGCGGGTCCGAGTGTTTCGACATGCTCGCCGCGATGAACACCGGCCACGATGGTTCGATGTGTACGCTCCACTCCAACTCCCCGCGCGAGGCGCTGGCGCGTATGGAGAACATGGTGATGATGTCGGACATCAAGGTGCCCAAGGAAGCGATCAGCCGCCAGATCGCCGACAGCGTCGACATGATCATCCAGGTCAAGCGCCTGCGCGACGGCAGCCGCCGCGTGACCAACGTCACCGAAGTGATCGGCATGGAAGGGCCGGTGATCGTGACGCAGGAATTGTTCAAGTTCGAATATCTGGACGAAAGCGCCGACGGCAAGATCATCGGCGAATATCGCTCGATGGGCCTGCGCCCCTATACGCTCGACAAGGCGAAGCAGTTCGGCTTCGACCAGGCGTTCCTCGAGGCGTGTCTGTAAGGCGGGGTGGCCGGATGACCGCGGCGATCCACGCGCGTGACATGGCGACGACGCGGGATGCGGCGCTGCGCGGACCGGGCCTGTACGACGCGGTCAAGCGCGTCGTCATGGCGCGGCCGCTCGCCTGGCTGATGCTGCTCGGCGCAATGTTGCGCGTCTGGGCGGCGCTGACCCCCGGCTTTCATCACCCCGACGCGATCTATCAATATCTGGAGCCCGCGCATCGCCTGCTGACCGGCGAGGGCGTCATCACCTGGGAATGGCGCACGGGCATCCGCAGCTGGATGCTGCCCGCCTTGCTCGCCATCCCGCTGGGAATCGGCGAGGCGATCTACCCGAACGGTCTGCTGCCGATGATCCTGCCCCGCTTTGCCACCGCGGCGGCGTCGCTCGGAATCATCTGGGCGGCGTGGGATATCGGGCGACGGCATAGCGCGACCACCGGGGTGCTCGCCGGCATCGTCGCGGCGACCTGGTTCGAGATCGTCTTCTTCGCCGCCGAAACGCTGGCGGAGCCGATCGCGGTCACGGCCTTCCTGCCCGCCGCCGCTCTGCTGACCGCAAGGCATGCCGGGCCACGCCGCATCGCCGCGGCGGGCGCCTTGTTCGCCTTCGCCGCGCTCGCCCGGCCGCATTACGCTCCCGCTGCGGCAGTGCTGGTGCTGGTGGAATGGCGGCGCGACCTGTTCGACGGCAAGCGCTGGGCAATGTTGCTCGCGGGAGCACTCGCGGTCGCCGCGGCCAGCGCGATCGTCGACGCCGCACGCGGGCTGGTGCCGTTCGCCTGGATCCTGGGCAATTTCGAACAGAATATCGTCCACAACGTTTCCGCGCGCTACGGCACCTTCCCGGCGCTGGCCTATGTCGCGTGGTTCATGGAAGTGTGGTCGTGGTGGATGGTGCCGGCGGTGATCGGCATCTTGTACGGCTGGCGACAGGCGCCCGGGCTACTCGCCGCGGCGGCGGTGACGCTGGTGATCCACAGCCTGATCCCGCACAAGGAATATCGGTTCATCTTCCTCGCCTTTACCGTGCTGGTGATCCTGGCCGCGCTGGGCTGGGGCGAGATCATTGCGATCGCCCGTGCGCGGCTGTCGCAGGGGCAGGCGCACGCGGTGACGGTCGGCGTCTTCGCGGCTTTCGCGCTCGCCTCGATCGGCCTGGCGCAGGGCAAGCTCGCGCCCAATCAGCTGTCGCCCAACGCGGACGGCTGGCGGACCTTTGCCCATCTGCGCGCCGATCCGGCCGTGTGCGGCGTCGCGCTGGTCAAGCCCGCCAGCTTCGCCGTGCTGCCAGGTGCGGTCGCGCTGCGCCGGGGCACGCCGATCAGCATGTTCTGGACGGGCGATTCCGCCGATCCCGCCGACCGCCCCATGGCGAATGCGCTGGCGCATCAGGCGGGGTTCAACCGCATCGTCACCGCGACCCAGGGCACGCTGCGCGTTCCCGCCGGCTGGCGCGTCGACCATTGCGAGCAAAGCTGGAACATCCGGATGTGCGTGCTGGCGCGCAGCGGCGGCTGCACGGGGGCAAGCGAATCCCCCTTCCTCATCAACCGCGCGATGGCCCGCACGGGTTTATAGGTCGGTTCGGGCGCGCTAGGGTGCGCCCGATGCGCGTCCTCCTACCGTTCGCCCTGCTGCTGCTCGCCGCGGCACCCCCGCCTGCGGGACGCGAGGGCGTCGCGACGCTGGCCGCGGATACCGATGCGCGCTGGGTGCCGTTTGACCTGACGCCGGGCAACCAGATCCGCTTCACGCTGACGCTGGACGGGGCGCCGTTGACCGCGATCCTCGATACGGGGGTGAGCTATTCGGTGCTTGCGCGTGCCGCCGCCGATCCTGCGCGCGTGCAGAGCGACGGGCAGGCGACCGCGATCGGCGGGGCCGGCAGCGGCGCGGTCGCGGTCGGGTGGCAGCCGACGCGGACGCTGACGATCGGCGGGCTGACGCGCAGCGGCGGCGGCGTCACCGTCGCCGACCTGCCGGCGCTGGCGACGGGCAGCGCCAAAGCCGTCGACATGCTGATCGGGCGCGACGCGATCGGCGGGCAGGCGCTCGACATCGACTATGCAAACCACCGGTTTCGCCTGCTCCCCTCCGGCCGGCTGCCGTTCGTCGGCGCGCTGGCGCCGCTGACGATCTCGCCCGCGCGCCATGTCTACGAAAGCCAGGTCAGGATCGGGCGCCGCACGCTGTCGCCGGTGATCGTCGATACCGGCGATGGATCGGCGCTGACGCTGTCGGAGAGCGCGGCGAAGCGCGCGGGCGTGACGCGGCTGCCGAGCACCACCACCGTCTCGTTCGGTCTCGCCGGCGAGACGGTGAGCACGCTGACGATCGTGCCGATGATCACGATCGGCGAACAGGCGATCCGTAGCGTCGAAACGCGGATCGAGCCGGCAAACGGCTTTTCCGAGACGATCGGCGTCGCCGGCCGGATCGGGTCGGGGCTGTTGCAGAATTATCGCGTGCTGCTCGATCCCGCCGCCGGACGCATGGTGCTGAAGCCCGGCCCCGATGCGAACCGGCCGCCGCTGCGATCGACCAGCGGGCTGCTCGTCGGGTTGGAGCGCGACCGGCTGAAGGTGCTGCACGTCATGCGCGGCGGCCCCGCGGCGACGGCAGGGTGGCAGGTCGGCGACCTGATCTGCCGGATCGACGGCCAGCCGATCGGTGCGGACTATCCGACGATCGCGCTCGCCAAATGGTCGATCGGTACGCCGGGCACGATCGTGCGGCTGGGCCTGTGCGATGGCACCGTCCGGTCGCTGACGCTGAAGCGCTTCTATTAGACCCGACCGCCGTTCGATGCGGTGTGGGAAGTCCTCCCCCGCCAGGGGGAGGTGGCATGCCGCAGGCATGACGGAGGGGGAGGTAAGGGTAGCGCCTCGTTATGAGGGACGTTCCTGTCCGCCCCCTCCGTCACCGCCTTCGGCGGCGCCACCTCCCCCTGGCGGGGGAGGACTATCGACCCGCGTGAAACGCCGATAACCACCTCCATGGAGATCGCCGGCAAAGCGCGACGGCGAAAGTGGATTGCAAGCGCGCCATCCGCGCTCACTTCACCGGTTGGTGGCCGCTGAACGTCACGTTGGTTTTCAGTTCGCCCGATTTGCCCATCATCGATCCCGTCATCGTCATTGCAAAGGATTCGGGGACGATGCCGATGCCGGGCGCAGCGACATAGCGGCTGCTGCTGTCGATCCGCTTGACCGAGGCGACCAGCATCATGCGGAACCCCTTGGTCGAGGTGAAGCGCACGCGTTCGACGAAGGGGGTCGCCCCCTTGGTGTTGACCAGCACGTCGGCCGCGGTGTCGGCGGAGGCGTCGTGGTTGCCGATCTTCAGCTCGCCGTCGGGCAAGCGATCGAAGTGATAGGCGGCATAGCCCGCAGGCGCCTCGACCCGGCGGGCAGGCGTGCCGAACCAGTCGGCAAGGTCGCCATAGGAACCGGGTTTCTTCTTGCCCTCGCGCGCCTTGGCAATGTCCTTGGCGGTGGGGGCCTTGCCGTCGACGCTGACCAGCGTCCAGCGCTCGGCGGCGGGGCGGCGGGGGTCGTAGCGTTCGACGATCGTGCGCCGGGCCTGCCCGGTCGTCTCGACGACGATCGTCTGCTGGAAGGCGAAGGCGGTGGCGCGCGCCGCCTGCATGCCCGCGAGCAGCCGCGATTGCAGCTCGTCGGCGTGGGCAGGCGCGGCGAACAGGACGGCCGCCGCGGCGGTCGGGATCAGCAGATGGCGCACGGATGTCGTTCCCCCGGTAGACGGCGGGGAGATAGGCCCGCGATGGCCGCAAGCGTAAGCCATTGAAGGCAGGACGCAACGGGATTTTGCGGAGGTGCGCTTCACCCCTTTGGCCGTTCGTCCTGAGCCTGTCGAAGGACGGGTCGCCACACGCGCGGCCCGGCGGTGGACGCCTGCCCGTCGACAGGCTCAGGGCGAACGGGGGGATGGCGCGACAGACTGGCTGGTCGCTGCGCCCCTCAGCGCGTATGCAGCCCGACGCTGACCAGCAGGATCGTCGCGAGCAGCGCCGCCATCTGCACCGTGCGCCAGTCGATGAATCCGACGCGATCGGGATCGTCGCGCAGGCGTCGCCGCCGATCGGCGAATGCCGCGACGAGGGCGACGCACAGGCTGGCGCCCGCGCTCCAGAACATCACCGGCACGGGCGCGCGCCGTCAGCCGAGCTTTTCGACCTTGTCCTGCAATCGCGTCAGCTCCGCCTTCAGCGCGGCGATCTCGTCATCCTTGCTGGCGGGCGCGGCGGGCGCAGCCGCGGCGGGCGCCATCGCGGGCGCGACGCCGAACGCCTGCGTCGCGGCTTCGAACATCTGCATGTTGCGCTTGGCGATTTCGGCGAAGGGCGAATGGGCGAACGCGCCCTCAACCGCCGACTTGAACTGTTCCTGGTTGCGACGGAAGCTGTCCATCGACGCCTCCAGATAGCCGGGCACCATCGACTGCATCGAATCGCCGTACATGGCGATCAGCTGGCGCAGGAAGCTGACGGGCAGCATCGTCTGCCCGCGGCTTTCCTCTTCCATGATGATCTGGGTCAGCACGTTGTGCGTGATATCGTCGTCGGTCTTGGCATCGACGACCTTGAAGTCGCGGCCTTCGCGGGTCATCGTCGCGAGATGATCGAGCGTGATGTAGGACGAAGTCTCGGTATTGTAGAGCCGCCGGTTGGCGTATTTCTTGATGATGACGACGCCGTCGCCCGGCTGTTGCTTCTTCATACGCGTCCCCTGCCCGTTCCGGTGTTATGCCCGTGATCGAACCGCATGCTACGCCTCAATTTTCCGCACCGCAACACGGTCCGCGGCCGTTGCCCTTGTTCCTCGACATGCTGCGCAGCGAAAC
This sequence comes from Sphingomonas melonis DAPP-PG 224, assembly GCF_000379045.1. Classification (NCBI taxonomy): domain Bacteria; kingdom Pseudomonadati; phylum Pseudomonadota; class Alphaproteobacteria; order Sphingomonadales; family Sphingomonadaceae; genus Sphingomonas; species Sphingomonas melonis. The sequence goes on from NZ_KB900605.1 coordinate 484,558, forward strand.
CGCAGCATATCCCGAGCGGATGGCCGCCGCGCTCGCCGGGCTGACCGCCTATCAGCGGGCGCCCCGGCCCGCAGCTCCGCCGCCCATGCCGGCGCTCGCGACCGCGGGACGGGCGGCGTTGCGTTATTATGGCGGGCGCGGGCGGATGGTGGTGTGCGTGCCGTCCCTGATCAATCCGCCCGCAATTCTCGATCTGGGCGAAATATCGCTGGTGCGCTGGCTGGCGGCACAGGGCTTTCGCGTCGCGCTGGTCGACTGGGGCGTGCCGACGTCGGCGGACCGGGACATGGACATGACCGGCCATGTCGAATCGCTGCTGCTGCCGCTGATCGAGCAGCTCGATGCGCCGCCGGTGCTGGTCGGATACTGCCTGGGCGGCACGATGGCGACCGCGGCGGCGGCGGATACGACCGTGGGGGGCCTCGCCACGATCGCGGCGCCGTGGCGCTTCGATGGCTATGGCGCGGCGCGTGGCGGGATGCGCGACCTGTGGCAGGCGGCGCTGCCGACCGCGGAGGCGCTGGGCGTGCTGCCGATGGAGGTGCTGCAGGCGGGATTCTGGCGGCTCGACCCGGCGCGCACGATCACGAAATATGAGGCGTTCGGCCGGATGGCGCCCGACAGCGAGGCGGCGCGCGCCTTCGTCAGGCTGGAGGATTGGGCGAATGCCGGCGAGCCGCTGCCGCTCGCCTGTGCGCGCGACCTGTTCGATCGCTTCATCACCGCCGACGCGCCGGGACAAGGGCAATGGACGATCCGCGGGCGGACGGTGGCGCCGCACGCGCTCGATTGCCCGACAGTGGAATTCGTCTCCACCACCGACCGGATCGTCCCCGCCGCCACCGCCGCAGGACTCGCCGATCACCGCGAGCTGGCGCTGGGCCATGTCGGCATGATCGTCGGCGGGCGCGCCCGCGCATCGCTATGGCAGCCGCTTGCCGACTGGATCGCGGCCCTGCCCGCCGCTAGATAGGCGGCGCACAAGGAGATCATCATGACCGAGATCGTCATCACCGCCGCCAAGCGTACCCCCGTCGGCAGCTTCCTGGGCGCGTTCGCCGCCACCCCGGCACACGAGCTGGGCCGCGTCGCGATCGAGGCCGCGCTGGAACAGGCGGGCGTGAAGGGCGAAGAGGTGTCGGAGGTGATCCTGGGCCAGGTGCTCACCGCGGCGCAAGGGCAGAACCCGGCACGCCAGGCGTCGATGGCCGCGGGCATCCCCAAGGAAGTGCCGGCGTGGGGCGTCAACCAGGTGTGCGGATCGGGCCTGCGCGCGGTCGCGCTCGCGTGCCAGGCCATCCAGACCGGCGACGCGTCGATCGTCGTCGCCGGCGGGCAGGAAAGCATGTCGCTCAGCCCGCACGCACAGACGATGCGCGGCGGCACCAAGATGGGCAACGTCAGCCTGGTCGACACGATGGTGAACGACGGCCTGACCGACGTGTTCAATGGCTATCACATGGGCATCACGGCGGAAAATCTCGCCGAGCAATATCAGGTGACGCGCGGCGAACAGGACAGCTTCTCGGTCGCCAGCCAGAACAAGGCGGAGGCGGCGCGTGGGTCTGGCCGGTTCAAGGACGAGATCGCGCCGGTCACGATCAAGGGCCGCAAGGGCGACACCGTCGTCGCCGACGATGAATATATTCGCGCCGGCGCGACGATCGACAGCGTCAGCGGCGTGCGCCCGGCGTTCAAGAAGGACGGCACCGTCACCGCCGCCAACGCCAGCGGCCTGAACGACGGCGCCGCCGCGCTGGTGCTGATGAGCCGCGAGGAAGCCGAGAAGCGTGGTGCCCCGGTGCTCGCGACGATCAAGAGCTGGGCGAGCGCGGGCGTCGACCCGTCGGTGATGGGCATCGGCCCGGTGCCGGCGTCCAGGAAGGCGCTGGAAAAGGCGGGCTGGACCGTCGCCGACTTGGACCTGATCGAAGCCAACGAGGCGTTTGCGGCACAGGCGCTGTCGGTGTGCAAGGAACTGGGCCTCGACCCCGCCAAGACCAACGTCAACGGCGGCGCGATCGCCATCGGCCACCCGATCGGCGCCAGCGGCGCCCGCGTGCTGACCACCTTGCTGTACGAAATGCAGAAGCGCGACGCGAAGAAGGGCCTGGCGACGCTGTGCATCGGCGGCGGCATGGGGATCGCGATGTGCGTGGAGCGGTGATTGGGTAAACGTCATTGACGCAATTAATGAGTTATGGAAACAATCCGTACATACTTTTGTGTCTTTTCGGCGACAGTTTCGAGTAATGTGACGCTTCGTTCATCACCCTGTTAGAAATCGACTTGTTTCGTTTCATCGGACTGCGTCAACATGGCCCCCTGTTTAAGGCAAACGTGCCGAAAATAGGGGACCATAATGAAGACTTGGCTGCTTTCCGCGAGCGCGCTCGCGGGCGGGCTGTTGCTCGCCCCCTCTGCGCTGGCTCAGACGACGACGCTTCCGCCGTGCTCCGATACAGTGACGGAAAACTGCCAGCGGCAGGAAGCTCCGGCGGGCGCGTCGATCGCCGACACCAACAAGGATGACTCGGTCCGTCCGGGTGAAGACATCGTCATCACCGGTTCGCGCATCCGTTCGCCCAACGCCGAATCGGTCGTGCCGATCACCACGGTGTCGGCCGCAGAACTGACGCAGACCGCGCGCACGTCGATCGGCGACGTGCTCAACGACCTGCCGCAGCTCAACAGCACGTTCAGCCAGTCGAACTCGACCCGCTTCCTCGGCACGTCGGGCCTCAACCTGCTCGATCTTCGCGGTCTGGGCACGTCGCGCACGCTGGTGCTGGTCAACGGTCGCCGCCACGTCGGCTCTGACATCCTGAACAACGCCGTCTCGGTCGACACCAACACGATCCCGACCGACCTGATCGAAGCCGTCGACGTCGTCACCGGCGGCAACTCTGCCGTTTATGGTTCGGATGCGCTCGCGGGCGTCATCAACTTCCGCCTGAAGCAGACGTTCGACGGCCTGCAGATCCGCGCACAGGGCGGCGTCAGCGACCGCAAGGATGCCGGCAGCTACTTCGTCAGCATGACCGGCGGCAAGAACTTCGCAGATGGCCGCGGCAACGTGGCAGTCAGCCTGGAATACGCCCGCACCCAGGATCTGTTCGCGTCGAACCGCAAGGAATATCGTCAGACCGACGGTTTCATCACGACCAACATCGACGCCGCGGGCCCCGGTCTGGACGGCAAGTTGAACTATGACGGCGTGCCGGACGCGGTATTCTTCCGTGACATTCGCGTCGGCTCCTTCTCGGACGGCGGTCTCGTCTCGTTCGCTGGCGCCGGCCTGGGCGCGACGGCAGCCGCGCGTTGCGGTCGCGATCCGCTGGGCCGCGCCTACACCTGCAACTATCTGTTCCAGCCGGGCGGTTCGCTTGCGCAGCAGACCGGCACGCGCGTCGGCATCGCCGCGGGCAGCGCAGCGGCTCCGTCGGCAACGCCGTCAGGTTCGTTCATCGGCGGCAACGGCAACACCCGTCGCGAAGGCGTGCTGCTACAGCTCCTGCCGCAGCTGGACCGCTATTCGGCGAACCTGATCGGCCACTTCGACGTCTCCGATGCGTTCAAACCGTTCGTCGAAGCGAAGTACGTCCGCCTCGACAGCGTCGGCCTCGGCGGTTCGGGTCCCGCGTTCTTCACCGGTTCGACGATCGATGCGCTGTATGAGCGTCCGCGCCTCGACAACCCGTTCCTCGACGCCAACTCGCGCGCCACGCTGACCGCACAGGCGCTGGCGGCGGTCGATGCCGGGATCAGCCCGACCACCGGCGCGGCCATCACCGCGGCACAGGCCGCGACGCTGCGTACGCAGATCAACAGCGGTGCGTATCGCTTCATCCTGCGCAAGAATCTGACCGACCTCGGTTCGCGTCGTGAGGATGCGCGTCGTGAAACATACCGGTTCGTGGCGGGTGTCCGCGGCGACATCACTGACACGCTGAACTACGAAGTGTCGGCGAACTACGGCGAGTTCAAGGAAGCCACCCGCGTCCTCGGCAACGTCGACGTCCAGCGCCTCAGCTTGGCGCTCGACGCGGTCCGCAACGCCAATGGCCAGATCGTCTGCGGCGCGCAGATCGATCCGACCCGTTTCGCGTTCGGAACTGACCTGGGCGGTGACGCCGCCAACCTTGCCAATGACATCAAGAACTGTCAGCCGCTCAATCCGTTTGGCGTCGGCAGCGTTTCGGACGCGGCGCGCAACTTCGTGCTCCGCAACACGACGTCGCGCGGCAAGATCACGCAGCTCGACATCCTTGCCAACGTCGCCGGCGATACGTCGAAGTTCTTCAACCTGCCCGGCGGCGGAATCGGCTTCTCGATCGGCGCGGAATATCGCCGTGAGACGAACTTCTTCCGGGCCGATCCCTACGTCGAGAAGGGCTACACCTTCTACAACGCGCTGGCCGCCTTTACGCCGCCGGCCTTCGAAGTGAAGGAAGCGTTCGGCGAACTCCGCCTGCCGCTGCTGAAGGACATCACGCTCATCAAGGAGCTGACGCTCAGTGGTGCAGGCCGCGTGTCGGATTACAAGGGTTCGGCAGGTACGGTCTACACGTACAACCTGAACGGCACCTATGCGCCGTTCGAGGGCCTGCGCTTCCGTGCGAACTATGGCCGCGCGGTTCGTGCACCGAACCTTTCGGAACTGTATTCGGCAGCGGGGCAGAACTTCGCACCCGGCTTCGCCGACCCCTGCTCGGCCGACAACCTGGGTCGTGGCACGCAGTTCCGCCAAGCGAATTGCGCCGCCGCGGGTATCCCGACCACCTATAACTACCAGTACGCCCAATCGCTGGAGATTCGCAGCGGCGGCAACCCGAACCTGAAGGTGGAGAAGTCCGACTCCTACACCTATGGTGCGGTCATCAGCCCGACCTTCGCGCCCGGCCTCGTCTTCACGGTCGATTATTACAACATCAAGGTGAACGACGTCATCACGGCGGTCAGCGCCCAAGGCATCGTCAACAACTGCTACGATTCGCCTTCGATCACGAACAACCAGTTCTGTTCGCAGTTCCAGCGCGTCGCAGCCGGCGGTACGGGTCCTCGCGGTGAGCAGGCCTATCGCATCATCGAAGGCAGCCTGCTGCAGTCGTCGCTGAACTTCGCCAGCCTGAAGCGTCGCGGCATCGACATGGACCTCAGCTATTCGCGGCGGTTCGGCGAGACCCGGATCGGTGCGGAGGTAATCTACACCCACATCCTCGAAAGCAGCAGCTTCCTCAATCCGCTGCAGCCCGCTTTCGCGGACACGACCGTGGGTGAACTCGGCTATCCGAAGGATCAGTTCACGGTTAACCTGGGTGCAGACTTCGGTCTGATCACGCTCGACACGCAGTTCCGCTATCTGTCGAAGCAGTCCGTCGGCGCGATCGAAAACCACATCGCGTTCCAGGGCCGTGCGCCGCAGAACCTCGACGATTTCGACATCCCTTATTATCCCGACGTCCTGTACATCGGCATGAAGCTGGGCATCGACATCGGCGAGAAGTCGAACTTCTACATCGGCGTCGACAACCTGACCGACCGCCTGCCGCCGCTCGGCGCGACCGGCATCGGTGCGGGCAGCGCTATCTTCGACAATATCGGCCGTCGTTTCTACGCGGGCGTCACCGCTCGCTTCTAATCGCGATCGACATCGAAAAGACCTTTGGGGTCGGTGGTTTCCACCGGCCCCTCACATGGGAGTTCTCAGGTCAAGAGGCTGTGCGGTAGAGCGTGCAGCCTCTTTCCTTCCGCACAATCATATCTGTTCTACCTTGCCGGTTCGGCTGCCAGCCGCAGCAATGAACCAAAACAGCGCGCCTGCAATAGCGCCTAATAGGGCAATTTGGCCGACGTAGTAGAAGTTCATCAGCCATCCGTAAGCAGTCAAAGATCCGTCGATGACGGTTGATCGTCCATCAATGCTCGCATTATCCGGTCGACTTATTAACGCGAGCACGAGCCAGGGAAGAGCGGCGACCACTGCACCAGTCGCAGCGCAGTTGATGATTGTCGCATTGACGTGTCGGCGTAACATGAAGAACGCCGGGAGCCCGATGATAAAGGCTGGAGGGTAAGCGCCAAACACGGCAAATGCCACAGCGCTCCGCCAGATCCGTTCGAGCGGATCGGTGATGCCCTCATATGCTGGCATAGCAATAGCCATCAACAAGGCGGCTGCGCCCGGGACCACTACAAAGGCGAGGATCACCCGCCAAATTGAAGGATAGGTGCGCTTGGCTCGTGCGGCGTACATGACGCCAGCTTATCGCTTTGTCGTCGCCATTCCAGATCAATCGTCAGGAATGGTCAGAGCGTCAGGCCATGGTCGTCCTCCTCAATTTCTGGATCACTGGCCTGAGCCTGTTGCAACAAGCGTCCCGGTGACCGGTCCGCTCTAACCTCACATCCGGTCGCCGCTCGTGCGCGGCTGCACCACAATCCCGCTTGCGTCGGGTCTGGCTCAGGAGACGGGACCAACCTTTTTTTCGGCATCTGAAGCCAACAGGGACCTCCGGTCCGTCCACCTGGATCCGGCAGGGACGATGCCCTGCGGGAACTCGTATCGGGTTACGTGCTCATGCGGCCTTCAGCAGCGCGCCTGCGGGCACCACGCCGGCCGAGACGAACTGCCACAGCGCGATCAGCAGCTTGCGTGCGACTGCCACGATCATGACCCGCCGCGCGCGACCACCGTTCGCGCCCACCCGCTCCGCGTACCACTTCGTCAGCTCCGAGTCCGGCTGATGACGCAGCCACAGCCAGGCGACCTGGATCATGGTCGTTCGCAACCGCTTGTTGCCCGCCTTGGACACGCCCTGCTCCCGGTCCATGCTGCCGCTTTGCCACGGTGATGGGGCCAGCCCGGCATAGGCGGCGACCTGTCGTCGATTGCTGAAGCTGCGGAAGAACGCTTCTGCGTGCAGCACGCCGGCGAACTCAGGACCGATGCCGCGCAACTGGATGAGCCGGGGACCAGTGTCCGCCTCACCGGCGGCATCCGACCGCGGCTCGAGCAGCGCGTCGCGCTCGGCTTCGACCTGCTTGATCTGGCCGACGACCATCTCCAGCCGGTCCAGCTCGCGCTCGATCTCGCGGCGAACATGCCGGGGCAGCGGTCGTCCATCGCCGGTCACCAGTTCGTCCAGCCGCGCCCGCCGGTCGGCGCGCAGTGGCTCGTAGTCGCCGACCCCTTGCGCGAACAGCAGGCCCTTGATGCGGTTGACGTGCCGCACCCGCTCCACGACCAAAGCCCGCCGCTCGCGCGAGATGCGTCGCCGGTCCTCGTCCTCGACGCTCGGCACCGCCACCATCGCACACACCCGCGGCTCCCCGCGCTTGTAGGCCAGCAGCGTGCGGACCAGCGCCTCGCCGTCGAGCTTGTCCGTCTTGGCGCGCCGGCTGCGTCGTGAAGCGGCAATCGAGGCGGCGTCGACGACGTAGCTCTCGATACCCTCGCGCACCAGGCAGCGGTGTATCCAGAAGCCGTCGAGGCCCGCCTCCTGGATGACGACCAACGGGTACTGCTCGCCCATCCGCGCCTCGGCCTTCGCCTGTAACTGCGCGAACCGCTCCAGGAGTGCCGGCACGTCGCTGCCCTTCACCTGATGCCGCGAGATCCGCTCGCCGCGACCCGGCGACAGCGACGTCACCAGCCAGGTGGAGCGGCTCAGCTCCAGCGACACGAAGATTGCGTTCAGCTGCGTGCTGACGGCGGCATGGCATGAGACGGACACGGGCACGGGCAACCTCCTTCACGACAAAGCGGGAAGGTCAGTCTGCCTCAACCGGCGCCAGCCCGCGCCCATGGGATCTTTTTCGTTCATCGTCCCATGATGGCTGAGGACATTAGCGCGACCGCCCGGCGACTGTTGATGGAAGGGCGACGGGACGCTGCCGTGGCGCTGATCGAAAGTGCAGTTGCCAAGGAAGATCCCGATGCCCTGTTCCAGCAAGGCCTTTGGCGATTGATGGGAGATATCCTGGCCCGCGATCTTCCAGCGGCGCGCATTGCCTTCCGGCGTTCCGGGGATCTGGGCCACGGGGAAGCACGGCTGATTGACATCGCCTTGACCGCCAATGGAAGCGGAGCGCCAGCGGACTGGTCGGAGGCAATGCGTCTTTTGTCAGGGACGGTAGCCGCCGGCGATGCCCATGCGAAGCAGCTGGACATGTTGCTGGCGGCGATGGGTTTAGATGAGCGTGGCGATCCGATCCGCCTGCCAGCAATCGAGTCCCTTGTCCCGAACGGCAGCGTCCGGCGGGTGCGTGCATTTATGACGCCAGACGAATGTGCCCATATCGCGCGCAGTGCGGCCGATCTGCTGGCGCCGTCGCAAGTGATGGACCCGCGAACCGGCTGGGCGACTCCGCACCCCATCCGCACATCTGACGCCGCCGTGATCGGCCCTGTGCGGGAGGACCCTGTCATTCGAGCGATCAATGTGCGCATCGCGCGGATCAGCGGCACCGCCGTCATGCAAGGCGAAGCGCTTACCGTGCTACGCTATTCGCCTGGCCAGCAATTCAAACTGCACTCCGACGTTCTGCCGCATGTTCGCAACCAACGCGTATCGACGGTCATCGTCTATCTCAATGAAGGTTTTGCCGGGGGCGAGACGCTCTTCCCCCATCACGACCTGAAGATCGTGCCGAACGGCGGCGATGCCATCATCTTCGATAATGTCGATGCCAAAGGTCGACCGCTCGATAGCGCACGCCACGCCGGCGCCGCGCCGCGTTCAGGCGTCAAATGGATCGCCACCCGCTGGATCCGCGCCCGGCCGTTCGACGTGTGGCAGGGACCGGAATCGGTTTAGGCTTCCCACACCCGCACATACCGCTGCCCCATTCCCGTCAGCAGCTCGTACTGCGACAGGCCGCTCTGCGCCGCCGCGTCCGGCAGCGCGAAGTCGATCGCCAGCCAGTCGCCCTCCGCCACGTGCGGCGCGGCCGTCACGTCCACTGCCAGCAAGTCCATCGAGACGCGGCCGATGACGGGCAGCGTGCCGCCGCGTGCGCTGCCGCGGTCGGAAAAGGCGCGGAGGTAGCCATCGGCGTAGCCGAGGTTGAGGATGGCAACCTCGGTCTCGCGAGGGGCGGTCCAGGTGGCATTGTAGCCGACGGTGCCGCCGGCGGCGACGGTGCGGCGCTGGAGGATCTGCGCTTCGGGCTGGACGACCTGGCGGATCAGGCCGGCAAAGTCGGACCGCGGGATGCCGCCGTAGAGCGCTATGCCGGGGCGGGTCAGGTCGAAGGCATAATCGGCGCCGAGCGCGATGCCGGCGGAATTGGCGAGGCTCATCCGCCGCGCGTCCGTCACCCCGCGCAGCGCGGCGAAGGCAGCGAGCTGGCGGGCGTTCATCGCGCTGTCCTCATCGGCGCAGGCGAGGTGGCTCATCAGCGTGTCGATGGCGAGGCCGTCAAGCAGGCCGGTCCGCACCGCTTGCGGTGACACGCCGAGGCGGTTCATGCCGGTGTCGACCATCACGTCGCACGCACCACCACCCGCCGCCCGCCAACGCGCAACCTGCGCGTCGGTGTTGAGCACGGGCCGGGCAATGCCGGTCAGCGCGATCGCCATGTCCTCGTCACGCACGCCGTGCAGCACCGACAGCGGGAGCCGCAGCGGCGCCAGCCGTTCGGCCTCCGCCCAGGTGGCGACGAAGAAGTCGCGGCATCCTGCCTCGCGGAGGTGCGATGCGACCTCGGTCGCACCCAGGCCATAGCCGTTCGCCTTGAGCGCCGCGCCGCAGGCTGCGCGGCCGCTCATCCGGTCGAGCGTGCGCCAATTGTCGGCGAGGGCGGCGGGGTCGAGGCGGAGGCGGAGGGGAGCAGTCACGCGTCAGCGCATAATCGCGCACGCCCCTTGCGTCGATGCCTCAGGGCCGACGGTCAGCGGACGATGCGACCGATCGGCACCATCACGCGACTGCCGGGCAGGCTGGCGACGGTGACGTCGAACACCTCGGCGATGCGCGCGGCGGTGAGGGTGCAGCTGGCCGGTCCGGCGGCGACGATGCCGCCATCGCGCAGCAGGATGACGTCGTCGGCGATGCGCGCGGCCTGCGCGAGATCGTGGAGGACGAGCACGACGCCGCGGCCGGCGACGGCGATGCCGCACAGGCGATCGAGAATGTCGATCTGATGCGCGGGATCGAGGCTGGCGAGCGGCTCGTCGGCGAGCAGCCAGTCGGGTTCGCCGGCGAGGACGCGGGCGAGCAGGACGCGCGCCCGCTCGCCGCCCGACAGATCGGCGATGGGGCGATCGGCGAGGTCGGTGGCGTGGGTCGTGGCGAGCGCGGCGTCGATCGCGGCGCGGTCCACGGGCGACGGGCCGGCGAAGGGCGCACGATGCGGCACGCGGCCGAGCGCGACGACATCGCGCGCGGGGACGTTCCAATGGACCGCGGCCTCCTGCGGCAGATAGCCGATGCGGCGCGCGCGCTGGCGGGGGGCGAGCGCGGCGAGCGGCGCGCCCTCCAGCGTCACATTGCCCGCGGCCGGGGTGACGAGGCCGGCGAGCGCCTTCAGCAGCGTGCTCTTGCCCGCGCCATTAGGGCCGAGGATGACGGTGACGCGGCCGCGCCGGATGGTCGCGTCGACATCGTACAAGACCCGGCGCGAGCCAAGATCGACCGAGAGGCGATCCGCGATCAGATCCATGCCCGCCCCCGATGGCGCAGCAGCAGGCCGAGGAAGAAGGGCGCGCCGATCAGCGCCATGGCGACGCCGAGCCGGACCTCGCCTGCGCCGGGTGCGAGGCGGCAGAGGCTGTCGGCGACCAGCACCAGCGCCGCGCCGCCGAGGCCGCTCGGCAACAGCAGCGCGGATGGGCGATGGCCGAAGACGGGGCGCAGCAGGTGCGGCACGACGAGTCCGACGAAACCGATCACGCCGGTCGCCGCAACGCCTGCGCCGACGCCGAGGCCGGTGCCGAGCACGACCAGCGCCTGGATGCGACCGAGCCGGATGCCGAGCGAACGGGCGGCGCCCTCCCCCAGCGTCAGCGCGTCGAGCGCGGGGCCGGCCGCCGCCAGCAGGACGGTGCCGACGATCAGAAAGGGCGCGGCACGAGCGAGGTCGGCGAGGCCGCGGTCGGTGAGCGCGCCCATCAGCCAGTCGAGCACGCCTGCGACCGCATAGGGGTTTGGTGCGATCGAGATGAGGAAGGCGGTGAGCGCGCCGGCAAGGCTCGACAGGACCGTGCCGGCGAGGATGAAGGCGACCGGGTCCGCGTTGCGCCAGGTGAGCGCGACAAGCAGCAGCATCGACGCGACCGCGGCGCTCATCGCCGCGGCGAAGATGCCGAGGCTGGACGCGCCGGCATAGAGGATCGCCGCGACCGCGCCGAAGGCGGCGGAGGACGAGACGCCGATCACGGCGGGGTCGGCGAGCGGGTTGCGCAGGAAGCCCTGCAGCACTGCCCCCGACACGCCGAGCATCGCCCCGAGCAGAAGCCCGAGCAACGCGCGTGGCAAGCGCAGTTCGAGGAAGATCGCGGTGGCGGCGTCGCTGCCCCAGGGCAGCCACTGCTTGCCGGCGACCAGCGACAGCGCGAAGCCGGCGACGACGAGCGCGGCAAGGCCTGTGAGGCGGAGCCCGCGGCTCATGACAGCAGCTGCGCGCGGATCGCGGACAGGCGGCGCAGCGCGGGGACGATGGTGGGGCCACCGCAATTCATCAGGTGTCGGGGAAACCGCACCTCCGCGACATGCGCGCCGCTGCGGGCGAGGATGCGGCGGCGCAACTCGGCCGTGCGGCCGTCGCCGTCGCTGAGGATCAGCGCGGGCGGGTGCGCGACGATGGTTTCGATCGGCAGCGTACCGGTGAAGGCGAGGCCGTAATCGGCGGCGGCGTTACGCAGACCGGCGCGGGTCATCAGGTCGTCGAGCAGGGTGCCGCCGCCATTGGCGAGGTCGCCCGAGATGTAGAGCAACGCGGCGGGCTTCGCGCCGGTCGCGGGCGGGATCGCGCTCTGCATCGCGCGGACCATCGCCGCGCCGCGCGCGGGAACGCCGGCGGCGGTGGCGATCTGCATCACCTGCGCTTCGCTGGCGGCGATGGTGGCGGGGGAATCGAGGGTGAGCACCTTCAGCCCGGCGCGGTCATAGGCGGCACGGGTCGCCGCGGGGGCGAAGGTGTCGGTGACGACGAGATCGGGGTGGCGCGCGATCACCTCTTCCGCGGTGCCGGCGGTCGCGGGATAGCGGCGCGCGAGGGCGAGCGGCATCGAGGTCGCGGCCGGATCGTGCGAATAATGGCTGACCGCGGCGAGGCGATCGGGCGCGATCTGCGCCAAGATGGCGTCGGCGCAGGGGTTGGTGGAGACGATGCCGCCCTGCCGGGGGGCGGGGGCGCAGGCGGTGAGGGTGAGGGCCGCGCTCAGCCAAGCGCCTGCCGTCACCCCGGACTTGGTCCGGGGTCCACCGGGCCGCAAGGGGGTGGCCCGAGCCTCTTGCCGTCCCCCTAGCCGCAGAGTGGACCCCGGAACGAGTCCGGGGTGACGAGGTGTGTGGGGCACCCGATCGGTGAACCCCCGCCACGGCGCAGTGCCGCAGGTGACTATCAGGGCAGCGACCCGCCCCACCCACTCCGTCATCCCCGCGCAGGCGGGGATCCAGACTGGCTGGCCTTTCGGCCCTTGCGAGACGGTAGCGCGTCTGGATTCCCGCCTTCGCGGGAATGACGGAAGGAAGGTAAGCATAGACGACAGCCGGCGACGACCCTCACCGTTCCGGCGCTGCGCGCCTCCCTCCCTCTCCCATCGGGAGAGGGAAGAGCCGGCAACACCGGTGTAGGGTGAGGGCATCCGCATCAGTCCAGCTTCACGCGCACGCCGCCATAGGCGGCGCGGCCGTAGGTGCCGTATTCGGCAACCGTCTGGTAGCGCGCGTCGGTGACGTTATCGATGCGGCCGTAGATCGACAGGCGATCCCCGATCGGCAGTTCGGCGCGGACGCTGGCCAGCGCATAGCCGTCGACGCGCACGCGGCTGCCGTAGCTGTCACTGTCGAAGCTGTCGCCGACGATCTGCACGGTGCCACCGATACCCAGACCGAAGGGCAGGCGATAGTCGACGACGAACGCCGCGGTTTCCTTGGGCCGGCGCAGCAGATCGGTGCGGAAGGCGGTGCCGGGCGTGCGGTTTTCCGCATCGATGTACGACACGTTGGCCGACACGGTCAGCGCGTCGACGGGGCGCAGGCCGATCGCGAACTCCACGCCCTCGGCATGGGTGCGCTGGATGTTGTCGTAGACGCCGAACGGGCGGTTGACGCAGATCGAACCGCTGGTGTTCTGCTCGGCGCCCGAGCAGCCGCGGAAGCTGATCTGGTTGCGCGTGTCGCGGTTGAAATAGGTCGCCGAGACGCGGGCGCGACCGTCGAGCAGCGCCTGTTCGATGCCGGCATCCCAGTTGCGCGCGGTTTCCGGATCGAGGCGTGTGTTCCCGTACGGGCTGTACAGCTGGTACAGGGTCGGCGCCTTGAAGCCCTCGCCATAGCTCGCCCGCAGCGTCGTGCCGGTGCGCAGCGCCAGCGCGGCGTCGGCGCCGAAAGTGGTGTGATTGCCGAACGTCTCATGGTCGTCGTTGCGGACGCCGCCGGTCAGGGTCAGTGCGTCGAACGGCTTCACGATCGCTTCGCCATAGACGCTGGTGATGCCGACCGAGCGGCGCAGCGTCGCGTCGCGGTAGCGGCTGTCTTCATGCTCGACGCCGGCGACGATGCGGACCTGATCGATCGGCTGATAATCGCCCTGATATTCGTAGCGTTCCGAGCGGCCGCGGAACGGCGACGGGGTGGCGCCGGGCTTGGCATAGGTGTCGCGGTTGATGTCGGCGATGGTGAAGGCGACGCGGTTGCGGAACGTGCCGAAGTTCGCGTGCAGGCCGGCATAGCCGTACAGTTCGTTCGCGGTCGAGAAGCTGGGGTCGTCGGCAAGGATGTAGTTGGGCGCAGGATAGCCGTCGGTCTGCGTCTTGCTGTCGGCCCAATAGCCGCGCAGGTCGAGGCCAATGCCGTCGGTGAAGTCGACGCCCAGGCGGCCGGTCGCGCCGTACTGGCGATAGCCGTCGCGCTCGGTGCCGTTGGCCGCGGCCGAGATGCCGTCGCTGCGCAGATAGCCGCCGGTCAGTGCGCCCGAGATCGCGCCGCTGCGACCCGAGATGCCGCCTTGCGCGTAAAGGCTGTCGGCATAGCCATATTCGGCGCTGGCGCGCGCCTTCAGCCGCTCGGTCGGTTCTTCGGTGATGACGTTGACGATGCCGCCGATCGCCTGGCTGCCCCAGGGGACCGAATTGGGGCCGCGCAGCACTTCGATGCGCTGGACGCTCGCCGACAGCAGATTGGCGAAGTCGAAGCCGCCGCCGGGCGACGAGGGATCGTTGACGCGCACGCCGTCGATCACGACCAAAGTCTGCTCCGCCTCTGCGCCGCGCAGGCGCACGCCGGTGAAGCCGCCCAGGCTGCCATTGCGCGTCACGGTGACGCCGGGGGTGGTCGACAGCAGATCGGCGACCGACACGGTCTGGCGGCGATCGATCTCGTCGCGGGTGATGACGGTCACGGCCTGGCCGACTTCGGCAGCGGGCTGGGCGACGCGGGTCGCGGTGACGACGATGTCGTCGCTGTTCGCAGGATCGGCGGTCGGCGCGATCTGCGCGGCGGCGGGCGCGGCGAGCAGCAGGCCGAGCGTCAACAGCGACGGACGGACAACGGAAACGGATAGGCGAACAGTCATTGGGCACACCCCTTATGACCGCACGCGACGGATCGCGCGCGGCGGCCTTTTTGACCGCGCGCGACCATTCGCGCACGGCGGATGTCGCTCGCATCGAGGGGGTTCCCTCGTCCGCCCGGCACACCCCGTCCGCGCGAAGGATCGACGGCGAAAGGCAGGTCTCCTGGCTTCCGGGTCGTCGCCTGTGTCCCCGCCTTCCCAGATCCGTCGCGGATCCAGTGGCTCGATGGGGACCGGCTTGCCGGTCACAGTTGCGGGGGCAGCGCCGGATCCGCGCCTCCCGTTGCGCATCCCGGCTTCCCTTTTGACCCCGTCTCCGGGGACCTTTCACGGCCGCGCCCTTACGGTCAGACGGGCCGAGGCGTCAATGCCGCGCCGCGGCGGTGTCGGTGTCGGTGTCGTTGTCGGGTTCGGGGCGACTTCATTGATCCAGGTTGATGAGCCGGAACGAGCGCGCGGGCGATCGGTTGGCCGGAGCGAAGGAGTGCCCCATGACCGATTACCCCACCCCGCCCTATCCCGAACAGCAGCAGGCGATCCCCGGCCGTACCGAGGACATGGACCCGCGCCCCGACCATGGCGAATCGAGCTACAAGGGCTCCGGGCGCCTTGCCGGCAAGAAGACGATCGTCACCGGCGGCGACAGCGGCATCGGCCGCGCGGTCGCCCTGGCCTTTGCGCGCGAGGGCGCCGACGTGCTGATCGCCTATCTCGACGAACATGACGATGCCGAGGCGACCAAGGCGCTGGTCGAGGCGGAGGGGCGGCAGGCGGTACTGGTCGCGGGCGACCTGTCGCAGCCCGATCAGTGCCGCACCGTGATCGCCAAGGCGGTGGAGGCGTTCGGCCGGATCGACGTGCTGGTCAACAACGCCGCGCACCAGCGCAGCTTCGAGGCGTTGGAGGATATCAGCGACGAGGAATGGCAGCTGACCTTCGCGACCAACATCCATTCCATGTTCTATCTGTCGAAGGCCGCGGTCGCGCACATGGGCGAAGGTGCGTCGATCATCAACACGACGTCGATCAACGCGCAGGACCCGAACCAGCAATTGCTCGCCTATGCGACGACGAAGGGCGCGATCTACAATTTCACATCCGGCCTGGGGCAGATGCTCGCGGAGCGGAAGATCCGCGTAAATGCCGTCGCGCCGGGGCCGGTGTGGACGCCGCTGATCCCGTCGACGATGCCGCCGGAAGCGGTGAAGACGTTCGGCGAGAACACGCCGCTGGGCCGCGCTGCGCAACCGGCGGAGCTGGCGCCCGCCTATGTGCTGCTGGCGAGCGATGAATCGAGCTATATCACGGGCGCGACGATTCCAGTGACGGGCGGGCGGGCGTTTCTGTAAACGCTGCCCATTCACCCCACCCCCGTTCGCCCTGAGCCTGTCGAAGGGCGCGTTGCCACAGGAGACGGCGCGCATGTGGCACCCCGTGCTTCGACACGCTCAGCACGAACGGGTGGCGGGGGATGGGTAGCGACTCCCGAACAATCGGTCATTGTCCGCAGCGTCGTGCCACCCTACAATTAGTCAGACATTATCTTCGATACGAGGCACATCCATGATCGACGGCGCCCTGCTGATCGGCGGCGACACTCGCCAGGCCGAGACCCGTTTCACCGCGGTCAATCCTGCGACCGGCGAGACGCTGACCCCCGATTTCTCGTCGGCGGGTGCCGATGCGGTGGCGGAGGCATGTGCGCTGGCCGATGCCGCCTTCCCCGCCTTTGCCGCGACCGATCCCGAGACGCGCGCGGCGTTCCTCGAGCGGATCGCCGACAATATCGTGGGACTCGGCGACGACCTGATCGTGCGCGCGATGGCGGAAAGCGGCCTGCCGCGGATGCGGCTGGAGGGCGAGCGCGGGCGGACCGTCGGCCAGCTGAAGCTGTTCGCGGGCGTGGTGCGCCAGGGTGATTTCCTCGACGCGACGATCGATCCCGCCATGCCGGATCGCGCGCCGCTGCCGCGCCCCGACCTGCGCCGCGTCAATGTCGCGATCGGGCCGGTCGCGGTGTTCGGCGCGTCGAACTTCCCACTCGCCTTCTCGGTCGCGGGCGGCGACACCGCCTCGGCGCTCGCTGCGGGCTGCCCGGTGGTGGTGAAGGGCCATCCGGCGCACCCGGGCACCGGCGAGCTGGTCGCACGGGCGATCGCCCAAGCGGTGAAGGACAGCGGCCTGCCCGCGGGCGTCTTCTCCTATCTGCCCGGCGAGACGAACGAACTGGGGGCTGCGCTGGTGCGCGATCCGCGTATCCAGGCGGTGGGCTTCACCGGATCGCGTGGCGGGGGCCTTGCGCTGGTCCGCATCGCCGCCGAGCGCGAGGAGCCGATCCCGGTCTATGCCGAAATGTCGAGCATCAACCCGGTCGTGCTGTTCCCCGCCGCGCTCGCCGCGCGGGGCGAGGCGATGGGCAAGGAATTCGTCGCGTCGCTGACGATGGGCGCGGGCCAGTTCTGCACCAACCCCGGTCTGGTGCTGGCGATCGACGGCCCCGACCTCGATGCGTTCATCGCCTCTGCCGCGACGGCGATGACCGACGCGGCACCGGCGACGATGCTGACGCCGGGCATCCATGCGAGCTTCGAACAGGGCGTCGATGCGCTCGCCGGCCACGATGCGGTGAAGACCGTCGCGCGCGGCAAGGTGGGCGATGGCGTCAACCAGGCGGTCGGCGCGATCTTCGACACGACGGCCGAGGCGTTTCTGGCCGACCGCGCGCTGAGCCATGAGGTGTTCGGATCGTCGTCGGTCGTCGTGCGCTGCCGCGACATGGCGGAGATCGCGCGCGTCATCGCCGGGCTGGAAGGCCAGTTGACCGCGACGCTGCAGATGGACGCCGCGGACGAGGCCGATGCGGCGCGGCTCGTGCCGGTGATCGCGCGCCGGGTGGGTCGCATCCTCGCCAATGGCTGGCCGACGGGTGTCGAGGTCGCGCCGGCGATGGTGCATGGCGGGCCCTTCCCGGCGACGAGCGATGGGCGCACGACGTCGGTCGGTACGCTTGCCATCGCGCGCTATCTGCGGCCGGTGTGTTTCCAGAATTTGGCACCCGCGCTGCTGCCGGCGGCGCTGGACGACGCCAATCCGTGGGGCATCGCGCGGCGGCTGGACGGCAAGCGTGAGGCGAGCCCGCGGTAAGGGTTGCTTCCCTTCCGTCACCCCGGACTTGGTCCGGGGTCCACTCTGCGGCGAGGGGGTTGGTTTGAGCCTCTTGCCCCCCCTTGTCGTTGGGTGGACCCCGGAACGAGTCCGGGGTGACGGGATGGGTGGGGCGGCCGTCATTCCCCCACCTGTCGTCATCCCCGCGGAGGCGGGGATCCAGAACCTCTGACGTCCGCGATGGAATCGAAACGGTAGCGCGTCTGGATTCCCGCCTGCGCGGGAATGACGGGGTGGTTGAGGAAAGCGTTGGGTCCGCACGCTTTTCCGGCTGGAGCCTTGCCACGCACTCGATTAGCCTCTGCCCGCAAAAGGAGAGGCCGCATGTGCGACGAGATCACCGAAGCCGATAACGCCACCCATCTTACCCGCCGCCAATTGGGCGCGTCTGCCGGTGCAGTAGGCATGGCGGCGCTGCTGCCGACCTCGGCCGACGCCAAACCCGTGAAGGGCCGCGACGTCACGATCACGACGCCCGACGGGCAGTGCGACGCCTATTTCACCGCGCCGGCCAGCGGCAAGCATCCGGGCGTGCTGATGTGGCCCGACATCATGGGGCTGCGGCCGGCGTTCCGGCAGATGGCGGACCGGTTGGCGGGCGAAGGCTATGCGGTGCTGGTCGTCAATCAATTCTACCGGTCGACCAAGTCGCCGATCGTCCAGCCCGGCGAATCGTTCGACCAGCCCGCGGTGCGCGACAAGATCATGCCGTGGCGTGCGGCGCTGACCGCGGACGCGGTGACGCGTGACGGGACGACCTTCGTCGCCTTCCTCGACAAGCAGAAGGAGGTCGACACCAAGCGGCACGTCGGCAGCGCAGGCTATTGCATGGGCGGGCCGATGGTGCTGCGCACCGCCGCCGCGGTGCCGAACCGCGTGCATGCCGGCGCGTCCTTCCATGGCGCCGGCCTCGTCAGCGAGGCGGCGGACAGCCCGCACCGGCTGATCCCGAAGCTCGCCGGCGGCTATCTGATCGCGATCGCCAGCAACGACGATGCGCGTAGCCCCAACGACAAGACCGTGCTGCGCGACGCCTTCGCCGCGGCGAAGCGCCCGGCGGAGATCCAGGTCTATGCCGACGCGATGCACGGCTGGTGCGTCATCGACAGCAAGGTCTACAACCAGCCGCAGGCCGAACGCGCCTGGGGCCGGATGCTCGACCTGTTCCGCAAGCAGCTGTGAAGGAACGCCCGATGCCCGCCGATCTGACGCTCTACACCAATCCGATGTCACGCGGCCGGATCGCGCGCTGGATGCTGGAGGAAACCGGCGCGCCCTACGACGTTGTGCTGCTCGACTACGCGACGACGATGAAGGCCGAGCCGTATCTGTCGATCAACCCCATGGCGAAGGTGCCCGCGATCGTCCATCGCGGCCATGTGGTGACCGAAGGCGCGGCGATCTGCGCCTATTGCGCCGAGGCGTTTCCGGACGCCGGGCTGGCGCCGACCGACGACGAGCGCGCGGATTATTACCGCTGGCTGTTCTTCGCCGCGGGTCCGGCGGAGCACGCCATCACCAACCGATCGATGGGCGTCGCGCCGACCGCGGAGCAGCAGCGGACGGCGGGATACGGCAATTACGATCGCATGGTCGATGTGCTGGAGCGCGCGGTCGCGGCGCATCCGTACATCGCCGGCGATCGGTTCACCGCGGCGGACGTCTATGTCGGGGCGCAGGTGATGTGGGGGCTGCAATTCGGGTCGCTGCCCAAGCGCGCGGCGTTCGAGGAATATGCGGGCCGGTTGGCGAGCCGCGAGGCGCTGGTTCGCGCGGCGGCGCTGGACGATGCGGCGGTCGCGGCGGGGTAGCAGATTCACGCGGAGACGCGGAGACGCGGAGGTGGTTCGCCTCGGCGAGACGAGGCCCTGCTATCGCATACCGCATGTCGAATGGCGGGAGCTGGATTTGATCGAGACACCTCCGCGTCTCCGCGTCTCCGCGTGATCCAAGAAAAGCCGGCCGCCCATCAGAGCAGCCGGCTCATCAGATCAGCGCGCCGGAGTGGCGGGCGGCGGCGCGGTGGGCGCGCCTGCCGCGGGGGCCGGCGGACGGGCACCTGCGGGCGGCGGCACCGGGGCGCCGGCGGCGGGCGGAGCGCTCGCTGCACCCGGCGGCGGGGGCGGCGGGGCGACACCGTTCGCGCCGGCAGGCGGCGGCGGCGGTGCGCCGGTCGGACCGGCTCCGGCAGGGCCAGCGCCCGGCGGCGGCGGCGGGAGCGCACCGGCGGGGCCGGCACCCGATGGGGGCGGCGGCGGACCGGCAGGACCGGCGCCCGGAGGCGGGGGCGGTGCGCCGGGGCCGTGCGGCGGGTGCGCCGGACCGACCGCCTCGACCGCGCCATTCGGGCCGACGAGGAACTGCGCCCGCAACTGACCCTGGTCGTAGCGACCCTGCACCATCACCGGCGCACCGGTGGTGAGGTTGCTCGCGCCATCGGGTCCGGCGTCGATCATCGCGCGGCCGCTGCCGTCCTGCACGACGATGCGGTTGCCGAACACCTCGGCGACGCGGCCCTTCACCGTGACGATACCGCTGCTCGAGGCGAGCTTGGCGATCGGCGTGGCGACGGTCGGCGCCATTTCGATCGACGGCCGCGTCATCGCCATCGCGCCGGCGCCGCCCGCGCTCGCAGCGAGCACCACCACTGCGCCCAGCGCCGCCCATTGGCGATGCTCCAGCGTCAGTTTTTCCTTCATACGCTTCGTGAACCTACCCATCTGTCGTCTCCTTGGGGGTCGATGAGGGGGTTCTACCGATTCGCAGCCGACGCCCGCTGAACCATGCGGTTCAGTTTCGGTTTAGGCAGGGGCCATAGGTGACGGGTGTCATGCGGATATTGCTGGTCGAGGACGATGACGAACTGGGTCCGGCGATCGCGCGCGCGCTGCGGGCCGAACATTGCGCGGTCGACCTGATCGCCGACGGCATCGACGCCGCGCATCTGGGCGAGACCGAGGCGTATGACGCGGCCGTCCTGGATCTGGGGCTTGCCGGCAAGGACGGCATCACGGTGCTGCGCGAATGGCGGGCGGCGGGGCGCGCGCTGCCGGTGCTGATCCTGACCGCGCGCGACGGCTGGTCCGACAAGGTCGCCGGATTCAAGGCGGGCGCCGACGATTATCTGGTGAAGCCGTTCCGCGTCGAGGAACTGATGATGCGACTGCGCGCACTGGTCCGCCGCGCGGCAGGGCACGCGCAGCCGGTGCTGACCTGCGGGCCCTTGTCGTTCGATACGCAGATCGGGCATTTCGAGCTCGACGGCCTGCCGCTGAAGCTGACCGCGTTCGAATGGCGCGTGCTGTCCGCGCTGATGCTGCGCAAGGAGGCGGTGATCGAGCGGCTCGACCTGCTCGAGCGCGTCTACGAAGGTGACGCCGATGTCGATTCGAACAGCCTGGAGGTGATCGTCGGCCGGCTGCGTCGCAAGATCGGCGCCGACCGGATCGAGACGATCCGCGGACGCGGGTATCGGCTGACGTGCGGGGGCGGATCATGATGCCGCGGTCGTTGCAGGGGCGGATGCTGCTGCTGTCGGCGGTGGCGATCCTGGCGGCGCTGGGCATCGCCGGCTGGGCGATCGCGGGCGTGCTGGAGCGCGTCGTCACCGAAGGCATCGACCGGCGGCTGGATGCCGAAATCGCGCTGATGGCGAGCGTCGTCGATGGCGACGGCCGGGTCGATCGCGCGGCGCTGGCGCAGCGGCAGGGGGCGCTGGACGCGGGGCGCGACTGGTTGTGGCGGATCGAGGCACCGGGTGGTGCCATCGGCTCGACCGACCGGTTCGTGCCCCGGCCCGATGCGGCACGACCCGGCCCGCGCCTGCCGGGACCGCCGGGCCCGCCGCCACCGGGCGTGGCGCCGCTGCCGGATGCGGGGCCGCAGGGCGTGGACGGCACCGATGCCAGCGGCGCGCGCCTGCATGCGCGACGGCTGGTGCTGACGACGCGTAGCGGCCCGGTGACGCTGTTCGCCGCCGCGCCGCGCGGGGTGATCGCGCGGCCGCTGCGCGAGGCGCTGGTGCCGTTGCTCGCCGCGCTGGCGATCCTCGCCGGACTGCTGGCGACGGCGACGCTGGTGCAGCTGCGGCTGGGGTTGAAGCCGCTCGCCCGGCTGCGCGCGCAGCTCGCCGCCATCCGCG
The DNA here is from genome assembly GCF_000379045.1 of Sphingomonas melonis DAPP-PG 224. Taxonomy (NCBI): domain Bacteria; kingdom Pseudomonadati; phylum Pseudomonadota; class Alphaproteobacteria; order Sphingomonadales; family Sphingomonadaceae; genus Sphingomonas; species Sphingomonas melonis. Next base: position 506,606 of record NZ_KB900605.1, read on the forward strand.
CCGGCGAAGCGGAGCGGGTCGACGAGGACCAGCCCGTCGAGCTTCAGGGCCTCGCCGCCGAACTTAATGCGCTCGCTGCGGACCGCGCACAGGCGCTTGCCACCGCGCGCCAGTCCGCGGCCAACCTCGCCCATGCGCTGAAGACGCCGGTCGCGACGCTGGCGTTGCGGCTCCGCGCAGATGCGGAGGGGGCCGCGCAGGTCGAGCGGATCGACGCGACGATCCGCCATCACCTCGCCCGCGCCCGTGCCGGTGTGGTCGATACGCGCGCCAGCACCGCGGTGCGGCCCGCGGTCGCGGATTTGGTGCAGGCGATCGGGCGGCTGCACGGGATGCGTGGTCTGGCGATCACCGGCGACGTCCGCGGCGATCCGGTTGCGGCGATCGAACCGCAGGATTTCGACGAACTGCTCGGCAACCTGCTCGACAATGCTGCGCAGCATGCGCGCAGCATGGTGCAGGCATCCGCGTCGCTCGACCCCGCGGATGCGCGGCGGCTGGTGCTGACCGTCGCCGACGACGGCCCCGGCATTCCCGAGGAGGAACGCAGCCGCGTCACTCAGGCGGGCGTGCGGCTGGACGAACGCGGCGAAGGCCATGGCTTCGGCCTCGCGATCGTGCGCGAACTCGCCAGCCTGCATGGCGGCGCGCTGACGCTGGATGCCCGCGAGGGCGGCGGCCTCGTCGCGCAGGTCACCCTGCCGGCGCGCGCATTTGTCTGACTAGACGCCGGCCGCGCGAGCGGGAATGGTGCGCGGGACAGACGAGAGGATGATTCCCGATGCGCCATGATGTTCGATCCGTCCTGCCGGTCCAGGCGACTTTGGGCGAAGGCCCGGTGTGGATCGGCCGCGACGCGGCCTTGTGGTTCGTCGACATCAAGCAGCGCCACGTCCACCGCTTCGATCCGGCGACCGGCACCGCGCATCGCTGGGACGCGCCAGAACAGGTCGGCTGGGTGCTGCCCGCCGCGGACGGCGGCATGATCGCCGGGTTGCAGAGCGGCCTGTATCGCTTCGATCCCGCCGACGGCACCTTCCGCCCGCATGCCACGCCCGATGGCCATCCGACGCATAACCGGCTGAACGACGCGGCGACCGATTCGCACGGCCGCATCTGGTTCGGGACGATGGACGACGGCGAGAGCGCCGATACCGGCCGGCTGTTCGCGCATCACGGCGGCGCGATCCGATGCAGCGGGCTGCCGGCCGTGACGATCACCAACGGGCCGGCGGTGCATGGATCAACGCTCTACCACACCGATACACTGGGCAAGACGATCTGGCGCGCGGCGATCCGCGACGACGGCACGCTGGGACCGGAAGAGCGCTTCGTCACGATCGAGGAGGGGGCGGGCTGGCCCGACGGATCGGTCGCGGACGCGGAGGGGTGCCTGTGGGTCGCTTTATGGGGCGGCTGGGGCGTGCGCCGCTACGATCCAGCGGGCCAGCTGATGGGGACGGTGCGGCTGCCGGCGTCGAACATCACCAAGATCGCGTTCGGCGGGCCCGATCTGCGCACGGCCTACGCAACGAGCGCGCGCAAGGGGCTGGACGCGGTGGCGCTGGCCGAGCAGCCCGAGGCGGGGAATCTGTTCGCCTTCGATCCGGGCGTGGCGGGCGTGGCGGTGACGCCCGCGGTGGTGTGAAGGACGCGGCGTAGCCTTGCGCCCATAATGTCGTCACCCCGGGCTCGACCCGGGGTGACGGGCTAGATCAGCGCTTGAACGGATCTTGGAACAGCGCCTGGGCGGCCGCTGCCGGATCGTTGTCGTAGGAATCGACCTCGCGGTTCGCCGCGTCGCGCTCGGCGCGGAGCGAGGCGATCAGCGCCTCGCGATCGCCTTCCAGGCGGGTGTCGGCCGGGGCGGCTTCGCCGGTGCCCTTCGATGCCTTGGCAACCGCGGCGTCGAGTTCGCGCTGCGTCGTCAGGCCCAGCGTCACCGGATCCTTGGGCGTGATGTTGGCGATGTTCCAATGGCTGCGGTCGCGGATCGCGGCGATCGTCGTGCGGGTGGTGCCGATCAAATTGCTGATCGCGCCATCGGTTATTTCCGGATGGTTGCGGATGATCCAGGCGATGCCGTCCGGCTTGTCCTGGCGCTTCGACACCGGCGTGTAGCGCGGGCCCTTGGTGCGGCGGACCTGCTCGGGACCCTTGATCATCTTCAGGCGATAGGCGGGATCGGCCTGGCCCTTGTCGATTTCGTCCTGCGTCAGCTCGTGCGCGCGCACCGGATCGCGGCCGGTCAGCTTGGTCGCGGCGGTATCGTCGGCGATCGCCTGCACTTCGAGGATGTGGAGACCGCAGAAGTCCGCGATCTGGTCGAACGACAGCGAGGTGTTGTCGACCAGCCAGGAAGCGGTCGCATGGGGCATGAGCGGCTGGGCCACGGGAAAACTCCGTCGGAAATAAATAGGGCCGCCCCATCCGGAGCGGCCTGCTACACCCTTCGATGTACGGTACGCGCACGCGAAGGGCAAGGCGTGTGGTGGAATTGCGCGGTTTTCTCCCCGTTATCCCGGCCTTGCGCCGGGATCCCGCTTCTTCCTCTCGCGGGAGTAAAAGCGGGACCCCGGATTAAGTCCGGGGTGACGGGCACCGCCTCACACCGTCAGGACGATCTTGCCCACATGGTCGCCCTCTTCCATCCGCGCATGCGCGGCGGCGGCGTCGGCCAGCGGTAAGACCTTGTCGATCACCGGGCGCAGACGGCCTGCCTCGACGTGCGGCCAGACGGTGCGCGCGATTTCGTCGGCGACCAGCGTCTTGAACGCGGTGTCGCGCGGGCGCAGCGTCGATCCGGTCAGCGTCAGGCGGCGGCGCATAATCTCGAAGATCGGGATCGTCGCGGTCGGGCCGCCCTGTACCGCGATCGAGACGTGGCGGCCGTCGTCGGCGAGGCATTGCAGGTTGCGTGGCACATAGTCGCCGCCGACCATGTCGATGACCGCGGTGACGCCTTTGCCGTCGGTGATCGCCTTCACGCGCTCGACGAAATCCTCGGTCTTGTAGTTGATCGCATGCGCCGCGCCGAGGTCCAGCGCGCGGGCGCATTTGGCGTCCGATCCGGCGGTGACGATGATCGTCATGCCGAACAGCTGGCCGAGCGCGATCGCCATCGTGCCGATACCGCTGGTGCCGCCGTGGACGAGCACGCTGTCGCCCTCGGTCGCGAAGGCGCGTTCAAAGAGGTTCGTCCACACGGTGAAGAGCGTTTCGGGGATCGCCGCGGCATGGACCATATCGAGCCCGTGCGGCACCGGCAGGCACTGGCCGGCGGGTGCGACCGCATATTCGGCATAGCCGCCGCCTGCGATCAGCGCGCAGACGGGCTGGCCGATCATCGTATCCTCGACGCCCTCGCCCACCGCGACGACGGTGCCGGAAACCTCCAGCCCCATGATCGATGGCGCGCCCGGCGGCGGCGGATAGCCGCCCTTGCGCTGCAGCACGTCGGGCCGGTTCACCCCGGCCGCGGCGACGCGGATCAGCACCTCGCCCGAGTGCGGCTGCGGCACCGGGCGTTCCACCAGCCGCAGCACCTCCGGCCCGCCATGCGCCTCTGGATCGATCGCCTGCATCGTCGCGGGGATCGTTGCCCCGTGCTGCCGTTCGTCCATCCGCCCATCCTGTCCCTGTTGCCCGCCGCAAACGCAGCGCGCGCCCTATGGTGCCTTATTGACATCGCACCGGCGGGGGTCAACGTTAGCGCTTCATGGATATGGACGACGCCCCCTCCCGTCCCGACGACGCCCTCGGCCTGCTGCTGCGGCAGGACCTCGACCCGTTGTCGGTCGCCGAGCTGGAAGCGCGCATCGCCGCGCTGGAGGGCGAGATCGCGCGCACCCGGCGGCATATCGAACGCTCCGTTAACCATCGCGCAAGCGCCGACGCGCTATTCCGGCGATGAGCGACGCGCGCACCGGATCGGGTTCCCGCCAGCCCTGCCCGGTGTGCCGCCCGCCGCTTGATGCACGGCCCAACGATACCGACATAGGTGGAAAGGGCCGGGCGTCACGATCCGGTCCGACTGGAGTAAGCTGAATGCCATCCTTCGCCCCCGCGCTCGAGACCACGCTGCACAAGGCGCTCGAGGCCGCGTCCTCGCGGCGGCACGAATATGCGACGCTCGAGCATCTGTTGCTCGCGCTGATCGCCGACGAACATGCGTCCCAGGTCATGGAGGCGTGCCACGTCAACCTCGGCGACCTGAAGACCACCGTCGCGCATTACCTCGACACCGAGCTGGATGCGCTGAAGGTCGACACCGCGACCGATCCGTCGCCGACCAGCGGCTTCCAGCGCGTCGTCCAGCGCGCGATCCTGCACGTCCAGTCGTCGGGCCGTGACGAGGTGACCGGCGCCAACGTGCTGGTTGCTCTGTTCAGCGAGCGCGAATCCTACGCGGTTTATTTCCTGCAACAGCAGGACATGAGCCGCCTGGATGCCGTCAGCTTCATCAGCCACGGCGTCGGCAAGGGCGGCGCGCAGACCGAAGCCTCCACCCCCAAGGGCGCCGAAGAGGAAAAGCCGGCAAAGGGCCAGGACAAGGGCAAGAGCGAAAGCGCGCTCAAGCAGTTCACCGTCGACCTCAACGAAAAGGCGAAGATCGGCAAGGTCGATCCGCTGATCGGTCGCGGGCCGGAGGTGGATCGCACGATCCAGATCCTGTGCCGCCGCAGCAAGAACAACCCGCTGTACGTGGGCGATCCCGGCGTCGGCAAGACCGCGATCGCGGAAGGCCTAGCGCGCAAGATCGTCGAGGGCGAGGTGCCCGACGTGCTGAAGGAAGCCGTCATCTACAGCCTCGACATGGGCGCGCTGCTCGCCGGCACGCGTTACCGCGGCGACTTCGAGGAGCGGCTGAAGGCGGTCGTCAACGAACTCGAAAAGCTGCCGCATGCGGTGCTGTTCATCGACGAGATCCACACGGTGATCGGCGCGGGCGCGACCAGCGGCGGCGCGATGGACGCGTCGAACCTGCTGAAGCCGGCGCTGTCGGGCGGTTCGATCCGTTGCATCGGTTCGACGACCTACAAGGAATTCCGCAACCACTTCGAAAAGGATCGCGCGCTGCTGCGCCGGTTCCAGAAGATCGACGTCAACGAACCGACGATCGAGGATACGATCAAGATTCTCGCCGGGCTGCGCTCGGCGTTCGAGGACCATCATTCGGTCAAGTACACGCCCGATGCGATCAAGTCGGCGGTGGAACTCTCCGCACGCTACATCAACGACCGCAAGCTGCCCGACAAGGCGATCGACGTGATCGACGAAGTCGGCGCGATGCAGATGCTGGTGCCGGCCAACAAGCGCAAGAAGACGATCACCGCCAAGGAGATCGAGGCCGTGATCGCGACGATGGCGCGTATCCCGCCGAAGTCGGTCAGCACCGACGATCGCGCCGCGCTCGAAAGCCTGGAGACGGATCTGAAGCGCGTCGTGTTCGGGCAGAATGCGGCGATCGAGAAGCTGTCGGCGGCGATCAAGCTCAGCCGCGCTGGCCTGCGCGATCCCGAAAAGCCGATCGGCAACTATCTGTTCACCGGCCCCACCGGCGTCGGCAAGACGGAAGTCGCCAAGCAGCTGTCGTCGATCCTGGGCATCCCGCTCCAGAGGTTCGACATGTCCGAGTACATGGAGCGGCATTCGGTCAGCCGGCTGATCGGTGCGCCCCCGGGCTATGTCGGCTTCGACCAGGGCGGCCTGCTGACCGATGCGGTCGATCAGAACCCGCATTGCGTGCTGCTGCTCGACGAGATCGAAAAGGCGCATCCCGACCTGTTCAACATCCTGTTGCAGGTGATGGACAATGGCCGCCTGACCGACCAGCACGGCAAGACCGTCGATTTCCGCAACGTGATCCTGATCATGACCACCAATGCGGGCGCCGCCGACATGGCGCGCGAGACGGTGGGCTTCGGCAACCTGACCCGCGAGGGTGAGGATGAGCAGGCGGTGCAGAAGATGTTCTCGCCGGAGTTCCGCAACCGGCTGGATGCGATCGTGCCATTCGGTTACCTGCCGCCGGAAGTCGTCGCCCGCGTCGTCGACAAGTTCATCCTGCAGCTCGAACTCCAGCTCGCCGACCGCAACGTCCACATCAACCTGGACGATGCCGCCAAGAGCTGGCTGACTGAGAAGGGCTATGACAAATTGTACGGCGCGCGTCCGATGGGCCGCCTGATCCAGGAAAAGATAAAGCAGCCGCTCGCCGAGGAACTGCTGTTCGGCAAGCTGGTCCATGGCGGCGAGGTGACGGTGAAGATGAAGGACGGCGCGCTGTCGTTCGCGATCGAGCCCGCCGCGCCGAAGAAGCCGCGCAAGAAGGGCAAGGCGGAACCCGTCGACGCCAAGTAACCGCGGCCAAGCGCAACTGCCTCCGAAACGGATCGGATCCACCCGGATCCGGTCCGTTTTCGTGTTAGCGAGCCGGCGTGGACCCGCACGATCCCCTTGCCGGCCTGCCGCTCGACGCCGCCGATCCCGCCGATGCGGCGGCGCTGGCCGATCTGGCGGCGGGGCGGGTGGTCGACAGCGACCAGATCGTCGGTTGGCTGGGCGGCTGGCAGATGGCGCGGCAGGCCGACGCGTTCGACCTTTGCGCCCCGATCGCCGATTCTCAGCCGCACGCGCAGGGCGATGCGGAGACGCGGCCCTTGGTCTGGACCGAGAGTGCGTACCATGCCTGCCGGCGTCTGCGCACGGATTTGGCGGCGCTCAGCAGCGACAGTGACCTCCGCCTCGTCGCCGCGCTGGTCGCCAAGATGGTGTCGCTGATCGTCGAGGGGGGCCATGCGCCCGGTTTTGCCGAGGTGGCGCTGATGCCGCCGCTATACCTGCGCATCGCCGTCACCCGCACTCGCATCGCCGTGCTCGGGCTACGCTGGAACGGCACCCTCAGCTGATCGGGCCAGCGCGGCGACCGCGGCCCGCGTCGGCGTGGTGAGGTTGGGCGGCAGCGCATCCAGCGGATACCAGACCGGCCCGTCATGCTTGGCCGGTTCGCAATTGCGCGGGGTGCCGGTGAAACTCAGCACGCGATAGATAGGCGCGACCCAATGCGTGCCGGCCGCCACGTCGATCTGGTCGACGAAGCACAGCAACGCCACCGTGCCGACGACGATGCCCAGTTCCTCGCCCACTTCGCGGCGCATCGCGGCCTCGGCGGTTTCGAACAGGTCGATCTTGCCGCCGGCAAGGCCCCAACTGCCCGCCTCGGGATCGGTCAGCCGGCGCAGCAGCAGGATGCGACCATCGACGACGATCGCCGCGCCACAGCCGGCCCTGGGTTCGCTTTGCTTGCCTGGCATGCGCGCCGGGGCCGTGACGGGGGACGAAACCATGGTTCGCGATTCAGCCGTCCCCATGGCATAATGTCAACCAAAAGGCCCGACGCGGCTGTATATGTCACAGATAACGCTGCGCTTTTTCATCTAGGTCAACTATGGCCGCGTTTACCGAAGCTTTGTAATACCGATGCTAGGGACAAGCCATATGCCGGCAGGTTTTCAGTGGCGACGCATCGCGATGATCGTGCTGAGCTTCGCGATCGCCTGCTGCATCCTGCCCGCGGCGGCGCAGGCGCGCACGCCGTTGAAGGCCTGCGTGCTGCGCGACACCGGATCGCAGAACCCCGCCGCCCTGTTCGCCGCGCCCGATCGGTTCGACTGCACAACGCCCCAGCGCGCCTTCGGCCCCGGCAGTTACTGGCTGCTGTCGCAACCCCTTCCGGCCGGACTATCGGGCGAGCTGCTGCGGCAGGGCAGCGTGTGGCAGGATCGCGTGACGCTGTATGTCCGCTACACCGATGGCGCGATCCGCCATGTCGCCTTCACCAGCCGGACGACGTGGCGGCTGCTGCAACTGGGTGCGGTGATCCAGATCCCGCTGCCCGCCCATTCCGCCGCGCCGGAGCGATTGCTGTGGCATGTCGAGGGATCGCTGAACCGCCGCGGCATCCTTGTCGCACCGGTGCTAGTCGACCGGCACACCGCGCAAAACAGCGATCGCGAGATGGTCGCGCTCTATGCCGCCTTTGCCGGAATGTGCCTGGCGCTGCTGATCTACAATCTCGCCATCTGGGCGGCGCTGCGTCAGGGATTCCAGCCCGCCTATTGCGTCATGGTGCTGTGCCTGCTCGCCTATGCGCTCAGTGCGTCGGGTCTGCTCGGCCAGCTGACCGGCATGGACAACAACGATCGCCAGCGATTGAGCTATATGCTGCTGGCACTAATCGCGGCGAGCGCGGTGATATTCGTGCGCGCGTTCATGGAACGCCGCGTCTTCGACGGATGGCTGCGGCCAGCCAGCAACGTGGTCATCGGTTTCCTGCTGCTGTCGGCGGCAAGCTTCACCGTGCTCGTGCCCCGTTACGCCGGGGTGACCGATCTGATGTGCACCATCGGCTATTGCATGGTCGTCGCGCTGACCGTGCCGGTGGTATGGCGCGCCTGGCGGCTGCGCAGCCGCTTCCTATTGCTGTTCGCGCTCGCCTGGGGGCCGCCGGTGCTGTGTGCGGTCGTCCGCATCCTGGCGTCGATGAGCCTGGTGAAGTGGCAGCTGTGGATCGACAATTCCACCTTCATCGCGCTGGCGCTGGAAGCGTCGATGTCCTCGGTCGGCATCGCCTATCGCATCCGGCTGCTCAGTCGCGAACGCGACGAGGCGCGTGCGCAGGAGGTGGCGGCGCTGCGCCTGGCCGCGGTCGATCCACTGACCGGCCTGCTCAACCGCCGCGCGTTCCTGGAAGCGGCGATGGCGCGGGCGGGCGAACACCAATTGGTTCTGATCGACATCGATCATTTCAAGGCGGTCAACGAAACCATCGGCCACGACGGCGGCGACGAAGTGTTACGCGTCTTCGCCCGCGCGCTGCGGTCCGTCGCTGCACCCGAATCGCTGATCGCGCGCATCGGCGGCGAGGAATTCGCGATCCTGACACCTGCCGCCGCACCGCTCGACGCACGGCTGGTGCTCGACGGGCTGCGCGGCCATCGCATGCCGTTCGACCTTGGCGTCACCGCCAGCATCGGCACCTGCGTCGGGCCGCTCCATCGCGAAATCGACTGGAAGACGATGTACCGCAACGCCGACCGCGCGCTGTTCGAGGCGAAGGCGGCGGGCCGCGACCGCGTGCGGCACGGGCTGCGCAACGACGCCGCCTGACCTATCGACCCGACCATGCGCGGCAGGCCGATGGCGGCTTTTCGAACGCACGCTACACTATGGCCGTGACGGCCGCGCCATGATATGTCCTGCCCGCAGAAGGGGATGGGACGCGAATGACCGACCGGCGCAAATGGACGATCGCAGCGGTGGCTGCCGTATCGCTCGTCGCGCTGCGCCATCCGACGCCCGACATCCGCCTGATCACGCATGACATCGGCGACCAGAGTCCGCGCCGGTTCCAGGCCGCGATCGACCTGGGTCTGGTGGGGATCTCGTTCCTCTACACCTGGACCGCACGACGCGGCTGAGGGCGATCCCCAGCCGCACGCCTCAGCCGAACACCGTCTTCAGGTTCATGAACTCGTGCAGACCGTACGGGCCCAGCTCGCGTCCATGGCCTGACCGCTTGATGCCGCCGAAGGGCGCTTCGGGCGTCGAGGACAGCATCGCATTCACCGCGACCATCCCCGCCTCGATATCGCGCTCGAAGCGCGCACGCTCATCGGGGTCGTTGGTCCATACCGACGACCCCAGGCCGAACGGCACGTCATTGGCCAGCGCGATCGCCGCATCGGTGTCGGCGGCGCGGAACACCATCGCGATCGGGCCGAACAGCTCTTCCTGCGCGGCCGGATCGTCGATCGGCACGTCGACCAGGATACCCGCCGACATATAGGCGCCCTTGCCCGGCAACGCCTCGCCCCCAAACAGCAGCCGCCCGCCGGCCGTCTGAATGGCGGCAAGCTGGTCGAGCGTGGTCTGCCTCTGCTCCTCGCTCGACAGCGGGCCCATATCGGTGTCGGCATCCATCGGATCACCCGCCTTCACCGCGCGCATCGCGTCCGAAAAGCGGTCGAGGAACGCGTCGTAGATGTCGGCATGGACGATCATCCGCTTGCCGCAGATGCACGACTGACCGGTGTTCTGGATGCGCGCGGTCACCGCCTGCTTCACCGCCGCGTCGAGATCGGCGGAGGGCATGACGATGAACGGGTCCGATCCGCCGAGTTCCAGCACGACCTTCTTGAGGTTGCGCCCGGCCGCCTCGGCGACCTTGATGCCGGCGCCTTCGCTTCCCGTCAGCGTCACCGCGACGATGCGCGGGTCGGCGATCAGCGCATCGACCTTGTCGGAGCGGATGGCGAGGTTCTGGAACAGGCCGGCGGGCGCGCCGGCGGCAACGATCATCCGCTCGATCGCAGCGCCGCAGCCTTGCGTCAGCGAGGCGTGCTTCAGCAGCCCGACATTGCCGGCAAGGATCGTCGGCGCGGCGAACCGCACCACCTGCCAGAAAGGGAAGTTCCACGGCATCACCGCGAGCACCGGGCCCAATGGCTGCCAGTGCGCGGTCGCCGGGCCGCCGGGCGTGTCGAAGCGGCGCGGCTCCAGCATCGCCGGTCCCTCCTGCGCGTAATGGCGGAAGGCGGCGGCGCATTTCTGCACTTCGGCGATCGCCGACTTCAACGTCTTGCCCATTTCACGCGTCGCAATCTCGGCAAGCTCGCGCGTGTTCGCCTCGAACTGTTCGGCAATCCGTTCGAGCAGCGCCGTGCGTTCCGCGATCGGGGTCAGCCGCCATGCGCGATAGGCGCTGTCGGCACGCGCGATCGCCGCGTCGAGCGCGTCGGCGGTCAGTTCGGGGATGCTCTCGCCGGGTTGGCCGGTCGCGGGATTGATGCTGGTAAACATGCCGGCCCAACGCGCAGGCCCGGCACGCGATCCGCCTAGGCCGCCCGCCGCGTGCGCTGCCAGCGCCGCACCGTGCCGATCGCGCCGTCCCACAGCAACGTTTCGAGGCCGGCATAGCCCAGCCCCAGGTGCGGCGGCCGCGCGGCGACCACGTCGGCGATATGGACGCTACCCGATCGCAGCCCGGCGCGCCCGATCCGCGCCCAGCGGCGCGCGGTTTCCCAGCGGATCAGCCGCGCATCGTCACGGCTCGGCCGCGCCTGCGCCAGGAACGCCGCCTGCAACGCCGTGATGCCCTCCCCCAGCTGAATCAGCGTCGCGCGATCGGGCACCGGCACGCCGCCCATGTTGTGCAGCACCAGCAGCCGGGCGAGCGTCGCGGCATTCTCCGCACCCAGCACGGCGGCATGCCGTTCCGCCAGCACGCGCGTCGCCGCGGTCTGCATCGTGTCGATAAAGCGCTTCGACACGCCGCCCGCATGCTGGCGATAGAGGACCAGAGGCGAATCGATTCGCGCGATGCGGCCGAGTGGCTGGACGCGGTGGTATAGGTCGAAATCCTCGGCATAGAGCAGGTCGGGCCGGGTGAAGGGATCGAGCGCGCAGGCGGTGTCGGCGCGCAGCATCACGGTCGACCAGACGAGCGGATTTTCGATCCAGCTGAGCCAGGTGATCAGCGCGGGCGTCGTGTTGGGCGCATAGTGCATCGGCGACACCCGCTCGTCGCGCAGCTGGCATGCCTGCGTCCCGACCAGCGCGACGTCAGGATGCGCCTCCAGATACGCGACCTGCCGTGCCAGCCGCTCAGGGAGACACAGGTCGTCCTGGTCGAGGCCCGCGACATAGCGCCCACGCGCCGCCGCGACGCCACGATTGCGCGCGCGCACCGGCCCCATATTTTCGGCATTCTCGATCAACCGCACGCGCGCGTCCGGCCAGTTCCGCATCATGGCGCTGGTCGCGTCGGTCGAGCCGTCGTCGATGACGATCGCCTCCCAGTCGGTCAGCGTCTGGCGCTCGAGCGACCGGAGCGTGTCGGGCAGGAAATGTTCCCCGTTGTACGCGGGGATGATCAGGGACACGATGGGCATGGCTACGCAGCGACTGCGCGCGCCTCCGGTTCCAACAGCTGGTCGACGATCATCTGGCCGACGTCATTCTGCCACAGCCACAGGCCGTTCGCCTGCCCGCGGAAGCTCGCTTCGCCGCCCAGGCGCCCCCAGGGCACGAAGCCTGCCGACAGGCCGATGCCATAGGCGCCCGGCACCGGCCGGTCCGTGGCGTCGAGCAGACGACAATGCCGGTCGACCATCGGCCGCCCGACGTGATGCGCCAGCGACAGCGGCATGCCGTCGACGCCGATCAGCGGCACGCAGCGCGGCCGATAGCCGAGCGCGCCGATCACCAGATCCGCGCCTTCGATGATCGCGCGCGCGGCGGCATCGTGATCGCCGGCGATGTGATGCGTCGTCACGCGCGGATCGGGTGTGCGGCCGCCCAGCGACAGCATCCGCAGCACCAATTCGCGCGATTCGAGCCGCAATCCGGCAAGGCGCAGCACGAAACCGCTGACCGGGCAGATGTCGTTTTCGTCGAAATCGTGGAAGCCTTCGGCATGCGCCGCGGCGATCGTCGGGTAGAAGGGCTTGAGCGGCTGGCGATGCACGATGGTGATCGCGCCGGCACCAAAGGCGAAGCCGGGCTGGCTCTTCAGCAACAATACCGCCGCCGCGATCGCGCTGGTCGAGGCACCGACGATCGCGATGCGCGGCGCCCGGCACGCCCGCAACCGCTCCTGCACCGCCGCGATACCGCCCTGGCGCAACACGATATCGGAACGCATCAGCCGCCGGCCCGCCATCACGCCCAGCGGCATGCCGGCGACGCGTTTCGCGGCGACCTGTTCGTCGGTCTGATAGCCGCCGGTCGCCACGACGATCCGGTCGGACAGGATCGTGCGCGTCGCACCATGGCCATCGGCGACGCGCGTCGCCCAGCGCCCGTCGGCGGTCCGCCGCACCTCCTGCGCCTCATGGTCGGTCAACACGCTGCCGCCATGCGTGCGGACGATGGTGCCCAGCCGTTCGCCCGTCGCCTCCAGCAGCGGCGCGGTGTCCGCCAGCGGCGCGCCGAGCTCGCCGATGTAGCGCTCCATCAGCCGCGCCGCGGGATGCTGCGCCAGCGCCGCGAGGTCGGGATGGGGATTGTCCTTCACCGCCGACAGGAAGGTCTCGGCGGTCGTATCCGATCGGATCGCATAGCCACCCAGCGCTCCCGCACCCAGGCGCGGCCCCCGCTCGACGATCGCCAGCCCCGCCTCGACCAGCGGCACCAGGCGGTTCTGCTTGCTCGCCGCGGTCAGCATCGCCGTGCCGGCCGGTCCGCCGCCGATCACCACGGTCCTCACGTCATCCCCCGCGCCCTGCGCCACTGCGTGCTCCGTCCCGTGCGGCACGAGCATCCGCGCCATTTCCGCGTCCACCACGCGTTCGATCGCGCGGACCAGCCGGTGCGCAATCTCGGTCGCATCGGCGGGCGTCATCGCATCGGTGATCGGCAGGCTGAGCATGCGCGCGGCGATATCGTCGGCGACCGGCGTCGGCTCAATCACCGCCACGTCGCGGAACAGCGGCTGTTCGCCGATATGCGGGCTGAAATAGTGTCCGACGCCGACGCCGTCCGCCGCCAGCGCGGCGACGATCGCGGCGCGATGGCCGATGAGCGCGGGCGGGAGCAACAGCGGCATGAACTGCGTCGCCTGCCGCCGTGCGGCGGGCGCCTGCATCGTGAACCCGGGCAAGGCGGCGCGATAGGCCGCATCGATCGCGGCCCGCGCCTCGCACACAGCATCGATCTCGGTCAGCTTGGCGCGCGCCATCAGTGCGATCACTTCGGGCAGCTTCGCGTTGATGCCGGGCAGCGTCGCGCTGCGGGCGCCGCTCGATCCGGACGGGTCGAACCCGAAATTGGCCATCGCGCGCAACGACGCGATCCGGTCCGCATCGCCGCAATGGATCAGCCCCCCCTCCGCCACCGCGAAGGTCTTGGTCGCATGCATCGAATAGACGATGGCAAAGGGCGCACCCGTACCGAAGCCGCGGCCCGCGGCATCGATCGTCCCCAGCGACGCCGCCGCATCCACGACGACGCCGACATCGTAGCGGCGCGCCAGCCACGCATAGCGATCGAGATCCAGATCGGTGCCGAAGGTCGCATAGGGCACGATCACGCCCACCCGATCGCCGTGGCGCGCGAGCAGCGCTTCCTCCTGCGCGGGATCGGATATCCAGTAAGACGGCTCGATATCGCCGAGCAGCGGCGTCAGCCCAGCCCACAGCGCCGCCTGCGCGGTCGCGGCAAAGGTGAGCGCGGGCATCAGCGCGAGCGTGCCGGCCCGCGGCATCGCTCCGCCACACCGCGCGGGCACCGCCTGCCGAATCGCGAGCATCAGCCCCAGCGTCGCATTGCCGACCGCCAGGCAATCGCCCACCCCACCGAACAGCTGCACCGTCGCCTCGCGCTCGAACGCCTGCACCTCCGGACCGTTGTTGCTGAATACGCCCGACGCCTCGACGCGCAGCAGCCCATCGGTCAGCGTGCTGAGCCGGGGCGGCCGGGGGGCGATCAGCGGAAATTCCATGCGTGGCGTGTCCCGGACAACGGAGCGCATCCGTCTACCCGCGCGTCCCTAAGAAGCGGTTAGCGATGGAACGCGCCCGCCTTTCCGGCCGCTGGATCAGCAACATACAGAAACATGATTGACTGCCTCGGCAACGGTTGCCATGGCAACCAAATGCCCTTCTACACCGAGTCGGATTTCGCGCCGGAGCGCTCGATCGGGTATCTGATCCGCCGCGCCGAACAGCTCGGCACGCAGGCGATGGATCCGGTGTTCGCCGCCGCCGACATCACCAAGACGCAATGGAGCGCGCTGGCGGCGCTCCGCTTCACCCAAGCGACGACCTGTGCCGAAATCGCCCGCGACCTTGGCCACGACAAGGGCGCGACGACGCGGCTGGTCGATACGCTGGAAGAGCGCGGCTGGATCGTGCGCACCCGCAACGACGAGGATCGCCGCGTCGTGCGCCTGACGCTGACGCCCGCGGGCGAAGCGATCGCCGCGGACGTGCGCAACACCGTCATCCGCCTGTGGAATGAATGGCTGGCCGATTGGCCGGACAGCGACGTCGACCAGGCGATCCATCTGCTCCAGCGGCTGCGCGACACGCTGCAACGCGCGGCCGACGAAAGGGCCAGTGCATGACCCCCTATCTCTTAAAGCCGAAATCCGCCCTGCTGCTCGCTTTGCTGGCGAGCGCGTGCGCGGTGCCGCACAGCCCGCCTGCGGTCGCACCGGTCGCGCCCGCGACGCTGGGGCTTGCCGCCGAAGCGTCGCCCGCCATCGCGGACGATTGGTGGACCGCGTTCGGCGATCCGCAGCTCGACCGCCTCGTCGCCGACGCGACGAAGGGCAATCCCAATCTCGACGCCGCGCTCGCCCGTGTCGCGCAGGCGCAGGCGATGCTGGCGGCGCGCGATGCGGAGCGCGGCCCCGACGTGACGTTCGACGGATCGGCACAGGTTGCGCGCCTGTCGGGCCGCTACACCATCCCGCCGCCCTATGCCGGATCGGTGCGCTTCCTCGGCAGTGCGCAGGCGAACCTCAATTGGAACCTCGACCTGTTCGGCCGCCAGAAGGCCGCGATCGAGGGCGCGCGCGCCTCCGCCCGTGCCGCCGCGCTCGATGTCGCGGCCGCCCGCCTCGCGATCGCGGGGTCGGTGGTGCAGACCTACATCGACCTCGCGCGCGCCGAAGCGCAGGCGACGCTCGCCCGCCGCACGATCGCGACGCGCGAACGGTCGGTACAGCTGGTCAACGTGCGCATCCGCAACCGGCTGGCGAGCAATCTGCAGGCGACCGCCGCGCAGACGCTGCTGTCGCAGGCGCGCGTCGCGCTGGCGGAGGCGGACGGCGCCCGCGCGCGCGCGGTCAACGCGCTGGCGGCGCTCGCCGGCCGCGGCCCCGATTATGCCGCCGCGATCCGCCCGGCGACGCTGCGCCTCGACACCGCCTTGCCGCTGCCTGCGCGCGTCCCCGCCGACCTGATCGCGCGCCGCCCGGACATCGCCGCCGCGCAGGCACGGATCGAGGCCGCCGCCGCCGGCCGCCAGGTCGCGCGCCGCGCTTTCTATCCCAACATCAACCTCGCCGCGCTCGCCGGCTTCCAGGCGGTCGGCCTTGGCAACCTCTTCAGCCTCGATGCCGGCACCGCGGGCGCGGGACCGGCGATCCATCTACCGATCTTCGACAACGGCCGGCTGAAGGCGGATCTGGCGGGCGCCACCGCAGGCGTCGATCTCGCCACCGCCGACTATAACCAGCGCGTCGTCGGCGCGGTGCGTGAGGCGGCGGATGCGATCGCCGGCATCACCGCGCTGGCGCAGGAACGCGCCCGCACCGCCGAGGTGGTACGCGGCTTTGCGGAGACCAACCGCCTCAATGCGGTGCGCGTCGCCAGCGGCCTCGATAGCCAGCTGTCGCTGATCGACACCGACGTCCGGCTGCTCGACGCCGAACGCGCCCAGACCAACCTTGCCGCCGATGCGGCCCGCCAGCGCGTGGCGCTGGTGCTGGCGCTCGGCGGTGGCTTTTCCTCCCAGGAACCCGCCCGATGACCGACGCGCCCGAATCAAAGACCGACACCGACGACGGCGCACAGCCCGCCGGCCCCGCGCCACAACAGGGCAAGCCCAAGGCACGCCGCACCGGCCTGCTGATCCTCGCCGCAGTGGTGGTGATCGCCGCGATCGTGTGGGCGGTGTTCCACTTCCTGCTCGCCAAGCCCGAGGAAGAGACCGACGACGCCTATGTCGCGGGTGACGTCGTCGCGATCACCGCGCGCGATCCGGGGCAGATCACCGCGATCCACGCCGACAATACGCAGACGGTGAAGGCCGGGCAGCCGCTGCTCGACCTCGATCCGGCGACCGCGGACGTCCAGCTGGCCTCTGCCGCGGCGGAGCTGGCGCGGGCGGTGCGTGCGACGCGCGCCGACTTCTCCAAGGTTTCCGAAAGCGGCGCGGCGATCGTGCAGGCACGCGCGCAGCTCAGCGCGGCGCAGGCCGATTACGCGCGCCGTCAGGGCGCCGCCGCGCAGGGCGCGATCTCGGGCGAGGAACTGGCGCATGCCGCCGATGCAGTGAAGGTGGCGCGCGCCAACCTTGCCCTCGCGCAGAGCCAGCAGGCGCAGGCGCGTTCGGCGGTGCAGGGCACCGACACGAGCACCAACCCCGCCGTGCTCGCCGCCATCGCCGCCTATCGCCGCGCCGCGATCACCCGCAGCCACATGCACATCGTCGCGCCGATCGACGGCGTCGTCGCGCAGCGCACCGTGCAGATCGGCCAGCAGGTCGCCGCGGGCACGCCGCTGATGGCGGTGGTGCCGCTCGGCAAGGTGTGGGTCGATGCGAACTTCCGCGAAACGCAGCTGAAGGACCTGCGCATCGGTCAGCCCGCCACCGTCACCGCCGACATGTATGGCGGCGACGTGGTGTTCCATGGCCGTGTCGTCGGCGTCGGCGCGGGATCGGGCAACGCCTTCGCGCTGCTGCCGCCGCAGAATGCCAGCGGCAACTGGATCAAGATCGTCCAGCGCGTACCGGTGCGCATCGCGCTCGAGCCCAAGGAACTGGCGCAAAACCCGCTGCGCATCGGCCTGTCGGTTAAGACGACCGTCGACACCGCCGACCAGTCCGGCGCCCGCCTGGGCCGGCCCGCGACGCAGGTCTATGGCGACAAGCCCACCGACGCACGCGACCCCGCGGTCGAGGCGCGCATCCGCCAGATCATCGCCGCGAATCGCTAAGTGAGCAAGCTGCCCTCACCCTTCGCCGGCTTGAGCGGCTCTTCCCTCTCCCGGTGGGAGAGGGAGGGAGGCGCGCAGCGCCGGAAGGGTGAGGGCCGGACAGGACGCGTCTAATGGCATCGCAACCCGCCCCCCTGACCGGCGGCAAGCTCGCGCTGGTCGCCTTCGCGCTGGCGCTCGGCACGTTCATGATGGTGCTCGACAGTACGATCGCGAACGTGTCGTTGCCGACGATCGCCGGCAACCTCGGCGTGTCGAGCGACAATTCGACCTGGGTGATCACCGCCTTCGCCGTGGCGAACGGCGTCGCGGTGCCGCTGACCGGCTGGCTGATGGGTCGGTTCGGCGTGGTGCGGACCTTCTGCACGGCGGTGGCGGCGTTCACCCTGTCGTCGTTCCTGTGCGGCATTGCCTGGGATCTGCCCTCGCTGATCGTGTTCCGTATCCTGCAGGGCGCGTGTTCGGGGCCGATGATGCCGGGCAGCCAGGCGCTGCTCATTTCGATCTTCCCGTCCGACAAGCGGTCCACGGCGCTCGGCGTCTGGTCGATGACGACGTTGGTCGGTCCGGTCATGGGCCCGATCCTGGGCGGCTATATCAGCGACAATTATCATTGGAGCTGGATCTTCCTGATCAACATCCCCTTCGGCATCTTCGTGACGCTGACGTGCTGGAACGGCCTGAAAAGCCGCGAGACGCCAACGCGGAAGCTGCCGATCGACACGGTCGGTTTGATGCTGCTGGTCGTCTGGGTGGGGTCGCTGCAGATCATGCTCGATCTCGGCAAGAACGCGGACTGGTTCAACGATCCGACGATCTGCGTGCTCGCGATCATCGCGGCGGTGGGCTTCATCGCGTGGATCATCTGGGAACTGACCGATGCCAATCCGGCGGTCGATCTGACGCTGTTCCTCAACCGCAACTTCGCGATCGGCACGCTCGCCTTCTGCCTTGGCTATGCGGTGTTCTTCGCCAACACCCTGATCCTGCCGCTGTGGCTGCAGACGCAGCTCGGCTACACGGCGACCTGGGCGGGCCTGATCGCCGCACCCAGCGGGGTGGTCGCGGTGATCATCTCACCGCTGGCCGCACGCCTGTCGGGCAAGATCGACGCGCGGTTGCTCGCGACGGTGGCGTTCCTCGCCTTCGCCACATCCTATTGGATGCGCTCCAACCTCGTGACCGGGGCCGCCGTCTTCGATTTCATGGCGCCGCTGCTGGTGCAGGGAGTGGCGATGAGCGTCTTCTTCCTCGCGATGGTGACGATCCTGCTCGACGGCATTCCGCCGCAGCGGATCCCGTCGGCGACCGGCATCTCCAACTTCGCGCGCATCGTCGCGGGGTCGTTCGCCGCATCGATCATCACCACCGCGTGGGACCGGCGCGAGGCGCTGCACCAGAGCCGGCTTGCCGAGGCGATCGGGCAGGGCATGCCGTATCAGATGGCCAGCGAGCAGTTGCAGAAACTGGGCGCGACATCGACGCAGGCCGCCGCGGCGATCACCCGCCAGATGGTGGGACAGGCGTATCTGCTCGCGTCGACAGACCTGTTCCGCGTATCGGCATGGCTGTGCGCGGCGATGGTCGTGATCGTCTGGTTCACGCGTCGGCCACGGGGCGGCGGCGGGCACGTCGCGGCGGACTGACCTCGCGCAATGTTGCGGGCCCGTTGCGGGGTCGTATCCAAAGCTTGAACATAGGTCCGGCGCGGTTGACCGCCCCGGCACCGGTGCCTAACTTTCGATCATGACCGCCCCCACCATCCTCCTGGTCGAGGACGATCCCGCCCTTCGCACCCTGACTACCCGCGCGTTGCAGGAAAACGGCTATCTCGTGCGGCCCGCCTCCGCTGCGCCCGAAATGTGGCTGGCGCTGGAGGCAGGACCCGTCGACCTGATCCTGCTCGACATCATGCTGCCCGGCACCAGCGGCATCGACCTGTGCCGCACGCTGCGCCAGAAGAGCGAAGTCCCGATCATCTTCATCAGCGCCAAGGGCAGCGAAACCGACCGCGTCGTCGGGCTGGAACTGGGCGCGGACGATTATATCGCCAAGCCGTTCGGCACGCGCGAGCTGATCGCCCGCATCCGTGCGGTGCTGCGCCGCGGCTCGCTGGAGCGCAATCCCGGCGAGCGCGAAGAGGGCGTGCTGACCTTCGACGGCTGGCAGGTCACGCTGCCGCGCCGCGAGCTGACCTCGCCCACCGGTGCGGTCGTCGACCTGACCGGTGCGGAATTCGACCTGCTCGTCAGCCTCGCCGAACATGCCGGCCGCGTCATCGCCCGCGAACGGCTGATCGAACTGTCGCGCACGCGGCTGGGCGACAGCTCCGACCGCAGCATCGACGTGCTGATCAGCCGCCTGCGCCGCAAGCTGTCGAGCGCGGGCAAGGACGCCCCGATCATCACCGTGCGCGGCGTGGGCTATATGCTGAACACCGAGGTGACGCGGCGTTGAGGCGCGCGTGACGCTTCCCCACACGCTTCGTCACCCCGGACTTGTTCCGGGGTCCACTGATCCGCACGGGAATGGCCAGAGCCTCCTGCCGTCCCCCTCGCCGCAGAGTGGACCCCGGAACAAGTCCGGGGTGACGGCGGGAGCAGGGCGCCGGCCCGCCCTCCCCATCGCATGAAACGTTTCGTCCAGCCCTCGATCGGTCTGATCGGCCAGATCGTCGCGATCCTGCTGCTCACCATGGTGATCGAGTTCGGGATCAGCACGCTCCTGTACGAACGCGCGAGCCAGTTTTCGGTGCGCGACGACGAGGCGCGGCGCCTCGCCGAACATCTCGTCATCGCGCGCCGTCTCGTCGCCGAACAGCCGCCGGGGCGCCGGGGCGACATGGCGAACGACCTCACCACCGAACGCTATGCCCTGCACTGGCAGCGCGACCTGCCGCCGCCCCCGCCGATCGCGCCCGCGCTCGACAGCATGCGGCACCAGGTGGTCGACTGGGAGCCGACGCTCGCCACCGCCGATCTGCGTCTGAAGCTGACGTCGCCGGGGCGCAGCTCCGTCGTCACCGGCGGCCTGAAGCTGCCCGATGGCAGCTGGCTATACTTCCGCACGCTGGAGCCGCTCCAGAACCTCAACCTCGCCGCCGAACGCATCCTGCTCGCGTTGATCCCGGCGCTGGCGCTGATGGTGATCGGCGGGCTGCTGATCCGCCGCATGCTGCGCCCGATGCGCCAGCTCGCCTTTGCCGCCGATACGTTCGGCGATGCCGAGCACGACCCCATCCCCGAAACCGGCCCGCGCGAGGTGCGCCACGTCGTCGCCGCGTTCAACCGCATGGCCGCGCGCATCCAGCGCCTGATCGCCGACCGGACGCAGGCGCTCGCGGCCGTCGGCCACGACCTGCGCACGCCGCTCGCCCGCCTGAAGCTGCGCGCCGAGGGCGTCGACGATGCGCCGGTGCGCGAGGCGATCGAGCGCGATATCGGCGAGATGGAGGCGATGGTGACGTCGCTGCTCGCCTTCCTGGGCGGCGACAGCGACCCCGAAACGCCGGTGCTGGTCGACGTCGCGGTGCTGTGCGCGACGTTGATCGACGATGTCGAGGATCGCGACCTCCCAGGCATCTACGACGGCCCAGCGCATTGCGAGGTGACGGTGCGCCCGACGGCGCTGAAGCGCGCGCTCGGCAACCTCGTCGAAAACGCGCTCCATTATGCCGGCAACGTGGCGATCCGCCTGTCGAGCGCGCCGGGGCGCGTGTGCATCGCGGTGGAGGACGACGGCGCGGGGATTCCCGAAGACCAATTGCGCCGCGTGCTGGAGCCCTTCGTCCGGCTCGATTCGGCGCGGCCGCGCGACACCGTCGGCTTCGGCCTGGGCCTGCCGATCGTCGCCCGCATCGTCGAGACGGAGGGCGGCACGCTGACGCTGTCGAACCGCCCGGAAGGGGGCCTGCGGGCGGCGATCGAACTGCCGGCGTAACGCCATTCCTCCCCCGCCAGGGGGAGGGGGACCGTTCGGCGTCAGCCGAATGGTGGAGGGGGAGGACGGCGGCACGGATCATGACGAGGAGCGTCGCTTACCTCCCCCTCCGTCACCGCTGCGCGGCGCCACCTCCCCCTGGCGGGGGAGGAATCATGGGCAACCCGACCGAACGCCGCTTCCGCTCTGCGTTTCCGCGTCTTTTTGTCCGGCAACATTTTAACACGAACCTGCGGCATCGCAGCAAAACGTACCCGGTAGATACCCTGTTCAATGCGGCTCATGCCGCCCGTGACAGGAGTATCCACTCGTGAACGAACTGATCGGTCGCGTCGTAAGCTTCGAGAAAAAGGTCTTTCAGGACCAGCAGGCACTCTATTCGACGCTCGCGCATCATGGCCAGTTTCCCAAGGCGCTGATGATCTCCTGCGCCGATTCGCGCATCGTGCCGGAGCATATCATGCAGGCGCAGCCGGGCGATCTGTTCGTCTGCCGCAACGCCGGCAACATCGTTCCCCCCTTCTCGGCGCACACCGGCGGCGTGTCGGCGACGGTGGAATATGCCGTGTCGGTCCTCGGCGTGCGCGACGTCATCGTCTGCGGCCATTCGGACTGCGGCGCGATGAAGGGCCTGTCGGGCGATCCCGCCGCGCTCGCCGCGGTGCCGACGGTCGCCAACTGGCTGAAGCACGGCGCCGCCGCGCGCCAGGTCGTCGACCAGAGCTATCCCGAACTGACCGACGGCGAACGCGTCCGCGCGCTCAGCCTCGAAAACATCGTCTCGCAGTTGCAGCACCTGCGCACGCATCCGTCGGTCGCCGCCGCGGTGGCGCAGGGCAATATCACGCTGCACGGCTGGTTCGTCGACATTCACGAGGGCGTCGTCCTCGGCCTCGACGGCGAATCGGGTCGTTTCGTGCCGATCCGCGAAGGCGAGCCCTTCCCCGTCGCGCAGGCCGCCGCACCGCGGCAGGCGTCCGACGTCCCCTTCCTCCAAGCCGCGGAGTAAGTCCCCATGCTGGGCGCCCTGAACCTTCCCAAGATGTCGATCGTCGGCCGTGATCTCACCGCCTCGATCGTCGTCTTCCTCGTCGCGATGCCGCTGTGCATGGGCATCGCCGTGGCGTCCGGCGTTCCTCCGGAAAAAGGCCTGATCACCGGCATCATCGGCGGCATCGTCGTCGGTGCGCTGGCAGGTTCGCCGCTACAGGTCAGCGGTCCCGCCGCGGGCCTCGCCGTCGTCGTGTTCGAACTGGTGCGCGATCACGGCATGTCCGCGCTCGGGCCGATCCTGATCCTTGCCGGCATCATCCAGTTCGTCGCCGGCGTCGCGAAGCTCGGCGGCTGGTTCCGCGCGATCAGTCCCGCGGTCGTCCACGGCATGCTCGCCGGGATCGGCGTGCTGATCGTCGTCGGCCAGTTCCACGTGCTGTTCGACGCGAAGCCGCTGCCCAGCGGTCTGCAGAACCTGTCGGCGATGCCCGGCCGCCTGCTCGGCCTGTCGCCCGACAATATCGCCGCGGCAGAGCTTGCCTTCGGCATCGGCGTGCTGACCATCACCGCGATGATCGGCTGGGAGAAGTTCCGCCCCGCCTCGCTGAAGCTGGTCCCCGGCGCGCTGGTCGGCGTGCTGACCGGCACCTTCGTCGCCATGGCGTTCGGCCTCGATGTCGCACGCGTCAACGTGCCCGAATCGATCGCGGGTGCGGTCGCGCTGCCCGATGCCGGCATCCTCGCCCGCTTTGCGGACCCGTCAATCATCGCCGCCGCGCTTGCCATCGCCTTCATCGCCAGCGCCGAAACCCTGCTGTCGGCCGCTGCGGTCGATCGCATGCACGACGGCGTGCGCACCAACTACAACAAGGAACTGCGCGCGCAGGGCGTCGGCAATCTGCTGTGCGGCATTGCCGGCGCGCTGCCGATGACCGGCGTCATCGTCCGCTCGTCCGCCAACGTGCAGGCCGGCGCCACCACGCGCCTGTCGACCATGTTCCACGGCATGTGGATCCTGGGCTTCGTCGCGCTGCTGCCGTTCGTGTTGCGCGAGATCCCGATGGCGGCGCTGGGTGCGATTCTGGTTGTCACCGGCTGGCGGCTCGTATCGCTCCACCATGCCCGCCACCTGTTCTCGCATTACGGCGTGCTGCCGGCGTTCATCTGGGCAGCGACGCTCGTCACCGTGGTGGCGGCGGACCTGTTGACCGGCGTGCTGGTCGGCATCGGCCTGTCAATGCTGGAGCTGGTGCCGCACGCGCGCGGCCTGAAGCTGAAGGTGTCGGAAGGCGCGGAAGGCGCCCAGCATGCGATCAACCTGTCGGGCGCCGCGACCTTCGTGTCGCTGCCCAAGCTGTCCGACACGCTGGAGCGTGCGCCGGCCGGCACGCCCGTCCGCCTCGACGTCAGCGGCCTTCGCACCGTCGACCATACCTGTTCGGAACTGATCAAGGACTGGTTCCAGCGTCGCCGGGCCGCTGGCGATAGCGTCGAATTGCTCGGCGGGCGTGGCAAGACTGCCGCACTCGCACACTGATCGACCGGGGGATCGCGGCGATCCCGCGATTCACCATTGTCGAACGGAAAATGCTGCGATAGCGAAGGAACCGTCCGGGAAAGATTGGCGCCCCTCTTTCGAGTGAGCGCGCCGGCGGCCTGGACGCAGGAGGGACCCCAACGACACGGAAAGGGGTTCCATGAAGTATCTCAGCCTGGCCGCAGCATCGCTCGCGGCGTTCGTCGCCCTCCCTGCCGCCGCGCAGGAGACCGCCCCCCCCAAGGACGTCACCGTCACCGGCTCGGTCGCGCTCGTCTCCGACTATCGCCTGCGCGGCGTGTCGCAGACCGACAAGGAAATGGCGGTCCAGGGCGGCCTCACCATCACGCACAAAAGCGGCCTGTACGTCGGCACCTGGGCGTCCAACCTGTCCGGCTGGGGCACGTTCGGCGGCTCGAACATGGAGCTCGACCTGATCGGCGGCTACAAGGTGCCGATCAGCGGCGGCGCGCTCGACGTCGGCCTGACGTGGTACATGTATCCGGGCGGCGCGTCGAAGACCGACTTCGCCGAACCCTATGTGAAGCTGTCGGGCACCGCCGGCCCCGTCTCGATGCTGGCGGGCGTCGCCTATGCGCCCAAGCAGCAGGCGCTGGGTAAGTGGTACAACAACGCCGCGGCCTATGCGACCGGCGTTCCGAACAACCCCGGCAAGGGCAACGACAATCTGTACCTGTGGGGCGATTTCAGCGCCGCCATCCCGCAGACGCCGCTGACCGCCAAGGCGCATATCGGCCATTCGGACGGCAATTCGGGCCTCGGCCCCAACGGCACGTCGGCGGCGCCGACGGGGCATTACTGGGACTGGCTGCTCGGCGCCGACTACGCGATCAAGGGCACGCCGCTGACGCTCAGCGCTTATTATGTCGACACCGACATCAGCAAGGCGAAGGCCGCCTATCTGCAGCCGAACTTCGCCTCGACCAAGGACGGCAGCACGATCGCGGGCAGCCAGGTAGTGTTCTCGATCAGCGCGGCGTTCTGATTGGATGAGGGGAGGTACGGCGAGCGTGCCGTATCCTCCCCCTCCGACCGCCTGCGGCGGCCACCTCCCCCTGGCGGGGGAGGACCGGCCACTATTCCTCCCCCGCCAGGGGGAGGTGGCACCGCGCAGCGGTGACGGAGGGGGAGGATACGGCGGGGCTGCGTTACATCCCCTGCGATGGAACCACCCGCCCGCCCCGGCGCTAACGCCACCATGCACGACGCGCTGATCTTCACCCCCGACGACGTCGACCTCTCCCGCTCGCCGCTGCGCCGCGGGATCGCCGAGCCGACCTATGTCCTCGGCGCTTTCAACCCCGGCTTCACGCGGCTGCCCAACGGTAATCTGCTGCTGATGGTGCGCATCGCCGAAGCGCTGGCCGAACCCGTGCGTGACGGCCAGGTCCATGCGATCCGCTGGACGCCGGCCGGCTACGTGCTCGACGACTGGCCGTTAACCGACGTCGACTTGACCGATCCCCGCCAGTTCGAGCTGAAGGGCCGCCGCCACCGCATCCTCGCGCTGACGTCGCTGTCTTGGCTGCTCCCGGTGGAACTGGACCCCAGCGGCGAGCACATCGTCGCCGTCCATTACGACGCCGCAATCGAACCCGCCGCAACCTATCAGGATTATGGCGTCGAGGATGCGCGGATCACGCGCGTCGGCGACACATGGTACATGACGACCTGTTCGGTCGGTGCCGAGCGGCATTGCACCACCCTCCACACCTCGCGCGACGGGCTGCATTACCGGCTGGAGGGGATCGTGCTCGACCACCAGAACAAGGACATGATCCTGTTCGAAGGTCTGGTTGCCGACAGATTCATGGCGCTCACCCGGCCGCTGGGTGAGGTCTATTTCGCCTATCCACCCGACAGCCCCTGGGTCGGCGGCCCGTCGATCAACTTCGCGGCATCGCCCGATGCGCTGCACTGGAAGCCGCTCGACGCCCCCGGCCTGCGCGCGCGCAAGGGTTCGACGTCCGCCATGAAGATCGGCGGCGGCACGCAGCCGATCCTGACCCCGAACGGCTGGATGATGATCTACCACGGCGTCGAGGCGCGCGAGAGCGTCGGCATCTACCGCAGCTTCTGGGCGCTGCTCGACCGCGACGATCCCTCGCGCATCCTGCGCGTCGAGGACGAGGTGCCGCTGCTGGAGGCGAACCCCGCGCTCACCGCACATATCGCACACCAGATGTATCTGCCGACGCCCGTCGTCTTCTCGACCGGCCTCGTGACGGACGGCGACGATTACCTCATCGCCAGCGGCGAAGCCGACCTCGCCTGCCGCATTACGCGCCTGCCGAAGAGCCGTTTCGTGTGACTTGGCTCACGCGAAGACGCGAAGGCGCCAAGAGGGCGATGTAGGCCGCGCGCCAGCGCCCCATCTCACGCCATGGCAGGAGCGATGCGCTGCAACGCGCGGAAGCTCTTCGCGTCTTCACGTGAACCAAAATGTCCAAAAGGAACCCCCTCGCCCCTCCTCCGTTCGAGCGCGCAAGCAGGGGGACGCGCGATGACGTGGTGGAAGACGGGCAGCATCTACCAGATCTATCCGCGCTCGTTTCAGGACAGCGACGGCGACGGCGTCGGTGACCTCAAGGGCATCGAAGCGCGGCTCGACCACCTCGTCGCGCTCGGTGTCGATGCGATCTGGATATCGCCGATCTTCGTCTCGCCGATGCACGACTTCGGCTATGACGTTGCCGATTATTGCGACATCGATCCGCGCTTCGGGACGCTCGCCGATTTCGACGCACTGCTCGCCGCCGCGCACGCCCGCGGCCTCAAACTGCTGCTCGATTTCGTCCCCAACCACAGCTCGACCGACCACCCCTGGTTCCGCGAAAGCCGGTCGTCGCGCGACAACCCCAAGCGCGACTGGTACATCTGGCGCGACCCCGCGCCGGATGGCGGCCCGCCCAACAACTGGATCAGCGATTTCGGCGGCTCCGCATGGGAGTATGACGCCGCCACCGGCCAATATTATTACCACGCGTTTCTGAAGGAACAGGCCGACCTCAACTGGCGCAACCCTGACGTGCGGGCGGCGATGATGGACGTGCTGCGCTTCTGGTTCGATCGCGGCGTCGACGGCTTCCGCATCGATGTGCTGTGGCACATGGTGAAGCACGCCGACTTCCCCGACAATCCGGCGAACCCCGCCTATCGCCCGGAGATGGGCGAGATGCACGCCGTGCTCCAGTCGAACTCCACCGACCAGCCCGAAGTCCATGACATCGCCGCCGAAATGCGCCGCATCGCCGACGGCTATCCGGGCGGTCGCGTGCTGATCGGCGAAATCTACCTGCCGATCGAAAAGCTGATGCACTATTACGGCATCGATACACCCGAAGTGCACCTGCCCTTCAACTTCCAGCTGATCGAGGCGCCGTGGGACGCGCGCAGCCTCGCCACTATGATCGCCGACTATGAAGCGGCGCTGCCATCCGGCGGCTGGCCGAACTGGGTGCTCGGCAACCACGACCGGCCCCGGATCGCGACACGCGTCGGCGGGCCCCAGGCGCGCGTCGCCGCGATGCTGCTGCTGACGCTGCGCGGTACGCCGACGATCTATTATGGCGACGAACTCGGCCTGACCGACGTCGCCATTCCGCCCGATCGGGTGCAGGACCCGCGCGAACTGCGCGAACCGGGTTGGGGGCTGGGCCGCGACCCGGTGCGCACGCCGATGCCGTGGAACGCCAGTGACCACGCGGGCTTTTCCAGCGTGGAGCCATGGCTGCCGCTCGGCCCCGACTGGCCGACGCGCAACGTCGCGGCGCAGGCGCAGGACGCCGGATCGATGCTCGCGCTGTACCGCGACCTGCTGTCGCTCCGCCGCAAGCATGACGCGCTGGCGGAAGGCGACTTCCGGTTGCTCGAGACGACCGGTCCGGTCCTCGCCTACGAACGCTGGCGGGGGGACGAGCGGATCGTCGTGGCGCTGAACCTGAGTGGGGAGGACCAGCCGTTCGCGCTGCCGGCGGGGGAGGTGGTGCTACGCACGCTGCCGGGGGGCGTGCGAACCGATACGCTCCGTGGCAATGAAGGCGTTGTGATACTCGTCCGCTAACCTCACCCACTTCGTCACCCCGGACTCGTTCCGGGGTCCACTCTGCGGCGAGGGGGATGGTCGGAGCCTCTTGCCGTCCCCTTGCGGCTCGGTGGACCCCGGAACGAGTCCGGGGTGACGAGCGACATGAGGCAGCCTCGGGCCACATCCGGTTACGAGCGACTTAGGGGCACCGCCCGGAACAACTCCGCCACGCCGGAGTATCACCACCGGGCCTTATCGTTACGCCCCCGTACCCCCATGCATTCCTCCGTCTCAGGCGACCGCCACCCATGAAAATCGCGATGCTCGCCCCGATCTCCTGGCGCACCCCGCCCCGCCATTATGGCCCGTGGGAATTGGTCACCAGCCTGCTCACCGAGGCGCTGGTCGCACGCGGCATCGACGTCACGCTGTTCGCGACGCAGGACAGCCTGACCGCCGGCACCCTCGCCGGCGTCGTCCCCGCGCCCTATTCCGAAGACCCGTCGATCGACGCAAAGGTTTGGGAATACCGCCACCTCGCCCATGTCTTCGAACGCGCGGGCGAATTCGACCTGATCCACAACCAGGCCGATTTCCCCGCCCATGCCTTCGCCAACCTCGTGACGACGCCGATGGTCACGACGATCCACGGTTTTTCGTCCGATCGCATCCTGCCGATGTACAAGCCGTATGAGGATCGGGTGCATTATGTCGCGATCAGCGATGCCGACCGATCGCCGCAGCTCACATACGCCGAGACGATCCACCACGGGATCGTCCTCGACGACTTCCCCTTCGATCCGGACGGCAGCGACGCCCTGTTGTTCTTCGGCCGCATGCATCCAGACAAGGGCGCGGCCGAAGCCATCGCGGTGGCACAGGCAACGGGTCGCGCACTCGCCATGTACGGCATCGTGCAGGATCAGGGCTATTACGAGCGCGCCGTCGTGCCGCACCTCGGGGGCACCATCACCCATCCCGGCGCGGTCGGCGGCACGGAGCGCACCCGCGCGCTGGGCCATGCCGCAGCGCTGCTCCACCTCATCAACTTCGACGAACCCTTCGGCCTGTCGGTGGTCGAGGCGATGGCGTGCGGCACGCCCGTCATCGCGATCAACCGCGGGTCGATGCCCGAGCTGATCGAGGACGGCGTCACCGGCTTCCTGGTAAACAGCGTCGACGAGGCGATCGCCGCCGTCGCGCGCCTGCCCCAGATCGACCGCGCCGCCTGCCGCCGCGCGGTGGCGGAGCGCTTCTCGGTCGAACGCATGGCAGACCGCTATATCCAGCTCTACCGCCGCATCCTCGACCAGTGAGCGAAGTGGCTGACCTGCCGCGGTTTCCGGGTTTATAGGCAGGCCATGTTCGCCCGTCTCCGCCGCTTCCTGTCAGAGGAACATTGGGACTTCCTGCCCCATGAGATTCCGGCGATTCCCGGTTCGCCGGGGTCGGTCGAACATCAGCTGCGCCATCGCATCGCCTATGGCGTCATCGCGGTGCTGCTCGGCCTGACCGGCGGGTTCGGCAATGCGCTGATTTCCGCGAACACCTACACCCTGCAAGGCGCGCTCGGCCTCGATCCCGCCGAGATCGCGTGGCTGCCGACGGTCTATGTGATGACCAACGTCAGCATCAACCTGCTGCTGATCAAGTTCCGCGCGCAGTTCGGCCTCAGGCCCTTCGCGATGATCTTCCTCAGCCTCTATGTCGTCTTCACGCTCGGCCATCTGTTCGTACGCGAATTCGACACCGCGATCCTGGTGCGCGCGGCGAGCGGCATGGCGGGCGCCGCCGTCTCCAGCCTGTGCCTCTATTACATGATGCAGGCGCTGCCGCTGCGCTGGCGACTGAAGGCGGTCGTCGTCGGCATCGGCATTCCGCAATGCGCGACGCCGCTCGCGCGGCTGTTCTCGCCCGATCTGCTCGCCATGTCGCAATGGCGCACTTTGTACCTGTTCGAACTCGGCCTCGCGCTGCTGAGCCTCGCCGCGGTCGCCTTCCTCCGCCTGCCGCCCACGACGCGATCCAAGGCGTTCGAGCCGCTCGACTTCCTCACCTTCATCCTGTTCGCGGGCGCGATGGCGCTGTTCGCGGCGGTGTTGGGCGAAGGCCGCATCGTCTGGTGGACCAATGCCGCGTGGATCGGCTGGGCGCTGATCGCCGCCATCCCGATGCTGGGCGCGGCGCTGGTCATCGAACATCACCGCGTCAATCCGCTGCTCAACACGCGGTGGCTGGGCAGCGCCGACATCGTTCGCTTCACGATCGTCACGATCATGGCGCGCATCGTGCTCTCCGAACAGACCTATGCCGCGGTCGGCCTGCTGACGTTGCTCGGCCAGAACAACGATCAGCTGATCCCCTTCTTCACGATCATCTTCCTCGCCTCGGCGGCCGGCGTGGTGCTGAGCGCGGTGACGCTCGACGTGACGCGCCTGACGCATCCGATCATGCTCGCGATCGGGCTGGTCGCCATCGCCGCCTTCATCGACAGCCATGCCACCAGCCTCACCCGCGCACCGCAGCTGTACGTCACACAGGCGATGATCGCGTTCGGCGCGACCTATTTCCTGGGGCCGGCGCTCTTGTTCGGCATGACGCGGGCGCTGCAGGCCGGATCGGGCCATATCATCAGCTTCGTCGCACTGTTCGGTATGATCAACTCGATCGGCGGCCTCGCCGGCACGGCGCTGCTCGGCAGCTATCAGGTGATCCGCGAAAAGGCGAACAGCGCCGCGCTGGTCCAGGGCATCGACCCCACCGACCCGATCGTCGCACAGCGCCTGCAGGCAGGCGGCGCGGCGGTGTCGCGCGTGGTGGGCGACCCCGCGCTGCGCAGTGCGGAAGGCGGCGCGATCCTGTCGCAGACGACCACGCGCGAGGCCAACGTGCTCGCCTATGACGACGTCTTCCGCCTGATCGCGGTGCTCGCCGCGCTCACCTTCTGTTACCTTGCTTTCCTGTTGATCCGCCGCGCGTACCGAGCCCGCCGCGCCGCACTTGTCGAGGCCGCCTGATGACCGACATCCGCAACCCTGTGGATTCCACCCCCGCGACCGAAGAGGCGCAGGCCGAAGCGGTTACGCCGCCCAGCGCGCCCTCCGGCTCCGGCTGGCGCCCCCAGCCCCCCAGCCGCACCGCGATGATCGTCATCGCGATTCTGGCGATCGGCGGCGTGCTCGCGGTGCTCGCGGCGTGGCGCCTGCCGCCCTTCGCCACCAGCAACCAGTCGACCGACAATGCCTATGTCCGCGGGCGCACGACGGTGATCGCGCCGCAGGTGTCGGGCTATGTCACCAAGGTCTATGTCCGCGACTTCGCCGACGTCACCGCGGGCCAGCCGCTCGTCCAGATCGACGACCGCATCTACCGCCAGCGTGTCGATCAGGCGACCGCGCAGGTCGACGCGCAGAACGCCACGCTCGCCAACGCGCAGCAGACCGAACGCAGCCGCACCGCCAGCCTCGCCGCGCAGACCGCCGCGGTCGCCAATGCCGAGGCGCAACTGATGCGCGCGCAGGCAGACATGAACCGCGTCAACGATCTCGTCACCGACGGCTCCGTCTCGCAGCGCGAACGCGACCAGACGCTCGCCGCGCTGCGCCAGGCGCAGGCCGCGGTGCAACAGGCGCGCGCCGCGCGCGAGATCGCGCAGCAGGATATCCGCACCGTCCAGGTCGGCCGCGGCGGCCAGCGTGCCGGCGTGTCGGGGGCGGAAGCCGCCCGCCGCCTCGCCCAGATCGACCTCGCCAACACCGTCATCCGCGCGCCGGAGGCGGGCCGCCTGTCCGAAGTCGGCGTCCGCGTCGGCCAGTACGTCACCGCCGGCTCACAGCTGATGTTCCTGGTGCCGCCCGAAACCTGGGTCATCGCCAATTTCAAGGAAGCGCAGACCGCGCGCATGGCGGTGGGCCAGCCCGCGACCTTCACCGTCGACGGCCTCGGCGGCGCGAAGCTCACCGGCCGCGTCGAGCGCATCTCGCCCGCCGCCGGATCCGAATTCGCGGTGCTGAAGGCCGACAATGCGACGGGCAACTTCACCAAGGTGCCGCAACGCATCGCCGTCCGCATCCGCATCGATCCCGGCCAGCAACTGATCCAGCGCCTGCGCCCCGGCATGTCGGTGCAGGCGAGCGTCGACACCACCACCGGCCCGACGGTGAAGTGATGCGGACGATAAAGATTCACGCGAAGACGCAAAGACGCGAAGAGGGCGTGCCCGCGGCGAAGCCGCCCTCCATCGCTCACATCCGAGAGGAAGGATCGGCCGATACGTCGAGCGCACCCCCTCCGCGTCTCCGCGTCTCCGCGCGAATCAAATCAGCCAACCCCGCGCGACCACTAAGCAAAGTTCACGCGGAGACGCGGAGACGCGGAGATGATGCATTCGGGGCGGGTGACCATCCTGACATCACGCCAGACGATGAAAGCGGCTCCGCCGCAACAAGCGAAACCTCTTCGCGTCTTCGCGTCTTCGCGCGCACCCTCACCACCCTCGCCGCAACCACCACGCTTGCCGCGTGCATCGGCCCGCGCCCGCCAGCCCCCGCCGCCAGTGCCGTCGCCCCGCCCCCGGCCTGGCGCACCACGCTCGGCCAGGGCCAACCCATTCGGGCCGACTGGTGGAACGCGTTCGGCGACCCCGTCCTCACCGATCTCGTCGCGCGCGCGCTGGCCAATAACGTCGACCTCGCGCTCGCCGCGTCGCGCATCGACGAAGCGCGCGCCGCCGCGCGCCTCGCCGCCGCGCAACGCACGCCGACACTCGGCGGCAGCCTGCCGTCGACCACCGGCCAGACGGTCAGCCCGTTCGGCACGCCCAGCGACGCCCTCGGCGCACAGCCGCTGATCACCGCCAGCTACGATCTCGACCTGTTCGGCCGCCTCCGTGCAGCAAGCCGCGCCGCCCAGGCGCAATTGCTCGCCAGCGAAGGCGCGCGCGACACCGTCCGCCTCGCCATCGCCAGCGGCGTCGCCAGCAATTACATCGCCCTCCGCGCACTCGACCAGCGGCTCGCGGTCGCGCAACAGACGCTCACTGCGCGCACCGAAGCGCTCCGCATCGCGCGCCGCCGCGCGGAAGCTGGCTATACCTCCAACCTCGAACTGCATCAGGCGGAGGCGGAATATCGCGCCACGCAGCAGCTCGTCCCCGCCGCGCAGCTCGCGATCAGCCGGCAGGAGAATGCGCTGTCGCTGCTGCTCGGCGAGAACCCCGGCGCGATCCCCCGCGGCGCCCCGCTCGACCGGCTGACGCCGCCGCCGATCCCCGACGGCCTGCCCGCCGACCTGTTGCGCCGCCGCCCGGACCTGTTCCAGGCCGAACAGACATTGGTCGCCGCCGACCGCAGCCTCGACAGCGCCCGCGCGGCGATGCTGCCCAATATCGCGCTCACCGGCAGCGCGGGCGTCGTCCTGTCGACCAAGCTCGCCGATCCGATCGGCGTCTTCTCGATCGGCGCAAGCATCCTGTCGCCGATCTTCGACGGTGGCCGCCTGCGCGCGCAGAGCGATGCCGCGACCGCGCGCCGCGACCAGGCCGCCTCCGCCTATCGCCGCACCGCGCTCGTCGCGTTCCAGGAGGTCGACAACGCCCTCGCCGGCGTCCAGCGCTCGGGCGAACAGGCGACCGCGCTCGGCTTGCAGGTGGATGCGCTCGCCGCCGCGCTACGCAACGCCACCAACCGCTATCGCGCCGGCTATACGTCGTACATCGATCAGCTGGATGCGCAGCGCGGCCTGCTCACCGCCGAACTGGCACTGGTGCAGGCGCGCGCCGATCGCCTGACCGCCTATGCGCAGCTGTACCAGGCGATGGGGGGCGGCTGGTCGCGCGAGGCGATCGAGGCGACGCAGCGCTGACGGTCGGATCGCCTGCCGCCATCACGCGTTGGGGCAGCGTTCCTAACCAACAATCCTTCCGTTTCGATGAGTTACAGGCCGCTTATGCCCCACAACGACCCGCAGATCGCCGGAGCGACCAGCGTCGGCAGCTGGGACTGGGACGTGGTGGCCGACCGGATCACCGCCGACCCCGCCTTCGCCCGCCTGTACGGCGTCGATCCCGACGACGCGGCCCGCGGCACGGCGATCGAACGCTTCTTCGGCGGCATCCACCCGGACGATCTGCCCCGCGTCCAGGCCGAGATCGCCGAGGCGCTGGCGAGCGGTGCGCCCTTCGAAAGCGACTATCGCCTCACCCAGCCCGACGGCCGCGCCCGCTGGGTCGCCGCGCGCGGACAGGCGCAGCTCGACGATGTGGGCCGCGCGATCCGCTTTCCCGGCATCAGCTTCGACATCGACGCGCGCAAGAGCGCCGAACTCCGCCTGCAGGCGCTGGTCGAGCTCAACGACCGGCTGCGCACGGCGGGCGATCCCGACGACCTCGCCTTTGCCGCGGTCGAAATCCTCGGTCGCCTGTTCGACGTCAGCCGCTGCGGCTACGGCACGATCGACGCGGAGGCCGAAACGATCGTCGCGACGCGCCCCTGGTGCGCGCCCGGCATCCAGCCCTTGCCCGGTCTGCTGCACTTTCGCGATTATGGTTCGTATATCGAGGACCTGAAGCGCGGCGAGACGGTCGCGATCGGCAACGTCTACGACGACCCGCGCACGCGTGACACGGCCGAGGGGCTGAAGGGCCTGGCCGCTGTGTCCTTCGTCAACATGCCGATCACCGAACGGGGCGATTTCGTCGCGCTTCTCTACCTCAACAACGCCGTGCCCCGGCCCTGGCTGCCCGACGAGATCGCCTTCATCCGCGACGTCGCCGAACGCACCCGCGACGCGACCGAACGCCGCCGCGTCGAACAGGAATTGGGCGCGCTCACCGCCTCCCTCGAACAGCAGGTCGAGGAGCGCACGCACGCGCTGATGGTCGCCGAGGCGCATCTGCGGCAGGCGCAAAAGATGGAGGCGGTCGGCCAGCTCACCGGCGGTCTGGCGCACGATTTCAACAACATGCTCACCGGCATCTCTGGCGCGATCGAGATGATGCAGGTGCGCGTCGCGCAGGGGCGCATCGGCGACCTCGATCGCTACGCCACCGCTGCGCTCGGTGCGACGCGGCGTGCGGCAGCGCTGACCCACCGGCTGCTCGCCTTTTCGCGCCGTCAGACGCTCGATCCCAAGCCGACCGACGTCAACCGGCTGATCGCCGATCTCAGCGACCTCATCCAGCGCACCGTCGGCCCCGGCGTCACGCTGGAGGTGGTCGGCGCGGCGGGCATATGGCCCGCGATGGTCGATCCCAACCAGCTCGAAAACGCGATCCTGAACCTTTGCATCAACGCACGCGACGCGATGCCGGAGGGCGGCCGGATCACGATCGAAACCGCCAACCGCTGGCTCGACCAGCGCTCCGCGCGCGAACGCGACCTCGAACCCGGGCAATATCTGTCCGTGTGCGTCACCGACACCGGCACCGGCATGACGCCCGAGGTGCAGGCGCGCGCCTTCGACCCCTTTTACACCACCAAGCCGATGGGCGAGGGCACGGGCCTTGGCCTCTCGATGATCTACGGCTTCGCGCGCCAGTCGGGCGGGCAGGTGCGCATCTATTCGGAGGTTGGGCAGGGCACGACGATGTGCATCTATCTGCCCCGCCATTACGGCGATGCGAGCGACGACGACGGCGCGGTCGCGCTCGATACCGCCGCCGCGCCGGTCGAGGGGCGGCACAGCGTCATGGTCGTCGACGACGAACCGACGATCCGCATGCTGGTGGTCGAGATCCTCGAAGAGATGGGCCATGTCGTGCTGGAGGCGGGCGATGGACCCTCCGCGCTGCGCCTGCTCGGCACCGGCGCGCATGTCGACCTGCTCATCACCGACGTCGGCCTGCCCGGCCAGATGAACGGCCGCCAGGTCGCCGACGCCGCGATCGAGATGCTGCCGCATCTCAAAGTGCTGTTCATCACCGGCTATGCGGAAAATGCCGTCATCGGCAACGGCCCGCTCGGCCCCAATATGGCGCTGATGACCAAGCCCTTCGCAATGGACATCATCGCGGATCGGATACGGACGATTCTGGCGGGGTAGGCCATACACCTCCAACCGTTCGCCCTGAGCCTGTCGAAGGGCGGGTGGCCGCAAACGTCACGCTGGTGGATAGCAGCCCTTCGACGGGCTCAGGGCGAACGGCGGGGGATCACCCCGCTCCCGCGTCCACCAACGCCAACACCCGCTTCGCCTCGGCGAGGTGCAGCCGCTCCACCATCGCGCCGTCCAGCGGGATTGCCCCCTTCCCCACCGCCTCGGGTGCCGCGAACGCCGCGACCACGCGCTCCGCCCAGGCCACCGCCTCTGCCGAGGGCGCGAACGCCGCATTGGCTGCCTCGACCTGGACCGGATGGATCAGCGTCTTGCCGTCGAACCCCAGCATCGCGCCCTGCTCGCACTCCGCTGCAAAGCCTGCCGTGTCACGGAAGGCATTGTAGACGCCATCCAGCACCACCAGCCCCGCCGCGCGGCTTGCGATCACCAGCTGCACCAGCGCGGGCACCAGCGGAGTGCGCCCGCCATCGACCCGGCAGCGCATTTCCTTGGCCAGATCGTTGGTGCCTGCGATCAGCAGCTCGGTCCGCGTCGCCGCCGCCGCGCCGACGATCTCAGGCAAGCGCAGCACCGCCCCGCACGTCTCGATCATCGCCCAGATCGGCGGGCCGTCCGCGCCCAGCGCCGCGCGCACCGCCGCAAGATCCGCCGCCGACCCGACCTTGGGCACCACCACCGCGGCCACGCCCGGCGCCGCCGCCAGCGCCGCCGCATCGTCCGCGCCCCATGGGGTATCGAGCGCGTTCATCCGTACCGCGCAGGCACGTCCGCCGAACCCTTCCGCCGCAACGGCCAGCGCCGCCGCGCGCGCGACGTCCTTCGCCTCCGGCGCCACCGCATCCTCCAGGTCGAGGATCACCGCATCGCACGCCAGATCGCGCGCCTTCGCCATCGCGCGCGGATTGGAAGCCGGCATGAACAATACGCTGCGCCGCCGCATCGCGCGGCCTGTGGGATCGTCGGTCATGCGGAGACCCTACCGCACGCACGCCGTCTGTAGAACCGTTGCGAAAACCGTTCGTGCTGAGCCTGTCGAAGCACGGGGTTCCACGAGGGGCAGCTCGCCATGAGACACCCGCCCTTCGACAGGCTCAGGGCGAACGGGGATAATGGCAAGCACACCACCCCTTACGCGCTTACCAGTCGTGCGAGATCGATCAACACCCGCGGCATCGCCGCGCCCGGCGGCGTCGCGATATAGCGCGACACCCAGTCCGGCCCGTATTTCGCCTTGAACGCACGCAACCCCGCAAAGCCGTACAAGCGCTCGCCATTGGCGAACAGGGCATGGCCCAGCTGCGCCCATACCGGCGCCAGCCGCCCGCTCGGCATGCCGGACAGCGGCGCCATGCCCAGGTTGAACCGTTCATAGCCCTGCCCGCGCGCCCATTCGATCAGGCGCACCATCATCATCTCCATCGTGCCATAGGGCGCATCGGGATGGTGGCGCATCAGGTCGCACGATGCCTCCTCGCCGTCACCCGATACCCAGATGTTCGCGAAGGCGACGATCCGCCCCTCCACCCGCACCAGCGCCACCGGAAAACGCGCGAGGTACGCCGGGTCGAACGCGCCCAGGCTGAACCGTTTCTCGCGCCCCGCCTTCGCCGCCAGCCACGCATCGGACACGGCGCGCATGTCCTCGATCAACGCCGGCACCGCACGCGCCGGTTCGACCGAGAAGACCGCCCCCGCCGCCTCGGTGCGCCGCACCGCATGACGCAGCGATTTCGCGCGCGGCCCCGCGATCGTGAAGCGATCCAGCGCCACATGCGCCTCCTCGCCATATTTGATCGCATGCAGCCCCAGCTCGACGAACAAGGGCAGCATCCGCTCGCTCGCCTGGTAGAAGCACAGCCGCCCCGCGCGCGCATCGCACGCCCGCCGGATGCTCCAGACGAGCTCGCTCCACGCCGCGACCGGCCCGACGGGATCGCCCATCACCACCCAGCTGCGCCCGCGCACGCGGTACATCAGGAATGCGTCGCCCGCCGCCGATACGATGAAGCTCTTGTCGCCGGTATAGGCCAGCGCCGCATCGGTGCGCGGACTGTCCGCGCGCGCCGCCGCGATCGCGTCTTCGGGGATGACGCTTTCGGGCAGGCTCTTCGTCCGGCTGCCGGTGAGCAATTGGTACACCGACGCCGCGGTCAGCAGCACGCCTGCCGCAAAGCTCGCGCGGAGGAACCGCGGCGCATTGCCGTTCAGCGCGAAATGCCACCACAGATCGTCGCTATAGGGCGTGCGCTTGTACGCGAAGAACCCCGCCCAGACGCTCAGCGCCAGCGCCGCCGCAGCAGCGACCAGCCACGGCCAGTGCGGCCGATCGGTCAGGATGCCGCCTTCGCGATAGAAGCTCGCCCTACAATATTGCAGCACGCCCGCGACGATCAGCTGCAGCGCCGCCTCCTCGTAATCGAGGCCCTTCATCAGCGAAAACAGCGCGCCGCCGATCAACAGCAGTCGCGCCGCCGCAAAGCCCGACCGCAGCCGCGCATTGAGCGCGGGCGCGACCAGCAGCATCGCCGTACCGATCAGGCTGCCCGCCATGTGCGAGCCCTCGATGAACGGCAGCGGCAGCATGTCGTCGAGGTCGGACAATCGGTCCTTCACCCCCGGCAGCGCCCCCGACACGAGCAGGATGAAGCCCGCGACGAACACCAAGGCGGTGACGGCGGTCGGCGCCAGCAACTGCCCGGCGCGATCGACATACGACAGGCCGCGTCGGATCGGATGGCGCAGCCGCCACCCCTCCGCCGCCGCAATGCCGATCGCCGCGACCATCAGCGGCAACAGATAATAGATCAGCCGATACAGCAGCAGCGCGGCGAACAGCGCCGGCCGGTCGCCCGGCACCGTCGCCAGCACCATGGTCTCGAACACGCCGAGGCCCCCCGGCACGTGCAGCACCAGCGCCACCACCACCGCCACCGCATAAGCGACGACGAAGGCGGGATAGGCGTGCGCCGCCGCCCCCGGCACCAGCACGAACAGCGCCGCCGATGCCGCGCTGAGGTCGGCGAGCGACAGCAGCGCCAGCGCGCCCATCTGCCTGAGGCTCGGCAGCGCCACGCCCAGCCGCTCCGGCCCCAGCATCGCGACGCCGCGCGCGCGCAGCACCGGCAGGATCGCGAGCAGCGCCAGCAGGCCGCCGCCCAGCGCCCGCGCCCAGGCGGGATCGAGCGTCACGGGCCCCAGCGTCACGCCCTGTCCCACGACCAGCCCGAACCCCGCCGCCCCCGCGACGCCCGCCCAAAAGGCGATCGCGCAGATCGCCGCCACCTGCGCCACCTCGCCGAAGGTCAGGCCGGCGGCACTGTACAGCCGCAACCGCGCCGACCCGCCGGTCAGCAGCGACAGCCCCAGATTGTGGCTCAGCGTGTAACTGGTGAACGACCCCGCCGCCGCGATTGGCCACGGCAGCGGCTTGCCCACCGCGCGCAGCGCGACCCAGTCGAGGCCGGTCAGCATCAGATAGCTCGTCACCGTCAGCGCCAGGCTCGCGGCGATCCGCGTATCGGGCACCGCCGCCAGCGACGCGCGCACGTCGCGCAGATGCACCTCGCGCAGCACCAGGTGCAGCGCCTCGAACCCGATGGCGGCGACCAGCAGCACCGCGGCGATCACCAGCTCGCGCCGATGTCGCGCGACGAAGGCGCCGCCCGCATCCAGCCACCGGTCGAGCCGGGACGCGCCGCCAGACGCGCCGCGCGGCGCGTGCGCGGGTGTGCTCACCGAAACGCCCCGGGCACGTCCTGCCGGATCGCGGTCAGCACATGCGCGAACAGGCCCTTGCGATCATTGTCCAGGAAATGCCCGCCGGGCATCGCGATGATCGTCGCATGCGGCAGGTGGACGTCGGGACAGGCGCTGTCCTGCTCGTCGCGGCCGTAGATGCAGGTCACCGGCAGCCAGTCCAGCCGGTCGAGCGACGCCGCGCCGATATGGTCGGGCATGCCGCGATAGCCGAGGCCCGAGGGGTCGGCGCGGAAGAACACGCTCTCGCCCGGCACCACCAGCACCGCGCCCGCGATGCGGCTGCGCAGCGCCGGCGGCAGTGCCGCCAGCCCGGTTTCCAGGATGTCCGCGCCATAGGATTGCCCGATCACCACGATCCGCGACGCCCCGCTGCGCGCGAGCGCGGTCCGTACCGCATCGGCCACGATCCGGTCCACCTCGCCGCGCGTGCGGTGAAAGCGGAACAGTGTCGGCGATTTCAGCGCGACGACGGTCACGCCGTTCGCCGCCAGCGTGCGGGTCGTGGTGGGATTGGGGCCGAAGCGCAGCCCCATATCGCCCGACAGATACAGCGCAGCGACGGGCCGCGCCGTGCCTTCCGCGGGCAGCAACACGACCGGATCGCGATCGAAGAACCCCGCCAGCGCCGCCACGCCCGCCATCACCGCCACCACGCCGAGCGCGATCCCGCCCACCCAGGCAAGATGATGCCGTATCGATCGCGACGCAAACCAACCCATCCTATCGACATGCCCGCACCGGCCTGTCCCCCCCATGGCAACCAGATGAAGTTTTCGTCATTTTGGAGAGCGCGGGCGGGCGGCCCGATGCGCGGGTTTCGTCGGTAGGCGGGCGGAAGGTGGCAAGCGGCAAGCGGCAAGCGGCAAGCGGCGTGCGACGGGCAACGGGCAGCGGGCAGCGGGCAGCGGGCAGCGGGCAGCGGGCAGCGGGCAGCGGGCAGCGGGCAGCGGGCAGCGGGCAGCGGGCAGCGGGCAGTAGTGTCAAAAGCACCCCTGGCCCCACAACCCCCGTCATTCCCGCGAAGGCGGGAATCCATAACCTCCGAACCACAGCGATAGACCCGAAAGGCCAGCCAGTCTGGATTCCCGCCTACGCGGGAATGACGAAGAAGAGTGCGACCAGCACACCGCCATCGCGCAACACTCGGCACGGCCACGCCCCCAATTCGTCATCCCGGCGCACGCCGGGATCCATGGTCACGGTATGCAGGGTGGCGCGAGAGTCGTTAGCGACACCGCATCCATGGATCCCGGCGTGCGCCGGGATGACGAAAGAAAGGCAGCACCCCGTCCGACCCACCACACACCAGTCACCCCCAACAACCACCCTTGCGCCGCGCCGTCGCCGCGTCATGATAGCGCAACCGATCCGGCCGCGACGCGCCGGGTGGGAACGGGGGACAGGATGACCGACGACCAGGCGCAGCGCATCGCGAGCGATCCCCGCTACCGACGGCTCGTCCAGGCGCGCGGCCGCTTCGGCTGGATGCTCGCCACCATCATGTTCGTCGCCTATTTCGGCTTCGTTGCGCTCATCGCCTTCGACAAGCCCTTCCTCGCCCAGCCGATCAGGGCAGGCGGCGTCACCTCGCTCGGTATCCTGATCGGCTTCGCGCTGATCCTGCTCGCGATCCTGCTCACGGGCCTCTACGTCACGCGCGCCAATCGCGATTACGACGCTGCGCTCGCCGCCCTGTACGCGGACCATGGCGCATGAGCCGCCGGATCGCAGCGTTCGCCGTCGGCGCCCTCCTCCTCGCCGCCGGCCCCGCCTATGCCGACGCCATCGCGGGCCAGACCCGGCAGCAGCCGACCAACTGGACCGCGATTGCGATGTTCGCGGCCTTTGCGCTCTTCACGCTCGGCATCACCCGCTGGGCGGCGCGGCGCACGCGCACCGCCGCGGATTTCTACACCGCGGGTGGCGGCATCACCGGCTTCCAGAACGGCCTCGCCATCGCCGGCGACTATATGTCCGCCGCCAGTTTCCTTGGCATTTCGGCGCAGATCTTCACCGATGGCTATGACGGCCTCATCTATTCGATCGGCTTCCTCGTCGGCTGGCCGATCATCCTGTTCCTGATGGCCGAACGCCTGCGCAACCTCGGCAAATACACCTTCGCCGACGTCGCCAGCTTCCGCTTCGCGCAAGCCCCGGTGCGCAGCTTCGCGG
The DNA here is from genome assembly GCF_000379045.1 of Sphingomonas melonis DAPP-PG 224. Lineage (NCBI taxonomy): Bacteria > Pseudomonadati > Pseudomonadota > Alphaproteobacteria > Sphingomonadales > Sphingomonadaceae > Sphingomonas > Sphingomonas melonis. The sequence goes on from NZ_KB900605.1 coordinate 548,838, forward strand.
CGACCAGCACGCTCGTCGTCGTGCTCTTCTACCTCATCGCGCAGATGGTCGGCGCGGGCCAGCTCATCAAACTCCTCTTCGGCCTGCGCTACGAATATGCGGTCGGCATCGTCGGCGTGCTGATGACACTGTACGTCCTGTTCGGCGGCATGACCGCGACCACCTGGGTCCAGATCATCAAGGCAGTATTGCTGCTGGGGTCTGCCACCTTCATGGCGCTGATGGTCCTCGCGCAATTCGGCTTCAGCCCCGAAGCGCTCTTCGCCCGCGCGGTCGAGGTGAAGACGGGCCTCGCCGCCGCCACCGGCCTGTCCCCCGCAGAGGCCGCCGCCAAGGGCGGATCGATCATGGGGCCCGGCAATTTCATCAAGGATCCCGTGTCGGCGATCTCATTCGGCATGGCCCTGATGTTCGGCACCGCCGGCCTGCCGCACATCCTGATGCGCTTCTTCACCGTCCCCGATGCCAAGGCGGCGCGCACGTCGGTGCTGTGGGCGACGGGGTGGATCGGCTATTTCTACCTGCTTACCTTCATCATTGGCTTCGGCGCGATCGTGCTGGTCGCGACCAACCCCGGTTATCTCGACGGCGACGGCGTGCTGATCGGCGGCACCAACATGGCCGCGATCCATCTGGCGCAGGCGGTCGGCGGCAACCTGTTCCTGGGGTTCATCTCCGCCGTTGCCTTCGCCACCATCCTCGCGGTCGTCGCCGGCCTCACCCTGTCAGGCGCGTCGGCGGTCAGCCACGATCTCTACGCGACCGTCTTCCGCAAGGGACAGGCGGACAGCGCCGCCGAACTCGCTGTCTCGCGCCGCACCGTGCTGGTGCTCGCCGCGGTCGCGATCCTGCTCGGCATCGTGTTCCAGAAGCAGAACGTCGCCTTCATGGTCTCCCTCGCCTTCGCGGTCGCGGCGTCGGGCAATTTCCCGGTGTTGATCCTGTCGCTGCTCTGGCCGGGCGCCACCACGCGCGGCGTCGTCGCAGGCGGCACGCTGGGCCTCGTCCTCGCGGTGGGGCTCACCATCCTGTCGCCCGCGGTATGGGTCACGATCCTCGGCCACGAGAGTGCGATCTTCCCCTATTCCTCGCCCGCGATCATCTCGATGCCGATCGCCTTCCTGACGATCTGGCTCGTCTCGATCCTCGACACCTCGCCCCGCGCCGCGATCGACCGCGGGGGCTATCCCGCCCAGCGCGTCCGCGCCGAAACCGGCATCGGCGCGAGCGGGGCGTCGGCGCACTGAGGGTTCACGCGAAGACGCGAAGACGCGAAGACGCGAAGACGCGAAGATGTCTCGTGCGCGGCAGCGCACTGTCTCATCCTTCGACACGAATGGAGAGCCGCAATCGCGGCAAACACATCATCGTCGCGTCTTCGCGGCTTCGCGTGACCCCTCAATTCCCCAGCCACGCCTTGCGGAACGCCAGCTGCGCCGGCGTCACCGCCGCCCCCACCGTCTCGCCGCGCACGACCGTGAACGCGGGATCGACGGCCAAACGCAGCGTCGCCGTCCGCTCGACCCCACGCTGGCGATAGCGGACCGGCACCGCATCACCCGGCTTGTGCGAGGCGAGCAGCGCCATCACATCCTCGGCCGAATTGGCGGGCATGCCGCCGACGCTCAGCAACACATCGCCCTCCTCCAGGCCCGCCGCATAGGCCGGCGAAGACGGCGCGGGCGGAGCGGCGATCGCCACCCCGCTTCCACCCTCATCCGCCTTCAGCGCAAACCCCGCCCAGGCCGCGCCGGGCGCGCGCGGCTGCATCGCCAGCCCCGCCTGGGCCAGCAGCGGCGCGAAATCGGGCAGCCCGCTCGCATGGACATATCGGTCGAAGAAGCCCTTCGCGAACGCCGGATCGCGCGTCACCTCGGCGAGGCCACGCTCCAGGTCGGCGGGCGTATAGGGCTTTTCGGCATCGCCCCGCGTCTCCCACAAATGCCGCATATAGCTGTCGAGCGTCACGCCCGGAAACCGCTGCCGCAGCTGAAGATCGAGCGCCAACGCCACGACGGCGCCATACGGATAATAGGAAATGAAGATGTTGGGGTTGGTCCGGTCGATTGACTTCGCCGCATCGACGAAGGGCGCGCGCAGGCTCATCTCCTCCGGCCCGCCATACCGCCGCCCGCTGCCGTTGACGACGCCGTTCAGCGTGCCGCCCAGCCCGCGCAGGAAATCGTCGACGCTGCTCTCGCCCGCGCGACGGATCAGCAGCGGCCCGTAATATTGCGTGAAGCCTTCCGCGAACCACAGGCTCGGCGTCGGATTGGCGCGCGTGAAGTCGAACGGCTCCAGCTCGGCCGGGCGCAGCCGCTCGACGTTCCAGCTGTGGACGAACTCGTGGCTCAGCGTATTGAGCTGCGCGTAATTCGCCTCGGCCAGCCCCCGCGGCTGGGTGATGATCGTCGAGTTGCGATGCTCCATCCCATCGCCCGCGATCTGCGGCATATAGTCGGCGATGAAGGTATAGGTGCCGTAATCGTAGCGCGGCGCACGGCCGAACAGAGCATAATGTTGCGCGATCACCCGCTTCGTCTTGGCGGCATAGGTGTCGACCTCCGCCTCCGTCCCCATGTGATGCACCGCCAGCCGGATCAGATACGTCTTGCCGGTCGCGTCGGTCATCGGCCACTGGCGCAGCGAAAAGGGGCTGAGCTCGGTCGGGCTGTCCATGAAATACTGAAAGTTCGGCGCCCAATACGTCCCCTCCGCTTTGCCCGCGGGCAGCTGCGTCGCGACGCGCCATTTGGGGTCGAAGGCGTGGAAGCGCACGCGGATCGGCTTGGAGTCATAGCCGGTCGCCCACAGGAAGGTCGCCGGCATGTTGAGATGCGCGTGGGTAGCATCGATCTGCGCGTAGGTTCCGTCACCCCAGTCGCCGAACAGCGTGTAGGTGACGACCACGGTGCCGTCATGGCCCGCCACCGTCCAGCCATAAGGATCAGTCCGCGTCAGCGCGAGCGGCCGCCCGTGCCCATCCTTCGCCGACACCGCATAGACGTTCTTCGCGAATTCGTGGATCGCATATCGCCCCGGCGACGAACGCGCCATCTGCACGCGCAGCGGCCCCGCCGGCACGCCGCGGAACGTCGCGGTCACCTGCGCCTCGTGATGCACCGCATTGGGAAAGGACACGTCATACGCCACCGGCGCGGCCTCGCCCGGATCGCCCGCCTGCTGCATCGCCAGCGCCTGCGCCGCGAGCTGGTCGGCCGTCTGCGCCCCGGTCGCGGCCATCGCCGGCCCTGCCATCGCCAGCGCGCCTGCCCCCAATACCGCTGCCGCCACCATCGCCCGCATACCCAACCCTTCCCTATTCGGTGACGACGATGCCCGCCCGCGCTTTGCCCGCGCAACAAAAAAGATCCCATGGGCGCGGGCTGGCGCCGGTTGAGGCAGACTGACCTTCCCGCTTTGTCGTGAAGGAGGTTGCCCGTGCCCGTGTCCGTCTCATGCCATGCCGCCGTCAGCACGCAGCTGAACGCAATCTTCGTGTCGCTGGAGCTGAGCCGCTCCACCTGGCTGGTGACGTCGCTGTCGCCGGGTCGCGGCGAGCGGATCTCGCGGCATCAGGTGAAGGGCAGCGACGTGCCGGCACTCCTGGAGCGGTTCGCGCAGTTACAGGCGAAGGCCGAGGCGCGGATGGGCGAGCAGTACCCGTTGGTCGTCATCCAGGAGGCGGGCCTCGACGGCTTCTGGATACACCGCTGCCTGGTGCGCGAGGGTATCGAGAGCTACGTCGTCGACGCCGCCTCGATTGCCGCTTCACGACGCAGCCGGCGCGCCAAGACGGACAAGCTCGACGGCGAGGCGCTGGTCCGCACGCTGCTGGCCTACAAGCGCGGGGAGCCGCGGGTGTGTGCGATGGTGGCGGTGCCGAGCGTCGAGGACGAGGACCGGCGACGCATCTCGCGCGAGCGGCGGGCTTTGGTCGTGGAGCGGGTGCGGCACGTCAACCGCATCAAGGGCCTGCTGTTCGCGCAAGGGGTCGGCGACTACGAGCCACTGCGCGCCGACCGGCGGGCGCGGCTGGACGAACTGGTGACCGGCGATGGACGACCGCTGCCCCGGCATGTTCGCCGCGAGATCGAGCGCGAGCTGGACCGGCTGGAGATGGTCGTCGGCCAGATCAAGCAGGTCGAAGCCGAGCGCGACGCGCTGCTCGAGCCGCGGTCGGATGCCGCCGGTGAGGCGGACACTGGTCCCCGGCTCATCCAGTTGCGCGGCATCGGTCCTGAGTTCGCCGGCGTGCTGCACGCAGAAGCGTTCTTCCGCAGCTTCAGCAATCGACGACAGGTCGCCGCCTATGCCGGGCTGGCCCCATCACCGTGGCAAAGCGGCAGCATGGACCGGGAGCAGGGCGTGTCCAAGGCGGGCAACAAGCGGTTGCGAACGACCATGATCCAGGTCGCCTGGCTGTGGCTGCGTCATCAGCCGGACTCGGAGCTGACGAAGTGGTACGCGGAGCGGGTGGGCGCGAACGGTGGTCGCGCGCGGCGGGTCATGATCGTGGCAGTCGCACGCAAGCTGCTGATCGCGCTGTGGCAGTTCGTCTCGGCCGGCGTGGTGCCCGCAGGCGCGCTGCTGAAGGCCGCATGAGCACGTAACCCGATACGAGTTCCCGCAGGGCATCGTCCCTGCCGGATCCAGGTGGACGGACCGGAGGTCCCTGTTGGCTTCAGATGCCGAAAAAAAGGTTGGTCCCGTCTCCTGAGCCAGACCCGACGCAAGCGGGATTGTGGTGCAGCCGCGCACGAGCGGCGACCGGATGTGAGGTTAGAGCGGACCGGTCACCGGGACGCTTGTTGCAACAGGCTCAGGCCAGTGATCCAGAAATTGAGGAGGACGACCATGGCCTGACGCTCTGACCATTCCTGACGATTGATCTGGAATGGCGACGACAAAGCGATAAGCTGGCGTCATGTACGCCGCACGAGCCAAGCGCACCTATCCTTCAATTTGGCGGGTGATCCTCGCCTTTGTAGTGGTCCCGGGCGCAGCCGCCTTGTTGATGGCTATTGCTATGCCAGCATATGAGGGCATCACCGATCCGCTCGAACGGATCTGGCGGAGCGCTGTGGCATTTGCCGTGTTTGGCGCTTACCCTCCAGCCTTTATCATCGGGCTCCCGGCGTTCTTCATGTTACGCCGACACGTCAATGCGACAATCATCAACTGCGCTGCGACTGGTGCAGTGGTCGCCGCTCTTCCCTGGCTCGTGCTCGCGTTAATAAGTCGACCGGATAATGCGAGCATTGATGGACGATCAACCGTCATCGACGGATCTTTGACTGCTTACGGATGGCTGATGAACTTCTACTACGTCGGCCAAATTGCCCTATTAGGCGCTATTGCAGGCGCGCTGTTTTGGTTCATTGCTGCGGCTGGCAGCCGAACCGGCAAGGTAGAACAGATATGATTGTGCGGAAGGAAAGAGGCTGCACGCTCTACCGCACAGCCTCTTGACCTGAGAACTCCCATGTGAGGGGCCCCGCCGCAGCGGAGCCCCCCAGGTATGCCGTCGGTGCCCCGCTTAGAAGCGGAACGACGCGCCCGCGCGATACTGGCGCCCGATCAGGCCGGCGTAATGCCAGGTGGTCAGGAAGTTCGGCGCGCTCGAATAGGCGGCCGGCGCGACCGGCGCCTTGGCGTCGAACACGTTCTTCACGTTCAGGAAGAAGGTGAACTTGTCGTTGACCTTCACCGTGCCGTTCAGATCGACGTTGATGAACGGGCTGACGTAGCAGAAGGCTTCGTTCTGCGGCGACGAACGCGTGTACAAATTGCCGTTCGCGCAATCGAGCGGCAGGCCCTGGTCTTCCGACACCGCCTTGATGCGGCTGACGTAGAACGCCGTCGCCGACAGCGAGTAATCGCCGAAGTCCAACGTGTTCTGCCAGTTGCCGCGCCACGACGGCGTGCCGTTGCCCGACGACAGGTCGTACGGGCCCATCGTGCCGGCATAATGCTGCACACCCGCCGAGGTGACGAGGTTGTACTTGATGACGTGCGTCGCTTCGATGCGGCTGGTGAACTTGATCCCATCGCCCAACGGCACGGTCGCCGTCGCCGAGAAATCGATGCCCGAGGTCAGCGCATAGTTCGCGTTCACATACGGCACGTTGATGATGAGGACACGCGGCAGCGCGTTCGGGAACAGCGGATCGACCGCGTCGGTCGTGTTCACCGAATAGCCCTGGCCGACCCCGGCCACCGCGGTCTGCGCCGCGGCGAGGTTCGCTGAATTGTAATAGGCCGCGACCGCCTTGCCAAAGTCCGGACCGGTGACGATCAGGTTCTTCTTGCGGACATTGTAATAATCGACCGTCAGGCTCAGCCAGCGCACCGGCTGGAAGATCACGCCGCCGGTGAAGCTGCGCGAGATTTCCGGCTGGAGGTTGGGGTTGCCTGCAAGGCCGCGGCCCAGATTGTAGTTGAGGTTATAGGGGTTGCCGTTCGCCGAGCACGACGCCGCCGTGCCGGTGCCGCCGTGCTGCAGAATGAAGTTACACGGCGGGGTCGTCGACACGAAGCCCGCATACTGGCTGCGCGGACCCGATTCGGCGAAGGTCGGCGCGCGGAAGCCCTCGGCATAGGTGCCACGGATCGCCAGTTCCTTGATCGGCGTGAACTTGACACCGACCTTCGGCGAGAAATGGCTGAAGCCTTCCGAATAATGGTCGTAGCGACCCGACACGTTCAGCTCGACCTGGTCGAGGATCGGCGCATCGGCTTCAAAATAGGCGGCCGACACGGTGTGCGACCCGAACGCCGAGGCGGTCGACAGGCCGTAGGTGTCCAGCGCGGCATTCTGGTTGTTGTTCTCCAGCGTCTCGCGACGCACCTGCCCGCCGATGGCGAGCTGGAGCGGACCGCCCGGCAGGTCGGCGAGGCGTGCGGACAGCGACGCATCCAGCGCCGCCTGGGTCGAGAACGACGGCGTCACCTTGTTGGGCGAGATCGCGTTGCGCACCGCCGCGCTGTTCTGCGACGGGTTGACGAAATTGTACGACCCCGTGTTGATCGCCTGGGCGAGGCCCGCGATGTTGATCAGGCCGCGTTGCGTCAGCTGAATCTCGTCGCGTGCGTACACGCCCTCGACACGCCAGTTGTAACGGCCGTCGCCGAAATTGCCGTTCAGGCCTGCGGTGGCGCGGTACACCTCGTTCTTGCGATCGCTGCCGCCGGGGATGTCGCCGAACAGATAATAGATGCGCGCCGCGCCGTTGGTCGGGTCGTTGGCGAACGCTGCCGCATAGGGGTTGTTCGGATTGAGCTGGCGGTTCGCCGCGGTCGCGCAATTGGTGCCCGCCGCGCAGATGTACACCGGCAGGACGATGCCGGGGTTGTTCGACGCGACCGACGGTGCGCCGCCGAACGGCTGCGTGTTGCGGATCGCCGAGGGCGTGCCGTTAATGCTGACATCACTGCGGCTGTAGCTGCCAGTGATATAGCCTTCGACGTTGTCGGCGATGCGAACGCTGACGCGGCCCTGCAGCGAGTAGCGCTCCTGCAGCGGCTGAATCTGGCGATACAGGTCGACCAGGTCGTACTTGCAGCCGGTGCCCTGCGCCGAACCGGTGGTGACGGCGAACGTGTCGCGCGCGCAATTGGCCAAGCCCAACGCGTCGTAGCGCGTGGTCAGCGGGGCGCCGACCTGGCCGGCGAGCGGGTTGTTGAGGTCGGTCTGGCGGACGCGCGTGACATAGGCGGTCGGCACGTTGACGGTCAGCGACTGGTCGGACGCGTTATTGTCCAGTCCGCCGATCGAGGTCAGGTCCTGCGTGTTGTACGGGAATCCGCGGCTGTGGTTCGAAACACGGCCGTCGCGCTGATATTCGCCGTTCAGGTAGACGTTGAAACCCTGGCGGTCATAATCGCCATAGCCCAGCGTCAGCTGCGCGCGCTGGTGGCTCGCATCGCCGCGCTCGGCGACACCGCCTTCGACCAGGCCGTCGATGCCGGTGAAGTGCTTCTTCAGGATCACGTTGACGACGCCGCCGATCGCGTCCGCGCCATAGGTCGACGATGCGCCGTCCTTCAGCACTTCGATCCGGTCGACCAGGCTGAACGGGATCGAGTTGAGGTCGACATAGGCGTTATGGCCATCGTCGTTCAGCGGGAAATTGGCCGAGCGCAGCCCGTCGATCAGCACGAGCGTCGACGACACGCCGAGGCCGCGCAGCGACACGGCCGAACCGCCGGCCGAGAAGCCCGACTGGAAGCCGGTGCCGATCGAGCCCGCGCTGTCCGCCGAGATCGAACGGATCGCGTCCGACGCGGTGGTGATGCCCGCCTTGGCCAGCGTGTCGCTGGTCAGCACGGTGACCGGTGACGGCGTTTCGGTGTCGGTGCGACGGAACAGCGAACCGGTGACGACGATGTCGCTCGCCTTGTCCTGATCGCTCGCGCCCTGCGTCGTGGTCGGATCGGTCTGCTGATCCTTGATCTCGAGCTGCGCAGGCGTCTGCGTCGCGGTCTGCGCGAACGCCGGAGCGGCCCCCAGCACCAGCGCCAGCGGCGTCGCCGCGGCGAGCAGAGCCGCCTTGCGCGTCACATCGAATCGAGCGGTTTTCGTCACGTATATCCCCTTTGCAACGGCGCCGTTTTCGGTCGCCCCATGCGTCATCGATTTGGAATGTCAGTCTTCTGGACTGCGTGACGCTTGTGTGACTGTCTTGCTCGCGTAAAGCACGTACTGCTGACCTATTTCCGCTTTCAGCAACGTTGCGTTGCAAAACAGCCACAGCGAGTGGCGCTATGTTGCGCGGAAGGCCCGGTCACCGACCCCAAGTTGCCGCAACTGGCGGAATGAGGAAATGCCACCCTCGTATCTCCGCCGCGCGGAGCGATGGCGGACCCAGACGCGCGGACCGATCGATATCGCTCGCGGCGCTAAACGGACATCATCGCGGGTGCAGCCTGGATGTCCCGGCGCCATACAATCGGTCCCTATGTCGGACGGACAGCGAGCGCCGCGCAAACCCCGCTGCGTCAGTCTTTCCGACCGAACAATCGCCCCAGCATCGCCTCCGCCACCTTGCCGACCGCATCGGCGATCGCCTGCGGATCGGGCTGCGTCTGCGTGCCCTGCGGCGGGACGGGCGAGACGGGCGGCACCGGCGGGACAGGAGGAACCGGCGGAACCGGGGGCACGGGCGGCACCGGCACCTCGGGCGGGCGCGGCGCGTCCGGCTTGGCGGCGCGCTCGGCGCGTCCCTTGGCCAGCGCCGCGGTCGCCGCGGCCGCAGCCATCGTCAGCCCCGCCGCCAGCATCTCGCGCCCCTGCGGGCTGTTCGCCTTTTCGAGCAGCGCACCGCCCACCTCGCGCACCTCCTTGGGCAGCTTCACGCCCAGCACTTCCTTCGGAAGCTTCGCCTTCTTGTGCTTCTTGCCCATCGCGCCTTCTCCTCGTGTGGCACAGACGTAAGACACCGCTGGCATGCTTTCAATGCGGCTCGAAATCGCGCGCAAGCGTTCCTACCTGCCAGACTAGCATCAGAAACAGAACAGAAGTAGAACCCGCTTCATGCTGACCAAAATTTCCGTCCGCGGCGCGCGCGAGCACAATCTCAAGGACGTCGACGTCGACATCCCCCGCGACACGCTGACGGTCATCACCGGCCTGTCGGGGTCTGGCAAATCGAGCCTCGCCTTCGACACCATCTATGCCGAGGGGCAGCGCCGCTACGTCGAATCGCTGTCGGCCTATGCACGCCAGTTCCTCGAGCTGATGCAGAAGCCCGACGTCGACCATATCGAGGGCCTGTCCCCCGCCATCTCGATCGAGCAGAAGACGACATCGCGCAATCCGCGCTCGACCGTCGCGACCGTCACCGAAATCTACGATTACATGCGCCTGCTCTGGGCGCGCGTCGGCATCCCCTATTCGCCCGCCACCGGCGAGCCGATCGCCGCGCAGACCGTCAGCCAGATGGTCGACCGCGTCATGGCGCTGCCCGAGGGCACGCGCCTGTACCTGCTCGCCCCCGTCGTGCGCGGGCGGAAGGGCGAATATCGCAAGGAACTCGCCGAATGGCAGAAGGCGGGCTTCACCCGCGTGCGCATCGACGGCACGATCCATGAGATCGACGAGGCGCCTGCGCTCGACAAGAAGTACAAGCACGACATCGAGATCGTCGTCGACCGCCTCGTCGTCCGCGCCGACGCCGCGACGCGCCTGGCCGAAAGCTTCGAAACCGCGCTGAAGCTCGCCGACGGTCTCGCCTATATCGACCCGGCCGACCCCGTCGAACCACACACCCCCAAGTCCGAAGTCCTCGGCGACAACGCGCCCGCCGGCCGCATCGTGTTCAGCGAAAAGTTCGCCTGCCCGATCAGCGGCTTCACCATCGCCGAGATCGAACCGCGCCTGTTTTCGTTCAACGCCCCCCAGGGCGCCTGCCCCGCGTGCGACGGCCTCGGCGAAAAGCTGCTGTTCGACGAAGACCTCGTCGTCCCCAACCACGACCTCAGCATCAAGAAGGGCGCCGTCGTCCCCTGGGCGAAGTCCAACCCGCCCAGCCCCTATTACATGCAGGTCCTCGGCTCGCTCGCGCGCGAATATAAATTCGACCTCGATACGCCGTGGAAGGACCTGCCCCCCGAAACGCAGGACGTCATCCTGTTCGGCACCAAGGGCAAGGCGGTCACGCTCACCTTCGTCGACGGCAAGAAGAGCTACGACGTCAAGAAACCGTTCGAGGGCGTGATCGGCAACCTCAACCGCCGCCTGCTTCAGACCGAGAGCGCGTGGATGCGCGAGGAGTTGGGCAAATACCAGTCGTCGCGCCCGTGCGAGGTCTGCCACGGCGCGCGCCTCAAGCCCGAAGCGCTCGCGGTCAAGATCGCGCATACCGACATCGCCCACGCCACGCACCTCAGCGTGGTCGACGCGCTCGCCTTCTTCACCGATCTGCCCAACCACCTCGGCGACCAGCAGCGCGCGATCGCCGAACGCATCCTGAAAGAGATCGTCGAGCGCCTGGGCTTCCTCAACAACGTCGGCCTCGATTACCTCAACCTCGATCGCACGTCGGGCACGCTGTCGGGCGGCGAGAGCCAGCGTATCCGCCTGGCGTCGCAGATCGGCAGCGGCCTGTCGGGCGTCTTGTACGTCCTCGACGAGCCCAGCATCGGGCTGCACCAGCGCGACAACGACATGTTGCTCGCGACGCTCCGCCGCCTGCGCGACCTCGGCAACACCGTGCTGGTGGTCGAGCATGACGAGGACGCGATCCGCACCGCCGATTACGTCATCGACATGGGGCCGGGCGCCGGCGTCCACGGCGGCCAGATCGTGGCGCAGGGCACGCTCAAGCAATTGCTCAAGAGCAAGACCAGCATCACCGCCGATTACCTCAACGGCACCCGCCAAGTCCCCGTCCCCACGCAACGCCGCAAGGGCAACGGCAAGAAGCTGACCGTCCACAACGCGCGCGCCAACAACCTCACCGGCGTGACCGCGTCGATCCCGCTCGGCACCTTCACCTGCATCACCGGCGTGTCGGGATCGGGCAAGTCGAGCTTCACGATCGACACGCTCTACGCCGCCGCCGCGAGGCAACTCAACGGCGCGCGCATCCTGGCGGGCAAGCACGACAAGGTCACCGGCCTCCAGCACCTCGACAAGGTGATCGACATCGACCAGTCGCCGATCGGCCGCACGCCGCGGTCGAACCCGGCGACCTACACCGGCAGCTTCACGCAGATCCGCGACTGGTTCGCCGGCCTGCCGGAGGCGCAGGCGCGCGGCTACAAGCCCGGCCGCTTCAGCTTCAACGTTAAGGGCGGCCGCTGCGAGGCGTGCCAGGGCGACGGCGTGCTCAAGATCGAGATGCACTTCCTCCCCGACGTCTACGTCACCTGCGACGTCTGCCACGGCGCCCGCTACAACCGCGAGACGCTGGAGGTGAAGTTCAAGGGCAAGAGCATCGCCGACGTGCTCGACATGACCGTCGAGGACGCCGCGGAGTTCTTCAAGGCCGTGCCCCCGATCCGCGACAAGATGGAAATGCTGGTCGAAGTGGGCCTGGGCTACGTCAAGGTCGGCCAGCAGGCGACCACCCTGTCGGGCGGCGAAGCACAGCGCGTCAAGCTCGCCAAGGAACTCTCACGCCGCGCCACCGGCAACACGCTCTACATCCTCGACGAACCGACGACGGGCCTGCACTTCGAAGACGTGCGCAAGCTGCTCGAAGTCCTCCACGCGCTGGTCGAGCAGGGTAACACCGTCGTCGTCATCGAACACAATCTCGACGTCATCAAGACGGCGGACTGGATCGTCGACCTGGGCCCCGAAGGCGGCGTGAAGGGCGGTGAAATCGTCGCCACCGGCACGCCGGAGGATGTGGTGAAGGAGCCGCGGAGCTTTACGGGTAAGTATCTAGCGCCGTTGTTATAGCGGCGGGCCCGGGAGGCCATAGCAGCACAGTAGGGGGCGTCTTGCGTGATTCGCTACATGCATTAGAAAGCTTCGAATAAATCGGAGGTCAATGTGCTTCGCCGTTTGGTGTTGGAGAATTTCAAGGCGTGGAAAGAGGTAGACGTTAGCTTTCGTCCTATCACGTTGATATATGGCGCCAACAGCTCCGGGAAAAGCAGCCTTTTACAGTTTTTGCTTTTGCTAAAGCAAACAAAAGACTCAAACGATCCGCTGGTCGCTTTAGATTTCTCCGGAGCACTGACAGACTTGGGATCATTTCGTGATGCCGTGTTCCAGCACGACGATACGAATATGCTAACATGGGACATGACCTGGTCTCTTCCCAAAGTTTTGAATATCAACGATCCAGCAAAGACAAAGCCAACTAGGCTTTTTTCCGGCGAAGACTTGACGATTAGTGTTGAAGTAGCTGCCAAGCGTCGGCAGGTAGAGACGCAGTACATGGCGTATCGCTTTGGCAAAGCCTCTTTTTTGATTTCGCGAAAAGAAGAGAAGTCCCGCTATCAGCTGGACACGCACGATACCGATTTTCGGTTTGTCCGCACTCTCGGCCGAGCGTGGGACCTTCCTGAGCCAACGAAGGGCTATTCTTATCCTGATCAGGCTCAGACTTATTTTCAAAATGCTCAATTCTTGCGAATTTTTGAGTCAAGCTATGTTGAACAGATTGACAACCTTCTTTATCTGGGACCATTAAGAGAGGATCCGCAGCGCCAATACACTTGGTCTGGAAGCAATCCCTCGGATGTCGGCCCTAGGGGCGAGCGAACGGTTGAAGCCATTCTCGCCGCAGATGAGCGTGGCGAAAAACGCAACGTCCGCAAACGCCAGAAATTAATGGGATTTCAAGAGACGATTGCATGGTGGCTTCGAGAGCTAGGCTTGATTGAATCTTTTCAAGTTAGAGAACTGTCGGAGGGGTCCGGACTATTTCGTGTATTTGTCAAGAAAACGGCAGCGTCGTCCGAAGCGGCGCTCACCGATGTTGGCTTTGGTGTTTCACAAATATTACCGGTCTTGACGCTGCTGTATTACGCGCCGGAAGGCTCGTCCATTCTTATGGAGCAGCCCGAGATACATTTGCACCCCGCAGTTCAGGCCGGCCTTGCCGATCTGTTTATATCAGTCGCAAAAGTAAGAAAACTGCAGCTTATTGTCGAAAGTCATAGCGAACATCTTCTCACACGCATGATGCGCCGTATTGCGGAGCGCGATACCGCGTATGGAAATGTATCTAACGACGACGTCGCCGTCTACTTCGCTGATAACCGCGAAGGAAGATCTAATTTGGATAATCTCCGTTTAAATTCGGACGGCGTTATAGAAAATTGGCCTAAAGACTTCTTCGGGGATCAATTTGGAGAGATTATTGCCCGTGAAACTGCGGTTATAAAACGGCGAAGAGAGGAAGCTTGAATCTAGCTATAGACGAAAACGTTATCGCGGTTGCTAACGATATAGGCCGGTCGTTGCAGGGCCTTGCTCTGCTTTGCCCTGAGGCCGATGACGACTGTCGCCTCGCTTGCATCGAAGCATTGCAGCGAGCAATTCGTTCCGAGATCGTGCTTCTGGATGATCAAGACCTTGTTTTAAGCTATTATCGGCGCAAAGCATCTATGTCAGGTCAACCGGGAAGTGGCGACGCATTCCTGATGGCCGTATATCAAAATTCATATAATCCTGAGCGAGTTCTTCGGATCGGCCTACCAGAAGAGCATGGCCGAGGTCTTCCAGAGTCATTCGTGCAGTGTGGGTTCGACGCCGACGACATGATCTATCTCGCTCTGGCTCGCAATGCTCCTCCGGCACAAGTATTGAACGCCGTGGATTCCGATTATACCGAATTTGCTGTCCAAATAGAAGAACTAGGCGTTTCGGTGGTTCAACTTTGCGGGCGGTAGGCCGCAGAGGTGTCGCGTCTGCCGGACGCTCCCGCCCTCCCCGCACGGCGAGACAAGCAAAAGACGCCGCCGCGCACGCCCGCTCTCTGCGGCCTCCGCGCCTCCGCGCGAACATAATCCTTCCTCCCGGCAGGCGCGCCGATCGCGAGGAACCCTATAGCCCCGCCGCCTTGCGCAGCGCCGCGTTCATCCGCCCCTGCCAGCCCGGCCCGTCCGCGCGGAACCGCTCGATCACATCGGGGTCGAGCCGCAGCTTCACCTGGCGCTTGGCCTGCTCGCGCAACGGTGGACGGCCACGTACGACACCATCGGGTCCGAGATAGCCGCTCGCCGGGCGAACCACCCTGCCGCCGACGCGAACCTCAGCGATCGCCGCCATGTCCTCCGTCAATTCGGGGGCGTCATCGGGGTCAATCCCATCCGACATATCTGATCTCCCATCGGTGCATTCGTCGCATCGAGATCACGCGGCATGCGCCGTCGCGCTCCGTCCAGACCACCGCCACCGCGACCTGCTCCATCCAGCCATATGTGATCTGCCGCACCTCACCGTAATCGACACGGTCATCGATGACGGTCCGGCTTCGCCCCTCGAACACCCTAGCTTCGGCGGCAAAGTCGAGGCCTCGCTCACGCAGGACCTTATCGCGTTTCTTGGGATCGAAGCTGTCTCCACATCCGCCCCCTTTATGTAGCTACACATACATCCATGTTGGACATTCCACGAGACAAACTGTCCTACACGCCCCCGCCTCGCCTACACCGCGCGACTCGCTGTCCGCCGGAGCCGCGCGCTGCTGATGTCCGATCTCGCCGCCCTGCCGCCCGCGATGCTCGCTTCCGCGAAACACGTGCGTGGGCGTGACTTTTGTGACTTTCCGCGGCCGCACGCCCTGTCCCCTCGCCGCGATCCATGGCATCCTAAGCCCATAGAAAAGAGAGAGGATCATCCATGGCCACCGCTCTACGTCCCGATTCCGTTACGGCGTCGCGGCGCGACTCGATCAGCCCGGAGGAATGGGCGCTGCGCGTCGATCTTGCCGCCGCCTATCGTCTGGTCGCGCATTATGGCTGGGACGATCTGATCTTCACGCATCTGTCCGCGCGCGTGCCGGGGCCGGAGCACCACTTCCTCATCAACCCCTACAATCTGATGTTCGAAGAGATCACCGCCTCGTCGCTGGTCAAGATCGACCTCGACGGCAACAAGATCGACGATACGCCCGCCCCCGTGAACCGCGCCGGCTTCGTCATCCATTCGGCGATCCATGCCGCGCGGGAGGATGCCGCCGCGGTGCTCCACCTCCACACGCCGCACGGGCAGGCGGTGTCGGCGATGCGCGAAGGGCTGCTGCCCCATACGCAGACCGCGATGATCGCCGGCCACGACGTCGCCTATCACGACTTCGAAGGCATCGCGACCGAGCTGGACGAGCGCGAGCGGCTGGTCGCGGACCTGGGCACCAAGAGCAGCATGATCCTGCGCAACCACGGCACGCTCGCGGTCGGCGCCAGCGTCGCTCAGGCGTTCGTGCGCATGTACTTCCTCGAACGCGCCTGCGAAGCGCAGATCCTGATGCTCAGCGCGGGGCGGGAGAACCTCAACACCCCCAACCAGGGCGTCGCCGAAAAGGTCGAGGAACAGTCAAGCGGCGCCGGCATGGCGATGCTCGCGCAAGGCCTCGCCTGGCCCGCGCTGCTGCGCAAGCTCGACCGCATCGATCCCAGCTATAGGGAGTAATCGTTCACGCGAAGACGCGAAGACGCAAAGAGGGCGCACCCGGCGAAGCCGCCTCGTCAGCCCTTAAGCGAAGACAGACCAAGGTCCTTCCCGATCGCAACACCTTGGCGTCTTCGCGTCTTCGCGCGACCATAAAGACGCGCTGACGCGCGCAGGTAAAGGCAAGCCCGATGCCCCATTACGGCGACTATCAGAACGCCATCTACTTCGCCGGCCTGTCGGGCGTGGTGCCCAAGGTGCCCGTCGACTTCGCCACGCTCGCCGCCCGCGCCACCGCGGCGATGCCGGCATCGGTGCGCGATTACGTCCAGGGCGGCTGCGGCGACGAATATACGCAGGACCATAACGCCGCCGCCTTCCGCCACTGGGGCATGGTGCCGCGGATGATGGTCGATTGCGCGACTCGCGACCTGTCGATCGACCTGTTCGGCCTGCGCCTGCCCAGCCCGATCTTCATGGCGCCGATCGGCGTTACCGGGCTGATGACCCCCGACGGCCACGGCGACCTCGCCGCCGCCCGCGCCGCCGCCGAGACGCGCGTGCCGCTGGTCGCCTCCACTTTGTCCAACGATCCGCTGGAGGACGTCGCACAGGCGATGGGCGACACCCCCGGCTTCTTCCAGCTCTACACCCCCAAGGACCGCGACCTCGCCGCCAGCCTCGTCTCCCGCGCCGAGGCGGCGGGCTACAAGGGCATCGTCGTGACGCTCGACACCTGGGTGACGGGCTGGCGCCCCCGCGACCTCAACACCGGCAACTTCCCGCAGCTGCGCGGCCATGTGCTGGCGAACTACTTCAGCGATCCCGTCTTCCGCCGCCTGCTGCAAACCCCGCCCGAGCAGGACCCCGCCGCCGCGGTGCGCAGCTGGGCGGCGACGTTCGGCAAGGTGCTGACCTGGGACGACATGCCCTGGCTGCGCTCGCTCACCAAGCTGCCGCTGATCCTGAAGGGCATCTGCCACCCCGACGACGCACGCCGCGCCATCGATACGGGCGCGGACGCCATCTATTGCTCGAATCACGGCGGTCGTCAGGCGAACGGCGGCATCGCTGCGATTGACATGCTGCCGGATGTCGTCGCCGCGGCGGGCCGCACGCCCGTACTGTTCGATTCCGGCATCCGCTCGGGCAGTGACGTGGTGAAGGCGCTGGCGCTGGGCGCCGCCGCGGTCGGTATCGGCCGCCCCTACAGCTATGGACTGGCGCTCGACGGCGCGGCTGGCGCGGCGCATGTCCTACGCTGTATCTTGGCGGAGGCGGACCTGCTGATGGCGGTCAACGGCTATCCCGATCTCGCCGCCGTACGGGCCGCGGGTGCGTCACGAACGGCCTGATCAGTCTTGATGACAGTATTTTCATTCCCTTTTCTACATTTGCTTTGATCGACCGATCAATTCGGGTCGCCGCAGGGTTGACGCGCCTTGTCTGTTGTCTAGGGCTATTGTCAGTCAAAGGAGCAAACTATGACTGATGAAACGTCCGACCTGAATGCCGTCGAACTGGCAACCGAACTGACGATTGCTTGGCTCGGCAACCCCAACACCCGTATTTCCGCTGATGAGGTTCCGGCCTTCCTCGGCAAGATGCACGACACCGTCTCGGCGCTGCTTGGCACCGGCACCACGGAAACGGAAAGCGCACCGGCGACTGAATATACGCCCGCGGTTTCGGTGCGTAAGTCGCTGGCGTCGAAGGATCACATCATCTCGATGATCGACGGCAAGCCGTACAAGACCTTGCGTCGTCACCTCGCCACCCATGGCATGACGCCGGCCGAATATCGCGAACGTTATGGCCTGAAGCCGGATTACCCGATGGTCGCCGAAACCTATTCGGAAAGCCGCCGCGCGATGGCCAAGAAGATCGGTCTCGGCCGCAAGCCCGGCGCGCGCAAGGGCGACGGCGCCGCCGCTGCCAAGCGCGGTCGCAAGCCGGCGGACGCCGTCGAGGCCTGATCGGCCACGCCCCTCCGCCGCCGCCCCCACGGCGCTGGAGGGGACGAACGCAAGACCCGCGCGGAAGGGATGCCTTCCGCGCGGGTCTTTCGTATCCGGCGATGACGAGGGGCCGCTATTGGCCGAAGGCGCCCTTGCGATACAGCAGGGTGATCGCGACGCGGCGATTGCGCGGATCACCGGGATCGTTGACGACGATCGGCTCGCGATCCGCCACCCCCTCGATCCGCTCGAAGCGCGATTCCGGAATGCCGCCCAGCGCCAGCCGCCGCCGCGTCGATTCCGCGCGGCCGGACGACAGCATCCAGTTGTTCATCGCCCTGGGGTCGCCATAGGGCACGCTGTCGGTATGGCCGCGGATCATGATCGTGTTGGGCGTCCCCGCGATCGTGCCGGCGATCATCCCGATCAGGTCCGACGCCCGCGAATCCAGCGCCGTCGTGCCCAGCGCGAACATCGAATAATCGGCATCGTCGACCAGATCGATGCGCAGCCCGTCCTGCGTCGGCACGAAGCGGATATGGCTCGCGAGCTTCGACAGGCTCTTCGAACTCATTATCTGCTTCTCGATCTCCTGCTTGATCGCCTCGAACGCCTTCTGGTCGAGCGCGGTCGCGGTCGGATTGCGCAGCGATCCCTTGTCGCCCGTGCCGCTGCGGTCGCCGCCGGTCTGCATGATCGGCACGCCGATCGACGCGATCGGCGCCGCCGCCGCCTTCGGACCCAGCTTGTTGTTGCTGAGGATCGATTCGCCGCCCAGCACGCCATTGCCGCCCAGGCCCAACGACTTCTTGTCGATCAGGGTCGGCGCGAAATAGTCGGCGATGCCCTTGCGCTGCTTCTCCGTGGTCGCGCCGAGCAGCCACAGGAGCAGGAAGAACGCCATCATCGCGGTCACGAAGTCGGCATAGGCGACCTTCCACGCACCGCCATGGTGACCACCACCGGCGATGGTGATCTTCTTGACGATGACGATCTTGGGCGGCTGGTTGTTGCCGTGCGGTGCTGCGCGCGCCATCGGATCTTACTTGCCGCGCAAGCCGTCGAACACCTCGGCAAAGCCGGGCTGGTTCTTGTGCGCGATGCCGCTTCGCGCGGCCTCGATCACCAGCGGCTGCGGGTGGCCGTGCAGCGAGGCGATGATGATCTGCTTGACGACGTGATAGATGGCGGCGTCGGCATGGATGATCTGCTTCAGGCGCCCGGCGAGCGGATTGACGATGCCGTACGCCAGCAACACGCCCATGAACGTACCGACCAGCGCCGAGCCGATCATGCCGCCCAGCACCGACGGTGGCTTGTCGATCGAGCCCATCGTCTTCACGATGCCGAGCACCGCGGCGACGATGCCGAGCGCGGGCAGCGAATCGGCGAGGCTGGTTAGCGTATGCTCCGGCCCCTCGACCTCGTGATGGTGCGACTTGATCGCATGGTCCATCACCTCTTCCACCGCATGCACGTCGAGCGTACCCGACGACACGACGACCAGACGCAGCGTATCGGCGATCAGATTGACCAGCGTATGGTCGGCGAGCAGGCGCGGATATTCGCTGAACACCGACGACGACTTGGGGTCCTCGACATGCGGTTCGAGCGCGATCGGGCCATCCATGCGCAGCATCTTCATCAGCTTGCTGACGAGGAAGATGACGTCGAGATAGTCCTGCTTCTTGTACTTGGGCCCCTTGAACACCTTGGCGAGGCCGCCGCCCATCGCCTTCAACTCGGCGCCCGAGTTGCCGATAATCAGCGCGCCCGCTGCGGCGCCGCCGATGATGAGCATCTCGTGCGGGATCGCCTCGAACACGGGGCCAAGGGCACCGCCGGTGATGGCGAAACCGCCGAACACCATGCCGAGTAGAACGACGAGACCGATCGCAGGAAACACTGTGGGAACCCCCGTTTAGCCGGCGATGCCGACTCTTGTGGCTTACCGGGTTAACCGCATTTCCTAGACAAGTGGTTACCATGCCCCGGATTTGGCCGTTCCGGACAAAAACCTGTGGCAACGCCCTGCCGCGCGAACGGCACGCGGCCACGACCGCCGCTCGCGCGGCGACGGGACTTTACCTGCGTCGGCCTTGGCCTACGTTACTTCAGGTAATCGAACAGTGAGAGCTGCGAGAGCTTGGTGAAGCTCGCCTGCGACGCCGACAGCGCGGTCATCATCTGCTGCAACTGGACGATCGCGTCGGTGACGTCGACCTGCTCCAGCTTGCCGCGCAGATCGGCGCGATCAGTGTTCGCCGTGGTCAGCAATTGCTGTTGCAGATCGACGCGCGCCGACCGCGACCCGACTGAGGCCTGCACGTTGGCGACCTGGTCGACGGCCTGGCTCAGCGAATCGAGCGCCGTGCTCATCGACGACGACACGTCGCCGCCGCCGTTCAGCGTCGCCGCCATGCGGCTCAGCATCGCCAGCGTGTTGTCGCCATTGCCCAGGTCGAAGATCGTCTTGGCGCTCTCGGTCGCCTGGATCGTCTGCCCATCGGCGATCGGCACTTCGGACACGAGCGTGTTGTTCGCCGGGAAGGTGAAGGTGCCGTTGCCATTGTCGGTCACCGCCTTGGTGCCGTCGACGGTGCCGAACAGCGGCTGGCCGCGCACGTTGCGCGAATTGGCGAGCGTGACCAGCGACTGGACGACCGAGGTGATTTCGGTCGCGATGCTCTTGCGCGCGGCGTCGGTCTGCGTCCCGGTCGCCGCCTGTGTCGCGAGTTCGGTCGCGCGCGTCAGCTGTGCGGTGATCTGCTTGAGCACACCATCCGCCTGATCGAGCAGCGAGCTCGCCAGCGTTAGATTGGTGCCGTACACCGCCGCATCGGCGTCGCGACGATCGAGTTCGGCGAGCTGCTGCGCGCCGGCGGGGTCGTCGGACGGCTTGATCAGCTTCTTGCCGGTCGCGATCTGCGTCTGCAGTTCCTGCGCCTTGTCGCTCATCTTGGTTAAGCGGCTGGAGGCGTTACTGTAGAACAGGCTGGTCGAAATCTGCATGGGCAATCCTACCGCATATCCAGAAGCGTCTGCATCGTCTCGCGCGCGACCTGGATCACGCGGCTCGAGGCGGCATAGGCCTGTTGGAATCGAATGAGATCGACCGCCTCCGAATCGAGATTGACACCGGTCGAAGACGACAGCGCCGTCGCCGCGCCGTCGCGGATCGATGTCTGCGCGTCTGCGATCGTGTTCTTCTGCTTGTAGGCGGTGGCATTGTCGGTGACGAGCGTCGTCAGCTGCGCCTCATAACCCTTGCTGTTGCGCGTCGCTTCCAGCGCGGCGAGGTTCGACGCATCGCGCGATCCGCCCCCGGTGCCCGCCGCGATTTGGCTGCCGACGAAACCGGTGGCGACGCTCATCTCGGTCGCTGGCCGCGTCTGGTCGATGACGAACATCGCCGCGCCGGTCTGGTTGTTCTGGTCCTTGCCCGCTGCCTGGTTGTCGTTGACCGTCTTGACGAACTGCCCCGCGACCGAATTGAGCACGTCGCGGATCGACGAGGCCCGCTGCGCGCCGTCCACCAGACCGCCCAGCGTGCCGCCGCCGGGGGTGATCTGCGTCTTCTCGATCCCCACCGTGATGCTGAAGGCGATCTTGCCGGTGTCGTCGCGCGCATAGGTGACGGTGCCGGCACCGGTGCCGCGCACGAACGGCGCGCCGCTCGATCCGCCCAGGTTGACCGTCGCCCGCCCGATCGAATCGAACGTCGTGGTGATGTCGCTGAGGTTGCTCATCTGTGACAGGACGTCGTCGCGCTGGTCCATCAGCTGCGCAGCCGCGGTGCTGCCCGGCTGCGAACGACTGATGCCTTCGTTGATCTTGGACAGCGACACGCCGAGCGACGTCAGATCCTGCGCGGCCTGATTGCCGGCGGTATCGATATCGGCATCGATCTGGTCGAACGCCTTTCCCGTCGCGGTGAAAGCGATCGCGGCGGAGGTCGCGGCGCTGACCATACCGGTGCGCAGCGCGGTCGAATCAGGCTCGGCGGCGAGCGCCTGCGCCGCGCCGAAGAAATTGGTGACGCGCGACGTCAGCGCATTGCCGGTCAGCGCGCCCTGGATACGATCCAGCCAGGCCGCACCGCTGGTCGTGCGCGACAGGTCGCTGTTCGCGGCGCGCAGCGCGCGGCTGGAATAGATGTCGGTCGATCGCGTAACGCCGGTCAGCGTGACGCCGTTGCCCGCGGCATAGGCGAAGGTCGTGCCGACGCCGGCCACTTCGTTCAGCGCGACTTGTCGACGCGTGTAGCCGGCCGAATTCACGTTGGCGATGTTCTCGCCAACGGTCGCAAGCGCGGTTTGATACGCGCGGACGCCGGACGCGCCGATCGACAGCATATCGCTCATTTGGGCGGATCTGCCGTGGAGTCGTTAAGATCCGATTGCTTCTTGGCGAGGAAGGCGGTCATCGCCTTGCCGATGCCGAGCGGCGTCGTCTCCGACATCGTCTGCGCGACGCGGGCGTCCTGCATCTCGGTGAAGGTATCGATCGCCTTCGAATCGAACAGCGGATCGGCCAGCTTCGCCTGCCGCATGCTTTTCAGCATCATGCCGGTGAAAACCGCTTCGAACTGCTGGCCCGCCTTCTTCAGGTTGTCCGCGGTCTTGAGGCGCGACGTATCGGTCGAGATGCCCCCGGCACCGGCGACGCCATTCGAGATCGAGGGCCCCGTCACAGGACGATCAACTCCGCCTTCAGGCTGCCGGCTTCCTTCAGCGCCTCCAGGATCGCGACGAGGTCTGCCGGAGACGCACCGATCGCGTTCACCGCCTTCACCACATCGGCGAGCTTCGGCCCGGGCGTGAGCAGGAACATCGGCTTCTTCTCCTCCTCGACCGACACGTTGGACTTGCGCTCCAGCGCGGTCTGGCCCTGGCTGAACGGAGCAGGCTGGCTGATCCGCTGGTTCTCGTCGATGCGCACGGTCAGCTTGCCGTGCGTCACCGCGGCCGGACCCACCCTGACCGCAGAATTGATAACGACCGTTCCGGTGCGTGCATTTACAATTACTTTTGCCGGCGGCTCGGCCGACACGACGTCGAGGTTCTCGATCGTCGACATCAGCGTCGCGCGCACATCGGCGCCCGGCGGCGCGCGCACCGCGATCGACACGCCGTCGATCGCCTCGGCGGTGCCGAAGCCGAGCTTCGCATTGATCGCCTGCGCGACGTTCTGCGCGGTGGTGAAATCGGCCCGCGCGAGGTTGAAGGTGAGGTTCGGCGTCGAATCGAAGCCGGTCGCGACCGCACGTTCGACGGTGGCCCCATCGGGAATGCGCCCGGCGGAGGGCACGTTGACGACGATCTTCGATCCGTCCGCGCCCTCGGCACCCAGACCGCCAACGGCAAGGTTGCCCTGCGCCATCGCATAGATCTGGTTATCCGCACCCAGCAGCGGCGTCAGCACCAGGCTGCCGCCGCGCAGGGACTTGGCCTTGCCCATCGAAGCGACGGTGATGTCGAGCTTCTGTCCCGGCTTGGCGAAGGGCGGCAGGTCGGCGGTGATCATCACGACCGCCGCGTTCTTCATCCCCGGATTGGCCCCCGGCGGCAGCTGCAGGCCAAAGCGCGACGCGACGGCTTTGAGCGACTGGACGGTATATTCGAGATTGTCGTCACCCGTGCCGGGCAGGCCGACGACCACGCCATAGCCGGTCAGCTGGTTCGAACGGATGCCCTGGAAACCGCCCAGATCCTTGATCCGGTCGGCCTGCGCAGGCGCAGCGACGAAGGCCAGAGCGGCGGCGAGCGAGAGGATCAGACGGCGGAACATGGGCAGCAGCCTGCACTTCCTATGGTTAACAACGCGTCAAGACGGCCGTCAGAACGGCGACACGACGGAGAAGAAGCGGCCCAGCCAGCCCTGCCGCCCGGCGCGCGCGACGTCGCCCTTGCCGGTGTAGGAGATCTGCGCATCGGCGACGCGGGTCGACAGCACGCGATTGTCGGCGCTGATATCGGCGCTGCGCACCAGCCCCTTGATCCGCACGAATTCGTCGCCGCGGTTCAGCGTCACGCGCTTCTGCCCCTGCACCAGCATCGTGCCGTTGGGATAGACCGCCGCAACCGTTACCGAGACTTCGCCCGACAGCGAATTGGCCTGGTTCGCCTGCCCCTGTCCGTTGAAGCCGCGCGTGCCGCTCATCGACGCATCGGTCGCACCGAACAGGCTCAGCGGCCCGGTGGTCGGCGGCGTGATGCCGCCCTGCCCGCTCGAATCGAGCTTCGAGCTCGACGATTTGGAGGCGGCCGTGTTCTCGACCAGCACGATGGTCAGCGGATCGCCGACGCGGCGCGCGCGCCAGCCTTCGTACAGCGGCGCATAGCCGTCGCTCGCCTGGAAGATCGCGCCATTGGCCGGGGCCGGCGGCGGCGTCATCGGCGCGCGCACGACGGTGAAGTCCTCTGCCGGCTTCTTCTTGCCGAAGATGCTGGCGTTCGCCTCGCCGGGCGTAAGCGCGGCGAGCACGAGCAGGCTGGACGCCGCGGCGAGGGCGATCTCGGCCCAGTGGCTGACGACGAAGGCGCCGGGGCGGAAGGGGTTGGGTGCGGAGGCCATGTTACAG
Source organism: Sphingomonas melonis DAPP-PG 224 (assembly GCF_000379045.1). Lineage (NCBI taxonomy): Bacteria > Pseudomonadati > Pseudomonadota > Alphaproteobacteria > Sphingomonadales > Sphingomonadaceae > Sphingomonas > Sphingomonas melonis. The sequence continues at coordinate 573,451 of NZ_KB900605.1, forward strand.
GTTCTGGTTCACGTATTTGAGCATTTCGTCGGAGGACGAGATCATCTTGGAATTGACCTCATAGGCGCGCTGCGTCTCGATCATGTCGACGAGTTCCTCGACGACGTTGACGTTCGACGCTTCCAGGCTGCCCTGGCGCACGTTGCCACGGCCGTCCTGCCCGGCGATGCCGAGGTTGGCGGCACCCGACGAGGCGGTTTCGCGCAGGTAATTGTCGCCGGTCGATTGCAGGCCGGTGGGATTGGGGAAGCTTGCGATCTGGATCTGGCCCAGCGTGCTGCCCGTCGTCTGCCCCGGGATCTGCGCGGTGACGGTGCCGTCCGTGCCGATCGACACCGAGGTCGCGTTCGCCGGCACGGTGATGCCCGGCTGGACCTGATAGCCCTCCGACGTCACCAGCAGGCCTTCCGGGCTGCGGTTGAAATTGCCCGCGCGCGTATAGCCCAGCTGGCCACCCGGCATCTGGATCTGGAAATAGCCGTCGCCATCCAGCGCCAAGTCGAAGCTGTTGCCGGTCTGCGTCAGCGACCCCTGCGTGTCGATCCGCGCCGTGCCCTGCACGCGCACACCGGTGCCGAGGTTGAGGCCGGTCGCATATTTGGTTTCCGCGGTCGACTGGGACCCCGGCGCCGTGACCGTCTGATAGGCCAGCGTCTCGAACGCGGCGCGATCCTTCTTGAACGCCGTCGTGTTGACGTTCGCGAGGTTGTTCGAAATGACTCGCATGCGCGTATCCTGGGCGTCGAGCCCGGTGCGCGCGATATGCATGGCGGAGGATGACATGCTCTTCGTCCCTTAGCTCGGCAGGCGCATCACGGATGAGCCGCCTTCGTCCAGTTCCTTGGCCGACTTCATCAGATTGGCCTGAATTTCGTAGCTGCGCTGGTTTTCCAGCATATCGACGAGCACCTGCGTCATATTGACGTTGGAGCCCTCCAGCGCGCCGCCCTGCACCTTGGCGTCGAGGTTCGCGGGCAGCGTGCCGCCGCCCTTGACGCGCAGCAGGTTGTCGAGGCCCTTGACCGTCTGCGACCCCTTGGTGTCGACGATCTTCAGCCGGTCGACCACCTGTGGGTTGGCGGCATCGCCCCCTTGCGGGATGATGCTGATCGTCCCGTCGCCGGCGATCGTCAGGCTGGTGTACGGCGGCAGCGTGATCGGGCCGTTCTGACCCTGCACGATGAAGCCGTCGCCGGTCTGCAACACGCCCGACGGCGCGACCTCCAGGTCGCCGCGGCGGGTATAGGCCTCGCTGCCGTCGCTCGCCTGCACCGCCAGCCAGTCGTTGACGCCGGTGACGGCGACGTCGAGCGCGCGGCCGGTATGCTGGATGGCACCCGGCGCGCGATCGGCGTCGGTGACTTCCTCGCTGGTCGGCGCACGCGCCTCCAACTGCGCGCCACCGCCCTTCAGCTCGATCCGGTCGAAGATGACGCGATCGGCGCGAAAGCCCGTGGTGGACGCGTTCGCCATATTGTTGGCGATCGCAGCCTGCGCCTGCATGTGCGCGCGCAGACCCGTCGCCGCCGTGTAGACCAGTTTGTCCATCTAGCGCTCCCGCGTCCCCACCGACTCGTTTAGCCGCGGATCTGGATGATGGTCTGCGAGACCTGGTTCGCGGTATCGAGCGCCTTCGAGTTCGCCTGGAAGTTGCGCTGTGCGGCGATCAGGTTGACCAGCTCTTCGGTGATGTCGACGTTCGATCCTTCGATCTGGCCCGACATCAGCGAGCCGAAGCCGTCGGCGGCCGCCGACCCCATCGTCGCGGTGCCCGACAGACCCGTCGCCGACCAATAGCTGTTGCCGATCTGGCGGAGGCCGGTCGGCGTCGAGAACTTCGCCAGCGCCACCTTGCCCAGCGGCACGATGTCGCCGTTCGAGAAGCTCGCCTGGATCAGGCCTTCCGACGTCACCGTCACGCCGGCCAGCTGGCCGACGGGCACGCCGTCCTGGCTCTTGCTGTTGACCGCGAAGGCCGACGCCAGCTGCGTCGAGTTGCCGAGGTTCAGCGTCAGGTTCTGCGCCGCAGCGCCCGACAGCGGGATGAACGTGTCGTACTGGATCGGGGTCGCAGGCGTCTTGATCGCACCAGTGTTGGCAAAGGTGATTTGGACGGGATCCTTCTTGCCGCCGACTTCCAGCTGCTTGTCGCCGACGAACGTATAGACCGCCCACGTGCTGTCCGTGCCCTTGGTGGCATCGGGCACCGCGGTGCGCACATAATAGCTGGTCATCGTCATCGGATTGCCGTTCGCGTCATAGACGCGCGTCGCGACCGAGTTGTTGTAGGTCGTCGTGTCGGTGCGATCGAACGTCTTCTTGTTGACGGTCGTCGTGCCCGACAGGTTGATCGCGGTCGATACGGACTGCGTCGCCTTCGGCGTACCGCTGGTCTGCTGCAGCTGCAGGTTGGTCAGGCCATCTTCACCGGTGGCGGTGACGTTGCCGTCGCCGTCGACCGGATAGACCATCAGGAAGCTGCCCTGGCTGTCGACGACGTTGCGGCTGGCGTCGACCGAGAACGAACCGTTGCGGGTATAGGCGATCGCGTCGCTGGCGCCGGTCGTCTTCACGGTGAAGAAGCCTTCGCCCATGACCGCGAGGTCGAGCGCGTTGGTCGTGCCCTGCAAATTGCCGTTCTTGAACTGCTGCTGCGTCGCCTTCACGATGACGCCCGATCCCACCATCTTGCGCGGATCGGTCGACACGCTCGATGCGATGACGTCCGAAAACTCGACGCGGCTCTTCTTGAAGCCCGTGGTCGAGACGTTGGCGAGGTTGTGCGAGATGGTGTCCATGTCGGTCTGCGAAGCCTGAAGACCGGACAGCGAGGTGAAGAAGGACATTGGGTTTCTCCTGGAATTCGGAAAACGGGGGGAAGATCAGGCGGCGGAACGGACGTTGGACGGATCGACGTCACCGACGCCGACGACCTTCAGAACGGGCTTGCCGCTGGATGGCAGGGACACGGATTCGACCGGCGCCCAGACGAGCGTGCGGCTGGTGATCGTCTTGTCGCCACCGGTGGCGAAGGCACTGATCGTGAAGGGACCCTTGCCCGCGTCCTGACCCGAGCCGTCCTTGCCGTCCCAGTCGAAGGCGATCGAACCCTTCTTCTGCGCGCCGAGGTCGAGCTGGCGCAGCATGCCGCCGTTGGCGTCGCTGATCGACACGGTGACCTGCGTCGCATCGTCGTCCAGCTCCACCGCGCCGTCGATCCCGCCGGACGAGCGCGGATAGGCGGTCGATCCTTCGGTCAGCACGGTCTTGCCGACGTAGCTCATCGCATCGCTTGCGCTGGTCGAGCCAAGCTTGTTCGAGATGCCGGTCAGCGACTTGTTCATCTCGCTGATGCCGGCGACGGACGAGAATTGCGCCATCTGAGCGACCATCTGCGTGTTGTCCATCGGCGCGAACGGGTCCTGGTTCTTCAGCTGCGTGGTCAGCAGCGTCAGGAAGTCGGACTGGTCCAGCGTCGTCTTGGTCACGCCGGTAACGGTCGATGCACCGCTGGCGGTCGTCGTGCCGGTGTTGCTCGCGGCGCGCTTGATGCCGAGGTTGGCGAGCGTCGTGTCGAACGACGAACCCGATGTGGAGGTCGTGGTGGTCATGGGTTAGCGGCCCAGCTTGAGGGTATCGATGGTGAGCTGCTTGGCAGTGTTCAGCACCTCGACGTTGTTCTGGTACGAACGCGCCGTCTCCATCATGTCGACGAACTCGCGGCTTTCATCGACGGCGGCCTGGTAGATATTGCCGTCCTTGTCCGCGACCGGGTTATTGGGGTCGTAGATCTTGGTCGGCGCTTCGCCCGCGGTGACGATCTTTTCGACGTCGACGGTGGCAAGACCGCTCGCGGCGTCGAAGCTGGTGCGGAACACCGGCTTCATCGTCTTGTAGGCGGTGTCCGCCGACCCGGTCGTACCGCCGGCATTGGCAAGGTTGGATGCGGTCGTGTTCAGGCGGACGAGCTGCGCGCTCATCGCGCGGCCTGCCACCTGAAAGACGCTCATCGGATCGGCCATGGCCTTACTCCCCCTTCAGCGCGCGGGTGATCTGGCCGATGCGTCCGTTCAGGAACGACAGCGTCGTCTGATACTGGACGGCATTTTCGGCGAAGGCGGTCTGTTCCTGATTCAGCTCGACGGTGTTGCCATCCATCGAGGTCTGCACCGGCACGCGATATTTGGTCGCGGCGGCGATGCCCTTTTCGCCGATATCGCTCTCCATCGACGCAAGCGCCGACTTGAAATCGATATCCTTCGCCTTGAACCCGGGGGTCGAGGCGTTGGCAATATTCGACGCGAGCACGCCCATGCGCTGCGAACGCACTTCCAGGGCGGATCCGTGAATTCCGAACAGACTGTCAGCGGCCATCGGGCCAAATCTCCGGCGCACCATTGCGCTGCCGAGACGGTAAGCAACCGCCGTGCCAGTTTTTTGCAGCAGGAGGGCGGGGGTCCGGTTTTTTCGCGATTTCACCCCGTTGCCGGGCGGGCGGCAACCCGGGCGGCAACCGCTTGCCGGTATTTGCCGGGCGGACGGCAAGGCTTGCCGCCCCCTTCCCCTTCTTCGTCACCCCGGACTTGGTCCGGGGTCCACCGGGCCGCAAGGGGACGGCTTGTCGCGTTCGTCGTAGATACAGCTTGTCCGCCGCTTTCGTCATCCCGGCGCACGCCGGGATCCATGGAGGCGATGAGGCCAATGGCGCACGTCAACGGCCGCCGCATCGTATCCATGGATCCCGGCGTGCGCCGGGATGACGAAGGGGGCGTGCAGCCGAACAGACGCTCCCCGAAGCCAACTGGCCCACCCCTTGCATTATATCCGCGCATGATCGCCCAGCTCTTCGATCCGATCGCATTCGCCATCGTCGGCGGCGGCACGCTCGTCGCCACGCTGCTCCGTGCGCCGCTCCGCGACGTCGGCCGCGCGGTGGTGGCGCTCCGCGTCCTGCCGCGTCGCGCCTTCTCCGCCGATCCGCTGCTCGAACAGATTGCCGCGCAGGACCGGATCGCCAAGCGCCACGGCGTCGTCGCGCTCGACAAATCGGTCATCGCCGATCCCGATGTCGCCGACGCCATCGCCGCCATCGTCGACGGAGCGGTCGCCCGCGAGGTCGAGGCGCTGCTGCGCTTCCACCGGCAGAAACGGATCGACCGACAGGCTGCCGCCGCCGACGTCTGGTCCGGCGCCGCCGAGGCCGCGCCGGCGATGGGCATGGTCGGCACGCTGATCGGCCTTGCCGGCATGTTCGCGCAGATGACCGACCCGCAGGCGATCGGCGGCGCGATGGCGGTGGCGCTGCTCGCGACGCTGTACGGCGCGCTGTTCGCCAACCTCCTCTTCATGCCGGTCTGCCACCGCCTGCGCGCCGCGGGCAAGATCGAGGCGTTCGAACGCGCCCGGATCGAAGCCCCGCTCGTCGCGCTCGCGCTGCGCGAAACGCCGCGCCACCAGTTGCACAGCGTCGCATGACCGCCCCCGCGCTTCCCAGTTGGCCTGAACCGGCGCCCTCCCGGCCCGTGTGGCTGGTGACGCTCGCCGATCTCGCACTGCTCCTCGTCGGCTTCTTCGTCCTGTTGCAGGCAAGCGAGAAGCCCCGCGCCGTCACCGATGCGCTCCGGCGCAGCTTCGGGGGAGAGGCGGCGCTGCACGCCCCCCCGCCCCCGCCGATGCCGGTCATGGCCGCGGGTCTGTTCGATTTCGCCCCTGGATCGGCGGCGCTGCCCGGCGGTTCCGCGGCCGTCATCGCCTGGGCCAAAGAGGCGGCGCGCGACCCGCGCGTCGCGCTCACCGTCACCGGATCGACCGACGGCAACCCCGCCGACGTCGATGCCGCGACCGGCAGCGCCGCGATCCTCGCCACCGACCGTGCCCGCGCGCTCGCGGCGCTGCTGGCGCCGGTCAGCCGCCGCATCACCGTTACCACCGCGCCGCGGCCCGGACGCCGCGCCGCGATCGTCACGCTCGCCTTTGCCGGAGACGCTCCGACCACGAGCGGCCCCCGCACCGACCCTCAACACGGACATCAGCCATGATCCTCCTGCCCCTGCTCCTTGCCGCCGCGCCGATGGGCACGCTGCCTGTGTTCCAGGACACCGGCGGGCTTGACCGCGCGGTCGCCGCCTTCACCAGCCGCCCGATCGGGGCGGAGGGCGGCGCGCGCACCGCGATCGATGCGCGGCTGCGTCTCGCGCAATGCCCCACCGTTTCGCTCGCCTGGCGCAGCGACGCGCATGACGCGGTCGTCGTGTCCTGCACCGGACCGGACTGGCGCATCTTCGTCCCCGTGATCCGCCCCGCCGACGCGCCCGCCGCGCGCGCGGTGCCCGCCATGCTCGCGCCCACCAAGGCAGAGCCGGTGATCCGCCGCGGCGATCCGGTACTGATCGAGGCCGGCTCCCCCGGCTTTTCGATCAGTCGCGAAGGCGTCGCCGTCGGTGACGCACCGCCGGGCGGCCGCGTGATGATCAAGGTCGATGGCAGTAACACGCCCGTACAGGCGGTCGCGGTGGAAGCGGGCCGCGCCACGCTGCCCGGCTGGACCGACTGAGGCAGGCTTCTTTTTTCGCGGGCGAATCTTTTTTGCTAAAGCGCGCTCGCAGACGGCCGTTTAGTCGCCTGTCAGGCAACATACACAGGTGCGGACATGGTGGACTCAATCGGCGCAAAGCCGCAGCAGGCAAGTGGAAGCGTATCGCGCGTCGCCGCACCCGCGGCCGCGCCGACGGTGCAGCCAGTGGTACAGCAGGCGACGACGCGCCAGCCCGTCGCGGCAGCGCCGGCGACGCAGCTGAGCGGCCTTGCCAAATCGATGGCCGCGTCGGCCCCGGTCGACAGCGACCGCGTCGGCGAGATCAAGAAGGCGATCGCCACCGGCACCTTCCCCATTCTGCCGGCGACCATCGCCGACCGACTGCTCGCCCTCAAGCTGAACTGGGATGGCCATGAATCGGCGTGATGCCCTCATCCGCGTCATCGACGCGCTCCACGCCGAAATCGAAGCGCTGAAGACCAACGACTGCGCCGCGCTGGAACGTGCGACGCAGGACAAGCTTGCCGGCATTGAAGAGATTGCCGCGATGGGCACCGGCCCCGCCGGCGACGAGATCCGCGAACTGGCCGACGAGGCGAACCGCCTCAACGAAACCTGCCGCATCTACGTCAACCTGATGGCGGCAAATGTCCGCCGCCGCCTGCAAATTCTGACCGGCGATGCCGGCCACGGCTACCGCCCCTCGCTGATCCAGGCCTACGCCTGAGGCTTTGGGGCTGACGCCCTTTCCCCAGGTCGATCGTCACCCCGGACTTGGTCCGGGGTCCACTCTGCGGCGAGGGGGATGGCTCCAGCCTCCTGCCGTCCCCGTGCGGCTTGGCGGACCCCGGAACACGTCCGGGGTGACGGGAATCGCCGCTGACACCCGCTCTTAACCACAACTGGCACGGCTCTTGCTGAAAGCCACCCGGCAACAGGGGTGTGTTTTCGTAGCAATGACCGTCAATCCGATTTCTGCCGGGCGCGTCCAATCCGCCATCCAGCTTGCGAGCAGCAAGACGGGTGTGGATTTCGACTATCTGCTCGGCCAGGCGAAGATCGAAAGCGGGCTGAACGCACGCGCGCGCTCGGGCACGTCGTCGGCGACGGGCCTGTACCAGTTCGTCGAGCAGAGCTGGCTCGCGGTCGTCAAGAAGCACGGCGCCGAACACGGCCTCGGCTGGGCCGCCGACAGCATCGGCCAGACCGCCGGCGGCCGTTTCTCGGTCAGCGACGGCGCGACCCGCTCCGCCATCCTCGCGCTGCGCAACGACCCCGACGTCGCCTCGCTGATGGCCGCCGAACACGCCTCCGACAATAAGAGCGCGCTCGAGGGTTCGCTGGGCCGCGACGCCAACGGCACCGATCTCTATATGGCGCACTTCCTCGGCATCGGCGGCGCCAAGAAATTCCTGTCGGCGATGGCGAACAATCCCGGCGCCTCCGCCGCCTCGCTGTTCCCGCAGGCCGCCGGTGCCAACCGCTCGATCTTCTATGCCTCGAACGGCCAGCCGCGGTCGCTGTCGGCGATCTATCAGCGCTTCAGCGACAAGCTGAACGCCGCGTCGGACAGCGTCAGCGAAACCCGCAGCGCCAATCTCGCCTTTGCCGCGCAGGCCCTGGCGATGGGCGATTCCACCGTCGTCACCGGCAACAACCAGACGCCCGAAGATGCGCTCAATTGGGCGACGCAGGCGCTGACCCAGGCCGGCGGCCGCTTCGGCAGCCGCGCCGTCGATGCCGCGAACAGCCTGCTGCGCCCGTCGCCGCAGAATGCGCAGCTCGCCTATATGATGCTCGCCAGCATGGGGGGCCGCTGACGTGAACAAGCTGCTCAGCCAGGGCCGCGGCGCCGCACTGCCGCTCGCCATCCTGCTGCTCGTCGTCGTGATGGTCGTGCCGATCCCGGCCTTCCTGCTCGACGTCTTCTTCGTCGCCAATATCGCGATCAGCCTCGCCGTGCTGATGGTGTCGCTGAACGCGCAGAAGCCGCTGGACTTCAGCGCCTTCCCGACCGTCCTCCTGTTCGCGACCCTGTTCCGCCTCGGCCTCAACGTCGCCTCGACCCGCATCGTGCTGGTCCACGGTCACGAGGGCGAAAGCGCCGCGGGCCATGTCATCGAGGCGTTCGGCAGCTTCCTGATCGGCGGCGACTATGTCGTCGGCATCTTCGTCTTCGCGATCCTGATGATCATCAACCTGATCGTCGTCACCAAGGGCGCGGGTCGCGTGTCGGAAGTTTCGGCTCGCTTCACCCTGGACGCCTTGCCCGGCAAGCAGATGGCGATCGACGCCGATCTGAACGCCGGCCTCATCACGCCCGACGACGCCAAGAAGCGCCGCGTCGAGGTCGCGACCGAAGCCGATTTCTACGGTTCGATGGACGGTTCGTCGAAGTTCGTGAAGGGCGACGCGGTCGCCGCGATGCTGATCCTCGCCGCCAACGTCATCGGCGGTCTGATCCTCGGCCCCGTCAGCCACGGCATGACGATCGCCGCCGCCGCCAAGAGCTACATCCTGCTCGCGATCGGCGACGCGCTCGTCGCGCAGCTGCCGGCGCTGATGCTCTCGATCGCCGCCGCCGCGATCGTCACCCGCGTCAATTCGGACAAGGACCTCGCCGGCCAGATCGGCAGCCAGTTCGGCTCCCCGCGCACCTGGACTCCGGTCGCGGTGATCCTCGGCCTGCTCGGCGCCTTCCCCGGCATGCCGCACCTCATCATGCTGCCGGCCGCCGGCATCGCCGGCTTCACCGCGTGGAAACTGCGCCAGATCGAGAAGCGCCCCGTCGTCGAAGCGCCCAAGGCCGCCGAGGAACCCGTCGATCCGTCGAAGATCGGTTGGGACGAAGTGACCGAAGGCATGCAGGTCAACCTCGACATCGGCTATGGCCTGGTGCCGCTGGTCGACCAGCGCCGCGGCGCGCCGCTGATGGGCCGCATCACCGGCGTCCGCCGCCAGCTCTCGCGCGACCTCGGCTTCGTCGTGCCGCAATGCCGCGTACGCGACGACATCAACCTCGCGCCCTACACCTATCGCATCATGATCAACGGGGTCTGCGTCGGCGAAGATCAGGTCAGCCCCGACGAGATGCTGGCGCTCGACACCGGTCAGGCGTTCGGCGAGCTGCACGGCAAAAAGGCGAAGGATCCGACCTTCGGGCTCGACGCCACCTGGATCCCTGCGGGCGATGCCGATGCCGCAACCGGCGCGGGCTTCCTCGTCGTCGATGCCGGCACCGTCATGGCGACGCACCTCAACCACCTACTCGGCGCCAACGCGACCGATTTGCTCGGCCCCGACGAGGTCCAGTCGCTGCTCGACGGGCTGAAGGAACGCGCCGCGCAGCTCGTCGCCAGCCTCACCCCCAACCCGTTGCCGCTCACCACCCTCACCCAGGTCCTGAAGGGCCTGCTCGCGGAGAACATCCCCTTGAAGGAGTTCCGTCGTATCGCGCAGGCGATTGCGGTCGCCGCCACGCGCAGCGCCGATGCCGAGGAGATCATCGAACTGATCCGTCCGGAGCTTGGCCCGCTGATCATCCAGAAGCTGTGTGGCGTGCGCGAGCCGCTGCGCGTGATGACGCTGGAGGGCCAGCTGGAAGGACTGCTCGGCCAAGCCGCACGCGCCGACGCCTCGCGCCGCCACGTCATCGAGCCCGATCTCGGCCGCCGCATCGTCGAGGCGCTGCAACAGGCCGCCCAGCCGCTGATCGCAGAGGCCAAGCCCTTCGCGCTCGTCGTCCAGCCCGCGATCCGCATCGCGATCCGCAAGCTGGTGAAGACCGTGCTGCCCGACACGCCCGTCCTCTCGTTCTTCGAAGTGCCCGAAGAAAAGGCGGTCGAGGTCGTCGCGGTCATCGGCGCACCGCAGCAGCAGGCGCTGGCGGCATGAGCGCCGAACCGATGAGCGGCGCCTTCGCCGGCGCCCAGCCCGCGCCGCAAGCCATGGTGCCGCAGGGCCCCCTCACCTATTCGCCTCGCCAGCGTCCCGGCGGCGACAGCGAGGCGCTGATCCGCCAGCATCTCCCCATGGTCCGCCGCATCGCGTGGCATGTCCACGGATCGATGAGCACCATCGTCGATGTCGAGGACCTCGTGCAAATCGGCCTCGTCGCTTTGGTCGAGGCGGTCGGACAAGCCGCGGAACAGGGTGCGCAGTTCAAGGCCTATCTGCAAACCCGCCTGCGCGGCGCGATGATCGACGAACTCCGGCGACAGGCGACGACGACGCGCGGTGCGATGCGGCGGCGCCGGCAATATCAGGCCGCCATTGCCGCTGTCACGGCACGAACCGGCCGCGCCCCCGACGAAGCCACGCTCGCCGCCGAACTCGGCGTCACGATCGAACGGCTGCGCGCAGAGTATGAGACCGCCGACACGGTGCGGTTCGAATCGATGGACGAAGTCTATGCCGACGACCTGCCCTGGTTCGCCGATGACACGCCCGACGCCTTCGAACAGCTCGCCGAAAGCGACCTGCGCGACACGCTGATCGCCGCAATCGGCGCCCTGCCCGAACGCGAGGCGCTGGTGATCCAGCTCTATTATGTCGAGGAATTGAACCTCGAGGAAATCGGCCAGGTGCTCGGCGTCGGCTCGGCAAGAGTCTGCCAGATCAAGGCCGCCGCCCATGCTAAGTTGAAAAAGGCGCTGGCGAGGAAGGTCTAAACAATTCCTCCCCGCTCTGCGGGGAGGGGGACCGCTCGCCGAAGGCGAGTGGTGGAGGGGCCGCCGCAGGCGGTGTCGCATGGGGCTGCCCCTCCACCACGCCTCTGCGAGGCGCGGTCCTCCTCCCCTACGTGCGCAGGGGAGGAATTGAGGCTTAGATTACGCCACCGCCTTCGACCGCGCGGCGAAGCTCTTGCGCAGTTTCTGCAGCTTCGGCGGGATCACCGCCATGCAATAGGGGTTCGACCGGCCCGAGGTTTCCCAATAATCCTGATGGTAATCCTCCGCGGGATACCAATCCGCCATCGGCTCCACCGTCGTCACGATCGGCTTGTCCAGCCCCGCCTGCGCCCGCTCGATCGCCGCACGCATCTCCGCCTCCTGGGCCTCGTCCGCCGGGAACACCGCCGAGCGATATTGCGTACCGACGTCATTGCCCTGGCGGTTCAACTGCGTCGGGTCATGCGTCGCGAAGAAGATGTCGAGCAGGTCGCCCAGCGCCAGCTGCTCGGGGTCGTAGCCGATGCGGATCGCCTCGGCGTGGCCGGTATCGCCGCCGCACACCTGCTTGTACGTCGGGTTGGGCACGTTGCCGCCGATATAGCCGCTCTCGACGCTCTCCACGCCGATCACGTCCTTGAACACCGCCTCGGTACACCAGAAGCAGCCGCCCGCCAGCGTTACATAATCCGTCATGCTGAAGTCTCCTTTGCAGCCCATGTAGGAAGGCGCTAGGCCGCGCAAAAGACGAAGGACGCGACGCATGGCATTGAACGGCAAGGTGATGGTGACGGGCGGGGCCGGCTATATCGGCAGCCATGCAGTGCTGGCCTTGTGCGACGCGGGCTATGATGTTGTCGTCGTCGACAATCTCGTCACCGGCTTCGCTTGGGCGGTCGATCCCCGCGCGACCCTGGTCGAGGCGAACGTCGCCGACGACATCGCCGTCCGTGCCGCGATCCGCGACCACAACGTCCGCGCGATCATGCATTTTGCCGGATCGATCATCGTGCCGGAATCGGTCAGCGACCCGCTCAAATATTATCGCAACAACACCGCCGCGACGCGCTCGCTGATCGAAAGCGCAGTGACGGAGAGCGTGCCGCACTTCATCTTTTCCTCGACCGCCGCGACGTATGGCACGCCGGTCAAGGTGCCGATCGAGGAGACCGATCCGACCGCGCCGATCAATCCGTACGGCATGTCGAAGCTGATGACCGAGGCGATGCTGCGCGACGTCGCCGCGGCGCATCCGATGAACTATTGCTGCTTACGCTATTTCAACGTCGCCGGCGCCGATCCGCAGGGCCGCTCGGGCCAGTCGACGGTGGGCGCGACGCACCTCATCAAGATCGCGGTCGAGGCGGCAACCGGCAAGCGCGCCGCCGTCTCGGTCTTCGGCACCGACTTCGACACGCCCGACGGCACGGGCGTGCGCGACTATATCCACGTCAGCGATTTGGCCGCCGCGCACGTCGCCGCGCTCGAACTGCTGGTCGCCGAACCCACGCAAAGCCACACCCTCAACGCCGGTTACAACCGCGGCTTCTCGGTCAACGAAGTGCTCGACGCAGTCGATCGCGTCACCAACATGACGATCGAGCGCCGCTACGAAGGGCGCCGTGCGGGCGATCCCGCCGCGCTCGTCGCCGACAATCGCGCGATCCTCGCCGCGCTCCCCTGGCGCCCGCAGCGCGACGACCTCGACACGATCGTCAAGGACGCGCTCGCCTGGGAACGCAAGCTCAGCGAACGCCAATAGGATCGCAGCGCCGACAAGATACTGTGATCACGGCGAAATCGCACCGATTCGGCCCTACACGCCCGCTGCCCGCCATTCTCCGGGCCAATGGATTGCGCTCTTTGAATTGGTGAAGATACAGAGACGATGGACCGCGATCGTTTTCGCCAAGGTGTTCATGTTGTCTATGTTCGCCAAGCAACCATGGGTCGTTCGACATTCGACGAAACCGATTCACTCCTCCCCCTGGCGGGGGAAGACTGACGACCACTCGAACCTTGACCAAGACTAGCGCTCCCCGCCGATCGCCACACGCGCCCGCGCCGTGGCGGTCCACCAACCCAGCGCCCAGAGCGTCCCAAAGCTCCAGCCGGCCAGCACGTCGCTCGGCCAATGCACGCCCAGATACACGCGGCTGCACCCGATCGCGCCGACCAGCAGCACCGCGGCCACCAGCAGGTACAATCGCGCCGCGCGGTCGGGCGTCACCTGCCCGGCAAGCGCGGCCAGCGTCAGATAGCAGACGGCGCTCGCCGTCGCGTGCCCGCTCGGAAAGCTGTAGCCGTTGGCGGAGACAAGGTGCGGCACCAGCTCCGGCCGCGCGCGCAGCACCATGCCCTTCACCAGCTCGATCACCCAGCCACCGGTCAGCGTCGCCAGCGCGGTAGCGAGCGCGGTCAACCACAGGCGCTGCACCAGCAGGAACCCGACGACAAGCGTCACGATCAGCGTCAGCACCACGCCGCCGCCCAGATCGGTGATGTCCGCCGCCACCTTCGGCAACCACGCGGGGCCGCTCCAGTGGCGCAGACCGACGATGATCGCCCTGTCGAAGGCGAACGGATAACGACTGGTCGCCACTGCGCCGATCAGCAGCACCGCCAGCCCCGCCGCGATCAGCGCGAGTCCCACCAATAAGGGCGGCAGCCTGCGCCCGCCGGCTCGATCAGACATCCATATCATCCCGCGCCAACGCCTTCGGGACGAAAAGGACGCGCGCCGGGCCCGGATCGTCAATCCGCATCGCCCAATCCGCCAACTTTTGGCGCCTCACGCCCGGTGTACGACACCGGGTCTATAGGAAACGCACGCAAGTCCGGTGTGTTATTTAAATGGCACACTTATCGCATGGCGCCCGCCGACCCGCACGACATCGTGTCGAACGGACGATCGGGAGGAACGCCATGTCCATGATACCGTCTTTGCTCGCCCTCGCCGCTCTGGCTGCGACGCCCGACACCACCGTCGAACAGCCGAAGGCCGCGCCGCGCGCCTATACGGTCCGGTACGATGCCAACCGCGATGTCTATTGCATCCGCTTCTTCTCGGATGCCCTCGCCGCCGATCCCCATCCCGGGCGCAGTGCGATCACGTGCCGGAGCCGCGAGCGCTGGGCCGACGAAAGGGTCTTAATCCATCACGCCGGCCGCCCCGAACTGGCGGCGCGCTGAGGTGTATCAGGCGATCAGCGCTGCGGCCGAACCCTTGGGTTCGGCCAGCGCTCGCTCCACCGGGGTCAGGCCCGAGAGCCGTTCCGCCCGATACGCATCCGCAGCGGTATCGCTCGTCGCGATCAGGCGATCCTGTGCGACGGGACGGGGACGGGCGGCACCGAACAGGCCCAGCGTGGTACGGCTCATAGATTCCTCGGACAGGGCAGCGGGATCATTCCCGCGCGCTGCCCGCATCAATGCCGCACTGCACCCACCGGTTCCGGCTTACCCGTCGATCACGTGCGGCACGAAGCGCGCGGTGTTGCCGGTGATCAGGCCGTCCTCGCGAATGCCGATCCCGGCGGGCTCGCCATCGACCAGCCAGCTGCCGATCACGGGGAAACATCCGGGCGCGGTCTCGGGCAGCCGGTACAACGCCTGGTAGACATAGCCCTCGTCGCCATAATCCCCCGCCGCTTCGGCGACGACGCGCCCGTTCTGCCGGATCGACACGTTCGCGCCCTCGCGCGCCAGCAGCGGCTTGGCGACGGCGTCGCCCTCCGGGATGTCGAAGCTGGCGGGCAGCAGATTGGGATGCCCGGGAAACAGCTGCCACAGGATCGCGAGGATCGCCTTGTTCGACCAGATCATCTTCCAGATCGGTTCGATCCACAGCGTATCGTCGAGGCTCTCGAGCAGCGACGCCGCAAACGCCTCCGCGGTCAGCCATTCCCACGGATACAGCTTGAACAGCGCCTCGATCCGCTGCTCGGCCAGATCGACGAAGCAGCGCCGGTCATGGTCCCAGCCCAGATCGTCGACCAGGATCGGCACGGTCGTGATCCCCGCCGCCTCCGCCGTGTCGCGCAGATAGGATGTCGTGACGATATCCTCGCCCGCCTCGTCCGAGACATGCGCGAAATGGACGACCGGCGGCAGCAGCGGCGCGATGTCGCGCCACTTGGCGACCAGCCGCTCGTGCAGGCTGGTATATTGGTCGAGGTGCGGGAAGCGTTCCTCTTTCCAGCTCCACTGGATCACCGCGGCTTCCAGCAGCGACGTCGGCGTATCGCAATTGAATTCGAACAATTTGGGCGGGCCGGCACCGTCATACCCCAGATCGAACCGCCCGTAATTCAGCGCCGGCGCCTCCGCCTCCCACGCATCGCGAATCGCCTCATGAAAGGGCGCCGGGATGCCGAACCGGTCCAGCAGCGCGGGATCGTCGACGATCGCCTGCCCGGCGGCGAGGAACAGTCGGTACAGCTCCGCCGTCGCCCCCTCGATCTCGGCGATCTGCGCGGTGGAAAAGCGGTAATGGACGCTCTCGTCCCAATAGGGGCGGCCATCGACGCTGTGCCAGACCAGCCCCTCCGCCTCGACCTTCGCCTGCCAGTCGGGGCGTGGATCGGTCGCGACGCGGATCATGCCCGGCCGCTGCCGAAACTATGCGCCGACGCGCCGAACCCGCCGCGGCTGATCGCGCCCGATCGGCTGACGAAGGTATTGGCCGGCGCCCGCGCATAGCTGACGCCGCCCGCGCGGCTGAACGATCCGCCGCGCGCCGTCTCGCCATAGGGCGGGATCACGCTGTTGCGCCCCAGGAAATACCATAGGAACGCGTTGCTGCCGCCCCCGCCATGATAGCCGCTCGCCAGCGCCTGCCGCGGGCATTGGTCGTCGGCGACGCGCCGCCCCTCGCGATCGGTGCAGATCGCGGTGTCGGTCTGCGCGGTCCAGCCATCCGGCTCGGGTTCCGACCGGCCACACCCCGACGCCAGCAGCGCCGCGGCGATCGCCGTCGTGATCCTCAGATCGGTCCTCATGCCCTTCCCTCACAGCCACCGAAACGGCGCACACCATAGGACAGGATCACGGCAGCCACCATGACATGATGCGACGTGCCGGCACATGGGCTCGACGTCCACGCTCATCGCGCATGGGGCCGCTGATGGTCACCCGCTTCGATGCACGGACCCGGGAGGATTAACCAATCTGATGCATCGCCGCGTAACGCTTCGGGGCGGAGAGGCGATGGATGGACACAGGCCTCACCCGCGAGATACTGCATCGCCGCATCGAGGATCAGATGGCCTTGGCCGCGCTGGCGACCGACGATGCGGTCCGCGCCATGCACCGCGATCTCGCCAGCCTGTACCGATCGCAGCTGGCATGCCTCGTCGCTGGTGATACGCTCATGGCGACGGTTGCGATGCTGGGCCTCGACCTGGCGGCGTAATCCATAGCGCCCGCCGTCGACCGCAAGGCCGCTCGGGCAGCATCACGGGCGTGATCGACGACGATCGAACGCATTTTGGGTGATAATTGCAGGGCAACAGGTGGCGCCAAACGGACGTCAATCTAGCGACGCAATAGGGATGGGGCTGCCGGCAAGGTGGCCCAAAACCAACTGTAATTAAAACAAATTTGATATTTGAATGAGAATGGTCCGAAAAAAGGACCACGCTGGATGCGCTTCCTCACCTGTCTCACGCAGGATCACAACCTCTGGCTGGTCGGCCTGGCGGCGCTGTTCTGCCTGGTCGGGTCGGCGATCACGATTCAGCTTCTGGGGCGCATCCGTCAGGCTGAGCCCCGGACTCGGCTGGCTTGGATCTTCATGGGCGGCGTTTCGACCGGCGCGACGATCTGGTGCACGCACTTCATTGCGATGATCGCCTATCAGCCTGGCGTCCGCGTCAGCTACGAACCGCGCCTGACCGGAGTGTCCCTGCTCTTCGCGATCGCGGGCAGCGCCATCGCGCTCAAGGCGGCGACGATGAAGGGGCGTTGGATGCCGGCCTGCGGCGGCGCGCTGTTCGGGCTGGCGGTCACGATCATGCATTACACCGGAATGCGTGCATTCGCGGCGCAGGGCTTCATCAGCTGGGCGCCTGACTATGTCACGGTTTCGATCGTTGGCGTCGTTCTGCTTGGTGCCGCGGCCTTCGATCGAGCCCTCGCGCACAGGCGGTTTGCCGGGGGCTGGTTCGCGACAGGGCTGATGGTCGGTTCCATCGTGGTGCTGCACTTCACCGGCATGGCCGCGATGGCAATCATCCCCTTCGCAGCCGAAGCGGGTCAGGCGGGATCGGACGATGCCGCGATTATCATGGCATTCGCCGTCGCCGGCGTCGGTATGCTGGTGCTCGGCACGGGTCTGTCGACCTATGTCCTCGACGCCCAGGCCAGCGCAGAATCGAAACGGCGGCTGGACGAGGTGCTGGAGGGCAATGTGGATGGCATGGTCGTCACCAGCGCCGGCTGCGTCGTGGCCGCCAACGCGGCCTTCGCGACGCTGGCAGGCCTCTCGCCCGCCGACATCATGGGCCAGCCGATCGAGCGCTGGATCGCCGGCGCCACGACAATCGACGCCGACCGGCTGACGCAATCGACGATGACCGGCATGGACGGCAATATCATCCCGATCGAAATCGCGGTCCGCGTCGATGCGCGTGGCGTCGAACCCCATACGATCTACTCCATTCGCGATCTCAGGGCTCGGCTCGCGCAGGAACGCCGGATCACGCATCTCGCGCGCAACGACAGTCTGACCGGCCTGCCGAACCGGACGTCCTTCCTGGAATGGCTGACGAAACAGGCGTCGCCCGCCAGCGGGCATGCTGCCGTCGCTCTGCTATCGATCGATCTCGACCGCTTCAAAGAGGTCAACGATATCCACGGCCATGCCGCGGGCGACCATCTGCTGATCACGATCGGCGAGCGCATGAAGGCGGCGATGATGCCGGGCGAATTCGTCGCGCGCCTTGGCGGCGACGAATTCGTGGCGGTCCAGCCGGTCAGCGAAGCGGCCGATGCGCTCGCCCTTGCTGAACGGCTGCGCGCCGCGATCATGGAACCGGTCGCGCTGGATCACAGCGAGGCGAGTTGCGGCGCCAGTGTCGGCATCGCGCTATGGCCGCAAGACGCCGACGATGTCTCGGCGCTCATCAACAATGCCGATCTTGCGATGTACCGGGCCAAGGGGTCGATCGCGTCGCACGTCTGCTTTTACGAAGAGGAGATGGATCGCGCCGTTCGCGATCGTCGGCGCATGGTGCAGGAACTGCGCCACGCGCTCGACCACGACGAACTCGCTCTCCACTGGCAGGTACAGGGCGACGTTCGCACCGGCAGAACCACCGGCTATGAAGCCCTGCTGCGGTGGACGAAGGCGGACGGCACCTGCGTGTCGCCATCCGACTTTATCCCGCTCGCCGAACAATCGGGGCTGATCCTGCCGATCGGCGAATGGGTGTTACGGACCGCATGCGCCGAAGCGGCGGTGTGGGCAGAACCGCACAAGATCGCGGTCAACCTGTCACCGGTGCAACTCGGCCACGTCGATCTTCCCAGTCTCGTTCATCAGATCCTGCTGGAAACGGGTCTGCCCGCGTCGCGCCTCGAACTCGAGATCACCGAAACCGCGATGATCGAGGATCACGCACGCACGACCCACGTCCTCCGCCAGTTGAAGGCGCTCGGCGTATCGGTCGCCATGGATGATTTCGGAACCGGCTATTCGTCGCTGTCGACGCTGCGCTCCTTCCCGTTCGACAAGATCAAGCTCGACAAGTCCTTCATGCTCGATCTGGACTGCGGTCCGCAGTCCGCCGCCATCATCCGTGCGGTGCTGGCCCTTGGGGAAAGCCTCTCGATCCCCGTGCTGGCGGAAGGCGTCGAAACCGCGGAGCAACTCGAATTCCTGCGCCAACAAGGCTGCGACGAAGCGCAGGGGTTCCTGCTGGGACGGCCGGCTCCCATCGGTCGGGATGGCACAGCCCGACCGATGATGATGCGCGCGACCGGTTGAGACCAAAGCCGGGCGGGCGATCATCGCGTGGCAGCGCGGTGCGGGCTCGTGACATTCGGCAGGCCTGCCACCTGCACGATCCCGTCTTCGTCCGATTCCCAACACGCTCCCGTCAGGATCAAATCACCGATCGTATGCTTCCGAAAAAGGTCAGGAACGATGCCGTGTCGCCTGCGTAATCCCCCTCACGTGCCGCAATGGCGCTGACGAAGGAGGGTATATGACGCTCAAGATGCTGTTCGCTGCCGTGGCCATGATGGCAGGCACCGCTGGTCTCGCCGGTACGGCCGATGCCCAGCGCCACGATCGCGGCCGTCCCCATTACGACCAGCGCGATCACCGCGACCATCGTGGGTATGACCGCAACCGCCGCGACCGCGGCCACCATTGGGGCCGTGATCGCCGCGAACACTGCCGTATCGTCTATCGTCATCACCGCCGCGTCCGCGTCTGCCGTTGATGGACGGCCTGGGCGGTGCCGAGCATAGGCACCGTCCTGCGGCCACCAGCAGGCGCTCGCCGTAACGCCGGCTCGGACCGTCGCGCAATCGGCCACGATCGCGGCCGCGCTCACCTGCGGTAAACCTTTGCAACGCCAACGATCTGCTCCTCACAGGCCGCAAGGCCGATGCCGCAGAGAGACGATCCATGGCCTTCTACGTCACCATGTCCGCATTCATCGCCGCGAACCTCGCGCTCATCGGGTTCGAAATGCGCCGGGGTCCATCGCGCGCGGGCCAGCTGTCTCTGGTGCCGGTCAACCGGCGGTCCACCCACCGCTGACACGTCCTCATGACATGAGTGGGAAGGGGGAGGCGCTCGGCGCCCCCCTCGCCCGCCTCAGCTCAGATGCGCTTCGTTTTCGGCGATGGCGCCTGCGTCGCTGACAGGCACGGCCGCATCCGCCACTGCCGCAGCGGGCACGCCACCAGTGGTGCCTTCGGCCTCCTCGGCAAGGCGCATCTGCTCGTACGCGACCTCGAGGTCGGCGGGGCCGGACCCGGTCGGCTGCATCGGCAGATCGGTGTAGCTCTCGGGTTCGTGGGTCGGATCGGTCACATCGGCCATGTCGCTCTCCTGCGTGGATCTGGTGGTGATGAACGCACGACCGCGCATTCGGCTCAGGGGCGGCGCATGATGGGCACGATCGATGCGCCGTAGAGTCGGGAAGCTTTTCCAGGCTTTTGCAACGATCGACTGCAATTCGTCGCATCGTCGTTGCCAAAGCACGCTTCATCGTGCGATTCATCAATGCGTTATGGGCCAGTCCATCCCTCCGCAGCGGCTTTCCGACCTCCCCCGCGACGAGTGCATCCGCGCTCTCCACCAGCGGGCAGCAGACGCGCGCGCGCAATGGCAGGCGTCCCGGTCGGCGCAGCCGTCGTTCTGGAGCCGCCTCTTCGGCTGATCGAGCGCGCCGACTATGGCAGGGGTGAGTGCCTCGTCGCGATCGAGCTCAGCCTGAATGCCGTAACCTGGCGCGAGCCGAATCCAGAAAAGCGGATCGCGGCGCCCACCGCGTGGCGGGCAGCCGCGTAACCGACTTACTTTTCGCCAGCGCGCTCGTTGGTGCCGCTCATGTTCAACGAGCGGCGGAAGTCGCTCACGCCCTGCTGCGTGATCCCGTCGAACTGACGCCATCCTGCCTCGGTATTGCAGACGCGGGTCGCCATGAACGATCCCGTCGGCGTCAGCCTGCGGCAGGTCTTCTTCTCGGCCGGCTTGGCCTGGCTATCCGCGGACTGCGCGACGGCAGGCGCCGTACAGGCCACGATCGCCACGATTGCTACCGTCCAGATGCGCTTCATTGGCCCCCCCCTCTTGTTCGCGCCGGATCATGCGTCAGCAATACCGACATATCAAGCGTGGACAGCTGGTGGTGTGCGCGTGCTTTGGCGAGATCACAGGGCTACCGCGCAGTGCGCAATTGGCGGATGTTGCGGCTTATGAACTGATCGGGGACCGGGTAGATGCCCCCGGAAAGCGTCGATGGTGGGTCCGCCGGGGCTCGAACCCGGGACCTCTCGATTAAAAGTCGCTTGCTCTACCGACTGAGCTACGGACCCCCGCCATCGATTGGGGGCACCTAGGGGCGGCGACGCGGCCGGTCAACCGTGTGCGCCAATTGGCGGATCGTCCGCATCGCGCCCGGCATTCGCCAGCCCGGCGCGATGTGCCGCAGTGGGGCGAGCACGAAACCCCGCTCGGCGAGCGCGACATGCGGCACCGTCAGCCCGGCGCTCCGCCAGACGCCACCCGACCACAACAGGATATCGAGGTCGATCACCCGCGCCCCCCAGCGCCGCCCGCGCCGGCGCCCGAAGGCTGCCTCGATTCGCTTCAGCCGCGCGAGCAGCACTGGCGGGGCCTCATCGCTTTCGATCAGGATCGCCGCATTGGCGAAACGGCGGATCGAGGGGCCGAGCGGCGCCGTCGCGATGATCGGGGACGTGGCGACGACCCCGCCGATCGCTGCGATCGCGGCGCGCACCTCGTCCGCCGGACCGCCATGTCGCCCCCGCCGATTCGATCCGATCCCGATCGCATAGATTGCCGTTGCCATTCCCACGCCTTAGGCGATGCCGATGACGATCGCATCCGATAGCCTCCCCGAGAGCCTAGACGCCGCCCCACCCACGGCCCTTTTTCCCGTGGAGCCGCCGCGGGATTGCCCGCTCTGCCCCCGCCTCGTCGCGGCGCGCGAGGCATTGCGCGAACAGAACCCGACGTGGTGGAACGCCCCGGTGCCCGCCTTCGGCGATCCGGACGCGACGATCGCGATTGTCGGCCTTGCGCCCGGTCTGCACGGCGCCAACCGCACCGGCCGCGCCTTCACCGGCGACCATTCGGGAACGCTGCTGTTCGCGACGCTGGTGAAGGTTGGCCTCGCCACCGGCACTTTCGCCAACCGCCCGACCGACGATATCGCCCTCACCGGCGCGATCATCCTCAACGCGGTGAAGTGCCTGCCGCCCGCCAACAAGCCGACGCCGGAGGAAATCCGCACCTGCCGCCAGTATCTCGACGCCGAGATCGCAGCGCTTCCCAACCTGCGCGTCGTCGTCGCACTCGGCCAGATCGCGCATCAGTCGGCGGTGAAGGTGCTGGGCGGCCGGCTGCCCAAGGCGACGTTCGGCCATGGCGCCGAACATCGCATGCCGGACGGGCGGATGCTGGTCGATAGCTACCACCCGTCGCGCTACAATCAGAACACCGGCCGCGTCGACGACGAGATGTTCGAGGCCGTCTTCGCCCGCGCGGTGGCGCTCGCTCAGATGTCCTGAACGAGGCGACCGTACAGCTCCGGCCGGCGGTCGCGGAAGAAGCCAAAGGCGGCGCGGTGGCGGCGGATACGGGCAAGGTCGAGCGTCGCGACGATCACGCCCTCCTCCTCGCGGTCCAGCTCGGCAAGGATGTCGCCGCGCTCATCGGCAATAAAGCTGGTGCCGTAGAAGGTCTGGTCATGCTCCACACCGACGCGGTTGGAGGCAACGATCGGCACGACGTTACTGACCGCATGGCCCACCATCGCACGTCGCCACAGCCGCGCGGTGTCCAGGCTGGTATCATGCGGCTCGCTGCCGATCGCGGTCGGGTAGAACAGCAGTTCGGCCCCCATCAGCATCATCGCGCGCGCGGTTTCGGGATACCATTGGTCCCAGCACACGCCGACGCCCAGCGTCCAGCCGGGCGCGGTCTGCGGCGCCGGCCACACCTTGAACCCGGTATTGCCGGGGCGGAAGTAGAACTTCTCCTCGTAACCCGGACCGTCGGGAATGTGGCTCTTGCGATAGACGCCCTGCACTTCGCCATCGGGGCCGATCATCGCGAGGCTGTTGTAATAATGCGGCCCGTCCGCCTCGAAGAAGCTGGTCGGGATCGTCACCTTCAGCGCTTCGGCCAGCGCCTGCATGGCGAGCACCGCCTTATGCTCGCCGACGGGGGCGGCGTTGGCGAACAGGCCCTCGTCCTCGACGCGGCAGAAATATTCGCCCTCGAACAATTCCGGCGGCAGGATCACGCTCGCGCCCTGCCCCGCCGCCTCACGCACCAGGCGCGACACATTGGCGATGTTCGCGTCGATGTCGTTCGAAAAGGCAAGCTGCAGCGCAGCGACGGTGATCTCGGTCATGACGGTTCCTACAGGGTGACGCCGAATCGCGCGGCGACCGCAACGGTGGCGAGATAGAGCGCAACGGTGACAGCGCAACCGCTGGCGAGCGCGGGCCAGAAGCCGACACCGTGCCGCAGCAACGCCGGGATCACGAGGAACATCGGCAGCGAGGGCAGCACATACCACAGCGTCGCCTGCGCATGGTCCGCCAGTCGAACGGGGTCACCCGTATCGTGCCACAGCCAGATCATGCCGAGCACAGAGACGAGCGGCAGCGACGCCACGAGAGCGCCCGCCGCCGGGCTGCGCCGCGCGATCAGCGCCACGAGTGCGACGATGATACCCGACACGCCGGCCCGGACCAGCAGAGCCGCCATGCGATCAGGCCGGGATCTGCTGGCTGATGCAGTGGAAGCTGCCGCCGCCGGTCAGGATATGGTCTGCGTGCAGGCCCACCACCTCGCGGTCGGGGAAGATCGCCTGGATCGCGGCCACCGCCGCGGCATCGTTCTCGCTACCGTACAGCGGCACGACCACCGCGGCATTGCCGATGTAGAAGTTCATGTAGCTCGCCGGCACGACCTCTTCGTCGCGCAGCACGCGGCCGGGCGACGGGATCAGCACCACCTCCAGCCCCGCGGCGCGTGCATCGCGCTCGGCATGCTGGAAGACCTGCCAATTGGGGTCGTTCTCCGCCGCCTTGGGCAAAGCGACGCGCCCTTCGCCGACGAAGCGGGCGAGGTTGTCGACATGGCCATCGGTATGGTCGTTCAGCAGGCCGTCACCCAGCCAGACGACACGCGTATAGCCCAGATCCTCGCGCAGCCGGCGCTCGATATCGGCCTTGGTCATCGTCGGGTTGCGATTGGGATTGAGCAGGCATTGTTCGGTCGTCACCACCGTGCCGGCACCGTCACCGTCGATCGCGCCGCCTTCCAGCACCCAGTTGCAATAGCCGACCTTCGCCCCGATCGACTTGCCGAGCCGTAGCCCGATCGTGTCGTCGCCCTCCAGATCGTATTTGCCGCCCCAGCCGTTAAAGTCGAAGTCGCGCGCCTCTTCGCTGTTCAGCAGGATCGGCGCGGTGTCGCGCAGCCAGATGTCGCCGAACGGTTCGACCACCACCTCGGCAAAGGGGGCCATGGTCATGGCGGTGTCGCCCGCTTCGGCATCGGCGGCGACCAGGATTACCTTCTCGCCCCGCCCCTCGGCGTGGACGGCACGGGCGAAGGCAACGACCTCCTCGCGCGCCGGCTCCAGATCCTCGACCCACAGGTCGGCGTGGCTCGGGAAGCCGATCCACACGGCCGAATGCGGCGCCCATTCGGCGGGCGGCGGGGCGATAGTCGTCACTTGGCTACTCCGGTTACGGTGGCACGGCTCTTGTCGCGGATGCTGCGGAATTCATCGCCGGGCAGCCAGTTCGGCCAGGCGCGGCTCTCCGCGAGATCGCGGCTCAGCATATAATAGAGCGCGACGTCCTGCTGCACCCCGCTCCAGTCCCAGTTCGGATCATATTCGTCGGACGGCGCGTGGTAGCGGTGCTCCTCATAATCCTTGGCGGCGGCGCGGCCGGCGGCAAGTCCGCCCTTCACGAGGTCCTGCCCCGTTTCGAAATAGACCATCGGCACGCCATGCTTCGCGAGGCTGAAATGGTCGGAGCGGTAGTAGAAGCCCTTTTCCGGCGTCGGCTCAGGGGTCGCATGCCGGCCCTGCCGCTTCAGCGCGGCGTTCAGATAATTGTCGAGCTCCGACTTGCCCGGCCCGATCACGATCACGTCCTTGGCCGGCCCGTACATGGCGAGCGCATCCATGTTGGCGCCGCCCACCGTCTTCGCCAGCGGATAGACCGGGTTCTCGCCATAATAGGCCGAGCCGAGCAGCCCCGATTCCTCAGCGGTCAGCGCGACGAACACCATCGATCGGCGCGCCGGCCCCGCCTTGGCATTGGCCTGCGCCAGCGCCACCAGCGCCGCGACGCCATCGGCATTGTCGACCGCGCCGTTGCAGATGTCGTCGCCGTTCACCGGCGTGCAGCGGCCCAAATGATCCCA
Organism: Sphingomonas melonis DAPP-PG 224; assembly: GCF_000379045.1. Lineage (NCBI taxonomy): Bacteria > Pseudomonadati > Pseudomonadota > Alphaproteobacteria > Sphingomonadales > Sphingomonadaceae > Sphingomonas > Sphingomonas melonis. The sequence continues at coordinate 598,811 of NZ_KB900605.1, forward strand.
ATGCGCCGACAGCAGCACATATTCGTCGGGCGCCTCGCGGCCGGGCAGGATGCCGACGACATTGTGCGATACCTGCTTGGCGATCGTGTTGTCGAAGCTGACCGACGCCTTCAGCCCCAGGTCGACGGGCTTGAAGCCCTTCACCTTCGCCGCGGCGGCGAGCGCGTCGAAGTCCTTGCCCGCGCTGGCGAACAGCTTGCGCGCCGCGTCGAGCTGGATCCAGCCATGCGCGGCACTGTCCGTCATGTGCCCGTCGGCGGCGTCGGCGACATGTTCGGCGCCGGTATTGCTGGAGCGCACGACGTTCCAGCCGTAGGCGGCGGGTTCGGTCTGGTGGACGATCAGGACCGCAGCGGCGCCCTGTCGCGCGGCCTCTTCATATTTGTACGTCCACCGCCCGTAATAGGTCATCGCGCGGCCGTTGAAGAGACCCTTGGCCTCCGGCGTCTGCCAGTCGGGATCGTTGATCAGGACGACGACGGTCTTCCCCTTCACGTCCAGCCCGGCATAATCGTTCCAACCCTTCTCCGGCGCAACGATGCCATAGCCGGCGAAGACGACGTCGCTGTTCGTCACGTCGATATGCGGCGTGACGCGATAGGTGCCGACCACCATGTCCGGGCCGTAGGCGAAGCTGAGCGGCGTCTTGCCGCCGGTGATCGTTAGCGGCGTGACGTTCTTTGCGGTGATTTCGACCAGTGGCACGTCCTGCAGCCATTGGCCCTTGTTGCCCGGCTTCAGCCCCGCCTTGGCGAACTGCTGTTGCAGGTAGGCGAGCGTCTTGGTCTCGCCCGCACTGCCGGGCGCGCGGCCTTCGAACGCATCGGACGAGAGCGTCTTGGTGACCGCCTTCATCGTGTCGACGGAGATGTCGGGCGCGGTCTGGGCGATGGCCGGGGTCGCGACGGCAGCGAGTAGGGCGGGCAGGAAAAAGCGGCGCAAGGGAAGCTCCGGCAAGGTCAGCGTTGCTGCGCCTTGTGGCGTGGGGGGCGCGGCTTGTCCACGGGGGCGGATGGCGCATTCCTCCCCCGCCAGGGGGAGGGGGACCGTTCGGCATCAGCCGAATGGTGGAGGGGGAGATAGGCGGCGCACGCCGTGACCCGGCCCACCTTCTGGTTCGTCACCCCGGGCTTGACCGGGGTCCCGCTTTTTTGGCGCAACGTGGGAAGAAGCGGGACCCCGGCTCTTCGGCCGGGGTGACGAGGGGAGTCGTCGCCAACGAAAAAGGGCGGCCCCGCGGGACCGCCCTTTTTGTGCCTCCCGACCGACGCGGGAATTAATCCCGCGTCGTCGGACGGGGCTGTTAGCCCCACCGGCCGGTCTCGCTGACGCTCGACTTAACGCGAGTAGAACTCGACGACCAGGTTCGGCTCCATCTTCACCGGATAGGGCACCTCGTCCAGCGTCGGCACGCGGACGAAGGTCACCTTGGCGTTGCCGTCCGGCGCGACGTAATCGGGGATTTCACGCTCGGCGAGGTTCTGCGCCTCGAGCACCAGCGCCATTTCCTTGGCCTTGGTGCCCAGCGTGATCTCGTCGCCGACGAAGCAGCGACGCGACGCGACGTTGCACTTCACGCCGTTGACGCGGACGTGGCCGTGGCTGACCAGCTGGCGCGCCGCGAAGATCGTCGGCGCATACTTGGCGCGATAGACGATCATGTCGAGACGCTGCTCGAGCAGGCCGATCAGGTTCTGGCTGGTGTCGCCCTTCATGCGGGCGGCTTCATGGTAGCACGCACGGAACTGCTTTTCCGTGACGTCGCCGTAATAGCCCTTGAGCTTCTGCTTGGCGCGCAGCTGGATGCCGTAGTCCGACACCTTGCCCTTGCGGCGCTGGCCGTGCTGGCCCGGGCCGTATTCACGCTTGTTGACCGGCGACTTCGGACGGCCCCAGATGTTCTCGCCGAGACGACGGTCGAGCTTGTGCTTGGCGCTATGGCGCTTCGACATGATAGTTCCTTGGCAACTGTAACGACGTGATCCCGAGCGCGACGAATCACGATCGGGGCTGATCCCGGTTTCGCGCTGCTGATCCCGAAGGAAGGCAGGCCCACCGCTTCACCGGGGTGCGGGGGCTGTTGCGAAGGCGCGCGCCTAGCCGAGGGGCGGCGCGCTGTCAATCGCGGGTGGAGGCGCGGGCGTCCGTCGGCGGTCGGGATCAGCGATTGGGGATCGTGCCGCTGCGCGCATCGTTGGCGCGACGTGCGTCGCTGGCGGCACGACCGTTCGCTTCGTCGATCTGCGCCCATTGCGCCTTGGTGTGGCAGGTGCGCACGGGCAGGTACGACCCGATCGGCAGCTCGCGGCGGCAGATCGGCTTGTCCGCCGCGGGCGTCGGCGCCGGGTCTGGCGTTTGCGCCGCCGTGGCAATCAAGGCGAGGGCGATCAGGGACATGGGCAAAGCCTCCGGGGCAAAAGAGGCAGAAGTCATGACGCAATTCCGCCGCTTGGGAAAGCGCCGATGCTCGACAAGTCCCGTAGCCCCGCTACAGAAGCGCGCATGACGACGACCCTGCCCGGCCCCGATTGCACCACCATGACCGAGGTCCGCGCGGGCGTCGACCAGGTCGATCGCGAGCTGGTCGCGCTACTCGCCCGCCGCTTCGCCTATATGGACGCCGCCGCCCGCATCAAGCCGGAGCGCGGTGCGGTGCGCGACGAAGGCCGCAAGGCACAGGTGATCGCCAACGCCCGTGCGGCGGCGGAGGCGGCGGGGTTGCCCGGCGACGTGATCGCGGATCTGTGGGAACAGCTGGTCGAAGCCTCGATCGCCTATGAGCTGACGCAGTTCGACGCGCGCGCGGCGAACATGGACAATATGGGCACCTGAACGGACACGTTCGGGGTCTATCGTTTCGGTGCTTGCACCACTGACAGAGAGTGCGCCATCGCCGTACATCGGCATATCGCGTGTTGCGGCCCCTAGACTATGGCGTGGCGTGTAGGACAGTGGGGAAAAGCGCGGCCTCGGATCGTCTTTTTCTTACAGTGACTTGACCTGCAGTTTTGATGGCAAGGCGCGGCTTTCGATCCAACACGCGCGGCGCAGCTGGAGGAAGGACGGCTCCCACACTCTTTGTCACCCCGGACTTGGTCCGGGGTCCACTGGGCCGCTGGGGCAACGTTCGAGCCTCCAGACTCCCCCCTCGCCGCAGAGTGGACCCCGGAACGAGTCCGGGGTGACGGGGAGATTGGGGCGACGCCCCATCCCGACCATCGGGCGTCGTTTCCGCGTTGGCGGCAATGCAGGCGGGCTGGCCTTCCGGTTCCTTCTGCGAGGGTAGCGTGTCTGGATCCCCGCCTTCGCGGGGATGACGAGCAGAGAGGGAGGCCGACCGACCGCCGCCCTATCGCTCGCTGCGCCGTTCCTTGGCGCCATCCAGCGCCGACAGGACACCGCGCAGTGTGCGCACTTCCTGCGACGACCAGCCGGGCTTGGTGAGCAGCGTCCTGAGCGTCCGCCGCGTCGCGGGCACGCGGTCGGGCGGGAAGAAGAAGTTCGCCCGTTCCAGCATGTCGTCGAGCTGCGCGATCATGCCGTCCAGTTCGGTCTGCGGTGCCGGGGCGTCGATCTCGGTCAGCGACGGCTGCGCGAGGCTGACGCCCTTCGACCATTCGTAGGCGACCAGGATGACCGCCTGCGCGAGGTTGAGGCTGCCGAATTCGGGATTGATCGGCACGGTGATGATCGTGCGGGCGAGCGCCACGTCGTCGGTTTCCAGCCCCGACCGCTCCGGCCCGAACAGGATGGCCGAGCGTTCGCCCGCGCCGTGGATGGCCTTCGCGGCGACTTCGGGCGTCACCACCGGCTTGGTGATGCCGCGCTTCCTCACCGTCGTCGCATAGACGTGGGCGCAATCCGCGATCGCGTCCTGAACCGTCTCGTAGACGCGCGCGCGTTCTAGCACGAGGTCGGCGCCGCTCGCCGCCGGACCCGCCTTGGGGTTGGGCCAGCCGTCGCGCGGGGCGACGAGGCGCATGTCGGTCAGCCCGAAGTTGAGCATCGCGCGCGCGGCCTTGCCGATATTCTCGCCAAGCTGCGGGCGGACCAGAACGATCGCGGGGAGATTGGTGTCGCTCATGCGCCGCGTCCTGCCTGTTCGACCGACCCGGCGAACTCCTCGAAATCGCGCGCCTCGCTGAAGTCGCGATAGACGCTGGCGAAGCGGATATAGGCGACCGAATCGAGGCCCTTCAGCCCCTCCATCACCAGTTCGCCGATCCGCTTCGACGACACTTCGCTCTCGCCCAGCGTTTCCAGCTGGCGCTGGATCCCGCTGATCAGCTTTTCGATGCGCACCGGTTCGATCGGCCGCTTGCGCGTCGCGATCGCGATCGAGCGTTGCAGCTTCTCGCGCTCGAACGGCTCGCGGCGCGACCCGCCGTCGCCCGCGCTCTTCACGACCCACAGGTCGCGTAGCTGGATGCGCTCGAACGTCGTGAAACGCGCGGCGCACCCTTCGCACTGGCGCCGGCGCCGGATCGCCGCCCCGTCTTCGGTGGGGCGGCTGTCCTTTACCTGGCTGTCTTCATGGCCGCAGAACGGGCAACGCATAAATAGTCGAACGCGTCCTTCAGATCTTGTTGCGGCGGGCGTAGGCGACGCCGGCGCCGACCAGCGCACCCAGCACCGGGCCGACGAACGGCACGGGAATCGCCACCACGGCGCCGATCGCACCGTATTTGGCCATCTTCTTGCCCAGGCCGGGCGTGTTCTTCACGGTGCTCTGCACCTCGTCGATCTTCGACATCTGTTATCCTTCGTAGATGGGGAAGCGCGCGCAGAGGTTGCGCACACGGTCCCGAACGTTCGCCTCGACGTCGGGGTCCCCGTGTTCGCCCTTCTTTGCAAGACCGTCGAGGACGTCGGCGACCATGTTGCCGATCTCGCGGAACTCCGCCGGGCCGAAGCCGCGCGTGGTGCCGGCGGGCGAGCCGACGCGGATGCCGCTGGTCTTCATCGGCGGCAGCGGATCGTTGGGGATGCCGTTCTTGTTACAGGTGATGCCCGCGCGCTCCAGCGCCTCGTCCGCGTCCTTGCCGGTGATGCCGAGCGGGCGCAGGTCAATGAGCGCGAGGTGCGTATCGGTGCCGCCCGCGATCACGTCGGCGCCGCGCTCCTTCAGCGTGGCGGCGAGCACCTTGGCGTTCTCGACCACCGCAGCGATGTAGCTCTTGTATTCGGGGCGCAGCGCCTCGCCGAAGGCGACCGCCTTGGCGGCGATGACGTGCATCAGCGGGCCACCCTGCAGGCCGGGGAAGACCGCCGAATTGATCTTCTTCGCAATGGCCTCGTCGTCGGTCATGATCATGCCGCCGCGGGGGCCGCGCAGCGTCTTGTGCGTCGTGGTGGTGACGACATGAGCATGGCCGAACGGCGTCGGGTGCAGGCCGGCGGCGACGATGCCGGCGAAGTGCGCCATGTCGACCATGAAATACGCGCCGACCTTGTCCGCAATCGCGCGGAAGCGGGCGAAGTCGATGACGCGCGGATAGGCCGAGCCGCCCGCGATGATGAGTTTCGGCTGATGCTCGACCGCGAGGGCCTCGACCGCGTCATAGTCGATCAGATGCGTGTCGGGGTCGACGCCGTATTGGACCGCGTTGAACCACTTGCCGCTCATCGCCGCCTTGGCGCCGTGCGTCAGGTGGCCGCCGGCATCCAGGCTCATGCCCAGGATCGTCTCGCCCGGCTTGACCAGCGCCAGCATCACCGCGCCGTTCGCCTGCGCGCCCGAATGCGGCTGCACGTTGACGAAACCGCAGCCGAAGATCTGCTTGGCACGCTCGATCGCGAGGCTCTCGACCTCGTCCGACGGCGCGCAGCCCTGGTAATAGCGCTTGCCCGGATAGCCCTCGGCATATTTGTTGGTGAAGACCGACCCCTGCGCCTCGAGCACCGCCTTCGACACGATGTTTTCCGACGCGATCAGCTCGATCTGCGTCTGTTCGCGGGTGAGTTCGTGGGCCACGCCGCCGAACACGGCGGGATCGGCATCCGCCAACCCTTGCGTGAAGAAGCCGCTGGAGCGGATGTCACTGAGATCGTTCGGCTGGGTGCTCATGGGATCAATCCTTCTGCGACAGTTTGTCGACACGGGCCTGGTGACGACCGCCCTCGAACGGAGCGGCGAGAAAGGCTTCGAGGCACGCCTTCGCAAGGTCCGGCCCGATCAGCCGGGCGCCCATCGCGATGACGTTGGCGTCGTTGTGGTTGCGCGCGAGCGCGGCGGCGAGCGGTTCGGTGACCAGCGCGCAGCGGCACGCCGGGTTGCGATTGACCGCGATCGAGATGCCGATCCCCGATCCGCACAGCGCCACGCCCAACGCCGCTTCGCCGCGCGCGACCGCATCGGCCAGCTTGTAGCCGTAATCGGGATAGTCGACGCGCGCGTCGGTCTCCGGACCCAGGTCAACCACCTCGTGACCCAGCGTGGCGGCGTGCTCGACCAGCAGCGCCTTCAGCGCGACGGCGGCGTGATCGGAGGCGAAGGCAATGCGCAAGGCGAAGCGGCGTCCCGGCTGTGATGAGGAAGCGATGCGCGGCGCCTTAGCGCCACCGTCACGCAAATGCCACAGCCGATGCGGGGAAAGGCATCAGGACACGATGGCGCGTGGGAACGCCCGCGCCGGTCACGCGCTTGGACAACATGCATCAAGATCGCACCCCGAGCAGCCGCTTCGTCCACCTGCGATCCCGCTGGCGATCCGATGCCTGAGCGCCACTCCGCCAGCGCCGAGGCGATCGGCAGCGATGCCGCCAGCCCGGGCATGATCGGCACCGTCGGCGAATCGGCGATGATCCTCGGCTATGCCGGCCTGCTGCCGCAGATCGCCGCCGCCGCCACCTGCGCCTTCGACCAGACGACGCAAACGGGTGGTATGTTCGCCTTCGGCTATGCCGCGCTGATCCTCAGCTTCCTCGGCGGCATCTGGTGGGGTTTCGCGATGTGCGCCGGCGTGCGGCAGGGCGAGATCGCCTGTCTGGCGGTCGCGCCCTCGATCGTCGCGGCCGGCCTGATCCTGCTGTCGGTCGGCGGCGTTATCTCGCTGGCGCTGGCGCTCGTCCTGTTGGGCGTGGCGGTGCTGCTGACGCTGCTGATCGACCGCCGGCTCACCGCACAGGGGATCACGCCCAGCGGCTGGATGGCGTTACGCGTGCCGCTGTCGCTGGGCCTGGGCAGCCTCTCAATCATCATCGGTGCCCTGTGCGGGGTATTGGCGGCCTGAGCGCTATCCCCTTCGTCGAACCCTAGGTCATCCCAGCGAAGGCTGGGATCTTTGCGTGATCGAGACCGTCAGGAGCCGATAGAGGCCTCAGCCTTCGCTGGGTCTACGGGATTGTCGAATTGGGAGGCGCCTCAAGCGGCCTTGCGCAGTTCGAGCCGGCCCCAGATCTCGACCAAGGCGTCGGTCAGCTCCCGCATCATCTCGGGCGTATGGCTCGGGCCCGGCGTGAAGCGCAGGCGCTCGGTGCCGCGTGGGACGGTCGGATAATTGATCGGTTGGACGTACACGCCATATTCGGCGAGCAGGATGTCGCTGATCCGCTTCGCCTTCACCGGGTCGCCGACCAGCACCGGCACGATATGCGTGTCGCCCAGCATCACCGGCAAACCGGCCTCGCTCAGCATCGTCTTGAGTAGCGCCGCCGATGCCTGCTGCCCCTCGCGCTCGACGCTGGAGGCCTTCAGGTGGCGCACGCTCGCCAGCACGCCCGCGACCAGCACCGGCGACAGGCTGGTGGTGAAGATGAAGCCCGGCGCGTAAGAGCGGATGACGTCGATGATCGTCTGGTCCGCAGCGATATAGCCGCCCATCACGCCGAACGCCTTGCCGAGCGTGCCCTCGATGATCGTCAGCCGGTGCGCGACGCCTTCAGCCTCGGAAATGCCGCCGCCGCGCGCGCCGTACATGCCGACCGCATGCACTTCGTCGAGATAGGTCAACGCGTTATATTTGTCGGCGAGGTCGCAGATCGCGGCGATCGGCGCGATGTCGGCTTCCATCGAATAGACGCTCTCGAACGCGATCAGCTTCGGCACCGCCGGGTCTTCGGCCGCCAGCAGCTCTTCGAGGTGCGCGAGGTCGTTATGGCGGAAGATCCGCTTCTCGCAGCCGGCGTTGCGAATGCCGGCGATCATCGAGGCGTGGTTCAGTTCGTCCGAAAAGATCACGCAGCCGGGCAGGATCTTGGCGAGCGTCGACAACGTCGCCTCGTTCGACACATAGCCGCTGGTGAACAGCAATGCGCCTTCCTTGCCGTGCAGGTCGGCGAGCTCGCCCTCCAGATCGACGTGATAATGCGTGTTGCCGCCGATGTTGCGCGTGCCGCCCGATCCGGCACCGACGTCGTGCAGCGCCTCTTCCATCGCGGCGATCACATCGGGATGCTGGCCCATCGCCAGATAGTCGTTCGAACACCAGACCGTGATCGGCTTGGGGCCATTATGCCCCGCGAAACAGCGCGCATTGGGGAACATCCCCTTGTTGCGGAGGATGTCGATGAAGACGCGGTAGCGTCCCTCGGCATGAAGGCGGTCGATCGCCTGGGTGAAAACGCGCGAATAGTCCACGCGCGTGTCCGTGCCGTCGCTGTTCATGGGATGCTCGTGTATCGCGCGCGCGGCGGTGTTGCCAGCGGATAAAACAGGTCAGGGTGATCGAAGGGTTGGGCATTTTGTCCAAGGGGTGGGCGGCCGCCCCGCCTCAAAATCCCCCGTCACCCCGGACGTGTTCCGGGGTACACCGGGCCGCGGGGGGATGCTCCAGGCCTCCAGCCGTCCCCCTCGCCGCAGAGTGGACCCCGGACCAAGTCCGGGGTGACGGAGGGAATGGGGCGAGCGCAACCCTTACAACGCCTCCACCACCCCAATCCCGTACCGCGCCAACGCCGGCTCCAGCGCCCGCTCCGCCGCGCCCAGCCGCGTGAACACCGCGCGATGCATCGGCGCCCCCGCCGGCCAGTCCTGCCCGTCGGACAGCGCCGCGATCCGCCGCGCGATTCCCGGCCCGCCATCGATGAAGCGCACGCCCGCAGGTGCCACCGCCGCCAGCTCCGCCTCGACCAGCGGGAAGTGCGTGCAGGCGTTGACGATCACGTCGATTCGCTCGCCCCCCGGCTGCTCGATCAGCCCGGCGAGCGCCGCCGCGAACCGCTCAGACGCGGGTGCCTTCCCGGCCAGTTTTTCCTCCGCCAGCTCGACCAGCGCCGCCGATCCATGGCGCAACACCGTGCAATCGCCGGCAAAGCGCGCCGCCAGATCGTCGACATAGGCCTGCCGCACCGTCGCCTGCGTCCCGAGCACGCCGATGACGCGCGTCGCGCTCATCGCAGCGGCGGGCTTGATCGCCGGCACCGTCCCCACCACCGGCACGTCGAGCGCCGCGCGCACCACCGGCAGCGCGATCGTCGAGGCTGTGTTGCACGCGATCACCACCAGCCGCGGGCGATAGCGTTCGACCAGCCGCCCGAGCAGCGCCGGCACCCGCGCCGCGATCTCGGCCTCGCTCTTCGTGCCATAGGGGAAGCCCGCCGAATCGGCCGCATAGACGATCGGTGCGAACGGCAGCAGTGCCTGCGTCGGTGCGACCACCGACAGGCCGCCGACACCGGAATCGAAGAACAGGATCGGACGCATATCCATCGCCCGCGTGCATAGCCGCCGCACCGCTCGCCGCAAGTCCGCCCCCCTTGGCCAAGCCGGTCCGATGCCGCTATGATGGGGCCAGTCACGAAGGGGCACACTTGCAGACAGAAATCCTCTGGATGGCACCGACCGCGGCGCTGGTGCTCGGCTATCTGCTGGGCTCGATTCCGTTCGGGGTGATCCTGACGCGGCTCGGCGGCGCGGGCGACCTGCGCACGATCGGATCGGGCAATATCGGCGCGACCAACGTGCTGCGGACCGGACGCAAGGGCCTCGCCGCGGCGACGCTGCTGCTCGACCTGCTGAAGGGCGCCGCCGCCGTCTGGCTCGTCAGCTGGCTGTTCCCGGGCGAACAGATGGTCGCCGCGGCCGCCGCCTTCGTCGGCCATTGCTATCCGGTCTGGCTGCGTTTCCGTGGTGGCAAGGGCGTCGCGACGCTGATGGGGATCGTACTGGCGCTGCACTGGCCGATGGGGCTGGTCTATGCCGTCGTCTGGCTGGGAATGCTCGCCACGGTGCGCATCTCGTCGGTCGCGGGCATGGCCGCGGCGATCAGCGCGCCGGTCAGCGGCGCGATCTTCGGCCGGTTCGATCTCGTCATGCTGCTGCTCGCGCTCGCCGCCATCGTGCTGTGGAAGCATCGCGAGAATATCGAGCGGATCGCCAACGGCACCGAACCGCGCATCGGCGGCGGCAAGCGCGCCGCGGCAGACGGCCCGCAGGACGACTGAACGTGGCCGAGCGCGATCTCGCGCGCCTTCGCCTGATCCGAACCGCGGGGGTCGGCCCCGTCACCTATCGCCAGTTGATCGCCCGCTTCGGCACGCCCGAAGCCGCGCTCGACATGCTGCCGACGCTCGCCCGGCGCGGTGGCGGCAACGCGCCGCGGGTCGCCGACGCGGGACTGGTCGAACGGGAGCTGGGGACGACGGCCAAACTCGGCGCGCGCCACGTCTTCCTCGACGATGTCGACTATCCGCCGCTGCTCGCCGAGATCGACACCGCGCCGCCCGCGCTGATCGTCCGCGGCGACCTGACCCTGGCCAGCCGCCTGTGCGTCGCGATCGTGGGCGCGCGCAACGCCTCGGCCGCCGCCTGCCGCTTCGCCCGCAGCCTCGCGCACGATCTCGCCGCCGAAGGGGCGACGGTCGTTTCCGGCCTCGCGCGCGGCATCGACACCGCCGCGCACGTCGGCGCGCTTCCCCGCACCATCGGCGTCATCGCCAGCGGTATCGACGTCACCTTCCCGCCGGAAAACCGGGACTTACAGGAAGAGGTCGCGGCCCGCGCGCTGCTGGTCGCCGAACAGCCGCCCGGCACGCAGCCGCTCGCGCGCAACTTCCCCTCGCGCAACCGCATCATCGCCGGCCTGTCGCTCGGTACGGTGGTGGTGGAGGCGGCGCCCCGCTCGGGCTCGCTCATCACCGCGCGACTGGCGGGCGAGGCGGGGCGCGAGGTCATGGCCGTCCCCGGCAGCCCGCTCGATCCCCGCGCGCAAGGTTGTAATCTGCTGATCCGCGACGGCGCGACGCTGATCCAGACCGCCGCCGACGTCCTCGAACAATTGCGCCCGATCGACCCGCGCAGCGTCCGCACGCCCTCCTCCAGCTATGGCAGCCCGCCCCCCGCGGACGCCGACGACACCGATCGCCGCCGCGTAACCGCGTTGTTAGGCCCGGTCCCAGTGACGGTCGACGAACTGATCCGCCAAAGCGGCATCGCCCCCGCGATCCTCCAGACCGTGTTGCTCGAACTGGAACTCGCCGGCCGGCTGGAACGCCACGCCGGCGGCCGCGTCAGCCTTGCCCTTTGAATCGAGACGAACCATATTCGGTCCGTATTTGGTTTGGAGGCAATGATGGGCTTTGCGGAACGGGTCAAACCGATCAGCTACGTCAAGGCGCACGCGGCCGACGTGCTGACTGAGCTTGCCGCAACCCGCGAACCTCTTGCGATCACGCAGAACGGCGAAGTGAAGGCGGTCCTTCAGGACGTCGCGTCCTATGACGAAACGCGAGAGACGTTGGCGTTACTCAAGCTGCTCGCGCTTGGAACGATCGACATCGAACATGGCGACACCCGCGCGCTGGAGGACGTCGCCGCCGCGATCCGCGCCGGCTGATCGCGATGACGGCGCCCTTCGCCGTCCGCCTGACGCGCGGTGCGGAACAGGATCTACGGCACATCCACGGCTATCGGCTGGCGCATGGCGGACGGGCCGCGGCGGACGCGTTACTCGACACATTGGTCGGGCGGATCGACGCGCTGCGCCACTTCCCGGATCGCGGCGCCGTGCCGCCCGAACTGCAGACGATCGGCATGCGCGACTATCGCCAGATCGTCAGCGCACCCTATCGGATCATCTATCGGCCGATCGAGACGACCGTCTTCGTCGTCGTGATCGCGGACGGGCGGCGCGACATGGCGACGTTGCTCGAACGGCGACTGCTCGCCCGCTAGGGGGACAGACCGACCGCTTCGATTCAGCCGCCCGCCCGTGCCGCCCAGCGGCCGACGACGATGCTGATGATCGGGCTCACCACCACGAGCACGACCAGGGCCGCGACCCAGGTCACCATGCCGGCGGCGAAGGCGCAGACGCCGATCATGACGGGGATCCAGCTGCGGTGCAGCAGCGGCGTGATCTCATGCGCCCCGATGTCGTCGTCGAGTAGATCGGGCGAGCGGGCGATGACCTGGATCAGATGGCGGTTGAGCAGCCCCAGCAGGATCAGCCAGCCTGTGTAGAAGCCGATGCCGACGCGCAAATTCACATATTCGCTGATGATCGCAGTCGGGAACGGCATGAAGGCGACGCCGAGCAGCAGCAGCAGGTTCGCCATCACCAGTCGAGGGCTGGCGGCGCGGAGCAACCCCATCACGTCGTGATGGATGATCCAGAAGCGGCCCAGCACCAGAAAGCTGACGAGGAAGCCCACATAATTGGGCAGCAGCACCCACAGCGCCTGTCCCAGTTCCGGCCCGGTCGGATGGTGCAGCGCGGGCAGCTTCACCTCGACCACGAGCAGCGTCATCGCGATCGCGAAGATCGCGTCCGAAAAGAAGGTCATCCGTTCCAGCTGCACGCGCGCCCGGTGCGCGCGGCGATGGTCGACGCCTGCGCTGCTCATGTCCACGCCTTGTCCTCGACGCCCGTCGATCCCCACATCGGTGTCATCCCCCTGTTGACAGTCGCCCCGGCGGCTTTCCACCCTCGCGCGTACACGTAAGGACCGTAATCGCCGCCATGCAGCTCGTCATCGTCGAATCGCCCGCCAAAGCGAAGACCATCGAAAAATACCTCGGCTCGGATTACCGGGTGCTCGCCTCCTACGGCCACGTCCGCGACCTGCCGGCGAAGGACGGGTCGGTGAATCCCGACGAGGGCTTCGCGATGGAGTGGGAGAATTACGCGGACAAGACGAAGCAGCTCAAAGCCATCGCCGATCTGTCGAAGACCGCCGACCGCCTGATCCTGGCGACCGACCCCGATCGCGAGGGCGAGGCGATCAGCTGGCACGTGCAGGAGGTGCTCAAGGGCCGCAAGGCGCTGCCCAAGGACGTCCAGCGCGTGACGTTCAACGCGATCACCAAGGCGGCGGTGACCACCGCGATGGCGAACCCGCGCGAGCTCGATACCGATTTGATCGACGCGTATCGCGCCCGTCGCGCGCTCGACTATCTGGTCGGCTTCACGCTGTCGCCGGTGCTGTGGCGCAAGCTGCCCGGCGCCAAATCGGCGGGCCGTGTCCAGTCGGTCGCGCTGCGCCTGATCGTCGATCGCGAGCGCGAGATCGAGGCGTTCCGCGCGCAGGAATATTGGTCGGTCACCGCAAGCATGGAACAGGACGGCACGCCCTTCACCGCGCGCCTCGTCCAGTGGGACGGCAAGAAGCTCGACCGCCTGTCGATCGGCAATCAAGGCGACGCGGAGAAGGCGAAGGCCGCAGTCGAGGCAGGGCGCTTCTCGGTCCAGTCGGTCGAGACCAAGCCGGCGACGCGCAACCCGCCGCCGCCCTTCACCACCTCGACGTTGCAGCAGGAGGCGGCGCGCAAGCTCGGCTTCTCGGCCGACCATACGATGCGGATCGCGCAGGGCCTGTATGAGGATGGCGCGATCACCTACATGCGGACCGACGGCGTGCAGATGGACGGCAGCGCCATTTCGGCCGCGCGCAAGGCGATCGCCGAGCGTTACGACGGCGGCTACGTCCCCGATTCGCCGCGCCAGTACCAGACCAAGGCGAAGAACGCGCAGGAAGCGCACGAGGCGATCCGCCCGACCGACTTCAGCAAGGACCGCGTCGGCGGCGGCGATCACGCGCGCCTGTACGACCTCATTTGGAAGCGCGCGCTCGCCAGCCAGATGGCCTCGGCGCGCATGGAGCGCACCACGGTCGAGATGGCGGACGGCACGGGGCGCAACGTGCTGCGCGCGACCGGCCAGGTCGTGCTCTTCCCCGGCTTCCTCGCGCTGTACGAGGAAGGGCAGGACGACAGCCAGGACGAGGAAGCGCGCCGCCTGCCACGCCTGCGCGACGGCGATGCGCCGGCCAAGAAGGACGTCGCCGCCGAACAGCATTTCACCCAGCCGCCGCCGCGCTTCTCCGAAGCCTCGCTGGTGAAGCGGATGGAAGAGCTCGGCATCGGCCGCCCGTCGACCTATGCCTCGATCATCAAGACGCTGAAGGACCGCAATTACGTCCGCGTCGAGAAGAACCGCTTCTTCGCCGAGGAATCGGGGCGGTTGGTGACGGCGTTCCTCGAACGCTTCTTCGAAAAGTACGTCGGCTTCGATTACACCGCCGAGCTGGAGGAAGAGCTGGACGACGTGTCCGGCGGCCGTGCGCAATGGCAGGCGGTGCTGGAAGCCTTCTGGCGCGACTTCAAGCCGCGCACCAGCGAGGTGATGGAGCAACAGCCCTCGGCGATCACCGCGGAGCTCGACCAGTTCCTCGCGCCCTATCTGTTCCCCGACAAGGCGGACGGCAGCGATCCCAGGCTCTGCCCCAAGTGCGAGGCAGGCAAGCTCGCGCTGCGCGGCGGCCGGTTCGGCGCGTTCATCGCCTGCTCCAACTATCCGGAGTGCAAATACACCCGCCGCTTCGCGCAGGCCGGCGCCGAGGCGGGCGAGGACAGCGGTCCCGAGGGCCTGGGCAAGGACCCGGTCACGGGGCTGGAGGTCGAGCGCAAGTCGGGGCGGTTCGGGCCGTACATCCAGCTCGGCGAGGGCAAGGACGCCAAGCGCGCCTCGATCCCCAAGGACCTGCCGGGCGAGCTCGACCTGGAATGGGCGCTGAAGCTTTTGAGCCTGCCGCGTACGATCGGCAATCACCCGGAGACAGGCGAGCCGATCACCGCCTCGATCGGCCGTTACGGCCCCTATCTGGCGCACAGCGGCAAGTACGCACGGCTGCAATCGACCGCCGACGTGTTCGAAACGGGAATGAACGCCGCGGTGGTCAAGCTCGCCGAAGCGGCAGCCGGCGGTGGCCGTCCGGCGCGTGGCGCCGCGCGGGCGCCGCTCAAGGAGCTCGGCAAGCATCCGCGCACCGAGGCGGAGATCAAGCTAATGGAAGGGCGCTACGGCCCCTATGTCACCGACGGCGAGACGAACGCGACGCTGCCCAAGTCGATCACGCCCGAGGCGCTGACGCTGGAGGAAGCCGCCTCGCTGATCGATGCCCGCGCGGCGGCGGCCCCGGCGAAAAAGAAGAAGGCGCCGGCCAAGAAAGCCGCGGCGAAGAAGCCGGCGGCGAAGGATGCAGCCGCCAAGAAACCGGCCGCGAAAAAGGCGCCGGCGAAGAAGAAGGCGGACTGATCCGCACGTTCGTCATTCCCGCGCAGGCGGGAATCCAGATGCGCTACCGTCACGCTTCTTGCTAAAAGGTCAGAGGTTCTGGATTCCCGCCTTCGCGGGAATGACGGTAGTGGAAAGAGCACCGTCCTCCCCTCGTCATCCCGGCGAACGCCGGGATCCATGGCGGCGGGAGGCCTGTGATGCGCGAACCATCGGCGGCGGCGCGTCCATGGATCCCGGCCTGCGCCGGGATGACGATGGAAAAGGCCGTCCGCGACGGAGAAGACCGTCGCTTACGCCGCCCGGCGCTGCGTCATCATCAGCCAGGCGCGCGCCTGGCGCTGCGCTTCGGCGATCTCGCGCGCGGTCATGTCCTCGGCCACGTCGGCGCGGGCATCCACCGCGTCCTCAAGGCCCGCCACGGCGGCGAGATTGAACCATTTGTGCGCCTCGATCAGATCGATCCCCGCCCCCGCGGTCCCGGTCTGATAGCACACGCCGAGGTCGAACAGCGCCTCGGGCCGGCCGCGCATCGCGTCGGCGATGCGGCTTTCTAAAAGAAACTGCGCACTCTTGAGACTGTTAGCCATGGATCGCCCCTATTTTTCATGGGGCCACCATGGCGCGCCGACCGCTACGAAATGGTTAACGCGAAAAACACCATATCCGTCAGGGCGTTGCCTCGACCGCGACATTGTCGATCAGCCGCGTCGTCCCCATCCGCGCCGCCGCGAGCAGCCGCCGCGGCCGGTCCGCCGCCGGCGATTCGGCCAGCGTTTCAGCATCGGCCAGCGCGACATAATCGACCTCGAACCCCGCCGCGACCAGCGCGCCGCGCGCCTCGGCCAGCGCGCCTTCGGGATCGTCGCCGCGCGCGATGCCGCGCGCCGCGACGCCCAGCGCGCGCGGCAGAGCGATGGCCTTCGCGCGCTGCTCCTCGTCGAGGTAGATGTTGCGCGACGACAGCGCGAGGCCGTCATCGTCGCGCTGCGTCGGCACGCCGACGATCTCGATGGCCATGTCGAGGTCCACGACGAAGCGGCGGATCACGGCGAGCTGCTGGAAATCCTTCTCGCCGAAATAAGCGATGTCGGCGCGCGTCTGATTGAACAGCTTGGTGACGACGGTCGCGACGCCATCGAAATGCCCCGGCCGCGCCGCGCCGTCCAGCCCGTCGCTGACGCCGGTGACGCTGACGTTCGTCGCAAAGCCTTCGGGGTACATCACCTCGACCGGCGGCGCCCACAACAGGTCGCAGCCATGGTCGGCGAGCAGCCGCGCGTCCGCCGCCTCGCGCCGGGGATAGCGGGCAAGGTCTTCGTTCGGGCCGAATTGCTTGGGGTTGACGAAGATCGATGCGATCACCTTCGTGCCCGGGCGCCGCGCCGCCTCGATCAGCGCCATATGGCCCGCGTGCAGCGCGCCCATCGTCGGCACCAGCGCGATGGTCGCCCCTTCGGCGCGGAATGCGGCGACCGCGTCGCGCAAGCCGGCCAGGTCTCGAACTGTCTGCACCGTTTACCCCCTCGAACAATGAGCGCGCGGCTTCTATGAAGAGGGCAGCAACCGGGCAACCCGGAAGAATGGATTTGGGGAAAAAGCCGTGCCCGCAGGGCCTCATGTCATCGTCTTCGCCAATGAAAAGGGCGGCACCGGCAAGTCGACGACGGCGGTCCACGTCGCCATCGCGCTCGCCGCGAAGGGCGCCAAGGTCGCCTGTTTCGACCTCGATCACCGGCAGCGCACCGTCGGCCGCTACCTCGACAATCGCGCCGCGACGATGCAGCGCAAGGGCAGCGCGCTGCCCATGCCCGTCCACGACACGCACGACGGCACGAACGAGGACGTCTTCGAGGAAAAGTGGCATCGCCTGTCCGAAGGCGCCGACTTCCTGATCGTCGACACCCCCGGCCGCGACGATTATTTCGCGCGCACCGCGGCGGCGCTGTCCAACACGCTCGTCACGCCGATGAACGACAGCTTCGTCGATTTCGACCTGATCGGCCAGGTCGATCCCGAGACGTTCAACGTCACCAAGCCCAGCTTCTATTCGGAGCTGATCTGGGACGCGCGCAAGCAGCGCGCCCGTGCCGATGGCACGCAGATCGACTGGGTCGTGCTGCGCAACCGCCTGCAGCATATCGAGGCGCGCAACATGCGCCGGGTATCGGATGCGCTGACCCAGCTGTCGAAGCGCGTCGGCTTCCGCATCATTCCGGGCCTGGGCGAACGCGTCATCTATCGCGAGCTGTTCCCGACCGGCCTCACCATGATCGATGCCAAGGAATTCGGCGCGATGGGCCTGGGCCATGTCGCCTCGCGCCAGGAATTGCGCGAGATGATGGCGGCGCTGCAATTGCCTGAACCCGCCCAGCCCTCCGACTCTCAGCCGTCCGAGTCGCAGGCCGCCGAGCCGACCCCCGATATCGCCGCATGAAATGGCTGATCGTCATCGGGCTGATCTGGCTCGCATGGCACTATCTGGGCCGAAAGCCGAAGCGCCCCGCGGTCAGCCCGCAGCAGCGCGCGCGCCGCATCCTGGGCGTCGCGGCAGAGGCGGACGAGGCGGAGATCCGCGCCGCGCACCGCCGCCTGCTCGCCGAATTCCACCCCGATCGCGGCGGGTCGGAATCGGCGACGCGTGAGATCAACGCGGCGCGTGACTTGCTGATCGAGGGCCTGCGCCGCCCCGCATGAGCCATGTCCTCTCGCCCACGATCCTGCGGGAATATGACATTCGCGGCACCGTGGGGCGCAACCTCGCCCCCGCCGACGCGACCGCGATCGGCCGCAGCTTCGCCACCCGCATCCGCGCCGCGGGCGGCACGCGTGTTGCCGTAGGGCGCGACGGGCGCCTGTCCTCGCCCGACCTCGAAACCGCGCTGGTCGCCGGCCTCGTGGCAGGCGGCGTCGACGTCGTGCGCATCGGCCTCGGCCCCACGCCGATGCTGTATTTCGCCGAAGCGACGCTGGGCGTCGACGCCGGCATCCATGTGACGGGCAGCCACAATCCGCGCGACGACAATGGCTTCAAGATGGTGCTGGGCCACCGCTCCTTCTACGGCGCGGATGTGGTCGATCTCGCCCGCCTCGCCGCCACCGGCGCGTGGAGCGAGGGCACCGGCAGCGTCACCCACCACGACGTCCTTCCCGCTTATGTCGCGCGCCTGCTCGCGGGCTATGCCGGCGGCGCGTTCCGCATCGGCTGGGATTGCGGCAACGGCGCCGCCGGCCCCGCGGTGGAGCGGCTCGTCGCGCAGCTGCCCGGCGAGCATCATCTGCTCCACACCCTCGTCGACGGCCGCTTCCCCAACCATCACCCCGACCCGACCGAGGAAGCCAATCTCGCCGACCTCAAGGCGCTGGTGCGGGAGAAGGGCCTCGACTTCGGCATCGCCTTCGACGGCGACGGCGACCGGATCGGCGCGGTCGACGGCAAGGGCCGCGTGCTGTGGGGCGACCAGCTGCTCGGCCTGCTGATCGCGCCCGTCCTGGCCGCCTGTCCCGGCGCCACCGTCGTCGCCGACGTCAAATCCTCGGCCTACGTCTTCGATCGTATCGCAGAACTGGGCGGCATCGCAGTGATGGGTGCGACCGGCCACAGCCCAATGAAGGAAGCGATGCTCGCCCACGCCGCGCCGATCGCGGGCGAATTGTCGGGCCACATCTTCTTCGGGCACGAGTGGTACGGCTTCGACGACGCGCTGTACGCCGCGGTGCAGCTGATCGGCGCAGTGCATGGCTCTGGCCAGTCGCTCACCACGTTGCACGACGCGATGCCGCCGTTCGTCAGCACGCCCGACCTGCGCTTCGCCATCGATCCGGCGCGCAAGGCCGGGGTGATCGATGCGGTGCGTGCGCGGGTCGAGGCGACCCGCACGCCCGTCGTCGCGATCGACGGCGTCCGCGTCACGACGGCCGCGGGCTGGTGGCTGCTGCGCGCCTCGAACACGCAGGACATGCTGACGCTGCGCGCCGAAGCCCGCTCCCAGGCGGCGCTCGACGCCTTGCTCGCCGAGGTCGATGCGCACCTGGCCGCCTGCGGCATCGCCCGCGATTGACAGACATGCCGTGCCCGATAGGGTCGGTGTCATGTCTGGGTCCTACAGTGCCGAACGCGCCGTCGACAGCTTCCGCTCGAGCACCAATCGCTGGCTGCTCGGCAGCTTCACCGGCTGGCTGACGATCCTCAGCTGCGCGATCGGCGTCGGCCTCGTCATCATCGCGGTCCGCTGGTTGCAGAACATGTCCGCCGCCTATGAGATCACCGACCAGCGGCTGATCGTGAAGCGCGGCCTCGTCATGAAATCGATCGACGAGATCGAACTCTACCGGATCAAGGACGTGCGCGTCGACTTCTCGGTCATCAATCAGATCGCGGATATCGGCACGATCACCATCACCTCGTCGGACCGGACGACGCAGAATATGCAGTTCGTCCTGCGCGACATCCCCGCCGCCCGCGAACGCCGCGAAGGCATCCGCAAACTCGTCGACCGCGCCCGGCGGCAGCGCGGGGTGCGCGAGCTGGACATCGACGAAGACGACTATCGCTGATCTGCAACGGATTGGGTTGTCACCGGCCGCCCCGCCCACACCGTCACCCCGGACTTGGTCCGGGGTCCACTCCGCCGCGAGGGGGTGGCTTGAGCCTCTTGCCATCCCCTTGCGGCCCGGTGGACCCCGGACCAAGTCCGGGGTGACGGGTGGAGAGACGAACCATCTCATGCATCTCCACACACCCCACACCCTCGTCAACGCCAACAACGAAAGTCCTCCCCCGCCAGGGGGAGGTGGCGCGCCGAAGGCGTGACGGAGGGGGCGGACAGCAATAGTCTCTGCAAAGTAAGCCCCGCTCACCACCCCCTCACCAAATGCTGGCGGAATCCGTCCACATCCCCCATCTACCCCAGCAATGCGTCCCCAGCCCCAGATCGTCCGCGTCATCGACCTCGAAACCACCGGCAGCGCGCCGCCGGCGCATGGTGTATGCGAAATCGGCTGGCAGGACGTCGCGCTCGGCGCCGATGGCCGCTGGGAGCTACAGGGCGAGGGCGGCTCGATTCTGGTCAATCCCGGCCGCGCCATCCCGCCGATCACGCAGGCGATCCACCATATCCTCGACGAGGATGTCGCTGACGCGCCCTGGTGGCACGATGTCGCGCGCCGCGTGCTCGATCCCTACCCGCGCCGCGTCGCGCTCGCCGCGCATCGGGCGGACTTCGAACAGCAATTCTGCACGCCCAGCCTGACCCACGGGCAGGAGTGGATCTGCACCTGGAAGTGCGCGCTGCGCCTGTGGCCGGACAGCCCCAGCTTTTCCAACCAGGTGCTGCGCTATTACCGCCGCCCCGAGGGGCTGGACCAGCAGCGTGGCCTGCCCGTCCACCGCGCCTTCCCCGACGCCTATGTCACCGCGCACCATTTGCGGGATCAGCTCAACGAGGCGGGCCTCGCGCAATGCCTCGACTGGTCGCGGACCCCCGGCCTGATCCCGCGCGTCCGCTACGGCCCCTATCGCGGCAAGGCGTGGAGCGAGCTCGACCACGAAAGCCTGATGGCCTTCCTGACCGATCGCGATCCCGACATCCGCTTCACCGCCAATGCCGAAATGGATCGCCGCAGCGGTGGCGGCGCCGTGGGACGTGCCAGCGCGCAGGACCTCTTGCTGTAGTATAATCTCACCCCTCTGGAATGGTTCGTAACGCTGGCGTAAGGCAGCGCCCGTGATCGCCACCATCCGCAACCGTTTCGTCGTCAGGGAAGGCCGCTTCGGCCGCGTGCTGATCGCCTTCATGGTGATGGGTTTCGCCGCGCTGATCGTGGCGGGCATCGCCGCCGGCCTCGCCACCGCGCGCGGCGAACAGCACACCGAAACGGTCGGCCACACCTATGAGGTGGAACTGGCGATCGGCACCGCGCGGCGCCTGATCGAACAGAGCGAAGCCTCGCGTCGCGGCTATCTGCTGACCGGCGACGTGCGCTATCGCGACGCCTACCGCGAATGGGGCGCGGCGCTGGCGCCTGCGCTCGACCGGCTGGAATCGCTGACCCACGACAATCCGCGCCAGGTCACGAGCTTCACGCTGCTGCAACGCGAGGTCGCTGCCCTGCTCGACCAGCGCAGTCGCACGATCGCGCTGGTCGATGCCGGTCGCCGCGCGGACGCGGTGACCGCATTCGAACAGGAAACCAGCATCCGGCGGCTGACGATGATCCGCACGCTGTTCGAACGGATGAGCGGCGAAGAACGCCGGTTGCTCGAGCTGCGCAACGCCGCGCAGCGCGCCAGCGTCCGCCTGTTCTACGGCATCCTTGCCACCGCTGCGGTGATCCTCGCGTTCGTCGTACTCGCCTCGCTGCTCACCGTACTGCGCTACACGCGCGACCTTGCCGCCTCGCGCGATTCGCTGCGCTCGTTCAACGAGCGGCTCGAAGAGACGGTGACCGAGCGCACCGCCGACCTCAGCCGTGCGAACGAGGAAATCCAGCGCTTCGCCTATATCGTCAGCCACGACCTGCGTTCGTCGCTGGTCAACGTGATGGGCTTCACCGCCGAACTCGCCGCGGTCATTCCGCCGCTCACCACATTGGTCGAGCGGGCGGAGGCGCAATGCCCCGACATCGTTACTGAGGATGCGCGGCTGGCGGTGCGCGAGGACCTGCCCGAAGCGATCGGCTTCATCCGCACCTCGACGCAGAAGATGGACCGGCTGATCAATGCCATCCTGAAGCTGTCGCGCGAAGGCCGCCGCGTCATCACCCCCGAAGCGATCGACCTCGCCGCCGTGGTCGACACGATCGAAGGGTCGATCCGCCACGTCCTCGACGATCGCGGCGTCACGCTCACCGTCATCCGCCCGATGCCGCGCGTCGTGACCGACCGCGTCGCGATCGAACAGATCCTGTCGAACCTGATCGAGAATGCGAGCAAATACCTCCAGCCCGGTCGCCCCGGCGCGATCAGCGTATCGGCGGAGCAGCGCCGCGATCGCGTGATCGTGTCGGTCGCCGACAATGGCCGCGGCATCGATGCCCGCGATCACCAGCGCATCTTCGATCTGTTTCGCCGATCGGGCCAGCAGGACCAGCCCGGCGAGGGGATCGGGCTGGCGCATGTCCGCGCGCTGGCCTATCGCCTCGGCGGCACGATCGACGTCGACAGCGCGCTGGGCGAAGGGTCGACCTTCCGCCTCAACCTTCCCGCCACCTTTTCCAGTCAGGACATTGCGTCATGAACGCCCATCAATCCGTCGGCATCGTCATGATCGAGGATGACGAAGGCCACGCGCGCCTGATCGAAAAGAACATCCGTCGCGCCGGCATCAACAACGACATCAAGCATTTCACCGACGGCAACCAGGCGCTGCACTTCCTGTTCGAGGCGCCCGACGGCCCCGCCAGGAACGGCCCGGCGCTGGTGCTGCTCGACCTCAACCTGCCCGACATGAGCGGCACCGACATCCTCGCCCGCATCAAGGCAGAGGACAGCCCCTTGAAGCGCACCCCCGTCGTCGTGCTGACCACGACCGACGACAAGGTCGAGATCCAACGCTGCTACGACCTGGGCTGCAACGTCTACATCACCAAGCCGGTGAATTACGAAAGCTTCGCGCAGGCTATCCGCCAGCTCGGCCTGTTCCTGTCGGTGATCCAGGTCCCCGAGGTCGAGGAACACTGATCCTGACCCAGGTTCCGCCCAGCGCGCCCGCCAGCGTCCTGTATATCGACGACGACGCCGGTCTGCGCCGGCTCGCGGCGCGCACGCTCGAACGGCGCGGCTATAGCGTGACGGTCGCCGACAGCGGCGCGGAGGGCGTGATGCTGGCGGCGGGCCAGCCGTTCGATCTCGTCGCGGTCGACCATTACATGCCGGAAATGGACGGGCTGGAAACGCTCGAGCAGCTGAAGGCGCTGCCCGAGCCGCCACCGGTGGTCTACGTCACCGGATCGGACGAGGGACGGATCGCGATCGCCGCGTTGAAGGCGGGCGCCGCGGACTATGTCGTCAAGACGGTGGGCGAAGACTTCTTCGATCTGCTTACCGCCAGCTTCGAACAGGTCTTGGAGCGTAGCCGCCTGACGCGGGAAAAGGCGCGCGCCGAAGAGGATCTGCGCGCCAGCAACGCGCGGCTCGAGACCTTGCTGTCCGAAGTGAACCACCGCGTCGCCAATTCGCTGCAGCTCGTCTCAGCGATGGTGCGGTTGCAGGCAGGCGCGCTCAGCGACCCCGCCGCGCGCGCCGCGCTGGACGATACGCAGCGCCGCATCGGTGCGATCGCGCAGGTCCACCGCCGGCTGTATTCGGCGAACGACGTCGAAAGCGTCGACATGCACGATTATCTGAAGTCGCTGATCGACGAACTCAACGAAACTTTGTCGTGTGACGACGGCGCAAACACGCTGCACCTTGTCGCCGAATCGATCCGCCTGCCGACCGACAAGGCGGTGTCGCTGGGCGTGATCGTCACCGAACTCGTCACCAACGCGTGCAAATATGCCTATCCGGACGGCGTCGGCGGTGAGATTCGCGTGCTGTTGCGCCGCGACGGCGACGACATCTTCCTGCTCGCGGTGGAGGATGACGGCTGCGGCATGCCCGCCGAGGCGACGCCCAAGGGCACCGGCCTCGGCACCAAGCTGATCCGCGCCATGGCGCAAAGCCTGCATTCCGCCGTGGAATACGAACCCCGCACACCGGGCGTCAGGGCAACGCTGCGCGCGGCGATGGCATAAGCGCGGCGCCTACCCCATCCACCACGTCACCCCGGACTCGGTCCGGGGTCCACCGCGCCTCAGGGGGCTGGCCAGAGGCTCCCGCGTTTTCAGTCGCCGCAGAGGGGAGCCCGGCGTCCAAGGTGACGCTGAGTCAGAGGCGATAGTCCCGCCTCAATCCACCGCCTCGACGAACCGCCGCATTCCCTCCAGCGCCGCGCCGAACACGACATGGCTCGCCAGCCCGTACGCATGGATCGCCGGCGGCGTCTCGGTGGCCGACGGTCCCCAGCCGAACGCGGGCACCGCCACATCATCGAGCAGCGTCGCGACGCCGACGCCGAACGCGGTGCCGAACCCCGCCGTCGTTTCCGGCCACACCCGCGCCGCCAGCGCATAGCCCGCGCCCAGCGCCGCGCCGGTCACGTAATGCACCAGCACCCCCGCGCTCTCGCGGCGCTTCTGCGTCACCGGCTCGCCCGTCACCGCCTCGCTGACGCTGTCCGCCGCCTTCACCGTCGCGGGATCGTCGTTGCTGCCGCCCATGTCGACCACCGCGGCGACACCCTTTTGGAACAGATCCATCGCCAGGCTGGCGACGATCCCCCCGGCGACGCCGGCGAGCAGGGTCTTGGGCAGGCTGTTGGCAAGTGACGACACACGCATTCTCCCGGTCAGATGCAGCGCCCAACGCCGCATGCGACCGAGAGGTTCGTGGGCGCGACGACATATCGCCGCCTATCCGCCCACCGTCCGTGCTGAGCCTGTCGAAGGGCGCGTCACCACACCCGCACCGCACGTGGATGGCCGTGCTCCGACAGGCCCAGCACGAACGGATCGATAGACGCGTCGCCCCTCAGGGCTTGCGGAACTTCATCACGAACTGGTCGGTCTTGCCCCGGATCGCCGGATCGAAGACGTTCTTCGTGTGATCGTCCGCGGGATTGGCGAGCACACTGCTCGACCCGACATAGCGGAAGCCCGTCGATTCGATCTGCTGGCGCACCACCGCGGGATCGATGCGGTGCCGCGTCGCGGTGCCCGACAGGCCTGTGCCGGGCGCATCGGCATGGTCGATGACGACATAGGTGCCGCCCTTTTTCAGCAGCTTGAACACCGCCGCGTCGAATGCGCGCAGCGCGGGTTCGCCGGCGCCATTGTTTGGAATGTCGTGATAATTCTGCACCGTCCAGAACAGGTCGACGGGCTGCGGCACGGTCGGCAGGTTGGTCGGCTGCACCTCGGCGGTCACGTTGGGCAGGCCCCGCGCCTGCAAGGCAGGCAGCGTCTTCGCGGCATATTTCGCCCCCGCCGCCGGCCACAGCGCATAGACCTTGCCCTTCGGCCCGACGATGCCGGAAAAGATGCGCGTCCAATATCCGGCACCCGGCAGATAATCGATGACGACGTCGCCCGGCTTCACACCCGAAAAGGCGAGCACCGCCGCCGCCTGGCGCCGCGCATCGTCCCCCGACTGGTCGGCGCGCGCGGGATCGGCGAGCGCCCGGCCGATCGCGCTGCCGGCGGGCGCAGCCTTTTCCTGCGCCACGACAGCGGTGGTCATCGCGAGGCCTGCGATCATCGATACGATCAGCCGCATCTTTTGTACCCCTCAACCGGTTGGACGTGCATGAGATTGACGGACAGCAGCATGAGCGATCTGCGCGGCGCGATCCAGCGCGAAGTGCATCGGCTCGTCGGCTTCGACGACGGCACCGTCGATCTCACCCGTCAGCCTGGCGACGACGGCCTGTTCGGCCCCGGCTCGGCCGCCTGGGTGGTGCACGGCGACTTCACCGCGATGATGGCGGGCGGCGTCGCTGCGCTACTGCTCCAGATGCTGCACCCCGGCGCACTGGCGGGCGTGTGGGACCATTCCAACTTCCGCGCCGACATGCTCGGCCGGCTGCGCCGCACCGCGCAGTTCATCTCGGCTACGACCTATGGCTCGACCGAGACGGCGGAGCGGATGATCGCCCGCGTCCGTCGGATCCACGATTCCGTCGCGGGCACGCTGCCCGACGGCACGCCGTACAGCGCGAACGATCCCGAACTGCTCACCTTCGTCCATGTCGCCGAGGTGGCGAGCTTCGTCGCCGCGCACCGCCGCTACCGCGACCCGGACTATCCCGCGGCGGAGCAGGACCGCTATCTCGCCGAATATGCCCGCGTCGCCGTAGCGCTCGGCGCGCGCGACGTCCCGCGCAGCCGCGCCGAGGTGGACGCGTATTTTACCGCGATCCGCCCGTGCCTGCGCGCCGATCATCGCACGCGCGAGGTTGCCCGCGCCCTGCTCGACCAGCCTGTCGCGATGCCCGCGCTCGCCTCCGCGCAAAAGCTGTTGATGGCCGCAGGTATCGACCTGCTGCCGCGCTGGGCCGTGACGCTCCACGACCTCACGCCGCCACCCGGCCGACGCCCGATGGTCCGCGCCGGCATGGCGGGCGTCGGATCGGTACTGCGCTGGGCCTTGCGCGACGGCTCGGCGAAGCGGGCCAGGGATCAGGCCTGACGCAATCCATTTCAGCTCGTTCGCCCTGAACCTGTCGAAGGGTGGGACGCGATGGGCGACGCGCTTGCAGACAGCAGCGCTTCGACAGGCTGAGCGCGAACGGCCTTAGGGCGGTCGATCGACGCCTGCACCGGATCTGCACGGCCCGAACACCACCTCAGCACCATCCGCGCCATCGCGTCTCGACGCCTGCCCGTCATCCCTGCCGCGCCCCTCGCACAGGATGCTTGCATGCCGCACCGCCTCTCCACCCTGTCCGCCAAGATCGCGGCGACCGCCGCCGTGATCTGCCTCGTCGAAGTGCTGATCGACCAAGCGCCTGCCTTCCTGTGGACCGCCGCACTCGCCTGGATAGTCGCACTGGCCGCGACCCGGCCGTCCGTCCGCCGCAGCCGTACCGCTCTGGTCGCACTCGCCGCCGCCGCGCTGTTCGTGGCGGCACTGATCGACGATCCCAGCGCGCTCGCCGTGCTGCTGTTCCTGGTCGCGATCGTGCTCGCCGCATTGTTGCCGCGGCGACGCTTCGACACCGCGATCGCCTGGGGCCTGCGCCTTGCCTGGACCGGGCTGAGCGCGCTGCTGCTGCCCATCCGCGATCTCGGCCTTACCGCCCGCGCGCGGGGACGGCGTGCCGGCCCCGGCCTTCGCCTTGGCGCCGTCGCCGCCATGCTGGCCCTGCCGATCG
This sequence comes from Sphingomonas melonis DAPP-PG 224, assembly GCF_000379045.1. Classification (NCBI taxonomy): domain Bacteria; kingdom Pseudomonadati; phylum Pseudomonadota; class Alphaproteobacteria; order Sphingomonadales; family Sphingomonadaceae; genus Sphingomonas; species Sphingomonas melonis. Next base: position 626,175 of record NZ_KB900605.1, read on the forward strand.
CCGGCGGCGCGCTGTTCCTGACGCTGTTCGCCCAGGCCAATCCACTGATCGAATCCGCCTTCGCCGGCATGGTCCTGCCCGATATCGGCGTCGTCTTGTTCCGCGGCGTGATCGCGATCGTCGTGCTGCTGCCGGTGTGGGCGACGCTGCGCCCCGATCCGCGCGGCACCGGCTGGGACGGGACGCGGCCCACCTTGGCCCTGCCGCAAGTGGGTAGCGCGACGCTGATCCTGTCGCTCGCCACCTTCAACACGATCTTCGCGATCCAGAACGCGCTCGACCTCGCCTTCCTGTGGAGCGGCGCGCCCCTGCCCGCGGGCGTGACGATGGCGGACTATGCGCATCGCGGGGCCTATGCGCTGATCGTCACCGCGCTGCTCGCCGGGCTGTTCGTGCTGGTGACGCTCCGCCCGGGCAGCCCCGGTGCGGCGAGCCCTGCGATACGCCGGCTGGTGACATTGTGGATCGTCCAGAATGTGCTGCTGGTCGCGTCCAGCGCATTGCGCACGCTCGATTATGTCGATGCCTATTCGATGACGGTACTGCGCCTGTCCGCGCTGATCTGGATGGCGCTGGTCGCGACCGGCCTCATGCTGATCCTGTGGAGGCTGCTCGCCGGCCGATCCAGCGCATGGCTGATCAACGCCAACGCGCTCGCCGCCGCGGTCGTGCTGACGGGCTGCACCCTCGTCGATCTGCGCGCCACCGCCGCAGCCTGGAATGTCGACACCGCGATCCGGCGCCATACGCCGCTCGCCGACCTCGACCTGTGCTACCTCGACACGCTCGGCCCATCCGCGATCCTGCCGCTTGCCCGGCTAGAGCAGGCGACCCGCGATCCCGCCGCGCGCGACGCCATCACCTCGATCCGCTGGGAGGCGCAGCAGACGCTCACCGCGCAACAGAGCAGTTCACGCGGCTGGACATGGCGCGGCGCCCGCCGCCTCGCCCGCGTCGAGGCGATGATGGGCGCCACGCCGCCGCGCCTCCGCCCCGCGCCCGACGGCCGCCGGTGCGGCATCATCGCGCCGCCGCCCGAGCCAGCGCCGGCACCCGCCCCATTGACGAAGGCCCCGCAACGATGATCCTGTGCCCGATGCCCCGCACCGTGCTGATCGTCGACGACGATCCCCATATCCGCCAGCTGCTCGCCTTCGCGCTCGACAAGGCCGGCCTGTCACCGGTCGAGGCGGCGGACGGCGAGGCGGGCCTTGCGATGGCGCAGGCGCACAAGCCCGACCTCGTCATCCTCGACATCAACATGCCGCGGATGGACGGGCTGGAGGTCTGCCGCCGCCTGCGCGGCGCCAAGGATGGTGGCGGCGACACGCCGATCCTGTTCCTGTCCAGCCGCGACGACGAAATCGACCGCGTGCTCGGCATCGAACTCGGCGCCGACGATTATGTCGTGAAGCCCTTCTCCCCGCGCGAGGTGGTGGCGCGCGTCATGGCGATCCTGCGCCGAACCGCCGCCCGCCCGCCGCAGGTCGAGGAGAGGCGCATGCTCGGCCACGGCCGCCTGACCCTCGACCTCGACGGCTGGTGCGCCGCCTGGGACGGCGCGGAGGTCGCGCTGACCGTCACCGAATTTTCGATCCTGCGCCTGCTCGCGTCGATGCCCGCCAAGGTCTTCAGCCGCGACGCGATCATCGACCGGCTCCATGGCCCCGGCTTCGCAATCACCGATCGCACGATCGACAGCCACATCCGCAACCTGCGCCACAAGTTCGCGGGGATAGGCGCCGCCGACCTGATCGAGACACGCGCCGGCATCGGTTACCGCCTCGGCCCCTGCACGGGCGCGTGATCATCGCGCTGAAGACCTGGGCGAAGCGCCACTGGCCGCGCCTGCGGCTGCGCACGATCCTGTTCGCGACGTTGTTCGTCGTCGCGGCGCTGCCCGGCTTCGGCGCGGTGTTCCTGCGCGTCTACGAAAACACGCTCGTCCGCCAGACCGAAGCGGAGCTGGTCGCGCAAGGCGCCGCGCTCGCTGCCGCCGCCGCCGCCGACTGGCCAGGCGCGACACCGGGCACGCCGCTCTATCCGGCCCGCATCGTCGTGCCCGGATATGGTGTCGACCTCAGCCTCACCCCGATCCTGCCCGAACGTCCCGATCCGACGCCCGCGCCCGCGCCCGCCCCGGATGCGGTCGCCGCCGCGCACACCCTCGCCCCCGTGCTGCGCGCGACGCAGATGACGACGCTCGCCTCGATCCTGCTGCTCGACCGCAATGGCCGCCTCGTCAATGGGGGCGGCAGCCTTGCCGCGCTGCCCGAAGTCGCCGCCGCGCTGCACGGCCGGCCCGCCACCACGCTCCGCCGCAACGGCGCCTATCGTGCGGTCTATCGCTTCGAATGGCTCAGCCGCGCCGCCGCGATCCGCATCCACCACGCCCGTCCCATCGTCGTGAACGGCCGCGTCGTCGGCGTGCTGCTGCTGTCGCGCACCGCACGCGCGCTGTTCCGCGGCCTGTACGAGGATCGCGGCAAGATCGCGATCGGCATCGCTGCCATCTTCGGCCTGCTGATCGTCATCAGCGGGTTCATCTCCCGCGGCGTCACCCGCCCGATCGAGCGCCTGGGCCAGGCGACCCGCGCCGTCGCCAGCGGCCGCGGCAGCGTGCCGGAGGTGCCGCCCACCGCCGCGATCGAGATCCAGGGCCTTTACGCCGATTTCGCCGCGATGACCGCCGCGATCGAGCATCGCTCGCGCTACCTGCGCGACTTCGCCTATGCGGTCAGCCACGAATTCAAGACACCGCTCGCCGGCATCCGCGGCGCGATCGAACTGCTCCACGACCATCCCGACATGGCCGCGGCCGACCGCACGCGCTTCCTCGCCAATGTCGATGCCGATGCGCAGCGGCTGACGCTGCTGACGACGCGCCTGCTCGACCTCGCCCGCGCCGACATGACCGGGCCGGGGGAGCCCTGCGCCGATCCCGCCGGGGTGATCGCCCGCGCGGCGGATGCGGTGCGGGGGGCGAGCTTTGCGGTCGAGGTCGCACCCGACCCAATCCCACCGGTTGCGCTGCCCGCCACGACGATCGAAACGGCGCTGGCGACGCTGTTCGACAACGCCCGTCAGGCAGGCGCCCATGCCGTACACATCGAGGCCTCTGTCGACGCGACACAGGTCGTCCTCACCATCCACGACGACGGCCCCGGCATCGCGCCCGCCGACGCCGCGCGCCTGTTCGAACCCTTCTTCACCACCCGCCGCGGGCAGGGCGGCACCGGTCTCGGCCTCCCCATCGCGCGCTCGCTGCTCGAAGCCGGCGGCGGCACGATCACGCTGGTCGATTCGCAGCCGACGACATTCCGCGTGACGCTGCCCCTCACCTAACCCACGCCGTCACCCCGGCCGAAGAGCCGGGGTCCCGCTTCGTCTTTCAGCGGCGGCAAAAGCGGGACCCCGGATCACGTCCGGGGTGACAAGGGATTACTGCGCTTTCGCCTGCGCCTGCTCCACTGGCACCACCGGCAGCAACACCGCGCTTGGCGTCTTGCCACCGCGCTCGATCGTCACCGTCGCCTTCTTGTAGTCCCCCGGCTTGGCGAAGAAGATGTTCGGCACGTACGTCTGCGGGTTGCGGTCGTAGAGCGGGAACAGGCTCGACTGCACCTGCACCATCACGCGGTGCCCCGGCTGGAACACATGGTTCACCGTCGGCAGGCGGAACCGGTAATGCTGCACCTTGCCCGCCGGGATCGCCGAGGGCTTGGCGAAGCTGTCGCGATAGCGCCCGCGGAAGATGTCGAGGCTGATCGGCAGCTGATACCCGCCCATCTTCGGATCGGTCGCATTTTGCGCGGGCAACACGTCGATCACCTTCACGACGAAATCGCCGTCCGTCCCCGTCGTCGTCGCATACAGGTCGGCGATCGGCGCGCCCGACACGCGCATCGGTTCGGTCAGCACCGGCGTCATGTAGGTCATCACGTCGGGCCGCCCATCGGCATGGCGCTGGTCGCTGACCAGCCAGTCGCCCCAGCGCCCATCGTCGAAATTCACCGGCCGCGGCAGGTGCGGCACGGGCTTGGACGGATCGGAGACATAGCTGTCACCCCCGGCCGCCGCGGTGTCGAAGCCCAGCCCGCCATTCGCCTGCAGGTACATCGGCTTCAGCGGCGACGCGCAACCGCTGTCGCAGGCGAGCGGCCAGTTGGCGAACCGGTCCCAGTGATTCTCACCGGTGTTGTAGATCGCCGCGGTCGGCAGGTTCGCCGCCGGCCCGTCTTTCAGATACTGGTCGAACAGCGGCAGCACCATCTGCTCGCGGAACTGCGCCGCGGTGTCGCCATCCCACTGGAACGGCCCCAGGCTGCGCCCTTCGCGGTTGATCTGGCTGTGCCGCCACGGCCCCATGACCAGGAAGTTGTTGCCGGTCTTCCCCTTCGCCTTCAGCGCTTCCCAGCTGGTGATCGCGCCATACATATCCTCCTGGTCCCACAGGCCCTGTTCCCAGATCGTCGGCACATTGGAGGGGTTGGCGGCGAGCAATTTGTCGAGCGCCTGTCCCTGCCAGAAGGCGTCATAGGCCGGATGGTCCGACATCCGCTTCCAATAGGGCAGCTGGTCGTAGCCCGACTTCTTCGCCCAATCCCCCGCCGAACCGGTCCGGAAATTGTCGTAATCGTCCCAGCCGCCGGTCGGCGGCAGCGGCCCGCCCGACTTGTAGCCAGTCTGCCCGCCGATCCAGGCGATATTGGCGAGACGGAACGCGCCATAATGGAACCAGTCGTCGCCCATCCAGCCGTCGATCATCGGGCTTTCCGGCGCCGCGACCTTCAGCGCCGGATGCGGATGGAGCAGCGCCATGACGACGGTAAAGCCTTCATAGCTCGACCCGATCATCCCGACGCGTCCGTTGGACTGCGGCAGGTTCGCCTTGTTCACCAGCCAATCGATCGTGTCATAGGCGTCGGTGGTGTGATCGACCTTGGTGGGGTTCAGCGGGCCGATCACCGGCCGCGTCACGACATAGTCGCCCTCCGACCCGTATTTGCCGCGGATGTCCTGATAGACGCGGATATAGCCGTTCTTCGAAAAGATCTCGTCCGACAGCGGCAGCGCATTGACCATCGACGGCGAATCGCTGCGGTTGGCACGGCCCGAGGCATTGTACGGCGTGCGCGTCAGCACGATCGGCGCATTGGTCGCATTCTTGGGGATGACGATGACGGTGTGCAGCTTCACCCCGTCGCGCATCGGGATCATCACGTCGCGCTTGATGTAATCGTGATCCGCGGTCGGCAGCACGAACTTCGCCGGGATATCGCCGCCCGGCGGCGGCAGGTTCGGGTTCGTCTGCGTCTGGGCCTGCACCCCCACCGACAGAAGCGCGATCGAGGACAGCAGCAGAACGGAACGACGCATCGGGGATCTCCGGCAGGGATGTTGCCGCATGCTAACGTGGATGAGGCGGGCGGCAACCCCGGCCACCCAATTCCTCCCCCGCCAGGGGGAGGGGGACCGTTCGGCGCCAGCCGAATGGTGGAGGGGGAGGACGGCGGTGGACGCTGTTACGAGGTACGCCGCTAAACTCCCCCTCCGTCACCGGCTTCGCCGGCGCCACCTCCCCCTGGCGGGGGAGGACTTGGGGAGGATTACACCGCCCACACCCCCACATCCGCCTGCTGCCCGATCAGCGCCAGGCCATGCGCGATCGACGTCAGCTCGCCGCCCGTCGCCAGCCGCGCCTCGCCGAACCGCTCGGCGAACAACCGCCGGATACGCGGCGTCAGCGACGTACCGCCGGTCAGGAACACCCGGTCGATCCCCTCCGCCGCAACGCCCGCCGCGACCAGCGCCTGATCCACTGCCGCATCGATCCGCGCGACATCGGGCGCGATCCACGCCTCGAAATCCGCCCGCCGCACCTCTGCCGCGATGTTGAGCCCCGCGCCCTCGAAGCGGAACTCCGCCACCTCCTCCACCGACAGCGCGCGCTTCAGCCGCCCGACCGCGTCGTAGAGGTGGTATCCTTCTTCCTCCTCGATCACCGCGATCATCCGCCCGATCGCCTCCGGATCGGTCGCGGTGCGGCGCAGCTTCTCCAGCTCGGCCAGCGTCTTGCGGTTGCGCATCAGCGCGAGGCGCGACCAGTCCGCGAAATCGGCGAAATAGCCGCCCGGAATCTCCAGCACCTTGTCGAACGAGCGATAGGTGCCGCCCTTGCCCAGCATCGGCATCACCAGATGTTCGACGATGCGCCGGTCGAAGCGGTCGCCCGCGATGCCGACGCCGGCATGGCCCAGCGGCTCGCACCGCCGCCCTGCGCCCGGCGCCGCGATCCGCACCACCGAAAAGTCGCTGGTGCCGCCGCCGAAGTCCGCGACCAGGATCGTCGCCGGGTCCGCCAGCCGCTCGGCGTAGCTGAACGCCGCGCCCATCGGCTCGTAGACGTAATGCACCTCCGCGCCCAATTGCGCGAACACCGCATCGTAGCGCGCCTTCGCCAGCGCCTCGTCGGGCTTGGCGCCCGCGAACGTCACCGGCCGGCCGACCACGACCCGATCCGCGCGTGCCATCGCGCCCTTCGCGCGCGCCGCCATCTTGGCGACGAACAGCTGGCCCAGTTCCTCGAAGCGCATCCGCCGATCGAACACCGGCGCGGTATCAAAACTCGCATTCGCCGCCACCGATTTGAACGACTGGAGGAAGCGGCTTCCTTGCGGAAAGTCGAGATATTCGCGGATCGCCCACGGCCCCGCCTCCGACAACACGCCGCCGCGCCCGCGCTCGTCCTCCCAAAAGCACAGTGCCGACCGAAACACCGCGTCGGCACCATCGGGCGCGTCGAGCGTCACCAGCTCCGCCTGCCCCTGGCGCGCCACTGCGGCGACGGAATTGGTGGTGCCGAAATCGAGGCCGAGCGTATGTGCAGTCATGCCGCGGGCGCATCGTCCGCGCGGCGGCAGGGGTCAAGCCGTTGCGTCTCGGCTCCGACGACGTCGTCCGCGGACTCAGCCCGCGCGATATGCGGAACCTCGCCACACCCACACCGTCATTCCCGCGCAGGCGGGAATCCAGACGCGCAGGTCTTCGATGGAGCCGTACCGTCAGAGGTTCTGGATTCCTGCCTGCGCGGGAATGACGAAGAAAGTGCGAGACTGACGAAGAAGAGGCAATCACACGCCAGCAATCTTTCCTTACACGATTGAACTCGAACCGTTTCGGCCCCGAAGCGTTCGGCGTCGATGCGGGGGATCAGGGGCACCATCATCACCGGCGGCTGCATCCTGCTGACAGGCTGCAACACGCACCAGTCGACGCTCGCGCCCTTCGGTGCCGACGCCGCCGACATCCGCCACCTGTTCCTGCTGATGCTCGCCGGCGCAGTCGTCATCGCGGTCGCGCTCGCGCTGCTGATGCGCCACGCCGTGCGCGCGCCCGAAGGCGAGTTGGGCCTGCGCGGCGGCATGCGCCTCGTCCTGTGGCTCGGCGGCATCATCCCCACGATTCTGCTGCTCGGCCTGCTCGTCTATTCATTGCCCTTCATGCGCCCCCGCCCCATCGCGCCCGCCGATCTGCAGATCGCGGTCGATGGCGAGCAATTCTGGTGGCGCGTCACCTATCGCCCGGCCGGCGCCGCCCCGGTCGAAACCGCCAACGAAATCCGCATTCCCGTCGGCCGCACGGTCGCCTTCCGCCTGACCGCGGCCGATGTCGTCCACAGCTTCTGGATCCCCGGCCTCGCCGGCAAGATGGACATGATCCCCGGCCGCACCAACACATTGGTCGTCCGCGCCGACAAGGCCGGGCGTTACCGCGGCCAATGCGCCGAATTCTGCGGCCTCAGCCACGCGCTGATGGCGCTCGATGTCATCGCAATGGAGCCTGCGGCGTTCGACGCCTGGCTCGCCGACCAGCGCCGCCCGTCCACTTCCCAGGGCGACGGCGCCCGCTTGTTCGCGCAGAACGGCTGTAACGCCTGCCACACCGTCCGCGGCGCCGGCCCCGCAGGCCGCATCGGGCCCGACCTCACCCATTTCGGCAGCCGCCAAACGCTCGCCGCCGGCATCCTGCCGATGGCGACCGCCAACGTCGCCGCCTTCATCCGGCACCCCGAAAAGACCAAACCCGGCGTCCGCATGCCGGCCTTCCCGCAACTCACCCCAGCCGAGGCCACCGCCATCGCCCGCTATCTCGAGGGCCTGAAATGAGCCTCCACGCGCAAGACGACCCGCAGCTCCGCACCGCGCAGGAAGAGCGCCTGCGCGCGGTATGGAAGGCGCCCACCGGCTGGTTCTTCCGCTGGACCGACGTCAACAACAACCGCATCGGCGTGTGGTACACGCTGACCGCCTTCGGCTTCATGCTGTTCGCCGGGGTGCTCGCGCTCATCATGCGCACGCAGCTGGCGGTGCCCGACAACGATCTCGTCTCGGCGAATACCTTCAACCAGCTGTTCACGCTGCACGGCTCGATGATGATGTTCCTGTTCGCCGTCCCGATGTTCGAGGCGGTGTCGATCATCCTCCTGCCCCAGCTGCTGGGCGCGCGCGACCTGCCGTTCCCGCGGCTGTCGGCGTTCGGCTATTGGAGCTTCCTGCTCGGCGGCGTCTTCGTCGGTGGGTCGATCTTCTTCAACGCCGCGCCCGATGGCGGCTGGTTCATGTACCCGCCGCTGACGACGCGCACCGACCTCAGCGGCCTCGGCGCCGACATCTGGATGCTGGGCCTCAGCTTCATCGAAGTCTCGTCGGTCGCCGCCGCAGTCGAGCTGATTGTCGGCGTGCTCAAATGCCGTCCTCCGGGCATGCGGCTGAACCTGATGCCCCTCTACGCCTGGTACATCCTGGTCGTGGCGGTGATGATCCTGTTCGCCTTCCCGCCGCTCATTGCAGGCGACCTCTTGTTCGAGATGGAGCGCCTGCTCGGCTGGCCGTTCTTCGATGCGGCCAAGGGCGGCGACCCGCTCCTATGGCAGCACCTGTTCTGGATCTTCGGCCACCCCGAAGTCTATATCGTCTTCCTGCCCAGCATCGCCCTGTTCGCGATGTTGATCCCCACCTTCGCGCAGCGCCACCTGCTCGGCTATCCGTGGATCGTGCTGGCGGCGGTCGGCACCGCCTTCCTGTCGTTCGGCCTGTGGGTCCACCACATGTTCGCGACCGGCCTGCCCAAGATCAGCCTCGCCTTCTTCTCCGCCGCCTCCGAAGCCGTGGCGATCCCTACCGGCGTGCAGATCTTCGCCTTCATCGCAACGCTATGGGCGGGCAAGGTCAAATGGTCGACACCGTTGCTCTACGCCAGCGGCAGCCTCGCGATCTTCGTCATCGGCGGCCTCACCGGCGTGATGGTCGCGATCGCGCCGTTCGACTGGCAGGCGCACGACACCTATTTCGTCGTCGCGCACCTCCATTACGTGCTGATCGGCGGGACGTTGCTGCCGCTGTTCGGGGGCCTCTATTATTACTGGCCGCTCATCACCGGTAAAAAGCTCAGCGACCGCCTCGGTCGCATCGCCTTCTGGATCATGTTCGTCGGCGTGAACCTCACCTTCATGCCCATGCACCTGTCGGGCCTGGAAGGCATGCCACGCCGCGTCTTCACCTACCCCGCCGACCTCAACATCGGCTGGCTCAACCTCGCCTCGACCGCGGGCTCGTACCTATTCGCGACCGGCGTGCTGGTGCTGGTGCTTGATCTCGCCCTCTCGCCGACGCGTAGGAAGGCCCCCCGCAACCCGTGGAACGCCGGCACGCTCGAATGGCTGGCGCACCCGGACGACGAGGATTGGGGTATCCGCTCGGTCCCCCTGATCGAAAGCCGCTATCCGATCTGGGACCAGAAGAACTTCGTGCAGAAGGTCGACGAAGGCCGCTTCTTCCTGCCCGATGCCGAGGAAGGCCGTCGCGAAACGATCATCACCTCCGTCCTCGATGCGCGGCCTGTCTCGGTCATCCGCCTCGGCACGCCCAGCGTGAAGCCGATGATCACCGCCGTCGCGCTGGGCGCGGTGTTCATCCTCACCACCTATCACCTCTACCTGGCGGCAGCGGCCAGCGGCGTCGTCACGCTCGCCTGCGTGCTGTGGTGGCTGTGGGACACCGCCGAAATCCCCGAAAAGCCCGAAAAGCCGATCGGCCACGGCATGACGATGCCGCTCTACATTTCCGGCCCCGCCGCGCCCGGCTGGTGGGCGATGTTCATCACGATGATGGCCGATGCCACCGCCTTTTCCGGCCTCGTCTTCGGCTATTATTTCTACTGGACGATCCACCCCGATTTCGGCGCGGGTTTCGCCGGGCCGGGCGCCGGTGGGCCGTTGTTGGCGCTGGGCCTGAGCCTCGCCAGTTGGGCCGCCACCGTCGCCGCCCGCGAGTTCAACCACCGCAGCGCCGTGACGCTTGCCCGCGTGGCGCTCGTCGCGGGCGCTGCCGCCGCGCTCGCCAGCATCGTCGCGGCGCTGGGATCGCTCGACGGCCTCGATCCCAAGGCGAACGTCTATCCCGCGATCGTCTGGGTGTTGATCATCTGGACCGCCGTCCACGCCGGCGTCGGCATCGTCATGCAGCTCTACACGCTCGCGCGCAGCCTTGCCGGCCGCATGACCCCCACGCATGACGCCGACCTGCGCAACATCACCGTCTACCAGCATTTCTTCGCGCTCACCGCGCTCGTCACCTATCTGACGGTCGGCCTGTTCCCGGAGGCGGGGCTGTGAAGCGCTTCCTCACCCGCGCGCGCAGCCTGCGCGTCACGCTATGGACGCTGATCGTCCCCCCGACCACCTGGGCGGTGCACTTCCTCTTTTCCTACCTGTGGGCCGCCGTGTCCTGTGCGAAGCTCGGGCAATGGGCGCGCTTCCCCACCGCCTTCGCGATCGGCACGGTGGCGGCGCTCATGGTCATCGTCGCGTCGGGCCTGATCGCCTGGCAGCAGTCGCGCACGCCCGGCGATCCGCCGCCGCACAATGAAGGCACCGACATCGACCGCCTGCGCTTCCTCGCGTACGCGACGATGCTGCTCGCAGGCCTGAGCTTCGTCGCGGTGATCTTCACCGCCGCCCCCGTCATCGTGCTGAGCGATTGCCGATGAGCCGCGCGCCCCTGTTCGCCGGCCTTGCCCTCGTGCCGGTCGGCTGGGCGCTCAGCCCGTTCGGCATGACCGGCCACATGGCGGCGCATATGATCGCCGTCGCCATCGCCGCGCCGCTGATCGCGCTCGGGCTACAGGGCAGCCGATACGATCCCGCAACGCTGGTCCCCCGCCTCGCCACCCCACTCGCCGCCGCGCTGGTCGAGGCGGTGGTGGTATGGGGCTGGCACGTCCCCGCGCTGCGCCGCCTCGTCGCGCACGCGCCGGCGTGGCTCGCAATCGAACAGGCGATGTTCCTCGCTGCCGGCCTGCTGCTCTGGTCCGCCGTCCTCGCCCCCCGCCACCGCGCGGCCGGCGTCGCGGCGTTGCTCGTCACGTCGATGCACATGACGTTGCTCGGCGCGCTGATCGGCCTCGCACCGCGACCGCTGTATATGCATCATGGCCCCGACGCGCTCGCCGACCAGCAGCTCGCCGGTGTCGTCATGCTGCTCGTCGGCGGCATCGCCTATCTGATCGGCGGGCTGGCGATGCTCGGCCGCCTGCTCCAGCCGCGCGAGGGAGCGCCCGCATGACGATCCGCATCACTTGGCTGCGCGCCATCCTGACTTTGGTCCTGCTCGGTGCGGCGGGCATGCTGTTCGCCTGGTCGGGCGTGATGAACCTCGCCGCCTCGTCCGGCCATTGGAAGATCACCGACTGGTTCCTCCACTGGGCGATGCGCAGCTCGGTGCGCACGCATGCTGCCTTCACGTCGCCGGACGACCCGGCCGACGCGCGCAGCCTCGTCAGCGCGGCGGGCCATTTCGCCAATTCCTGCGCGGTCTGCCACGGCGCGCCGGGCGTGAAGCCCTCGCCCGTCATGCAGGCCGCCACCCCGCCCGCGCCGAATCTCGCCGTCAACGCCAAGGAATGGACCGACAAACAGCTGTTCTGGATCCTCCAGCACGGCGTCAAATACACCGGCATGCCCGCCTGGGCGGTGCAGGACCGCCCCGACGAAGTGCGCCGCATGGTCGCCTTTGTCCGCCGCCTGCCCGGCATGACGCCCGCGCAGTACGCGGCGCTGGTCGGCGAATCGGACCCCGCCGCGCCGCTGTCCCAATGCGCCGGCTGCCATGGCAGCGACGGACGCGGTCGCAATGCGCCCGACATGCCGATCCTCGGCGGCCAGTCGCAGGCGGCGTTGCTCGCCGCGCTGCAAGGCTATGCCAACGGCACCCGCTCCAGCGCGGTGATGCAGCAGGTCGCGATGCGCATGACGCCCGAACAGATGCGCGCCGCCGCCGACGCCTATGCCGCCATGCCCGGCCTAGGCGCCGCGCCCGGCCCCATCCCTAACGCCGATGCCGCCGCCGCGCGTATCGTCGAACAGGGCCTGCCCGCGAAGCAACTGCCCGCCTGCGCCAGCTGCCATGCCCCCGGCAAACCCTATCCCGTCCTCGCGGGCCAGCGTGCGAGCTACATCGCCCAACGCCTGCGCCAGTGGCGCGGCGACGACACTGTGGTCGACGCGCGCAAGAGCCACGCGACCATGCCCGTCATCGCCCGCCGCATTCCCGACGAGATGATCGACCCGCTCGCCCGCTATCTCGCCGGCCGGTGATCAGCACCCTTTCGTCACCCCGGACTTGATCCGGGGTCCCGCTTTCCACCGCCGCCGCAGAAGAAGCGGGATCCCGGCTCAAGGCCGGGATGACGGAAGAAGGCGCGCGCTCTTACCGCGCCCGGCCGACCTCGTCGCCCAGCTTGATCTCGAACAGCGTCGGCCAATATTTCCCCGTCACGAACAGCCGGTCGTGCGCCGCGTCGTACGCGATGCCGTTCGCCACCGCGTCGGGATCGGGATTGTTGATCTCCGCGATCAGCGGCCTGAGGTCGATCAGCGCCTCCACCTTGCCGCTCGCCGGATCGATCCGCGCGATGAACCCGCTCATCCACACATTGGCCAGGATCTTGCCGCCAACATATTCCAGCTCGTTCAGATTCTTCAGCGGCCGCCCGTTGAGCGTCACGGCGATCCGCCCCCGCTCGGCAAAGCGCGCCGGGTCCATCCGCCGCAGCACCGGCGTGCCGTCGGACAGCAGGATCGACGTCGCGTCGCTGGTCATGCCCCAGCCCTCACCCGTGTAGCGCAACGGCTTGCCCGTCTGCGTCAGCGCCGGCAGCGCCCAGCGGAATCCGATCCCCGTCTTCCACGTCACGCTGGCCAGGCTCTTCTGCCAGCAGGCGATTCCTTCACCGAACAGGTCCGGCGACAGCCGCGCGCGCGCCACGACCTTGCCGTCGTCCAGCGTCACCCGCCGGATATCCGACGCGCCTTCCTTGCCCGTGCTTTCGTACAGCGCGTCGCCGCAGAACAGCAGCCCCTCGGTAAACGCCCCCGAATCATGCGGGAAGCGCGCCACCACATCGGCGGCATAGACGGGCACGCCCGATTCGGCGTCGGGCACCGCACTCGCGGGCACCGCCTGCCTCGCCGGAGGTGCGGCAGGCGTGCGCGGCGCGTTGGTGCGCGTGGCCTGCGGAGCCGTCGCCGCCTGGCGCGACACGGCCGCCCCCGCCGCGCCCAGAACCGCCACCGCCGCGGCGATCGCCGCCAGAGAAGATCGTGCCATCATCGGCACATGCCGTCGCACGCCCGCCCGAAAAACGCAAAAGGCGGGCGGTGCTCGCCGCTACGCTCCGGCGAAGACCGCGCTGCCTACCGCATGCAGGCCGTCGGTCATGAAAGACGAGGCGCAGGCAAAGGCCTTGCTCTGCCGGGCAGCTTTCTGATGCGCTGAACACCAGTCGATCGACATTGCCAACAGACCGGCAGTCCTCCCCCGCCAGGGCGCATCGGGATGAACGGCCCCCGGCCGTTCAAGATCATGCCGGGGGCATGATCGACCCGAGGCGGTGACGGAGGGGGAGGACAGGAACGTCCGAATAACAGGACGCTACCCCACTCCGCCTTCGTCATGCCTGTGGCATGCGAACGTCCTCGCGAGGGGATGATCAAGCCAATGGGCCGAATGGAATCAGCCGTGGGCCCTGGCCGTGACGGCAGTCGCGCCGAACACCAGATCGGCCGCCACATTGCCCACGCTCCGCCCCCGAAACGCAAAAAGCCCGGCACCTGCGGATCGCAGGGCCGGGCTTTTCACATTAGCGAATCGGGACGATTACGAAGCCGGCGACAGGTTCACCGCGGCATACTTGCCACGACGGTCGACCTCGAGTTCGAACTGCAGCTTGTCGCCTTCGTTCAGCGTGCCCATGCCGGCGCGCTCGACGGCCGAAATGTGCACGAACGCGTCGGGCTGGCCGTCGTCGCGCTGGATGAAGCCGAAGCCCTTCATCGCGTTGAAGAACTTGACCGTACCGGTCGCCTTCTCACCGGTCAGCTGGCGCTGCGGGCCACCGGCGCCGCCGGCGCGAGGACCACGATCGCCGAAGCCGCCTTCACGCGGCTCGCGGGGCGCGCGCTCGGTCACCGCCATCGGCTCGCCGTCGATCTTCAGCTCGGTCGCCGAGATGCGACCACCGCGGTCGACCAGCGTGAAGCCGAGCGGCTGGCCTTCGGCAAGCGCGCTAAGGCCCGCCTGCTCGACCGCCGAGATGTGGACGAACACGTCTTCGCCGCCGTCATCACGGACGACGAAGCCGAAGCCCTTCTGCGCGTTGAAGAACTTGACCACGCCGGTGCCTTCGCCGACGACCTGCGGGGGCATGCCGCGGCCACCGCCGCTGAAGCCGCCACCACCGCCGCCGCCGCGGAAACCACCGCCGCCGCCGCCGAAGCCGCCACGGTCGCCGCCGCCGAAGCCGCCGCCACCGAAGCCACCACCGCCGAAGCCGCCACGATCACCGCCGCCAAAGCCGCCGCCACCGAAGCCGCCGCCGCCGTAGCTGCTGCCGCCACCGAAATCGTCGCCGCCGAAACCGTCGCGCTTGTCGCGACCACGTCCGCCACGATTGCCGCGGCCACCTTTGTCGTAACTCATAACCCTATTCGTCTTCCCGGTTCGCCCGCATCCAATCCGTCGAAGAACCCGTGCGCCGGACGACGAACGCGAGCCTCCGGGCGCCAAACCTATTGCGCCTTGGGACCTGCCATAGCGCACATTACAAGTCCCCGCGAACAAATTCGTCGTATCTTGGGGGCAAGTCGTGCCGATACTTGCCCGTTGTGGCCGCCACAGCACGTTTATCGCTGCGGTGCGCGCCTATCGCGATGTTTCGGTGACACAATGTTAATCGTTGAGCCGCGCCGCGGAGCCGCGTAGGGCTGCGGCATGACCGTTCACTTCCACGAGGAAGACCTCCCCGCCGACGTCTTCGCTCCCGGCGCATCGATCGCCGTCGACACCGAAACCATGGGCCTCATCACGCCCCGCGATCGCCTGTGCGTCGTGCAGCTGTCCGATGGCGGCCCAGACGAACATCTCGTGCGCTTCGGCCCCGACAGCGATTATGCCGCACCGAACCTGAAGGCGGTGCTCGCCGATCCCGCGCGCCTGAAGCTCTATCACTTCGGCCGCTTCGATATCGCCGCGGTCCAGCATTATCTCGGCGTGGTCGCCGCGCCCGCATACGACACCAAGATCGCCTCGCGCTTGATCCGCACCTACACCGATCGCCATGGCCTGAAGGAACTGGTCCGCGAACTGCTGGGGCAGGAACTCAGCAAACAGCAGCAATCGTCCGACTGGGGATCGCCCGAGCTCAGCGACGCGCAAAAGGATTATGCGGCCAGCGACGTGCGCTTCCTCCACCGCCTGAAGGCCGAGCTGGACCGCCGCCTGATCCGCGAAGGCCGCATGGAGCTGGCGCAGCAGTGTTTCGACTTCCTGCCGACTCGCGCCGCGCTCGATCTCGCCGGCTGGCCCGAAATCGACATCTTCGCGCATGCCTGAGTCGATGGCGGCGACCGTCGACGGCTTCGCGCGCGTGCGGACGGCACGCCAGCGCTGGGCCGCGCCCGGCAGCCGCCACGACCGGCTGATCACCTTGCTCAACAGCGGGCTGCCGATCGCGATCGGCGTGCTCGCCGCCTTCCTCGTCATGGCCCCGCTCACCGCCAGCAACGAAGTCTCCTTCGTGCTCGACAAGAACAAGGTCGAGGTCGCCAAGGAACGCATGAAGCTGCAGGCCGCGACCTATCGCGGGCAGGACGACAAGGGGCAGGCGTTCACGCTCAACGCCGGTTCGGCGGTGCAGCAGAGCAGCAGCGTGCCGATCGTCGAGATCAACCGCATGGCCGCAGACCTGCAATTGCAGGACGGCCCGGCAACGCTGCGCGCCGATCAGGGGCGCTACGACCTCAAGACCGAACAGATGAAGGTCGACGGGCCGATCGCCGTGCGCGGCCCCAACAACTATCGCCTCGATACAAGCGACGCGACGATCGATCTGAAATCCAAGACGATGCAGAGCGACGGCAAGGTCACCGGCACCGTCACGCAGGGGAATTTCAGCGCCGATCGCCTGAACGCAAACCTCGACGATCGCACCGTGCGGCTCACCGGCAATGCCCGCTTGCGGATCGTGCCGGGAAGGACGAAATAGCCGCCCATGCGCGCGCTCCCCTTCCTCATCCCTGCCGTCCTCGCTGTGGCCGCCCCTCTGGCCGCGCAGACCGCGCACAATTCGAACGCGCCGATCGATTTCGGCGCGGACACGATCGAATTGCAGGACAAGGCGAATCGCGCGGTCCTGTCGGGCAACGTCAATGTCCGCCAGGCGGAAATGACGCTCACCGCGGCGCGCATGACGGTGTTCTATACGGGCCAGGTGATCGGCGGGAACCCGCAGGTCTCGCGTCTCGACGCGAGCGGCGGCGTCACGGTCAAGCGCCCGGACCAGACCGCCAAGGCGCAATATGCCATCTACGATCTCAACCGCCGCGTCATCACGATGCTCGGCGCGGTCACGCTGACGCAGGGCGGCAACACCGTGAACGGCGGTCGCCTGACGATCAACCTCGACACCGGCCGCGCGGTGATCGACGGCTCCTCGGTCCGCGGCTCCGCCGGCGCCCCCGGCGCGACGACCAGCGCCGCCCCCAACGGCCGCGTGACGGGCACCTTCTCGGTCCCGAAGCGCAACTGACCCCCCAAAGTCCTCCCCCGCCAGGGGGAGGTGGCGCCGCCGAAGGCGGTGACGGAGGGGGAGGTCAACGGCGAACGTCCCGTATGCGGCAACACCCCCTCCACCACTCGGCTCGCGCCGAGCGGTCCCCCTCCCCCGCTACGCGAGGGAGGACTTGGCACCGACCCGCCCCCACCCATCGCAAGGGGGCTTCCCTCCGCGCGCTCCCCGCGCCATGACGGGCCCCGCATGCACGAAGCTTGCCAACGCGCAACGCTCTACTAACCCTTTGATGCGAGGCATCAGCCGATGGACGCCGTGACCGACCTTCAGACCGCCGAAGCGATCCACGAAGCGCCCGCCAACCGCGGCCTGCAGGCGATCTCGATCGCCAAATCCTACGACAAGCGCGTCGTCCTCACCGACGTCTCCGTCTCGGTCGACCGCGGCGAGGTGGTCGGCCTGCTCGGCCCCAATGGCGCGGGCAAGACGACTTGCTTCTATTCGGTGATGGGGCTGGTGAAGCCCGATTCAGGCCGCATCATGCTCGATGGCGAGGATATCACCCGCCTGCCGATGTACCGCCGCGCGATCCTGGGCCTGGGCTATCTGCCGCAGGAAACCAGCATCTTCCGCGGCCTGTCGATCGAAAAGAACATCGGCGCGGTCCTCGAACTCTCCGAACCCGACAAGTCCAAGCGCCCCGCCAAGCTCGACAAACTGCTCGACGAATTCGGCCTCACCCGCCTGCGAGCCAGCCCGGCGATGGCGCTGTCGGGCGGCGAGCGCCGCCGCGCCGAAATCGCCCGCGCGCTTGCCGCCGATCCGTCGATCATGCTGCTCGACGAACCCTTCGCCGGCATCGACCCCATCTCGATCGCCGACATCCGCGATCTGGTGAAGGACCTGAAGCGCCGCGACATCGGCGTGCTGATCACCGACCACAACGTCCGCGAAACGCTCGACATCGTCGACCGCGCCTACATCATCTACGACGGCCGCGTGCTGTTCGCCGGCAGCCCGGAAGAACTGGTCGCCGACGCCAACGTCCGCCGCCTGTACCTCGGCGAGGGCTTCTCTCTGTAGGGTTATGGAGACGGCCTCCCCATCAGTCCTCTCCCGCCAGGGGGAGGTGGCAGCCGTCAGGCTGACGGAGGGGGAGGACCCGAAACGGATGCGGCCTATCCTCCCCCTCCGTCGCGCTGCGCGCGCCACCTCCCCCTGGCGGGGGAGGAATATGGGCGTGTCATGAGCCTCGCCCCGCGCCTCGACATCCGCCAGTCGCAATCGCTGGTGATGACGCCGCAGCTGCAGCAGGCGATCAAGCTGCTCGCGCTGTCCAACCTCGAAATCGAAGGCTTCATCGCCGAAGAGATCGAGAAGAACCCGCTGCTCGAAGCCGCACAGACCGAAGAGGTCGTCCGCCCCGAACGCATCGAGCGGGACGAGCCGGCCGGTGCCGACGACCTCGTCACCGGTGCCGCCAAGGCCGATCCGCTCGACGTCGACTATGCCACCGAAAGCCACCAGCAGGACAGCGTCGCCGACGGCGGCGGCGGCTTCGACGGCGCATTGGGCCTCAACGGCGGGTCGGGTGGCGGTGGCGTCGGTGGCGAAGACGGCATCGATTTCGATTCGTTTGCGGAGGGCGACAAGAGCCTCGCCGACCATCTGCTCGCCCAGGCCGGTGCGGTCATCGACGGCCCCGACTGGTTCATTGCCCAGCATCTGATCGATCAGATCGACGAGGCGGGCTACCTCACCGTCCCCCTGCTCGACATCGCCAATCGCCTCGGCACTGCGCTCGCCCGCGTCGAACGCGTCCTTTCGCAAATCCAGACACTCGACCCCACCGGCGTCGGCGCGCGCGACCTCGCCGAATGCATCGCGCTCCAGGCGAAGGAGGCGGACCGCTACGATCCCTGTATGGCGCGGCTGATCGACAATCTCGATCTCCTCGCCCGCGGCGAGCTCGCCCGCCTCAAGCGCATGTGCGGCGTCGACGACGAGGACATGGCGGACATGATCCGCGAGCTGCGCAGCTACGATCCCAAGCCCGGCTGCCGCTACGGCGGCGAACCCGCACCCGCCGTCACCCCCGACCTGTTCGTGATGAAGACCAAGGCGGGCTGGGGCATCGAACTCAACGCCGCGACGCTACCGCGCGTCCTCGTCAACCGCCGCTATTATCACGAACTCAGCCACGGCCCGCAGGACAAGAGCGCCAAGGCCTGGCTGTCCGACGCGCTCGCCTCCGCCAACTGGCTCATCAAGGCGCTGGACCAGCGTCAGCGCACGATCATCAAGGTCGCGACCGAGATCGTGAAGCAACAGGAAGCCTTTTTCCTGCAAGGCGTCGCGCACCTCAAGCCGATGACGCTCGCCAAGGTCGCCGAGGCGATCGAGATGCACGAATCGACCGTCAGCCGCGTGACGAGCAACAAATACTTAAGCTGCGCGCGCGGCGTCTTCGAGCTGAAATACTTCTTCACCAGCGCGATTCAGGCGGCGGATGGCGGCGACGCGGTGTCGGCGGAGGCGGTGAAGAGCGCGATCCGCGCGCTCATCGCCGGCGAGGGCGCCAAGATCCTGTCCGACGACACGTTGGTCGAACTGCTCCAAGCCAAAGGCTTCGACATCGCCCGCCGCACCGTCGCCAAATACCGCGAAGCGATGGGCATCGGCAGCTCGGTACAACGCCGCCGCGCGCGGGCGTTGGGGGGCTGATCTGCCTCCCGTTGTCCCGCACCTGACCTGCGGCCCCTCGCGCTGCTAGGCTTGGTCAAAAAGAAGCGGGACCCCGGCTCAAGGCCGGGGTGACGGGAATAGTTTTGGGGCAGCGCCGCGCAACATCTCACCCCTTCGTCACCCCGGGCTCGACCCGGGGTCCCGCTTCTTCCCCTTCTTCAGTCGAACAAACGCCGCTAGCCAGAAACCAAACCATCCGATCTTGACTCATCACCGGCCCGTTCGCACCATCCCCGCATGGCAAACGACCGCGGCGGCTGGGTCTACATCATGAGCGACCGCTACCGCGGCACGCTCTACGTCGGCGTCACCGCGCATCTTGCCGCCCGTATCCACCAGCATCGCACCGGCGACGGATCGGACTTCTGCCGCCGCTACGGATTGCACCGCCTCGTCTGGGCCGAACGCAGCACCGCGATCGCCGACTGCATCGCCCACGAAAAGCGCCTCAAACGCTGGCACCGCGACTGGAAGATCGCCCTAATCGAACGGGGCAACCCAGACTGGCACGACCTGTCCGACCAGCTCGCCTGATCCACCCACCCCCATCACGCAGCCGGCGCCACCCCTCTTCCGTCACCCCGGCCGTGAGCCGGGGTTCCGCTTCTTACGTCGTCGCCAAGAGAAAAGCGGGATGCCGGATCAAGTCCGGCATGACGGGGTAGGCAATTGCGCCGCCGGCAGGCCCTCTTCCGGTCTGGATCGACGGCCCTATTCCGGGAACCGATACCGCATCGCCACATCGCAGCGGGCATAGCGGCCACCATAATCGCGCATGATTTCGGCATCATGCACGAAGCCGACCTTCTCATACAAATGTATCGCCGGCGCACAGCGCGCGTTGGTCAGCAGGTACAGCGTTTCCGCGCCCAACTCGGCCGCACGCGCGATCATCGCGCGTAACAGGAACTCGCCCGCCTTGCGTCCGCGCGCTTCAGGCAGGACGCCCATCTTGGTCAATTCGAAGCGGCGCTCCCCGGTCTTCTGCAACGCACACGCCCCCACGACACCCAGCCCCTCCGCGGCGACGAAGCGGATATCGCCACCTGGCGCGATGATGCGCGCCCGCGGCTGTTCCAGCACCTCGCGATCGGTCGGTTCGAGCGTGAACATCGTCTCGATCCACTGTGCGTTGATGTCGTGGAACGCCGGGGCGAGGTCGTCGGAAAACGGCAGCACCGTCAGCATCGGCGCGCGTCGGTCGAGCGATGCGTCATCGAGTCCCCGCTCCAGCCTCGCCAGCAGGGCGAGCAACGGCCGTGCGCCATCGCCGCACACCTCCGCCACCGCTGCCTCGACGCGCGGCCAGACGGTCGCCGCCGACTGCGCCAGCACGGCCTGTGCCTGCTCGGTGAGCGCGACCGTCTTGTGGCGTTGATCGCGATGGACCTTCGTAGTTGCGACTAAACCCAGCTCAGCAAGTCGCGCGACGCTGCGGGTCACCGCCGGCTGGCTGAGGCCCAGCGACTGGGCCATCGTACCGATGGTCATCGGCCCTTCGCAGTCCAGCGTCGCGAGCAGCGGATAATGGCTGGGCTGGAGCGGCAACCCGGCTTGTTCGATCACGCGGGCGACGTCCGCCTGCATCCGTTCGCCCAATCGCCGCATGCGGCTGCCTAGGAACAGCAGCCCGCGTTCGCTGATGACGTCACCCGACATTCTCCGCCTCCCCAATCTATATGCACAGTTATATTACCATGCATGTAGATCGCAAGTAGATCAATCGTCCTCGTCCTCGAACCCCACCAGCGCCAGCGCGCGCGCCTTCATCTGGCGTTGCTCGCACCAATGGACCAGCGCCTCCTCGCGGCCATGCGTCACCCACACTTGGCGCGGGGCGATTTCGGTCAGCGTGGTCGTCAGCTCGTCCCAATCGGCATGGTCGGACAGGATCAGCGGCAGCTCGACATTCTTCTGCCGGGCGCGCTGGCGCACCCGCATCCAGCCGCTCGCCATCGCGGTGATCGGATCGGGCAGCCGCCGCGACCAGCGGTCGTTGAGCGCACCCGGCGGGCACATCACGACATGCCCCGCCATATCCGCCTTCTTCGCGTCGGCAACCGGCAGCAGCTCGCCCAGCCGCACGCCATGTTCGGCATACAGGTCGCACAAGCGCTGCAGCGCGCCGTGGATGTAGATCGGCGCGTCGTGCCCACGCTCGCGCAATTCGGCGATCACCCGCTGCGCCTTGCCCAGCGCATAGGCCCCCACCAGCACGCAGCGATCGGGGTTCGCGTGCAGCCGCGCGATCAGCTTGTCGATCTCGTCACCGGTATCGGGATGGCGGAACACCGGCAGCGCGAACGTCGCCTCGGTCACGAACACGTCGCACTGCACCGGCTCGAACGCCGCGCAGGTCGGATCGGGTCGCCGCTTGTAATCCCCCGACACCACCACCCGCTCGCCGCGATAATCGAGCACGATCTGCGCCGATCCCAGCACATGACCCGCGGGGACATAGCCGACGGCGACCTCCCCCATCCGGATGCTCTCGCCATAGGCGACCGCATGCCCCGCCTGCGGCCCATAGCGCGCATCCATGATCGCCAGCGTCTCCGGCGTCGCCCACACCGCCTGATGCCCGCCGCGCGCGTGATCGGCATGGCCATGCGTCACCAGCGCCTTGGCCACGGGCTCCGACGGATCGATCCACGCATCGGCGGGCTTCACGTAGATCCCGTGCGGGTGCGGTTCCAGCCAGTCGCCCAATCGTGCCATTCCGCTACTACGCGCCAGATGGCGTGGAGTGCCCGGCCGCCCCACCCACACCGTCACCCCGGACTTGTTCCGGGGTCCACCGGGCCACGGGGGGAAGGCAAGAGGCTCTAGCCATCCCCCTCGCCGCGGAGTGGACCCCGGAACCAGTCCGGGGTGACGAAAGGATGGAAGCGGCCCGACGCCACCCTACATACACCATGATGGACCTCCCCCAGCCGCTGACCGACTGGTTCGCCTCCCGCGGCTGGCACCCCCGCCGCCATCAGCTCGACATGCTGCGCGAGGCCCGCGCCGGCCGCCACGCCTTGCTCGTCGCCACCACCGGCGCGGGCAAGACGCTCGCCGGCTTCCTCCCCACGCTCGCCGAGCTGATCGAGGCGCCGACGGAAGGCCTCCACACCCTCTACGTCTCGCCGCTGAAGGCGCTCGCCGTCGACATCCAGCGCAACCTCGTCACCCCCCTCGACGAAATGGGCGTCGACATCCGCGTCGAGACCCGCACCGGCGACACCCCCAGCGACCGCAAGGCGCGGCAGCGGGTCAAGCCGCCGCAGATCCTGCTCACCACACCCGAATCGCTGTCGCTGCTTTTGAGCTACCCCGACAGCGTCACGATGTTCGCCGGCCTTAAGACGATCGTCGTCGACGAAGTCCACGCCTTCGCGACGGGCAAGCGCGGCGACCTCCTCTCACTCTGCATGGCGCGCCTGCAAAGGATCAGCCCTGCCTTACGCCGTGTCGCCCTCTCCGCCACGATCGCCGACCCCGACGGCTATCGCGCCTGGCTCGCCCCCGACGGCGACATCGGTGAGGTTGCGCTGGTACAGGGCGAAGCCGGCGCCGACCCCGACATCACCATCCTGCTCCCCGAAGACCGCGTGCCCTGGTCCGGCCATTCGGGCCGCTATGCCGCGCAACAGGTGATGGCGGAGATCGAGGCGCACGACACCTCGATCATCTTCTGCAACACGCGCAGCCTCGCCGAACTGATCTTCCAGGATCTGTGGAAGGTGAATACCGACAGCCTGCCGATCGGCGTCCACCACGGCAGCCTTGCGTTGGAAGCGCGCCGCAAGGTCGAAGGCGCGATGGCGTCGGGCCGGTTGCGTGCGCTCGTCGCCACCGCCAGCCTCGACCTCGGCGTTGACTGGGGCAATGTCGATTGCGTCATCCAGATGGGCGCGCCCAAGGGATCGTCGCGCCTGCTCCAGCGCCTCGGCCGCTCCAACCACCGCCTCGACGAAGCCTCGCAAGGCATCCTCGTCCCCGGCAACCGCTTCGAATATCTCGAAGCCCGCGCCGCCCTCGACGCGGTGGAGGCGGGCGAACTCGACCCCGACATCTTCCGCCCCGGCGCTCTCGACGTGCTCGCCCAGCACGTCATGGCGCTCGCCTGCGCCGCGCCGTTCGATCAGGCCGCGCTGCTCGACGAAATCCGCTCCGCTTTGCCCTATTCGGCGCTCGACGACGCGACGTTCGACCGCGTGCTCCACTTCATCAGCGACGGCGGCTACAGCCTGAAGGCCTACGACCGGTTCAAGCGGCTGACGCAGGACCCCGATGGCCTGTGGCGCGTCAGCCACCCCAGGTTCGTGACGCAGCACCGCCTCAACGCCGGCATCATCGTCGAGGCGACGATGCTCAACGTCCGCTTCAAGAACGGCCGCCATCTCGGCAAGGTCGAGGAAGGCTTCGCCGCACAGCTCAGCCCCGGCGACACCTTCTTCTTCGCCGGCCTCAGCTGCGAAGTGCAGAGCATCGACACCGAAGACCTGATCGTCCGCGCCTCGAGCAAGCCCGCGCGCATCCCCACCTACGGCGGCAGCCGCATGCCGCTGTCGACCAACCTCGCCACCCGCGTCCGCCACTTCCTTGCCGAACCGGAGCAATGGCACCGCTTCCCGCCCGACGTGCGCGACTGGCTGGAATTCCAGGCGAAACGCTCCGCCCTCCCCCGCCCCGGCCAGCTGCTGGTCGAAACCTTCCCGCGCGAAGGCCGGCATTACATGGTCGCCTACAGCTTCGAAGGCTGGAACGCGCACCAATCCTTGGGCATGCTCGTCACCCGCCGCATGGAGGCGGTGGGGCTGAAACCCTTGGGCTTCGTCGCCAACGATTATGCCCTGGCCTGCTACGGCCTGGAAAAGATCACCGACCCCGCCGCACTGTTCAGCCCCGACATCCTCGAACACGAATTCGTCGACTGGGTGCAGCAGAGCCACCTGCTCAAACGCGCCTTCCGCGAGGTCGCGGTCATCGGCGGCCTCGTCGAACGCCAGCACCCCGGCAAGCGCAAGACCGGCCGGCAGGTGACCTTCTCCACCGACCTCATCTACGACGTGCTGCGTAAATACGAACCCACGCACCTGCTGCTGCAAGCCGCCTGGGACGACGCCCGCGCCCGCATGACCGACGTCGGCCGCCTCGCCCATCTGCTCGACCGCGCCGCCGACACGATGCTCCACGTCGACCTCGACCGCATCACCCCGCTCGCCGTCCCCGTCCTCACCCTGATCGGCCGCGAGAAGGTCTCGACCGGCTCCGCAGACGACGCGCTGCTGATCGAGGCGGAAGCCTTGGCGGCAGAAGCGATGCGGATCGATTGAGGGGGGCGGGGACACGGGAATGTCTCCGTCCGCCCAGTTGCGAACCCTCTACCGTTGGCTATTGTGCTACCGTGAGCCGAGAAGAAGCCCTTCGAGCCCTTGTTCAGTTCGACCAGCCGCTGACCGCAATTGCAGATGCTCTTCGCCAATTTACTTGGGATCGGAGCGGTGATCCCGTCGTCCAACTCTCCACGGACAACGTGTCCTCCGTGCTGCGGCGATATGTCGGCGGAGAGCTAACAGCCGAAGAACTAGAGGGATGGGCGAACCTCCTTGAGTGTCGCGAGGACATAGATGCTCAACCTGTCGCTGCCGATGCAGTTTTCGAGCTTGCTAATCCCGTGCTTCAAGGCCCCTACAGCGTGTTGGTGCCTGCGCTTCTTGCCAGGTTGTAGCGTCCGCTTTCTCCAAATAGCGAGGCCCCTGCGATAGTCCCTTCGTCATGCCGGACGCGGTCCGGCATCCACCGCGCCGCAAGGGTATAAGACGTTGATTTTGCCGAACAGCGAAACCCGAACGCGTTCAAAGTGACGGGCCAAATGATGCAATAAATGACTTTCGCAGAGGTCTCGCCTTCGCGGGAATGACGGCGGCGACTCCCCCTCTGTCCTACACGCCACAAATCTGGCAAAGGGCCCGCATGACCCATGCCCGCCGCACCCCGCCCCTCACCCGGCGGGCCCGTCGCGGAGGGCGTTTTCGAGCATTACGTACCGTCCACTTCGTCCACTTCCGCGGTGCCGAATCGGCCCGCGCAGCCGCCCGAGACTGCCTGTGACCTCCCCCCGCCGCACCTTCGCGATCATCTCCCACCCCGACGCGGGCAAGACGACGCTCACCGAAAAACTGCTCTATTTCGGCGGCGCGATCCATCTCGCCGGCGAGGTGAAGGCGCGCGGGCAAAACCGCCGCGCCCGATCGGACTGGATGAAGATCGAGCAGCAGCGCGGCATCTCCGTCACCTCGTCGGTGATGACATTCGAGCGTGACGGCATCACCTTCAACTTGCTCGACACGCCGGGCCACGAGGACTTCAGCGAAGACACCTATCGCACCCTCACCGCGGTCGATTCCGCCGTCATGGTCATCGACGCCGCCAAGGGCATCGAGCCGCAGACGCGCAAATTGTTCGAGGTCTGTCGCCTGCGCTCCGTCCCGATCATCACCTTCGTCAACAAGGTCGATCGCGAAGGCCGCCCGGTCTTCGAACTGCTCGACGAGATCGCCGACATGCTGGCATTGGACGTGTGCCCGATGAGCTGGCCTGTCGGCATGGGCGGCGAGTTCGAGGGCGTGCTCGACCTCACCACCAACACGATCAGCCGCCCCGAAGGCGACAGCCGCGCCTTCCTCGGCAAAACCGAGGCCGACCCCACGCTGTCCGACCGCTGGGCGGAGGAGATCGAACTGGCCCAGGCCGGCTATGCCGAATTCGACGGCGAGGCGTATCGCAACGGCGACCTGACCCCGGTCTATTTCGGCTCGGCATTGAAGGACTTCGGCGTCGCCGAACTGATCGGCGCGCTCGCCGAACACGCGCCCCCGCCGCGCGCACAGCCTGCCGAACCCGCGCCCGTCGCACCCGACAACGACGAAGTCACCGGCTTCGTCTTCAAGGTGCAGGCGAACATGGACCCCAACCACCGCGACCGCATCGCCTTCATGCGGCTGTGTTCGGGCACCTTCAAACGCGGCATGAAGCTCACCCCCACCGGCCACGGCAAGCCGATCGCGGTCCATTCGCCGATCCTGTTCTTCGCGCAGAATCGCGAAGTCGCCGACGAGGCCTTCCCCGGCGACATCATCGGCATCCCCAACCACGGCACGCTGCGCGTGGGCGATACCTTATCGGAGCGCGCCGACGTCCGCTTCACCGGCCTGCCCAACTTCGCGCCCGAAATCCTGCGCCGCGTCCAGCTGAAGGACCCGACCAAGACCAAGCAGTTGCGTAAGGCGCTCGACGACATGGCCGAAGAGGGCGTGACGCAGGTCTTCTACCCCGAAATCGGCAGCAACTGGATCATCGGCGTCGTCGGCCAGCTCCAGCTGGAAGTGCTGCTCAGCCGCTTGGAGGTGGAATATAAGGTCGCCGCGGGCCTGGAACCCGCCCCCTTCGAAACCGCGCGCTGGGTCTCGGCGCAGGACCCCGCCGACCTCAAGGCGTTCACCGACCTCAACCGCTCGGCGATGGCCAAGGACCGCGACGGCAACCCCGTCTTCCTCGCCAAAAGCGCCTGGGAAGTCGGCT
This sequence comes from Sphingomonas melonis DAPP-PG 224, assembly GCF_000379045.1. Lineage (NCBI taxonomy): Bacteria > Pseudomonadati > Pseudomonadota > Alphaproteobacteria > Sphingomonadales > Sphingomonadaceae > Sphingomonas > Sphingomonas melonis. Next base: position 653,619 of record NZ_KB900605.1, read on the forward strand.
ATATCGCCGACCGCTACAACAAAGTGAAATTCGCCGCGACCCGCGAACGCTAACCCTCTCTCCGTCATCCCGGCGAAAGGGTTCCCATCGAAGTAATACTTCGATGGGGCCCAACGCCGGGATGACGAAAGGGGTGTTGGACCGCCGTCGCACTAACCGACCGGCACAGCAGGACGATTCGCAAGGGCCTGTCCTACGGCGAGCAAGGGTGCCACACCCCACCCAGTCATTCCCGCGAAGGCGGGAATCCATAACCTCTGACGTTGCGGCTCCATCGCCGCCGTCAGCGCGTCTGGATTCCCGCCCTCGCGGGAATGACGGACATGGCTTTTTCTCACCCCACCCAGTCGCGCCGCAGCGGCTTCACCGCGCTCAGCATCAGCCCCGCCGCGACGACATAAAACCCCAGCGCATAGACCGTCGCATAGCGTAGCGCGTCCACACCATAAGCCGCGGTCATCGCATCCGACACGCGCCCCATGATCGTCGATCCCAGCCCCAGCCCGATCAGATTGTTGACCAGCAGGAAGCTCGCCGAGGCAGTCGCGCGCATCGGCGGCGGCACCAGATGCTGGACCGCGGTCGTCACCGGCCCCAGCCACAGGATGTTGAGCCCATTGGGGATCAGGAACAGGAACCAGGACAGCGCCGGCGATCCGCTCATCAGCCCTGCGGCATAGAGCGGCACGGTGATCGCCCAAGCCACCGCGGGCAGCTTGGCATAGACGCCGCGATCGCGCCCGCCCATCCGATCGGCCAGCCACCCGCCCGCGAACACGCCGATCGTGCCGCCGATCAGCAGCAGCGACCCGATATATTGCGACGCGGTCAGCAAGCTGAACCCGAACGAGCGGATCAGGACGGATGGCACCCAGAAGGCGAGGCCATAGCCGCACAGCGAACTGAACGCCGCGGCAAAGCTCAGCAGCCAGAAACTCGGCTTGGCGGCCAGGATGCCGAATACCGTCCACACCGACGTGCGCTCGGTCGCCGCGACCGGATCGAACGCCCCGCGCGCCGGCTCGCGCACCACCAATCGGAAGATCGGGGCGATGACGACGCCCGCCAGTCCGACGACGATGAACGCCCACCGCCAATCGACATGCGCCGCCAATATCCCGCCCAGCAGCGCCCCCGCGGCCAGCCCGATCGGGATGCCCAGCGAATAGATCGACAGCGCCCGCCCGCGCTGGTGCGGCGGGAAGTAGTCCGAAATCATCGCATAGGACGGCGCGACGCCCCCCGCCTCCCCCACGCCGACGCCCAGGCGGAACGCGAAGAACTGCCAGAAACCGGTCGCGAACCCGCACAGCGCGGTGAAGCCGCTCCACACCGCCAGGCTGATCGTGATCACCCAGCTGCGGCTCGTCCGGTCGGCGACCAGCGCCAGCGGAATGGCGAGCGTCGAATAGAGCAGCGCGAACGCCGCCCCGCCCAGCAGCCCCAGCTGCGTGTCGGTCAGCTTCAGGTCCGCCTTGATCGGCGCCGCCAAGATGCCGAGGATCTGCCGGTCGAGGAAGTTGAACGTGTAGACGACCAGCAGCATCGCCAGCACGAGCGCACGGTAGCGGGGGGTGGGTGTCATGGCATGCATAGGTATTCCCGCGCGCTAGCCCCGCCCAGCCGTCACCCCGGACTCGTTCCGGGGCCCACTCTGCGGCGAGGGGGGAGGCCGGAGCCTCTTGCCGTCCCCATGCGGCCCGGTGGACCCCGGAACAAGTCCGGGGTGACGGAGGGACAGGGCAAACCTTAGAACTTCGCCCCGACGCTCACGAACACCTGCCGCGGATTGCCGTAGAAGGCCGTCGCGACGCCCTCCTTGCCCAGCGTCGGGAAGGGCTTGCCGGCCGCATCCGGGATCGGCGTCCCCGCAATGTCCGACCGGATATACTGATACCCGCTGGTCTTATAGCGCACGTCGGTCAGGTTCTTGCCGTACACGCCGATCGTGTACCGCCGCCCCTCGCCGAACGCATAGGTCAGGCCCGCATCCAGCAACGTATAGCCTGGCTGGTCGAGGAACGGGCTCGCCGTCTCGAACTGGTGCGTCAGGCTGCGATACGACACGGTCGAATTCGCGGTGACGAGGCCATCGCCCAGCGGCACATTGCCGGTCAGCGTGCCGCTCGCCGTCCAGTCGGGCGTGTTCTGAAACACGCGGACATTGGCGACATCGACTCCGGTCGGGCCGATGAAGGTGCGGTAGCGGGCATGGATATACCCCACCGCCCCGTTGAGCGCGACCGACGACCCGATCCCGGCGAAATCGCGCGCCAGCACCGCGGTGCTTTCCAGCTCGATGCCCTTGATCCGCGCCTTGGCCGCGTTGGTGGTGATGCCGCAGAAGCTCTGCACCCCGTTCTGCAAACAGCCGACCGAACCGGGCACCTGCACATCGGTGTAATCGGCATAGAAGCCCGCCAGCGCCCAGGTCAGCCGCCGGTCGAATGCCGATCCCTTGTATCCCGCCTCGTAACTCGTGACGCTTTCCGGCTTGAACAGCAGGTAGTTGTAGATGTCCTGATACGTCCGTCCCGCCGCCGGATTGCTGATCGGCGCCGACGTCCCCGACCCGCGCGGATCGAAACCGCCGCCCTTGAAGCCTTCCGAATAGGACGCATACAGCAGGTGATCGGGCGCCGGCTTGAAGCTCAGCGACACGCGCGGCGTGAAGCGCTTGAAGTTCGCGATACCGCGGAAATTCGTCGCCGGAGCGCCGAACGGGGTCGGCGTGCCGCCGAACTCGCTGGTCAGGCCGATGTAATTCGCCTTGAAGACGAAGGCGTTGCGCTGATCCCACGTATAGCGGCCGCCGACCGACAGGCTGAACTGCGGCGTGAAATCATAGGTGAAGTCGCCATAGATCGACGACGTCTCAGTCCGCACGTCGCCCGCGGTATAGGCGTCGAACCCCGGCAGCGTCGTCGACAGTAGCACCCCGAACCCGGTCGCCGCTTTCGCGCCGAGGTAATAATAGCCGATCAGGCCGTTGAGCTTTTCGGACGCATAGAGCAGCTGGAATTCCTGGCTGGTCTGCTCGTTGCGATAGACCGCGGGCACATCGACGTCGGTCGCGGGCAGCGAATCGAAGTCGATCGGCGTGAAGCTCGTGTCCTTGCGCCATGCGCTGATGCTGCGCAGCGTCAGGTGATCGGTCAGCTGCGCATTCGCGGTCATCGACAGGCCGCCCGCCTGAATGTCCTGCTTGGGGAAGTTCAGCCCGGCGCGCGTGTCGAACACGTTGGCCAACACCGGCGCACCCGACAGAAGGCCCGGGATCAACCGGTGGCCGTTGCGCGGATTGCTGAGGTCGTGGGTGTAGTCGCCGGTGATCCGCACGAACAGCCGCGTATCCGGGCTTTCGAACTCGATCGTACCGCGACCCGCCCAGATGTCCTTATTGTAATTGTCGATATTGAGGTTGGTGTTGCGCCCGAAGCCCCCCCGGCTCAGTCGCGCACCCGCCACGCCGACCTTGAACATGTCGCCAATCGGCGTCGACAGCGCGACGATGCCATCCGCCTGATCGAACGACCCGTAATTCGCCTTCACGCGCAGCTCGGTCTCGTTCGGCAGCCGCTTGGTGACATATTTCACCGCGCCACCGATCGTGTTGCGGCCATAGAGCGTCCCCTGCGGCCCGCGCAGCACCTCGATCCGGTCGACGTCGTAGATGTCGAGCACCGCCGCCTGCGGCCGGTTGAGATAGACGTCGTCCAGATAGATGCCGATGCCCGCCTCGAACCCCGGCACCGGATCCTGCTGGCCGACACCGCGGATGAAGGCCGCGAGCGTCGAGTTGGAGCCACGGGCGGTCTTCAGCGTGGTGTTGGGGGTGACGTTCTGGATGTCGGTCAGGTCGACCGCGCCGAGCTTGTCGAGCTTGTCCGCGCTGAACGCGGTGACGGCGATCGGCACGCTTTGCAGCGTTTCGGACCGGCGGCGCGCGGTGACAACGATGTCCCCATTGTCTTGCGGAGGCGTCGCACTGGTATCGGGCGCCGTTTCGGCGGCGGCGCTCTGCGGGGCGTCGGCCGGGGCCGTTTGCGCCATCGCGGGCGTCGCCAGCAACGCCGCGGCACTCGCGCCGAGCTTGAGGATCGTGGATGCACGCCGGTTCATAGCTTTCCCCTCCTGATCGGCGCCTGCCCGGTAGACCCGGCTTGTACGCCCTCTTGCACCCGCTATACTGAAACCTGAACCGGGTTTCAACTTCGGTCTTTGGGGGAGGAACGATTATGATCGAAGCAGCGGCAGACGCGGCCGACAGTGCCGACTCACCCTCCACGGCCAAGACGCCGCGGACGGCGCGCGGACGGCGGACGCTGCGCGCGCTGCTCGATGCGGCGGCGGTGGAGTTCGGCGAGCGCGGGTTTCACGATGCGTCGATCAGCGGCATTACGCGTCGCGCCGGCATCGCACTCGGCAGCTTCTACACCTATTTCGATTCGAAGGACGCGGTGTTCCGCGCGCTCGTCACCGACATGTCGGCGCAGGTCCGCGATCATGTTGCCCCCGCGGTTCGGGCGGCGCCGGATGGACTGGCGGCGGAGCGGGCAGGTCTTGCCGAATTCATCGGCTTCGTCCGCGACCACAAGGAAATCTATCGCATCATCGACGAGGCCGAATTCGTCGATTCGGACAGTTTCCGCGCCCACTACGCCTCCACGGCGGAGCGAATCGAAGCGCGGTTACGCGCCGCGGCAGCGCGGGGGGAGGTGCGGGGGGATGTGGATGATGTTCACGCCTGGGCGATCATGGGAATGAACGTGTTTTTGGGCCTGCGGTACGGCGTGTGGAGCGAGGATCGCGACATTGCCGCGGTGGCGGACCAGGCCGCATCGCTGCTGCGCGATGGCCTGTTCCCCAAACGCCCAGCCATCACCGAGGTTTGAGCTCATCGTCCTGCCGCAACGCATCGGCGATGCGGTTGCGGATCGCGAGCAGCATGGCGGTCAGGTCCGCCTGTTCGTCGGCGGGCGCTGGCGGCGGCGCGCGATCCGCATCGGCGAGGAGTTGCTGGACGCCGCGAATCGTATAGCCCTGCCGGTTGAGCAGCGTATCGATGCGGCGGACCAGCGCGACGTCCTCCGGCCGGTAATAGCGCCGGTTGCCCGCGCGTGTGACGGGCCTGAGCTGGGGAAAGCGCGTTTCCCAATAGCGCAAGATATGGTGGGCGAGGCCGGTTTCCGCCGACACCTCGCCGATTGTTCGAAACGCTCCGCGCGCCTTGTCGGTGCGGGAGACCATCCGGGTCAGCTGGCCGCGACGATGCGGTCGCGCATCATCTGGCTGGCGCGGAAGGTGAGGACCCGCCGCGGTGCGATCGGCACCTCGACCCCGGTCTTGGGATTGCGGCCGATCCGTTCGCCCTTGTCACGCAGCACGAAGGTGCCGAACCCCGAAATCTTGACGTTCTCGCCGCGCGACAGTGCCTCGCACATCTCGCCGAGAACCTGTTCCACCAAGCGCGCCGAGTCCGATCGCGCCAGTCCCACCTGACGATGCAGGGCTTCGGCCAGATCCGCTCGCGTCAACGTGCCCACCGGTGTCATCAACACGTTTCCCACTCCACTCTGTCAAAACAGCCCCTTGGAGGGAGCTACACCAGCACAGACATGTCCGAAAGTGACTTTGTTACACGGCGTGGAAACGCTTGCACGAAAAACTACTCAAAATGGCGGATTACATCCGCAGGACCGCAGCTCCCCACGTGAAGCCGCCGCCCATGGCCTCCAATACCACAATCTGGCCCGGTTGGATGCGCCCATCGCGCGTCGCCGTATCCAGCGCGAGCGGCACCGACGCGGCGGAGGTGTTGGCGTGGCGATCGACGGTCACGACGACCTTCTCCGCCGGCAGGCCGAGCTTGCGGCTGGTCGCCTCGAGAATGCGGGCATTGGCCTGATGCGGCACGACCCAATCGACCGCCGACGGCGTCAGGCCGGCGATATCCAGCGATTCCTGCAGCACCGACGCCAGATTGACGACGGCGTGGCGGAACACCTCGCGGCCCTTCATGCGCAGCTTGCCGACGGTGCCAGTGGTCGACGGACCGCCATCGACATAGAGCAATTCGTTGTGCCGCCCGTCGGCGTGCAGGCGCGTGGCGAGAATGCCGCGACCGCCCTCGGCCTCGCTCTCCTGCCCTTCCAGCACGATCGCGCCGGCGCCGTCGCCGAACAGCACGGCGGTGGTGCGGTCTTCCCAATCGAGGATGCGGCTGAACGTTTCGGCACCGATCACCAGCGCGCGGCGATGGACGCCGGTGCGCAGCATCGAATCGGCGACCTGCACCGCATAGAGGAAGCCCGAACACACCGCCGCGACGTCGAAGGCGACGCAATCGTCGATGCCGAGCATCGCCTGCACCTTGGTCGCGGTCGCCGGGAAGGTCTGGTCGGGGGTCGCGGTGGCGAGGACGATCAGGTCGATATCCTGCGCGGCGATGCCCGCCGATTCGAGCGCGGCGCGGCAGGCCGCTGCGGCGAGTGTCGAGGTCGTTTCATGCGGGCCGGCGATGTGACGGAAGCGGATGCCGGTCCGCTCGACGATCCATTCGTCGCTGGTGTCGAGTCGCTCCGCCAGATCGGCGTTCGACACACGCTGTTCCGGAAGGGCCGAACCCGTACCGAGAACGACCGAGCGGATCATGCGTGGACTGCCTTTTTCTCGAAATTGCCGAGGTCGTCGGCGATGCGGCGCGTGAGGTCGGCGCGCACCATCTTGGCGGCATTGCCGATCGCGGTGGCGACGCCGCGTTCGTTGGCGCTGCCGTGGCTCTTCACGACGATGCCGTTGAGGCCCAGGAAGACCGCGCCATTGTGATTGTTGGGATCGAGGTGGTCGCGCAGCAGCTCGGTCGCCGGACGCGAGATCAGGAAGCCGACCTTCGAGCGGACCGAGCTGCGGAACGCGCGCTTGAGCAGATCGGCGACGAAGCGCGCCGTCCCCTCGGCGGTCTTCAGCGCGATATTGCCGGCGAAGCCGTCGCAGACGATGACGTCGTGGTTGCCACGGGCGAGCTGATTGCCCTCGACGAAGCCGGTGAAGGTCAGCGGCAAATGCGTCTGGCCGCGCAACACGGCGGCGGCGTCGCGAATCTCGTCGGTGCCCTTCTGGTCTTCGCTGCCGATGTTGAGCAGCGCGACGCGGGGGCTGTCGAGATCGAGGATGGTGCGCGCATAGGCGGCACCCATCACCGCGAACTGGACGAGATTGCGCGCATCCACCTCGGTATTCGCCCCGAGATCGAGCATCACGACATCATTGTCGCCCAGCGTCGGCAGCGGCGCGGCGAGCGCGGGGCGATCGATGCCCGGCAGCGTGCGCAGCGCCAGCTTCGCCATCGCCATCAGCGCGCCGGTGTTGCCCGACGACACGGCGGCGCCGGCGCGACCCTGTTTCACCAGATCGATGGCGATGCCCATCGACGTGGTCTTGGACCGGCGGATCGCCTGGCTCGGCTTGTCGCTCGACCCCACGGTTTCGGGGGCGTGGACGATCTCGCTGGCATGGGCGAGGTTGGGATGGGCCTTCAGCCCCTCCGCCACCTTCGCCTCGTCACCCACCAGGAAGAAGCGCATGCCCTCGAACCGGCGGCGTGCCGCGGCGACGCCAGCCAGCATGACCGCCAGCCCCTCGTCGCCGCCCATCGCATCGACGGCGATCCAGGAAGTGTCGGGCATGGTTGCGCGTGTATCCAGTGGGTAAAGAGGGCGTTAGCCCTCGACCGAGACGATCTCGCGACCGTTATAATGGCCGCAGGCGGTGCACAGATTGTGCGGACGCTTCAGTTCGCCGCAGTTCGGGCACTCCTGGAACGCCGCGACGCTGAGCGAGTCGTGGCCACGGCGCATGCCGCGCTTCGAGGGAGAGGTCTTTCGCTTGGGGACGGCCATTTCGGCACCTTGTTCTAAAATCGACGTACGAAATCAGATGCCCCGTACGGCACGATCCAGCCATCGGCAAGGCGCCGACCGCCGGACGCCACCGAGAACCGGACGCATCGCGAAGCGCGGGCCTATAGCGAATTTCCGCGCTGTTGCAAGCTTGGCGGGCGCAAGGCATCACGGCACGGCCCGTCCGTGGAGTCTTACGCCGATGCTGTTGCCCGTCACGCTCACCGTCGCCGCCGCCGCCGGAATCGGCAATGTCGTGCTGGCGATGCGAATCGTGCAGCTGCGACTGAAGGGCAAGGTGCTGATCGGCGATGGCGGCGACGAGCGCCTGCTCGCCCGCACCCGCGCCCAGGCCAATTTCGTCGAATATACGCCGTTCGTGCTGATCCTGATGGCGCTGATCGAGGCGGCGGGCGGATCGCCGCGCTGGCTGGCGATCACCGGCGGCCTGTTCGTCGCGGGCCGGATCGCCCATGCCCTCGGCATGGACCGCCCCGCCCCCAACCCGTGGCGCGCGGGCGGCGCGGTGCTGACGTGGGTGATCCTGGTCGGCCTCGCGCTGTGGGGCATGACGATCGCATACAGCTACGAAGCCGCGCCGGTGATGGAGGTCGTGCCGATCGACGGCGCGCCGACCGTCTGATTCGCGACGGCGCCGGGGCGATTCGGGGCCGCGGAAGTGGACGAAGTGGACGGTACGTAATCGTCCGGAACGCACCCCCGCGAACCGCCCGGAGGTCCGGGTGGCGAGCGGGCGAAGATTGCGCATGGCGTGGGTATACACGAGCCGGGGCGTGTAGGACAGCGCCGGCACGATTCAGGTTAGTCACCTTATCGGCAAGGACAGGAACCGGCTGCTACGCCTCCCGTTGGAATCGACGGGAGATTCATCATGAATTACAAAGCATTAGGTTTCTGCCTCGGCCTGTTTTCGATTGCGTTGGGAGCCGCCGAGCTGCTCGCGCCGAAGCGCATCGCGCGCGCACTCGAGAGCGAGGGGCATGAGGGGCTGGTCAAGGGGTTCGGCGCGCGCGAAGTGCTGGCGGGCGCCACGCTGCTGGCCGCGCCGGCGGTGTCGACCAATGTCTGGAACCGGGTGGCAGGCGACGCGATGGACCTGACCGCACTGGGCTTCGCGGCCGCGGCGCACCCACGCAACGCGGCGGTATGGGGAGCGGCGTTGTTCGTGATGGCGGCGACGGCGCTGGATGTGTTCACCGCGCGTGGGCTGGATCGCGAGACGGGGAAGCTGTTGCCGGTGGAGGGGTGATATCAGTCTGAAACTCCGTCGGTTCGTCCGGCTTCGTTCGGCTTGCCGGTCGCGAGATCGCTATGCCATTCTCGACGAAGTTCGGGGAGGACTGTGGAATGATGGCAACAGTGTTGGTGAGCGCGTTTCTCACCTTACAGACGGGCGCGCCCCAAACACAGCCTGTCCCCCGCTGGGCCGTAAAGATCGATCCGGCCCATTGCCAGTTGGAGCGAAGCGGCGACCCGGCGGCGGCGTCTTTGATCGTGGACACCATACCGGGCAGCGATAGCTATCGGGTCTTCATCCTGAATGGCGAGCGGCAGGGTGCGGCACCGCTTGGGCCTGGTTCGCTGCTATTCGCGCCCTCGCAGGCGTCGCTGGCGGGCCTTACCCGCGCGTCGGTCTTGCCGGACGGACGGACCGTGGCGCGCATGGAGGGTGTAGAGCCGGCTGTGCTCGACGATATGGCAGGCGCAGATACGATAGCGCTGACGATCGGGTCGAAGGTGGCAGGGACGGTATCCATTCCGAACGCCGCCAAGGCCATTGCGGCCCTTCGTGCCTGCAGCGCGGATCAGTTGATCGCCTGGGGCGCGGACGCTGCGCAATTCGCTCCGGGCGGCCGGCCCCCGATCGCCGTCAAAAGCCGGGACGAATGGATTCCGAACCGCGATCTCGTCACGCTCGCCGCAACATCCGGAAAAGCCGACATCGACGCAACATTCCGCGTGGCCGTATCGCCCGACGGATCGATTACGGACTGCCGGGCGGTCACAGATAGGACGGCGTCAACCGTCGTTAAGACCGCATGCGGCCCGGTGCTGAACAAGACGTTGTTCACACCGGCACGCGACCCCGCCGGGGCGGCAGTCAAAGGCGTTGCGACCTTCCGCGTTCAGTTGGTTACGCAATTCAGCGTCATCCGGGAGCCGGCTCGCCGTTGAACGCCTACGCCGCCAGTGCCCGGTCGCTGACGAACATGTTGTTGGCGCGTTCGTGGGCGAACGTACTCGGGTTGCCGTGGCCGGGAATGAAGGTGGTGTCGTCGCCCAGGGGCCAGAGCTTGGTAACGATCGTTTCGATCAGCTGCTTGTGATTGCCGCCGGGCATGTCGCTGCGACCGACCGAGCCCTGGAACAGCACGTCGCCGACCTGCGCGAATTTCGAGGGCGCGTGGTGGAAGATCACATGGCCCTGGGTGTGGCCGGGGGTTTCGTAGACGTCCAGCTGCAAGTTGCCGACGCTCACCGTGTCGCCTTCGACCAGCCAGCGGTCGGGTTCGAAGGTGACGCCGGCCATGCCGTAATTCTTGCCGTCATCGTCGAGGCGGGCGAGCCAGAAGCGGTCGGCCTCGTGCGGGCCTTCGATCGGCACGTTCAGCTCGTCAGCGAGCGGCTTGGCCTCTCCCGCGTGGTCGATATGGCCGTGGGTGAGCAGGATCTTTTCGACCGTGACGCCCGCCTGCGCGACCGCGGCCTTGATACGGGGCAGGTCGCCGCCCGGATCGACGATCGCTGCCTTCATCGTCTGGGTGCACCAGATCAGCGTGCAATTCTGCTGGAAGGGCGTCACCTGAATGATCGCGGCGCGTAAGGGGGGCGTATCGGTCATGCCCAAAGAGATAGGCGCGTGGGGCTGGGGCGGCAATCGTCGCTTGCACCCGGCGGCATCGCCTGTGCATTTGGACCGGGATGATATCTGCGCCCTTTGTATTGCTGGATGATGCCCGGGACGGGGGGGCAGGTGCGCGGCTCTATACCGATCCGGTCGAGATCGTCGTCGCCGAGACGCGCGAGGCGGTGCTGCCGGCGCTGGCGCGGCTGCGTGGCGCGCGGCGGCGGGGGCTGCATGCGGCGGGCTATCTGACCTATGAAGCGGGGGCGGCGCTGGCGGCGCGCGCGGTGCCGGTGCGCGAGGGCGACGGGCCGTTGCTGTGGTTCGGGCTGTTCGAGGGGTATCGTGCGCTCGACGCGGATGCGGTCGCGGAATGGCTGCCCGATCCGGCTGGCGCCTGGGCGAGCGCGCCGCAGCCGCGGGGCGAGCGCGAGGCCTATGATGCCGCCTTTGCCGCGGTGACGGCGCTGATCCGGGCGGGCGATATCTATCAGGCGAACCTGACGATCCGCACCGACGTGGCGATCGCGGGCGATCCGGCGGCGCTGTACGCGTGGCTGCGGCGCGAGGCGGCGGCGGGCCATGGTGCGCTGGTGGCGACCGGCACGGCGCATATGCTGTCGCTGTCGCCCGAATTGTTCTTCACGCTGGAGGGCGATGCGCTCACGTGCCGGCCGATGAAGGGGACGGCGGTGCGGGGGGAGACGCTGGGCGAGGATGCGGCGCTGGCGGATGCGCTGGCCGGCGATCCCAAGCAGCGCGCCGAAAATCTGATGATCGTCGACCTGATGCGCAACGACCTGTCGCGCGTGGCGCAGGCGGGCAGCGTCGCGGTGCCGGAACTGTTCCGGGTGGAGCGTTACCCGACCGTCCACCAGATGACGTCGACCGTCACCGCGACGCTGGCCGAGGGGGCGGATGCGGTGGACGTGCTGACGGCGCTGTTCCCCTGCGGGTCGATCACCGGCGCACCCAAGCAGCGCAGTATGGAGGTGATCGCCGCGGTCGAGCCCGAAGCGCGCGGCATCTATACCGGCGCGATCGGGCGGATCGATCCGCACGGCGATGCGGCGTTCAACGTGGCGATCCGTACGTTGGCGGTGCCGGCGGGGGCCGATATGGCGACGCTGGGGCTGGGATCGGGCGTGGTCGCCGACAGCCGGGTCGACGAGGAATATGCGGAGTGCCTCGCCAAGGGCGCGTTCGTGACGCGCGGACAGGCGCCGCTCGACCTGATCGAGACGATGGCGTTCGATCCCGACGAGGGGTTGCCGCTGCTGGAAGCGCATCTCGCCCGGCTGACCGCGAGCGCCAGGGCGCTGGGCTTCCGCTTCGATCGGCACGGGACGCGCAATGATCTGCAGGCGGCGACCTTTCGGTTGCGGACCCCTGCGCGGGTGCGGCTGCTGCTGGCGCAGAGCGGTGCGACCGCGATCGAGGTGGCGGCGATGCCCGCGCCCTTCGCCGCGCCGCTGTGCGTGGCGGTGGTGCCGCTGCCGGTCGACCCGAGCGATTTCCGCTTGCGCTACAAGACGAGCGATCGCGGCTTCTACGATGCGGCGCGGACCGCGGCGGGGACGGACGAGGTCGTATTCGTGCGCCCCGACGGGCTGCTGACCGAAGGCAGCTTTACCTCGCTGTTCGTCGGCGACGGCGACGGACCGCTGCGCACGCCGCCGCTAGCGCTCGGCCTGCTGCCCGGCGTGCTGCGGTCAGGATTGATCGATTCGGGGCGGGCGGTGGAGGCGAATGTGTCGCCAGAGGACCTCAGCGGGCAATTTTTCGTCGGAAACGCGCTGCGCGGGCTGATGCCGGCGGTTGTTGCGATTGCGAAAAGCGAGGCCTTGCGTCTATAGGCGCGCGCAGTCCTTCCGCCATCCAAGGCCCGTCCCATGAAGCCCTCCGCCGCACTCGGCCGCATCAGCCCCTCGCCCACGCTCGCGATCACCAGCCGCGTGCTCGAGCTGAAGCGCGCGGGCGTCGACGTGATCGGCCTGGGCGCGGGCGAGCCCGATTTCGACACGCCGGAGTTCGTCAAGGACGCGGCGATCCAGGCGATCCGCGACGGCAAGACCAAATACACCAATGTCGACGGCACGATCGAGCTGAAGCAGGCGATCGTCGCCAAGTTCGCGCGCGACAATAACCTCACCTACACGCCCGATCAGGTGACGGTGAACGTCGGCGGCAAGCACACGCTGTTCAACGCGATCGTCGCCAGCGTCGATCCGGGCGACGAGGTGGTGATCCCCGCGCCGTATTGGGTGAGCTATCCCGATGTCGTCCAGTTCGCGGGCGGCACGCCGGTGTTCGCGGTCGCCGGGCCGGAGCAGGATTACAAGCTGTCGCCGGAGGCGCTGGAAGCGGCGATCACGCCCCGGACCAAGTGGGTCATCCTCAATTCGCCGTCCAACCCGACGGGCGCGGCGTATACCGTCGACGAACTGAAGGCGCTGGGCGCGGTGCTGGCGCGGCACCCGCATGTGTGGATCTTCGCCGACGATATGTACGAGCATATCGTCTATGACGGCTTCCGCTTCGCGACGATCGCCGAAGTGTGCCCGGAGCTGTACGAGCGGACGCTGACCGTCAACGGCTGTTCGAAGGCCTATGCGATGACCGGCTGGCGGATCGGCTTTGCAGCCGGTGCGCCGTGGCTGATCAAGGCGATGGCGAAGCTGCAGTCGCAGTCGACCAGCAATCCGTGCTCAATCGCGCAGGCGGCGGCGGTGGCGGCACTGACCGGCCCGCAGGATTTCCTCAAGGAGCGTGCGGCGGCGTTCCAGACGCGGCGCGACCTGGTGGTCGGCATGCTCAACCAGATCGACGGCATGACCTGCCCGACGCCGGAAGGCGCCTTCTACGTCTATCCGTCGTTCGCGCCGCTGATCGGCAAGACGACGCCGAACGGGCGCAAGATCGAAACGGACGAGGATTTCGTCGGCTATCTGCTCGACGATGCCAAGGTCGCGGCGGTGCAGGGCGCGGCGTTCGGTCTGTCGCCGGCGATGCGGATCAGCTACGCGACGTCGGACGACCTGCTGCGCGAGGCCTGCACGCGCATCCAGCAGGCGTGCGCGGATTTGCGCTGAGGGGCGGCTCGTTCCAACATTCACCGTCACCCCGGCCTTGAGCCGGGGTCCCGCTTCATTGGCTGTGGCAAGTAAGAAGCGGGACCCCGGATCAAGTCCGGGGTGACGGGTGGCTTTTGGCGGATAACTCCATCCGTATCGGCCGCAAATCCTGACGGGTGATGAACGGAGCGGCCACGCCGCGTTAATCCAGCGTTTCTATAAACGCGCTTGAGAGTGGCGGTCCGGACGACCATCTGGGCCGCTGAAACCGGGCAAGACGACGCACGTCGTCGCCCCAACGAACGACAAGACAAAGGTGCGTTATGCGCAACATGTTCAACAGCCGCTTCTTCTGGAAGTTCCTCGGCGGGTTTGCGATCGGCGCGATCGGCGTCGTGACGCTGCAGCCGGCGAGCGCGCAGCATGCGCAGCCGATCCCGGCCGCCTCGCCGATCGTGCAGGCGCAGTAAGCCTTACCGGGGGATACGAATGCGCCGGACCGCTCCGGCCACTGGCTCTGGACGGACGCGGTTTCCTCACCATATCAGCACCATGCTGAAAGTTCTCCTGCCCGGCGCCGCTCTGGCGGGCGCCCTGTTCGCCTCCACCGGCTTTGCCGCCGCCGAACGCGCGGTGCCGCTGCCCGCCGCCAAGATTGATGTCCCCGCCACCACGGCCACGCAGACCGCGGTGTTCGCGGGCGGCTGTTTCTGGGGCATGGAGGCGGTGTTCGAGCGGGTGAAGGGCGTCAAGACCGTCACCGCCGGCTATGCGGGCGGCAGCCGCGCGACCGCCACTTACGATCAGGTTTCGACCGAGCGCACCGGCCATGCCGAGGCGATTCGCGTGACCTACGATCCGCGTGTCGTCAGCTATGCGACGCTGCTTCGCGTCTATTTTTCGATCGCGCACGATCCGACCGAGTTGAACCGGCAGGGTCCGGACAGCGGGCCGAGCTATCGCTCCGCCATCTTCCCGCAGGATGCGCGGCAGGCCGCGGTGGCGCGCGCCTATATCGCGCAGCTGGGGGCGGCGAAGAGCTTTCCCAAGCCGATCGTGACGCGGATCGAACAGGGCGGCTTCTTCCCGGCGGAGGACTATCACCAGCGCTTCTACGACCGGAACCCGATGCATCCGTATATCGTGCGCTGGGACAAGCCCAAGGTCGCGGCGTTCAAGGCGGGGTTTCCGGCGCTGGCGCGATAAGGACGTGTTTGTTGGTTGGGGCGTTCGTGCCTCCCCTTCCCCGTCATTCCCGCGTAGGCGGGAATCCATAACCTCCGAACGCCGGTGATAGAGCCGCACGGTTAGCCAGTCTGGATTCCCGCCTTCGCGGGAATGACGGAGGTTTTGGTGCTGGTCGGCTTCGTTGCGCAAGACCGTGCTACCGACCGTTGCGTCGTCCAGCGCCGGGATATTCCCGCCTGCCCCTCACCCCTTCGTCATTCCCGCGTAGGCGGGAATCCATAACCTCCGAACGCCGGTGGTTGAGCCGCGCGGTTAGCCAGTCTGGATTCCCGCCTTCGCGGGAATGACGGGGGGTGGGTGGTTTGGGATGCCCTACACTCGTCATCCCGGCGGAGGCCGGGATCCATGGTTTCGGCGTGGCTGGTGATGCGCGCCGCGCTGGCTGCATCGTGTCCGTGGATCCCGGCGTTCGCCGGGATGACGGGGGGTGTGCGTCAGGCCGCGATGGGGAAGCGGAGGAGGCGTTGTTCGACGGGCACCAGTGCCTCGGCGCCCTGCCCCACGGCCTTGACTAGCGCAGGGTGGTCGACGTCGAGGCCGCCGGTCAGCGCGCCGAAGGCGGGGAGCACGATCTTGCGCGGCGTCGCGACGAAGCAGCGGCGCGCGACCTGCTTGCCGCGGACGTGGAGGCGCAGCTTGGGGTGGAAATGGCCCGACAGTTCCGGGCGACTGTCGTGCGGATCGGCTTCGTGGCGCAGGACCAGGCCGTCGACCGTCGATTCGTCCAGCACCGTGCCGCCGCAGCGATCCTTCAGCCCGGAATCGTGATTGCCGGTGATCCACGTCCAGCGCAGCCCCTCGGTCAGCGCGCGCAGGCGTAACTGCGCCTCGGCGGGGAGCCGGTCGCAGCCGTCGCTGTCGTGGAAGCTGTCACCCAGGCACCAGAGTTCCTTCGCCCCCGTCGCCGTCACGATCCGCGCGAGATCGGCCAGCGTCGCGAGCGAATCATAGGGTGGCAGCATCTGGCCGCGGGCGGCGAACCAGCTCGCCTTTTCGAAATGGAGGTCCGCAACCAGCAGCGCGGAACGTGCCGGCCACCATAAGGCGCCATCCGGCAACGCGCACAGGGTCTGACCGCCGAACGAAAAGGGAACCATGGCCCGCCCATGCCTGCAAACCCCTACCCGATCAAGCCGTTACCCTGCCCTTACCCAAAGCCTCTTGCGCGGCAGGCAAATCGGCGTAAAGCGCGCCGTCCTCCCGCGCTGGGGGATTGAACAGGGGTAAAAGCGCGCCATGTCGGCTGCCGTCGAAGCACCCGCTTCCGAATCCACGGGCGCGCATTCCGCGTCGGCCCATCCCGCGCTGATCGGCCTGACCGTCGGTGCGCTGGGCGTCGTGTTCGGCGATATCGGCACCAGCCCGCTCTACGCCTTCCGCGAGGCGTTGCAGCAATCGGCGGGCGACGGGATCGACCCGTCCGAAATCCTCGGCGTGCTCAGCCTGGCGCTGTGGACGCTGACGCTGATCGTCACGGTCAAATACGTCTTGTTCCTGATGCGCGCCGACAATCACGGCGAAGGCGGCGTGCTGGCGCTGGCGGCGCTGGCGCGCAAGTCGATCGGCGTGCGCAGCCGCATCGCGCTGGTGCTGGGCGCGGCGGGCGCGTCGCTGTTCTACGGCGATGCGATCATCACGCCGTCGCTGTCGGTGCTGTCGGCGATGGAGGGGCTGCGCACCATCCCCAGCGCCGCCACATTCTTCGACGAAGGCACGATCCGCGCACTGACGATCGTGATCTTGATCGCACTGTTCTTCCTGCAATCGAAGGGCACGGCGCGGGTCGCGTCGCTGTTCGGGCCGGTGTGCATCGTCTGGTTCCTGACGATCGGCGGGCTGGGCGCGTGGCATATCGCCGACGAGCTGTCGATTTTTCGCGTGCTGCTGCCGACCTATGGCATCCAGTTCCTCAGCACCCACGGCACGGTGGGACTGTTCGTGCTGGGCGCGGTGTTCCTGACGGTGACGGGCGCCGAAGCGCTGACCGCGGACATGGGGCATTTCGGCAAGAAGCCGATCCGTATCGCCTGGCTGCTGCTCGTGTTCCCGGCGCTGACGCTCAACTATCTGGGCCAAGGCGCCTTTGCGCTTTCCCGCCTCGAGGCCGCCGCCGCTGCGGGCAAGCCGTTCACCAATCAGGACTGGTTCTTCCTGATGGCGCCCGAATCGATGCGCGGGCCGCTGATCGTGCTGGCGGGCTTCGCCACGGTGATCGCGAGCCAGGCGGTGATCACCGGCGCCTTTTCACTGACGCAGCAGGCGGTGCAGCTGGGGCTGTTGCCGCGGATGAAGCTGCGGCAGACGTCGGCGTCGTTCGTCGGGCAGATCTACGTCCCCGCGATCAACTGGCTGCTGATGATCGGCGTGCTGGTGCTGATCATCCAGTTCAAGACGTCCTCGGCGATGGCGGCAGCATACGGCATCGCGGTGACGGGGACGATGGTGGTGACGACGCTGCTCGGCTACCTCGTCGCGCGGCACGTGTGGCACTGGAACCGGGTGTGGGCCTTGGCGGCGGTGCTGCCGTTCCTGTGCCTGGACCTCATCTTCTTCGGCGCGAACATCCTGCGCGTGATCGAGGGCGGCTGGGTGCCGCTGGTCATCGCGGCATCGATCGGCCTGCTGATCTACACCTGGGTGCGCGGCAAGGGCATCGTGCGCGCGTTCGAGGCGCGGCAGAGCATCCCGCTCGCCGACCTCGCCGCCGCGCTCGCCAAGCGCCCGCCTGAACGCGTGCCGGGCACCGCGGTGTTCCTGACTGCCAATCCGCGATCCGCGCCGGGCGCGCTGCTCCACAACCTCAAGCACAACAAGGTGCTGCACGAGCGCAACCTCGTCGTCAGCATCCGCACGACGGACCGCCCGGTGGTGGAGCCGGAGTTGCGCGCGACCGTCGAGCGGCTGGACGACAATTTCGAGATCGTCGTGCTCAATTACGGCTTCATGGAATCGCCGAACGTGCCCGCCGATTTGGGCGTCGGCGGCAAGACCGAGATGCGCAGCCTCGACGCGATGAAGACCAGCTTCTTTATCGGCCGCAACACGCTGAAGCCCGAAGCGGACGTCGGCATGCCGCTGTGGCAGGATCGCATCTTCATGTTCATGCAGCGCAACGCGAGCGATCCGACCGACTTCCTGAAGATTCCGCCGGGCAAGGTGCTGGAGCTGGGCGAACAGGTAACGGTGTAGGGGCGCACAGGACGTTACGCCATCGTCGTCGTCGGTCATTGCGAGCGAAGATGACCTGCGACGTCACTCGCCTCAGGCGAGCAGCGTCACCTGCATCGCGATCCGCTTGTCGCCCCCGGCCGGCACGTCGAACACGCCCGGCTTGTCGCGGAAGTCGCCGGTGAAGCCTTCGGGATCGGCGATGCCGTGCCACGGCTCGACGCAGACATAGGCGGCGCCGGGCTTGGTCCAGATGCCGAGCATCGGCGTGTCGGGGAAGGCGATGCGCAATTGCGGGCCTTGCGGAGCGCCATAGGTCACCGCGTCGGAGCGGACATGATCCCACACCAGCGCGTCGTTGGTGAACAGGTCGTCGCGCAACGTCAGCGTGCGGCCGTCGAGCGGTGACGGGCGCGTGCCCGCGGCGATCGTGCCGTCGGCGGCGATGACGCGCAGCGCGTCGGGCTCGTCGGCGTCGAAGACGATGCGGTGGGCGGCGCGATCCTGCCCATAGGGCAGCGGCCAGGCGAAGGCGGGGTGGAAGCCGAAGCTCGCCGGCATGGGCTCGGTCGCGGGGTTGTGGATGCGCGCCTCGACGTGGAGCGTCGCATCCCGAAGCGTGAACGTGATCTCGAGCCGGAAGGCGAAGGGGTAGGAGGCGCGCGTCTCGGCACTGTCGGTCAGCGCGAAGGTGACGCTGGCGTCGGACTGCGCGACCGTGTCGAACAGGCTATGGCGAGCGAAGCCATGCTTGGCCATCGGATAGGATGTGCCGTCGAGCCGGATCGCCTTTTCGTACGTCATGCCGATCACCGGGAACAGGATCGGCGCGTGACCGGTCCAGAAGGTCGGGTCCGCGTTGGTCATCAGCTCGCGGCCGTCGGCGTCGCGCAGATGCGTCAGCTCGGCGCCGACGGGGTTGATCGCGGCGGTCAATGCGCCGGAGCGGATGGTGACGAGGTCGGTCATGGGCTCCAGCTGTGCGTCAGGTGTGGGGCGGCGGCAAGGGTCGTGGACATTCCTGGTAGTGCGTCATTGCGAGCGCAGCGACGCAATCCAGGGCGTCCTGGTCCGGCTCTGGATTGCTTCGCTGCGCTCGCAATGACGGATTCCAGGTTGGCAGCCTCTGCTCACCGCGACGCGGTTTGCAACCACGCCTCGTTGGCGGTCGCCGTCTCGCTTTGCATCGCGGCGGCGTCGGCGTCGGTGGGCAGCGTCCAGCCCTCTGCGGCCGACGCATCCGTCACCAGCACCGGCGTGCCGCGGCTGGTGATCGCGAACAGCTTCCTGGCGAAATCGGTCGGCACGCGGATGCACCCGTGCGAGGCGGGGAAGCCCGGGTTCATGCCGGCGTGGATCGCGACGCCGTCCCAGGTCAGGCGCTGCATGAACGGCATCGGCGCGCTGTCGTACAGGTTGCTCTTATGCTTTTCCGACTTCTGCAGGATCGGGAAGACGCCGACCGGCGTCTCCTTGCCGTCCTTGCCCGTCGAGACGGTGGACGCGCCGATCAGCATCGTGCCGCGATAGACATAGGCCTTCTGATCCGGGATCGAGACGACAATGCTGACCGGTTCGCTGCTGCCGCTGTCGTTCCACAGGAAGCGATTGGGGGCGAGCGACGTGACTTCCGGGGCCAGGGCATCGCTGGCCGCCGCCGCGAATGCGGGGGCCGGAAGCGCCATTACCAGCGCCGCCGCGGTCATCGCCGAAAACCATCGTGTCGATCGCTGTGCCATATCGATTCGCCCTTGACTTTCGTTTGCCTTTCGCGGGTCTCAACGCGCGATATCGCGGCTGGTGCCATGGCCAAATCGGATCAATCGAGCCCAACCCGCGCCGAAGCGTGCAACCGCAACGCCGACTTGGGGCTGGGACCCGCAGAATATTAAGTCCGAAGCTGCTATATGATGTCTCGCGGGCAAGAACCGGGGCATTACGGAAATTCGATGCAAAATCAGAATGATGGCGCGCGCGATCGTCGTGCGCTGCTGAAGAACGGATTGGTGCTGGCGACGACGCTGGCGATGCCGGGCACGGTCTCTGCCGCGACCCGCCGCCTGAGCCAGGCCGATTTGCGGCCGGTCAGCGAACCGCCGTTGCCGGCCCCGCGCCCGCGCATGTTCGCGCAAGCCATCACCTCGCCGCGCGTCGTGCGCCCCGATCTGATGCGCCAGGCGATGGCCGCGCTGAACCAGCATGGCCGCCGCATCCCGCGGCGCGACCGGATCGCGATCGCCGACATGGCGGCGTCTTCGTCCGAGCCGCGCTTCCACCTCGTCGACCTGGTGTCGGGCAAGAGCCAGTCGTTCCTGGTCGCGCACGGCAGCGGATCGGACCCGGCGCACACCGGCTATCTGAAGCGCTTTTCGAACGAGCCCAATTCCAACGCGACCTCGCAGGGCGCGTTCGTCACCGACGATTACTACGTCGGCAAGCATGGCCGCTCGCAGCGACTGATCGGGCTCGACGCCACCAACGACAATGCGCTGGCGCGCGCGATCGTGGTGCATTCGGCCTGGTATGCGAACAAGGACATGCTGCGCACGCACGGCATGCTCGGCCGCAGCCAGGGCTGTTTCGCGGTCGGCGAAAGCGACCTGTCGCAGGTGTTCGCGCAACTGGGCCAGGGCCGGATGATCTTTTCGGCGAAGGTGTGACGCTGGTCAGCGTTCGCTGAGCAGCGCCAGCGTTTTGGGATCGCGCTGCCCATCGTAGAAGCGCTCCAGCGCCGCTTCGAACGGTGTCGGATCGTCGGCGACCGCGGCGAACAGCGTCATCGACGACCGCAGCTTCATCGCATCGATGCTGCCGAACATCGCCTCCGCACTGCCGGGCGCCGCGATGGCCGCCTGCGTCATCGCGATCAGCCGCCCGCCGAGCAATTGGTGCGCCAGATACGCACGCGCTTCGTCGGCGTCGCGAATCGCATAGGTTTGCGCCATCGCGCTGCTGCCCAGACCGGCGATCTGCGGGAAGACGAACCACATCCAATGGCTGGTCTTGCGGCCGGCATGCAGCTCGGCAAGCGCCTGATTCCAAACGCCCTCCTGCGCACGGACGAAGCGATCGAGATCGGTGGCGTCGGACCCGGTCATGCGACAGGCAACCGCCGGGGCCTGTCTTGCGTTCCATGACGATGCGTCCGATCCTTCTCGCCATGGGCCTCGCCCCGATCCTCTGCCTCGCGGCCTGTGGCGGCGCGCGCAAGGCAGAGGCCCCCGACAATGCCGCCGCCGCAGGCTTCGTCCCGCCGCCGACGCAGATGCCCAAGCCTTTGCCCGGCCAAGCGCATGCCGATGCGCTGACCGCCTATGTCGGCAAATATCCGACCGATGCCGTCGATGGGGTCGGCTTCTATGATCGTACCGAAGTGGCGCGCGCGCTGAACGATGCGGTGGGCGACGAACGCATCCGCCGCCGATTCGTGAACCGCGATGCGGTGACCGTGCCGATCTTCCGCACCGCCGATGGCCGCATCGCCGCGCACGGCTGCATGCCGCACGATTGCGGCGACAACGATTGGACGCTGATGCTGGGCGCCGACGGATCGCGCGCGGAAGCATGTTACCACGATGCCGACACGATGGGCGACCGCAGCCGCTGGTTCGCCGCAAACAAAGCGCCGGCGATGCGCGCCGGCGATTGCCCGCAGGAGCAAGGCTGATGCTGGAACATATCCCCGCCTGGCTGGGCAAGGCGCTGTCCGACGTGCGCGCGGGCGCCGAAAAGCTGGCGATCGCGCGCGGGACGCTGGGCACCGCGATCCCGCGGATCGAGCTGATGAGCCCCGCCTTCGCCGATGGTGCGCGGCTGCCCGAACGCTTTACCGCGGACGGCGATGGCGTGTCGCCGCCGCTGGTTTGGGGGCCGCTACCCGACGGCACGGCGCATCTCGCCTTACTGGTCGAGGATGCCGACGCACCGGCGCCGCAACCGTTGGTCCACGCCGTCGTCTGGGGCATGCCTGCCGACACGGGCCGGCTGGAGGAAGGCGCAATCCGCAGCGATGGCGCGGGAACGCCCGAGCGCGACGTCGGCCGCAATTCCTATCTTCGCGAAGGCTGGCTGCCGCCTGACCCGCCGACCGGTCATGGCAGCCATCGCTATGCCTTCCAGCTGTTCGCGCTTGATGCAGGCGTCGGCGATCCGGGCGAGACGCCCGGCCGTGCCGCGATGCTGGAGGCGATGGCGGGGCATGTGCTCGCCGCCGGGGTGTTGATCGGCACCTATAGCCGGGGCGAGGATGCGCCGGTCGGGCCGATCGGGGCGGTCGCAACCGCCGGGTAGGTCGTCAGCCGATCGTGCCGGTGCTCTGGCTGGCGAGGACCAGGACGGTGGTGCAGAAGGCCGACAGCGCGAGTGCGAAGCTGCGATACATGATGCGTCTCCTCAGGCTTGTGGGGATCAGGCGATCGGCAGGACGGGGACGGCGGCGCTGATCGCGAGGCCGGCGAAGGCGAGCGCGGCAATGACCGAGACGGCGGCGCGCTGAGCGATATCGAAGCGGATGGACATGGTCTGTTTCCCTTTTGCTGCGGCGGGCGAACCGTTCGTCGCCGCATGCCAGGGACTTTGCAGCCATCGTGCCAAATGCGAAAAACCGCGGATTTGCGCGGTTTTCTTCGGCAGCTCAAACTGAATTGGGAATTTCCGCCACGACAGTGGCGCGGTTTACGCCAATATCAGGCGGCACACACCCGGTCGCGGCCATCGCTCTTCGCGGTGTACAGCAGGCGGTCGGCGCGTTCGAACGCGGCATCGATCGTCTCGCCAGTCTGTACGGCGGTGACGCCGATCGACAGCGTCACCTGCCCCAGCGGCTTGTCGGTTTCGCGCAGGCGGAATCGTTTGCCGGCGATGACACTGCGCGCCCCGTCGAGGTGCGCGGCGGCATCGGCGAGGGTCAGGCCGTGGATCAGGATCGCGAATTCCTCGCCGCCGTGGCGGACGACGAGATATTTCTGGCATTCCTCGCTGAGCGTTCGCGCGACGGCGGACAGGACGCGGTCGCCGATCTGGTGGCCATGCGCATCGTTGATCCGCTTGAACCGGTCGATGTCGCAGACCGCGAGGCAGAAGGGCCCTTCGAGTTCGCGGCGATGGTCGAACGCCTCGCCGAACGCGCGGCGGTTGGGCAGGCCGGTGAGCGCATCGCGGCGCGCGGTGTCGTTCGCTTCGGCGAGCTTGGCACGGAGCGTTTCCGCCTCGCGCGTCGCCTGGTCGAGCCGCACCTCGGCATCGCGCACGCGGGCCAGCATCGTGCCGGCGATGCGCGCGATCGCGTCGAGGCCGGCCGGCCCCGCCGTATCGATCGCCGCCGCGCTTTCGGCGAGGTCCGCGCCGAAATCACGCGTCTGGTCCTGCATCGCGCGCATCATCGTCGCAAAATCGTCGACCTGCGCCTGGGTCGCTTCGACCAGGCGAACCGCCTCGTCCTCGACCTCCGACTGGTGATCGCGATAGCTGGGGCGCGGCGGTTCCGCTTCGGGCTGAACCGCGGCCCCCAGCATCACGCGCCCGCCGAGCTTTTCGATGTCGGAGCGGCTGAGGCGGAAACCACCATCGGTCAGCCGCATCACCGCCTGGGCGATCGCGCCGTCCGGATTGGTGATGACATCATAGGCGAAGGTGTAATGGGCCGGCTCGGGGCTG
The DNA here is from genome assembly GCF_000379045.1 of Sphingomonas melonis DAPP-PG 224. Taxonomy (NCBI): domain Bacteria; kingdom Pseudomonadati; phylum Pseudomonadota; class Alphaproteobacteria; order Sphingomonadales; family Sphingomonadaceae; genus Sphingomonas; species Sphingomonas melonis. The sequence goes on from NZ_KB900605.1 coordinate 677,531, forward strand.
AGGCCCTGAGACGCGAGAAAGTCGCCGATTCGGGTGAATAGATCACCCTTGCCGTCCTTTCGCGCTGCCAACGGCCCGTTCATCTACGCCCTTTCCGGTGTTCCGCGATGTGTACCCGCGAAATGTTATCAGGAAGTTTCCGTGGCTTCACTTCGCTGCGAGGCGACGAACCGCGGCGAGCGTCAACGCCACATGCTGCGCCGGGTTCATATCGTCGTGAACGAACGCGATTTTGCCGTCGCGGCCGATGACATAGCTAGTCCGCTTGGTCAGCGCGCGGCCGCCAGCATTGAGCGCGACGTCGTAATTTTTGATGACCGCGGGCCCCGCGCTCGCCACCGCGAACTTGCCCGCGCACTTTTCCGCCGAGAAGCGCTGCAGCGTCGGCACGTCGTCGGCCGACATGCCGATCACGGTCGCGCCGGCCTTCTGGAATTCGGGAATCGCTTCGGCAAAGGCATGCGCCTCGGCGTTGCAGCCGCCGGTGAAGGCCGCGGGGAAGAAATAGAGGACGACCGGGCCCTTCTTGAGCTGCTGGGCGAGATCGATGCCGACGACCTGGCCGGCGACCGCGCCGCGCGTGGCGAAGGTCGGCGCCTTCGCACCCACCGGCAGGCCGGCGATAGCAGGAGTGGCGACAAGCGCGATCGTGGCAATAGCGGCGGAAAACAGGCGCATGGAAGGGATCCTCTCGCAAAGACGTGACCGGACCCTAGCGCCTGGCCCTGCCCCGCGATAGGGCTGCGATCATGCCGATTACCGCCGCCGATATCCAGCTTGCCCAGCGCCTCGCCGACGCCGCCGGCGCGGCGATCCGCCCCTATTTCCGCGCCGACCACGGCGTCGAGCTGAAGGACGACCGCTCCCCCGTCACCCGCGCCGATCGCGAGGCGGAGGCGGCGATGCGGCGGCTGCTGGATGCCGAGGCGCCGGGCGACGGCGTGGTCGGCGAGGAATATGGCACCAAGGACGGCGTGACCGGGCGGCAATGGGTGCTCGACCCCATCGACGGCACGCGCAGCTTCACGGTGGGGCGCGCGATCTTCGGGACGCTGATCGCGCTGGTCGAGGATGGCTGGCCGCTGCTCGGCATCATCGACCAGCCGGTACAGCGCGAACGCTGGCTGGGTGTCGCCGGCCGGCCGACGACCTTCAACGGCACGCCCGCCCGCACCCGGCGCTGCGCGCAGCTTGAGGGCGCGATCGTCGCCACCACCAGCCCGCACCTGTTCGCGGATGGCGACGTGCCGCACTATATGGCGCTCGTCGCCGCCGCCTCGGGCGGGCATGCGCGGCAGGGGCCGGTCTATGGCGGCGATTGCTACAATTACGGGCTGCTGGCGAGCGGGCATCTCGACGTGGTCGCGGAATCCGGGCTGCAGCTGTATGACTTTGCGGCGCTGGTGCCGGTGGTCGAGGGCGCGGGCGGACGAATGTGCGACTGGAACGGCGACCCGCTGACCGCGGCGAGCGCGGGCCATGTGCTGGCGATCGGCGACCCGGCGCGGACGGACGACGTGCTGGAGGCGCTGCGCGCGGCGCATGGGCATGATCACTGAGGTTTGACGGGGAGTTGGAGGCGCGCGCCCTCCCCACCCGTCATCCCGGCGGAGGCCGGGATCCATGGTGGCGGTGACGGCAGTGTTTGCGCGCCGACGCGTATGGCGCGCTGTCCATGGATCCCGGCTTTCGCCGGGATGACGGAAGTGGGAGAGCGCGCGCCTTGGCCGTCGGTGTGCGGGACGCGCGCCTCACACGGTCCGTCATTCCCGCGCAGGCGGGAATCCGTACCCTCTGACGTTGCGGCTGGATGCGCGAGGGTAGCGTGTCTGGATTCCCGCCTGAGCGGGAATGACGGATTGGTAGAAGCCCCCCTCTCCCCCTCAGAAGATCCCCAGGAACTTCTTGCGCTGGGTCTTGCGTTCGCCGCCGGAGGCCTTGCCGTTTTCCTCCTTGGCGGTCGTGCCGTGGCCGACGTCGTCGCGGGGGGCGCCCTTGGTGGTGCGTTGCGCCGCGGCGGTGGCGCCGGCGAGGACCGGGCCGCAGGCGGCGGCCTTGGCGTCGCCGACGTCGACGAAGGCGAGGATGCCCGCCACCGGCGTCGCGACCACCGCCAGCCCCAGGCCGGCGCCGGCGCGGCCGAGCAGCTGGTTGCTGATCACGTCGAGCTTGGGATGCGCGAAGGTGCCGCCGATGCCGACGGGCGACTGCCCTGAGAACAGGCTGAACTTCTTGCCGTCCGCCCGGATGGCGAGGTCGACGCCCTCGGTCCGGAAGCTGAAGCCGCCGCGGCCGAGGATCACGTTCTTCGACGTATCGATCAGGATCGGGTCCGCCGCCGCGACGCCGCCGCGTACGGTGAAGCCGACCAGCCCGCAGTTGATGCGCACCGGCTCCTTCAATTTATCCTCGAACATCTTCTGTACGAAGGTGCCGATATCGAGTTCGGACAATTGCGCATTGCCGGTCGTCAGATCGCCCTGCGGAATGACGAAGGCGATGCGTCCGCGCGCGGTGCTGAGCGAATCGTGGATCGTATCGCCGCGCCCGTCGAGCCGGATGCGGCCGTGGATCGTGCCGGTCGTCCCCGCCTCTGCCACGCCATAGCCCTTCAGAAGCCGGCCGAGCGGCGTCGGCGTCAGGCGGATGTCGTAGCGGACCGCCGATGGCCGGGCGCGCGTGTCGAACACCACGTCGCTCGCCACATTGCCGCGCGCCATTGCGAAGGTGAGTGGCGAGAGGGCCAGCCGGCCGTTCTTCAGCGCCAGCGTCAGGTCGACGTTGCTGATCGGTACGTTGCGCGATCGCACGACGCCGACCGTCCACTTCAGGTCGGCATCGAAGCGCTGCATCGTCGCGATCGGCAGCGCCGCATCAGGCAGCAGCCGGCCGCTTGCCGCGCCGGCCGCCGCCGCCGCTGCCTCCGCGCCCTTGGTTGCGACGATATCGGGATTGTAGCCGATGAAGGGCGCGGCATCGATGATGTCGAGGCGCTTGGTCGCGAGCGTGGAGTCGAGGTGGAGCCGCTCGCCCGTCGTCACGGTGAGCGTGCCGGCAAGGTCGGTCGCCCCCGCCACGCCGGTAAGGCGGGTGAAGCGATAGTCCGCGCCGTCCTTCACCATTTGGCCGCGGACGCGATAGGTGCGCGTGTTGGGGATGGCGACGCCGATGATGCCGAGCAGATCGGCCATGTTGCGCCCGCGCGCGGCGACCGACAGCGGCACGCCCTCGATCTCGGCGAGCGAGGGCAAGGTGCCCGCGACGTCGATGACGTTCCCCGCCGCACGCATCCGCGCGACGAGCTGGTTCTGGCCGCGGTTCACCGTCGCATCGGGGGTGAGCAGCCGCGCGGTCAGCGTGAAGGGCGCGGTGCGGATACGGCCGGTGCCGGTGACGCCGACCGACTTGCCGATGCGCGCATCGGTCGACCGGATGTCGGCGATGGCGAGGTCGGCCGTCACCTGCATGCGCGGGTCGACGTAGCGCACGGTCGTGCCGCGCACGTTGGCGACATCGATGCGCGGGAAATCGAGCGGCTTGCCGCCCTTCTTGTCGCTGAATGTCCAGGTGTTGGTGCTGTGGTCCGGCTTCCATTCGAGGTCGACCTTGCCGTCGACGAGATCGAGCCAATAGAGCCGGCGCTTGCCCCACAGGAGCGACAGTGGCGCGATCCGCGTGTCGATCCGCGCCGCGTCGAACAGATAGGGGCGGCTGGCCCAGGCGGGGTTGGCGATCGTCATCCGCTCGGCGACGAACTTGATCTTGAACGGCGCGAAATAGAGCTGGAAGTCGCCGTCGATCCGCACTGCGCGATGCGTCTGGCCGCCGACGAATCGTTCGAAGGGCGCGCGCAGGAAGCGGCCCTTGGTGATATAGAGCACCAGCCAGATCGCGACGATCAGCGCGATGACCGCGAGCACGATGTTGCGCGCGATTCGCCACGCACGGCGGCGGCGCGCGGGCAGGATCGTCTGGGACGGGGCGGAAGCGGGCGTCTCCATCGAGTGGCCAAGCGCGTGCGCCCTCGTTCCGGTTCCGCATCGGTCCCCCGTCCTTGCGTTTTGCGTGCGGCGGCGGTATGGGGCCCGCTTCCCGAGCGAGGCGCTACAGGACTGCCCGGCCATCAAGGGCTGCCGCGGCTGTCCATGCCTGCTCATAGCGAAAGGACCAAAATGCCCAAGCTCAAGACCAAGAGCGGCGTCAAGAAGCGCTTCAAGCTGACCGCCAGCGGCCTGCTGAAGCACGGCGTCGCCGGCAAGCGCCACCGCCTGATTTCGCACAACAGCAAGTACATCCGCCAGAACCGCGGCACCAAGGTGCTGTCGAAGGCCGACACCGCGACGGTGAAGGCCTGGGCGCCGTACGGCCTCAAGTAAGGAGATCAGGACATGGCACGCGTCAAGCGGGGCGTAACCACTCGCGCCAAGCACAAGAACATCCTGTCCCAGGCGAAGGGCTATTACGGCCGTCGCAAGAACACGATCCGTATCGCTCGCCAGGCCGTCGAAAAGGCCGGCCAGTATGCGTATCGCGACCGCAAGGTGAAGAAGCGGACCTTCCGTGGTCTGTGGATCCAGCGCATCAACGCCGGCGTCCGCGCGGAAGGCCTGACCTATTCGCAGTTCATGCACGGCCTGAAGCTCGCCAACATCGACCTGGACCGGAAGGTCCTGGCCGACATCGCGATGCACGAGACGGCGGCCTTTGCCGCGATCGTCGCGCAGGCGAAGGCGGCTCTGCCCCAGGCCGCGTAACGCGCCTGACGGACGGAATGCGAAGGGGCGTCGGTGGCAACACCGGCGCCCTTTTTGGTTTGGGGGTGGTGATCGGCGGCCGCCTCCCCCTTTTCGTCATCCCGGCGCACGCCGGGATCCATGGATTGGGGCCGCTGGCGTTTGCATGCTACCATCGGCCACACCCCCTCCATGGATCCCGACTTTCGTCGGGATGACGAAGGTGGGGGCGGGAAGGGGCAACCCATTCATGCGCGACGTCTTCCAGCCTTGCGTCTACATTCTCGCCAGCCGTCGACATGGCACGCTCTATATCGGCGTCACCTCAAACCTGCTCGCACGCCTCGTCCAGCATCGCGAGGGCTTGATCCCCGGCTTCACCAAGGCATACGGCGTCCACGTCCTCATCTGGTATGAGGTACACGCCACGATGGAAGCCGCCATCGTGCGCGAGAAGCGGCTGAAAGAATGGCGGCGCGCGTGGAAGATCGAGCTGATCGAAGCGCAGAACGAAGACTGGGGCGATCTCGGCGTCGGATTGGGGCTTGCCCCCCTGCCGCCGGTCCCGACGAAAGAGAGCATGACGTGACGCAAGACCTCGACACCCTGCGCGGCCAACTGATCGCCGCGATCGAATCCGCCGCAAGCCTCGATGCGCTCGAGGCGGTGCGGGTCGAGGCGCTCGGCAAGCAGGGCAGCGTCACCACACTGCTGAAGACGCTGGGCAAGATGAGCCCCGAGGAGCGCCAGGTCGAAGGGCCGCGGATCAACGGCTTGCGCGAGGCGGTCGCGACCGGCATCGCCACGCGCAAAGAGGCGCTGGAGCGCGCGGCGCTGGATGCGCGGCTGGCGAGCGAAACGCTCGACATGACGCTGCCCGCCGAGGCGCCGCTCGCCGGCACCGTCCACCCGGTCAGCCAGGTGATGGACGAACTGGCCGAGATCTTCGCCGACCTGGGATTCGCGGTCGCGACGGGGCCGGAGATCGAGACCGACTGGCACAATTTCAGCGCGCTCAACATTCCGGAGACGCATCCGGCGCGCGCGATGCACGACACCTTCTACCTGCAACAGGGGATCGACGCGAAGGCGGACGGCAGCTTCGACGAGCGCACAACCTTCTCGCTGCTGCGCACGCATACGTCGCCGGTGCAGATCCGCACGATGCTGGACCAGCAGCCGCCGATCCGCATCATCGCGCCGGGCCGCACCTATCGCTCTGATTCGGATGCGACGCACACGCCGATGTTCCATCAGGTCGAAGGGCTGGTGATCGACAAGGGCATCACGCTCGGCCACCTGAAATGGACGCTGGAGACGTTCCTGAAGGCGTTCTTCGAGCGCGACGACATCGTGCTGCGCCTGCGCCCGAGCTATTTCCCGTTCACCGAACCGTCGGCGGAAGTCGACGTCGGCTATACGATCGAGAAGGGCAAGCGCGTGATCGGTGGGTCGGGCGGCGGCTGGATGGAGGTGCTGGGCAGCGGCATGGTCCACCCCAAGGTCATCGAAGCGTGCGGGCTGGACCCCAACGAATGGCAGGGCTTTGCGTTCGGCTGCGGGATCGACCGGCTCGCCATGCTGAAATACGGCATGGACGACCTTCGCCCCTTCTTCGACGGCGATATCCGCTGGCTGAAGCATTACGGCTTTTCGAGCCTGGACGTGCCGACGCTGTCGGGCGGCGTCGGGGCGGCGTAAAGCTCCGCGCTCGTATCCGTCATCCCGGCGCACGCCGGGATCCATGGATACGGCGCAGGACATAAGGATACGGCCCGCCCGCCCCAAGGCCGACCGCGTCCATGGATCCCGGCTTTCGCCGGGATGACGATCAGAACGGAACGACCGATGAAATTCACCCTCTCCTGGCTCAAGGACCACCTGACCACCGACGCGAGCCTCGACGATATCGTCGACGGCCTGACGCGCATCGGGCTGGAGGTGGAGGGCGTCCACAACCCCGGCGAGGCGCTGCAGGCGTTCCGCGTCGCGCGTATCCTGTCCGCCGAGCGTCACCCGCAGGCCGACAAGCTGCAGGTGCTGAGCGTCGATGCCGGTGACGGTCCGATGCAGGTCGTCTGCGGCGCGCCCAACGCACGCGCCGGCCTGGTCGGCGTGTTCGGCGCGCCGGGTGCCTATGTTCCCGGCCTCGACGTGACGCTGAAGGTCGCGGCGATCCGCGGCGTCGAATCGAACGGCATGATGTGTTCGGCGCGCGAGCTGGAGATCGGCGAGGGCCATGACGGCATCATCGAACTGCCCGAGGACGCGCCGGTCGGCACCCCCTACCCCGACTATGCCGGGCTGAACGATCCGGTCATCGACGTATCGATCACGCCCAACCGGCAGGATTGCATGGGCGTGCACGGCATCGCGCGCGACCTCGCCGCCGCCGGCCTCGGCACGTTGGTGCCGCCGACCGTGCCCGCGATCGATGCGCAAGGCCCCGGTCCGGACGTGGCGATCGAGGACGCCGCCGGCTGCCCGGCCTTTTACGCACAGGCGGTCACCGGCCTCACCAATGGCGAGGCGCCGGAATGGATGCGCCAGCGGCTGACCGCGATCGGGCAGAAGCCGATCTCGACCTTGGTCGACATCACCAATTACATGACTGTCGACCTCGGGCGCCCGCTACACGTCTATGATCGCGCGAAGCTGACCGGCGGCCTCGTCGCGCGATCCGCCCGCGACGGGGAGACGATTGAGGCGCTGAACGGCAAGACCTATACGTTGCGTGAGGGCATGACCGTCATCGCCGACGAGACGGGCGTTCACGACATCGGCGGCATCATGGGCGGCGAGCATTCCAGCGTCACAGCCGAGACGACCGACGTCGTCATCGAATGCGCCTATTTCGCGCCCGACGCGATCGCGCGGACGGGCCAGGCGCTCACGCTCACCAGCGATGCGCGCCAGCGGTTCGAGCGCGGCGTCGACCCGGCGTTCCTCGACGACGGCCTGGCCATCGCGACCTTCCTCGTCCAGCACTATTGCGGTGGCACGGCGAGTGCCGTGACGCGGGCGGGCGAACCGCCGGTGGCGCCGCGGACGATTGGCTACGATCCGGCACGCGCCGAGACGTTGGGGGGCCTTGCCGTGGCGCCGGAGCGGCAGCGCGCGATCCTCGAACGGCTCGGCTTCACGGTCGACGGCGACTGGACCGTCACCGTGCCGACGTGGCGCCGGGATATCGACGGCCCTGCCGATCTGGTCGAGGAAGTGATCCGCATCGAGGGGATCGATAAGGTCGCGCCCGTCGCGCTGCCGCGCACGCCCGGCGTCGCGCGCCCGACCGCCACGCCCGAACAGAAGCTGGAACGCCGCGTCCGCCGCGCCGCCGCCGCGCGCGGGCTGGACGAGGCGGTGACGTGGAGCTTCCTCAGCGAAGCACAAGCCGCGCCGTTCGGCGGGGGCACGTGGAGCCTCGCCAACCCGATCAGCGAAGACCTGAAGGTCATGCGGCCGTCGCTGCTGCCCGGCCTGCTGTCGGCGAGCGCGCGCAACCTGAAGCGCGGCATCGCGACCGTGCGGCTGTTCGAGATCGGCCGCCGTTACCTGGCCGGTGGCGAGCATCCGACCGTCGGTGTCGTGCTGGCGGGCCATGCGCGCGAGCGCGGCTGGCGTGCAGGCAAGGCGGCGGGCTTCGACGCCTATGACGCCAAGGCGGAGGCGCTGGCGCTGCTCGCCGCGGCGGGGGCGCCGGTCGACAATCTGCAGGTGATGGGCGAGGCAGGCGGCGCGTGGCACCCCGGCCAGTCGGGCACGCTGCGGCTGGGGCCGAAGACGGTACTGGCGCGCTTCGGCATGCTGCACCCCAGCCTGCTCAAGGCGTTCGACCTGGACGGCACGGTCGCGGCGGTGGAAGTATATCTCGATGCGCTGCCCGCCAAGCGCAGCGGCGGCTTCATGCGCTCGGCCTTCGCGCCGCCGGCGCTGCAATCGGTGCGCCGCGACTTCGCCTTCCTGGTGCCGCAGGGCGTCAGCGCCGACGCGCTGGTGCGCGCGGTGCGATCGGCGGACAAGGCGGCGATCACGGGGGCACGCGTGTTCGACGTGTTTACCGGCGCCGGCGTCGACGAGGGGTTCAAGTCGGTCGCGGTGGAGGCGGTGCTGCAACCCGCCGACAAGAGTTTCACCGATGAGGCGCTGAAGGCCATCGCCGACAAGATCGTCGCGGCGGCGGCGAAACAGGGTGCGGTGCTGCGGAGCTGATCCGCGGCACCTGTGTTGGCACGGGCGGGCGACGCGACCTGCCCGTATGCGTCGCCGCGGCGCGGGCTGGGGGGCTGTAGCGGCTTCTGGCGGACGCCTTCACCGGGAGACCCCGGCCTGCGCTGGGGTGACGGCGGGTACGTGAGGGCTTGGCCGGAGCGACGCGATACGGGGTGCTATCTAACGCGGTGACGGGGCGGGCATTCTCGTTCCCAGCAACGAAGCCTTACCCTGACCTCCCCCTCCGTCATGCCTTCGGCATGCCACCTCCCACTGGCGGGGGAGGACTTGAAGGGGCGCGATGTTAGAAGAGGCGACCGCCGTTCGGCACCGGCTGATCGGGGGCGATCAGTACCACCTTCCCGTCCGCATCGGGGAAGCCGAGCGTCAGCACTTCGGACATGACCGGCCCGATCTGGCGCGGCGGGAAGTTGACCACCGCGGCGACCTGACGCCCGACCAAATCTTCGGGCGTGTAGTGCGTGGTGATCTGCGCCGACGATCGTTTGATGCCGATGCCCTCGCCGAAATCGATGCGCAGCTTGATCGCGGGCTTGCGCGCTTCGGGAAAGGGTTCGGCGGCGACGATCGTGCCGACTCGGATGTCGACGCGCTCGAACTCGTCGAACGTCAGGGGATCGGAGGCGGCGAGCTCAGAAGTCGACATTGTCGTAATGCGCCGGAGGGCCGATCAATTCCATCCGCTCGGACAGCAACGGGCGGAAGCTGGGGCGGCTCTTGAAGCCGCGATACCAGCGCGCGGTCTGATCATGCCCCTTCCAGTCGATGCCGCCGAGATAGTCCGCCACCGAGATCTGCGCGGCGGCGGCAAGGTCGGCGAGGCTCATCGTCGCGCCGCCCAGCCAGTTGCGGTGATCGAGCAGGTAATCGGTGTAATCGAGATGGCTGACCGCCGCCTTCATCGCCTCGCGTAGGCCCTTGGCATCGGGCGAGGCGCGGTGGGCGAGGCGCTTGACGACGCGCTCGTGGAGCAGCGGCCCGGTGACGTCACGATAGAAATGCGTGTCGAACCACGTCACCAGCCGGCGAATTTCGGCGCGGTTGGCGGCGGTGCCGTTGATCGTCGCCGCCTTGTCGACCGTTTCCTCGAAATATTCGCAGATCGCCATCGAATCGATCAGCGGCGCGCCCGGGCGGCTGGCGTCGACCATCACCGGCGTTTCGCCCGCGGGGTTCATGTCCATGAACTCGTCGCGCCGCTCCCACGGCGATTCGCGCACCAGCTGATAGCCGATGCCCTTTTCACCGAGCAGCAGCCGCACCTTGCGGCTGAACGGGCACAGGGGGAATTGGTAGAGCTGCCACATGCCTGCGGTGTTAGAAGCATGGGCGGATGGAGGGAAGCAGTGATGGCCCCAGATAAAGGGGTTCGCATCATCGATGGCGTAATCCACATCGACCATGCGGAGATCGAAGCTGGGCTACGCGCATTGGCCGCGCGTTGGCAGGTCACCGTTGAGGAGGCGTTGGGGATCGTGCTGCGCAACGCCTTGGCCGAGCAGGGACTCGATATGCCGGGCCAGCCGACGGTGGTGGAATAAGGACGCTTCCCGCCTATTCGTCATTCCGGCGCACGCCGGAATCCATGGATGTGCGCGGCTGAGGATACGCGCTTCAGCGACTGCACTGCCTTCCATGGATCCCGGCGTACGCCGGGATGACGAACTGTTGTCTATCCCTATTCCGCCGCCACCGCTTCGATCGTGTCGTCGAGCGGGTGCGTCTGGCGGGAGAGCATTTCCTTCGGGATCACCTGCCAGAAATCGCCGGCGATCCGGTCCCAGTCGGCGAGCAGGCTCTTCGACCATTTGCTGTCGGTGGCCTTGGCGTGGCGTTCGACCAAGTCCTTGAGCACGCCTTCCCAATGCGCCGAGGCGAGGCGCTGCCAGACGATGCTGTCGGGGTTGGCGCGGCGTTCGAAGGTCGCGTGCGGATCGTAGACGAAAGCCATGCCGCCGGTCATGCCGGCGCCGAAATTCTGGCCGACCGTGCCCAGCAGCACCGCGACGCCGCCGGTCATATATTCGCAGCCATTGGCGCCGCAGCCCTCGACCACCACGGTCGCGCCCGAATTGCGCACCGCGAAGCGCTCGCCCGCCTGCCCCGCCGCAAGCAGCGTGCCGCTCGTCGCGCCATAGAGGCAGGTATTGCCGGCGATCGTATTGTCCTGACTGGCGAGCGGTGACGACACCGCCGGCCGCAGGATGATCGTGCCGCCCGACAGGCCCTTGCCGACATAATCGTTGGCGTCGCCGAACACCTCCAGCGTGATGCCCTTACACATGAAGGCGCCGAGCGACTGGCCGGCGGAGCCGCGCAGCCGGATCGTGACGTGGCCGTCGGCGAGCTTGCTCATCCCGAAGCGGCGCGTGATCTCGCTCGACAGGCGCGTGCCGACCGCGCGATGCGTGTTGCGCACCGAATAGGTCAGCTGCATCTTCTCGCCGCGGCTGAACACGGCGGCGGCATCCTTGATGATCTGCGCATCGAGGCTGTCGGGCACATCGTTGCGGAAGGTCGACAGGCTGAAGCGGCGCTCGGCGTCGCTCGCATCGACCTTGGCGAGGATCGGGTTCAAATCGAGGTCGTCGAGATGCTCGGCGCCGCGGCTGACCTGGCGGAGCAATTCGGTGCGGCCGATCACCTCGTCGAGGCTGCGCACGCCCAGGCGGGCGAGGATGTCGCGCACCTCTTCGGCGATGAAGGTCATCAGGTTGATGACCTTTTCGGGCGTACCGACGAACTTGCTGCGCAGCGCTTCGTCCTGCGTACAGACGCCGACCGGGCAGGTGTTCGAATGGCACTGGCGCACCATGATGCAGCCCATCGCGACCAGCGACAGCGTTCCGATGCCGAACTCTTCCGCGCCGAGGATCGCGGCGATGACAATGTCGCGACCGGTCTTGAGGCCGCCATCGGTGCGCAGGCGCACCCGGCCGCGCAGGCCGTTGAGGGTGAGGACCTGGTTGACCTCGGAAAGGCCCATTTCCCATGGCGTGCCGGCGTATTTGACGCTGGTCTGCGGGCTCGCACCCGTGCCGCCGACATGGCCGGCGACGAGGATAACGTCGGCATGTGCCTTGGCGACGCCCGCCGCGACGGTGCCGATGCCCGAGGAACTCACCAGCTTCACGCAGACGCGCGCGCGCGGGTTGATCTGCTTGAGGTCGTAGATCAGCTGCGCGAGGTCTTCGATCGAATAGATGTCGTGGTGCGGCGGCGGGCTGATCAGCGTCACGCCCGGCGTCGCATGGCGCAGCTTGGCGATGAACTCCGTCACCTTGAAGCCGGGCAGCTGCCCGCCCTCACCGGGCTTCGCCCCTTGCGCGACCTTGATCTCGATCTCTTCGCAGGCGTTGAGATATTCCGCCGTCACGCCGAAGCGGCCCGACGCGATCTGCTTGATCGTCGAATTGGCATTGTCGCCGTTTTCGTACGGGCTGAAGCGCTTGACGTCCTCGCCGCCCTCGCCCGACACCGCCTTGGCGCCGATGCGGTTCATGGCGATCGCCAGCGTCTCGTGTGCCTCCGGCGACAGCGCGCCCAGCGACATGCCGGGGGTGACGAAGCGCTTGCGGATTTCCGTGATCGCCTCGACCTGATCGACCGGCACGCCTTCGGCGGGGAAGTTGAACTGGAGCAGGTCACGCAGATAGACCGGCGGCAGATCGGCGACGCCGCGGCTGAATTGCAGGTACTGCGTGTAGCTGTCTGTCGACACCGCGGTCTGCAACAGGTGCATCAGCTGCGCCGAATAGGCGTGCGTCTCCCCGGTGTGACGCTGACGGTAGAAGCCGCCGATCGGCAGCTTCGCGACGCCTTCGTCCCACGCCTGTTCGTGGCGGACGATCGCGCTGTAGTGCAGCGAGTTATAACCCTCGCCCGAAATCTTCGCCGGCATGCCGGGGAACAGGTCGTTGACCAGGCTGCGGCTGAGGCCGACCGCTTCGAAATTATAGCCGCCGCGGTACGAGGAGATCACCGCGATCCCCATCTTGCTCATGATCTTGAGCAGGCCCTCCTCGATCGCGGTGCGGTGGCGCTTGAGGCATTCGTCCAAGGACAGGTCGCCGAACAGGCCGCGGGTGTGGCGGTCGACGATCGCGGCTTCGGCGAGATAGGCGTTCACCGTCGTCGCGCCGACGCCGATCAGCACGGCATAATAATGCGTGTCGAGGCATTCGGCTGAGCGGACGTTGATCGAGGCGTAGGAGCGCAGCCCCCGGCGAACGAGATGCGTGTGCACCGCCGCCGCCGCGAGCACGCCGGCGATCGCGATCCGGTCTTCGGAGACGTGCTCGTCGGTCAGGAACAGCTCGCTCTTGCCCTGGCGCACCGCCTGTTCGGCTTCGTTGCGGATGCGCTGGATCGCGGCGCGCAGCTTTTCGGGGCCGCCATCGGCGTCGAAGGTGCAGTCGATTTCGGTCGCAGTGCGTGCAAAATGCGCGCGCAGCCGCGCCCAATGCTGGCCGGTCAGCACCGGCGAATCGAGCACGAGCACGCGGTCGCGCTGATCCTCGGTATCGAGGATGTTGGCGAGATTGCCGAAGCGCGTCTTGAGCGACATGACATAGCGTTCGCGCAAGGAATCGATCGGCGGGTTCGTCACCTGGCTGAAGTTCTGGCGGAAGAACTGGCTGATCAGGCGCGGCTTGTCGCTGATGACGGCGAGCGGCGTGTCGTCGCCCATCGAGCCGACGGCTTCCTTGCCCGTCTCGACCATCGGCGCGAGGATCAGCTCCATATCCTCCAGCGTCTGGCCGGCGGCGACCTGGCGGCGCGTGAGGCCCGCGCGATCGTAGCGGACCAGCGCGTCGGGCACGTCGGGCAGATCGTCGAGCGTGTGGAATTCGCCGATCATCGCGGCATAGTCATGCTCGCCGGCGATGCGGTCCTTGACCTCGCGATCGTTCATCACCCGGCCTTCGTCGAGGTCGACCGCGATCATCTGGCCCGGCCCCAGCCGGCCCTTGGCGACGATCGTCGATTCGGGGACGACGACCATGCCGGTTTCCGATCCGACGATCAGCAGACCGTCCGACGTGCGCGTATACCGCAGCGGGCGCAGCGCGTTGCGGTCGACGCCCGCCACCGCCCAGCGGCCGTCGGTCATCGCCAGCGCAGCGGGGCCGTCCCACGGCTCCATGACGGACGCGAGATACTGATACATGGCGGCGTGATCGGCGGGGACGTCGGTGTCCTTCTGCCACGCTTCGGGCACCAGCATGATCTTCGCGGTCGGGGCGTCGCGGCCGGAGCGGCAGATCGTCTCGAACACCGCGTCGAGCGCCGCGGTGTCGCTGGCGCCCGCCGGGATCACCGGCTTGATGTCTTCCGAATGCTCGCCGAACGCCAGGCTCGCCATGCGGATTTCGTGGCTGAGCATCCAGTTCTTGTTGCCGCGAACCGTGTTGATCTCGCCGTTATGCGCCAGGCAGCGGAACGGCTGCGCCAGCCACCATTGCGGGAAGGTGTTGGTGGAATAGCGCTGGTGGAAGATCGCGACGCGCGATTCGAACCGCTGGTCCTGCAAATCGGGGTAGAAGACCGACAGGCTCTCGGCGAGGAACAGGCCCTTGTAGACGATCGAGCGGCACGACAGCGAACAGATGTAGAAGCCCTGGATCTGCGCGGCGATGACGCGCTTTTCGATCCGGCGACGGACCAGATACAGGTTCTTTTCGAATTCGGCGGCATCGACGTCGTCCGGCATCGGACCGGCGATCATGATCTGCTCGATCTCGGGCCGCGTCGCCTGCGCCTTCATGCCGATGACCGACACGTCGACGGGCACCTGGCGCCAGCCGTAGATCGTGTAGCCGGCCTCGATGATCGCGCTCTCGACGATCGTGCGGCACGTCTCCTGCGCGCCAAGGTCGGTGCGCGGCAGGAAGATCATGCCGACTGCCAGCCGGTTGGGCAGCACCTTGTGGCCGCTGGCGACGACGGCATCGTCGAAGAAGCGGTGCGGCAGGTCGATGTGGATGCCCGCGCCGTCGCCGGTCTTGCCGTCGGCGTCCACCGCGCCGCGATGCCACACCGCCTTCAGCGCATCGACCGCCGACTGCACGACGCGCCGCGAGGCGCGGCCATCGGTCGCGGCGACGAGGCCGACGCCGCAGGCGTCGCCTTCGGTATCGGGACGATACATGCCGTGCTCGGCGAGATAGGCGCGCTGATCGATCTTCATGGGGTCGGTCTTCATGGCGTCGGTCATCATGACGTCACCTTGGGATCGTGGAGTTTGCTCGGATCGACACCCAGCGCCTTGGCAAGCTTGGCGCGTTCGGCGGGGGTCATGGTGTCGAGTTTACGAACCGGCGGCAGGCCGGCGGTGGCTTTCTGCGCCGCTTCGATGAAATGCGGCATCTGCTGCATCATCTTGGGCATGAGATCCTTCATCGACGCCATCACCGCTGGATCGGTCATGATCGTCGTCGCGCGGGCGGCGTATTTGGCGCCGGTCGGGGTCGAGAAGTACCGGTCGAGGTCGGTCAGTTCGGCAACGGTGAAGTGATCGGCGTAGGCGTGTGCCATCGCCTCCCGCAGCGTCGGCTCCATCGTCGTGAAGAAATCGCCCATCGCGCCGAACATGGCCTGCATCGTCAATTGCTGACGCCGCTGCCAATACGGATCGTAGATCGCCATCACCTCTTCGATGTTGACCTTGTCGAGCGCCTTGGCCTCTGCCGGTGTCAGGCCACCCAGTTCCGCGATCTGGCGGAGCGGCATCGCTTTCAGCGCGTCGCCCATGCTGCCCGTGATCGCCTGCATCGACCCCGACATGACGGTTTTGTAGACGCCCGGTGGCAACAATCGCGCGGCAACCTTGCGCGCCTCGACAAGCGCCTCTTGCGAAGGCGGGGCCGTTTCGGTGGCGACGACCGGCGCCGATGGCGCGGTCTGTGCCAGTGCCACGCCCGGCATCAGGGCGCACAGCGCCGCCGCGATCCTCATGGTCTTCACGCCGCGACCCTCCCGGCCTTCGCCTTGGCCTTCAGCCACTTGTGCATCGTCGCGGCGACGTCGCGGCCGTCGCGGATGGCCCAGACGACCAGGCTCGCACCGCGGACGATGTCGCCGGCGGCGAACACGCCGTCGAGGCTGGTCATCAGCGACTTGCCGTCGACCAGCACCGTGCCCCAACGGCTGACGCCCAGTTCGGGCGCGCCGAACAGCGTCGGCAGGTCTTCGGCATCGAAGCCCAACGCCTTCACGACCAGATTGGCCTGCAGCGTGAAGTCTCCGCTGGGATCGGGTTCGGGCGCGCGGCGGCCGCTGGCGTCGGCGGCGCCCAGGCGCATTTTCCGCGCACGGACCGTGCCGTCGGCGTCGAAGGCGGCGGGGGCAGACAGCCAGACGAATTCGGCGCCCTCCTCCTCGGCATTGGCGACCTCGCGCTGGCTGCCAGGCATGTTGGTGCGATCGCGGCGATAGAGGCACTTCACGCTAGCCGCGCCCTGGCGGATCGCGGTGCGCACGCAGTCCATCGCGGTGTCGCCGCCGCCGATCACGACGACATGCTTGCCCTCGGCGTTCAGCGCGCCGCCATCGAACGCCGGCACCGCATCGCCGAAGCCCTTGCGATTCGACGCGATCAGATAGTCGAGCGCCGCGACGACGCGGCTGTCGTCGCCGCCTGCGACATCGAGCGCGCGGGCCTTGTAGACGCCGGTCGCGATCAGCACCGCGTCGTGACGCTGGCGCAATGCGTCCAGGCTCGCATCCTCGCCGACGCGGAAGCCTTCGTGGAAGACGATGCCGCCTGCCTTCAGCCGCTCAACGCGGCGCATGACGACGGGCTTTTCCAGCTTGAAGCCGGGGATGCCATAGGTCAGCAGCCCGCCGGCGCGGTCGTGCCGGTCGTAGACGTGGACCTCATAACCATGGCCGCGCAGAGATTCCGCCGCCGTCAGGCCCGCCGGCCCCGCGCCAATCACTGCGACCGACTGGCCGCGCGCGGGCCCCGGCACCAGCGGCTCGACCCAGCCTTCTTCCCACGCAGTATCGGTGATGAACTTCTCGACCGATCCGATCGTCACCGCGCCATGGCCGGTGAATTCGACGACGCAATTGCCCTCGCACAGCCGATCCTGCGGGCAGATGCGGCCGCAGATCTCGGGCATGGTCGAGGTGGAGTTGCTGAGCTCATAGGCTTCGCGCAGCCGCCCCTCGGCGGTCAGGCGCAGCCAGTCAGGGATATGGTTGTGCAGCGGGCAATGGACCGAGCAATAGGGCACGCCGCATTGCGAGCAGCGCCCGGCCTGATCCTCCGCCGCCGGAGGCGCGTAGCGTGCGGCGATTTCGG
The DNA here is from genome assembly GCF_000379045.1 of Sphingomonas melonis DAPP-PG 224. Lineage (NCBI taxonomy): Bacteria > Pseudomonadati > Pseudomonadota > Alphaproteobacteria > Sphingomonadales > Sphingomonadaceae > Sphingomonas > Sphingomonas melonis. The sequence goes on from NZ_KB900605.1 coordinate 694,805, forward strand.
CGAAATCCTCCGCCCGCGCGGCAGCGTCGCGCTTGGCGGGATAGGCCTGCGGCCTGCCTACGAACTTCAGCATGGAATCGTGCGCCATAAGGCCTCCTCACGACCGCAATAGGAAGCGAAGAGGTCCATGTCATGCGCAAAATGACCGATATGGCTTATTTGCTGACCTAATATCGGCAATTATCTTTGCGATTGACTCTCATCAAGGTCGTAGCGCGCCAAATTAGGTCCGCCTTAACTCCTAACGTAACTGGAGCGCGACGAGCGCCACCGCGCCGACGATGATGCGATACCAGGCGAAGGGGGCGAAGCCGTGCCGGCTGACGATGCCGACGAACCAGCGGATCACCACGATCGCGACGACGAACGACACGACGAAGCCGATCGCGATGCTCAGCCACTCGCCCTGCCCCAACGTCGCGCCCGACTTCAGCAGATCGTAGGCGGAGGCGGCGAGCATCGTCGGAATGGCGAGGAAGAAGGAAAATTCCGCCGCCGCGCGCCGATCGACCCCCATGCTCAGCGCGCCCATGATCGTCGCGCCCGAGCGGCTGACGCCCGGGATCATCGCCAGACACTGGACGACGCCGACGCCCAGTGCGGTCGACCAGGGCATCGCCTCGACCGATTCGATCCGCGCCTGCTTCACCAGCCGTTCGATGACGAGGATCGCGATGCCGCCGACGATCAGCGCGACCGCGACGACCGTCGGGCTTTCCAGCAGCGCCTTCACCGCCTTGTAGACAACGAGGCCGATGACCATCGCCGGCAGGAAGCCGAGCACGATGTTGCGCACGAAGGCGAAGGCGCCGGGCTTCTTCGCGAACAGGCCGACCGCGACATCCCAGAACCGCCGCCAGTAGAGGACGACGACCGCCAGGATCGCGCCGAGCTGGATGACGATGTCAAAGGTCGCGGTCGCCTTGTCCTGAACGCCGAGCAGCGTGCCGGCGAGGATCAAATGCCCGGTGGAGGAGACGGGCAGGAATTCGGTGACCCCCTCGACGATGCCGAGGAGGATGACGGTGAGGAGGTCCATGCACGGTCCTTAAGGCGGGGGGCGGTAATGGGATGTCCGCTCACCCGGTCCGGTCGATGCCACCCGCGCGCCTGTGGGGCGGGGTGGCGACCGGCTCGGGGCGAACGGGGATGCGGTCGGGCCGTCCGCGTTATGCGGCGAGGGTGGCTGCGCGGCGACCGAAGCGACCGGTGCGCCGGAAGCGGACGAGCCAGTCGGGCGCGACCGCCTGCAGCGGCGTCGGGTCGACGCCCAGCGCGGACAGCCCCTCCGCCCCCGCTGCGACGACGTTGTCGTGCTGGAGCATGAGCCACTGATCCTTGGTGATCGGCGCCAGCGGCAGCGCGGCGAGCAAGGCGCCCGCGGCGTCGGGCAGTTCGACGATCGAGGGGTTGCGGCCGAGTGTCGCGGCGATCCAGCGGATGATCTCGCCCATCGTCATCACGTCCGGCCCGCCGAGCTCGAACGTGCGGCCCGCATAGGCCGCGCCGGTCGCGTTCGCCATCGCATCGCCGACGTCGGCGGCGAAGACCGGCTGGAACTTCACCGGCGCACGCAGCACCGGCACCACCGGCGCCTTGGCGACCATGCCGGCGAAGCGGTTGATGAACTGGTCTTCGCGCCCGAAGACGATCGAGGGGCGGATGATCGCCGCACCCGGGAAGGCCGCGCGCACCGCCGCCTCGCCGCGCCCCTTGCTGCTGCCATAGCCCGATGGCGCGTCGGGGTCGGCGCCGATCGCGGACATATGGACCAGGGTCTCGACGCCCGCCGCAGTCGCCGCCTCGGCGACGTTGCGCGCGCCACCGACGTGCAGCGCTTCGAAATTGCCGGACAGGATGCCGACCATGTTGATGACCGCGTCCGCGCCCGCGACGGCGCGCACGACCGTGTCCGGCTTGGTCACGTCCGCCGCAACGAACTGCGTCTGGCCAAGGCCACCCAGGGGGCGCAGGAACCAGGCATGACGCGGATCCCGCTCGGCGATGCGCACCCGGGCGCCGCCGCGCAACAGCGCCTGCACCACATAGCGACCGACGAAACCGCCGCCGCCGAAGATCGTAACCAGCTTGTCCTGCATGCGCCTCGGGCCTTTTTTTCGTCGCTGTCCTGACAATCGCCCCCTTGCCCCCCAAAAGGCGTGTTGACAAGGCACATGGCCGCCCCCTAAAGGCCGCCACCTACCCCGTGCCCAGATGGCGGAATTGGTAGACGCACCAGCTTCAGGTGCTGGCGATCGCAAGGTCGTGGAGGTTCGAGTCCTCTTCTGGGCACCATTTTCTCCTGCGATATGCAGTTGAGAGCGAGATGTGACGAGGAGCATGCCGCTGGGCTGCTCTTGCTTGTTTTCACATGTTGCGCTGACCCGATGTCGAACATTGGCAGGCGGTGTCGCTTTCATTATAATCCTCTGAGGCCATCCGGCGATGGCCCGCGTATCGGGTTGCCGGAGGCGCAACAGCATTATCACGCCGACTCGGATGTCACCCGACGGCGATCCGCAGTCGATCGGCTGCGGACGGTCCGAGGTCGTCTTTCCCCAAACCACGGCGATCCGTTGCCCACGAGGCGCTCAGGTTCGGAGGACAGCCCGCCAGTCCCAGCAGGACCTGTCCGTCGCGATGCGCGCGGGCCTGACCTTTCAGCCATCAAACCCACGCAACCACGTACTTCGCCTGGCGAGGGAGCGATGCGCCGATGGCGAAGCCAGATGATGGCGGCGCCGGGGGCCGCCGGTCAGGACCTGTTTGACGGTGTTGCGGGGATGTTACGCTAGGCTTCGGGGATAGGCCTTCGGCACAAGGACATGCCGCCTTTAACGGCATCTAAGGCGGCCGCCAGCGCGCAGGGAGCTTCGATCGTGCATGCGTATGTGTCGACGCCGCACCGCCTCTCAGCGCATGCTACAGCGCCGATGCTTGTGGCAGCGTTCCATCGCCCGGTTCGATCGGCGGGGTTATCGTCGCCTATCAATAGCCCCCTCTGCAACCCTAGGGTGCTTGGAGGGAACACCGGCACGAAACGCTCCAGCTTCGTTCTGATCTGGACAGCATGCCCGCGCCATAGCGACTCTGCGCTATCGATCTCCTGCCCCCGTCAGCGGCGGCCTCGGCGCGTTGGTCCGGGTCAGCGCACGCAACGATCAAAACGGAGCGGGTGATGGGCCTTTTTCGCCCTCGTAGCCCTGGATGGCGCGAATGAGGGCCGACACCTCGCTCCACCCGATTTGCGCCAATTGCTGGGCGCACGGCTTGGTGGCGACCAATGGGCTGAGATGCTTGGACGAGGCCGTCGCAGCCCAGCCATATGCAGTCGAAATCAGCAGATCTTTTAGTTTTCAACCGGCCGTTGGGTGTCGGCCGTGACGTTCGGCGATGGTGCTGGCCGTCATTCGGTGGCGTAGCGTCTTGAGGCGACGTGAGCGGATATGCAACGTCAGCAAGGCCGCAGGCCCGCTCCGCGGACATTGCCGCGCAAGTTCGAGCGGTTCTGTTGTGCGGTTGCGCTGGGGATGGGTGTGGGCCCAAACGCACGAAAGCCCCGGACCGGGTGGTCAGGGGCTTTTGTGAGGATTGGTTGCGGGGACAGGATTTGAACCTGTGACCTTCAGGTTATGAGCCTGACGAGCTACCGGGCTGCTCCACCCCGCGCCAAGGACCATCAAAGTGGACTTTGATGGAATGTCCGTTGGAGACGCGAGAACCCCCGCTTGTGGCGAGGGTTGCGTGTCCCGTTGGGACGAAATCATGAATGGGTTCTTGTTTCCCGCACAGGCTTCAATGCCTGGCGACGACCTACTCTTCCACTGCTTAGGCAGTAGTACCATTGGCGCAGTCGGGTTTCACGGCCGAGTTCGGGATGGGATCGGGTGGGACACCGACGCTATAGCCACCAGGCAATGAAGCGTGTGCGGGAGAGCTGAGCCGCTCGGTCGGCACGCTTCATGCGTGCTGGCCGTGCGGCTTAGCTATGGTTCAAATCGATGCGTGCACTGTTACTGGAATATGTATCTGGCGTTCGACGCTGACATCCACGCCTATCGTCGACAACCCAGGGTTGTCATTGATGGTGTGTCCTCTCAAGCGCGAATAGGACAATTAGTATCGGTTAGCTCCATGCGTTACCGCACTTCCACATCCGATCTATCAAGGTCGTGGTCTCCGACCGTCCTATGAAATCTTATCTCGAGGGAGGCTTCCCGCTTAGATGCTTTCAGCGGTTATCCCGTCCGTACATAGCTACCCTGCTGCGCCGTTGGCACGACGACAGGTACACCAGAGGTACGTTCAACCCGGTCCTCTCGTACTAGGGTCAACTCCTCTCAAATTTCGACGCCCACGGCAGATAGGGACCAAACTGTCTCGCGACGTTCTGAACCCAGCTCACGTACCACTTTAATTGGCGAACAGCCAAACCCTTGGGACCTGCTCCAGCCCCAGGATGTGATGAGCCGACATCGAGGTGCCAAACAACCCCGTCGATATGAGCTCTTGGGGGTTATCAGCCTGTTATCCCCGGCGTACCTTTTATCCGTTGAGCGATGGCCCTTCCACGAGGGACCACCGGATCACTATGACCGACTTTCGTCTCTGCTCGACTTGTCAGTCTCGCAGTCAGGCGGGCTTATGCCATTGCACTCTAACAGCCGGTTTCCAACCGGCCTGAGCCCACCATCGCGCGCCTCCGTTACTCTTTAGGAGGCGACCGCCCCAGTCAAACTACCCGCCACAGAGGGTCCCTGCACCGGCTAACGGTGCGAGGTTAGACATCAGAAAACAACAGGGTGGTATTTCACCTATGGCTCCACACCGGCTGGCGCCAATGCTTCAAAGCCTCCCACCTATGCTACACAGTTCTTTCCTAATGCCACTCTGAAGCTGCAGTAAAGGTGCACGGGGTCTTTCCGTCTAACCGCGGGTACTCCGCATCTTCACGGAGAATTCAATTTCGCTGAGCATGTCCTGGAGACAGTGGGGAAGTCGTTACGCCATTCGTGCAGGTCGGAACTTACCCGACAAGGAATTTCGCTACCTTAGGACCGTTATAGTTACGGCCGCCGTTTACCTGGGCTTCATTTCAGAGCTTGCACCCCTCCACTTAACCTTCAGGCACCGGGCAGGCGTCAGGCCCTATACGTCGTCTTGAAGCCGACTTAGCAGAGCCCTGTGTTTTTGCTA
>NZ_KB900605.1:705000-1880000 GCF_000379045.1 Sphingomonas melonis DAPP-PG 224
GCGCCGGCCATCTCGCCCGCTATGGCGGGGTGATGGCGGCGGGGCAGTTCTTCTGGTTCCTGCAGAGTCAAGCCGACGTGTTCATCGGCGGACGCTGGTTCAGCGCCCACCAGCTCGGAATCTACACCACCGCGCTGTTCCTGGCGCAGATCTTCGTGTCGAAGTTCGTGCCGCCGCTCAACGAGGTGGCGTTCAGCGCCTATGCGCGCATTCAGCATGATGACGCCGCGGTGTCGCGCGCCTTCGTGCGATCGGTGCGGATCATCATGCTTGCGGCGATGCCCTTCTACGCCGGCCTTGCCGTCACCGCCTATCCGTTGGTGCTGACGGTGCTCGACGCCAAATGGGTGGAGGTGGCGCCGGTCGTGCAGATCATCGCGCTGGCCATGCCGTTCATGACGATCCAGGTCCTCTATTCCCCCGCCTGCGATGCGCGCGGGCGGCCCGGAATCGGCGCGCGCAACGGCGCGTTCGGCGCGCTGGTGCTCGCCATGACCTTCCTGATCGGGGTGCATTGGGGGCCGGTCGGGCTCGCATGGAGCTGGGTGGTGGCCTACCCGGTGTATCTGGCGGTGAGCAGCTGGCGGTCGCTGCCGGTGATCGGCGTCGCACCGCTGGCGCTGATCCGGGCGGTCGCGCCAGCGGTAGTCGCCGCCGCCATGATGGCGGGCGTCGTCCGACTGGTGGAAGCGCTGCTGCCGCCGCTGGCGCCGCCGGTGCAGCTGGCGATCCTCGTCGGCGTGGGGGCCGCGACCTATGGCGGCTGGCTCGCGCTGTTCGCGCGCGGCACGGTGCGCGAGCTGATCGCGATCCTGCGCAAGCGGCCGCTGCCGGCCTGACGGGGCAGCGCTGACCCGTCCTATCCCTGCTGGATATAGTCGCGCATCGCCGCGGCATCCGCCTCGATCCGGTCGATGCGGTATTTGACCAGATCGCCGATCGAGACGAAGCCGACCATTCGCCCGTCCTCGACCACCGGCAGATGACGGATGCGCCGCCGCGTCATCAGCGACAGTGCGCCAATGACGTTTTCCTGCGCGCCGACGCTCTGCACGGGCTGCGTCATCACCTCGGACAGCGGCCGGTCGAGCGCGCCCGCGCCGGCCTGCGCCAGGCAATGAACGACGTCGCGTTCGGAGAAGATGCCCACCGGCACGCCATCGTCGCAGACCGGCACCGCGCCGATTCGCTTCTCCGCCAGCACCGCCACCGCCTCGCCGACACGCGTCTGCGGGGTCAGCGCGATCACATCGTCGCCCTTGGTGCGCAGGATTGCCGCGATTGTCATGTTCATCCTCCTCCGTCACATCCGACTCGGCCCCGTCCGACTCTTCGGGCCGGATCGGGGTTGAGCAGATCATGTTTGCGCGTCATTGGCAAAGCCATGGATCAGCGCCCCGCCGGACTGGACGATCCCGCGCTCGCGGCGCACGCCTGGGCGCGGTTTCGCAGCATCATGGCGTGGATGATCGCCGTTGCCGCGGCGTGCAGCGCAGGCGCGATCGTCGGCCTCGCCTGCGTACATGGGCCTTTGCGGCTGATCACTATGGCGGCGGTAATTGGCGGGGTCGGCGGATCGATCGCGCTCGCCGGCGCGCTGATGGGTCTGGTGTTCCTGAGTTCGGGCACCGGGCATGACGAACACGTCGAGCGGCACGATCCGCCCGCGCCGGGACCGCGGCACGATCGTTAGACGGCGGGCGCGAAGGCACGCGTCCCCCGCGCCTCAACGCAGAAGCGATTCCCGCGTCGGCGTGGGCGAAGTCATGCGGCACTCCACCCGTATGTGCCGCGGCGAACGCCAGTCGTTGCAGGAGTGGCGTGTCTCGGTGAGTGCCGCGACCACCAAAGCAAAAAGGGCCGGCTCCTCGTCGGAACCGGCCCCTTCTGATATTCGGATAGCGCGCGCTTATTCGGCGGCGGGCACTTCCACCGCGGGCGTGCGCGGTGTGCGACGGCGGCGCGGCTTGGGCGCCTCTTCGTCGGAATCGTTCGCCGCAGCGATGTTGAGCGAAGGCGGCAGGCGATCGGCGTCGACGCCATTGCCCTGATCCTCGGCCGCGGGCGCTTCGACCTGCGCATCCCGACGCGGGCGACCGCGGCGCTTGGGCGCGGGGGCGTCGGCGGCGATCACGGTTTCGGCGCGCTCGGTGAGCGATTCGCCCTCTGCGATCGGATCGGCGCGATGCTGGCCGGCAACCTCGACCGGCGCCTGCTCCGCCTCGAAGCGGGGCCGGCGGACGCGGTCCTCGCGCTGGGGACGGTCTTCACGCTGCGGGCGATCGTCGCGCTGGGGGCGATCGTCGCGATTGCCGCGCTCTTCGCGATTGCCGCGATCGTCCCACGTCCGGCCCTGGCGCTGGTCGCCGTCCTGGCGGTCGCGATCCTGGCGATCCTGACGGTCGCGGCTCTGGCGCTGCGGGCGGTCCTCGCGGCCCTGCCCGTCGCGCGCCTGCCCCTCGCCGTCCTGCTCGCCGGCCCGGATCGGCTCGCCTTCGTCGCCGTAATCCTCGTCGTCGTTCAGGTCGAACGGCTGCTGGCGGCGCGGCTGATTATCCTCGAAGCGGCCGCGCTGATCGGCAAGCACGCGGAAATAATGGTCGGCGAACTGCAGGTAATATTCGGTGTTGACGCGGTCGCCCTGGCGCTGCGCCTCCATGGCGAGGTTCTTGTACTTCTCGAACAGCTGGTTCGCGTTGCCGCGCGCGCGGCTGTCGATGCGGTTGCCGTTGTCGGGACGCCCCTGGCCACCCTGCCGCGGCCCGTTGTTGCCGCCGCCGTTGTTGCCACCACGGCCGCGACGGCGGCCGTTCTGCCGATTGTTAATCAAGCTGATGTCCCATGATCTGAGTAATGGTCCTCAAAACCAATCCGGCCCTTCGGGCCTGACGCACGGTCAAACGGTGCCATCCTTTGCGTCCGCGGCGTGCCCTTCGGGGCGACGCTGGAGCCTGTCACGGCCCCCGCCCATGCGGCGACCTGATGACGAAAGGATGCGGGTGACCGTCCTACGACCCCTTGTGATCGTCGATGGTGCTTGCCCCGGCCCGACCAATAGCTGGCGCGAGGGCGTTCCTACAAGCGAAATATGTGGATGGTCGAGCCATCTTTCAACCGGCGGCGCGGGGCGTGACGAGAAGGCAGCGGTCGCGCTGCCCCAGATCGCGATGGACGACGCTGTCGAGGCCGGCCGCAGCGAACAGCGCGGCGACCGCTGGGGCCTGGGTATGACCGATCTCCACCGCCGCACAGCCGCCGGGCGCGATCAACCGCGCGAGCTGCCCCGCGAGCAGGCGGTAATCGTCGAGGCCATCGGCGCCCGCAAACAAGGCGGAGCCCGGTTCATGGCGGCGCACTTCGTCGGGCAGCGGCTCGTCGGTGCCGATATAGGGCGGGTTGGCGAGGACGAGATCGAAGCGCGCATCGATCGCCGCCGCCCAGTCGCCGCGGACGAAGGCGGTGCGGTGCGCCATCCCCAATGTGACGGCGTTGGATGTGGCATAGGCCAGCGCCTGCGCGGAGCGATCGACACCGATCCCGCGCGCCGGCCATTCGTCGAGCGCGGCGAGCAACAGCGTCCCCGGTCCGGTGCCGAGATCGAGCACGGTTGCGGGCGCGCGGTTGCCGAAATGCGCGAGCGCGGCGATCAGCAGCGTCTCGCTATCAGGTCGCGGCACCAATGCGCCGGGACCGACGGTTAGGTCGATCGTCCAGAAGCCGCGCGTGCCGGTAATATAGGCCACCGGCTCGTGCGCCGCGCGCCGTTCGACCAGGCCTGCGAAGGTGGGGGGGACGGGCCGCTCCATGTCGAGCAGCAGCGCGTTGCGATCGATCCCCAGCGCGTGCGCCATAAGCAATTCCGCATCGAGCCGCGCGGTGGGGGAAAAGCCGAAGCGCGCGGTGGCGTCGGCGAGCGCAGCGCGGAGGGGAGTCACCATCCACCCGCTTCGTCATCCCGGCGAACGCCGGGAACCATGGACACGCGACGCATGTGTTGCACCCTCACGCTGGCCATACCGCCGTCCATGGATCCCCGCCTGCGCGGGGATGACGGTGTGGGGAGGAAAGCCGCCCCCTCACCCGCGCCCTCACCCATCCAGCGACGCCAGCCGCTCCGCCTCGTCCTCGGCGATCAGCGCGCCGATCAGTTCGTCCATCTCGCCCTGCAGGATTTCGGGCAGGCGATGCAGCGTCAGGTTGATGCGATGATCCGTCACGCGACCCTGCGGGAAATTGTACGTCCGGATGCGCTCGGATCGGTCGCCCGATCCCACCATCGCGCGTCGCGTGCCCGATCGTTCGCTCGCCAGCCGCTCGCGTTCGGCTTCGTACAGGCGCGTGCGCAGCACCTTCAGCGCCTTGGCCTTGTTCTTGTGCTGCGACTTTTCATCCTGCTGGATCACGACCAGGCCGGTCGGCAAGTGCGTGATGCGCACCGCGCTGTCGGTGGTGTTGACCGACTGGCCGCCGGGACCCGACGAGCGATACACGTCGATGCGCAGGTCCTTGTCGTCGATGCGCACGTCGACCTCTTCGGCCTCGGGCAGCACCGCGACGGTGGCGGCGGAGGTGTGGATGCGGCCGCCCGCCTCGGTGACGGGCACGCGCTGCACGCGGTGGACGCCCGCCTCGAACTTCAGTTTCGCGAACACGCCCGTGCCGGTGACGCTGGCAACGACTTCCTTGAACCCGCCCGCATCGGACGACGAGCTGGAGATCACCTCGACCCGCCAGCCCTGCGTTTCGGCGTAGCGCTGGTACATGCGCAACAGGTCGCCGGCGAACAGCGCCGCCTCGTCGCCGCCGGTGCCGGCGCGGATTTCGAGCATCGCCGCGCGTTCGTCCGCCGCATCGCGCGGCAGCAATGCGAGCGCCAGCCGCCGGTCCGCCGCCTCCAGCGCGCGGGCGTTGTCGCGCAGCTCCTCCGCGGCCAGGCTGCGCAATTCCTCGTCGCCGGTATCCTCCGCCATATAGGCGAGGCTGTCCGCCTCCTGCCGTAAGCGCCGCACCTCGCTGGCCGCCTGCGCGACGGGTTCCAGCTCGGCATATTCCTTCGACACCGCGACGAAGCGGTCAGAGGGCAGGTCGCCCGTCGCCATCTGCGCCTGCAATTCGTCCCGCCGCGCCTCGATCTGCGCGATCCGTTCGGGGGAGATGGTGGTCATGCGCGTGCCGCTCCCACTCCGTCATTCCCGCGCAGGCGGGAATCCAGACGCGCAGACGCTGCGGCTCCTGCCAGACGGCAGCGGTTATGGATCCCCGCCTGCGCGGGGATGACGACGGGGGTCATCGCAGCGCCTCGGCCACGTCCGCAAAGGCGACCTTCCGCTGGTCCCCCGTCGCCAGATCCTTCACCGCCACGACGCCCGCCGCCAGTTCGTCGTCGCCCAGGATCAGGGCATAGCGCGCGCCGAGGGCATCCGCCTTGGCGAGCCGCTGCTTCATCTTGCCCTTGTACGCCATGTCCACCGCCACACCGCCGCGGCGCAGATCGGCAAGCAGACCGAGCGCCCGCGCTTCCGCGGCCGCGCCCATGGGCACGATCACCGCATCGATCGTCGCCTTCGCCGGCTCGTCCAGCAGCATCGCCAGCCGCTCGACACCCGCCGCCCAGCCGACACCAGCGGTAGAAGCGCCGCCGAGGCTCTCGACCAGCCCGTCATAGCGCCCGCCGGCCAGCACGGTCCCCTGCGCCCCCAGCCGATCGGTGACGAACTCGAAGGCCGTGTGCCGGTAATAGTCCAGCCCGCGCACCAGCCGCGGGTTGCGCGTCCAGCGGACCCCCGCCGCATCCAGCCCCGCCGTCACCGCATCGAAGAACGCGCGCGCGTCCGCCGTCAGATAGGCGTCGATATCGGGCGCCGCGTCGGCGATAGGCCGGTCGCGCGGGTCCTTCGAATCGAGGATGCGCATCGGGTTTTTCTCGAGCCGCGTCAGGCTGTCTTCTGACAGGTCCCCGCGATGCGCCTCGAAATGCGCCACCAGCCCCGCACGCCACGCGTCGCGCGTTTCGGCGTCGCCCAGGGTATTGAGCTGCAACGTCACGCCCTCGGCAATGCCTAGCTCGTGCAGCAGCTGGTCCGCCATCACCAGCAGCTCGACGTCCGCCGCGGGCTCGGGCGCGCCCAATATCTCGGCGTCGATCTGGTGGAACTGGCGATAGCGCCCCTTCTGCGGGCGTTCGTAGCGGAACACCGCACCGCTCGTCGCGACCTTCAGCGGCGCGTACTGCTGCCAGCCTTCCGTCAGGAACGCGCGCGCGATACCTGCGGTGAACTCGGGCCGCAGGGTCAGCGAATCGCCGCCGCGGTCAGGAAAGGTGTACATCTCCTTCGACACGACGTCGGTCGTCTCGCCGATCGAGCGGGCGAAGACCTCGGTCGCCTCGAACACCGGCAGGTCGACGCGCTGGAAGCAATACAGGCGGCGGACGCGTTCGAACGTCTCGATCACGGTCGCGAAACGGCGCTGCTCGTCGCCGAAGATATCCTGGGTTCCGCGCACCCGGCGCGGCGTTTCGATACGGGCCATATGGTGGCGGTATCTAGGGTCCAGACCCATAACTGACAACGGCCGTGACGGAGCCGTATTTGGCGCCAGGCCAGGAGCAAGGAGGGAGCGATGCCGAAGCATCGTAACCGACGCGCGACGCCGCCCGGCGCCAAATACGGCCCGCCGCACAGCGGTCGCGCGGAGCCGCCCGCCGGACGGCGTCGCTTGCTTGCGCGTGGCGCAGCCACGCGTCTGCGCTGCGCTCCTTGCCGGCGGGCGGCTCCGCGCGATCACGGTCATTGGCAGTTGTGGGTCTGGGCCCTAGGCGACGCTGATCCCAAGCGCTAGCACCCGACGCATGAGCAATCCGCGCCGCTATTGGGGAATCGGCAACCGCATCGCACCGCCGCGCTTCGCGCTGTTCGGGGCGATCTTCGCCATCGGGCTGGCCGCCCTGATCCCGATCGTCGGCAAGGGGCGCGGGATCATGGGGGCGTTCGATGCCGCCGCGATCGTCTTCCTTTTGTCGCTCGTCTCGCTGTTTCGCCACGCGAATGCCGCGCGGATGCGACAGGCGACGCGGGAAAACGACGCCAATCGCGCGCTGCTGCTGGCGATCACCGCAGCGACGATGGGCGTGATCCTAGTCGCGGTGGCGGGCGAGCTTAAGGGGCGCAACGATACGCTGGCGATCGTGCTGGTGGTGACGACGCTGGCGCTGAGCTGGCTGTTTTCCAACATGGTCTACGCCATGCATTACGCGCATCTGTTCTACAGCGCCGACGACGGTGGCGAGGGGGACGCGGGCGGCATCGACTTTCCAGGGTGCAAGGAACCCGATTACTGGGACTTCCTGTATTTCAGCGCGACGCTGGGCATGACGTTCCAGACTAGCGACGTCTCCATCACCTCGCGGCGCATTCGCCGCGTCGTGCTCGGCCAGTGCCTCGCCGCCTTCGTCTTCAACCTCGGCGTGATCGCCTTCACCATCAACGTGCTGGGCGGCGGCGGCGGAAACTAAGTCCTTCTCGTCTCGTCACCCCGGATTTCATCCGAGGTCCCGCTGTTGCCCACAGAGAAAGAAGAAGCGGGATCCCGGCTCAAGGCCGGGATGACGGGCGGGGATATCGGATGGTGCCAGATCACGGGGCGGAATTCCCCGTTGCCCGCGTAAGGGCTGGACGCCGCGGCTTTGCGAAGCTTACACCGGCGTATTCGTTTCTTGCCGAAGGCTCGCCATGCTCCGTTCCATCGCCGTCGCCTCCCTGCTCCTGTCCACCGCCGCGCCGGCCCTTGCACAGGTCCCGCCCGGCAATTCGGCACCGCAGCCGGTGCCCTTCGTCGACACGATCCCGGCGCCGCAGGACACGCCCTATCCCGGCACGATCCTGCTCAACGTCGATGCGACCAACACCGAACAGGGCATCTTCCGCGTGAAGGAGACGATTCCCGTCGCCAAGGCGGGGCCGATGGCGCTGCTGTTCCCCAAGTGGCTGCCCGGCGCGCATAGCCCGCGCGGTGAGATCGAAAAGCTGGCCGGCCTCGTCATCAAGGCGAACGGCCGCGTCATTCCGTGGACGCGCGACATGGTCGACGTCTTCGCCTTCCACATCGACGTGCCGCAGGGCGCGCGCAATCTGGACGTCGAGTTCCAGTTCATCTCGGCCACCAAGCCCGATCAGGGCCGCATCGTCGCGACGCCCAACATGATCAGCCTCGAACCCAACTCGGTCAGCCTGTATCCCGCGGGCTATTTCACCCGTCAGATCCCGATCCAGATGACGGTGAAGTTCCCGACCGGCTGGACCGCGGCGGGCGCGGTGCCGGCCAAGGCGAACGGTTCGACCTATGTCTACGACAAGACGAATTACGAGATCCTGGTCGATTCGCCGCTGCTCGCCGGCCGCTACGGCAAGACGTGGCCGCTGTCGGAGCGCGTGAACCTCAACGTCTTCGCGGACGATCCCAAGGAACTCGCCGCGACGCCCGAGCAGATCGACGCGCACAAGCGGCTGGTCGAGCAGGCCGAAAAGACGTTCGGCGCGCATCATTACGACCATTACGAATTCCTGCTGTCGATCAGCGACCAGCTGGGCGGCATCGGGCTGGAGCATCACCGCTCGTCGGAGAACGGCGTGACGCCGGGCTATTTCACCGAATGGAATGCCAGCCCCGGCCGCCGCAACCTGCTGCCGCACGAATTCACCCACAGCTGGGACGGCAAGTTCCGCCGCGGCGCGGAGCTGTGGACGCCCGACTATCGCACGCCGATGCGCGACAAGTCGCTGTGGGTCTATGAAGGGCAGACGCAATTCTGGGGCTATGTGCTACAGGCGCGCTCGGGCCTCGTCAGCAAGCAGGACACGCTGGACGCCTATGCCGGCATCGCCGGCAGCTATGATCTTGCCCCGGCGCGCCAGTGGCGCGACCTGATCGATACCACCAACGATCCCATCATCTCGGCGCGCCGCCCGAAGGGCTGGACCAGCTGGCAGCGCAGCGAAGACTATTACAACGAAGGCCTGATGGTCTGGATGGAAGTCGATGCGATGCTCCGCCAGAAGTCGGGTGGCACCAAGTCGATCGACGATTTCGCCAAGGCCTTCTTCGGCATCCGCAACGGCGACTGGGGTGAGGTCACCTACACGTTCGACGACGTCGCCAACACGCTGAACGCCATCGTCCCCTATGACTGGGCAAGCTTCCTCACCAAGCGCCTGACCGAGACGGGCCAGCCCGCGCCGGTCGATGGCTTCGCGATGAACGGCTACAAGCTCGTCTACACCGCCGAACCGACGAAATACTTCACCAACGCCGAGAAAAGCGGCGGCGTGAACGTCACCTATTCGATCGGTCTGTCGGTGGCCAAGGACGGCGAGGCGACCGCAGTGATCTGGGACAGCCCGGCGTTCAAGGCGGGCATGGACGTCGGCACCGTCATTCAGGCAGTCAACGGCACCGCCTATAGCGGCGACGTGCTGAAGGCGGCGATCGTCGCGGCACAGACCTCGAAGGAGCCGATCAAGCTGCTGGTCAAGAGCGGGCCGCGTTATCGCGAAGTCGCCATCGACTATCACGGCGGTCCCCGCTATCCGCGCCTCCAGAAGACTGGCACCGGCGAAACCGGACTCGACAAGCTTCTGATGCCGCGCTGAGGGGCAGCAGGCATAAGATTATCAAGGGACTTTCATGCGTATCGATCTGATTCCGGTCGGCAAGAGCCCGCCCGACGACCTCAACGTCATCATCGAGGTGCCGACCGGCGGCGAGCCGGTCAAATATGAGTTCGACAAGGCGTCGGGCGCGCTGTTCGTCGATCGCATCCTGCACACGCCGATGCGCTATCCGGCGAATTACGGCTTCGTGCCGCACACGCTGTCGCCGGACGGCGATCCGCTCGACGCCTTGGTCGTCGCGCGCTCGCCGTTCATCCCGGGCTGCGTCGTGCGCGCGCGTCCGATTGCGGTGCTGAATCTGGAAGACGAAGCCGGCGGCGACGAAAAGCTCGTCTGCGTCCCGGTCGATTCGACCTTCCCCTATTATTCGAACGTCGGGGAAAAGGACGATCTGCCGGAGATCGTCTTCGAACAGATCGAACACTTCTTCACCCACTATAAGGACCTGGAGAAGAAGAAGTGGGTGCGCATCGGCACCTGGGGCGACCGCGAGGAAGCGCGCCGTATCGTGATGGAAGCGATCGACCGCTACGACGCCGCCAAGAAGCAGGGCGAAGAGCCGCACGACCACGACGTCCCCGGCCGCGACTGATCCACGCCGAAAATCCTCCCTCGCGTCAGCGGGGGAGGGGACCTTTCGAAACGCGAATGGTGGAGGGGGCGGCGCCACGCGCAACGCCCCCTTTTGCAACCGAACTCCTCCCCCGCCAGGGGGAGGTGTCAGCGCGCACGCGCTGACGGAGGGGGAGGGACGCGGCGCCCGTACTACACGCGAAATCGCTTATCTCTCCCACCATCCCTCGGTGAGCGCCGCGCGGCCGCCTCCTCGCCAGGGTAGGAATCAGGCCCCCGCCATCCGCCTGAGCGCCTCGCCCTCGACGCGCTGCACCGTCCAGTCCTCTAGCCCCACCGCCCCCATCCGGCGGTAGACCGCGATTGCATCGGCATTCCAGTCGAGCACCGCCCATTCGAAGCGCGCGCAGTTCCGCTCCACGGCTATGCCAGCGAGATAGCGCAGCAACGCGCCGCCCACGCCCCGCCCGCGCGCCACCGGCGTCACGTATAGATCCTCCAGATACAGGCCCCGCCGCCCCTTCCACGTCGAAAAATTGTGGAAGAACAGCGCGAAGCCGACGGGCGCCCCCGCCTCTTCGGCGATCACCGCTTCCGCCGCCGGCTGCGGCCCGAACAGCGCCTCGCCCAGCATCGCCTCGGTCGCCTCGACCGCATCGGGCTCACGCTCGAACGCGGCGAGGTCCTGCACGAAGCGCAGGATCGTCGCGACATCGTCGGGCGTTGCGGGGCGGATCGAGATGTCGGTCATAACGATGCTTCCGTTTGCGGAGCGGGGATCGGGCGGCGCACCGCGACCAGGCACCCGGCGATGATGAGCAATGCGCCCGCGACCGTCCACGGCGACACGCGCTCGGCGAAGACCAGCCAGCCGAACAAAGCGGACCAGACGAAGGCGGTATATTCGACCGGCGCCAACACCTGCGCCTCCGCCCGCGCATAGGCCCAGGCGAGCGCGACCGCCGACACCGATCCCAGCGCCGCCGATGCGGCGATCGCGGGCAACTGCTCGGCGCGCGGCACGCCGGCGAACCAGGGTGCGCCGATCAGCAGCAGTCCGCCCAGCACGATGCTGGTGAACAGCGCCACCTCCAGCGGATCGGCCGCCTGCGCCTGCCGCCGCAGCAGGATCAGGCTGCCCGCATACAGGACCGACGCGACCAGGATCGCGACGCTGCCCAGCACCATGTCTTCCGACGCGCGCGCCTGTACCTGACCCGCGGCGATCGCGAACACACCGAGGCTTGCGACCAGCGACCCACCGATCGCGCTGCGCTGGATGCGTTCGCCGAGCGTCAGCGCGGCCAGGAACAGCGCGATCAGCGGCGCGAGGAAGGTCAGCGCCACCCCCTGCGCCATCGGCACGCGCACGAGTCCCCAGAAGAACAGCAGCACCGACGCGCCGCCGACGCCGCCGCGCGCCAGATGCAGCCGCAGCGCCGCCCACGCCGGCCACCGCCCGCCCCGCGCGATGAAGATCGGCGCCAGCAACGCCACCCCCGCCACCGATCGCCAGAGCACGGCAAAGTAAGCGCCGCTCGCAACGGACAGCCCCTTCATGATGGCATCCATACCCGCATAGACGGCGATCCCACCCGCGGCGACGCCGAAGGCGGTGATGGGGGATGTAGCGCGGCTCATCGGATCAGGCGGATGTCGACATCCAGTCCCAGTCCCATCCATTTGGCATCAGCAGTCAGGACGGTGGCATCCAGCATCAGTCCCATCGACAGACAGGCTCGATCGGCAAAGGACGTATCGGTCCCGGTCAGCTGCGAATGGAGGGCTGCCGAAACCCGAGCCTGACGGACATCGAACGCAACGACCGAAATGCCCAGCCGCGAGAGTTGCGTTTCGACCAGCATCGGATCC
Source organism: Sphingomonas melonis DAPP-PG 224 (assembly GCF_000379045.1). Taxonomy (NCBI): domain Bacteria; kingdom Pseudomonadati; phylum Pseudomonadota; class Alphaproteobacteria; order Sphingomonadales; family Sphingomonadaceae; genus Sphingomonas; species Sphingomonas melonis. Next base: position 717,114 of record NZ_KB900605.1, read on the forward strand.
ATGCCGCGGCGTGCAACCTTGTGGAGCACCTCATCGAGATTGACGGCGTTCAGCACAGCGCCATCGCAGACGTCCGCGACCATGTCGCCGCCCACCTCATCGAAGATCATCGCGAGAATGGCGGAGGCATCGATGACAAGGGTGCTCACGCGCCCGTCTCGCCTGCCTCTCGCCGCGCCTCCATCGCGCGGTCTTCGAGCAGCTCGGCGACGACGCTGCCGTGCGGAGCGATATCTTCTCGCATCGATCGGAAGGATTGCCGGACGTCATCGACGATTTGCTCACGCGTTCGCAACACGACGGCGCCCTTGGCGTCGCGATCGATGACCAGCGAATCGCCATCCTTGATGCCGAGCTCGCGGCGGATATCCGCCGGGATCACCACCTTGCCGCCCGCGATCACCTTGGCATGATAGGTCATGTCAGAACCTCCAGGTCCCGACCTATAGCACAGAACCTATTCGGCCGCCACGACCTGTGGCGCGGCTGACGCCGCCTCGATCTCCGCCGCCTTGGCTTCGACCAGCCGGACGATGTGGTCGATCATGCCCTCGTCTTGGACGTGGTGATCGGTGACGCCCGACAGATAGACCATGTGCTTGCCGTTGCCGCCGCCGGTGATGCCGATGTCGGTCTCACGCGCTTCGCCGGGGCCGTTGACGACGCAGCCGAGCACCGACAGGCTCATCGGCGTGCGAATGTGCTGGAGCCGTTCCTCGAGCGCCTGCACGGTGCGGATCACGTCGAACCCCTGCCGCGCGCACGACGGGCACGACACGACACGCACGCCGCGGTTGCGGATGCCGAGCGCCTTCAGGATCTCGAAGCCGACGCGCACCTCGTCCTCCGGTTCGGCGGAGAGTGAAACGCGGATCGTGTCGCCGATCCCGTACCAGAGCAGGCTGCCGATCCCGATCGCCGACTTCACGGTGCCGCCGACGAAGCCGCCCGCTTCGGTGATGCCGAGGTGCAGCGGGCAATCCACCGCCTCGGCGAGCTGCTGATAGGCCGCGACCGCCAGGAACAGGTCCGACGCCTTCACCGCGACCTTATATTCGTGGAAATCGTGGTCCTGCAGCAGCTTGATGTGGTCGAGCGCGCTTTCCACCAGCGCATCCGGACACGGCTCGCCGTATTTTTCGAGCAGGTCCTTTTCCAGCGACCCACCGTTGACGCCGATGCGGATCGCGCAGCCGTTGGCCTTGGCGGCGCGGACAACTTCGGCGACGCGTTCCGACGACCCGATATTGCCCGGATTGATGCGCAGGCAGGCCGCGCCGGCATCTGCTGCCTCCAGCGCGCGCTTGTAGTGGAAGTGGATGTCCGCGACGATCGGCACGCGCGATCCCCGCACGATCTGCTTCAGCGCCGCGGTCGATTCGACGTCGGGGCAGGAGACGCGGATGATGTCGACGCCCGCATCTTCGCAGCGGCGGATCTGGTCGATCGTCGCGCGGATATCGGGGGTGGGCGTGTTGGTCATCGTCTGCACGGTGACGGGCGCATCGCCGCCGACGGGGACGGTGCCGACCATGATCTGGCGGCTCTGACGGCGGACGATGTCGCGCCACGGACGTAAGGACATGGCGTCTATATACAGCAGCCGGGTTGCGGTTCAAAGACGCTGGTGTAGGGCAGCAGCAGTTCCATGACGCGCGCCCCAATTCCTCGCCATTACGGCCTCGACTGGCTGCGCGTTGCCGCCTTTGCGATCCTGATCGTCTATCATGTCGGCATGGTGTTCGTGCCCTGGGGCTTCCACGCCAAGAGCGCGCATGGCGCCGACTGGGTGGTACTGCCAATGCTGGCGGTGAATGCATGGCGATTGAGCCTGCTGTTCGTCGTATCGGGCTATGCCAGCCGGGCGTTGCTGACCCGCGCGCACGGTCCCGGCGGCTTTCTGCGCCAGCGTTCGCTGCGCCTGTTGGTGCCGCTGGCGTTCGGCGTCGCGGTGATCGTGCCGCCGCAAAGCTGGGTCGAGCTCGTCACGCAGCACGGCTATCGCGCCGGGTTCGCGACCTTCTGGACTTACGATTATTTCCGCTTCGGCAGGCTTGGTGGGATCGGCCTGCCCGCGCTCAACCATTTGTGGTTCGTCGCCTATCTGTGGTTGTACACGGTTGTACTGGCGGCGGGCGTCGCGCTGATCCGCACGCAGGCGCCGCAGCGGGCATTCGACCGGCTGTTTGCCGGGCCACTGCTGGTGGTTATCCCGACCGCATGGCTGGTGTGCATCCACGGCTGGTGGTTCCCCATGGGATATGAGACGCACGATCCGCTCCACGACCTGATGGCGCATCTGAGCTACCTGCCCGCCTTCCTGTTCGGCTTCGCGCTGGCGGGATCGGCGCCCGTGCTGGCGGCGTGCGTGCGTTGGCGCTGGGCGGGGCTGGCGATGGCGATCCTGGGCTATGGCTTCATCCTGACGGTGGAGCTGGTCGGCGGCGACGCACCGCGCTGGCTATATCCCACCTACGGGGCCGCACATGCGCTGCAGCAATGGGGCGCGACGCTCGCGCTGATCGGCATGGCCGAGCGGCACTGGAATCGCGACGCGCCAGCGCGCGTCACGCTGACCGAGGCGGTCTTCCCCTTCTATCTCGTCCATCAGACGATCATCGTCCTCGTCGCCTATTGGCTGATCCCCGCGCGACTGGCCGGCGGTGCCGAATTTTCGGTGCTGATCGCCGCGACGATCGCCGGCTGCTGGGCCTTTTACGCGATCGGCCGCCGCATCGCGATCCTGCGCCCGCTGATCGGGCTGCGGTCCCTTTCGTCACAGAAGGTAGCATCATGAGCTGGTCCCTTGTCCTGCACGGCGGCGCCGGATCGATCGAGCGCCACCGCCTGACGCCCGAACAGGACGCGGGCGCCCGCGCCGGCCTGTCCCGCGCGCTCGACGCCGGCGCGGCGATCCTGTCGGACGGCGGCAGCGCGCTCGATGCGGTGGCAGCCGCCGTCCAGGTGCTGGAGGACGATCCGCACTTCAATGCCGGCCGCGGCGCCGCCTTCACCCGCGACGGCGGCATCGAGCTGGATGCGGCGATCATGGACGGCGCCACGCGAGCGGCCGGCGCCGTCGCGGGGATCACGCAGACGCGCTCCCCCGTCGCGCTCGCACGCCGGGTGATGGCGGCGAGCCCCCACGTCCTGCTGAGCGGCACCGGCGCCGAGCAATTCGCCCGCGACCAGGGCCTGGAGGTCGCACCCGAAGGCTGGTTCGAGACGCCCGAGCGTCGCCGCCAGCTCGACGAGATGCTGTCGCGCAACGCCGACGCCTTCGACGTCGACATGAAATACGGCACCGTCGGCGCGGTCGCGCGCGATGCGGCGGGCCATGTCGCCGCCGCCACCTCGACCGGCGGCGTGACGGGCAAGCGCTGGGGCCGGATCGGCGATTCGCCGCTGATCGGCGCGGGCACCTTCGCCGACGATCGTGCCTGCGCGGTATCGTGTACCGGATCGGGCGAATTCTTCATCCGCGTCGGCGTGGGGCATGAGATCGCGGCGCGCATTCGCCTCGCCGGGAACACACCGCAAGCGGCCGCGGACGCCGTGATGGCGGAGGTGCGCGCGCTCGGCGGGACCGGCGGCGTGATCGTCACGACGCCTGCGGGTGAAGCGGTGTGGAGCCTCACCACCCCCGGCATGTACCGCGCCCGCGCCACCGCGGCCGGTGTGCGCGAGGTCGCGATCTACGGCGACGAGTGATCGTCACGATCCGGCCATGGTCCGTGGCGAGCATGGCGTCATGATCCGCCGCCTCGCCCTGCTCGCCGCCGCTTTGTTCGCCACCGCCGAGGCGCCGCCACCGCCCGCGACGCTGGCCCCCTATATCACCGGCGGGACGTTCCGGCCGGGTGACTATGGCTGGCTGCGCGGTGCCTTCGATGACGCGACGCCTGCACAAAAAGCCGAATGGCACGTGCTGGACGCCTGGCTGAAGCAGTGCCGGCAGGACAGTGCCGCACAGACCCGCGCCGAGCTGATCGCGCTCGGCATCGCCGATCCGAAGATCCGCCCTACCGCTTACGGGGATGCGCCCTGCGGCGCGGTCGGTCGAGCGTTCCCACAAGGCGACATGGGTGACGATTGGTCGCTGTTCCAGACGAAGCTGGCAAGCGCCCGGCGCGTCGCCGACACGCTCGTCTGGTCGGCCGCGCTGGCGCAGGCGGTCGGTGACGAGGCGGGCGACATCCTGACCGCGCAGCTGATCGCCCGACCGATCACCGATCAGGTCCTGCGCACGTCACTGGCGTGGAATCAGGGTCCGACGAAGGGCGCGCCGCCGCTCGATCCGATGGAGGCGGGACTCGTCCGCGGACTCACCTGGTCTGCGATCGCCGCGCGCGATCATGCCAATACCGCATGGATGAAGACGGTGGTCGCCAAACATGGCTGGCCGACCATCGCCAAGGTCGGAGCGCAGGCATCGTCGAGCGCCTGGATGTTGGTTCAGCATGCCGACGACGATCCCGTCTTCCAACTCAAGATGCTGCGGCTGATGGAGCCGCTTGCCGCGCGCGGGCAGGTGTCGCCCCGGAATTATGCGCTGCTCTACGATCGCGTCATGCTCCAGATGGTCGGGACACAGCGCTACGGGACGCAGATGAGCTGCGCGACGGGCAGCTGGCAGCCCTTCCCCTTGGAAGATGGCGCGAAGGTCGAAGGCTATCGCCGCGCCGCAGGACTCAACACGATGGCGCAGAACGCCGCGCGCATCCTGCAGGAAAACGGCCCCTGCCCGCCGATGCCCACAGCCCACTGACGCAAAGCCGCTTCTGCCCGTCACATTCCGACGCTAATACCAAGGTCATGACACTCGTCCGCTTTGCCCTTGCCGCGCTGCCCGCGCTCGTCCTCGCCGCGCCTGCCCAGGCCTATTGGGAGTTCGGGCATGAGACGGTCGCGAAGATCGCTTATGCCAATGTCACGCCGCAGACGCGCCGCGCGATCGACAGGCTGCTCGCGGAGACGCCGAAGCTCGATACGCCTGAATGCCCCGCGACGACGATCGAGGGGGCGAGCACCTGGGCCGATTGCGTCAAGCCGCTGAAGGGACCCGACGGCAAGTCGCGCTTCGGCTATGCCTACACCTGGCACTTTCAGGACGTGAACATCTGCCAGCCCTTTACGCTGGAGGAGGCGTGCAAGGACGGCAATTGCGTGTCGGCGCAGATTACGCGCGACGTCGCGATCTTGAAGAACAAGCGCCTGCCGGTGAAGGAGCGGGCGCAGGCACTCGTCTTCCTGATCCACTTCGTCGGCGACCTGCACCAGCCGCTGCACGCGGGCGAAAAGAACGACAAGGGCGGCAATGACGTCGCCGCCGCCTATGGCAGCTACAGCCCGAAGCGGTTCAACCTGCATTCGATCTGGGACGGCACGCTCGCCGAACGCGCGATCACGACCGGGCCAAGCCTCGTGCGCCGCTATCCCGCCGCCGAAAAGCGCCGCATCGCCGCGGGCAATGTCGTCGACTGGAGCCGCGGATCGTATCAGGTCGCACACGACGTCGTCTATGCGAGCGCGCTGAAGGACGATCCGTGTGCGCCCTCGCCCACGAAGGTGACGCTGGACGAAGCGACGATCGAAAAGCTGGTCCCGGTCGCGCGGCTGGAAGTGGAGCGCGGCGGGCTGCGGCTGGCGAAGCTGCTGGATCAGGCGCTGGGGTGATCCTGCACCCCTTCGTCATCCCCGCGCAGGCGGGGATCCATAGCCTCTGACGTCTGGGCTCTGGTAAGACCTCCGAGGCTGGATTCCCGCCTCCGCGGGAATGACGGCGAGGGCGGCGGTTATCGCCAGCCCCGCCACGTCCAGCCACCGCGGGTCTTGGCGTACGCCACCCACACCACCGCGATCGTCGCAGGGATCACCACGAACGCCGCCGCGTGCGGCCACAGCCGCGGCACCCCGATCACCACCGCCAGATACGCCACCAGCACCGCCCATCCCTGCCACGCAATCGGCAGGCCCGCGCCGTAACCGAACCGCTTGGGCGCGAACCACGCGCCATCGTCACGCTCCTGCATCATCGTCCTCCTGCTGCTTGGGCGGGCGGCCGCGCTTTGCCGCGACCGGCGCTTCCAGCTTCACCCCCCGCCGGGCGAGCGCCTCCCGCAGCAGGCATTCGACCTGCGCATTGACGCTGCGCAGGTCGCCCGCCGCGCTCCGCTCGATCGCCGCGTACAGCGCGGGATCGACGCGGAGCGGAAACGCCTTTTTGGGGGGAGAAGCCATCGATCGATACGCTTACTGGTAGAGCGAACCCGCATTGACGACGGGCTGCGTGTCGCGCTCGCCGCACAGCACGACCATCAGGTTGGAAACCATCGCCGCACGCCGCTCGTCGTCTAGTTCGACAACGTTCTTCGCCGACAGTTGGTCGAGCGCCAGTTCCACCATGCCAACCGCACCTTCGACCAGCGTCGTGCGCGCCGCGACCACCGCCTGCGCCTGCTGCCGGCGCAGCATCGCGCCCGCGATCTCCTGCGCATAGGCGAGGTGCGTAAAGCCGCATTCGTCGACGGTGATCCCCGCCACCGCCAGCCGTGCGATCAGCTCGGCGCGGAGTTCCGCCCCCACCTGATCGTGGTTGCCGCGCAGCGTGATCTCCTGATGCTCGTAATCGTCATAGGGGTAGCGCGAGCCGATCGTGCGCACCGCCGCCTCGATCTGAACGTTCACGAACGCCTTGTAGTCATCGACGTCGAACAGCGCCTGCGCGGTGTCGGTGACGCGCCAGACGACCTGCGCCGCCATCTCGATCGGGTTGCCGCGCAGATCGTTGACCTTGATCCGGTCCGAAATGACGTTGTTGGCGCGGACCGACACTTTCCGGCGCATCAGCCAAGGCAGCACCCAGCGCAGGCCCGATTCGCGATCGGTGCCGGCATAGCTACCGAACAAGGTAATCGCGCCCGCCTGATTGGGCTGCAACATGTAGAAACCAGCTGCGATGAACACGGTGCCGATCGCGCATAGCAGCGGCACGATCGCAAGGATCGGCGGCATCGCGTCGGATGCGAGTTCGACGATGACGAACACCGCGATCACGACCAGCAGCGCCGCCAGCGCCAGCATCGTATAACCGCTCGCCGTGGCGGCACGCCGTTCCTGCGACCGCGTGAGACTCCCCTGTTGCACCACCCTGTCCTCCGATTAATGTGATATCACATTTATATCGGATTTTAGGGGATGCAAGGGGATTCGCTTTGACCCATCCCGTCACCCCGGCCGAAGAGCCGGGGTCCCGCTTCTCCGACGCGATCGGCGGAAGAAGCGGGACCCCGGGTCAAGCCCGGGGCGACGGGAGGGATCGGATCGTGGTGGCCCATCGAGCCTGGGAGGCAGACGCCGCCCCCTCGGCGCGTCAGTTCAGGACGACCGTCACCGCACGGCGGTTCTGCGCCCAGGCCGCCTCGTCCGATCCCAGCGCGACGGGGCGTTCCTTGCCGTAGCTGATCGTGGTCAGGCGCGACGGGTCGATGCCCTTGGCGACCAGATAGTTCTTGGCCGCATTGGCGCGGCGATCGCCCAGCGCCAGATTATATTCGCGCGTGCCGCGTTCGTCGCAATGACCCTCGATCGTCGCGCGGACGTTCGGGTAGCGCTGCATCCACGCCGCCTGGCTGTCGAGGATCGCTCGCGCGTCGGCGTCGATGTCGCTCTGGTCGGTGCCGAACAGCACGGTGTTCGACGTCACCGAGCGGCGGAAGTCGGCGTCAGAACCAGGCACGATCGCGCCATCGACCGGTCCGGTATTGGCGGGCGGCGCGGTGTTGAGGCCGGCGGTGTTGTCGACCGGGGGCGGCGGCAGCTGCTTGGGCTTGTGCGCACAGGCGGCGAGCGACGCCAGCGCCGCGCCGGTCAACAGGATGTTGGTCAATTTGGTCATCGTCGTGACTCCGTTGGTGATCGTTTCGCCCCCGAAACACCCCTGCCGAAAACGCGTCAGGGCCGCAAAGGTCCCCAGGCCGGATCCGAGCCGTCGAGCGGCGTCGGAATCTTGCGCTCGACCTGTCCGGTCAGGTCGACCATCCACAGATCGGCCTTGCCCGAGCTGCCTGGCGTCGAGCGGTAGAAGGTGATGACGCGGCCATTGGGCGACCAGCTGGGCCCTTCGTCCTGCCAGCCGTCGGTCAGGATCCTTTCGCCGCTGCCCGACGGGGACATGATGCCGATCCGGAAATTGCCGCCCAGCTTGGTGAAGGCGATCAGGTCGCCGCGCGGGCTCCACACCGGCGTCGCATAGCGCCCGCCGCCGAAGCTGATCCGCTGCTGGCCGGAGCCATCCGCGTTCATGACGTAGATCTGCTGGCCGCCCGACCGGTCGCTCTCGAACACGATTCTGGACCCGTCGGGCGAATAGCTGCCGCCGGTATCGATGCCGGGCGAGGTGGTCAGCCGCTGCGGCGTGCCGCCCTGCGACGAGACGCGGTAGATGTCCGTGTTGCCGTTCTGCGCCATCGAGAACAGGATCCAGCGGCCATCGGGCGAAAAGCGCGGCGCGAAGGTAAGGCTGACGTTCTGCACCACGCGGCGCGGGCGACCCGAGCCGAGATCGTAGACGTAGATCGCCGGCTTGTCGTTTTCATAGCTCATGAAGACGATCGACTGCTGGTTCGGCGCGAAGCGCGGCGTCAGCACGATCGACTGGCCGTTGGTCAGGAAGCGGTGATTGGCGCCGTCCTGATCCATGATCGCAAGGCGCTTGATACGCTTCGCCTTGGGGCCCGTTTCGCTGACATAGACGACGCGGCTGTCGAAATAGGGGCCTTCGCCGGTCAGACGCGCATAGACCATGTCGGCGCATTTGTGCCCGGCGCGCCGCCAGTCGGACGGCGCGACGACGAAGCCGGTGCGCTTCAATTCGATCTTCGAAAAGACGTCGTACAGATAACAGCCGATCGTCAGATTGCCGTCGCCATTGGCGCGCACGAAGCCCTGCACCAGCGCCTGCGCGCCCGTGCCGCCCCAGTAATCGAAGGCGGGCGCATTCACTTCCTGAAAGCCGACGGGGCGCAACTGGTTGGCGCCGAGCGGCGTGAACAGGCCGGAATTCCGGAGGTCGTTGGCGATGATGTCCGCCATCTGCCGGCCGAGCGCGTCGGTGCGGCCCGCGGGCGTATCGACCACTTCGGCGGTCGGCATGGCCGGGATGGCGATCGGCATCGGTGCGGAGACGCCGCCCGTGACCGACACTTCCAGCGGTGCGGGCGTCTGCCCGGCAGGCGCGGCCTGATCCTGCGGCGCCGGTGCCGCGGCAGCGGACTGCGCCGGGGCGGGCGCCTGCTGCGCGAGGGCAGGCAGGGTTAGCGCAGGCAGGGCAACGGTAACGCTCAGCGCGACCAGCAACGACCGGATCATGACCATCCTCTCACATTCGATTCGCACGCTATCGGTTCCGCCTCCACTTCGTCACCCCGGACTTGGTCCAGGGTCCACCAAGCCGCATGGGCAACGCTGGAGCGGCTTGCCACTCCCCAAGCCCCAAAGTGGACCCCGGACCAAGTCCGGGGTGACGGAGTGGGTGGGGCCGGCGTCGTCACTGCAATTTCCAGTTGAAGCGGATCGCGTTCCATCCGCCCGACGGCGTCGAATAATATTCCGGCGGCAGCTTGAGCGGCGAACAGCCCTTGAACGCGGCGATCCCCAGATCGATCACGCGCTGCTTGTACCGCTCATTCTCGTCGGTGATGCCCGACTGGCGTACCATCTTCGGCGTCGTCGCGAGCGAGCCATCCTCGTTGAGCCGCAGGTCGAGCACCGTCAGGATTTCGTTCGCACCCGGCCCCGGATTGACCTGTCGCATCGCGCACGGCCGGATCTGGCGTTCGATCGCGTCGATGATCCCGGCAAGCGCCCTCGCGTCAATCTTGGCGGCGCGCGGTGCGGTGGAGGTGCTGGTCGACTTCTCGCTGGTCAGCCCGGCGAGGAAGTTGTCACCCAGGCGCGAGCCGCGCGGACGTGCCGCCTTGGCGGTTTCGCTGCTACCGCTACCCTTGGCGGCGGAGGATTTGGCCGCGCTCGCCGACTTGCCCTTGCCCGTCTTCGCCGGTTCGGCGGCGGGTTTCGCCGCAGCCTTGGCGGGCGCGGGCTTCGCGGCCGGCTTGGGCGCCGCCTCGGCGACGGGCCGGGGCTTCGGCGCGGCCTTCACCGGCGCGGGTTTCGGTTTGGGCTGCGGCTTGGGTTCGGGTTTCGCCGGCTTCGGCTCCGCCTTGGGTACAGGCTTAGGCGCCGGTTTCGGTTCAGGCTTGGGCTGCGGCGGCGCCGGCTTGGGTTCGGGCGGCGCGGGTTCCGGTTCTGCGGCGGGTTCGGGCTCGGCAGGCGCGGCGGCATCCTCCGGCTCCCCGGCATCGGGCGCGACCGATTGCGCGGGCGGCGTCACCGATTGCGGCGCCGTCGCTTCCAGCCCGACATCCTTGACGAGGCTGACCTCCATCGGCGTCTGCTGCAATTTCTCCGGATTGGGCGTGGCGAGAAAGCCGATCGACAGCAGGCCGAAGAGCACGATGTGCCCCGCAACCGCGATCCCCAGTCCGACCTTCTCGACGCGATCCATTATTTCTGCTCGCCGCCTTCCACCGTCAGCAGCGACACGCGGTTGAGCCCGGCGCGGTTCAGCTCGCCCATCACGCGCATCACCTGCCCGTAATCGAGCCCGCGATCGGCGCGCAGGAACACCTGCGGCGGCTGGCCGCCCGCCTGCACCGCGGCGATCTGCTCCAGCCGCTGCGGCAGCGCGGCGGCACTTACTTCCTCGTCATCGATGTACGTCTTGCCCTGCGCATCGAGCGACAGCTGCACTGGCTTCTGGTCCTGATCCAACGCCTTGGCGCGGCTGTCGGGCAGGTTCACCGGCACGCCTGCGGTCAGCAGCGGCGCCGTCACCATGAAGATGATCAGCAGCACCAGCATCACGTCGACCAGCGGCGTGACGTTGATGTCCGCCATCGGTGCGCGCCGGCCGCGACCGCGCTGCGAGGGGAGGTTCATGGCCATTAGCGCGCGCTCACCGCGAGCCGTCCAGCTGGCGCGACAGCGTGGTGTGGAAGCCGTCGGCGAAGCGGTTCAGTGCCGCCTCGATCCGGTTCACGCCGTGGCTGAAGCGATTGTAGGCGATCACCGCCGGAATCGCCGCGAACAGGCCGATCGCGGTGGCGAACAGCGCCTCGGCAATGCCCGGCGCAACGACGGCGAGCGACGAATTCTGCGCCTGCGCAATGCCGGTGAAGCTGCGCATGATGCCCCACACCGTGCCGAACAGCCCGACGAAGGGGGCGACCGATCCGATCGTCGCGAGGATGTTGAGCCGGTCGCCGATCCGATCGATCTCGCCCGCTGCCGCCGCGCCCATCGCGGTGGCGAGGCGTTCGCGCGTGCCGTTCTTGTCGATCGTGCCGCCCGCGGTGGAGCGGCGCCATTCCTTCACGCCCGCGACGAACACGCGCGCGGAGGGCAGGTCCTTGTCGCTTTCCGCCTTGTAGAAGGCGTCGATATCCTCCGCCTTCCAGAAATCGCGTTCGAAGCCGGCCATGCCCTTGCGGATCCGGCCCAGCCGCCGCCAGAAGGCGATGATCAGCGCCCAGGTCCAGATGCTGGCGCCGAGCAGGCCGAGCATCACGACCTTCACGACGATATCCGCCTGCAGGAACAGTGCGACGGGCGACAGCGTCGCCGCATCCATGTTGAACACCGGATTCATGAATTGGTCCCCTGCCAGATCAGGCGTTGGTAGATGGCGAGCCAGTCGGCCGGTTGACGCTTCGGCCGTCCCGATGGCGCGACGAGCGCCGCCGTGACCTCAGCTTCGGTCAGCACAAGCGAACCGCGCCTGACTGTTTGATGAATGACCACGCTCGCCGGGCTGGCGCGGATCACGCGGCTGGCGACGATCAGCGCGTCGTCGAGCCTGGCGGGCGCGCGATAGCGGATGGCGAGGTCGACGATCGCATAGGCGCCCTCGCCCGCCTCATGAACGGCACGCTGGTCGATCCCGGCGACGCGCAGCATGTCGGAGCGGGCGCGCTCCATGTAGCGCAGGTAATTGGCGTGGTAGACGACCCCCGACAGATCGGTGTCTTCGAAATAGACGCGCAGCGGGAACAGGTGCTCGCGCCCCTCGAACCGTCCACCCGCGGGCTGGTCGATGCATCCCTCGTCCATTGCGAGGCGGCGTTAACCCAACCCGGCCCTAGGGGAAACCCTTAGCCGCGCCCGCGCACCGCCTTATTGCGTGACGGTGCCGGCATCGGCGAAGGCGCTGGGGTCCAGTTTGAGGCGCGGATGCGCCGCCGGCGTCGCGGCCGGCACCGCCTGCACGACCAGCGGGCGCGGGGTGAACGGCGTCACGCTCGCCATTCGCGTCGCCGCAGCCTGTTGCGCGCGCCATGCGTCATAGGCCGCGTAGAAATCGGTAAACGGCTTTTCGAGCACGGCGAGCCGGCCGGCCGCGAAGGCGGGCAGGTCTGCGGGTGCGACGCCCTGCACGTCGGTCAGCGTCGCAGCGGCGGCGTTGCAGAAGGCCTCATGCGCCGGCACCTGGCTGAAGAAATTGTAGAGCCGCGTCATCGCGTCGTCATAGCGGTCCTGCCAGTCGCCGCCGCCTGCCTTGAACTCGCTCGCGAGCCGCGTCTGCGCGGAGGCGAGCATCGCCTTCTGCGCGGTGAGCAAAGTGTTGTAATCCGCGACGACCTGGGCTGATTCGGGGCCACGGCAGGCAAGCGCCGCGACGTTCAACGCCGCGCGTAGGTGCCAGACCGCGCCGTCGGCGCTGAGGTTGCGATTCGGCGTCGCATAGCGGCCATCGGCCATCAGTGCGGGGATCGGCATGCCGACATAGGCGCCCTTCGGCATCGTCAGCGGCGCGGGGGCGGGCTTGGGCAGCGTCGCCACGACGGGCGGCGGCTGCACCCGGCGCGTCGCACAGCCGGCGAGGAGCGCCAGCACGGTCATGGAAATGGCAATCGAACGGCGCATCGTCCCGGCGTCCCTTTCGCCCCCCGGCATGTGAGGGCGACTCTGCGGTCGGATGGTTAACGAAGCGTTAGCGGTGCGGTGAGCCGCGAGCGGCTCGGGATAGGGCGCGCTATGGATGACGCTGGGGAATGGGGCCGCCCCCTCGCCCGGTCTCCTTCGTCACCCCGGACTGGTTCCGGGGTCCACCGGGCTGCACGGGGAAGGCAGGAGGCTCACGCCATTCCCCTCGCCGCAGAGTGAACCCCGGAACGAGTCCGGGGTGACGGCGTGGGTGGGGCTATTGCATGGCCCCGATCACGCCGCCCGCTTGTCCAGCGCCGTGGCCGCCTCCGCCATCAGGCTGGCGATGATGTCCGCGATCGGCTCTTCCTTGGTCACCATGCCGACCGACTGGCCGGCCATCACGCTGCCGTGCTCGACGTCGCCGTCGATCACCGCGCGGCGCAGCGCACCGGCCCAATAATGTTCGATCTGCAACTGCGCCTCGGCCATCGCGACGCTGCCTTCGTCCAGACTCTGCGCCACTTCGCGCTGCTTGGCGGTGAACAATTCCCCGCCGGCGTTCTTCAGCGCGCGCACCGGGATCACCGGCAGGCGCGGGTCGATCTGCACGCTCGCCACCGCGTCGCGGGCGCTGGCGCGAATGAACGCCTTCTTGAAATTGGGGTGTGCGATCGATTCGGTCGCGCAGACGAAGCGCGTGCCGAGCTGCACGCCCGCCGCGCCCATATCGAGGTATCCCGCGATCGCCTCGCCGCGGCCGATGCCGCCGGCGACGAACACGGGCACCGATTCGGCGATCTCGGGCAGCATCTCCTGCGCGAGCACGCTGGTCGAAACGGGGCCGATATGGCCGCCGGCCTCCATGCCCTCGATCACCAGCGCGTCGACGCCCGACCGAATCAGCTTCTTGGCGAGCGCCAGCGTCGGCGCGAAGCAGATGACCTTGGCGCCGCTGTCCTTGATCGCTTCCAGCGACCCCTTGGGCGGCAGCCCCCCGGCGAGCACGACATGGCCGACGTTGTGCTTGGCGCACACCGCGATCAGGTCGAAGAGCGCCGGGTGCATGGTGATGAGGTTCACGCCGAAAGGCTTGTCCGTCAGCGCCTTCGTGCCCGCGATCTCGGCATCGAGCAGTTCGGGCGTCATCGCTCCGCACGCGATCACGCCGAACCCGCCGGCGTTGGACATGGCGGCGACGAGGTTGCGCTCGCTGACCCACGACATGGCGCCGGCCATGATCGCCACCTCGCTGCCGAGGAACGCGGCGCCGCGCGCCATGCGGCGCGTCAGGCGCTCTTCGCCGACGCTCACGCCGCCGCCTCTGCGTCGAGGCCATAGGCGGTGTGCAGCACGCGCACCGCGAGCTCGGTTTCGTCCTCGTGGATCAGGACCGAGACCTTGATCTCGCTGGTCGAGATCGCCTGGATGTTGATCCCGCGCGCGCCGAGCGTGGTGAACATCGTCGACGCGACACCCGCATGGCTGCGCATGCCGACGCCGACGACCGAAATCTTGGCGACGCGCGTGTCATGGACCAGTTCGCCGAAGCCGATCGCCTCACGCCCCTGGTTCAGCGCCTCGAGGCTGCGCGCCAGATCGGCGGACGGCACCGTGAAGGTGACGTCGGTCGAGCCGTGGTTGTGCGCAATATTCTGGATGATCATGTCGACGTTGATGTTCGCCGCCGCCAGCGGTTCGAAGATCGCCGCCACCGCGCCCGGCTTGTCAGGGACGGATGTCAGCGTGATCTTCGCTTCGTTCTTGTCGTGCGCGATGCCGGTGATCAGCTGGCGTTCCACGTCGTCAATCTCCTCTTCGCCGACGATCATCGTGCCGGGCAATGTATCCGCCATCGGCGCGTCCTCGCCCGTGAAGGACGAGAGCACCTGGACGCGGACCTGTTCCTTCATCGCGAGGCCGACCGATCGGGTCTGCAACACCTTCGCGCCGACGCTGGCGAGTTCCAGCATCTCTTCGTACGTCACCTTGGCGAGCTTCCGCGCGCGCGGAACGATGCGCGGGTCGGTGGTGTAGACGCCATCGACGTCGGTGTAGATGTCGCAGCGGTCCGCCTTCACCGCCGCCGCGACCGCGACCGCCGACGTATCCGACCCGCCGCGCCCCAGCGTGGTGACGCGGCCATCCTCCGACCGGCCCTGAAAGCCGGGGATCACCGCCACCTCGCCCGCCGCCATGCTGGCGAGCAGTGCGTCCGTCTCGATCGTGCCGATCCGCGCCTTGGCGTGCGCATCGTCGGTATGGATCGGCAGCTGCCAGCCGAGCCAGCTGCGCGCCTGCACGCCTGCCGCCTGCAAGGCGATCGCCAGCAAGCCACTGGTGATCTGTTCGCCCGCGGCGACGACGACGTCATATTCGCGTGGGTCGTACAGCGACGAGGCTTCGCGGCAGAAGCCGACCAGCCGGTCCGTCTCGCCCGCCATCGCCGATACGACGACCGCAACCTCATTGCCCGCCTCCACCTCGCGTTTGACGCGCGCCGCAACGCTCCGGATGCGCTCGATCCCGGCCATCGACGTGCCGCCGAACTTCATCACGATACGTGCCATCGCGTCTCGCCAAACTCCTTGGGTGAAAGGGTGCGCCCTGATAGGTAGCGGCCATGGCAAGCGCAAGCAGCACGATCGATCCCGCCGACGGCGTTACCGGCGCCACCACCATCGACCCCCGCGAGGCCGAGCATTTCGGACGCATGGCGAAGGACTGGTGGGACCCCAAAGGCTCGTCGGCGATGCTCCACAAGCTCAACCCGGTGCGGCTGCGCTACATCAGGGCCGCGATCGACCTGCATTGGGACGGTGACGACACCAGCTTCACGCCGCTCGCCGGCAAGGCGGCGCTCGACGTCGGCTGCGGCGCCGGGCTGCTCGCCGAACCGCTCGCCCGGCTGGGCGCGGCCGTCACCGGCATCGATGCGGCAGCGGAAAATATCGCGGTGGCAGAAGCGCATGCGGCGATGATCGGGCTCGCCATCGATTACCGAGCGACCGGCATCGAACGCATGACCGGCCGCTTCGACCTCGTCACCAGCCTCGAGGTCATCGAGCATGTCAGCGACCCCGCCGGCTTCGTCCGCGGCCTCGCCGAAGCGCTGAACGACGACGGCCTGCTGATCCTGTCGACCCCCAATCGCACGCCGCTCTCCCGCCTCGCGCTGATCACGCTGGCGGAAGGCACTGGCCGCATCCCGCGCGGCACGCACGATTGGGACAAGTTCCTGACCCCCGAAGAGCTCACCGACCTGATCGAACGCGCCGGCCTGACGGTGACGGACGTGACGGGGCTGAGCTTTTCGCCCGCAACCGGCTTCACCTTGAGCGATTCGACCACCCTCGATTATTTCGTGACGGCCAAGCGCGTCTAAGTCCTCCCTCGCTTTAGCGGGGAGGGAGACCGCGACCAAAGACCGTGATGGAGGGGGCGTTTCCACCAACACGACGCCCACCGCGTCCGCCCCCTCCGTCACCGCTATCGCGGCGCCACCTCCCCCTGGCGGGGGAGGAATGATAACGGGGCGGCCCATGCCACTGTTCACCAACCCTCGTTTGCGGCTGCCCCTGCTGATCCTCGTCGCCATCGCGGCACGGGCACTGACGTTCGGCAATCCGGTCGTCCACGTCGACGAGGAATTCTATTATTTTACCGGCACCGCGCTGTGGCACGGCCTGCTGCCGTTCGTCGATGTGTGGGACCGAAAGCCCGTCGGCCTATTCCTGCTTTACGCCGTCCCCGCCGGGCTCGGCTTTCCCGCCGGCATCTGGGCCTATCAGGCGATGGCGCTCGCCAGCCTGATCGCCACCGCGGCGCTCGTCGCCCGGCTCGCGACCCGCGCCGGATTCGCCGCCGGCGCCACCGCAAGCGCGCTGGCTTATGTCCTCTGGTTCGACCTGCTCGGCGGACAGGGCGGGCAGTCGCCGGTCTTTTACAATCTGCTGATGATCGGCGCCGCGCTGCTCGCACTACGCGGCACGCAGCGCGCCGGCCTCGCGGCGATGGCGCTGGTCGGCGTTGCGCTGCAGATCAAATATTCGGTGGTGTTCGAGGGGCTGTTCCTCGGCCTGTGGCTGCTCGCTGACGACTGGCGCGCGCGCAAAAGCCCCGGCGACCTAATCGGATACGGCATCGCCCTGGTCGCACTTGCAATGCTGCCCACCGCGCTCGCCGCTGTCGCTTATGCGGCGATCGGCCAATGGGACGCCTTCGTCTACGCCAATTTCTTGTCGATCTTCCACCGCAACCCGGACCCGCTCGGCGAGCTGGCCCGCAATCTCGGCCAGATCGTCCTCGTCATCTCGCCGATCGTCGCGATCGCCATTCTGGCGCTGCACCGGAGCGCGATGACGCGCGCGCGCCGCTTTGTCGCACTGTGGCTCGCGGTGTCGATCGCAGGCGTCATCGTGTTCCGGCCGTGGTTCGACCATTACAGCCTGCCCGTCCTGCTGCCCGCCTGTGCCGCTGCGGCGGGCCTGCTGGGGCGCGACGACTGGCAGCGCTGGCGCACACCCACCCTGCTGCTGACCGCCGCGCTCGCCGGGCAGATCACGCTCGTCATCCAGCGCCTGGAACGGGGCGAGGCACGCGAGTTCGCCGCGCTCAGCGCTGCGGTTGGGCGAGGGCCGGGGTGCCTGTGGGTCTATTCGGGCAGCACGATGCTGTACGTCTCGACCGCACGCTGCGCGCCGTCACGCTATATCGTGCCGAGCCACCTCGCCCGCACGCGCGAAGCCGGCGCCACCGGCATCGACCAGCAAGGCGAAATCCGCCGCATCCTCGCCACCCGCCCCGCCGTCGTGGTGATGCGCCCGCCCTATGGCGGCGAACGGCCCGAAGCGCGCGCGGCGGTGATGGCGGCAATGGCCGCCGACTACGCCCTCGCCGCCGCACTGCCGATGGGCAACGAGACGATCAGCGTCTATAAACGGCTGCGATGAAACGCCTGTTCGCCTCGATCCACGACGTCTCGCCCCGCTTCGAGGGCGAGGTCGACCGCCTGCTCGACCATCTCGCACCCCATGTCGGCCGGCGCCTCGCGATGCTGGTGGTGCCGGACCATTGGTCGAGCGCGCCGATCACGCCGGCGTTCGCGACGCGCCTGCGTGGCTGGGCGGACGAGGGCATCGAGATGTTCGTCCACGGCTGGACGCACCGCGACGACAGCGCCCACACCGGCGCCGCCGCGTCGCTGAAGGCCAAGCACATGACCGCGGGCGAAGGGGAGTTTCTGGGCCTCAGCCATGCCGAGGCGCTGATCCGCATGCGCCGCGGCAAGGCGTTGGTCGAGGACATCACCGGCCGCGCCGCCACCGGCTTCATCGCGCCGGCCTGGCTGTATTCGCAGGGCGCGCGCGCGGCGCTGAAAGATGCCGGCTTCGCGTTGGCGGAGGATCATGCGCGGGTGTGGCAGCCCGGCGGCGAGGTCGTCGCCCGCGGGCCGGTCATCACCTGGGCGAGCCGCAGCCGGCCGCGGCAGTTGAGTTCGCTGTTCGCCGCGGGGGCGCTGCGGCATGTACTGCAGCCGACCAGGAACGTGCGCATCGCGGTACATCCGGGCGACACCACCGTGCCGGCGCTGATGCGCAGCATCACGACGACCTTCGCGGCGTTCGGGGGGCACAAGCCGGCCGCTTATGCGGAATTGCTAGGCTAACCCCACCCACTCCGTCACCCCGGACCAAGTCCGGGGTGACGGTGAGAGAAGATCGCCTACTCAGCCGCCAAATGCGAGCCAGCGCCCTTGGTGATCACCTTAGGTTGATCCAGCATGCAAGGCATACGTCGGCGGTCGAAGCGGGTCGTTCGACGAACCCTCTACCACCCACCCCGTCACCCCGGACTTGGTCCGGGGTCCACCGGGCCGCAAGGGGGTGGCAAGAGGCTCGAACCGCCCCCCTCGCCGCGGAGTGGACCCCGGACCAAGTCCGGGGTGACGCAGGATATCAAGCGCTGCGCCGCATCCCGTCCTTACGCGCGATCACATCGGCGTAATGCGCGACCAGCTCCGCCGCGTGCTGCTCGTCGGTGCGCACCTTGCCCGCCGCGACGCCGGCCGCGCGGCGCACCACGGCGCGGTCGCGTGCCAGCATCCGCAGGATCGCGTCGGCGCACGAATGCGCGTCGCGCTGGGCATAGACCTCGGCGAACAACGGCTCGGCGATTTCCGCGGTGCCGCCGCCATCGGGCACGATCAGCGGCGTGCCGCTTGCCAGCGCCTCGGCGGGCACCAGCCCGAACGTCTCCGTCCCGCAGCCATGGATATAGGCGTCCGCGCTCGCCATGATCGTCGCGAGGCGGCGGCGGTCGTAGACCGGGCGGAACAGACGGATGTGCGGATTGGCGCCGATGTGCCGTTCCAGCGTCTTGGTATCCATGCCCTGGCCCAGGATGACGAGGCCGACCGGCGCCTGCGTGCCGACGCGGCGGACCGCGTCGATCACCGTCGGCCAGCGCTTTTCGGGATGGTGGCGCCCGACGCCGAGCAGCAGGTGTGCGTCCGCCGGCAGCCCGCATTGCTGGAGCAGCGCGACGCGGAGCGCCTCGTCGCGCAGGCTGGGCGAGAAATGCGCGCGCTCGATCCCCAGCGGCATCGTCGCATCGACGCGCACGCCGCGCGCGCCCAGCTGCTTGGTCAGCGACGGGCCGTTGGTGACGATCGTGTCGTACTGGTCGAAACAGTGCGTCAGATAGCGATCGTACCACGAAAACGCCCGCTCGATCCGCGGCGCGGAGGCGAAGGTCTTGAGCCAGCGCTTCGGATAGGCTTCGACATTGTCGTTGTGCAGGAAGAACGAACGGATCGCCCGCCCCTTCCACTGCGCGACGATCCAGGCCGAGCGCCACGGTGAGCAATTCTCGACGACGTCGGGGTCCAGCGCATCGAGCCGACGGTGGATCGGCTCGGCATCCCAGAACAGGCCGTAATTGGCGTCGAACGGCATGCCCGGCGCCTTGATATAGTGGATCGCGCCGCCGCCGGGTCGTTCCTCGATCCGATCCTCGCGACCGGGGGCGAGCACGATCAGCTCATGCCCCATCGACGCCAGCACCTCGATCTTGCGATCGATATAGGTGCGCACGCCGCCGCCGGTCGGCGAGTAGATCTCGTTGACGTCGACGATCCGCATCGCTCAGTCGCCCTTGACCGGGCCGAACCCGCCCAGGCCGCGCAGATATTGCATGCGGACGGTCCGCTCCACGGTGCCGCCGCCGACATCGATGATCGCCTGATCCACCTTTGGCCGCGACATGCCGAGCTTCCCCGTGCCGACGAAGCCGGCACCGTCCTGAAAGAAGTTGAACTTGTTCTTGCCGTCGCGGTCGTGCGTGACGAGCAGCGCATAGCGGCCGGGGCGCGGCACGCGGATGCAGACGTTGACCGGGCCGCTGCCCGGCGTATTCGCCCAGACGCGGCGGAAGGTCTTGCCCTCGGCGACGAGATTGTCGTCGTCCTTCAGGAAATCCGCTTCGGTCGCCGGATACAGTTCCAGCTTAATGCGGCCCTTGCGGTCCTTCAGGCCCGTCACCTGCACCAGAATCGCCGACCCGCCGCCGGCGCTGCACGCCGCGGCATCGCTGCCCAGCACCTGCGCGCCGGCCGGCGTTGCCGCCATCAGCAGTGCCGCGGCGAGGATCGCACGCTTGGTCATATCCGGCGTCTTCATACCCGTTTCCTGGTCGCGAGATGGTAAAGGCTGAACCCCAACACAAGCACCGCATGCAGCAGCAGCACGGCGGCGGCGGTGAAGGCGATCAGCTCCGACAAGGCCTGATCTTGCCCGATCATCAGGATCGCAAAATTGGCGAAAAGGAGGTCCTTGTTGGGCAGCAAAGGCAGGCGCGAGAACAACATACGCCCCGCCGACAGGAACACCCAGATGCCGAGCGGCACGCTGGGCATCGCCAGCGCCCAGGCCAGCGCCAGGAAGAACGCCCCGCCGACGAGGCGCAGGCAGTGGATCCCGAACACCGCCCACAGGTCGGCGCGCGGCAGCGAGAACACCTTCCGCGAAAAGATCAGGAAGGGCAGCGACGTGCCGAAGATCACCGCGAGGCTGCCGTAGACGTAGCGGACCATGTCGTGCGGGATCAGGTTGCGCCCGACCGGCAGTGCGATCGCGATCATCGCCAGCGTCACCGCATTGCCGGCGATCGCCGACAGGATCGACACGTCTTTCACCGCCCCGAACGGCGCCGCGACCAGCTGCGCGCGCTGGCGGGCCCAGGCGTAGAAATAGGCCTCGCCCGAATAGCCCATCACGACATCGTTCGAGATGCGCTTCTTGTTGAGCGCGACGAAGCCCGCCGCGGGAATCCGCCACAGCCGGTAGAAGATCCAGTAATCCGCAAGCGGCGGGATGAAATACAGCGCCAGGAATGCGAGATAGAACCACGGGCTGTGCGGCGTCGCCCGCTCGAGACCGTCCAGCCCCGAGCTCAGCAGCTCGTGCGCGAGACCGCCGAGCATGGCGAGCGTCACCAACCCGCCGATGATCGCCGGCCAGCGGCTGCGAATCGTCTTCAGGGGCTGCAGCCCGTCGATATCGGAGGAGGAGGACGGTTCGGTCTGGTCCGGGAACCCGTCTGCTTTATGATCGATCTGCACCCAGTGGTCCGAACATGAAGGTGGCGCGATGTAGCCGGCAGCGCGCCGACTTGCACATGAATTCCCTTTCACTGTCGTCTCGGGCAGCAATATGGCAAGAGGCGTAACGAACCATGGCCGCGACCCACATCCTCACCTACGCGCAGGACCTGGCCGGTGGCGGCGTCGAGCGTGCGCAATTGCGCCTTGCGCGCGGCTGGCTGGCCGCCGGACGTCGCGTCACGCTCGCGATCGGCGATGCCAGCGGCCCCCTGGCGTCCGAAATTCCACCCGGGCTGGAGATCGTGCCGCTCGGCAATCGCGGCTATCTGACGCAGGCGCGAATCGCCGACTGGGTCCGCAAACATGACCCCGATGTCATTTTCTGCGGTGGCAGCCATTACACCTTGGTCGCCGCCTGGCTGCGCTGGCGGCTGGGTGCGGACTGCCCGCCGATCGTCGGGAAATTATCCAATGCCGTGACGCGCGGCGATCATGGCCGCGTCGCCGATGCCGCGCATCGACTGTGGCTGGCGCAGCACGGCCGGTTCCTCGACCATCTCGTCGCGATGACGCCCGCCACCGCGGCGCAGGCCGCGCGCCTCACCGGCATGCAGCGGCGCACCAGCGTGATCCCCAACCCGCCCGCACCGCGGATCGTCGATCCGACTGCGCCGGCGATCCCCCTGCCGCCGGGCCGCGTCGTGTTGGGCGTCGGCCGCCTGGTGCCGCAGAAGCGCTGGGACCGGCTAATCGCCGCCCTGCCGCTGATGCCCGACGACGTGCAGGTCGTGATCCTGGGCGAAGGCGAATTGCGTGGAGCGCTGGAGCGGCAGGCGCGCGAGGCGGGGCTGGCGAACCGCGTCCATCTGCCGGGCCATGTCGCGGACCCGATCGCGGCGATGGCGGCGGCCCGCGTGCTCGCGCTGCCCTCCGATTACGAAGGCGTACCGGGGGTCTTACGCGAATCGCTGTCGGTGGGGACGCCGGTCGTATCGACCGCGTGCAGCCCGTCGGTACGCGAGATCGTGTCCTCGCCCACGTTCGGCACGGTGGTAGCGGCGGACGACCCCACTGTCTTCGCCGCGGCGCTGACCCGCTGGCTCGATGCGCCGCGCCCCGATCCGGTCGCGCAGCCGGGCAGCGATTCGGCCGACCGCTATCTCATGCTGTTCGATCGACTGGCGGGCGAAGTCCGCGCCAGCCAGAAGGCGCGGCGCGGGGCCTATGCCGGCGCTGGCACCTTACCCGTGCCGGCGACGCAGCCGCTGTCCTGACCAGCGTCAGCCCTCGGCGCCGTCGTCCCGCTCCGATTCGCGTTCGGCGCTGCGCTCCAGCGCGGTCTTGACCATTGCGGTCATCGGGTCGGCCAGCGCCAGCCCCAGAATGCCGAACAGCGCGCTCGCCATGATCTGTGCGCCCAGCGTCAGCGCCGGCGGCAAGTCGACGGTCTTCTTAGCGACGATCGGCAGCAGCACATAGCCGTCGAACCCCTGCACGATCACATAGGTGCCGATCGCCCAGAAGCCGACATGCGTGCCCGCCGAAAAGCCCACCGCGATCATCAGCGCGCCGCTGATGAAGGCCCCGATATTGGGGATGAAGGCGAGCAGGCCGGTGAGGATGCCGAGGATCATCGCCATCGGCACGCCACCGATCGCCAGCGCGGTGCCGGTCAACACGCCCTCCGCGACCATGCCGAGCAGGCGCCCGGCGAGCAGGCGACGCAGCGTCTTGCCCATCCGTTCGAGAACGGTCGCGAATTCGGTGCGATGATCGCGCGGCACCATCCATTCCAGCCCGCGCTGGTAGGTGCGCGGGTCCATCGCGACGAACAGGCCGATGACGATGATCATGAACATCGTCGTCAGCGCACCGAAGGCGGTGCCGACCCACGAGGTGATCCGCCCGACCGACGACAGCGCCTGTTTGGCGATGCCGCTGACGTCGGACGCGCCGGGCATCAGCCCTTGCGAACTCAGCCAGCTCGCCGCGCGATTCGCCTGCGTTTCCAGCGTCGAGCGCAATTGCCCGAACTGGTCGGCGACCTGCACGCCGGTGAGGTAGAAAGTGCCGATCAGGAAGGCGATCGTCAGCAGCACGACGATGAGCAGCCGCCAGCCGCGCCCGATCGGAAGCACCTTGCCGAGCAGCCGCACGCCGCCGTCGAGCAGCGCCGCGAACACGAGGCCGGCGAAGATGATCAGCAGTGGCTGGACCAGAATCACCGCCAGCGCGATCGCGCCGGCAAGGCCCAGCCAGACGGTCGCGCGCTTCAGCTCGCGCCGGACGAACGGATCGCGCAGCTCATTGGGGCTGGCCTCCCGCGTGAGCGGCGCGTCCGTCATCGTGATGGTCCTTGCGTCAGTGGGTCTGGGCGGGATGGAGCGACAGGCCGGCGCGGCCCGAGCGCAGCGATCCCCACCAGGTCAGCGGGTTGAGCGTCGCATCGCCATCGAGGCTGAAGGTCAGGAATTCCGCACGGCCGCCGAGATTTTCATACGGCACCGGCCCGCCGAGACCCAATTGGGTCAGCGGAAAACGGCTGTCCGCCGAGCGATCGCGGTTGTCGCCCATCAGGAAGACATGGTTGGCCGGAATGGTCACCGGGCCATAATTGTCGCCGGGGCTGTCGGGTTCCAGATCGACGGTGTCGTAGTGGCGGCCGTTCGGCAGCGTTTCGGTGACGATCGGCAGGTGGCATACCTCGCCCTTGCCCCCCGGCGCCGGGCGCTTGGCACCGTAATAGTCAGTTTCGCTGCACGGGCTGTTGGTGTCGACCGGAATGTCGACATAGTGGAGCGGCCCGCGTTTGATCGGCTTGCCGTTCAGGATCACCGTGCCGCCACGTACCGCCAGCGTATCGCCAGGCAGGCCGATGACGCGCTTGATGTAATCGTTCTGCGTGCCGGGCGGCGTCACGATGACGACATCGCCGCGCGTCGGCAGGCTGCCGAACAGGCGGCCGTGGATGAACGGCAAGCCGACGCTCCAGCTTTCCTCGGGCCGGCGCAGCACCAGCCCCTTGAAGATCGCGACCGGGTTGGGGATCGTCGGCGAGACGAACGACCAGCCATAAGCGAATTTCGACACCACCAGCCGGTCGCCGACGCGCAACCCCGGCAGCATCGACTCGCTCGGGATATAGAAAGGCTTGGCGACGAAGCTGTGGAAACCGAGCACGATCAGGACGAGCCAGAAGATGCCCTTCACCTCACCCCACCAGTCGGTCGTCTTCTTGGGTGACGCCTCGGCAGGCGGCGGCGCTACCGTCCCGTTCTGAGCGGACTCGTTACCGTCCAACACCGCTTCCTTCATGCTCTGGGGTCCGGGATCGCCTCGATGATCACAAAGGCCTGCGCCCAGGGATGATCGTCGGTCAGGGTCAGATGTACATGCGCGAGGTGGCCCTCGGGGATCATGGCGTCAAGCCTGTCCTTCGCACCGCCGGTGAGGCTGAGCGTCGGCGCGCCGGAGGGGGCGTTGACGACGCCGATGTCCTTCATGAACACGCCCGCCTTGAAGCCCGTGCCGACCGCCTTCGAAAACGCTTCTTTCGCGGCGAAGCGCTTGGCGAGCGTGCCGGCCTTGGTAAACGGCCGCTTCGCGGCCCGCGCGCGCTCGGCATCGGTGAAGACGCGGGTTTCGAAGCGATCCCCGAACCGGTCGAGCGACTGCTGGATCCGCTCGATATTGCACAGGTCGGAGCCCAGGCCGACGATCACAACCCCATTCCTCCCCGCGCTGCGCGCGGAGAGGAATAAGGCAGCTTTCACCCACGCGCGGCATCCATGTCCTCGCGCATCCGCCGCACCGCGCCATCGAGGCCGACGAACAGCGCCTCGCCGATCAGGAAATGGCCGATGTTGAGCTCCCGCACCTGCGGGATCGCCGCGATGGGCCCGACATTGTCGAAGGTCAGGCCATGGCCCGCATGCACCTCGATCCCGTTCTTCGCCGCCAGCGCCGCGGCGTCGGACAGGCGGCGCAGTTCGGCGGTGCGCGCTTCGCCGTCCAGTTCGGCGTAGCGGCCGGTGTGCAGCTCGACGACCGGCGCGCCGAGGCGGATCGCCGCATCGATCTGCGCGGCATCGGGCTCGATGAACAGCGAGACGCGCACCCCCGCCTCGCGCAGCTGCGCGACGATGGGCGACAGGCGCTCGAACTGCCCCGCCGCGTCGATCCCGCCCTCGGTCGTGCGTTCCTCGCGCTTCTCGGGCACGATGCACGCCGCGTGCGGGCGATGCTTCAGCGCGATGGCGAGCATCTCGTCTGTCGCCGCCATCTCCAGATTGAGCGGCACGGTCAGGCCGGTCGCCAGCCGCGCGATATCGTCGTCGGTGATGTGGCGGCGATCCTCGCGCAGATGCGCGGTGATGCCGTCCGCCCCCGCCTCGACCGCCAGCAGCGCCGCCCGCACCGGGTCGGGATACCCCGACCCGCGCGCATTGCGCACCGTCGCGACGTGATCGATGTTGACGCCCAGCCGCAGATGCCCGGTCATGCCGCGCGGCTCCCCGGCTTGATCGCGGGGATCGCTTCCAGTTCGGGCGGCAAGGCGTCGGGCTGGTAGGTCGGCACGTCGAGCCGGATCAGCGGGAAAAAGGGTACGTCGAACGCCGCCTTGCCGCCCGACCGATCGACCAGCGAAGCCATGGCGATCACGCGCCCGCCCGCCGCCTCGATCGCGGCAATCGCCTCGCGGCTCGACAGGCCCGTGGTGACGACGTCCTCCATCATCAGCACCTCCTGGCCCGGCTCCAGGCGGAAGCCGCGGCGCAGCTCGAACGTGCCGGTGGGACGTTCGACGAACATCGCCTCGACGCCCAGCGCACGCGCCATCTCATGGCCCGCGATCACGCCGCCCATCGCGGGGCTGACGACCGCGCTGATCCTTGCCTTCAGTTCGGCGGGAATGCGCTGCACCAGCGCGTCGGACAGGCGGGCGCCACGGCGCGGGTCCATCAGCACGCGCGCGCATTGCAGGTAGCGCGAGCTGCGCAGGCCCGACGACAGGATGAAATGCCCTTCGAGCAGCGCGTCCGCGGCGCGGAATTCGGCCAGCACGTCGTCGTCGGTCATCGTCATTCGTCCCGCACAGGAAACCGTATTGTCGGCGCTCATAGGTACTCCGTCCCGCCCCCTCAAGCGCCCGGCCACCATAAACATGGGGGTAACGCTTGAGGCGGGGCGCCCTGCCGCGTATAGCCGTGGCAAAAGGGGTGCATTCGTGTGCCCATAACGGCCCGTTGCCGGGCGGGCGAGGGAACTGAACGGGGTGACGACACGCATGCGCATGAGGTTCAAGGGAATCGTGCTGGCCGCAGGGCTGGCGCTGACCGGCCTGGGGGCGAGCGCCGTGGCGCAGGCCCCCGCGTCGCCCACTCCGCAAGGGGCCGCTGCCCCGGCGGGCGTGTCCAATATCGCCCCCACCACCGCCAACGCTACCGCGCCGGCGGCACCGGAATCGCCCGCGCTCGCGATGGACGGCGCGCCGGCGATGACCGCCAAGCCCGGCGTCGGCCACCCGGTCGCCGGCCGCATCGGCTTGCAGCCGCAGGTGACGACCAATGGGCAGTTCGCCCACTGGTTCCACGATTCGATCCTGCTGCCGCTGATCGTCGCGATCAGCGTGCTGGTGCTGCTGCTGCTGATCTGGGTCGTGATCCGCTATCGCCGCGCCGCCAATCCGATCCCGTCGAAGACCAGCCATAACACCGCGATCGAAGTGATCTGGACGCTGGCGCCGGTCATCATCCTGGTGCTGATCGCCGTGCCCTCGATCGGCCTGCTGCAGGCGCAGTTCAAGCCGGCTCCGGCGGGCGCGGTGACGCTGAAGGCGATCGGCAATCAATGGTATTGGTCGTATCAGTACCCGGATAACGGCGGGTTCGAAGTCACCGCCAACATGCTGAAGGAAAAGGACCAGGTCGCCAAGGGCGAACGGTTCCGCACCGATGCCGACGGTCCCCGCCTGCTCGCGGTCGACAATCGCATCGTGCTCCCCGTGGGCGTGCCGATCCGCCTGATCACCACCTCGCAGGACGTGATCCACAGCTGGGCGGTCCCCGCCTTCTGGATCAAGCTCGACGCGGTGCCCGGCCGCCTCAACGAGACGAGCTTCACGATCAAGGAACCCGGCCTGTACTTCGGCCAGTGCTCCGAATTGTGCGGCGCGCGCCACGCCTTCATGCCGATCGCCGTCGAGGCGGTGTCTCCTGCGCAGTTCGCCGCATGGGTGAAGGCCAAGGGCGGCACGATGCCCGGCACCAAGGCGCCGTCGGACAAGGTGATCCCGCAGCCGGGCGCCGAAGGATCGGCGACCAAGCAGGCGGAAGCCAAGGCCGCCGACGCCGTCACCGGCCCGGTCACCAACGCGACGACCGCCGCCCCCACCACCTCGCAGGGTGCGACCGGCAATCCGGCCACCGGCAACGCGGGACAGTAAGATGACCGATACCGCCCTTCACCCCAACGCCTTCGTCGCGCACGACGACCACGCGCACCACGACGCGGACCACAAGCCGGGCTTCTTCGCCCGCTGGTTCATGTCGACCAACCACAAGGACATCGGCACGCTGTACCTGATCTTCGCGATCGTCGCGGGGATCATCGGCGGCGCGATTTCCGGCCTGATGCGCGCCGAGCTTGCGCAGCCGGGCATCCAGTATCTGGTCGGCTGGGCGAACTTCCTGCCCGGCGGCGACGGCGGTCTCGACCACGCGCTCCATCTCTGGAACGTGCTGATCACCGCGCACGGCCTGATCATGGTGTTCTTCATGGTGATGCCGGCGATGATCGGCGGTTTCGGCAACTGGTTCGTACCGATCATGATCGGCGCGCCCGACATGGCCTTCCCGCGGATGAACAACGTCAGCTTCTGGCTGCTCATCCCGGCATTCACGCTGCTGCTCGCCTCGCCCTTCTTCGGCGGCGCCGGCACCGGCTGGACGGTCTATGCTCCGCTGTCGACCTATGGCGAGCCCGGACCGTCGGTGGACATGGCGATCCTGTCACTCCACCTCGCCGGCGCAAGCTCGATTTTGGGCGCAATCAACTTCATCACCACCATCTTCAACATGCGCGCACCCGGCATGACGCTGCACAAGATGCCGTTGTTCGTGTGGTCGGTGCTGGTCACCGCCTTCCTGCTGCTGCTCTCGCTGCCGGTGCTCGCCGCGGCGATCACGATGCTGCTGACCGATCGTAACTTCGGCACGACGTTCTTCGATCCGGCCGGCGGTGGTGACCCGATCCTGTACCAGCATCTCTTCTGGTTCTTCGGCCACCCCGAAGTGTACATCATGATCCTGCCGGGCTTCGGCATCGTCAGCCAGATCATCGCGACGTTCAGCCGCAAGCCCGTCTTCGGCTATCTCGGCATGGCGTACGCCATGGTCGCGATCGGCGTCGTCGGCTTCGTCGTGTGGGCGCACCACATGTTCGTCACCGGCCTCAGCGTGAACGTGAAGATGTACTTCACCGCCGCGACGATGGTGATCGCGGTGCCGACCGGCATCAAGATCTTCAGCTGGATCGCGACGATGTGGGGCGGTTCGCTGACCTTCAAGACGCCGATGGTCTGGGCGATCGGCTTCATCTTCATGTTCACCGTCGGCGGTGTCACCGGCGTCGTGCTCGCCAACGGCGGCATCGACGATTACATGCAGGACACCTATTACGTGGTGGCGCACTTCCACTACGTGCTCAGCCTCGGCGCGGTGTTCGGCCTGTTCGCCGGCTTCTACTACTGGTTCCCGAAGATGTTCGGGAAGATGTACAACGAGTTCCTCGGTCAGGCGCACTTCTGGGTGTTCTTCATCGGCGTGAACGTGTTGTTCTTCCCGATGCACTTCCTGGGCCTGCAGGGCATGCCGCGTCGCTATCCGGACTATCCGGATGCCTATGCGACCTACAATGCGCTGGCGACGCACGGCTATGAGATCATGGCCGCGGGCATGGCGATCTTCTTCGTCAACGTGATCTATTCGCTGATCGCGGGCCCGAAGGCGCCGGACAATCCCTGGGGCGAAGGTGCGACGACGCTGGAATGGACGCTGTCCTCGCCGCCGCCGTACCACCAGTTCGAAACGCTGCCAAAGATCGACTGACGGTGTGAGGCGCGTAGCCAAGGCTAGGCGCCGGTGCGGCGAAAGTCGCACACACCGGGCACGGCCGCGATCGATCCCCGCCTCCGCGGGGACAGGCTTACGGGATTCTCTCCCGTGACCGGCCAGCAATGAAAGACGAAGCCCCGGAGCGTTGCTCCGGGGCTTTCCTTTTGCCGAGAGTCCTCACCGGATTTGGCGGGTGGGGGACAGGATGAGCGAGCATCCCCCCGCGGCGCAGTGGACCCCGGAACACGTCCGGGATGACGACGTGGGTGGGGCGAGCCGTACCTGCCATTCCCTCGGTTCGTAACGCATACGACCAATCCGGCCCTGTATGCGCCGACTTGAGGCCACACCCTGCTTATCCGTTAACACTTTGACACGTATGATGTCGGCATCTTCGATACGTCGGCAGGTGGGTGCCGCCGTCGCGGGGGTGGGGACCGACAATCATATGCTGGACGCGGAACGGGCGGGCGCGGGGGCGTCGCCGGAGGACGTGGGCGACACCGGAGCGGGCGATGCGCCGACGCTGCCGATCGCCTTGGGCGGAGCGACGGGCGCTTCCGCCGCGCTGAAGATCGGCAGCGCGATCGCACCCGCGGTACTGCTTGCGGCCTGCGGCGGCGGAGGCGGCGGGTCGACGCCGACACCAACCGCATCGACACCGGTTGTCGTCACGCCCGCCGCGATCACCGCGACCCAGGCGAGCCGCTTCCTCGCGCAGACCACGATGGGGGCGACGCGCGCGATGATCGATACGGTCATCAGCCGCCGCTACGAAGGCTGGATCGACGACCAGTTCGCCTTGCCACGCGCGACGTCGCACTGGGACTGGCTGAACGCCAACGGCTATAACGTCGCCGCCAACATCAACAGCGAGACCGGCTTCGACGCGACGATGTGGCGGCAGATGATCGTCGAGCCCGATCAGCTGCGCCAGCGGATCGGCATGGCGCTGCTCGACATGCTCGTCGTCGGCATCGGCGGCGTAAACCTCAACTGGAAACAGTTCGCCACCGCCGCCTACGTCGATGTGCTGCTCGACAATGCATTCGGCAATTATCGCACGCTGATGGGCGCGATCACCACCAATGCGGCCATGGGATCGTTCCTCACCTTCCTCGGCAATCGCAAGGCGAACACGACGACCGGCGCGCAGCCCGACGAAAATTACGCGCGCGAGCTGATGCAGCTGTTCACGCTGGGCCTGTACCAGCTCAACATGGACGGCAGCGTCAAGACGAACGGCGGCACCCCGCTGGAAACCTACGGCCCCGCCGACGTCAGCGGTCTCGCCCGCGTGTTCACCGGCCTCAGTCTGGCGAGCAACGTCAGCACGACACCCGATCGCTATCGCCAGCCGCTGGTGATGAACGCGGCGATCAACGAAACGGGCAGCGCAACCTTCCTCGGCACCACCGTCAGCGGCGGCGGTACGGCGGCGGTGGACAAGGCGCTCGACACGATCTTCGCGCATCCCAACCTGCCGCCGTTCGTGTCGAAGCAGCTGATCCAGCGGCTCGTCACCAGCAACCCCAGCCCCGCCTATGTCGGCCGCGTCGCGTCGGTCTTTGCCAACAACGGCTCGGGCACGCGCGGTGACATGAAGGCCGTGATCAAGGCGATCCTGCTCGATACGGAGGCGCGCAGCGACGACACGCTAACCGGCACCACCGCCGGCAAATTGCGCGAGCCGGTGATGCGGCTCACCGCTTGGGCACGGCTTGCCAAGATCAACTCCGCGTCGAACGCCTGGGCGTTCGGCGACACGTCCAGCCAGTCCACCCGGCTCGCCCAATCGATGGGGCGCAGCGGATCGGTCTTCAATTTCTTCCGCCCCGGCTATGCGCCGCCCGCCACCGGGATCAGCAACGCCGGCCTCGTCGCACCCGAATTCCAGATCACCAACGAACAGAGCGTCGTCGCCTACGTCAACTACATGCAGGGTCTGGTCGCCAACGGCACCGGCGACATGAAGCCCGACTATAGCGACCTGACCGCCAAGGCATCCGACAGCGCAGCGTTGGTCGACGAGATCAACGTCGTGCTGGCTGCCGGCCAGCTGAGCAGCGCCACCGTCACCGCGATCCGCGCGGCGGTGGACAGCGTCGCGACGACCGCGACCAACGCCGCGACCAACCGCGTCGGCATCGCCCTGCTACTGACGCTCGCCTCCCCCGACTTCCTGACGCAGCGGTGACCATCATGGACACGACCCGCGATTCCTCCCGCCGCGCCTTCCTGAAGCGCTCCGCCGCTTTGGGGCTTGCCGGCGTCGCCACCCCCTTCGTCACCAGCCTTGCCGCGATCGGCGAAGCCGCGGCGGCCACCGCGACCGATTACAAGGCGCTGGTCTGCGTCTTCCTGTACGGCGGCATGGACTATGCCAATACGCTCGCCGCCTATGACGCGGACAGCTACGCCAAATATCTGGCAGCGCGATCGAACATCGCGCTGACCCGCGAATCGCTTAGCAGTACACTGCTCAATCCGGCGACCGGCCTGGCCAACGGTCGGCAATATGCGCTGGCGCCGACGATGGGATCGCTGCTGCCGCTGTTCGATGCAGGCAAGCTCGCGGTGGCGCTCAACGTCGGCACGCTGGTGCAGCCGACGACGAAGGCGCAATATCAGGCGAACAGCGTGAAGCTGCCGCCCAAGCTCTTCAGCCACAACGACCAGCAAAGCTATTTTCAGGCGTCCAACCCCGAAGGTGCGACCAGCGGTTGGGGCGGGCGGATGGGCGACCTGTTCCAGTCGGGCAATGGCGCGGCGACGCTGACCTGCATCAACGCGAGCGGCAATGCGGTGTACCTGACGGGCAAGTCGGCGGTGCAATATGCCATCGGCACCGGCGGCCCGATCGCGCTGCTCAACAATGCGACGTCGCTCTACGGGTCGACGGCCGCGGCGGCGACGTTGCGCAGCCTGATGACGGGCAGCAGCGGCAATCTGTTCGCCGACGAACATGCCCGCGTCTCGAAGCGTGCGCTCGACACCTATTCACAGGTCACCAGCGCACTCGCCGGAGCGCCGGCCAGCGGCTTCTCGCTATTCCCCGGTAACAACGGCCTTGCCGACCAGCTGAAGATGGTCGCGCGGCTGATCGCCGTCTCGTCGCAGCTGGGCGCGAAGCGGCAGGTGTTCTTCGTGTCGATCGGCGGGTTTGACCTGCACGACAATCTGGTCGCGCAGCATCCCGGGCTGATGGGCAAGGTCGCCGATGCAATGCGCGCCTTCTACGACACGACCGTCGCACTCGGCGTCGCGGATCAGGTGACGAGCTTCACCGCGTCCGATTTCGGGCGGACGTTGCAGTCGAACGACGACGGATCGGATCATGGCTGGGGCAGCCATCATTTCGTGCTGGGCGGTGCGGTGAAGGGCCGGCGCTTCTATGGCACCCCGCCGGCGATCGGCAACAACACCGCCGATGACGTGGGACAGGGCCGCCTGCTGCCGACGATCTCGGTCGATCAATATGCCGCGACGCTGGCGAACTGGTTCGGGGTGAGCAGCGGCAATATGACGACGGTGCTGCCCAATATGGGCAATTACAATGCGTCGAGCTGGAACCTGGGCTTCGTCTGACGCTCAGCCGCAGGTGACCGGGGCGCCGGCGGGCGCGACGACGCGGCACTTCGGCCGGCCGGAGACCTCGACGGTGCCGAGGCCGGTACTCGTCACCTGCGCGGTATAGCGCGCCTGCGCCCGAACGGTCCCCGGTCCGTCGAGACGGACGACCACGTCGCCCGCGTCAAGGGCGCGTGCATCGATCGTCCCCGATCCGCCGTCGAAAAGCCGCGCGGCGCCGACGCGGCCGGCGAGCGTGATCTGCCCGTCCCCCACCTGCTGCGCGGCAAGGCGATCGCCATCCACCGACGCCGCGCCGATCGTTGCGGCGCCCATTGCGGCAAGATCGATGCTGGCGCCCTTCAGCTGGGCGGCCGAGACTTTGCTCGCCCCCGTCACGCTGATCGCGCTTAACCGCGGCGTCGACAACAGGATGCGCAGCGGCGTGGTGGGGCGCGCCCGATCCTGCTCGGTCCAGGTGCCAGCGCGCGCGGTCCGGATCGTCAGCGTCGATCCCTCGACGCGGATGTCGACGTCGCCGATCGCGCCATCATCGCCCACCACGGTCGCGCCGGGCGATCCCGTCGTGACCGTCACCTCGAAGGCGCCGAACACCCGCAACCGATCGAAGCTGCCGATCGACACGCGCCGCTCCCCCGCGCTCGCCGCCGATGGCAGCGCGAGGGAGGACAGGACCAGCAGGGCGGAGACGGGACGGATCATGGTCGCAGCCTCGCACCGCCGCCACGCGGCGGCAAGAGCCTGCGTTATCGGCCGCAGCGAACCGAACCCGATCCCTTCTTCGATACGTCGCACTGTGCCGCCGCGCCCAGATCGACGTTGCCCGATCCCATCAGCTCCACCTTCGCCCGGCCGCTGACGGCGGCGCGGACGTTGCCCGATCCGGCGACGGTCACGTCCGCCTCGCCGACGCGCAGACCCGCCGCATCGAGGCTGCCCGATCCCATGACGTTGGCCTCCAGTCGCTTAATCGCTCCCCCGGCGCGCAACGTGCCCGCACCCGCGATATTCACCTCGGCCGCATCGGTGGTCAGCGCGGCGATGTTGAGATCGCCCGATCCGGCGATATTCGCCTCGAACGTCGTGCCTTCGATCCGGTCGACCGTCATCGTACCGGATCCGACGATATTGGCTTCGGACAGGCGCGGCAGCGTCACGAAAACCTTCACGCCCTTGCCGCCGCCAAAGCCGAACACACGCTTCTGGCGCCCGATCACGAGGTCGCGGCCATCACGCGCGATGCGCAGCCTGTCGAGTTCGTCCGCCGGCCCCTCGGCGCGCACGGAAAAGGCGGTGCCGGCGCGCACGTCGACATCGTCGCCACCCGCCACCGCGATCCGGTCGAACCCCTCCACTGCATAGGTGCGGGTCGGTCCGCTGCCGCTCGCGGGCACGGTGCTGCCCTCGTCGCTGCCGACCGAGCAGGCGGTCAGCGATGCCGCTCCCATCAACGCGATTGCAATCCGGTGCATGGCCTGTCCCCTCTATGTGTATTGCTTAATTAATACACATAGAGGGGCATCGCAAGTCGTCTGCGGTCAGTTGCCGCAGCGCACCCGCCCGCCGCCGACCTTGCTGACCGTACAGCGCGCCTGCGGCCCCAGATCGACCATGCCGCTGCCTGCCATCGACACCTGCGCGGGACCGCTTACGGTCGCACGGACCGTGCCCGACCCGCCGACGGATACCTGTGCGTTGGAGGCGCGCAGACCGGCAGCGGCGATCCCGCCCGAACCGCCGACATTGGCCTCCAGCGTGCCCACCGTTCCTGCGGCAGAGATCATCCCCGATCCGCCGACGTTGAATTCTGCGGTCCGCGCATCGAGCGCGTCGATGCGCAGCGATCCCGATCCGCCGACACCGGCCGAGAACCGGTCACCGCCCGCGCGATCGGCGTTGAGGCTGCCCGATCCGCCGACACTGGCGGCACGGAGCGCGGGCATGGTGACGTGGACGACGATCTGCCGCTCCATCGCGCTGCTCTCGCGCTCGTCATAGCGCCGTCCGACGACCAGCGCCGATCCATCGCGCGCGATGCGGAAGTTGACGAACGCCGCCGCCGGCCCCTCTGCCCGCACGCTATAGCCATTGCCGATATGGACGACGACCCGTTCCGACCCGCCCAGCCGGATCGCATCGAAATTGCGCACCGGATAGACCATCGCCTCACCCTGCCGCTGCCCGGCGATACCAGGGCCATGGTCGCGTTCCGCGGCGATCGCAGCGGTGGCGGCGAGCGGGATCAGGGCAAGCGCAAGATAGTTCATGGCGGGCATCCTCTCGTGGTGTGGCCGGATGCTAGCGTATCGCCTACAGATGTAAACAGAAGATCGTTTGGAGGAGGCACGACCGGCCAAACGAAAAAGGGCGGCCCGTTGCGGGGCCGCCCTCTTCGATGGCACGAGGCGAACGGCTTACGCCGGCACCTTGTCCTTGTTGTAGATCGCCGCGGCGGCGCGCAGGATGTCGAGGATCTTTTCCTGCGCCTTCAGCTCGTCCACCTCTTCCATCGCGGCGAGTTCGCGCGCGAGGCGGCTGCACGCCGCTTCGAAGATCTGGCGTTCCGAATAGCTCTGCTCGGGCTGGTCGTCGGCACGGAACAGGTCGCGGACCACTTCGGCGATCGACGCGAGGTCGCCCGAATTGATCTTCGCTTCATATTCCTGCGCGCGGCGCGACCACATGGTGCGCTTGACCTTGGGCTTGCCCTTCAACGTCTCCATCGCTTCGCGCATCGTCTTGTCCGACGACAGCTTGCGCATGCCGACCGACTCGGCCTTATTGGTGGGGACGCGGAGCGTCATGCGCTCTTTTTCGAAGCGGAGCACGTACAGCTCCAGGCTGGTTCCGGCGATCTCCTGCTTCTGCAGTTCGATCACACGGCCGACGCCGTGCTTGGGATAAACAACGTAATCACCGACATCGAAGGACAATGCCTTGGCAGCCATGAACGGGCCTTTCTAAGGTCGCATCGCTCGCGTGAACGGTCCGTGGCGGAAAACCGCTGGGCAGGACCGACGAGGATGGTTGGTACGAGTGTCTCCTGATCGGGCATGACTCATCCTGCCCGTCGTGGACCCATTTAACACACTCGCAACAAAATTACCAGCGCGGTTGAGTCGCTTAGCTTCGCTCAACCCACTGGAATCGCGCAACCTCAGTCGCCGGCACCCGGCTCGGGCGAGAAGAATTTGTCGTACTTGCCCTCGACACCCTTCATCGCGTCCGCGTCGGGCGGCGTCTGGTCCAGCTTGCGCGTGACGTTGGGCCATTGCGCGGAGAAGGTCGTGTTGAGCTCCAGCCACTGTTCCAGGCCGCTCTCGGTATCGGGCAGGATCGCCTCGGCCGGGCATTCGGGTTCGCACACGCCGCAGTCGATGCACTCGCTGGGGTTGATGACGAGCATGTTCTCGCCTTCGTAGAAGCAGTCCACCGGACACACCTCGACGCAGTCCATATACTTGCAGCGGATGCAGGCATCGGTGACGACGTAGGTCATGGGGCTTCCTTGCGGCCTTGGGCGATCGATCTCCGCCCTGTGAACCAAGGGACGAAGAACGGGGTACGAACACGAGGCTGCTATGCCGCGTTCCGGCTCACGTCAATCGATCGCGGATGTCTGCGATACGTTCGCAACCAGTTCCTGGTAGCAACCTTGCGCTTCGGGTGCCGGTCCGCGCCGCAGCGGCAGCGCCTCGACGCGTAGCACGCGGACGCGCCCCTGGTGCGCGAAGGTCAGGATATTGCCGACGCGCACCGGTGCCGCGCTGCGCCCCACCGGGCGGCCGTCGATGCGCAGACGCCCCTCGCACGCAATCGCCTGCGCCGCCTCGCGCGTCTTGGCGAGCCGCACGAACCACAGGTAGCGATCGAGCCGCATCGACGCGTCAGCCATGCCCGCTCCATTCCGCAAGTGCCGCAAAGGCGCCGGTCGCAGGCGGTGCGGGCCGCGCCTCACGCCGGACCGTGCGGCGCCCCTGCCAGATCCACGTCGGTGCCTCGCTGCCGCGCACGCTGCGAAAGCCCAGCTCTGCCATCAGCCGTTCGAACGTCGCCGGCTCGACCCCCATCGAAATGCCGAGCGCCGGATCGGGCGCAAAGGGCTTCCTGCCTTGGCGGGCGTCATGCGCCGCGCGCGCGATACGCTCGACCAGGTCGAGCCGTACCGCCTGGGCGCCCAGCGGCCGAAAGCCGCTAACGACCTGCGCCCCCGGGCTGCCACGTGCCAGCACGCTCGCACCTTCGCGTGCCAACACGGGCGCCGGCCCCCGCACGCCGAGCAGCGCCGCCCGCCAGCGCGCCGCGCCGGGCTTGAGCAATCGCGCATCGAACAGGTCGAGCGCGCCGATCGTTACTCCTGCCTTGCGCAACCGCTTGCGTTCGTCGGGCGACAGACCGTCCACCGCCTCGCGCAAGGCGATCCGGGGGGCGAGCCCACCGGCCGCCTCCAGTTCGCCGGCCACGACGCGCAAGGCCGGCGTCGCCTGCGGATCGCGCGCCATATCGGCCAGCGCGATCAGCGCCGGCACGTGGCGGCGGAGCATCGCGTCGAACCAGCGCACCAAACGAGCCTGGACCGCCTCACGCTGCGGCTTGGCAAGGCAATCGAGATCGCGCTCCAGCACCAGCTGCGGCCGCGCCAGCGAGCGCCCCGGCGTCAACTTGGCGACGCCATGCCCGTTCCAGACGATCATGCCGTCGACGAGGGTCAGCGCCGCATCCTCTGCCGCCGCCAGCGCCTCGCCCCGCCGCCCGCGTTCGGTTACCAGCCGTTTTTCTGCCGCGGCGAGCAACAGCCGGCGATCCGCGGCCCGCGCGGCCGGATCGACGGTGAAACGGAAGCCATCGAGCCGCCCGATCGGATGATCCTCGACCAACACCTCGCCTTCCGGCCCGATCGTCACGGGCAGCAGCGACGCATCCGCGCCGATCTGGCGGATCAACGCCGTCGTGCGCTTGTCGACGAAGCGTTGCGTCAGGCTGGCGTGCAGCCCGTCGGACAGCCGTTCCTCGATCGCCTTGGCGCGATCGGCGCCCGCGGCGGGATCGGCGAGCCAGTCTGGGCGCTGCGCGATATAGGCCCAGCTGCGGATCGCCGCGATCCGCCCGGCGATCGTCTCGACATCGCCCGAAATCGTGTCGAGCCGCGCCACCTCGTCGGCGAACCATTGATTGGGGACGACGCCGCGCCCTTCGGACAGATAGGTGAAGACGCGCGACACGAAGCGCGCATGCGGGTCGAGCCCCAGCTTGCGGAAATCGGGCAGGCCGCACGCCGCCCACAGCCGCTTCACCATCGCCGGCGAACGCACCCGGTCGCGGACCCATGTCTCGTCCGCCAATCGCTTCAGCACGGCAAGATCGGTCGCCTGCGGCGCGGCGAGCAGCACGCCCGGTTCGGGCCGCCGCTCCAGGCTGGCGATCAGCGCGTCGATGCTGGCGAAGTCCGGCTCGCCGTTGCGCCAATAGAGGTTGCCGATCGGCGGAAAGCGATGCTCCTCGATCGCGAACACCTCTTCGGGCAGGAACGCGCCCGGCCCCTCTTCGGTCACGCCCCCGAACGTGCCATCGCGCTGGTGTCGCCCGGCGCGGCCGGCGATCTGCGCCATCTCAGCGACGGTCAGCCGCCGGGTGCGGCGTCCGTCGAACTTGTGCAGCCCGGCAAAGGCGACATGCGCGACGTCCATGTTGAGGCCCATGCCGATCGCATCGGTTGCAACCAGATAATCGACCTCGCCTGCCTGAAACATCGCGACCTGTGCGTTGCGGGTGCGCGGGGAGAGGGCGCCCATCACCACCGCCGCGCCGCCGCGCAGGCGCCGCAGCATCTCGGCGACGGCATAGACCTCCTCCGCGCTGAACGCGACGATCGCGGAACGCTTGGGCAGGCGGCTGATCTTCTTGGCGCCCGCATAGGTCAGTTTCGAAAAGCGCGGCCGCCCGATGATCTCCGCATCGGGCACCAACGCGCGGATCATCGGCCTGAGCGCTTCGGAGCCGAGGATCATCGTCTCCTCGCGCCCGCGCCGCCGCAGCAGCCGATCGGTGAAGACGTGCCCGCGCTCCGGGTCCGTCCCCAGCTGCGCCTCGTCCAGCCCGACAAAGGCGACGTCGGTCTCCGGCATCGATTCGACCGTACACAAATGCCAGCGCGCGTTCGGGGGTACGATCTTTTCCTCGCCCGTCACCAGCGCGACCTGATCGGCGCCCTTCAGCTTGACGACGCGGTCGTACACTTCGCGCGCCAGTAGCCGCAGCGGAAAGCCCATGATGCCGCTGGAGTGCGCGCACATCCGCTCGACGGCGAGATGGGTCTTGCCCGTGTTCGTGGGTCCGAGGACCGCCGTAACCGCCGCTTTCATGGCAACAACATCGTGCGTCGCGGGCCGGTGCGCAATGATGGAGATGAAGGCGGGCGGGCTACAGCCGCCGCGCCTCCTCGGGCAGCATCACCGGTACGCCGTCGCGGATCGGATAGGCGAGGCCCGCCGCCTCCGACACCAGTTCCTGCGCAGCCTCGTCATAGCGCAACGGCTGGCGCGTCACCGGGCAGACCAGCCGTTCGAGCAGCCAGGGATCGAGTGGGGCGGGGGGGACGGCGCTCATTGCAGCGTCACCCGCTCGTCGCCGTCATGCCGGCCGAAGAATTGCATCAGCTGGATGATGAGCTCCGCGCGCGATTCGATATCCGACGCCTCGAGCAAGGCCTGCTTCGCCGCGGCGTCGAACGGCGCGATCTGCGCGATGCCGTTGACGAGGCTTTCGTCGTCCAGCCGCCCCACCGCGTCCCAGTCGACCGCATAGCCCTGCGCATCGGCGAAGCGGCGCGATTCCTGCTCCAAAGACGATCGGCGGCCCAGCGACAGCGTCTCGTCCGCCCGGACCGGCAGCAGCTCCGCCTCGATCTGGCGGAACGGCGTCGTCACGTCGAGTTCGCGCACCACGCGGAACAGCGCGACGCCCTCCAGCACCAGATTGTAGCGGCCGTCATCCAGCGCCTCGACCTCGGCGATCTTGCCGACGCAGCCGATGTCGTACAGCGCCGACCGTTCCTCGACCGTCGCCGGCATCGTCAGCGGCTGGATCATCCCGATCCGCCGGTCGCGCGCCATCGCATCCGACACCATCGCCCGATAGCGCGGCTCGAAGATGTGCAGCGGCAGGTGCATGCCCGGGAATAGCAGCGCCCCGGGCAGCGGAAAGATCGACAGGCGGGTCGCTTGCGTCATCCGAACAGAATCGCGGACAGGCGGCGCCGCTGCGTGGACACCCAGGGGTCCATCAGGCCGACGACTTCGAACAGCTTGAGCAGCTGCTGACGCGCCGCGCCCTCGTTCCAGTCGCGCTCGGCGGCGATGATGTGGAGCAGATTGTCTGCCGCGGCATCGCGATCGCCCGCTGCCATCTGGGCGTTCGCCAGCGCGAAGCGACGCTCGTGATCGTCGGGATGCGCGGCGACCTCGGCGGCGAGGCCGGCGGTGTCCTCGCCCTGCGGCGCGCTCTGTGCGAGCGCGAGCGCCGCCTTGGCGCGCTCGATCCCGGCGTCCTTGATATCGGCGGGCAGCGCGTCGATCGCGGCCTGTGCTGCGTCGGTCTGCCCCGCCGCGACGAGTGCGCGAATGCGACCCGACAGGATGGCCGGATTATCCGGTGCCATCTCGAACAGCTGGTCGAAGATCGACAATGCCCGCTCGGCATCGCCGCTCGCCAGCACATCCTCGCCCATCGCGATCAGCGGTTCGATCTCGGCGGCGGCATCGGCCGCCTCCGACTGGATCGGCAGCTGCTTGAGCAACTGGTCCAGGATCGTGCGCAGCTGAGATTCGGTGCGCGCGCTGGTCAGGTCGGCGACCAGCTGCCCCTGGAACATCGCATAGACGGTGGGGATCGACTTGATCTGGAATTGCGCGGCGATGAACTGGTTCTTGTCGGTATCGACCTTGGCCAGCACCACGCCCTTGTCGGCATAGGCCGCGGCGACCTTGTCGAGTACGGGGCCCAGCGCCTTGCACGGCCCGCACCATTCCGCCCAGAAATCGATGATGACGAGGGACGTCATCGACGGTTCGACGACGTCGCGGCGGAAATCCTCGACCGCCTGCTTGTCGGCTGGCGACAGTCCTAACGTGGCCACGTCTTGCTCCCTTCGTCCATTCTTGGCGCCCATGTGGGGCAGGCAAGCGCCGACGCCAAGGCTTTTGGTTGTGCGAGTGGTCGCCCCACGCCTTTCGTCACCCCGGACTTGGTCCGGGGTCCACCGGGCCGCAAGGGGGCGGCAAGAGCCTCCGGACATCCCCCTCGCCGCAGAGTGGACCCCGGACCGAGTCCGGGGTGACGGAGGGGGTGGGGCAGCCGGGGGACCTCAATGAAAGTCCCGCGATTTCGGCAGGATGCGCACGTCACGCGGATGCCGCCCGCGCGGATCCTGGCTGACGATCGGCTTCGGACGGATCACCTCATCCACCGGCGAAAGCGGCATCTGCCCGTCATAGTCCGACGACAGCCGCCGAAGCTCCACGGTGCGGTCATAGGCCTTGACCGTCATCAGATGGACGACGCCCTCCTCGCTGCGCTGGATCACGCCCTCCAGCACCAACAGCCGCGCCGCCATGATCGCGCGCCGGTTCGCCTCGAAATCGCGCGCCCACAGCAGCGCGTTGGTGATGCCCGTCTCGTCCTCGATCGTGACGAAGATCGCATTGCCCTTGCCCGGCCGCTGGCGGACCAGCACCACGCCTGCGACGCGCGCGCGTCGCCCGTCCTTCGCCCGCGCCGCCTGCTCGCTCGACAGCACGCCCTCGGCGGCGAACAGCGGTCGCAGGAATCGCATCGGATGGCCCTTCAGCGACAGGCGCGTCGTCTGGTAATCGGCCGCCACCTCTTCGCTGATCGGCATCGCGGGCAGCGGCGGATCGGCCTCTTCGCGCAATTCGGGTGCCTCCGCCGCGGCGAACAGCGCCAGCTGTTTGGGCGGCGTCCGCCGCACGTCCCACAAAGCAGCACGGCGGGGCAGCGCGATCGATCCGAACGCATCGGCATCGGCGAGCAGGTTCAGCCCCCGCGTCGGCAGGCCCGCACGGCCCGCGACCTGTTCGACGCTCGCAAAGGGCACCCCTCCCCGCGCATCCACCAGCGCGGTCGCCCAATCCTGCCGAAACCCGTCGATCTGCCGAAACCCCAACCGGATCGCGAAATCCCCATCCTCAGTCCGTTCGAGCACATTGTCCCACTGGCTCGCATTCACATCGATCGACCGCACCACCACGCCATGCGCGCGCGCATCCTCGACCAGCTGGGCGGGCGCATAGAAACCCATGGGTTGCGAATTGAGGATCGCGCAGCCGAACACCGCCGGGTGGAAGCATTTGATCCACGACGAGACATAGACCAGCCGTGCGAACGACAGCGCATGGCTTTCGGGAAAGCCGTAGCTGCCGAACCCTTCGATCTGCTTGTAGCAGCGCTCTGCAAACTCCTGCGGATAGCCGCGGCGGACCATCCCGCCGATCAGCTTGGCCTGGAAATTGTCCATGCCGCCCACCTTGCGAAACGTCGCCATCGCGCGTCGCAGCTCATTCGCCTCGCCGGGGGTGAAGCCGGCCGCGACGATGGCCAGCTTCATCGCCTGTTCCTGGAACAACGGCACGCCGTAGGTTGCCTTCAAAAGCTGAAACAGCTCGTCGGGCGGACCGTACAGCGGCGATGGCGACGGGAAATCGACCGGCTCCTTCTTCGTGCGGCGGCGCAGATAGGGATGGACCATGTCGCCCTCGATCGGGCCCGGCCGCACGATCGCGACCTGGACCACCAAATCGTAGAATTCCTGCGGACGCAGTCGCGGCAGCATGTTGATCTGGGCGCGGCTTTCCACCTGGAACACGCCGATGCTGTCGCCCTTGCACAGCATCTTATAGACGTCGGGATGCTCGTCGGTAGCCAGGCTGTCCAGCGCGTGGCGGCCCAGGCCGTGCATCTCCATCAGGTCGAAGGCCTTGCGGATGCAGGTCAGCATGCCGAGCGCGAGAATGTCGACCTTCATCAGGCCCAGACAATCGATGTCGTCCTTGTCCCATTCGATGAACGTCCGGTCCTTCATGCCGCCGTTGTGGATCGGCACCATTTCGTCGAGCCGCCCCTGCGTCAGCACGAAGCCGCCGACATGCTGCGACAGATGGCGGGGAAATTGCAGCAGCCGCGACACCAGGTCGCTGAGCTGGGCCAGGCGGGGATTGGCGGGGTCGAACCCGGTTTCGGT
Source organism: Sphingomonas melonis DAPP-PG 224 (assembly GCF_000379045.1). Taxonomy (NCBI): domain Bacteria; kingdom Pseudomonadati; phylum Pseudomonadota; class Alphaproteobacteria; order Sphingomonadales; family Sphingomonadaceae; genus Sphingomonas; species Sphingomonas melonis. Next base: position 760,657 of record NZ_KB900605.1, read on the forward strand.
GAAGCGCTGTTCGGGCATGCGATCCGAAAAGCTGCCCCAGACGGTGCTGGTCAGCCGCTGCGTCACGTCCTCGCTGAACCCCAGCACGCGGCCGACTTCGCGCACGGTGCTGCGCGGGCGATAATGGATGACGGTCGCCGCGATCGCCGCGCGTTCGCGGGTGTAGCGGCAATAGATATATTGCATCACCTCCTCGCGCCGCTCGTGCTCGAAATCCACGTCGATGTCGGGGGGCTCGCCGCGTTCTTCGGACACGAAGCGCGAAAACAGCAGGTCGTATTTCAGCGGATCGACCGAGGTCACGCCCAGCAGGTAGCAGACGACCGAATTGGCCGCCGACCCGCGCCCCTGACACAGGATCGGCGGGGTGCAGCTGCGCGCGAACCGCACCACGTCATGCACCGTCAGAAAATAATAGGCATAATGCTGGCGCCGAATGAGATCGAACTCTTCGTACAGCAGGGTGAGGATACGGTCGGGAACGCGATCCCCGTAACGGTCGAGCGCATTCTGCCAGACGAGATGTTCCAGCCAGGCCTGCGCGTCCCATCCCGCCGGCACCGGCTCGTGCGGATATTCGTATCGCAACTGATCGAGCGAGAAGCCGATGCGAGCCAGCAGGCGAAGGCTTTCGTCGATCGCCTCCGGCGCGTCGCGGAACAGCCGACGCATCTCGGCTTCGTCCTTCAGATGACGCTCGCCATTGGCGGCGAGGCGACGTCCGGCCGTATCGATCGTCACGCCTTCGCGGATGCAGGTGACGACGTCGTGCAAGGGCCGGTCGTCACGATGCGCATAGAGCGCGTCCGTCGTCGCCAGCAGCGGCACGCCGACCGTCTCGGCCAGGATTTTTAGGCGGCGGAGGCGGCGGCGGTCCTGGCCGCGCCGGGCCATGCTGACCCCCAGCCAGACGCCGTCGGGTGCCAGCCGCTTCACCGCCCTCAGCGTCGTGGCGAGGCTGGGATCGCTGCGCGGCGGCGGGCGCTCGGCCTCGTCGCGGGCAACGCCGCCGCGGGCGCTGCTTTCGGGCAGGACGATCAACAACAGATCGCGATGCAGCGCGATGAGGTCGCCCAGGCCCAGCAGGCAATCGCCCTTCACCGACCGCAGATTGCCCGTGGTCAGGATTCGCGTCAGCCGGCCCCAACCGGTGCGATTGGCGGGATAGGCGACGATGTCAGGCGTACCATCGGCGAAGACCAGACGGGTGCCGACCGCCAGCGTGAAGCCGAAGGGCGGCAAGGCGGCACCCAGCCGTCCGGTTTCGGCGCGTTTCAGCGCGTCATAGGCGCGCACGACGCCTGCGACGGTATTGCGGTCGGCGATGCCGATGCCGGCATGGCGGAGCGTTATCGCCTGCGCGACCATGTCCTCGGCATGGCTGGCACCGTCGAGGAACGAGTAATTGGTCGCGGCGACCAGCTCGACGAACCCGCTCATGGCGCGATGGCACCGCCGGCCCCTTCCACCCCGTCATCCCGGCCCTGGTCCGTGGCCCACTGATTCGCAAGGGAGCGGCAGGAGCCTCCAGCCATCCCCCCAGTCGCACAGTGGACCCCGGACCAAGTCCGGAGCGACGGTGGAAGCGGGAACACGCTCACGCGAACAGCCCATGGACGTACCAGCGCGGGTGCGCCTGTTCGCTATGCAGGCCGTGGCGGAAGATCCAGAAGCGCCGCCCCCGGCGATCCTCGATTCGGTAATAATCGCGCGTCGGGATGGCGCCGTCGTGGCGTCGCCACCATTCGCCGGCGATCCGCTCGGGCCCCTCGGCGCGCGCGACCTCGTGGACGCGGCGGCGCCAGCGGAAGCGGTGCGGCGGGCCGTCGGGCACCTCCGCCATCACCGCCTCGATCGGCTGCGGCGGATCGAACAGATAGATGGGCCTCAGCGGCGGCTCCCCCGCCTCCGCCTGCGGCCAGTCTCCGGCAGGCGGCGGTGCGGCGGCGGGCAGCATCAGTTCGGCCTGCTCGGGGATATGGCTGTCGCGCGGGGCGAATCGCCGCACCCGCTCGCGCCCCAGCCGGGTCGACAGGCGATCGATCAGCTCCGCCACCGCTGGCGCCTGGGTCGCCCCCTCGCCGCCCTCCAGCCGCAGCTGCGCCGCATCGAGCCGCTCGGCGAGCGTCACGTCGAGCCGGATCAGGTCATAGCCGTAACCGGGATCGAGCGGGTCGGCGAGCGCGTCGATCCGCTCGGCAAACAACCGCATCAGCAGCGCGACGTCGCGCGTCGGCTGCCCCGTCTCGACGCGCAGCGACTGGATGTGGCCGTCGCTGCGGAACAGCCGCGCTTCCCACCGGCGCCCGCCCTGATGGCGCTGGCCGAGCGTGTTTCCCGCCTCGCCTGCCAGTTCCTCGATCACCTCCAGCGCATAGTCGGTCCGCGCGATCGGTTCGGCAAAGCGCCGTTCCACCACCACCGGCGCGACGCGCACGCGCGGCCGGACCGGCGCCTTATAGTCGCCCGACAGCCGCCGCACCGCCGTCGCCGCTTCCTCGCCGAAGCGCGCGGCGATGCCAACGAGCGGGCGCGCCATCACGTCGCCCACCGTCTTCAACCCCGCGCGGGTTAGCGCCACCGTCGCGTCCGCATCCAGCTCCAGCGCCGCGACCGGCAGGCGCTTCACCGCGCGCGTCTCGTCGGGCGCCGGCGCGCCGGCATAGCGGGCGAGGGCGCAGGCGATTTCGGGCGTATCGCCGAACGCATGGCGCGCCAGGATCCCACGCCGCGCCATCCGCGCCTCGACATCGGCGGCGAGCGGACGCTCCCCTTCGAAGGCATGGATGCACCCCGCAATGTCGATCACCAGCGCGTCGGGGGGCAGCAGCGCCACCGTCGGGCTGTAGCGCGTGCAGCCATCCGCCAACCGCTCCAGCCAGTCCATGTCGGCATGCGGATCGGCCGGAAACACCTCCAGCTCGGGCACGCGCGCGCGGGCATCGGCCAGCGTCAGCCCCGGCTCCAGCCCGGCGCGCGCCGCGGCCAGATCGGTCGCGGTCAGCCGGATCGCCTGGCCCACCGTCTCGACGAAGGCGACCGGCGCCTCACCGCCGACGAACAGATGCGGCCGGGTGGCGCGCAGCCGCTCGATCGGGAGCCACGGAAAGACCAGCGCCAGATAGCGGCGCGTCACGGAAACTCTTGGCATCACGATCCCACTCCACGCGCCAGCGCTGCCCCGCGGGGCCGCCACGCCGGCGCACACATTCGACGTCGAAAGCCGGCAGGCCTGGCGCGCCCTCCCCCAGCCCCTGATCCAGCGCGGTCGAGGGCACGGCGGCAACGCTCCACCGCGTCGCAGCGGCGCTTGCCACCGGTTCCGCGCCGATCCGCAGCGACAGCAATGTGACGCCCGACGCCTCCGCCGCCAGCATCAGCCGTCGCGTTGCGGTGAGGTCCAGCCCCGGCATCGGCCCGATGCTTTCGACCAGCACCATGCCCAGCCCCCCGCAGCGCGCCGCATCCGCCGCCGCGCGTAGCAGCGCCGATTCGTCGGCGACGACGACCAGCAGCACCGAATCGGCCGCCAGCCCCAGGTCTGCGAGGCCGCTGGCATGCAGCCGGCCTTGCGCACGCTCCCCCGCCTCGGTGCGCAGCCACAGCAGCGGCACCGTTCCGGCGGCGAGCGCCAAGGCCAGTCCGAACCCCGCGGCGCTCGCCCCATCCTCGCCCTCCAACGCATAGATTTCATGAAGTTGCGCGCGCGCCAGCCCTTCCGTTCGCCAGGCATCGACCGGTGCCGCCGCCGCTTGCGCAGCCCCGCCAGCGGCGGCAAGGCCACGCAGACGGGCGATCAGGGCGGACGAGTCGGACATATATGTTCTTGTAATGTTCCGGATATCGAGTCGCCAAGTCGAAATCGTGTGCGAAAATCACAAGATGGGGCTTGCGGCCCCGCGCAGTCACCGCTAGTGGACGCGCCTCACCCAGCCGGTGGCTCCAATGAGCAGCCGGCACAGGCGCCAGAGCGGGCGTAGCTCAGGGGTAGAGCACAACCTTGCCAAGGTTGGGGTCGAGGGTTCGAATCCCTTCGCCCGCTCCAGTTTTTCCTAACAGTGTCATACGGTTACGGCGGTCCTTCGGGGCCGTTTTTTGGCTTCCCCGGCCTGCCGCTCGGTAACGCAGTAGCATGGGGGAAGGCGACGCGGTCCATCGACCGGCGCTAAGTCTTCATGGCACCAAGCGTTTTACCCCTGACCGCGGATGTGCCTCGCTCACCCCGATCCGATCTTGAAGAGTTGCCGGTGACCCCGGCAGGCATGATTCGCGCTCATCGGGAAATCCTGACCTCGTCAGTCATTCGGTTCGTCGGCCATAGCGTCAATCGAAGGGGGCCATGACGTCGGCAGGATGTTTGGTCGTGTGTTCGACATATTCGACCAGCATGCCATCGGGGTGACGCACCAGCATGTTGCGACCGGTCGGAACCGGCTTTGCCGCTTTCAGGATCGTGCTACCGGTCGTCGGGAGATGCGCGGCGAACGCGTCCAGATCCTCGACCATGAAGGTCGCTTCGGTGGCACGGAACGGCGTCAGGCTTTCGTCGGTGCCGGCGATGAACAGGATCGAGGCGACCTGCGCCAGCTTCAGGTCATGTTCCGGATAGTCGAACGCCAGACGCCGCTTCTGCCCGATCAAGGCTTCATAGAAGCTGACGGCCGCATCGATCTCGTCGAGCGAAAGGTAGCGGCGGACGAGGATGTTCAGGATTCGCATATCGGTGGTGCTCCGAAGGCCGTGATGCTGACCATATCGCATCAGCCTGACCGAACGCGCGCTGCGGGTCGAGCCCGGCGCCCGCGGGGCACTGGTGCAGAGCTTTGGCGGGGTAATGCTCTGCGGCGCGGTCTGCACCACCGGCCTGTCGGGGCTGAGTTCGCTCGTCTTCGGCCGCCGGAAAGCTGCGATCGTTGGTGCAAACGATGCCCCTATCCCTCCCACGTCGCCCCTTGAGTCCCCGCCCGCTCTCCCCCAACACTCCCGGCCGATGACCCGCTACGACCGCCGCTTCTGGTTTCTCGCCGCCGGTCTCGCGGCGACGGCGGGCTATGTCGATGCGGTCGGATTCCTGCGGCTGGGCGGGTTCTTCGTGTCATTCATGAGCGGCAATTCGACGCGATTCGCAGTCGGTGCGGTGACGAATGCGCATGTCGCATATGTGGCGGGCGCGTTGATCGCGGGCTTTGCGGCCGGGGTGGCGGGCGGGACATGGCTGTCGGCGCGGCACGGGGGTGGGCGCCTGCCCGTCTCGCTGCTACTGATGGGCGCGCTGCTGGCGCTGGCAGCGGCGAGCGATGGACGATCGCCCGCGATGGCGACCAGCCTGATGATGGCGGCGGCGATGGGCGCGGCGAACACCATCTTCCAGCGCGATGGCGAGGTGAGCGTCGGCGTCACCTATATGACCGGCACGCTGGTAAAATGCGTGCAGCGGCTGACGGCAGCGCTGATGGGCAGCGGGCCGCGCTGGGCGTGGCTGCCCTATGCTTTGCTGTGGATGGGGCTGGTCGCGGGCGCATGCAGCGGGGCCGCCGTCTATGGCGCGGTGGGAACGGCGGGCGTGTGGCTGGCGGTCGCCGCGGTCGCGTTGCTCGCCGTCTATGCGCGCGCGATCGGGCGGCCACACGCGCCCTGACCGCCGGGCGGGCGCGCCCGGCGGCAATGGCTCATTCCATTTCAAGGATGATCTGGTCGACCGCCAAGCTGTCGCCGGCGGCTGCGGAGACGGCCTTCACCCGGCCCGCCTTCTGAGCGCGCAGGATATTCTCCATCTTCATCGCCTCGACCACGGCAAGCGGCTGGCCCGCCTCCACCGCATCGCCCGCGCCTACGTCGAGACGGACGAGCAGGCCCGGCATCGGCGCGATCAGGAAGCGCGACAGGTCGGGCGGCACCTTCTCGATCATATGCTGCGCGTACGGCGCGGCGTGCGCGGGCAGGACGCGGACGTCGTGGCTCGCGCCGCGCGTGGTCAGGCGGAAGCCGCTACGTATCGGCAGGATGCGCACGGTGAGCCGTGCATCCTCCCCGATCTCAGCCTCCACCATCCGATCGCCGGGGGTATATTCCAGCGCGATGTCGAGCGCCTCGCCATCGACGGTGATGCCGTCGGTCGAGACCGCCACGGCATGGTCCTCGCCATCGATCCGCACCGCCCAGGCATGCGGCGGCTGCAGGCGGCTGCCGAGCTGGCCGTCGATCCGGCGCGCGCGATCGGCCTGCGCGGTCGCGGCGAAGGCGGCGATGGCGGCGAGATGGCGCTTGAGGTCGGCGTCGGCGGGGGCGCCGTGGAAGCCGTCGGGATATTCCTCGGCGATGAAGCCCGTGGTGATATTGCCCGACCGGAAGCGCGGATGCTGCATCAGCGCCGACAGGAAGTCGATGTTGGTGCCCGGCCCCTCGATCTCGAACGCGTCCAAGGCCGCGATCTGCGCGTCGATCGCCGCCTCGCGCGTCGGCGCCCAGGTGACGAGCTTGGCGATCATCGGATCGTAGAACATGCTGACCTCGCCGCCCTCGGCGACGCCGTCGTCGACACGGATACGGGGTTCGTCAGCTTGCGTCGACGACGGCGTGGATTCGGGCGGATTGTACCGCACCAGCCGCCCGATGCTGGGCAGGAAGCCGCGGTACGGGTCCTCGGCATAGACGCGGTTTTCGACCGACCAGCCGTTGATGCCGACCTGATCCTGGGTGATCGACAGCCGCTCCCCCGCCGCCACGCGGATCATCTGTTCGACGAGGTCGAGACCGGTGATCTCCTCGGTCACCGGATGTTCCACCTGCAGCCGGGTGTTCATCTCGAGGAAGTAGAAGCTCTCGCCGGTCGTATCCGCACCCGACACGATCAGCTCGACCGTACCCGCACTATAATAGCCCACCGCGCGGGCCAGCGCGACGGCCTGTTCACCCATCGCCTTGCGCATCGCCGGGGTGACGAAGGGCGAGGGCGCTTCCTCGACCACCTTCTGGTGGCGGCGCTGCACCGAACATTCGCGCTCGTTGAGGTACAGGATGTTGCCGTGCTGGTCGCCGAGCACCTGGATTTCGATATGGCGCGGCGATTCGATGAACTTCTCGATGAACACGCGATCGTCACCAAAGCTGGCGAGGCCTTCGCGCTTGGTCGCCTCGAACCCTTCGCGCACGTCCTGCTCGCTGTAGGCGAGGCGCATGCCCTTGCCGCCGCCGCCAGCGGACGCCTTCATCATCACCGGATAACCGATGTCGGTCGCGATCCGCACCGCCTCGTCGGTGTCGGCGATCTCCCCCAGGAAGCCGGGGACGACGTTGACGCCCGCTTCCTTGGCGAGCTTCTTCGATTCGATCTTGTCGCCCATCGCCGCGATCGCGTTCGGCGGCGGGCCGACGAAGGCGATGCCCGCCTCGGCGCACGCCTTGGCGAAGCTCTCGCGTTCGGACAGGAAGCCATAGCCGGGGTGGATACAGTCCGCGCCCGTCTCCTTGGCGGCGAGCAGGATCAGCTCGGCCTTGAGATAGCTTTCCGCAGCGGGTGCTGGCCCCAGGCGCACCGCCTCGTCCGCCATCAGGACGTGGGGGGATCGCGCGTCGGCATCGGAATAGACCGCGACCGTCTTGATCCCCATGCGCTTCGCGGTGCGGAACACGCGGCAGGCGATCTCACCGCGATTGGCGACCAGGATTTTCTTGAACATCCTCTTCTCCCCTCCCGGGAGCGGGAGGGGCCGGGGGAGGGCCTGTCCGCACGCGGGCATCGTTTTGATGATGGGGAGGACGGCCCTCCCCCAACCCCTTCCGCAAGCGGAAGGGGAATGGCTGTCTATTTTCCGACCTGCTTTACGACGTGACGAGCAAACCAGTGGCAGAACAGGGTGCACAGCACGGCGTAGAGCAGCGTTGGCACCGCGTAAAAAAGGTACGTCGTGACGTAGCTCGCCGACCTCGCTAACTGGACCGTCACGATCGCGCCACCATCGAGAGTGATGCTCGTTGCGAGCAACCAGAACGACGTCGAGACGATCGTAAAGACAATCGCTGCGAAGCGGACCAGACCTTTCACTCCGCCGCCTCGGCCATCACCGCGTCACCCCGGGCTTGACCCGGGGTCCCGCTTCTTTCCACGGAGCCGCAGGAGCGGGACGCCGGCTCAAGGCCGGGGTGACGGGCACTGGGCTCCACCGCCATCGGCGTCACGCCCAGCTTCGCGAACAGCGCCGCATCCTTGTCGTCGCCCGCATTGCCCGCGGTGAGCAGCTTGTCACCCGTGAAGATCGAATTGGCCCCTGCCATGAAGCACAGGGCCTGCGCCGAATCCGACATGCTTTCGCGCCCTGCCGACAGGCGCACCATGCTCGCCGGCATGGTAATGCGCGCGACGGCAACGGTGCGGACGAACTCGATCTCGTCGATCTTGGCGAGCGGCGTGTCGGCGAGCATATCGCCCAGCACCGTGCCCTTCACCGGCACCAGCGCATTGACCGGCACGCTGCCGGGATGCTCGGGCAGGGTCGCCAGCGCATGGACGAAGCCGACGCGATCCTCGCGCGTCTCGCCCATGCCGACGATGCCGCCGCAGCACACGTTGATCCCCGCGCTCCGCACCGCGTCGAGCGTATCGAGCCGCTCCTGGAAGCTGCGCGTGGTGATGACGTCGCCATAGCGTTCGGGCGAGGTGTCGATATTGTGATTGTAGTAATCGAGACCCGCGTCGGCGAGCTGCTTGGCCTGATGCGGCTCCAGCATGCCGAGCGTCATGCACGTTTCCATGCCCATGCCGCGCACGCCCTCGACCATCGCGACGATCGCGCCCATGTCGCGATCCTTGGGGTTGCGCCACGCCGCGCCCATGCAGAAGCGGGTCGAGCCATTGTCCTTCGCCTGCGCCGCCGCCTGCAACACCGCGCGCACGTCCATCAGCTTGGTCGCCTTGACCCCGCTGTCGGCGCTGACCGATTGCGAGCAATAGCCGCAATCCTCCGGACAGCCGCCCGTCTTGATCGAGAGAAGCGTCGATAGCTGCACCTGCCCCGCCGCGTGATGCGCGCGGTGGACCGTCTGCGCCTGCCACATCAATTCGTCGAAGGGCAGGTCGAACAGCGAGGCGATCTCGTCGCGCGTCCAGTCGTTGCGAACCGCGTTGCGGTCGGGCGAGGGCGCGCTCACTTGGCCATCGCCTGCTTCAAGCGCGCTTCCAGCGCCGGGGCCTCGGACGGCTGAAAGCCATAGGACGTATAGACCTGCCGGCCTTTGCTGTCGAAGAGGTAGACCCGCGGGATGCCCACCTTTCCGTCGGGGATATCCTTGAGGTCGGCGGCGACGATCTGTTGATAGGCTTTGACGTCGGCAACGACATAGTCGCTATCGGACAGGCCGCCGCGCGCGAGGAAGCGGGCGATGGAATCGGCAGGCTGCGACGGATCAGGATTCCCATCCCTGCGATTGACGTAGACGAAGTTGTACCGGCCCGCCAAATCCTTGCGCATCTTGTTGAGATAAGGCGCCTCGACCATGCAGGGCGGACACCAGCTCGCCCAGATCGAGATGAGCGTCGGCTTTCCCGACACGATGCGCGATCCGAGCGTGATCGGCTTTCCGTCGCGCGTCTTCAACGGCACGCCGGCCAGGCTTGTGATCGAGCGTCCGTTCGTCGCGGCGCGCTCCTGCGCGGCGGCTGGGGAAGCGATCGCAAGGGACAGGCCAAGCGACCACGCTAATGTTGTTCCAAACCGCATATTCACTCCTACGCCGCCTGCAGCGAAATTTCTTGAACCGAACCGATCGCGCGTATTGCCCGCCGCCCGGATCGATGCCGTGGCGGCGTAAACGCTCGTCGTCCGCGCTGCCATTGCACATTCTTCAACTGTGCCGCCCGCTCGCCTGTCAACCGCGTGGGCCATTAGCTGCGTATCGTCCGTCGCATCGATCCGCCCGCATAGTCCCCGCGCGCGGCGGTAAGGGTCAAACGGATCACGCGGCGTCCTCCTGCGGCGGCATATTGTGGCCGAGCAGGCGCAGCACCTCTTCGGCCGCCTTGATGAGGTTGGTGCCGGGGCCGAAGATCGCCTGTACGCCCGCGTCTCGCAGCGCCTGATAGTCCTGCGCCGGGATCACCCCGCCGGCGATCACCCTGATGTCGGCGCGGCCCGCGTCGCGCAGGTGACCGATCAGTTCGGGAATCAACGTCTTGTGCCCGGCGGCGAGGCTGGAGGCGCCGACGACGTCGACGTTCTTCTCCAACGCGAGCACCGCGGCCTCCTTGGGCGTCTGGAACAGCGGGCCGGGGACGACCTCGAACCCCAGATCACCGAACATGCTGCTAACGAGATTGGCGCCGCGGTCGTGCCCGTCCTGCCCCATCTTCGCGACGAGCATGCGCGGTTTGCGGCCCAGCCGGCGCTCGGTGGCGGCGACGCCCTCGGCGAGCCGCTCCCAGCGCATGTCGTCGGTATAGGCCCCGCCATAGATGCCCTTCACCGGCGTCGGCTGCGTGCCGAAGCGGCCGAACACATCCTCCATCGCAGAGGAAATTTCGCCGAGCGTCGCGCGCGCGCGGGCCGCGTCCACGGCGAGTGCGAGCAGATTGTCCTTACCCCGCGCGCCTTCGCGCAACGCATCGAGTGCGGCGCGGCACGCCGCCTCGTCGCGGGTCGCCTTGACGCGTTCGATGCGGCGGATCTGCGCCTCACGCACCGCGACGTTATCGACGTCGAGGATGTCGATCGGGTCCTCGTCGGCCTTGCGGTATTTGTTCACCCCGACGATCACGTCCTCGCCGCGGTCGACGCGCGCGGCGCGGGCGGCGGAGGCTTCCTCGATCATCGCCTTGGGCCAGCCCGCCGCGACCGCCTTGGCCATGCCGCCTTCGGCCTGCACGCGCTCGATGATCTCCCACGCGCCATCGACCAGGCTCTGCGTCAGGCTCTCGATGTAATAGGAGCCGCCGAGCGGATCGACGACCTTGGTCATCCCCGTCTCTTCCTGGATCACGATCTGCGTGTTGCGCGCGATGCGGGCGGAGAAATCGGTGGGCAGCGCAATGGCTTCGTCGAGCGCGTTGGTGTGGAGCGATTGGGTGCCGCCCAGCATCGCTGCCATCGCCTCGATCGTCGTGCGCATGACGTTGTTGTACGGGTCCTGCTCGGTCAGCGAGACGCCGCTGGTCTGGCAGTGCGTGCGCAGCATCTTGCTGCGTTCGTCCTTCGCACCCAGCTGCGTCATCGCGCGATGCCACAGTACGCGCGCGGCGCGCAGCTTGGCGATCTCCATGAAGAAGTTCATGCCGATCGCGAAGAAGAACGACAGGCGCCCGGCGAACTTGTCGATGTCGAGGCCGCTCGCCACGCCGTATTTCACATATTCCATGCCGTCGGCGATGGTGAAGGCCAGCTCGTGGAGCTGCGTCGCCCCCGCCTCCTGCATGTGATAACCCGAAATCGAGATGCTGTTGAACTTGGGCATCTCGCGGCTGGTATAGCCGAAGATGTCCGAAATGATCCGCATGCTCGGTTCGGGCGGGTAGATGTACGTGTTGCGGACCATGAACTCCTTGAGGATGTCGTTCTGGATGGTCCCGTCGAGCAATTTGCGGTCGACGCCCTGCTCTTCGCCTGCGACGATAAAGAAGGCGAGGATCGGGATCACCGCGCCGTTCATCGTCATGCTGACCGACATCTGGTCGAGCGGGATGCCGTCGAACAGGATCTTCATGTCCTCGACGCTGTCGATCGCGACGCCCGCCTTGCCGACGTCGCCGGTGACGCGCGGATGGTCGCTGTCATAGCCGCGATGGGTGGCGAGGTCGAAGGCGACGCTCAGCCCCTTCTGCCCGGCGGCGAGGTTGCGCCGGTAAAAGGCGTTCGATTCCTCCGCGGTCGAAAAGCCGGCGTACTGCCGAATCGTCCACGGCCGGCCGGCATACATCGACGCGCGCACACCGCGCGTGAACGGCGCGAAGCCGGGCAGGCCGGGGTCTGCCGTCACGTCCTCGGCGGTGTATAGCGGCTTGACCGCAATGCCTTCGGGCGTCGGCCAGATCAGGTCCTTGCCCTTCACCTCCTTCGCGGCGGCGGCTTCCCAATCGGCGAGGGTGGGTTTGTCGCTCACAGTCCCTCTCCCATCGGGAGAGGGAAGGAGGCGCGTAGCGCCGGGAGGGTGAGGGTGAGACAACCGCCCTCACCCTTCCGCGCCTGCGGCGCTCCCTCCCTCTCCCGCCGGGAGAGGGATTGTGTCTCAATGATCGCCATGCGGCGTCTCCATCAGTTCGACGAGCACGCCGCCCATGTTCTTGGGATGCACGAAGACGATCGGCGTGCCGTGCGCGCCGATGCGCGGTTCGCCGAGCACGGTCGCGCCCTTTGCCTTCAGGTCCGCGACGGCGGCGTGGATGTCGGGTACTTCGAAACAGACGTGATGCTGCCCGCCCGCCGGGTTCTTCTTCAGGAAGCCGGCGATGGGGGAGCTATCGTCATAGGGCTCGATCAGCTCGATCTGCGTGTTGGGCGTGTCGATGAAGCACACCTTCACCCCCTGCGCGGGCAGGTCGAAGGGTTCGCCGACCACCGCCGCGCCGAGTAGGGTGCGATAGGTCTCGATCGACTGCGCGATCGACGGCGTCGCGATACCGACGTGGTTGAGGCGGCCGAGGGTCATTTTCTTCCTCCTGCCGTCATTGCGAGCGGAGCGACGCAATCCAGGGCGTCCTGGTCCGGCTCTGGATTGCGTCGCTCCGCTCGCAATGACGGGATGTATTGGTCAGCCATGGGCGATCTGCTCGTATAGGTCGTTCCAGAGCGGGTTCATCGCCTCGATCAGCGCGACCTTCTTGGCGCGTGATCCAGCCTTGATCTGCTTTTCGCGCGCGATAGCCACGTCCATCGTGTCCGCGGTCTCGAACCACACGAGCAGCTTGCAGCCGTAGCGTTTGGTGAAACCATTGATCGTGCCTTCGCGATGCTCCCACGCGCGGCGCGGCAGATCGGACGTCACGCCGACGTAGATCGTGCCGTTCCGCCCGCTCGCCATCATATAGATCGAGGGGCGCATTACCGATCCTTCGTCATTGCGAGTCCAGCGACGCAATCCAGAGTCGCACACTCGGACGCTCTGGATCGCTTCGCTGCGCTCGCGATGACGGGGTCACAGCGGAATATTGTCATGCTTCTTCCACGGATTCTCGAGGCTCTTGCCGCGTAGCTTCCGCAAGCCGAGCGCGATCCGGCGACGCGTCGAGTGCGGCTGGATCACCTCGTCGATGAAGCCCTTGCTCGCCGCGACGAAGGGGTTGGCGAAGCGCGCCTCATATTCCGCCGTGCGCTCGGCGATCTCTTCAGGCGTCTTCCCCCGGAAGATGATCTCCACCGCCCCCTTCGCGCCCATCACCGCGATCTCGGCGGTGGGCCAGGCATAGTTCAAGTCGCCGCGCAGGTGCTTCGACGCCATCACGTCATAGGCGCCGCCATAGGCCTTGCGCGTGATGACGGTGATCTTCGGCACCGTCGCCTCGGCATAAGCGAACAGCAGCTTGGCGCCGTGCTTGATGATGCCGTTATGCTCCTGCGCCGTGCCGGGCAGGAAGCCGGGGACGTCGACGAAGGTCACGATCGGAATCTCAAACGCGTCGCAGAAGCGCACGAACCGCGCCGCCTTCTTCGACGAATTGATGTCGAGCACGCCGGCCAGCACCATCGGCTGGTTGGCGACGATGCCGACCGTCTTGCCCTCGATCCGGCCGAAGCCGGTGATGATGTTCGCCGCATGCGCCGGCTGCGTTTCGAAGAAATCACCTTCGTCGACGACCTTCCGGATCAGCTCGTGCATGTCATAGGGCTGGTTGGCGCTGGCGGGCACCAATGAGTCGAGGCTCGGTTCCAGCCGGTCCCAGGCGTCGGCGGTCGGGCGTTCTGGCACCGCCTCGCGGTTCGACAGCGGCAGGAAGTCGATGAAGTCGCGTGCCGCGAGCAGCGCCTCGATATCGTTCTCGAACGCATTGTCGGCGACGCTGGTCTTGGTCGTGTGCGTCACCGCGCCGCCCAAAGCCTCCTGCGTCACCACCTCGTTGGTCACCGTCTTCACCACGTCGGGCCCGGTGACGAACATGTACGAGGAATCCTTCACCATGAAGATGAAGTCGGTCATCGCCGGCGAGTAGACCGCGCCACCCGCGCACGGGCCCATGATGAGGCTGAGCTGCGGCACCACGCCGGATGCCAGCACGTTGCGCTGGAACACCTCGGCATAACCGCCGAGGCTCGCGACGCCTTCCTGAATGCGCGCGCCGCCCGAATCGTTGAGGCCGATGACGGGTGCACCGACCTTCATCGCGGTGTCCATCACCTTGCAGATCTTCTGCGCGTGGCGTTCGGATAGCGATCCGCCGAAGACGGTGAAATCCTGGCTGAAGACATAGACGAGCCGGCCGTTGATCGTGCCCGATCCGGTGACGACGCCGTCGCCGGGGATCACCTGATCCGCCATGCCGAAATCGACGCAATTGTGCTCGACGTACATGTCGATCTCTTCGAAGCTGCCTTCGTCGAGCAGGATGTCGAGCCGTTCGCGCGCGGTCAGCTTGCCCTTGGCGTGCTGCGCGGCGACGCGCTTTTCGCCGCCTCCGGCCCGGGCGGCGGCGCGACGGCGTTCGAGTTCGTTCAGCGTGGAAGACATGGGCAAACTCCTGCGCGGCTGTTTCTCCCGGTCTAGGCGTTGCTTTCAACTGTGGGTTTGCAAAATTGCAATTTGCATTTTTGCAAACTAGGCCCGTTCGATGACCGCCGAGCCGCCCCGCCCCCGTCTGTTCGCCGGCGATCGGGTGCGCACGCTGCGCGCGCGGCTGGCGCTCAGCCAGACGGCGCTCAGCCAGCGCCTCGGCATTTCGACCAGTTACCTGTCGCAGATCGAAAGTGGTGACCGGCCGATCACCGGCGGCGTCCTGGCGGCGCTGGCGCGCGCCTTTCCGCTCGACTGGGTCGACGTCGCGCCGGAGGAGGAATCGGCGGCGCTGGTCGCCGCACTGGCGGCCGGGACCGACCCGTCCGTACCCGCCGCACAGCTCGACGAGGATGCGGTGCGCCGCGGCGTGCGCCAGCAGCCCCTGCTCGCACGACGGATGGCGGCGCTGCATGCCGCGCTCCAGCGCACGCAGGAGCAGCTGCGCGTGCTCGACGACCGCGTCGATGCCGGCGGCAGCCTGCCCGTGCCCCTGCCGTGGGAAGAGGTGCGCGACTGGTTCCAGGGCAGTGGCAATTACATCGACGCGCTCGATCGCTTCGCCGAAAGCCTCGCCGCCGATCTGTCCGGCGCGCGCGCCTATGCCGAACGACTCGAGCGCGCCCACGGCATCCGGCTGATCGACGATGGCGACGCCCTGCGCAGCTACGATCCCGCCGCCGCGACGCTGCGCATCGACGCCGCGCAACCGATCGAAACGCGCGCCTTTCAGATGGCGCACCAGCTGATCCGGCTCGAGGCGGCGGATCTGATCGAGCGGATCGTCGCCGACGCCCCGCTGCAGTCGGAGGCGGCGCGCGAGCTGCTGCGCGTCGGCCTCGCCAATTACGGCGCGGGCGCGCTGATGATGCCCTATGCCGCCTTCCGCAGCGCCGCGCGGCAGCAGCGCCACGACGTTGACGCGCTGCGCCAGCGCTTCGGGGTCAGCTTCGAACAGGTGTGCCACCGCCTCTCGACGCTGCGCCGCCCCGGCGCACCCGGCATCCCCTTCTTCTTCTGCCGGATCGACATGGCGGGCAACATCACCAAGCGGCATTCGGCGACGCGGCTGCAATTCGCGCAATATGGCGGCGCCTGCCCCCTATGGGTCGCGCACGAGGCGGTGGCGATCAGCGACCGTATCCTCGTCCAGGTCGCCGAAATGCCCGACGGGGTGCGCTACGTCTCGATGGCGAAGGGGCTGGTGAAAGCCACCGCGAGCTACCGCCGATCCCCCCGCCGCTATGCCGTGGTGCTCGGCTGCGAGGTCGAGCATGCCGCCGCCTTCGTCTATGCCGACGGGCTCGACGTCGCCGGTGCGGACAGCGCGACGCGGATCGGTCCCTCCTGCCGCATCTGCCCCCGCCGCGACTGCGACCAGCGCGCCTTCCCGCCGGTGGGCCGCGACCTGCTTATCGACCCAGACCGCCGCGGGATCGTACCCTATCGCTTCGATTGAGTGCGCGCAGAGGCGCGGAGGACGCAAAGACGCCCCACGTGCGGCAGCGCCCTTTTCCGCTGGGGCTCATTGTAAGGAGTGACCGACGCCGCCCGGCGCAACCTCTCTGCGCCCTCCGCGCCTCTGCGCGAACAATCTGCCTCGCCGCAAGGCATGTCCCCCGGTCGCACGCGCCGTTATGCTCCCGCCCATGACGATACGAATCGGGATCGGCGGCTGGACCTACGAGCCGTGGCGCGGGACCTTCTATCCCGAAAAATGGCCGCAGAAGCGCGAGCTGGAATATGCCGCGTCGCAGATGACCGCGATCGAGATCAACGGCACCTATTATTCCAGCTTCAAGCCCGCCAGCTTCGCCAATTGGGCCGCCGCGGTGCCCGACGGCTTCGTCTTCACGCTGAAGGCGTCGCGCTACTGCACCAACCGCAAGGTCTTGGCCGACGCCGGCGAATCGATCGAACGCTTCGTCGGACAGGGCATCACCGAGCTGGGCGACAAGCTCGGCCCGATCCTGTGGCAGTTCATGGCGACAAAGAAGTTCGACGCCGACGACATGGATGCCTTCCTCAAGCTCTTGCCGGCCAAGCACGACGGCATCCCCCTCCGCCACGCCATCCAGGTCCGCCACGACAGCTTCGCCGACCCCGCCTTCATCGCCATGGCGCGCGCGGCCAACGTCGCGATCGTCTACGCCGATTCGGCCGACTATCCCGCCATCGCCGACGTCACCGCCGACTTCGTCTACGCGCGGCTTGAGAATGCCGTGGAAGCGGAGCCGGCAGGCTACAGCGCCGCGGCGCTCGACCGCTGGGCGAAAGCGGCTCGCGACTGGCAGGCCGGCGGCCGCCCCGAGGGCCTGCCCTACGTCACCCCCGACACACCCGCCAAGGCCCAGCGCGACACCTTCGTCTTCTTCATCAACGGCGCGAAGGTGCGGGCACCGCATGGGGCGAAGGCGCTAATCGAGCGGGTGGCGTGATAGGCGAAGTCAACGGCACGCCCAGTAGTGGACGTTCAGAACCGTGCTAGTCAGACCCGATGATCGATAAGCCGGACATCAGCGCTCGCATCGCAGCAGTCTGCTACACTCTCGTGATAGCGGCGATGGTGTCGTTCACACTTGCGTGGGGAGGCTTGGGCGAACCGTGGCGCTTTGATGAGTTGCTGGTCTTCATGGGGATCGCGCTATCCCCAATCCCTGTCTGCGTTCTATGCTTCCGTCGACGTGCTTAGCTCGGCCGTTTTACGCCCAATTGCGGACATGCAGTCAGGCCGTGATAGGCATCCACACGAGTTCGTCAGTGACTGGCTCATAGCGAGCAATCGCAGAGCCCACTTCGTTTTCAGGCGTCAGGCGCACTTCCTTTGACGTAACTCGCCCCATCCTCGTCATAAATTCCGCCAACTGCTTCGCTTCATCGGGTCCAACGACATCGCGAGGATCGAGATCAAACTCAATTTCCTCCTCACTGAAGAAGTGGCAGTTCAGGCGCTGTCGACCGAGTGCGTAAGATGCGCAGACAGAATGAGCACGGCCTAGCAGGAAGGCCGTGGTCACTACTGACGGGACCGTGCTCAACTCTCCGTCGATGGTGAATGCTAGGCATCTCGGCTCGACGATGAGCGCCGTCCAAACGCTCGCCCAATCGTCAATCGATGTTCCACATATGTAGATGTCACGAAGAGACCCATCAGCTTCGAAATGCGGGGCGATCTTCGACCAATCCATAAGTGCAGTTAGCAGCGTGCCATCCGCCGCGGCAATGTCCGCTTTCCCCCCAATAGCGGACAGAGCAGGTTAAACTTTAGGTCGCCTACTCTCCTGCTCTGAGCGCACCGCCCTCGCCAACTCACCCCCCCGCCAGCTTCGCCTTCAAATCCTTCAGCGCGCCGAAGGGCCCAGCCTCTTCCTCGCTGATGACGCCGGCGGCCTTCAGCGCGTCGGCGGCGTCGGGGCTGCGGGGGAAGGGATCGAGCGACAGCGCGAGCGTTTCGGCGGCGACTTCGCCGAGGTCGATACCGCCGCCCTCGATCTCCACCGTGTCGAGCGCGCCGGCGTCGAGTTCCACCTCGTCCTGGCCGTCGAGCCGTTCGACGAACAGTAAGGCGACGGGTTCGTCGATCGTCGCCGCCAGCGGCACGCCCGTGACCGAACACGCCTGCGTCACCGCGCCCGTCACCCGGCCGCGCACGGCGATGCCGGCGGCTTCGCGGCGCAGCGTCAGCTCCGCCTCCAATCGGTCGACCGCGATCAGATCGAAGCGCCGTGCCAAGGCGGCGCGTTCGTCGGCATCGGCATGGATGTGGACGGCACGATCGCCCGCGCCGATCGCGTCGAGGCGTTCGGGACGGCTGAATTCGGGGGTCATGGCAGGTCTCCGGCGGTCAGGCGGTCGAGCGGCGTCGCGTCGAGCGCGGTGCGGAAGGCGGCAAGGTTCTGTGCCACATGGACCACGGCCTCTGGCGCAGGGGCCTCGCCGCGGTACAGGTTGCGGACCAGCGCCGGCGTCAGGTCCCCCGCCGCCAGCCCGTCGCGATAGGCGCCGAGCCGCCCGCCGAGCATGCTCATCATCTTGCCGACATGCTTGCCGACGACCAGGTCGCCCATGCCCATCTGCCGGAGTTGCCCGTCCATATCGTCGACGAAGCGTTCGGTCAGGTGCGCCGACAGCGTCGCCGCCGCCGGCTCCGCCTCCAGCCGCAGCAGCACCATCGTCAGCACCGCCGCGATCATGTCGAACCGGCCATCGACCGTGTCGGGCACGGCGCCGGCCAGATACCAATGCTCCGCCCGCCCGCGCGTCACCACCGCATTGTACAGCGGCAGCGCCTGATCCTGTCGCTCGCCGAACAATCGTCCCCACCAACCCACTGTGCGCCCATCCTCCCTGCCACGCCCCGCGGCACTGCCGCTTGAAGCCTTGTCGTTCCTCGCATATCGAGGCGATCGGCGGGCGATGCAATCGATCCTGCGCGCGCCATGGGCGGGAAAGCCGCCGCTGGAGATTGTGATGAGCGTATCCGTTGCCCGTTTCGGCGCCCGCGCCCGTGCCCGCGTGGGTCTGATCGCGGGAGTGGCCTGTGTCCTGGGTGCCGGCGCCTGCACGCCGCTGCGGTCGCACCAGGGCTATATCATCGACGCCGATCTGGTGAATTCGGTGCAGCCGGGCGTCGACAACCGCGCATCGGTGGCGCAGGTGCTCGGCCGGCCGACGATCGCCAGCCAGTTCGGGGCGCAGGACTGGTATTACGTCTCGCGCGACAGCCGGAACCTCAACTTCCAGAAGCCCAAGGCGAAGGACCAGATCGCGCTAAAGATCACCTTCGATCCCAACGGCACGGTCAAGTCGGTGACGCGCACCGGCATCGATCAGATCGCCAGCGTCGATCCGTACGGCAAGACGACGCCGACGCTGGGCAAGAAGCGCGGCTTCTTCGAGGATCTGTTCGGCAACATCGGCACCGTCGGTGCGGCGGGTGCCGGTGGCCCCGGCGGCAGCAACACCGGCGGCGGTCGCAACACGCCGTAACGGCCCCGGCTGGCCGCCACGGCGTTGGCCGCGCCGCCTGCTACGCATCGGCGCGGCCGTGCCGTGCTTGGACCGGCACTGATCCCAAAAGGGGTTAAGGGATCAGTGGCGGCTAACGCGTCATGCGGGCTTTGGTTCTTTCGTGGCGCACGATTTTCGTCAGCGCACCGTGAACAGGATCTGGTCGACGATCCGGCCGCCGTCATCGACCAGCCGCAGCCGGTGCAGCCCCGGCCCCGGCATCACGGGTTCGCCGTGATCCGCCGGCCCCAGATCGCGCGAATCGAGCTGGATGCGATGCGCGGCAGCACTGCCGCTGACCCCGATCACCAGCCGCTGGCGATCCGCCGGAATATCAGGATCCAGCGCATAGACGCTGCCCGCCACCGGATTGGTGAAGCGCGGGCGATGCGCCTCGGCCGGCGCGGCGGCGACCTGCGTCTGCGCGGTGCCCCGCACGAAAAACTCCTGCCGCGCCTGTTCACGCGTGTCGGTGAAGGCGACACGGCTCGCGACGACATCGGCGGGCTTCGGCGGTGCGCGACCGGGCACGCGGGCATGCAAGGCCAACATCACGTCGCGCCACACCGGCGCCGCGCCGCTGGTGCCCGACACCGCGCGCATCGGGTCGCCCTCCGCATTGCCGACCCACACGCCGACGGTGAAGCGATCCGAATAGCCGATGCACCAATTGTCGCGCATCGCCTTGGACGTGCCCGTCTTCACCGCCGCCCAGAACGGCAGGCGCAGCGCCGAATCGAGGCCGAAGGTCGCGGCACGCGCATTGGGATCGGCGATCATGTCGCCGACGATCCACGCCGCCGCGGGTGACACGATCGCGCGAAGCAGCACGCGCGGCTGGTCCAGCGTCAGCCGCAACGGGCTCCACCGCCCGCCTTGCGCCAGCGTACGATAGGCGTCGGCCTGCTCCAGCAGCGTCACCTCCGCCGATCCCAGCGCGAGCGAGAAGCCGTAATAGGCGCCGTCCTCCACCAGCCCGCGATAGCCGAGGTCCCACAGGCGATCGCGGAACGGCTCGACGCCGACGAGCAGCAGCGTCCGCACCGCCGGCACGTTGAGCGACCCCGCCAGCGCGATCCGCGCCGACACCGGCCCCTTGAATCCACGGTCGTAATTCTGCGGCACGTACAGGCCCGATGCGGTGTCGAGCTGCACCGGCGAATCATCGAGGATCGACGCGGGGGTCAGATAGCGCCGCTCGATCCCCAACGCGTACAGGAACGGCTTCAGCGTCGATCCCGCCTGGCGATAGGCATTGGCGTTATCCACCGCCGGTGCGGTCGACGCGCCGCCGATCCCGCCGACATAGGCAAGCACGTCGCCGCTCGCATTGTCGACCACCACCACCGCGCCGTCGCGCGCGCGCGTGCCGCCGAGGCCGAGCAACTGCCGCCGCAGCGCCGCCGCCGCCATCCGCTGCACGCCGACGTCGAGCGTCGTGGTGATGCGCAGCCCCGGCTTCGTCAGCAGCCGGTCCGACAGATGCGGCGCCAAGCCCGGATCGAGCGCCAGGCTGCGCGCCGGGCCCAGCATCGCGGCGACCTGCGGCGCGAACCGCGTGCAATCCGTACCCCCCGACAGCGCACACGCCCGCCGCGCGATCGTCGCCGCATCGGCGCGCGGATCGGGCAGCAGTGCGGCGAGCAGCAGCGCATCGTCACGGGTCAGGCTGGCCGGCGTCTTGCCGAACAGCCCCAGCGCCGCCGCGCCGATCCCCTGCGCCTCGCCGCGATAACCGGCGAGGTTCAGATAGGTTTCGAGGATCTGGTCCTTGCTCCACCGCCCCTCCAGCGCACGGCCGGCGCGGATCTGGCGCACCTTGTCGATCCATCCGCGCGCGCCCGGCCGCGCCAGCGTCGGCGAGAGGAATCCCGCCAGCTGCATCGACAGCGTCGACGCCCCGCGTGCCCGCTGCCGCTCGATCCGCGCGCGCGTCGCCCCGGCCAGCGCCACCCAGTCGACACCGCCATGATCGAAGAAGCGATGATCCTCCGCCCGCACGATCGCGGCGCGGGCATCGGGAGCGATCGCCGACAGCGGCGTCCAGGCGAGCCGCCGCGCCGCGAAATCGACGCGTGCGCTGTCGATCAGCGCGCCGTGCCGATCGTACAGCCACGCCTCCGACGGCCGCCACCGCGCACGGACGGTGGCGTAGTCCGGCAGAGGCGGTGGCCGCGTGGTATAGTCGAGGCCGCCGCCGAGGACTGCGACGACGCCGACCAGTGCGAGGGCGCGCCGGGGGGTGAAGCGGAACGCCACGTCAGCCGGTCCGACCAGCAGCCCCGCCGCTCTGCCACCCCGCTCGCCCCACCCACTCCGTCACCCCGGACTCGTGCCGGAGTCCACCGTGGGGCTGGGGGGACGGCCTGCGCCTCCAGCCTTCCCCCTCGCCGCAGAGTGGACCCCGGACCAAGTCCGGGGTGACGAGGGATGTGAGGCGACCGCAGCGCCGCCACCTAGGGCGCACTGATCCGGCGCTGCATCGCCGCGCCCTCCTCGCAATGACCGCCCCCCTCACCTTTGCCCCACCACCACCGGCTGGTTCGGCACCTGCGCCCGCACGCTCGGCGAATACATCGCCTCCACCCGCGTCGGGGGCAGGCTGAACCGGCCCGCGCCGTTCAGCCGCAGCGCATAGCTCACCGTGAAGCGCCCGCGCGGCACCCAGGCGAAGAAGCCGCGCCAACTGTCGTTGCCGCGCTCGATATACGACGGTTGAACGCCATCGCTATCGCCGCCCTCCCCCAACATCTGCGACTGGTTGGCGAGGTCGCCGATGATCGTCGCGCCCGCGGGGATCGGATCGTCGACCACCACCCAGTTGCGCTCGGCGCTGGCATCGACGGTGATCGTCACGCGCAGCACGTCGCCGCGCGTTAGCTGCCCGCGTTCACGCGCCTGTACCACCTGCACCGTCCGCGTCGCGCGGTATCCGGCGAAGACCGGGCTGGTCAGCGGCACCGCGGCGCGCACCAGCACCGTCGCCCATGGCCCCGCCCCGCCGCTCTGGCGCAGGACCAGCGGCGTCTGTGCGGGCGGCAGCGGCAGGCTGACCGTCCGCGCGTCGGCGGCAAGCGGCCAGCTGCGCGACGCACTCGCCGAACCCAGCTGCAGCGTCGTCGTGCCCGCGATCGCCTGTGCCGGATACAGTCCGGCGAACTTGCGCACCGCCACCGCACCCCAGGCATTGGCGGTCGTCGTATCCCAATGGCCGCGCGACTGGCGCAGGCTGACGCCGACCATCATCTTCGCCGCCTCGTCCTGCCAGCCCGGCCGCCCGAGCGTGACGAGCAGCGCCTTGATCGCCGCCTCGTCGCCCGATGCCATTAGCCACCACGGCGCCGACGACGCGTCGGACAGATCGAGCCGCGTGCCCTCATAGACCAAGCGGCTGCGCAGCACCCCCTCCGCCTGCGCCTTCAGCGCCGCCGCATTGGCGGCAGGCACCCGGTCGAGCGCCGCGATATAATCGGCGAGCAGCGAGGTCGGCATGTCCTGTGCCGGCAGCCCGATCTGCCCCAGCATTGCGGGCGTCGCCTCGCCCGCGCGCGCCAGTGCCGCAAACGCCACCAGCTTCTGCTGGCGCGGATCGCCATAGGTCTCGTGCCGGACGCGGCCGTCGAGCACCGCCTTCAGCCCCTCCACCATCCGCGCGCGCGATGCCGGCGGCAGCGGCAGCCCCGCCTCGCTGGTCAGCGACAGCACATAGGCGGTCAGCGCCTCCGACCCGTCGAGCGATTCGCGGGGCCAGTAGCGCAGCAACCCGTCGGATGCCTGATAGGTCGGGATCGCCCCCGCCAGCGCGCTCCACCGCGCCGCATCGCCGAGCGCGACGATCCGGCTCAATTGCTGTTCGAAGCAATTGTACGGATAGCGCGTCATGTAATCGCGCACGCCCGCCAGCGGCGGCGCGAGCGTGTCGGTCAGCTGCACGTCGACCGATCCGCGCCCCGGCAACGCACCCGCGGGCGCCGCGATCGGCAGGCTGGTGGTATCGCTTACCCGGGTCAGCGCCGCCGCCCAGGTTTCGACCGGCACCGCCGGCACCACCTGCTGGCTGACGGTCAGCCGGTCGCTTGCCTTGCCGTCCTTCGACGTGGCCGTGACCTTCCAGCGCAGCGTCCCGCTCGCCTGTGGGGCGGTCAGGTTCCACGCGACCGGCACGGCGCGGCCCGCCGGGATCGTCACGGTCAGCGGCTTGCCTTGCGCGATCCGCGGGAACACCTCCACCTTCGCGGTGACGGTCATCGGGTGATCGCTGCCGTTGCGCAACGTAAAGCCTGCCGCATACCAGTCGCCGCTGCGCACCAGCGGCGGCAGGCCGGCATAGACCGACAGATCCTGCGCGGTGCGGATCGCGGTCGATCCGGTGCCGAACAGGCCGTTGCCGTCGGTGGCGATCGCGACCAGCTTGAACGACGACAGCGCATCGGACAGCGGCACGCGCAGCGTTGCACGCCCGCTCGCATCCAGCGGCACCTGCCCCTGCCACAGCAGCACCGGCTTGAAATTCTCGCGGTTGATCGCCGCCGCGGCATCGCCGCCGCCACCGCCCGCTTCCACCGCCTTGCGACCGTAATGCCGCTTGCCGACGACCTGCATCTGCGCGGTCGAGGTGAGCACGGACAGCGGCCGCTCGCCCATCATCGCGGTCAGCACGTCCCAGCTGTCGTTGGGGGCGAGCTGCAACAGCGCCTCGTCCACCGCGACGAAGGCGACATCGGCGCTCGTCGCCGGCGAGCCGTCCAGCCGCTTCACCTGCACTGCGACCGCCGCCGTGCCGCGCGGCGCAAAGCGTTCGTGATCGGCTTTCACCGTCACGCCCAACGTATGCGTTTCCCACCCGACCTTCACCTTGGCGATGCCGAGACGGAAGGCGGGCTTGGCGAGGTCCACCAAAGCGGTCGGTTCGGGCGCGGGTTCGCTCTTCACCAACCCCAGCGACTGGCCGATGCCGCGCAACCAGCTGGTCCAGCCGCTCTCCACCCGCCCGCGCACCGCGAGCACGGAGACGAAGACGTCGGGCGCGTACGATCCCGGCATCGGCACCTCCACCACCGGATCGGTGCCGCTGAGGTCGGTGACGAAGCTCGACAGCACGCCCTCGCGCTCCACCGTCACCAGCGCGGTAGCGGCGCGGAACGGCATGCGCACCTGGAATCGCGCCGTCTCGCCCGCCTTGTAGGCGGTGCGTTCGGGGATCACGTCCATCCGGTCGCCATTGTCGCCACCGAACCACCAGGCGTCGTCGCCGACCAGCCACACCGATTGCACCGCGCGCGCAACATTGCCGTCCGCATCGGTGGTCGTCGCGACCGCATAGACCTCGCCCGACACGCCGGGATCGATCGTGCAGCTGGCCAGCCCCTGCGCATCGGTGGTGGCGGTGCAGTCCGCCGCCAGCTTCGTCGTGCGCATCTGGTTGTCATAGGCGTAGAAGCCGCCGATCAGCCGCCGCCGCGCGGTGAGGATCTGGCGGCTGTACAGCGCGACCGACACCTTCTGGCCCTTGATCGGCTTGCCGCGCGCGTCGAGCGCGACGAACTTCAGCCGCAGGTCGTCCTGTTTCATCAGCCAGCCATCGGTCTTGATGCCCAGCTGCACCGCCGACGGCAGGATCGGGATCACGCGGCTGGCGGTCAGCACCTCGCCATTGGCATCTTGATAATCCATCTCGACGCGCATGTCGGCGAGCCCGTCGAGCGCAGGCACGTCGACGTTGATATGGCCCGTACCGTCGCCGCCCAGGGTCGCGGGCAGCGTCTGCGTCGGCGGCAGCGGCGTCTCGCGATCGTCGCCGTCGCCGTTCATCGCGCGCGTGCCCTCTTCGACCTTGGCACCGCCGAAGGTGTACGCCTCATAGCCTTCCGGGTTGGCGCTGTGCGCGAACCAGCCGACGCGCACGTCGACGGGCAGGTTGCTCGCGCCGCCGCCGGAGAGGTAGCCGACATACAGATCGAGCGGCAGCGACTTGGGCCGCACCGCCGGCGCCTTCGGCCCGGTCACGCTCGCGCGCATCGTCGGCAGCTTGTATTCGTCGACCTTGAACGACTGCGACGTATAGGTGACGTCGTCGCCCCGCACGATGCGCAGGTCGTAGTCGCCCATCGGCGCGCCCTGCGGCACCGTCCAGCTCGTCTCGCCCACCCCGCGCGCATCGATATTGAGCGGCAGGTCGAACTGCGTGTCCGATCCCCGATGCGCGAGGCGCAAGGTGCCGCTAAAGCCCGGCGGGATCGCAAAGCCGCTGCCATTCGGACGGCGGACGATATGCTTCATGTGGATCGTCTCGCCCTGACGCACCAGCGCGCGGTCGAAGACGGTGTGGAACGTCTCGGACGGCGCCGAATAGCCATAGGGCAATTCGAAATCGTACGGCCGGATGCCCTCGCCCCACGTCGTCAGCGCAAAGCTGAAATCGTCGCCGCTGCGCGCGGAGATCATCAGCGGGTGCGCGGTCGAGGTGTCGGAACAGCTGCCGTAGGTCTCCGGCTCGGGCAGCCCCTTGGGCACCATCAGCCCGCCGCTACGATCGGTAACGCCCCGCGCCAGCACGCGGCCGGTGCAGCTGTCGCTCACTTGCACGCTCGCGTTGGCGACCGGCTTGCCGCTGTCGAGCGCGGTCACCCAGGCAAGGCTGCGCTCACGGCCCCATTTGAAATGCACCGCCATGTTGGTGACGAGCGCCGCGGTCGCGACATAGCGCGGCGCGTTGCGCCCCAGAAGCGACCGGCCGAGCCGCGGGCTGGCGAGTTCGACCACGTAGAACCCCGGCTTGCCGAGCGGAATGCCGACGACCTCGAACGCCCGCCCCTTGCCCGGCAGGCCCAGCTTTAGCCCTGCGCCCTGATCGCCCAGGATCGACCGGTCGCCGGTGTGGTTGATACGCGCCACGACCTCGTCGCCGCGCTTCACGTCCTCGATACGGGTCTCGCCCGCCGCCGCGACGGTGCGCAGCCATTCGGCGACCGCCGCATCCGAATCGCCCACCTTCAGCGTCCGCCCGCCGATCGCCAGGCTCTTGCCCTGCAACGCCGGTTCGACGTTGCGCACGGTAACGGGGAGTACGCCCCCTTGGGCCGATTCGAGGATGCCGAAGTCGGCCGCGAACTTCACCAGCGGCGGCGCTTCGTCGAACTTCACCTCCAGCGGGAAGCGTTCGGCGTTGCTCAGGCTACGACCGCTTTCGTCCTTGATCCCCGCCGGCAACGTCAGCTTCGCGGTCGCATCGGCGGGCAGCGGCGCCTTGAAGGTAACGTCGCTGATCGTCGCCTTCTTCTTATCGTCGTCATCGAACGTCGGCGCGATCGATTTGCCGTCCGCGAAGGTCAGCCGGATCGCCGCGGCCTGGCTCATCGGCACCGGCGCGGTGAAGCGGACGTACGCAGGCTGTACCGGGCTGCACCCGGCCTGCGGGTTGGTACGGCTGCATTCGAAGCGCGCGGCGAACGGCTTGCGTACGGTAAAGTCGAACCGCTGGTCCGTGCCGGCCAGCTTACCGGACGCCGAGGCAATCCCCTTGCCCCACACCAGCGCCATGTCGCGCCCCGGCGGCAGCGCGCGGCGGCATTTCAGGGCGGTGATCCCCGCATAGGCGGCCTGTCGCTCCGCGGGCGTGGCCGGCACCGCCTCGGGCAGCCCGGCATTCTCCAGGAAGCTGCGCACCGACCAGTTGCGCGTCCCCATCTCGCCCAACAGCTTCGCGGGCAGGCCGGCATCGAGCACGTCGACCGGAATCTTCTCGCCCAGCCCGTCGACTGCGCAATAGGCGTTGGCGGCCACCGAAGCGCGCGTCGGCGCCACCGGCGCGGCGACCAGGAACACCTGATCCTCTTCGATCTCGTCCCCCGACGGCAGCACCGCGAGCGCACGCGGCCCGCCCGACTCGACCGTATAATTCGCCCGCCCGGAGAAGCTGTAGCCCGCTACGCTCTTCAGCCCCTCGACCGCATCGAAGCTGCATTTGGCATCGCCAGTGAGCGGCGCGGCGAAATCGAACACCCAGGTCTGCGGATCGACCCAGCGGCCGGTGCCGGCGCAACCCGTCTTGAACGGGGCCTTCGCCCGCGGGTCGCCCAACGGCACCATCGCCTGGTTGAAGCGGATCGTATAGCGTTCGATCGCGCCGCCGCCGGTCGCACCGGCGCCGCCCGTGCCGGGCTGGGCGAGCACCACCTGCGGGCTGTCGTCGCCGAACGCCGCGACGGGCGCCAGAGCCAGTGCCAGCACCGCCAACCGTACCGCCGCATTCCGCCGCATGCCCGCCCCCCGCTGTTGCGCCATGTCTAGGCGGTTCGCGGGGCCGAATCCAGCGGGCCAACGCCACCTGTCGCACGCGAATATGCAGGCGATTATTGATCCGATTCGCGCGAAAACCTCGAAGTCGGCGGCACGACCGGCCCGTTATCTTGGGCCAATTCATATCGATGTCAGAAGCGACTTGCCGAACTTTAGTCCATAATGGAGGTTTGTAACCGGGCGGACCGGGGGGTGGCGCGTGGATTGGATCACGGCAAGTATCGATGCCGCTGTGCGCGAAACCATGTTGTTCGCCGCGGCCGGCCTGTTGATCGGCGGCCTGGACGATCTGATCGTCGACCTGTGTTTCCTGGCGCGACGCGGAATGGGTCGCGGTGCCATTCCCGCGCATCTCGATCGACTGCCGGCGCCGACCGACAGCGGATGCCTCGCGATCTTCGTGGCCGCCTGTGGTTGGTCAGGGAACCGGGAAGGCGGTCGGGGCGGGATACAATGGGATCGGGTGGGATCGATCGGGCTGGATATCGCGGAAAACGGCGGCTGGGCGGTGCACGCACGGGCATTTCGAGGTTGCTGGCCAATCCGACGGCGGCGTTCCCAGTTCGGGTGGCGGGGTCGCGGCGATCGCTGGGCGGATGAGGCGCATTTCCCGATTCCCGGTTCGGCCGCGTTCCCGGTTTGCCGATCGGCGCGATTTGCACGTGGGCTGCAAGCGTCCTACATCGGCGATGCGACGCGCGTGACACGGTGAATCTGCCTGCCGTAGGACCGCTCCGGGCAGGGAGCGGGATCGCATGCGAGGGGATGGCAGTCCTCGCCGCGCGTCGTCCCTTCCTCACAGATCGATCCTGTCGGCGCCGGCGATCAGCTGCGCGATCGTGCGCGGGTTCGCGAAGCGATAGCTGACGAGGTACAGTTCGCGCCCGCCCGCCGCCGCCTTCACCACCGCGAGCCGCTGGCGCCCGTCGGCCTCGCGGAACAGAAGCAGCCGGTTGTCGCCCTGGCGATAGACCGCGTCGGGCGCGGCGCCGATCTGCGGCAGCTGGCGATAGTCGGCGACGGAGAGTTCGGGATGCCCCTCGCTCCGCCCCGTCCGGCCGAGCTGCTTGGCGAAGGTATCGCTCGACAGGCGCACGACATGCGCCTCGCTGCCGATCGCAGCGGAGAGGTCCGGCGCCAGCACCATCACCGGGAACACGCCGCCCGGTTCGTGCAGCGTTTCGAGGAAGGCATCCGACTGGACGAGGTCGTCGAGCGTCGCGCGCGCCGCGGCAAGGTCGACCGGCGCCGCCGCCTCCAGCGAGCGCATCGCCTTTTCGGCGACCGCGCGCAGGCTGGCCTTGCCCGGATTGTAGCCGAAGCCTGGCGAGATGCCTGCCGGCACCGCGATCGGCGCGGCGCCCGCGGGCGTGAACGCCACCGGCGGGCCATCATCGGGCACGTCCGAAACCGTCCACCCCTTCGCCGTCATCTCGCGCTGCGACAGCTGGCGCACCGTGCAGCGGCAGAACCAGCCGCAGGGCGGGAAATGCGTGTCCCACCAAGGGTGGTCGACGGGCAGGATCACGCCATGCCAGCGCCGGTGCTCCGGCCGCGTCCGGCTGTCCATGACCGCGACGTAGCGGAGGAAGGGGCGCACGTCCTTCAGCTCCTGGATGCGCGCCCAGCGCCCGGCGGCGCGGCTGACGCGCAGGTTGGTGTCGTAGATCGTGCGCAGCCGCCGCGCGCCGACGTGCACGATGTCGTCGGTGCCGGTCAGGCTGCGATCCTGCACCTCGCCCCACCAGCCCTGGCGCTTCAGAAAGGGGACAAGGTTCGCCTGCCAGTGTTCGAACGTGCCGCCGTTCGCCAGCATGTCGGCGAGGCTCGCCTGGATTTCGGCAAGCAGATCGAGGTTGGCGACCTTGGCGACGGTGAAGGCGCGGGCGTGCTCCTCGTGCATCATCTCCGACCAGCGCACCGTCGCGCGCAGCGTGTCCCGCGCCTCGAAGGCGCGGACGGTGGCGTCGGGCGCGAGGTGGATCAGGCTGCTGATAGGTCTGTTAGTCATGCTGTAATGTTCATCGAACTAACGTGCCGACCAGACCGCGATTTTTGGCGAGTGAAATGAATAGCGAAGCAACAACAAAAATAGCTTGGGGATGGTACAGCCTTACACCCAATGAATGGACCGCATTTTCGGCGGTTGCCACGCTTGGCGCGATGGTTGTCGCGATTGTGGCGGTCATCGCAACGGGGGCAGCTGTTTGGGCGTCCATCCGTATCCCTCAAAAAGTCGCTAACCAGGCGAAGGAGGATGCGAAGGCGGTAGATAAAGCTCGTAAAGACGAAGAACAGAAAAAAGCGGATGCGGCAGCCAAGGCCGAGGAAGCCGCGATCGCGATGCGTTACCGTGAGGTGGCCAATGCCGTTTCGGGGGCGCTTGACCTCCTTCGTGACACGGTATCCCGCGTACAAGCCGCTTATGATCCGACAAATCCTGAAAGAGGCGCGACGGCCGATTTCCGAAAAGAGACGAACCGCTTCGGCGCCCAAGCCGCATACAAGTCTGGAACTTTGGATATTCTTGCGAGAATGCCTGGACTGACCGACGGAGCGATCGACAGCTGCGTGGGTGCATCCATTGCGATGCAACGCATTGTGAGCGCAGTTCAGAAGGGCTTTTTTTCGGGCGGCACAGGCCCCGAGAACCTGCAAGCCGCTTTGGTGATCGGCCACGAGGTTAAAGGTCGGATCGAGGGAGTTATCCTCTACAATGATGTGAAAGACGCCGGCCCTGTTTCGCCGTTGCCACCAACGCTTTTCTGACGAACATTTGTGTAAGCGACGATCTTCGACAAACGCACACTGATCTACCCACTTCATCTTTTCGCACTCAACGTCGAGGTGGCTCACGCCTGAATCGCGACTGCTCCCTCCGCTACAAGTTTTGCCGGGCGATCCCCGCATCGGTCAGCCGGAAGAAGCTGATGTAGGGCACCTTCAGCCACGTCGCGGGCTTGAGGTCGACCTGTCGCGCGAGCGCCGGGCGGCCGGGGGCATCGCGCATCAGGCTGACCAGCGTCGCCCAGGCGACGCCCTGCGCCTGCAGGTCGGCGAACTGGCGCAGGATCACAGGGTCGAGCGTGGCCAGCGCCCGGCGCTGAGGGCGGGTCAGGCGGCGGGTCATCGGCGGCGCCCGTCGCGGCAGGGGGCGCAGCGTCCGCCGACGAGGCGCGGCGACCAGCTGTCGCACGTCCGGCAGTCGCCCGGCTCCCCGGCCGGCACAACACGCACCGCGCCCGCGATCTGGCGTTCGAGCAGGCGGTCGGCGATGTCGCCGGCGCGATCGGCGTCGTCGGCCATCAGGCGTCTCCGCCCGGATCGGTCAGCGCGTCGAGGCGCAGCGCGAAGCCGGCGCGTGCCAGCCGCTCGACCAGCGGGTCGAGGTCGGCCAGCTCCGCCTCGCGCGCCAGGATCGCGGCGGCCTCGTCGGGCGAGCGCGCGGCGGCGAGCTGGCGGACGAGCGGATCGACCAACGCGTCCGCGGCGCGGCGCCAGCCCTCGTCGGCCATCGCCGCCTCCACCGCCTCGTCCACCACGTCGCGGGGGTGGAGGACGGGCACGAGCGCCTCGGCCAGCGCCACCTTCAGCGGCGCGGCATCGTTGGCGGCTGCGGGCGGCGCGTCGGGCGGCGCATCCGCACCGGCGGGCGGCTCGACCGGCGTGGGGGCGGCCTTGCGTTCGTAGCCGTCGCCATAGCGGTCGCGGAAACTGTCGTCGGTTCGCACCCAGCCCAGGCGGCCCAGCACCTCGTCGGTGTCCGCCGCGGCCTTCAGGTCGTCCTCTTCCTCGACGATGCGCACGACGCGCGGGGACGCCACGTCGGCACCGAAATTGAGGTCGGTCCACCAGCGTGCCGGGCCGGCGTTGAACCCGTCCGACAACAGGTCTGCATCGGCCTTCACGACCTCCAGCTTCACGTCGGCGTGGACTTCGCCCTGCGCACGGCTCGACCCGTTGTCGGTCGTCATCGTCTGCGACAGGATCACCTTGGCGATCGCGCCGTCCATGTAGCGGCAGACCGCCTGGAAATCGGCGCCGGACTGGGCGAGCGTCAGCAGCTCGACATCCATGCCCGCCGGAATCGCGAAGCCGCTGTCGTTGGCGATCGCCTGGATCGCGGCGAGCAGCTTGTCGATGTCCTTCTGCGCCGGTCCGCGCGGGTAGATGCCCTTGGCGGTCGGCACCGCGAACTTGTCGAGGAAGATGTTCCAGAAGCGGACGCCGTTCCGCTTGAACAGCGTCGGCCAGTAGAGCCATTCCGCCAGCCCCTCGCCATAGGGCGTGTCGTCGTCGGTGCCGCCCGCCGTCACCACCCAGAACTTGCGCGGCGGCAACGCCTCGCCCGCGGGCGCGGTGCGGGTGAGCAGGCGCAGGTCGCCCCTGGCGTCATAGCGGAAGCGGCGCGCGTGGCGGACGTGGATCGGCAGGCTCTGCGCGCCCGGCACCCAAGTCAGCAGGCCGTCGAGCATGCCCCAGTGCAGTTCGGCGACCTGGATCCCGTAGAAGCTCGCCCACAGCATCTTTTCGGTCAGCCGGTCCCAGCCGATCCGCTCCAGTGTCGCCTTCAGCGCATCGCCCGCGGCGACGGCGCGGGGGTCCGCCTCGTCGCCGGGCAGCACGTCCCATTCGCGGCTGACCACCGCGCGGATACGCTGCTCCATACAGCTTTTCACCTGGTCGTCGCGGCGGATGCGTTCGTAGACGCCCCAGTCGGGCGAGGCGCCGAGCTTCGGGTCGCGCGCCTGCTGCAGGTCCTGGATGTAGGGCCGGGTGATGTCGCGGCCATCGCCGGTCGTCGCGATGCTGGCGGCAAGGTCGGCGGGCACGCGCGCGGGCGCCTTGCGGGAAAAGGGCCACACCATCACCAATCCCCCCGGCCGCCGAAGCGATCGTGCCGGCGCACCGTGCCGAAGCCGGTGTCCGTCGTTTCATAGTCGCCGCTCTGGCTGCGCGGCTGGCCGGCGGCGTGCACGTCGATCGGCTGGACATCCTCGTCCGCCGCGCCGACCAGGTTCATCAGCGCGATCGCATAGTCGCCGTGGCGCTTGCCCTTGGCGCCGTCCGCCTTGGCGTCGATCCGGTCGACCACCATCGGCACGCCGCGCACCAGCTTTACGAGGCGCAGGTCGTCGAGCACGCCGTCGCTGCGCGGGATCAGCAGGGTGCGATCCTCGAACCGCGCCTTCAGCCGGGGCATGCGCGCGAGGTAGATCGCCTGCGTCGCCATCACGCCCTCGATCCGGTCGGCGCCGAATTCCTCGACCATGTCTTCGGCGAGCTGCTGGCCGTTGCCGCGCGCGTCCATCTTGCCGGCCGACCAGTTGGGCAGCGTGCGACACAGCCAGACGAGGATGCGGAACTGCGCCCAGAAGGGCACGCCCAGCATCTCGATGCCGAGGCGGTTGTGAAGGACGAGCTGCGCATCCTCCTGCCCGCAGGCGATCACGGAAAGGTCGGACGAACGCGCGAAATCCTGGCCGAAGAACGACCGGGCGTGGGGATCGAAGGTCGCGACGACGGGCGCCAGCACGCGCTCGATCCACTCGTCGATCCACGCCTCACGCCAGGCGCGCACTGCGTCGCGCACGGCGTCGCCGATCGGCGCGCCCGGCCCCGCCAGCAGACCGCCGGCGGTGTCGAAATCCTTGCCGGGCACGAGGCGGACGACGGCATAGGCGGGCGACATGCACGCCTCGACCGTCGCGCGCGGCAGGAAGACGCCCGATCCCTTGGCGGGGACGACGTCCAGCTCCTCCTCCGCGGCGTCCTTGTAGGTGTTGCGCAGGTCCGCCTCCCACGCCGCCTCACCTTCGGCGGTCCATGTCTTGCCGGTGCGCAGGCAGATGCGGCGGTAGAGGCCGTGGGCGATCGCATCCTTCAGCGTCAGCCGCTGGACGACGCCCTTGCGCTGCCCGCCGCGAATCTCGCCGATCAGCTCGTTGAACGGATTGTCGGCGCCGTCATGCGTCGAGATGACGACGACGCGTCCACCCCACATCAGCAGCGCCAGCGCCGCCTTCAGCACGCCCCAGAAGTCGTCGTGGAAGGCGGCTTCGTCGATGATGACGACGCCCTGCATGCCGCGCAGCGACCGCGGCTTGGACGACAGTGCGACGATCGCCTTGCCGCTGGGGAAGTCGATGCGAAGCGCCAGGATGCCCTTGTCCGACCCGTCGTCGAACAAGAATTCGTCGGACGCGGTCGCCGCGGCGTCGAACGCCTTCGCGAAATCGCCACAATAGGCGATGAATTCGCGGGTCATATCCTTGTTGTAGGCCAGGTAATAGACGTTGGACGGGCGCTGTGCCGGCGACGCGGTCAGCACCGCATCCGCCGCGAAGCCATAGGTCAGCCCAGTGCGGCGGCTCTTCTCCGACACGAACAGCGGGTGCGCATGGCTCAGCTCGATCGCCTCGATCTGATAGGGCAACAGGACGGCGGGCGCCTCGGCGGGCAGGGTCATGCCGATAGCCCCAGGATGCCGAGCCGTACCGCGCGCAGCGTCGCCTCGCTGGCGCCCGCGGCGCGGCCGGCGGTTTCGGCATCGGCGGCAGCGCGTTCGCGGGCGCGGCGCGCTTCCTCCTCGCGGATTTTCGCCTCGCGCTCGATGTCGATCTTCGACGCGCTGGTCGCGTCCTTCACCGCCTTCGCCAGGCGCGAGAGGTCGAGGACGGACAAATCCTCCTCCGCCTCGCCGGTCATGTGCGGCATCAGCACGCGCGTCGTCAGCGAGGTCATCAGCTGGATCATCATCCGGCCCTGCAGGTCGTCGGCGCTGCCGAATTCGCGACCGAACGCCTCGGCGACGCTACGCATGTCGCGCTGCTGCTTCGCCAGTTCGGCAAAGCCCTTGGTGTAGCGGCCGACCGCTGAGCGCGACGCGTCGCCGCCCATGTCGCGGATGCGCGCGACGATCGCGTCGATCGTCTCGCGCCGCTCGATCGCGTCATGCACCGCCGCCAGGATCGCCGGCGGCAGCGCGTCGATGGTGGAGCGCGCCATGGCGTTAGTCCCCGGTGCGGTGCCGGCTGACGCCCTCGACCGTCAGCTGGCCGGTCGCGACATCGCGGCCGTCGGCGAGTACGCGCGCGACGGTATAGGGACCCAGCGCCTCGGCATGGACCAGCCCGGCTCCCCCCAGCCACAGCAGCTGCTCGGCTACGTCGCGCGCGGCGACGCGATGGCCCAGGCTGCGCAGCTGCAGCGTGAGCGTGTCGTGATTGTGCTCGCCGCCGATCTCCTCCAGCAGGTCGAGGATCGCGCGGCGGACGATGGGGAGTGCGAGCGGCGGGATCATTCGGCGCTCATCCCGCGCTCGATCAGCATGCGCAGATATTCCTGCGTCGTGTCGTGCTGCTTCGACAGGCCGCCGATATGCCGTTCGAGGCCCTGGACCGAGGCGACGACCTTGGTCAGCTCGGTGTTGAGCGCGTGGCGGGTCGGCGGCTTGACCAGCTCGGCCTCGGCGACCTTCAGCCGGCTTTCATGGTCGCCCAGCTGATCCTTGATTCGCTCGTAGCGGGCGTCGCGCTCGCGCCGGTCGCTGGCGAGTTCGGCATCGATGCGCGTGCTTTCGGCGCGCGCGTCCTGGCGCACCGTGGTGAAGGCGCCGTCGACGCGGTTCTTCTCGACGACCGCGTCCGCCTTGGTGACGAACTGCGCCTTCAGCCACAGCACCGCGCAGCCGACCATCATCGGCGTGAGAAAGACCGCGACCTGCCAGCTGACGGTCCAAATTTGAAACCACGACAATGAACGCACCCCGGTTGTGTCGGGGTGGGTGTGCTGGAAGGAACGCGCCGGGGACGCCTTCCGCAACCGGAAGGGCGATCCCGGCGATCACCCCCGATGCGTTCAGTCTCGCTTTCCTCGTGGGAAAAGTTCATCCATCCGCTTGTTGACGCACATCGTCACCTCCTGCTTCTCAACGAAGCCGCGTTCGATGCAGCGGAGCAAAACCGAGCATCCGATACGATCGATTTTCTTGTCGCCGCTGCTCTCGGTCGCCCTGCAGAATCGCTCGCTTCTGCTGACTTTCCTGATCGATAGCTTCATTCTCTGAAAACTGCGGGCCAAGACAACAATATCATCCTGGCTGGTCACCTCGTTACCATTATCCTTCTGAGGCACAGATGGAGTCAAAACATCCGCGCTAGGCCTGGCCGGCGCGATGATGCTCGGAGATATCTCAGCGGAACGCGCAATCGGCGCCACGGACTGTGGCGATCGTGTTTCGACCTCACTCGACAGCGACTGGCGCGTTGACAATGGAGGCACGGCCAGCGGAATTGCCGCTGCGGTGCTACCATCATTCACCGTTCCTTCCGATTTCTCGCACGGCCCAATCAACCGGCCAATGATCGTCTTCCTGCCAGACGAGCGCCCCCCCGATCGGTTCAGCACGTCGGTATACTCGTCGATCTCAAAGGACGTATCGCTTATGATACCGGAATATCGGTACGAAAAGTCGACCGATATCGTGCTGCATCTCCGGCGGCCGGAAAGACGGTCATTTTTCAAGTCGATAGTAACCGTGGAACACTTTTCCATCATGCCTTCACGGCGCTGTCTCTCAAGGACGCTCTGAAGCGCGCTCAGACCGTTTCTGTCCCCCACACACACTTTCTGTGGCTGCCGCGTCTCGACACTCTGACCGCGCATCCGGGCCGGCAAAGTCTCGCGCACCTCCCACTCGCCGGCAGCCATTTTTGGTAATTTCCCATTGACTACAATATCTTGATCCTGAGCAAATACATAGCTCCCAAAGCAAGCCAAGGCTGCTATCGCGGCGATACGCAAAAGGGATCTCATGAGATAACCGTCCTTTTATTTCTTGCGGAGCGAGTTACTGCATGCATAACATGTTGTTCCGCATTCTAGCGGAGTAAAACGGGAGGATTATTGATGAAGAGCGTAGCCATTGCCGCCGCGATTCTACTTTTCCCATCTGCTGCCTTCGCGCAATCGGCACAAACTGGCCCTGACGGACGTTACAAAAACGCCGTCGCAACACGAGCATTTCCCGCTACCGTATCATCAAGGCTTTCGGCGGAAGAACCCTTCAAAAACGCAGTACTGCTTCGATCTGGATCGGGGAACGTCAACGCAAAATCGCTCCTGAAAAGAGTGGCCGATCCTGATAGGTTCGACGATCCAATATGGGAGGCGCGTCAGGAATGCATCTACAATTGTCACGCTGACGCAGATTCCTTGGCGTGGCAAAATTGCGTAGGCCTCAACTACGATGCGCAATATTACTGCGAAGACTCGTACAGGCAGCAGGCGGAAAACTGCGAAAGTGGCTGTGGGTAACAATAGGCGATAAGAGAGGGGTGTAGGGGTTTTGTCCTGCACCCCCGCTAAAAGGGCTTCTTCAAAGGATTCCATCCCTTGAACAGCTCTCCTCTTGTTATAAAAACAGGTGTTCCTGAAGCCCCGACTCGCCTGAAAAAATCTCTGTTTCGCCTGATAATCACATCTGACTTAGACAGAGCAGGTTCGGTAATGGCTGCCTTCGGATCAATACCGACATTCATCGCAAGCTTTTCCGCGTAGGCGCGACTGGGCCGATCAATCGCCATCAATCCCTCAAAGTATTCCGCGAGCTCTTCGTTCGATTGCGCCATCATACCGATCCGAGCGAAGTATGCGGAATCCTCCCCCAGGATGGGAAGATCGTGAATGAATATTGAAACCTCCCCATTCTTGAATTTCGGATCGTTGATTAATGATTTGATAGCTTTTTTGCACACTGCGCAATTATAGTCCGTGAACATCGCCACCTTGATCGGCGCATTCATGCTGCCCAAGCGATTTCCGTATTCATCTGAGTACAACCAGGAAGAGCTAGCGGAAATCGCCGCCATGACGGCCTTGGTATCCTCCTGCTCCTGATATTGAGCCAAGCGGTTGAGCGCTTCTTGAAGGGCTTCCGGGTGCTTTATATAATATTGAGACAGCCGCTCCCCGGGATCTGCGCAAGCCGTCAACCCGGCCAGCAAAATCGCGGCTGCTACAAAACACGTCGCCTTCATTATCCCCCCCTGCCACGCGCGCAGAATAATTATCAGCTTCTGTGACACCCGTCATGCTCGGGGGATTTAGCGGTGCGGTCAACAGAAATAAGCTTGTCTCGAAATCACTATCGACAGGCTTATTTACCGATAGGTGATTTCCTCGCTTTCTGGTTCCGAACAACGATTTATAGGAACGATTGGAAGATCGTCTTCTATGTATTTCGGTGAGCCAACAGCGAAACAGCACACTCGGATTGGTGCATATCTGGCGGCGGCGCGGCTTGGTCGCGGCAAGCCAACGGTGCGGCCTGTCGAGGCAAACCTGCAGGTCCGTGACGGGCGCGCCCACTCGCGAAATGGATAAGCCTTAGGCGCGGCGATCGCAACGAGGATCGGTCAGCAATGCGAAGAGGTCTCCCTGCCGGGGAAAGCGTGATACCGCCGCGGCCGGCTCCATGGCGCATCCCTCGTCCGTCTCGTTGAGGAGGTGACTTAGATACGTGCGGCTCGTGCCCAGCACCTTGGCCGCGTCCGCCCCGCTGATCCGCTTGGCACGTACCGCAGCGAGGACGACAGCCCGCCGCGCGCGCGCGATCGCCACCCGTCCGACCGGCACGAGCAGCCGGTTGCCGCCATAGATGTCGGCGATCGCTGCCGCAGTCGCTGCGTCGACCACCTCGGCGAAGGGCGAACGCGCGGGATCTCGGCCGATATAGACCTGCGTGCCACCGTATCGAGCGACGATACACAGCGTCGTATACGCGCCGATGTGATCGGCCATCTCGGTCATCTGCTGCGTCCAGCCGGGGCCGGGCCGCACGTCGGCGGGGATCGGCAGTTCGTCGAGGCGCGGGAGCCGGCCACGCGCCTGCCAGCGGTCGAGCGCGGCGGCAGCCTCGGACAGGGCGGGCACGGCGGCGTCCGTCATCGCGCGCGCTCCCGGCGCCAGCGCTTGCCCAGCGCCCGAATCGCCTCGTCCCAGCTGCCCGCCGGCCATTGCGCCGGATCACCGGGCAGGATCGCGCGCAGCATCGTATCGACCGGGGTGGCGGGATCGATGCGGGCGGCGATCGCGGTCGCAACGGCGCGGCGGTCGGCGATCGGATCGCCCGGCATCGGCCAGGCCACGCCTTCGCGCGTTGCCCAGTCCTTAAGCGCCTCGATCACGCGATGCGCGGCTCGGGCGTCGAGGAAGCGCAGCGCGTCGCGGCCGGTCTGGCGCTTTACGAACGCACCGATCGCGCGATCGTCGGGCTGGTCGATCGCGCCCAGCCAGTAGAGCGTCCACCACAAGGCGCGGACCTTGCCGACATGCGCGCGATCGGCGCCCCGCGGCGCCTGCGTGCGGTTGAGCCGGTCGAGCACGCGGGCGAGGTCGGTCGTGTCCATGTTGGCCTGTGACGCCTTGCCGGTCGCGGTGAGCTGGATCGCGCGGCGGTCGTCGTCGCCGATCCCCTGCGCCCGGCAGGCGGCGCGCACCGCGCGGATCAGGCGCACGCGCGCGTCGGCGCCACCGGCCGGCTTGCGGCGAGGCTCAGCCATGCGCCACCTCCGGCGCCAGTGGCAGCGCGGTGCCGCAGCGTCCGCATTCCGCCGCGCGCCGGCCGAGCAGCCAGGCGCGGTGCCCGCAGCCGGGGCAGGCGGTGCCCGCGACATAGCTCGGCTGGTAGCCGCGGTCGGCCTGCGCGGCACGATAGTCCCGGCGCGGCGCGATCATGGCTTATCGTGCCCCAGGATGCCGCGCAGCAGCTGGTCGGTCAGCTGGCGGAACGGCGCGTCGCTCGCGCGCAGTGCTTCCGCGCGACGATGGGCGTGGAGCGTGGTCGAATGATCGCGCTCGCCGAGCGCGCGCCCCAGCCCGGCGAAGCTCGCGCCGGTCGCCTGGCGCGCCACCCACACCGCCGCGAAGCGGGCGCGCAGCACGCGGTCGCGCTCCAGCAGCGCCGGCACGGTGACGCCGAACGCCTCCGCCACCTCGGCGACGATCGCCGCGACGGCCGGCGCGGTCACTGGACGCTCCCGACGACGGCGGTGGCGGCGGCGACGACGCTTTCGCCATAGACGCGCACGATCAGGTCGCCGAGCCGCCCCATGCCGGCATCGCTGAGGTAGCAGACGAGCGCGGTGCCGTCGGCATGCCGCAGGGTCAGCGCAAGCCGCCGGTCGTCGCCTTCACCATCCAGGCCGATGGCGATCCCCGCGGCCTGATTGGGAACGGGATCGCGCAGGACATGCGCGATCGAAGCGGTAAAGCCGTGCATCGGCGTCAGCCGGATGATGTCGGTCATGAGGATGTCCTTGGCGTGGCACGGGGCGGCTTGGCCTGCCCCGTCGCCTTCAGTTCCATGAGGTCGCGCGACACATCCGCGAGCGCCCAGGGCGTGGTGACGATCAGCTCGATCCGCATGACCGTGCGCCCACCGCGGCTGGAGCAGCTGAAATCGCCGATCCGCGCCTCACCGCGGCGCCACATCAGGTGGTCGTAGGGGGAGTCCGCGTCCATCAGTGCACCCCTGGAGCACGGGGCAAGACCGCGCCCAGTCGCTCGCGCTGGAAAGCGGCGAGGCCGGAGAGGTCGGCGGCGCGATTCTCGATGCCGGCGAACAGGTCGCGCAGCACCATCGCGGCGAGCGTCCCCGCTTTTTCCTCGGCGCGCGCTTCGGTGGCGACCGCGGACAAGGTGCGGCGCATCACCTCCAGTTCGGTGCGGCCCATCGGCTTGCCGCTGGCGATCGCAGCCGACACGTCGGCGACAAGGGTCTGCAGGTCGGTTGCAACGGTCATTCAATCCTCCTCGGGACGGTCGGTGTTGTTGGGGCAGTCGGGGCAGGCGCGGGCGAGCTGGACCTGCGCCCAGTTCGCGGGGCGGGTGCGGCGGCGGTTGGCGATGCAGCGCTTGAGCGGCGTCACCCCGAACACCGGGCACATCACCTGCTCGGCGCCGAGCGCAGCGCGGACGAGCGTTTCCACCTCGGCGAGGTCGCCGGGGTATTTGGCGTTGACGATGCGGCTGACGACCGCGCTGTTATAGCCGATGCGGTTGCCGGCGATGCGCTGGCCGCTGCGGTCGCATTCGTCGGCGAGCAGCAGCACCCAGGCGGGGGCCTCCGCCCCCCAGGCGGCAAGCGCCTTGTCGCGGTTGGTGAGGTTAATAGACATGGTTAACCCTCCCCCCCGGCCGCAGCGGGGTCGGTATCCTTCCGCCGCAGGCTGACCGCGGCGGGGGAGATGTCGGTGGCGATGCCGGTGTTGCCGTCGACGACCAGGCGGCGACGAACGCCGTCCGCCACCTGCTGGCGCACGACCGGCGCTTTTGGCCCGGTGTTGCGGACGAGGCGATAGGTCGACCAGCTGCCGGTCTGGCTGTTGCCGCGGGCGAGCTGGCGGACGTGGCCCGAGCGGTGGAGGACGTTGAGCATCTCCTCCGTCGACCGGCGCGAGACGCCCGCGGTCATCTGCAGCGTCGGCACGTCGAAGCTGCCGTGACGCGACAGGACGCGCATCGCGCTCCACAGCGCCTCGCGCGCGGTGCGGCGGCGCACGGCGATGCGGCCGGTAAGGTCGACGCGCGGGGGCCTCGGCGTGCGTTCGGTCGTGTCGGTCATGGCAAAGCGCCGGGGCGAACCCTCCGTCCGCGTGACCAGGCCGGCGCTGACCCAGCGCGACAGACGGTGCTGGATCGCGTTGGGGTGCGCCGCGGTGGCAAGGTGCAGTTCGTGGACGGTGGCGGGCGCCGCGGCGTCGCTGAGCGCGCGCCACAACGGTTCCTCCACCTCCGGCCGGACATCGAGATAGACGGCATAGCCGGGCATCAAGCCGCCTTCCGCGTCAGCACCGCGCCGGTGCGGAACTTGCGTCCGTCCCAGTCGGCCAGCGCGATCCGGTCGCGGCCGGCGGCGATCGCGTGCTTCTGCACCATCTGCAGGTTGGTCACGAGGCGGCGGGTGATGCCGCCGGTCGCCGCCAGGATCGCGTCGAGCAGATCGTCGGCGACATCGACCTTCTGGCAGTAATAGGCACGCAGCAGCCGCGCGTCGCGCAGGTCGGCGGGCTGCGCCGGCGTGGCGACCAGGATGCGGTTGTCGAACCGCTCCCACGCCTTCAGCTTGGCGGGCAGCGCCTCCTCGCCGATCATCAGCACGGGAATGCGCGCATTGTCGTGGATGTCGCGGATGATCTCGACCGACTTTTTTGTCACGAGGTGATCCATCTCGTCGACGATCAGCGGCTGCGGTTCCTCCAGCAGCTGATCGACGACCTGGTCGAGCAGCCGCGGCGCGGTGCGCGCGGGGCTGGTGATGCCGATCTCGACCGCGATCGCCTCCAGCAGCGAACGCTGCGTCCAGATCGATTTCGCGACGACGTACGCGGCGTTGAGCCGGGCGGCGACGGTCGCCGCGGCGACCGACTTGCCGTAGCCCGATGGGCCATAGAACAGGCCCATCCGCGGCGAGCCTTCCTCGGCATCCTGGCAGTCGAGCATCGTCGACAGGCCGAGGCGCATGTTGGTGAGCTGCGCGGGTTCGCTGATCCCGCGCAGGGTGGGCATGGAGTCGGTCACTGGCTGATCTCCCTCAGGGGCTGAAGCGGGGCGGGCGCGGCGGATCGGCGCGCCTGAAAGGGGCCGCGCAGAATCTTGTCCGCGCGATATTCGGAGGATTGGGCGTGCAGCCGGGCGGCAGCGAGCGCATCCGCCGCGACGTCCTGGCCGGCATCGTGCGCGGCAAGGATGCGGTCGGTGTCGGCGATGCGGTCCTCGACCGAGACGGGCACGGCACGCGCAGGCGCGCGGCGGACCGCGGCCTCCAGCGCGGCGTCGCCGGGCAGATCGGGGGCGGCGTCGGGGATGCTGGCGAGCATCGGCGTGACGTGCGCCGCGGTCCGCACGGGCAGCGTCGCGAGCTTGCCCGCCGCCTCGGCATCGCGGCGCAGCAGGTCGTCGCGGGCGCGCTCGAACGAAAAGTCGCGGCGCTTGGCGCGCAGCTCGGCGCGTTGCTCGGCCATCCATGCCGCCTGCTGGCGCCGGGCCTCGACCGCGAACCGCTCCTCCGACAGGCCGGAGCGTTCGGCATTGACCGCCGTCGCGATATACTGGCCGTCGGCATCGAACACGAAGATCGCGCCCAGATCATCCTCGTCCCGGCGCAGCATCACCTGCCGGCCGACCCAGGCGGCGAGCGGCGCCGCCCAGTAGCGACCATGCTTCCACTGCACGCCGCGCTTGGTGACGGTGGCGGGGCCGATCGCGGCGGACAGCGCGAGGCGCAGCGCCGCCTCGTCGGGCGCGGCGCGGGCGGGCCGCGGCGAATTGGTCCAGCGCGATATCGGGCTGGCGCCGATGCCGGCATGGTCGCGGAGGTGGTACACACCGTCCAGCCAGGCGTTGATGACGACCTGCAGCTCGGCCGCGGTCAGCTCGGGGACGATCACCGCGCGGCCGGTGCGCACCTTCGCCGCCTGGCGCAGCTTTGCCGCCTGCGCGACATTGTGGCCGGCGAAGCCGTCGAGCAGCGCGGCGCGTTCGCGGGTGAAAGTCCCGAACATGCGCTCGACGAACGGTTTCTTGTCGCCGCTGGCGGGCGGCACCGGCTCATGCTCGATGCCGAGCAGCGGCAGCGCGGTCGCCATCGTCTGGTTGATGTAGCCCGAACCTTGATCGGTGCGCAGCCGTTCGGGCATCACGCCCCAGGCGGTGATCGCGGCGACCAGCGTGCGGCGCACCGCCTGCGCGCTTTCGGAATCGACGACCAGGTAGAAGGTGCGGCGCGACCAGACGTCGACGATGCCCAG
The DNA here is from genome assembly GCF_000379045.1 of Sphingomonas melonis DAPP-PG 224. Lineage (NCBI taxonomy): Bacteria > Pseudomonadati > Pseudomonadota > Alphaproteobacteria > Sphingomonadales > Sphingomonadaceae > Sphingomonas > Sphingomonas melonis. Next base: position 804,465 of record NZ_KB900605.1, read on the forward strand.
GATCGACTTGCGCCCTTCGCGGCACAGCACGTCGGCGCGGGTGGTGTCGATCTCCCACACCTGATGCGCATGGGTGACGGCGGCGTCGGCGCGACCGAGCGCCAGGCGGTAGCGGCTCTTGTACAGATCGGGATCGCGCATCGAGGCCAGCAGCGCGGGTTTCTCGGCTTCGATCCGGCCGATGAAGCGGGCGAGTGTGCGGCGCGAGGGCAGCACAGCAAAGCGCGTCGACAGCAGTTCCAGGATGCGCGCGGCCGACAGCGGCCGTTCGGCGAGCAGCACCTCCACCGCATCGGCGACCGCCGGGTTCTGCGTGAAGAAATCGGTGCCCTTCGGCCGGCCGATCGCGGCGACGCCCGCCTGCGCCGCCCAGCGATCGGCAAGGTCGCGGCGCGCCGCTTCCGGCAGGTCGGCGACCGCATATTGCCGCCCGCCGCCCCGCCCGACGCGCGCGATCGACGCCCAGCCGGCCCGCTCGGCGAGCAGCTGCACGCCGCGCTTCGTTTCCGGCAGGCCGTCCAGCGCGAGCGCTGCGATCTCGCTGGGGGACAGATGGGTGCGGCCGACCAATGTCATGCCGACTTGCCAGACCGAGTTTCGGGCCGGTAGTTATCCACCACGCCCCGGATGTCCCGCGGCGCATCTTGGAAGAGGCCGTTGATGGCGCGCTGCACGCGATCGCTCTTGCGACCCGCCAACACTCCGCTGACCGACTTGAGCGGCAGATTTTCCGCGCGTTCGAACGCCTTGAGGCTGCCGAAGCGTTTGCGGATCGCAGCCTTGACGTCTTCGCGGTGCAAACGCGGCCTCCACCTGTTGCCTGCTGAAAACTCAGCGAGGGGATCATTCATGCCGAAAAGTCGGCCTGAAAACTCGTTATGCTCAAATGTGGGCGGCGGCAAGCCGAAAAGTCAGCATGAACGGTGGGCGATGCCGAAAATTCGTCGCGAGAATGCGGCATGACCGTCGATGTTGATCATCAGTCGATGGAGGACCGCATCGCAGCAGCGCTGGGCCACCGCGATTATGCCTGGCTGTCGCATGCGGCAGGCATCCCGATCAGCACGCTCAACGGCTACCGTCGCAAGGGCTTCGTCAAGACCGAGGCGGTGATCGCGATCGCCGCGGCGCTGGAGGTCAGCCTGGACTGGCTGCTGCTCGGCCGCGGCGAGATGCGCGACGGCCATGTCGCGACCGACGACGGCGACGTGCTGAGCGTGCCGGAATTCGACATCGAGGTCGCGGCCGGCGCCGGACGCTTCAGTTTCGATCGGCAGGAGCCGATGGGCTATTGGCCTTTCCCCAGCGCCTGGCTCGCCCAGTTCGGCAATCCCAAGCACCTCAAGCTGGTGACGGTCGTCGGCGACAGCCAGGAACCCGAGTTCGGCGACGGCGACCGCGTGCTGGTCGACACCAGCGCGAACCGCCCGCGCGACGGCATGCACGTCGTGCGTCGCGACGGCACGCTGCTAGTGAAGCGCCTTCAGATGCAGGGCGCGACGATCGTCCTGAAGAGTGCCAACCCGGTCTACACCGACATCGTCGTCGAGGTGGAAAGCGAGGAGGGCACGTTCGAGGTGCTGGGCCGCGTCGTCGGCGCGATCAAGGTGGTGGGCAACCCATGGCGCCGCTGATCGCGCTTGCCTGGGTGACGCTGGCCGTCCCCTGCCACGCGATCGACGGCGACACTATCAAATGCGGGACCGAACGGATCCGCCTGCTCGGCATCGATGCGCCGGAGATGCCCGGCCATTGCCGCCGCGGGCGCGTCTGCGTGGAGGGCGATCCCTATGCGTCGAAGGACGCGCTGGCGGCGATGCTGAAGGGCAAGGTGCGGATCGACCGGGTCGGGTACGACCACTACGGCCGCACGCTGGCCCTGGTGGAGGCCGGCGGGCATAATATCGCGTGCATGGCGCTTGAAGAGGGGATTGCGACCTACAAGGCTTGGTATGATAACGAAGGCCGAATACGACAAGCATGCAAGCGATCGTCTGCGCGACAATAAATAGCGCTGCATGGCCTAACCAGTTTGGTCCGCCTCGTGTTGCTGCCAAGTTGCCATTAGTGCGTCGAGATCCTCTCCGTCGAAGCGCATATTAGATTTGAGTGAACGGATTGCAGCTTCCGCGGCCGCCACAGGGGGATCGCCTTGTGCGAGCTGGCTGAGCCGCTTTACGATCTTCGATGGCTGCTTGAAGAATGCCGATAGTGCGTCGAGCGACAACGAGGAATTCACCGAGTAAAGCTTAGACACAAAAGTCAACAACCAGCCGTCGGATTGCGCACGGGCCTCGATGCGGCTTTTAAGGTCGTCCCGGCCGCCCGCCTGTGACCAGGCATAAAGGATATTCGTCGCGGCTTGGTGATTCAGTACGCCATCGAGACCCATGGCGTCGTATCGACGCAACATACCGATGCGAATCTCTTCGAACGTCTGAGCAGATGCCAGACATTCGTGCACGTTTCCACGGTCGCCGAAAAACCCCTGATTGAACGTCTCGTCCCGAAGCAGATAGGTCAGAAACCCAAGCGATGTTCCGTTGGTAAATAGCAACCGGAAAAGGCGCTGGAACCGTTCTGGTTCCACACCGTCATGGAGCTGCCGCAATACAGCTCGTAACAGATACCAGACCTGGGGATAGCCCCAATCATCGATCCCAACCGCGGCGAGATCATCCGCTGCTTCGCTCAGGCCCATCACGAGAGCCTCCAGCGGCCATGTGCTATACACCTCCCGGTCCGTGTACCGAAACTCGTCGAGCAATCTTTCGGCTTTGCTAGCGCCCGCGTCACCCTTTTGCAGCCCCATCAAGACGATCAGATATTTTACATTTTCGGCGCTCGCGTTTGCTGCAGTCAAAAGACGTTGAACGTCATCTTCCGTTACAGCGTCCGGCGAGTCTATAAGAGTAAAGAAAAGGCGTGTATAACTCGGATTGGCAAGCAGCCCGTCGTTACTCCTTCCACCATAACGCCCTTTCTTTAACTGGTAAAAAAGACGTTCATCCTTCTTCTTATTGAAGGCTTGAGTTTGGATTCCGGGCAGATGACGCTCAAGTTCAAACTGAATTTTGTCCCATTCAAGCCCGTCGGCTGCAAGCGCGGCGTTCAAGCCCTTTCCCATTTCCGCTTGCTGATCTGACGATACGACTACTCGACCGCTGGAGAGGGCTACGCTTGCGACAAGATATTCCTCAATCCAGCCGTACAAATTTGGATGCCCAACCGCGATCATGCGCAACCATACAAGATCGGCCAAATCCACGCGTGACTGAAGACTAGGCCAATAAACCCGCAGGCTGTCCAGCACTCTGACAACGGCGCGGGGTGTGCCCATAACTCGACCACCTGTCTGATCAATGACCTGCTGGAGCTGGCTGACCCGGTCTTGACGACCTTGTGCGAAGCCTTGCAGCTGCGTCGAGAACCAGCGGCGGAGCGCGAAGGATTCTGGCTGCGGGACCGCAACTGCAGTCTGAATAATCTTTTCGAGATAATTATTGCCGTTGGGCAAGCCCATGCCCGCTTCGATTGCATGAGCAAGAATGCGTCTGTCGTAGCAGAGCAGGTAGGACACGTTCGGAAAATCGGCGACGGAACGCACAAGGCGCAGCAGCTCCGCAATTTCCTTCGGCTCCAGCCTGTCGACATCGTCAATCGTTACGACAATCCGACAGTCGAGCTTGAGGAGGGACGCTGATAGCCTCTCCTTCTGTTCTACCAAAGTGGGGCCTTCCGTTTGCTCAGCGGCTGCGGCGGCGATCTTTTCGATGATATCACCGGCAATGGTCGCTCCGGGAACAAATAGGCCAGCGACGCCAGCTAATTTGCCGACGGGACCCAGATGACGGGCGAAACTCTTCACCTGGGCCGCAACATCCTTTGCGGCCAACGTCGTTGCCCTCGTCGCATCTCCTCCCTCGCGTTCCAAGCCGGCAATCGCCTTGGCGAGTTCCTCGAAAAGAGAGTTCAGCAGTTGATCGCGGTCTCCGATGAGCCATGGCCGGAACTCGACCGCTGCAACTTTTCCTGTGTCCATGGCGCGCAGCTTTTTGAGGGAAAGCGCGAGTAAGCTGGACTTCCCTGATCCCCATTTCCCCTCAAGGCCAAAGACGAAACCCTTACTGCCGGGTTGTACGGTGAGCGCATCGGCGATGCGATCGGCTAATGATGAAAAGCCAAATCGGTCTTCGTCATCCGTACGGATCGGGCGATCACCGTCAAATTCTGCCATGCTCATGTTGAACACTATGGAGTGCGAGTAGCTGAAAGCAATACTCACAATATTCGACGCGGCCCTTCCACGGTTCGGGTCGTGCAATGAGTCTGCCAGACGCTATCAAATGACACACGATTGTTCTCAAGTGCAGCTTCACCAGCGCCGTTGGCTGCGTGCCACCCCTCATGCATCTCGACCTGCCCGTATTTCCGCACCAGATCGTACACCAACCGCAGCGTCGGCTTGCCTGCCCCCGGCGGCGCCTTAATCTCGGCGCACGCGAGAAACCCCGGCTCGCCGCCCGCGTACCAGCTGGCCACAACCGGCGCGGGGGCCGGAGCTTGTTCCTGAGCAGCGAAGCGTTCGACCGCCGCCTGATCCTCCGGTTTCAGCGCCTGGCTTGAACACCCCGCGAGCGCCAGCGCGGCCAGCAGTGCCTTTCGCATCGAATCCCCCATCCTTCCGATCGCGACCGTAAGGCCTCTGGAGGCGCGCGTCAGCGGCTCGACGATGTCCGGTCGCCGAAAGGGTGCGCATCGCGCTGTGCGGGCTGCACAGGGGCAGGACGGCGGCTTGGCGATCGACGGACTCGACAGATGACCGACCCGGCGGCATGTTCCTGTTCTGTTCTGCGAATCGGGAGGTCATATGCAGCAGCAGTTCGGCGGGTGGCTCGTCACCCAGAAGGGGCGGATCGACTGGATCGGGCAGCTGGCGGACAGCGCGGCGCGCGATCCGCGGTTTCCGCAACGCGCTGATCCCGATGGGGTACGCGCGCACCTGATCGCGCGCGGCGCCGACGGCGACATGTTCGAGATGCTGGACGATGCCGAACGCGAATGGCGGCGCGGCGCATGAATCGCGATCCCCTGACCGGCCGTTTCATCAGCCATGCCGAAGCGTGCGCGCTGATCGTGGCAGCGGGCGATCGGCGTCGCCGCTGGGAGCGGCGCGAGCGGCTGGGGCCGCCGGCCGCGGTGATCCTCGCCAATCCAACCGACCGCTTCCCGCGCTGGCGCCTGCGCGTGTTCGATCGCTGCTGGCCATGGCGGGCCTCGCGCGGGCAGGCGGTGGCCGACGCGCTGGCGAGCCGCAACGGCCGGCGCGAGGACGGCACCTTCTATCTCGACGCCTGCGCCTTCATCCAGCGCGACCCGCCACCGTTCCTAGAGCTGGCACGTCGACGCTACGCCGCGATCGAGGATGTCGAACGATGAGCCTGATCCGGTGCGAGACGATCGGCGACTGTGCCCGGCATGGTATCGTGGTCGAGGTCACATGTCGGGGATGCGGGCGCCGTCGGTATTTCGTCCCTGGCTGTCTGCTCGCCTCGCGCGATCCGCGGCGGCGTAGCCTGCGGTTGAACATCGACCTTCAGCGTTTGGGCACGATGATGCGTTGCAGCGGCGGGAACGGTCACGTCGGTTGCAATACACGCGGGGCCAGTGTGCGCGGCATCCATCCCGATTTCCTACCGCGCACCCCCGCTGGCGTACCTGCGATCGCCTGGCTCAACGCCAACGATCGCGAGCGCCGCCGCTTGGAGCGGATCGCGCGGGGTTAGCTGTTACCGCCCTTCGCGCCGGCGATCGACGACAACAGCGCGGCCGGTGTAATACCAGGCGGACCATCGTCGCGCACCATGCCGTCCTGCACCGGGCGGAACAACGCTTGAAGCACGATCGGCCGATCGGCCGCGTTGGCAGCGTCCGCCTCGATCAGACCAAGATACGCCTCCATCATCGCACCACGCGCGCTGGCATCGATCGCGAGGTGATGTTCGGTCGTATAGAGCCGGACGAGAATTCGCATCGCCCATAGGTACATGGTCAGCCAGGCTAGCGTGATCGCGCCGGTGAAGATCAACTCGTAGTGGAAGGTGGGGCGCAGCGTGCCCGCAAGCAACTTGGCCGGTGCGCCGGGTACGATGGCGGCGTCGAACAACGGCTTCGCCAATTTGAACGCGATCACCGCGACAAGCGCTGCGAACACCAAGCCCGCGATGCCAACGATAATCGACATGGACTGCCACTTGGCGGCCTGTTTCGAGTGCTTCCCGGCACGCTCGGCCCAGAGCGCAGCGGGCTTTTCGAGTTGGCGCTGCTCACCCTGGGCGGAAATCCAACCATCGAGCTTTGTTTGCGCATCTTGTATCGAACCTGCAAACCGGCTCTCTGCAGCTGCGACCGCCGATTTGTTTATCGCTTCGATATGCGTCGCCTCCTCGGCAAGTTTTCGCCAATTCTCAGTGGCTTCCGCTTTATAGGTCATCCACTCCGCGTCGACCTCCGATCGCTGTTGCAATACCGTCGCTGATACAGAGGCGATCATCTCGTCTATTTTTGATATTGATCCATTAATCTGATCAATACGATCTGATACTGTATCGACCTTTGCTCTGGCTGACCGCTCAGCATTATCTTGTTCAAATTGCCGGTATGTATTTAGTATTATCTCAAAGAGCACTACGCCACGAAATTGGACATTATCACTCCAGTCTAGTTCACCGGATCCTATCCTATAATATATTGCGGCCGCATTTGCCGAATCTACCCCCAGATTATTCAGTACATACGTTAAAGACCTGCCATATGCAGAGTTAATCTCTACCAAACTATCGGTTTCATCTCCAAGAAAATACTCTCTTTCCGAAGTTTTGTTTCGCCCTCTACGCCGAAAACCATCGATGTCGTCTTTTATATGGCGCCACGCGAGCACTGGCTCCGCGTAGGCGCCCGGATTGTTCTGTAAATTTGGTCCAAGTGCTTTTTCCCATCGAGCGATCTCATCTTGCACCCACACAATTGCGGATGCCTCATCTGGAAAAACTCTGCGAACTCCTCGATCGGGATTACGAATTTCAATAGTGATCATGGCCTTAATCCCCGTCCTGTTCAGCAAGAGCTAACCCACTGCTTCCGCGAGCGGAAGTCCTGCGCTGATCGCGCGCGCGCGTAATTCCGCGGCATGGCCCGCGCTATTCGCATCCTTCGTCCCGGCACCTTCACCGATATTCACGGCACCAAGGTCACGTTCGCGCAGGCGGACCTCGACGACCTGATCGCGTCCTACGACGCGGGCAGCGATCCCGCCCCGCTGGTCGTCGGCCATCCCAGCACCGACGCCCCCGCCTATGGCTGGGTCGGCGCGCTCGCGATGGAGGACGGCAATCTCGTCGCGCTGCCGTCCGAGGTCGCGCCCGCCTTCGCCGAGGCGGTGGAGGCCGGGCATTACCGCAAGGTCTCGCCGCAGCTCTATCCCCCCCACAGCCCGTCCAACCCCAAGCCCGGCCACTGGTATCTCCAGCACGTCGGGTTCCTCGGCGCGGCGGCGCCGGCGATCAAAGGGCTGGGCACCTACGCCTTTTCGGACGCGCCGGCCGGCGCGGTCACACTCACCATCGAGGAATTTTCCATGACGACTGCACCTGAGCAGCCGGTGGACGCAGTCGCGTTCGCCGAACAGGTCGCCGCGCTCGACGCGCGAGAGACCGCGATCGCCGCCCGCGAGGCGGCGCTGGCCAAGGAGCGGCGCGACGCCGCGCATGCCGATCACGTCGCCTTCGCCGAGGCGCTCGTCACCGGCGCGCGGCTGGCACCGGCGGGCCGCGACCGGGTGATCGGCCTGCTCGACCATCTCGACGCGACGCAGCCGATCGCGTTCGGCGAGGGCGATGCCAACCGGATGACGCCCGCCGCGGCGTTCCGATCGCTGCTGGACGGCGCGCAGCCGGTGATCGCGCTGGGCGAACATGCCGGCGCCGATCGCGCCGCCCCCGACGCGGATGCCGACCCTGCGCTGATCGCCCGACGCGCGGTCGCCTTCGCCGAGAAGAGCCGCGCCGCCGGCACGGCGATGACCATTCAGCAGGCCGTCCGCATCGTCGCCGACGATCCGGCCGCCTGATCCCCCACCCCCTCACACCACAGGACACCCATCATGGCCGGACGTACCGACGGTCTCATCAAGACCTTCCGCGCCGGGGCGGCGATCGCCCCCTATCTCTTCGTCAAGTTCGGTGCCGACGACCAGAGTGTCGTCCCCGCCGCCGCGGCGACCGACGACATCCTCGGCAGCAATGTCGAACTTGCCGCCGCGCAGGGCGAGCGGATCGACGTGGCGCTGGGCGGCCTGCCCGAAATCCGCCTGGGCGGTCCCGTTGGGCGCGGCCGACCTATCACCTCGGACGCCGCCGGGCGCGCAGTCGAGGCGGCGCCCGCCGCCGGTGTGCGCGTGCGCATCGCCGGCTTTGCGCTGTCGACCGGCGTCGCCGGCGACATCGTCGCCTACCGCGCCGCACCCGGCTTCGTCACCGGCTGACGCCCCCTTTCACGCCCGCTTCAACCCGCTTTCAGGACGCATTTCCCATGGCCGTTTCGCCTTATCCCATCGACCCCGCGCTCACCGCGATCGCCATCGCCTACAAGAACCAGGGCTATATCGCCGACATCGTCGTGCCGCGCATCACGGTCGGCAAACAGAACTTCACGTTCATGCAGTACGGCATGAACACCTTCTTCGACACGCCCGACACGCTGATCGGCCGGCGCGGCCAGGCGAACCAGGTGACGATGGACGGCGTAGAGGTGCCCGACGTCACCGAGGATCACGGCCTGGAGGCGCCGGTGCCGCAGGCGGATGTCGCCAACGCCGATGCCCGCTACGACCCGCTCGGCAATGCCGCAGCGCTGACGACCGAGCTGATCGAGGTGCGCCGTGAAATCCGGGCCGCCGCGCTGATCTTCAACCCTGCGACCTACGATCCCGGCCTGCGCGTCACGCTGGCGGGCACCGACCAGTTCGACAACAAGGACGCGGACGCCGACCCGGAGCGCAATGCCGTAACCCGCATCTCGGACGCGCTCGACAAGTCGCTGCTGCGCCCCAACCAGATGGTGTTCGGCCAGCGCGGCTGGACCAAGTTCCGCCGCCTGCCGAGCATCGTGAAGGCGATCCGCGGCGATCGCGGCGGCGGCCTCGTCACCCGCGACGAGGTGGCGGCGCTGTTCGAGGTGAACGAGGTCGTCGTCGGCCAGGCGTTCGGCAACCAGGCGCGCAAGGGCCAGGCGGCGCAGATGAGCCGGCTGTGGGGCAACCACCTCGCGCTCACCTACAAGGCGCCGGTGCTTAGCCGCGAGACGCCGACCTTCGCCGGCACCTTCACCTGGGGCGAGCGCGTCGCGTCGCAGCGCGAGATGAAGCCGGGCGAGATGGGCCTGCGCGGCGGCACCGCGGTGCTGGTCGGCGAGAGCGTGAAGGAGCGCGTGATCGCCGCCCAGGCCGGCTATTTCTTCGAAAGCGCCTTCTCCGCTGCCTGATCCCCGCCGCGCGGCGGGCATCGATCCGCCGCGCGCCCAGCCCCAGAGCCTGCCATGACCTACCCCTATCGCGTCGCGCGCACCGTGATCTTTCGCGGCAAGGACCACGCGCCCGACACCCCCATCACCTTCGACGCCGACGATCCCGCCGAGGCGGCGGCGCGCGACGACCTGCTCGCCCTGGGCGCGATCGACGACGATCCCGACTTCGCCGAGGTGGAGCAGCTGAAGGCCGCGGCGCCGTCGAAGCCCCGGCCGCTGCCCCGCCAGACCAATGCGGAGCTGCTCGCCACCGCCGCGGCCGAGGGCGTCGACGTGCCCGGCGACGCCACCAACGCCGTCCTGATCGCCGCGATCGAGGCGAAGCGCGGGGCGGCCGGTGCCGGCGCATGATCGTCACGCTGCTCAAACAGCCGGGCGAAACGCTGCGGCCGGTCGTGCCGTTCGCCACTTCGGCGCCGATCGCGGCCATCCTCGCCACCACCACCGTCGCGCGCGGCCTCGTGCCCGGCGGTGCGCCGCTCGTCGCCGCGGCGAGCGTCGCCGGCGGCAGCGTCACGCTCGCGCTCGTCGGGGGTGCGGACGGCGAACGGTATCTCGTCACCGTTCGCGCGCGCGACGCCGCGGGCGCCGAGCTGGAGAGCGAGGTCGAGGTGACGGTGATCGACTGCACCTGGGCCTTGCCCGACGGCGGCGCGCCCTGGCTGGGCATCGCGGGCTTCGTCCGCCGCTTCGGCCTGGACGAGGTGGTGCGGATGACCGACAGCGACGGATCGGGGCGGATCGATCGCGACCTGCTGGTCGACGCGCTGACCGACGCGCAGGCGATCGCCGCCGCGCATGTCGCCGATCGCTATGCACTGCCGCTCGCCAGCGTGCCGCGCGTGCTGGAGATGGCGGTCGGCGACCTCGCCCGCGCCCGGCTCTATCCGCGCGGCGCGCCTGAGGGCGTCGCCGACCAGGCCAAGGCAGCAGCGCGACTGCTCGAACGGCTGCAGGCGGGGCAAGTGTCGCTGGGCCTGCCCGCCGCCGAGTCGCCGGCCACCGCCAGCGACACGCCCGTGCTGATCGCACCCGGCCTGCGCGCCTATCCCGACCGGCTGGCGGATTACTGATGGCTGCCTTCGATGTCGCGATCACGCTGCGCGACGACGTGTCGGACGCGCTCGGCCGGCTGGCGACGGCGGGCGGCGACATGACGCCGGTGATGAAGGATATCGCCGGCCACCTCGCCGACACGACCCGCGAGCGGTTCGAGACGAGCCGCGATCCCGATGGCGTGCCCTGGAAACCGTCGCGCCGCGTGCTCGGCCTCGACGGCAGCAGGGACGGCCATGGCCCGCACCGCCCCGACGGCAAGACGTTGGTTGACAGCGGCGACCTGCTCGCCTCGATCGCCGAGGACTGGGGCAGCGACTATGCCGCCGCCGGGCCGGAGGCGTCGGGCGGTGCGGCGATCTATGCCGCGATCCACCAGTTTGGCGGCACGATCCGGCCCAAGGTGAAGGCGGCGCTGTCGTTCGCCGGCCGGCTGTTCGCCAGCGTCCTCATCCCGGCCCGCCCCTATCTGGGCTTCAACAGCGAGAACGCCGATTATGCGATCGGCGCGATCGACGACTATCTCGCCCGCGCGATGGCCGGCTGATGCACCTGTCGCTGACCCCCATCGTCGAACGGCTGCGCGCGGCAGGCTTTCGCCAGGTCGAGGGCGTGCTGGAACTTGCCGGCAAGCCCGATGAGCCGCGCGTCGTGCCGGCGCTGTTCGTCGTGCCGACTGGCGAACGCGCCGGCGCCAGCACCAACGACGTCGGCCGCAACCAGCCGGTCGACGTCGGCTTTTCGGTGTTCGTCGCGGTCGATGGCGCGCGCCGCAACGCCGCCGGCATTTCCGAGGAGCTGACCGTCCAGGTGCGCGCCGTGAAGGACGCGGTGGTCGGCTGGACGCATCCCGATGCCGCGCGCGCGTGCGCCTATTCGGGCGGGCGGCTGGCTTCCGCGGCCGGAAGCCGGGTCAGCTGGGAGGTGCGGTTTACCACGCGCTACCACGAACGAAGGACGAGCTAGGTGGCCCGCGACATCAAGACGACCCAGGCCGATCCCACGGCCCCGCGCCCCGTCGATCCCGACGGCCGTCAGCACGACGACTGGGGCCTGCCGCTGAACGGCCCGGCCCGCGCACGTGCGCTTGGCCTCGCCGGCAAGCCCGACCCGCGCGACGATCCCGCCGCCTGGGCGCCCGTCCCCGCTCCCGCAACCCCGCCCCAGGACTGATACGATGGTCGCCACCACCAAGGTCATCTTCCGCAAGAAGGAAGCGACCTACGCCACCGACGCCGCGCCGACCGGCGCCGCCAATGCCGCGATCACGCGCAATTTCACCGCCAAGCCGGTCGTCACCGATCGCCTGGCGCGCAACCGCGACAGCAATGTGCGCGGCCGGACGAAAGACGCGCCGTCCAACGTGCGCGCGACTTTCGGCTACGAACTGGAAGCCGCCGGCAGCGGCACGCCCGGCACCGCACCGGCCTGGATGGAGGATTTGGAGGCGTGCGGCATGGCCGCGCCGGTGCTGACTGCGGGCGCCAGCGCGGTGCAGCGCTTTGCACCGATCGGCGCAGCGCTGTCATCGCTCACCGCCTATCACTTCCACGGCAACCAGCGGCGCATCAACATCGGCGCACGCGGCACCTTCTCGTTCGACTTCACCGCCGGGGCGGAGCCGGTGTTCAAGCTCGATTTCACCGGCCTGCTGCCGGCGACCGCCGACTTCGGGATCAGCGATGCCGCGCCCGGTGCGATCACGCTCGACCAGTGGAAGGACCCGGTCGAGGTCAACGACGACAACACCGATTTCACCCTGGGCGGCTATGCCGCGGTGCTGCGCGCCTTCACCGGCGATGTCGGCGCCGAGGTGAAGCTGCGCAGCCTGGTCGGCGCGCGCTACGTCAATCGCGGCAACCATGCGATCACCGGCCGAATCGTGTGCGAGGCGCCGACGATCGGCGCCAGGAACTATTTCCGCACCCTGAAGGCCGGCGACGAGATCCCGGTCCAGCTGATCCACGGCACGACGCCGGGCAACATCGTCCAGCTCGACGGCGCACACCTGCAGATCACCGAGATCGACCTGCAGGAGGAGGACGACACGCTGATGCTGTCGATCGCCTACGGCCTCAACGTCGGCACGACGCCCGACGACCTCGTCATCACCGCCAAGTAAGGACGCCGTTCCGTGACCACGCTCCCCTTCAAGATCGTGAAGCAGCCGCGCGCCTGGTGGCCGGTCGCCTGGCCCGGCGTCGCCGAGGACGGCGGCATCGTCGACAATCGCATCGAGCTGCGCATGCGGCTGCTGAAGGTCGACGAGGCCGGCCAATTCATCCGCGACGCGATGCAGGCCGCCGAACGCGAGGGCGACGAGGGTGTCGACCTTGCCGCCATCTACGCCGACCTCGTCGCGCGGATCGCCGACGACTGGCGCAACGTCCATGCCGAGAATGGCGAGCCGTTGCCCTGGAACGCGGCCAACCTGCGCCTGCTGATGAACGAGCCGAACATGTTCACCCACGTCTTCCGCGCCTTTCGCGCCTGCCTCGCCGGGCAATCGGGGATTCGCGAGGGAAACTGATCGCCATCGCGCGCGGCTGGGCCGGCGGGCGCGGTGGCGGACAGCCGGCCGACGATGCCGCGACTGGCAGCGCCGCCGCCGCGATCGCGGCGATCGCGGCGCGCCGGGCTGGTGGGCGGAGCGACGACGCGCCGGAAATCGGGCCTGAGGACTGGGATGCGGTGCGCCTGTTCTACCGCCTGCACGGCCAGTGGCGGGTCCATGCCATGTCCGGCGTGCGCCTGGGAATCGATTATGCCGCGGTCGCGCCGACCGCGACGCTGATGGGGATCGGCATGACGCCGGCGCTGTTCGACGACATCGCAATCATGGAGCGCGCGGCCCTCGCCGTGTTCGCCGCCGCATGACCGAGCTCGTTGCCCGCGTCGTCCTGCGCGCCGATTCGCGCAGCCTCGTCACCGAAGCCGATCACGGCACCGCGGCGGTCGACCGGCTGGGCGATGCCGCCACCAGGGCGGGCGCGGACGCCAAGGCGCTGGGGGCCGGCGCGGAGAATGCCGCCGCCGGGGTGCGCGAGACCGGCACCGCCGCCACGGGCGCGGCCGGCGCGGTCGCGGCGCTGGGCGCGGCGGGGCGCCAGGCCGGCGCCGCCGCACAAGGCCTCGCCACCGACCAACGGCAGGCGGCCGCCGCCACCGCAAACCTCGGCGGCCAGCAGCAACAAGGCAGCGCACACGCCGCATCGCTCGCCGCGGCGAACGCCCAGCTCGCCCGCGAGATGGAAAGTGCGCGGGCCGACGCCGCGCAGCTGACGACCGAACTGCGCCAGCTCCAGGAGATCAACGCCAGCCTGGCGGGCCGCGTCGACGTGCTCGAATCGCGGCTGAAGGGTGCGAACCGCGAACATCGCGACGGCGCCGTCTCGTCCGAGCGGCACGCGTTCGGCATCCGCAACCTGGGTCAGCAATTCGGCGACCTGGGTCTGTCGATTGCCGGCGGGATCAGCCCGGCGCGCGCCTTCGGCCAGCAGGCGGGGCAGATCGGCTATGCCATGTCCGAACTGGGCGGCAAGGCGGGCAAGGTCGGCGCCTTCCTCACCGGCCCATGGGGTATCGCGCTCACCGTCGCCGCCGCGGTCGCCGCGCCGTTCGTCGAGGAATTGTTCAAGGCCGGCGATGCCGCCGACGCCGCGAAGGTCGGCGCCGATGGGCTAAGCGAAGCGCAAAGCGTGCTGGGTGCGGTGTTCGACCTCACCACGGGTAAGCTCAAAAAGCAGAACGAAATGCTGCTGCTCAACGCGCGGCTGACGGCGATCAACCTGCGCGGCGAGGCATCGAAGCTGCGCCAGTCGTCCGCGCAGGCGTTCGAGGGAGCAGGGCGCCAGTCGATCGCGGACAAGCTGACGGGCGCGGCGCAGGGCAGCGGCCAGGGCCTCGGCGGGATGCTCGTCGGGGCGCTGGCCGGCACCGACACGGGATCGCAGAACGCCCGCAACCTGCGCAGCGTCGTCACCGGGCTGCAATCGGGTAAGATCACCTCCGCGGCGGCGCTGCGCGCGTCGGAAAAGATCGATTTCTCCGGCCTTAAGATCAATCGCGAGCAGTTCCAGCAGGCGCTGATCGACGCGGCGACCGCGCCGGTGAAGGATCGCATCGCCGATCAGATCGACAAATCGCTGACCGACGGCGTGCTGGCACCCGAGCTGCGCCGCGACAAGCCTGCGGGCAAGCCGAAGAAACCGGCCTCGACCGCCGCGCGCGACGAATTCGGCCGCGACGCCGGCGACCGGATCGCCGCGATCACCGGCCAGTTCGACCGCACGCCCAGCGCGCTGCAGAAAACCAATGTCGAGATCGCCAAGCTCGACGACCTGATCGACGACCTCGGCCGCCGCAAGCCGCCGGGGTTCGAAGGGCTGATCGCCTCGGCCGAGGCGGCGAAGACGGTGGTGCGGCGCGGGCTGATCGAGACGGTCGCCGAATCGTTCGACCGGCCGCGCACGCTCGCCGACCAGGCGGCGAAATCCTACCGCCAGCTCGACGCGATCGCCGCCGACCTGGAGCAGCGCCGCCCGCCCGACCTCGGTCCCCTGCTCGCCTCGGTGGAGCAGGCCCGCGGCGCGATCGCCGAGGGCCTCAACCGGCCGTTGCGCGAACTCGTCGAGAGCCAGGAACAGTCACTGGCGGTCGGCCGGCTGATCGCCGCCGGCCGCGCCGACGAGGCGGAGGCGCTGCGCGTCATCAACCAGCTCCAGCGCGAGATGGGACCGCTGACCGAACGCCAGAAGGCAGCGGTGCTGGCGACGACGCAGGCGCTCGCCGCGCAAGATCGCCAGATCGAGCGCAATCGCCAGCGCCAGCAGCTCTACATCGACGCGCTGTCGCAGATGCGCGACATCGTCCGCGCCGCGACGCAGGACTTCGCGCGCGGCGACCTGGGCCAGTTCCTGAAGGCGCCGGGGCGGATGCTCGACACCTTCCTGTCGCTGAAGGCCGACGACCTGTTCGACCGCCTGTTCGAGGATGCGTTTCGTGACCTGCGCGACCAGGTGAAGGGGACGAGCGTCGTCGAGGATGCGTCGGCGCGGATGGCGGATGCGGTCGACGCCGTGTCCGGCCAGACCCGGCAGACCACGCACGCGCTGGGCGACCTCGCCGACGCGGCGAGCGGCGCCGCCGGCGCGATGCGCGGGACGGGCGCCGGCCTGCCCGCGGCGACCCCGGACGGCGGCGCCGACATCGTCGTCACCGGCCGGCGCGACCGGCTGAAACCCGAATCGCTCGTCGCCAGCGGCATCGAGCGCCTCGCGACGAAGCTCGGCCAGCAGATCGGCATCGACAAGGACAAGGCCGGCCAGATCGGCAAGTGGATCGGCGAGAAATCCTCGACCGCGCTGGCCGGTGCCGCGACCGGCACCGTCGTCGCCGGTCTCGCCAATTCGCTGGGGCTGAAGATGAGCGGCGGCGGCGCGCAGATCGGCGGCGCAATCGGGAATTTCCTGCCCATCCCCGGCGGGTCGATCATCGGCGCGATCGCCGGCGGCCTGCTCGGCGGGCTGTTCAAGAAGGCGAAGTACGGCACCGCGACGATCAGTTCGGACGGGACGGCGACCAGCGTCGGATCGTCGGGCAACAACGGCGCGGCGAAGGGCACGGCCACGGGCCTCGCCGGCCAGGTGCAGCAGGGGATCGCGCAGATCGCCCAGCAGCTGGGCGGCGTGCTCGGCAAGTACACCGTGTCGATCGGCACCTATGACGGCAAGTACCGCGTATCGACCAGCGGCCAGACCGGCGAGATGTCGTTCGGCAAGAAGAACCGCGCGAACTGGGCGACGCTGAAGAATTTCGGCGACGACCAGGCCGGCGCGATCGCCTTCGCCATCGCCGACGCGATCGCCGACGGCGCGATCGCCGGAATCTCGCCCGCGGTCGCGCAGGCGCTGCGTTCGTCGAGCGACATCAACGCCGCGCTGGCCGAGGCGCTGAAAGTCGCCGACCTCGAAAAGCTGCTGGGCGGGGTGACAGGCCAGCTGCAAAGCATCTTCAAGACCTTCGACACCACCGCCGCCGAGCGCGTCCGGCTTGCCAAGGCCTATGGCCTCGACCTGCTGGCGGTCGAGAAGCTCAACGCCGAACAGCGCGCCGACCTGCTCGACCAGACGCTGAAGGGGCGGATCGGGTCGCTGAAGGAGCTTTTGTCCAACCTGACCTATGGCGACCTGTTCGAAGGGTCGCCGGTGGATCGCCGCGCCGCGATCCGGCGCGAGATGGAGGAGGCGAAGGCGGATGCGGAGGCGGGCGTCGCCGGCGCCGCCGATCGCTATGCCGCCCTCGCCCGCCAGCTGATCGAAACGTCGAAGGAAGCCTTTGGCACCGCCGGCCCCGAATATGCCGCTGACCGGGCGGAGGCGCGCGCCGAGATCGAGCGGATCATCCAGCTCGAAACGCAGCGCGTCAACGCCGCCGCCGGCGTGGACCAGGCGACCGCCGACGCCGTCGTCGCGGGCAATGCGCTGACCCAGCAGATCGTCGCGCAACAGGGCGAAACTAATGCGCTGCTCGGCGCGCTGGTCGACCTCGCCGCCGCGCCGCGGGGCGGGGCCGTGTTCGCCGACCTCGCGCTCACCACGCGGGGGGCGGCATGACCGCGGTCGTGGCGGTGGAAGCCGCGCCCTGGGATGCGGCGACCGGCGCGGCGGTGCCGGTGCGGCTCGCCGGCGGCGGGCAGCGCCATCACACCTGGAAGGGCGGGACCGACTGGCGCGGCGGCATCGTCAGCGTGCCGCTGGCGCAAGCGGCGCTCGGCTTCGACCGCGACGGCTTCACCGGCGGCGCGATCGCCACCACCGCCGCGCTGGGCTTCATGCCCTCGATGGCGTCGACCGCCGCCTTCCTCGCCGCGCTGATGTGGGAGGATGCGCCGATCACCGTGTCGGTCGGCGACGATGCCGCGGGCGAGCCGGTGCTGACGCCGCTGATCGCTGGCACCGTCGCGGGCTATCGCATCGGCGGCGGCCGGTTCGAATTCACCCTGTCCGACATGGCGGCGGGCCTCGCCAAGCCGTTGGTCACCGCGACCTTCGCCGGCACCGGCGGGATCGAGGGCGACGCCGCCGCCATCGGCCGCCTCAAGCGGCGCAGCTGGGGCGTGTGCGCCAATGTCGAGGGGCGCATCCTCCTTGCCGCACACAATATCTGGGAATTCGGCGATCCGGCCCGGCCGCTCACGGGCTTCGGCGCGGTACGCGACCGCGGCCGGGCGGGGCCGCTGGTCGTCGTCGGCTGGGTGGGATCGATCGCCGACACGCTGGCGGCGCTGAAGGCCGCTGCGCCCCCCGCCGGCGGGGCCGCGGTGGCGCCGGCGATCGCCTGCGTCAAATGGTGGACGCAGCCGTCGGGGCCGCTCACCGCCGACCTTCTGGGCGAAACGGGCGACGGCTATGTCGAGACCGTTGCCGCGATCGCCGCGCGGATCGCCGCGGCCGCGGGCGTGACGCGCGTCGCGGACCTGGCGGCGTTCGTCGCAGCCCGGCCGCACCCCGCCGGGTTGCACGCGGGCGAGGCCAGCGAAAGCGCTGCGGCGATGCTCGACCGACTATTGCTGCGCACCTCGCTCGCCTGGGGCGTGTCGCCGGCGGGGGTGCTGCAGCTGCGCTCGATCGCCTTCGCCGATCCGGTCGAAACGATCCGCTTCGCCTCGGTCGAGCGGGTGGGCGGCTTCGCGCCGGTGACGGCGCTGTCGATCGGCTATGCGCACAATCACCGCCCGCATACCGATGCGGAGATCAGCGCAGCGGTGCTGGCGGGCGATGTCACCTATGCCGACGGCACGCCCGTCGAGGCGCTGAAGCCCGCCGAAGCCGGCGCGACCAACAGCGCTGATCCGCAAAGCGCGTTCGGCGGCAAGAAGGTGATCGACGCGCTCCAGGTGATGGAGCGGGTGCCGGTGATCGCCGCCGACGTGTCCGATCTGCGCGACGCACGCATCCGGCTCGATACGGCGGTCGCAGGCCTGCGCAGCGACACCGATGCCGCGGGTGTCGCGATCGGCGCGCTGGACGATGCGGTCGCGGGCGGTGCCGCCGCCCGCCGCCAGATGGAGCAGGACGCCGGCCGGCTGTCGGCCGCGTCGCTCCAGCTGCTGCTGATCGCGGACGGCTTGATCCAGCGGCTGCGCGACGCCGGCATCGCCATCGACCCGAACACCGGCGTTGTCCGCATCTATGCCGTCGATGCGCTTGCCGAACGCCAGCGCTCGGCGGAGATCACGCTCGATGCGCAGGCCGCGCTCATCCGGTCGAAGGCGTCGAGCAGCGAGGTCGACGAGAAGATCCTGAAGGCGGTGCTCAACCCCGAGCAGGTCGCCCAACTCGAACCGCTGGTCGCGCGTCTCGCCGCGATCGAGGTCGCGCAGGACGGCATCCGTGCCGAGCTGCGCACCAAGGCCGAGCTGGTCGAACTGTCGCGCGCGGTCGCCCGCCTCACAACCGCCGAACAGGCGATCAGCGCCACCGACGCGCTGGTACGGACCAAGGTCGCCCAGACCGAGTTCGACCAGGCGCTGTTCCGCATCGCGTCTGCCGAGCAGACCTTGCAGGCCTATGGCGACGTGTCGCGGCTGTCGCTGGAGCTGCGCCAGGCGCGCGCGGACAACCGGGAGAGCGGCGCCGGCCTGCTCGCCGCGGTGCTGGCAGGCAACGACGCGGCGGTGCGCCAGATCAGCGCGCAGGCGGACCTGCGGCAGGAGCTTTACGCCAGCATCACCGGTGTCGGCGACGCGCTGACGCTGGAGGTGCGGGCGCGGACGCTGCTCGCCGCAACCGTGGGCGACCTCGATGCGCGCTCCGTTCAGGACCGGCAGCTGCTGATCCGCGCCGACGCGGTGCTCGCACAGGATATCGACGGGCTGCGCGCGGCGTCCGACAGCCAGGCCGGCGAGATCGCGACGCTGCGCAAGACCTCGGTGGATACCATTGGCGGCATCACGTTGCTCGGCACGACGCTGCGCCAGCAGGTCCGCCGGGCGGGCGAGGCGGACGGCGCGACGCTCGCCGGCGTGCTGGCGGGTGACGAGGCGGCGCGGCGGATCGCCACCGGGCTTGCCGAGGTGCAGACGCAGCTGACCGCGACGCTCGTCGCCGGTTTCTCGGCCGCGGCGGCCGAGCGGCTGGCACTGCGCGCGCAGATCGACGCGGCCGACGCGCGGTACACGCGTGAGGTGCGGGCGACCGCCGACCGCTTCAAGTCGGTGACGCAGGCGATCACGGCGCTGGAAACCGAATACGGCCGCCAGTCCGCCGACCTCGTCGCGACGCGGGCCGACATCGCTGATCTGGCGCGCACGACCAGCGCAGCCGACAAGGCGACCTCCGAGCTGATCACGGGACTGCGCGCGATCGTGAATGATCCGGCGACGGGGCTTGGCAAGACGCGTGCGGAGCTGGCGGCGCTGACCGATGCGGTCGCGACCCAGAACACCGCCGCAGTCCGCCGGCTGGAAACGCTGGAGGCGAGCGTCAACGACCCGGCGACGGGTCTCGCCAAGACGAGGGCGGCGCTGGCGGACCTCGCCAAGGCATTCTCCGATGAGCTGTCGGCCAATGCTGAATCGTTGCGCGAGGTCCGCGCCAGCATCGGGACGGCGACGAAGGAGGTCGCCGCCCAGGCGGAACAGGCGCGCAGCGCGGGCGAAACCCGCCTGCGCACCGATATCGCGGACAAGTACGAGCACACGATGGACGCCATCGACTCGGCCAACGCGCTGCGCGATGCCGGTGATGCTGCAAACCGCTCTGCGATCGGGCAGGTCGACAGCCGCGTTACCGACGTTGCGCGGGCGCAGGCGAGCGACAAGGCGGCGCTGTCGGAAAGCATCAAGCAGGTATCGACGACGGTCGGAGGTCATACGACCACGATCGACTTTCTGCTCCGATCGCTCGATGGCAAGGAAGCGGTCGCCCAGCTGACGATCAACGCCAATGGCAAGATCACCGGCTTCGTCATCAATGGCCAGCAGAGCGTCTTCGCCGTCGCGGCCGACAAGTTCATCGTCGGCAACAGCCAAATCTTCGAGATTGACACGACGACGGGCCAGACGGTGGTCAATGCGATCAAGGCGGGGATCATCACCGCGCGCGAGATCGCCGCGGGCGCCGTTCAGCAGACGGTCTTTTCCGTCACCGATGCCGACATCGTGATCCAGTACGGGTGAGGCGCGCGCATGGCGGTTGAACAGACCCCGGACGAACCGGGCATCGGCGATCCCGGTGGCGGCGGTGGCGGCGGAGGCGGTGGAGGCGGAGGCGGAGGCGGAGGCAACACCGGCGTCGTCGTTCGAACGCTGACGATTCCCAAGTCACAGGACGCCAGCCTGTTGCGCGTGCTGGTCAGCGCCGACCTGTCCAGTCCCGACGACCTTCAGCTGATCGCCTACCTCACGATCGGGGGCGTCATCCGCAAGGTGACGCCGGTGAACCTGATCTTTGATGGCCTTGCTAGCAAAGCACAGGGGCCGCTCACGATGGTGACGGCCGTACCTGGGCTGCCTGCCGGCCAATACGAAGCCGTTCTCTCGATCCGCAATCTGGAGCCGGACGGCGCGCTGACCGTGAAGGCCGGCCTCTACATCGAATTCGTTGAAATCAAGCGCGCGGCGCTCTGAGCAGAAGGAAGAATCATGACGTGGTATCAGAGCGGCAGCGTGACCGTGACGCAGGGATCGGCGACTGTCACGGGCGCCGGCACCGACTTCATGGCGCCCAACGTCTTCCCCGGCGACGGCTTCGTCGACGAGGCGGGCTACACTTATGAGGTGGTGGGCGCGCAGTCGTCGACGCAGCTGACGATCAGCCCGGCCTATCGCGGCGCGAGCGGCGGGGGCCGCGGTTATAAGATCATGCCGCTTCAAGATTACCAGCGATTGCTCGCCCAGCGCGCGGCCGATCTGATCGGCAGCTTTGCCTCCGTGCGCGATGGTGTCGGCCAAGGAATGTTCCCCGACGGCACTGCGGCGGCACCTGGCATCCGCTTTTCCGCGGACCAGGACTCTGGGCTTCGACGCCTCGGTTCGAACATTATCGCCTTTGTTGCCGGCGGCGTCGATCGCCTGACGCTGGATGGCGACGGTGCGACCGTCAGCACGGGGGGTGGGCCAGCCAGATTGACGATCGCCGCTACTGCGGAAGCGGGTCGGGGTGGCTCCATTCTCTTCACCCGAGCCGGGGCGGCGTCGGGCTTCATCGGTGACGCTGGCGCGGCGCTCGGCGGCACGGAAACGACCGGCTTGGTCTACTATACGTATGGCGGTGATCCTCATCGCTTTTTCGCAGGCGGTGCGGAACGCATGCGAGTTACCAATGCGGGGGCCGTCGGGATCGGCACCGCAACGCCCGCCGCCAAGCATCACGTCAACGAATCGAGCCCAGCACCCTGTTACTCGATGATTGGCAATCCGAGCGGCATGACACGGGTTGGAGTGCGAGCGGATGGCGCCTCGCAGTTGCTGTCCTACGCGGGCCAGCCGCTGTTGCTGGGCAGCGACAATCTAGGAGGTGTCGTCACCGAATGGGGACGCTTCGACGCAAGCGGCAACCTGCTGGTCGGCGGGACAAGTGGGAGCGGGTATCATCGCATCTATAAAGCTGCGGCTGAGGGTGCGGCGATACTAGACGTTCTAGGCAGTGGCTACGGCTCCATTCGCCTCTTCTCAGTCGCGTCGGAGGGCTGGAATGGCGCCGCTTCCGCCTGCATCATCGGGCGCAATACGGTGACCGGGCGGTCAATCAGTTCGGGTGGCACGGCCAATTTTGCGGGTGCTGACTACGCCGAGTATATCGCAAAGTCGCTGGCGTGCGGCACGATCCTGAAGGGGGACGTGTGCGGGATCGACAGCAACGGCCAGCTTACCCGGACCTGGGCGGACGCCCGCCGCTATGTCGTCAAGTCGACCGATCCCAACCTCGTCGGCGGTGACACCTGGGCGGCGCACCTCGGCCCGCGCCCCGAAGAGCCGCTGTATGCCGCGCCGACCTATGGCGGGTCGGCCGAGCCGACCAAGCCGATCGATCCGGCCGCCTTCGTGCCGCCGGTGATCGAGATGCCGGTGCAGCCCGTGCGCGCCGATGGCGAGGATGACGACGCCTATCTGCTGCGGCTCGCCGCTTTCCTCAACGCCCAGGCCGCCACGATCGCCCAGGCGGAGGCGGCCGCTGCTGCCCAGATTGAGGCCGCAAAGGCGCAGGCTGCCTATGCCGCGGCCGTCGAACAGTATCAGGCGGACCTCGCCGCCTATCGGGACGCGCAGGAGGCATATCGTGCCGCGATCGACGCGGCTGAGGCGGCGCATGCCGTCGCGCTCGCCGCGCATGGCGAAGCGCTGACCGTGTGGGAGGCCGAGCTGGAAGCCGCGCGCCAGACGGTCGACCGCATCGCCTTCTCGGGGCAGGTGCCGGTCAACGTCGACGCCGACACGCTCGCGGCGTGCGAGGCGGCGCTGGCGGATGGCGTGGCGGTCTACCTCGTCGCGGTCGCCCGCGGCGCCGGCATCGGCGTCACCGCCGTTCGCGAAGCCGACATGACGCTGCCGCTCTATATGCGGCGCGTCGGCGCCGTGTGGGCGATCCGCGACGGCCGCCCCTGGATCGACGTGCAGCATGGCTGACGCCGCCGTCTCTGCCGGCTTCGCCGCTTGGCTTAAGGCCGAACAGCGCATGCTGCCCGTCGCCGTGCCCGGCGCCACTCGCTGGCCGCGCGGACGCACGATCGCGGTCGCCACCCCCTTCGCGACGGTGGAGGGCGCCCAGGCGGAGGGCACGCGCCTCGCCGCCTTCTATGCCGCCCCGCTCGTCCAAGATCGCGCGATCGTCGTCGGGCGTCGCGCTGACCTGTGGGGGCGCTGCATCGCGGTCGATTACGCACGCTACGGCTATGCGCCCGGCGACCTCGTGTTCGTGATCGGCGCGCAGGAACTGGACAACGGCACCACCCAGCTCACCGTGCTGCGCAGGCTGGCGGCATGACCCTCGCGATCCTCCAGCCGCTCGCCCTCACCCTAGACGCCGCGCGGTCGAGCGCGGGCAGCGGCCTTGCTAACCTGGCGACGCCCAACCCGCGCGAGGCGTTCGTCGCCGCCGGCACCGCCGCGACGATCATCGTCGACCTGGGCAGCGTGCAGGCGTTCGACACGGTGCTGCTGGGCTTCACCAACGCCGCCGCCACCGACCGGATCGCAGTCGCGCCGGGGCTGGACGCCGAGGCGGTGGCAGGCAGCTTCGCGCATTCCTTCCGGCGCGCGCCGGTACTGCGCCATGGCCTCGCGATGCTGCCCGCCCCGGTGCGGTCGCGCTACCTGCGGCTCCAGGTCGAGACGGCCGCGCCGCTCGTCGCCGGCATTGTCGTCGTCGGCGAGGCGCTGCGCCCGAACCACGACTGGAACGCCGGCCGACCGATAATCGACACCGGCCGCGTCGAGCGCCTGCTGGGCGGCGGTTTCGGGAAGGACCGCGGCGTGGCGGCGGGCGGTTGGCAATGGGTGATGCCGGACCTGTCGCCGGACCTCTCCGAGCGGCTCTACGCGCTGGCGCTCGATGTCGGCCTCGCCGGCGAGCTGCTGGTGATCGAGGACCCGGCGGTCACGCCCGCGCTCAACGAGCGCATCCACTGGTCGCTGTTCGGCAAGTTCGAGCCGTTCGAACGCCAGCCGGACGGCACCGCCAAATGGGCGATGCAGGTCCAGGACTGGGCCTGATCGTCCGCGCGCGGAAGCCGAACCCATCCGCCGCGACGCGATACCCCGCCACCCATGCCCGCCCCTTCCGATCCCTTCGCCCTCGCCGCCGCCCACACGCTCGGCATCGAGGGCGGCTATGCCGACGACCCCGCCGACCGGGGCGGCAAGACGCAATGGGGCATCACCGAAGCGGTCGCCCGCGCCGACGGCTACACCGGCGACATGCGCGCGCTGCCCAAGGCGCGCGCGCTGGCGATCTACCGTCGGCTCTACTGGGATCGCATCGGCCTCGACTGGATCGCCGCGGTCGATTCCGCGGTCGCGTGCGAGGTGTTCGACACGGGCGTGAACCAGGGCGTCGCCATCGCCGGGCGCTTCCTCCAGCGCGTGCTCAACGTGCTCAACCGCGCGGGTCGCGACTATCCCGACCTCGTCGTCGACGGCGTCGCGGGTCCCGCCACCGCGGACGCGCTGCGCGCGCTGATCCGCGTGCGCGGGCGCGAGGGGCGCGACGCGCTGCTCGCCTATCTCGATGCCCTCCAGGGCGCCCGCTACGTCGAGATCGCCGAGGCGCGTGCGGCGAACGAGGCCTTCACCTTCGGCTGGGCGAAGCGGCTCGGCACCCTGTTCACGAGGACCCCCGCATGACCCCTGCCTTCCGCACCGCCGGAACCCCTTCGCCGCTGGCGGCAGGGACGCACGACGACGACCGGCTGGCGCCGGCGATCCCGTTCGACGCCGACCGCGCCGGCACGCCCGAACCGATCGGCGTCATGGCGCTCGCCGGCGAGATCGTCGACCTCGGCGCCGACGCCCCGCGCTGGCTGACCTTCGCGCTGCGCTCGATCAGGCCGCTCTGCATCGGCGCGCTGATGGCGATCCCGACGGTCGGCGCGGCAAGCGTCGGGGCGGTGGCGCTCTTCAGCCCCGCCCGCGCCGACGCGATGGTCGTCGCCTCCACCGCGTTCCTGCGCGGCATCCCCGCCGATGTGCTGATCCTGATCGGCACGCTCGCGTCGGGCTACGGCTTGGCGAAGACGGTCGAGCGGCTGCGGGGCACGCGGCCGTGACCGGCGCCTTCAGCGGCGTTGCACGGCTGTTACCGGGCGGCTGGCCGGTCGCC
The DNA here is from genome assembly GCF_000379045.1 of Sphingomonas melonis DAPP-PG 224. Taxonomy (NCBI): domain Bacteria; kingdom Pseudomonadati; phylum Pseudomonadota; class Alphaproteobacteria; order Sphingomonadales; family Sphingomonadaceae; genus Sphingomonas; species Sphingomonas melonis. The sequence continues at coordinate 829,922 of NZ_KB900605.1, forward strand.
GGGGCGGCGCTCGTCGCGCTGCCGCTGGCGTTCGGGCTGGGCCGCTGCACGGTCGACACCTCCGCCCGCTGCGCTGCCAGGACCGCCGGCCACGCGGCCGAAACGCTGCGCACCGACCGCGCCGCTGACGCGCAGGCCACCACCACCCGCCGCACCGACGACCAGACCATCGCGGCCAAGTCCCGCGCCATCCAAGAGGCCACGCATGCGCTTCCCGACCACGCCCCTAGCGCTCGCCAGCATGCTCGCGCTTGCCGCCTGCTCCACCAGCAGGGTGCCGCCCCAGACCTTCTCCGCACCTCCGGCTGTTGACCTCGCGATCGAGGCCGAACCCGCCATCCCGCCCACCGCCGCCACCAGCGAAGCGGCCTATGAGGATTACAATCAGGCGATCCTCGACTGGGGCCGCCGCGGCTGGTCAGCCCTCCAGCGCATATGCCGCTGGACCGCCGACCACGCCGTCCCGCTAGGCTGCACCCCACGCTGAAGGTTGGCCAAAAACTCACCTGACAAATCGCGCCGACCGCGCCGAGCGCGACTTTTTGGCCAACTTTTTTGGCCAGCTACACCGCCTGGGACGAACAGGCGGTGATCGGCCAGATGCTCGCCACCGCCGTCGCGCGCATCGATCATCCCGATTACCGGCTCTATGTCGGCGTCTATCCCAACGATCCTGGCACGATCGCGGCGGCGCGAGCGGTGGCGGCGACCGACCCGCGCATCCGCGTGATCGTCGGCCCCCGCGACGGCCCGACCACCAAGGCCGATTGCCTCAACAGCCTGTGGCGCGCGCTCGTCGCCGACGCCGCGGACGGCCCGATCAAGGCGGTGGTGCTGCACGATGCCGAGGATGTCGTCCACGCCGCCGAACTCACCGTGTTCGACACGCTGATCGAAGGAAGCGCCGTGGTACAGCTGCCCGTGCTGCCGCTGGTCCGCCGCGGATCTTTGGTATCCGGCCATTATGCCGACGAATTCGCCTATGCGCATATCGTCCAGCAGCCGGTACGCGCGATGCTGGGCGCCGCGATGCCGCTCGCCGGCACGGGCTGCGCGATCGCGACCGACATGCTCGCGGCCATCGCCGCGGATCGGGGCGGCGCACCGTTCGACGACACCAGCCTGACCGAGGATTACGAGCTCGGCCTCCACATCGCCGAACGCGGTGGCCGCAGTCGCTTCGCCCGCGTGCGCGATCCCCGTGACGACAGCCTGATCGCGGTGCGCGCCTATTTCCCCGACAGCGTGCCCACCGCCACGCGGCAGAAGGCGCGGTGGATGACCGGGATCGCGCTCGCCGGCTGGGATCGCACCGGCTGGGGACGGCCGCAGGCGCTGGCCGATCACTGGATGCGCTTTCGCGACCGGCGCGCGCCCGTGTCGGTGCTGGTGCTCGCAATCGCTTATGCCGCGATCCTCCTGTGGCCGCTGTCGGTCGGCCTGCACTGGCTGACCGGAACCGCGGTGGCGGATGACCGGCTCGCCGACTGGCTGCTGATCGCAACCACATTGCTGCTCGTCTGGCGGCTGGGCATGCGGGTCGGCTGCACCGCGCACGACCATGGCTGGCGCCAGGCGGGTTGGTCGCTGCCGCGATTCTTCGTCGGCAACATCATCGCGCTGATCGCCGCACCACGCGCGATCCGGCGCTACCTCACGCTGCTGCGCGGCGGCCCGCTGATCTGGGACAAGACCGCACACGCCTTTCCGGAGCCAGGCACGCCGCTGGCATGACCGGCGGGCGACCCTTGCGCTTTCTCGCGATCGTGCTCGGCGGCTGGATCGGCATGCGAACCCTGGCCTTGTTCCAGACAGGCGACCTGCCGCTGGCGCCACTTACCAACCCGGTCGAGCATATCGTCGCCGCACTCGGGATCGGACCGGCGGAGGCGGCCGCACGCCCCCCGCTTCCGACGAGCGGAGCCACACCGGTCCCACGACCGAACCGCCCGCCGATCGCGCCGCCGCCAGCACCGTCGTGCATCCCGACCGCCGCCGCCCGGACGGACGGCGACCGCCCCGCACCCGCCACGACGACGACGACGCTCCACGCCACGCCGCCCCCGCCCCTGCTCCCGCTCGCAACGCCCGCGGCGATCACCCCGCGGGGACCATCGCGTCTTGCCGGCAGCGTTTGGGGCATCACCCGCGACGGCGGGATCGGGCAGGCCAGCGGCGGCCAGCTCGGCGGATCGCAGGCGGGGATCCGCGTCACCTATGCGCTGGGCGCATCGCGTCGCATCGCGCTCGCGACGCGGCTCTCGACTCCGCTCGCCGGGCGCGGTGCGGAAGCGGCGCTGGGCCTCGACTGGCAGCCCACCCGATTGCCGATCCACCTGCTCGCCGAACGCCGCATCGCGCTCGACGGCGGCCGCGGCGGCACGATGCTCGGTCTCGTCGGCGGCTATGGCCCCGCGCCCGTCGCCGGGCCGGTGACGGTCGAGGGCTATGGCCAGGCAGGACTGATCGCGCGCGACGGCACCGAAACCTTCGTCGATGGCGCGCTCCGCCTCGCGCATCCCGTCGCGCGCCGGGGGAAGGTCCGCCTCGACGTCGGAATCGGTGCATGGGGCGGGGCGCAGCGCGGCGCCGCACGACTCGACATCGGCCCGTCGCTAGGTTTGATCTTGCCGGTCGCGAACCGCAGCCTCCGCCTGACCGCCGACTGGCGCCAGCGCATCGCCGGCGATGCCCGCCCCGATTCGGGTCCCGCCCTCTCGATCGGCACCAACTTCTGACGGCGAGCCCCGAACGCCCCCCTCCCGTCACCCCGCCCTCGAGCCGGGGCCCCGCTTTTCCGGCGGTGGATCCAAAGCGGGACCCCGGATCAGGTCCGGGGTGACGGAATAAGACTGGTCGCCATCCAGCGCGGTGACATCATCCTCCCCCGGAATGACCGCACGCACGAGATACCGATCGGGCGCCGAACGATCCGCCCAACCCCTCCCGTCACCCCGGCCTTGGGCCGGGGTCCCGCTTTTGCGGCGGTTGACCCAAAGCGGAACCCCGGATCAAGTCCGGGGTGACGGAATAAGACTGGTCGCCATCCAGCGGGTCAGACACTCCTCCCCCGCAAGGGGGAGGTGGCGCCGCCGAACGGCGGTGACGGAGGGGGCGGAAAGGAACGTCGCCGGTAACATAGCGCCACCCTTATCTGCCCCTCCGTCATGTCTGCGGCATGCCACCTCTCTTGGCGGGGAAAGGAATGCACTACCGCCGCGCATCGATCGGCCCGCCGACCCGCACGATGACGATGGTCCTAGTCCCGCGGCGCCAGCCGCGTATAAAGCCTTTCGTGGACCTCTACCTCCCCATCGCCAACCTGTCGGTCAACGCGCTGGTCATCATCCTGCTGGGCGGCGGCGTCGGGCTGCTGTCGGGCATGTTCGGGGTCGGCGGCGGCTTTCTGACGACGCCATTGCTCATCATCTACGGCATTCCGCCCACCGTCGCCGCCGCCTCCTCGGCCAGCCAGGTGACGGGCGCGAGCGTGTCGGGCGTGTTCGCGCATTTCCACCGCGGCGGCGTCGACGTGAAGATGGGCAGCGTCCTGGTGGCCGGCGGTATCCTCGGCAGCGGGGCGGGCGCGTGGATCTTCCAGCTGCTCAAGGCGAGTGGCCAGATCGATACGGTGATCGGCGTCGTCTATGTCGCGATGCTGGGGTCGATCGGTACGCTGATGGCACGCGAATCGATCGGTGCGATCGGCGTCGCCAAGGGCCGCGTCCGCCCCCGCGCGCGCAAGCGGCGCCACCACCCGCTGGTCGCCGCGCTGCCACTGCGCACGCGTTTCTACGCGTCGGGCCTCTACATCTCGCCGCTCGCACCGCTGCTGCTCGGCTTCTTCACCGGCATCCTCACCATCCTGCTCGGCATCGGCGGCGGCTTCATCCTGGTGCCGGCGATGATCTACCTGCTCGGCATGGCGACCAGCGTCGTCGTCGGCACCAGCCTGTTCCAGACGCTGTTCGTCACCGCGGTCGCGACGATGGTCCACGCCACCACCACCAAGGCGGTCGATATCGTGCTCGCCGGCCTGCTGCTGGTCGGATCGGTGACGGGGGCGCAGCTGGGCGCGCGCTTCGCCAGCCGGGTGAAGCCCGAATATCTCCGCCTCGCGCTCGCGATCATGGTGCTGCTGGTCGGCCTGCGCATCCTGCTCGGCCTCGTCTGGCGGCCGGAGGAAATCTTCACGGTCGAGCTGACGTGAGCGCCCGCGCGGCTCTGCTGCTCGTCGCGCCGGCGCTGCTGGCGTCGTCGGCGCCGCCGGGCGGCTTTGCGACGGCGAAACCGGTGCTCGTCCCCGACGTGTCGCAGCGCCAGATCGAGATCGCCTACAGCTTTACGGGCGCGGAGCTGCTGCTGTTCGGCGCGATCCTCTATCCCGGCGGCCGCCTGCCCCCCGGCGAATCGCCGACCGATATCGTGGTGATCGTAAAGGGCCCGACGCAATCGGTGCTGGTCCGCGAAAAGGAAAAGATCGCCGGCATCTGGGTCAATGCCCAGCATCAGCGCTACAGTTCGGCGCCCAGTTTCTACGCGCTCGCCTCGTCACGCCCAATCGACCGGATCGTCGACGAACGCACCCGCGCGATCTACGAACTGGGACTCGACAGCCTGCAATTGTCCCCCGGCTCCAATGCGGTCAGCACGGTCGAGCATCGCTTCCAGCAGGGCCTCGTCGACCTGCGCCGCCGGGCCGGCCTGTATGTCGAGGCGCCGCGCGCGGTCGAGATCACCGACGACGTCCTGTACCGCGCGCGACTCACCATCCCGGCGCGCGTCCCCGTCGGGCGGTTCACCGCAGAAACCTTCCTGATCCGCGACGGCCGCGTGCTGGCGGCGGCGGTACGCGACATCGATATCCGCAAATCGGGCTTCGAACGCTTCGTCGCACGCGCCGCCGAACGGCATGCGTTCCTCTACGGAATCGCGGCGGTGGCGCTGTCAATCGCGCTCGGCTGGGGCGCGGGCTGGGTCGCGCGCCGTGTGTGACGGTTCCCAACGCTAAATTAACCAGCGCCCTCTACCTTTGGTCCGGTATGAACGGGGATCGGGCGTGATGAACGATATGGCGGGGGCGGGTTCGTTTTCGCAAGGTACGCCGTTGAGCGCGGCGGACGTGCAGGAAACGATCGGCCTGTCCGGCGCACCGATCGGTTGCGTCCTGACGATCGCGGGCAGCAGCAGCCGTGTGCTGTTCGACCGCAATGCACTGGCCCTGTCCGCGCAAGGATCCGATCCGGTTTCCGCCGGCGCGGGCCAGGTCGGCACTCAGATCAAGATGCGCATCGGCCAGTCGTGGCTGGTCGCCAACGTCCGCAGCCTGACGCTGCGCGACGGGTCGAGCGACTGGGTCGCGGCCGAGATCGACTTCCTCGGCGAAGGCATGGAGGAGCAGCTGACCGGCCGCCTGTACGGCTTCCGCCGCGGCGTGACGCGCTATCCGATTCCGGGGTGCGAGGTCTTTCCGATCACCACCGCCGACCTTCAACAGATCTATTCGGCCAGCAACCGCGCGCATATCCAGATCGGCACCGTCTATCCGACCCGCGACGTGCGCGCCTCGCTCTACATCGACGCGATGCTCGGCAAGCATTTCGCGCTGGTGGGCTCGACCGGCACCGGCAAATCGACCAGCGCCGCGCTGATCCTCCACCGCATCTGCGAACTGGCGCCGCAGGGCCATGTGCTGATGATCGATCCGCACGGCGAATATGGCGCCGCCTTCGGCAACAACGGCGCGCTGTACGACGTCAACAATCTCCAGATGCCCTATTGGCTGATGAACTTCGAGGAGCATTGCGAGGTCTTCGTGACCGCCCGCGGCGAAGACAGCCAGCTCGACCGCGACATCCTGGCGAAGTGCCTGCTGATGGCACGCGGCAAGAATCGCCTGGGCCAGGGCGTCGCCAAGCTCACCGTCGACGCGCCGATCCCCTATCTGCTCAGCGACCTCACCAATTTCATCAGCCTCGAAATGGGCAAGATGGATCGCGCCGGCGACACCGCCCCCTATCTCCGGCTCAAGACCAAGATCGAAGAGATCAAGGCCGATCCGCGCTACGGCTTCATGTTCTCCGGCATGCTCGTCGCCGACTCGATGGCGGATTTCCTCGCCCGCATCTTCCGTATGCCGGGCGGCGGCAAGCCGATCTCGATCATCGACGTGTCGGGCGTGCCGTCGGAAATCACCTCGGTCGTCGTCGCGATGCTCAGCCGCATGACGTTCGACTTCGCGATCTGGGCGCGCAACGAGCCCAGGCGCCCGATCCTGCTCGTCTGCGAAGAGGCGCACCGCTACATCCCGAGCAGCCTGGGCGCCGACGGGCGCAACGCCTCGGTCGGCCGCATCCTCGGCCGGATTGCCAAGGAAGGGCGCAAATATGGCGTCAGCCTGGGGCTGATCACGCAGCGTCCGTCCGATCTCGAGGAAGGCGTGCTGTCGCAATGCGGCACGATCATCGCGATGCGCCTGAACAACGAACGCGACCAGGCCTTCGTCCGTGCGGCGATGCCGGAGGGTGCGCGCGGCTTCCTCGATGCGATCCCGGCGCTGCGCAACCGCGAATGCATCGTCTGCGGCGAAGGCGTCGCGGTGCCGATCCGCGTCAGCTTCGACAACCTCGAACCCGCCAAACAACCCGCGTCCACCGACCCCATTTTCTCGCAACTCTGGTGCGACGCCGGTGGCGAAGACGATATCATCGCCCGCACCATCCTCCGCTGGCGCGCCCAGGGGCGGTAAAAAGGAAGTGACGGCAAAGGTATAGGAGCAATCGTCTGGCCGTCTCGCCAGTTTACTACCACATGAGGTCTTGGCGGCGAGCCCGCTATCGGAATTGTCCCAGCGGGTGAAATGACCTGCCAGCGGACATTCTGCTTTCGCTCACTTGCGGACATCCATGCACGCGGGGCACGATGCGGCATGACCATCGAGATGCTACTGATCGGGGGCGCTCTTACCGGCCTCGTGATTGGATTGGGCGCAAAAACCCCTAAGCTCGGATGCGCGGCCCTGTGGATCGTGCCCCTTGCCATGATCGCATACGTGTATGCGTGGCAGAGCGCCCATCCTGACAGCCTCAGGTCTACAAGCGGCCTCGACTTCGTGTTCGGGCCACTATGGCCGAGCCTAGGGGCAATGGGCGGTTACGTCGTCGGAACAGCGATCCGCTACTTCATCCTTTTCAAGCGGAACGGCAGCTAACCCCAGGTTCCGACACACCGACGCCAATCGGCACTCGAACCCCTACCGCCCGCCCACTGGCACCGCGAGCAGCCCCGCCGCGTAGCTGCGGAACCGCCGCAGGTCGCTGCCCGACAGCGCCGCGACGCTGGCGAAGCTGATCGAGCGCGGGTTTACCGTCTGGCCGTTGCGCCATACTTCCCAGTGCAGATGCGGCCCGGTCGACAGGCCGGTCGAGCCGACATAGCCGATCACCTGACCCTGCCGCACGTGCTGGCCGCGCGTCACCGCGATGCGGCTCATATGGCCATAGCCGCTGGCAAGGCCGCCGGCATGGCCGAGCTTGACGAAATTGCCGTAGCCGCCCGAGCGCCCCGCGCCCTGCACCACGCCATCGAGCACCGCATAGATCGGCGAGCCGTAGGGCGCACCGATGTCGACGCCCTTGTGCATTTTCAGATAGCCGAGCAGCGGATGCATGCGGAATCCGAAGGACGAGGTGATCCGCCCCGCCACCGGCATGCCCATGAAGCCGCGGCGTTCGCTCTGCCCCTTGGCGTCGAACCAGCTCGCATGGCCGTCCGCATCGTCCCAGCGGACGAGTTCGACCTTGCGGCGTCCCTGGTCGATGCCGGCGAACAGCAGGTCGCCGAGCCGCTGTTCGCCGGTCGCGGCGCGGTCGCGCTGGATGATCAGGTCGAAGCTATCGGCGGCCCCCACATCGCGGCCGATCGACAGGCGCGTCGCCAGCGCCTTGATATAGCTTTCCACCACGCGCGCCGGCGCACCCGCAGCGCGCGCCGAGCGGTACAGGCTGGAGCCGACGAGGCCCTGGATGCGCAGCGGCGTGCGGTCGACCGCGATCGGCTGGCGCGTCAGCACCAAGCCGGTGGCGGCCCGATCGAGCGTCAGCGCCAGATCGAAGCGCGCGCGCAGCGACAGCTTTTCGAGCGGCCGGGCGACGGTGCGCGTCGGGCGGCGGCCGAGCGTCAGCGACAGGCGGGTGCCCGGCTGGATGTCGTCGAGCGATACCGCCTGCGCGATCAGCTCCGCCGCACGCGCCGCATCGGCGCGGCCGACGCCGGCACGGGTCAGGACGTGCGCCAGCGCATCGCCCTCGCCCAGCGTCGCGCTCAGCTCGACATGCGGGCGTTCGGGTGCCTCGGCGAGTGGCGAGACGAGGTCGTTCGCCGCCATGCGATGGCCCGTGTCGCCGCCCCAGGCCAGCGGCGCGATGGCCTGGCCGCGCGCCTCTTCCCAGGCGGTGCCGTCGAGCACCGCGGGCGCCGCGCCGACCAAGGGGCGCACGCCCGGATTGAGCGCCCAGACCGTTGCCAGCAGGCCGGTCAGCGTTGCGAGGCCGCGCCACCAGTCGCGCGTGCCGATCTGCGCGCCAAGGTCGGGCGCCCAGTCGATCGCGCCCCAATCGATACCGAACAGCCCCGGCTTCCGCACCGCCGGCCGCGCGCCGGGCACGCCCGGCAGGCGCACGAACGGGCGCGCCGCGGTGCCGCCGGCCAGCTCATAGCCTTGATCGTTGCGCAAAAACACGCGGGCGGCGCCTCATGATCCGTGCGCCGCGTCCCCCCGGCGTCAGGGTGGCAGCGTTGTGGGGCCAAAGCGCTAAAGTCAAATTAACCGCGGAATGTGCGGGTTACGCCTGCGACGAGCCGGTTGCCCGCTGCGGCAGACAGGGGCCGGATTAGCGCAGCAGCGCCAGCGCCGCCATCAGCAGCGCGGCGACGCTGGGGTAGAAGGTCAGGCCGAAGCCCAGCGCGCGCGCCGCCGCGCCGTCGCGATAGCCGCTCCAGAACAGCAGCCGCCCGGCCGAGAAACAGGCCGCGAACAGCGCAACGGCCACGCGGGCATGATCGTCGAGCAGCGTCAGCGCGCCATAAGCGATCGCGGCGAGCAGCGCCTGTTCGGCGGTGTTGCGCAGGATGGCATTGGCCGCATCGACACGCGGGTCGACGCCGTCGCCGCCATCGATCGCGCTCGCCGAAGCGAAGCGCCGCCGCGCGACGTCGCCGATCGCCGCCGCCACCCACAAGCCCAGCGTCAGCAGCGCGACGCCCAGCGTCCAGCCGCGCGCCTCCAGCATCATCGCATCGCCGCGGGCGTAGCCGATCAGCGCCAGCGCCACCGTCACGACGACGGCGATGCCCATGGCGCGCGTCACGCCCGCCTGCGCGCGGGCAAGCGGCGTCGCGGGTGCCCGCTTCGCCGGATCGACCGGCGTCTCGCTCACACCAGCAGGCCCTGCAGCAGCTTGGGCAACGTGCCGCTTTCGCCCCGCGCCTCGGCCATGAAGCGATCCTTCAGCGGCGGCAGGCGATCGACCGCGGAAATGCCGAAGCGACGCACCGCGCGCGCCGTCTTGCCCGGAATGCCGAACAAGCGCGTCAGCGTATCGGTGGCGGCGGCAACCATGAACGTGTCGAGCCCACGCCAGCGCTGATAGCGTTCGAGCAGCGCGGGATCGCCCAGGTCCAGCCCCAGCCGTTTGCCCTCGACCAACACTTCCGCCAGCGTCGCGACGTCGCGCAGGCCCAGGTTCAGCCCCTGCCCCGCGATCGGATGGATGCCGTGCGCAGCGTCACCGACCAGCGCCAGCCGCTCCGCAGTGATCCGCGCGGCATGGTGGAAGCCCAGCGGATAGCTTGCGCGCGGCGATGCTGCGCTGAGTTCGCCCAGGAACCCGCCCATCCGCTTGGTCGCCTCTGCCAGGAAGGCGCGGTCGCCCAGCTTCATCATGCCGGGCCCATCCGCGCCCTTCACCGACCAGACGATCGCCGATCGATGGCCGATGTCGTCGTCGGGCAGCGGCAGCAGCGCGAACGGGCCGGCGGGGTAGAAGATTTCGTAGGCGACGTCTTCGTGGGGATATTCGTGGTGGAAGGCGCCGACGATCGCGGCATGGTCGTATTGCCAGCGTGCCACCGGAATCCCCGCCGCCTCGCGCGTCGGTGAATTGCGCCCCTCCGCCACGATCACCAGCGGCGCGGTGACGGTGGTGCCGTCGCTCAACGTCGCGGTGACCTGATGCTCGCCGCGTACCAGATCGGTGGCGCGCGTCTGCATGCGCAGGTCGACATGGGTCGCAGCGGTCGCGGCGGCGAACAGCGCGGCGCGCAGCGCCTTGTTTTCGTACATCGTGCCGAGCGGATCATCGTTGTCGCCAGGCCGGAAATCGAGCTTGCCCGGCGCCAGCCCGTCGCTGACCCGGATATGCCGGATCGCACAGCCCTGGCCCGCCAGCGCCTTGCCCACGCCGATCGCATCCAGCATCCGCCCGCTCGCGCTGGCGATCGCCGACGCGCGCCCGTCGAAGCCCGGGGCGTGGACCACCGCGGGGTCGGCGGGATCGACGACGATGCTCGTGACCCCATGCGCGTCGAGCGCCAGTGCGAGGGTGGCGCCGACCAGGCCGCCGCCGAGGATGATGACGTCCGAATTCATGTGCATCCCCCTACAGGTCGCCGCGCACCGTGCCAACGCTCCCTACGGTCGTAGGGCAGGCGTTGTTCCCGGCGGGGGAGCGGTTCGGAAAGTCACAAAAGTCACGCCGACGCACGTGTTTTTCGAAACGGGGGGCCTGCGGTGAGACAGAGCCTGGGCAGGGGTGACACGGATGGGGCGTGTAGGACAGCGGGAATGTGGTCGGCCGCATTCGTCTCCGCTATTCAATGGGTTGGCGGGCGGCGGCGGTAGCGGCGATCCAACGGGTCCGACGCTTCGTAGCCGACGCCTTGTCCCTGAACTGTTTTGCCCATCCCCGTTCACCTGGTGAGCAGGTTGCCGAGCCTCCCAGGCTCGGCTGAAACCATCCGGGGGATGGTTTCACCTGCTCACTGTCGAAGGGCGGCCCACGAGCGCATCGCTGGTGGCACGCGCCCTTCGACAGGCTCAGGGCGAACGGGTGAAGCAGGCGATCGGCCCGCCATCTTGACGGAATCGCGCCATCGGCCGATGAACCCGCGTTAACTTTTCGGAACATTGAAGGAATCGAGCGATGGCGAGCCGTGCGCAGCCAGGGCTGTTGCGTGAGACGGTGAAGGCGGGCGCCGTGCGGGGCGGCGCGTTGGTCGCCGCGATCGCGCTGTTCGTCGCCACCGCAGTGATGGTGCTCGCGCTGGCGAGCTATCGCGCCAGCGACGCCGCGCTCAACACCGCCTCCGGGGGCCCGGTGCAAAATCTCGCCGGCCCGCCCGGCGCCTGGTTCGCCGACCTTGCGCTCACGCTGTTCGGCCCGGCGGTCGCCTTGCTGCTGCCGATCGCGCCGATCGTCGCCGCGCGGCTGTGGCGCGATCGGCCCGCGGGGCGCTGGCTCGCGATGCTGCGCAATGCCGCGATTGGCGTGGCGCTGATCGCCGCCGCGCTCGCCTTCGTGTCCGATGCGTCGGTGCTGGCGCTGCCGGCCGGCTGGGGCGGCGTCGCCGGCCTGTCGATTGCGAAGGCGGTGGAATGGGGCCTGTCCTTCATCGGCCAGCCGGGCGCAGAGCGCTGGGCGGCACGCGGCATCGGCCTGATCGTCGGCATCGCCGGTATCGTCATCTGGGCCAAGAGCCTCGACGCCGACCTCGGCGACCGCCGCTTCCGCCTGCGCCGCACGCGTGGCGACGCGATCGGTGCCGATGACGATGGCGACGATCTGTACGACGACGCCTATGACGACGGGGACGAGGAACCGCTCCAGCTCGCGCGCAAGGTCGTCGAACCGCGCGCGATCGCGACGCCAGACCCACGTCCCGCCCCCAACATCGCCGACCGCAATCTCGCGCCCTCCGCCGCCAAGCCCAAGCCCAAGCAGCAGAGCCTCGACCTCGGCCACAGCTATACGCTGCCGCAGCTCGACCTGCTGACCCCTGCGCCGCCGGCGCCGAAGGGCACGATCGACAAGGCCTCGCTGGAGCGCAACGCGCGCCTGCTCGAGAACGTGCTCGACGATTTCAAGGTGCACGGCGTCATCAACGAAGTGCGCCCCGGCCCGGTCGTGACGATGTACGAACTCGAGCCGGCGCCGGGCATCAAGGCCAGCCGCGTCATCGCGCTCGCCGACGATATCGCGCGCAACATGTCGGCGATCTCGGCGCGCGTCGCGGTGATCCCGGGGCGCAACGTGATCGGCATCGAACTGCCCAACCAGAAGCGCGAATCGGTCAGTCTGCACGAACTCGTCGGCAGCCAGACGTTCGAGGATCAGGCCGCGCAGCTGCCGATCATCCTCGGCAAGAACATCGCCGGCGATCCGGTGATCGCCGATCTCGCCCCCATGCCGCACCTGCTCGTCGCCGGCACCACCGGTTCGGGCAAGTCGGTCGGCCTCAACTGCATGATCCTCTCGCTGCTCTACCGGCTGACGCCTGAACAGTGCCGGATGATCATGATCGATCCCAAGATGCTCGAACTGAGCATGTACGACGACATCCCGCACCTGCTGTCGCCGGTCGTCACCGATCCCGCCAAGGCGGTGCGTGCGCTCAAATGGGCGGTCGAGACGATGGAGGACCGCTACCGCCAGATGTCGTCGGTCGGCGTGCGCAGCCTGGCGGGCTTCAACGACAAGGTCCGCGCGGCGAAGGCGAAGGGGCAACGCCTCGGCCGCCGTGTCCAGACCGGCTACCACCCCGACACCGGCCAGCCGGTGTATGAGGAAGAGCAGCTCGACTACGAACCGCTGCCGCAGATCGTCGTCATCGTCGACGAGCTTGCCGACCTGATGATGACCGCGGGCAAGGAGGTGGAATTCCTGATCCAGCGCTTGGCGCAAAAGGCGCGCGCGGCGGGCATCCACCTGATCATGGCGACGCAGCGTCCGTCGGTCGACGTCATCACCGGCGTCATCAAGGCGAACCTGCCGACGCGCATCAGCTTCCACGTGACCAGCAAGATCGACAGCCGCACGATCCTGGGCGAACAGGGCGCCGAACAGCTGCTGGGCCGCGGCGATATGCTCTATATGCCCGGCGGCAAGGGCATCGTCCGCGTCCACGGCCCCTTCGTCAGCGACGACGAGGTACGCGCCATCGCCGATCACTGGCGCGCACAAGGCCAGCCCGATTACATCAGCTCGGTCACCGAAGAGCCCGAGGACAGCTTCGCGCTCGACGGCGCGCCGGAAGGCGAGGACACCGCCGAGGACCAGCAGTATCGCGCCGCGATCCAGCTGGTGTGCGAATCGCAAAAGGCCTCGACCAGCTGGCTGCAACGCCAGCTGCGCATCGGCTACAATTCGGCCGCGCGCCTGATCGAACGCATGGAAAAGGACGGCATCGTCGGCCGCCCCGACCATGTCGGCCGCCGCGAAGTGCTGCGCGATACCGAAGGCCACGCGATCTGAGGCGGGGGATCAGGCCCCTTCCGGGGAGAACAGCCATGCCAAGGCCGCGTCCCGGTCCTCGAAGTAGCGGAATTCGGCATGGTCGCGATTGGCGCGCTCGGCCTGCAACCTGGTGAGCGCGGCGCCCGTGTAGACCGCGACGCGTCGTGATCGCACCGCGGGATCGGCCATCATCGCGATGAATCCCGCCACGACCTCCTGGCTCTGCACCATCGCACCCGAATAGTCGCACAGGCTGACCGGCTCGCGGCCCGTTGCGCGGATACGGGCAACCGCATCCTCCAGCGCACGACGGAAATCGGCCAGCGTCTCCAGCGTCCAGAAGCCCTGCATCGCGGTCTCGAAGCAGCCGCGATCCATATCGACCGTCACGCGAAACGTCGGGTGCGTATCCATCCGACGCCTTCTATGCCGCCGGGGTTACGAGTCGATGAAGCCCTACCGCGCCGCCGGCAGCCACGCCGGCTCGAACGCCGGCTGGCGCGGCGGCAGCGGTGACAGCTGCCGCAGGCGATCGACATCGAGCAACCGCACACGATGCCCCGTCCGCGCGATCAGTCCCTCGTCCTCCAGCGCGCGCACCGTGCGGTTGACGTGGACCCCGGTCAGCCCGAGCAGATCGCCGATCACCTCCTGCGTCAGCGGCAGGTCGAACGCATCGTCCTCCACCATGCCGATCGGCGTCAGCCGGGTGTGCAGGTCGATCAACAGCCGCGCCAGCTGTTCGCGCGCCGAGGCATTGCCGGTGATCGCCAGCATATCCATCAGTGCCAGCCGCTCCATCTGCACCGCCACCGTGAACAGCGCAGCGAGCCGCGGCGCCGTCAGGTACAACCGCCCGAACCGCGCATAGGGCACGAGGGCGGTCACCGATTCGGTGATCGCGGTCAGCGTGTCCGCCGCCTCCGACAGCACCATCGTCGGCGTACCCAGCATGTCGCCGGGCAGATGCACCTTCTGGATCAGGCGGTTGCCGCTGCGCAGGATGATCGACGAGGCTACCCAGCCTTTCAGCTGCAGGTAAAAGCCGCCTACCGCATCGCCTTCGCGCTGGAAGACTTCGCCGCGCCGGCGCACCACCGCGCCCTCGCCAAGCGTGCCGAGCAATTCGACTTCGGTGCGGGTGAGATCGGCGAACGCGCGGTAACGGTGGATCGGATACGTCATATACGTCATATACGTCAGGTTTGCCGACCGTTACGCTGGCGTTCAAGCTGAACCCCCTTGATGCAAAGCAGGACGCCGGCATGATGGCGCGCTCACGCCGCAGGGGCATCGATCATGACACGCATCAGCGCTACGACACGTTCGGTCCAGGCGCTACCGATGCTGGCACTGCTTTCGACCCCCGCGTCCGCCATCCTACCCCCGTCGCGCGAGCAGGCGGTGATGGACGCGATCGAGCGCAGTATCGTCCTGCCCCAGAAAGCCTGGCCCTTCGCCGCCTACGGCCGCAACTATGCCTGGTCGGAGGCGACGCATGTTGTCGCGACCTATATCCTGCCTTCGCTGCCGTCCGACCCGCGCGAGGGGTGCGACCTCCTGACCGACGACTTTAAGACGCGGCCCTGCACGCCCGAAGAGAACGCCGAGATGGACCGTCAGGAGACCCAATTTCTGACCGCCGAAACCCCCGCCGGCCGCCGCCGGTGGTTCGCGAAGCCAATCGACCTGCCCTCCATGTCGGATGGCGGCTGTATGCAGATCAGCGTCGCGTACGACATCGCCAGCCGCAGCGTCACGCGCGCAGTTTGCAACGGCCACGCCTGATGGCCCCGCGCCCCGATCGCCATTTTCCTTGATCCCCGCCGCCAAGCTGGCAAGGTGTAGCTAAGACATAATACACCGGGGAGTATCATTCGATGAAACGCATCGCCGCCGCCGCCGCGCTTCTGCTGGCCGGCACCGCCATGGCGCAGGACAGCGCCACCATCGCTCCGCCCGCCGCGATTCAGGCGGATGGTATCCCGCCGGTGCCGCAGGCGCTGGCCGATGCGACGCGGCCCTATATGGAATCGCGCTCGTCGGCGTTCGGCGGCTGGAATCCGGTGACGCGCGGCGTGCTGATCGCGACGCGCTTCGGCAATACGGTGCAGGCGCACGAGGTCGCGATGCCGATGGGCGCGCGCCGCCAGCTGTCGTTCGAGGCGGATGCGATCGCCCGCGCGAGCTATGCGCCCAAGCGCGGCGACGTGATGGTCGTGCAGAAGGACGTCGGCGGCAGCGAATTCTGGCAGCTCTACACGCTGCGGGACGGCCGCCTGACGCTGCTGACCGACGGCAAGAGCCGCAACGCGATCAACGCCTGGAGCCATGACGGCCGCTGGCTCGGCTATTCGTCGACACGGCGCAACGGCGCGGACAACGACCTCTACGTCATCGATCCGCGCAATCCGAAGAGCGACCGGCTGGTCGCGCAGGTGAAGGGCGGCGGCTGGGCGATCAGCGACTTCGCACCCGATGCGAAGACCGCGGTCGTCACCGAATATCGCTCGGTCAACAAGACCAACCTGTACCGGATGGACGTCGCGACCGGCGCGATGACACCGATCGGCGATCCTGCCGCCGCCATCGCCTATGGCGAGGCCAAGTTCGCGCCCGATGGCACCTTGTGGGTCACGTCGGACGAGGGATCGGACTTCCAGCGCCTCGGCACGATCGATCCGAAGACGGGCCGCTTCACCGCGGTCGCCCCCGAACCGAAGTGGGACGTCGACGCTTTCGACATTTCGGACGACGGCCGCACCATCGCCTATGTCGTCAACGAAGCGGGCATCGACCGGCTGAAGCTGCTCGACATCGCGAGCCGCCGCGCCCGCACCGTGCCGCTGCCCGCCGGCAGCATCGGCGGCGTGGCATTCGCGCCATGGGGCGCGCTGGGCTTCTCGCTCAATTCCGCCAAGGCGCCGACCGACACCTATTCGCTCGATCCCGCGTCGCTGACGGTGACGCGCTGGACCGCGAGCGAAACCGGCGGCCTTGATCCCGCGCGCAACGTCGAACCGGAATTCGTCGAGGTGAAAAGCTTCGACGGCGAACCCGTGTCGGGCTTCCTCTACCGTCCCGATCCCAAGCGCTGGCCGGGCAAGCGCCCGCTCCTCTTCAACATCCACGGCGGACCGGAGGGGCAGTCGACCCCCGGATTCCTGGGGCGCAACAATTACCTGCTCAACGAATTGGGCATCGCGCTCTTCTACCCCAACGTCCGCGGCTCGACCGGGTTCGGCAAGCGCTTCGTCGCGCTCGACAACGGGCCGTTCAAGCGCGAGGATTCGGTGAAGGACATCGGCGCCTTCCTCGACCGGTTCGACAAGGACCCGCGCATCGATTCGAAGCGGATCGCGGAGACCGGCGGCAGCTACGGCGGCTATATGTGTTACGCGCTCGCGATCCGGTACGGCGACCGGTTCAAGGCGGCGAACTGCATCGTCGCCATCTCCAACTTCGTCACCTTCCTCGAAAACACGCAAAGCTATCGCCGCGACCTGCGCCGCGTCGAATATGGCGACGAGCGCGATCCCGCCCAGCGCGCCAAGCTGGTCGAGATCAGCCCGCTCACCCGCGCGAAGGAGCTCAAAATCCCGCTGATGGTCGTCACCGGCGGCAACGACCCCCGCGTGCCCGCCTCGGAAGCCAATCAGATGGTCGCCGCGGTGCGCGCCAATGGCGTGCCCGCCTGGCACCTGCTCGCCAAGGACGAAGGCCATGGCTACGCCAAGAAGGAGAACCAGGACTATCAGTTCTGGACCAGCCTGATGTTCTGGCAGGCGAACCTGCTGGGGAAGTGATGGATCGGGTGACATTTAAGCACTTGCGATCAAACGATGAATGAGAATCACCGCCCTCATACCCCGGCCGTGCCGCACCCACCCTCACCCTGAGCCGCCTATGGCGGCTCTTCCCTCTCCCGTTGGGAGAGGGAGGGAGCGGCGCAGCCGCGGAAGGGTGAGGATGGGCCCACGACATCACCTTCAAAAACGAACCGATCGGTTTCTTTTGGGTGTTCACGTCGTCCATGTTCCCGGCACCAACACCCGCCCCGACAGTTAAGGGCCGGTTCAACGCCTTCCCCGCATCAGGACCCGCATGACCCGATACGCTCTTGCTCTCGCCCTGCCGATCGCGCTCGTCGCGCCGGCCGCTCTGCCCGCCCAGGCGACCGGCGACCTCGCCGCGGTGCAGCGCCACCTCCAGTCGGTCGAGACGATGACCGCCGACTTCACGCAGACCGACCGCAACGGCAAGGTGCTGACCGGTACGTTCACGCTGAAGAAGCCGGGCAAGCTGCGCTTCCAGTATGAAAAGGGCGTGCCGATCCTGATCGTGGCGGAAGGCGGCGCGCTGACCTTCATCGATTATTCGGTGCGGCAGGTGCAGCGCTGGCCGATCAAGAATTCGCCGCTGGGCGTGCTGCTCGATCCGACGCGCGACATCACCCGCTATGCGAAGCTCGTCCAGACGGGCAACGACCGCGTCGTCTCGGTCGAGGCGAACGATCCCAAGCACCCCGAATATGGCAAGATCACGCTGATCTTCGCCCGCGACTCGGCGGCCCCGGCAGGACTCGCGCTGCAGGGCTGGGTCGCGCTCGACAGCCAGAACAACCGCACGACGATTCGCCTGTCGAATCAGCGATTCGGCGTGCCGGTGAGCGACCAGACGTTCAAATGGAACGATCCGCGGAGGCCGAACGTCCGCTGAGCCGGGTTCATTCATGTACCCGACAGGTTTGCTGGCCTAGAGACGTCCTCGCGGATGTGGGGCGTTCGGGATTTTTTCCCCCTGTTGCCCGGATGACCATCAACCACTTCCCGCCTGCGTGACGAACGCTAGGTCGGCCCTCGCTCCATGCCCCCGGAGCGAGGGCCTTTCCGTTCATGCGGGGCAAGCCCGCATGAACCGGCCGGCGGGCGCAGCCCGTTCGACGTCATGGGCTTGGCCGATGACGCGCCCCCTCTCCCGTCGCCCTGACGCTGTCGAAGGGCACGTTGCCACCAGCGTGAAGCTCGGGGAGAGCTGCCCTTCGACAAGCTCAGGGCGACCGGAAGGCGCATGGCGCATACGGCCCCAAGGTCGGCCCGAACCTTGCCCCCCTCCCCGCCCCCGCCTAGATGCACCGGCGTGAAGATCGTCTCCTGGAACATCAATTCGGTCCGTTTCCGGATCGCCATCGTCGAACAGTTCCTGCGCGAGGTGGAACCCGACATCCTGTGCCTCCAGGAAACCAAGGTCATCGACGCCGACTTCCCCTTCGATGCCTTCCGCGCGCTCGGCTACGACCATATCGTCATCCACGGCCAGCGCATGCACCATGGTGTCGCGATCCTCAGCCGCGTGCCGCTGATCGAGGACGATCGCTTCGACTGGCAGGCGAACCAGGAGGCGCGCCACGTCGGTGTCCGCCTGCCCAACGGCGTCCGGCTGGAAAACGTCTACGTCCCCGCCGGCGGTGACGTTCCCGATCGCGACGTAAACCCCAAATTCGGCCAGAAGCTCGACTTCGTCGAACGGATGACGCGCTGGTCGGAAACGCTCGACGTGCCGACCATCCTGACCGGCGATTTCAACATCGCGCCGCTGCCCAGCGACGTGTGGAGCCACAAGGCGCTGCTGAAGGTCGTCAGCCACACCCCCATTGAGGTCGAGGCGCTCGATCGCCTCCAGGCCTCGAACGATTGGGTCGACCTGGGGCGGCATTTCCACCCCGCCCCCGCGCGCCTTCACACGTGGTGGAGCTATCGCTCGCCCGACTGGACCAAGAACGACCGCGGCCGCCGGCTCGACCATATGTGGGCGACGCGCGACGTCGCGGAGAAGGCCACGGCGCACGTCGTCCACGAAGCCTGCCGCAGCTGGCTGAGCCCATCGGACCATGTGCCGATCCTGACCGAGTTCGCCTTCTGATGAGCGCGTCCGCCCGCGATGTCGCGCGCGCGATCGACGCGCTGCGCCGCGGCTGGCCGATCGCCATCGCCGCGCCGGGTGAGGCCCCCCTGCCCCTGCTCGCGGTCGAGACTGCCGATCCGATCGGGCTCGAATCCTTCGCGGGCGGTGGCACATTCCCGCTGCTCATCTCCAACGGCCGCGCCGCGACGCTGAAGCTGACCAACCAGCTCGCCGCCGCCGATCCCGACACGCCGGTCGCGATCGAGCCGGCGCCGTGGCTCGACTTTTCTACCGCGGTCGCGCTCGCCGATCCGCAATTCGATCTCGCGACGCCGCTGAAAGGGCCGTTCCGCACGATGGCGATCGATCGCCCGGCGGCGAGCCTCGCGGCGATCCGGTTGGCGCGGATCGCGGGACTGCTGCCGGCCTTCGTCCTCGACGGCATCGGCGCGGAGGTGACGATCGATCCGGCCGCGATCGACGCGCATCAGGCATCCGGCGCGTTGCGTCTCGCGACGCGCGCCCGGCTGCCGGTCGACGGCGCCGAGGAAGCCGAGATCGTCGCGTTCCGCTCGCCCGATTCGAGCGACGAACATGTCGCACTTCTGGTTGGCCAGCCCAATGGATCGCCGCCGCTGGTCCGCCTGCATAGCGAATGCCTGACCGGCGACGTGCTCGGCAGCCTGAAATGCGACTGCGGACCGCAGCTGCGTGCGGCGATCGAGGCGATCAAGGCGCAGGGCTGGGGCATGTTGTTGTATTTGCGACAGGAAGGCCGTGGGATCGGCCTGGTCAACAAGCTGCGCGCATATGCGTTACAGGATCAGGGGTTCGATACGGTCGATGCCAACACGCGGCTGGGCTTTGCGATCGACGCGCGCGATTTCGGCGTGGCGGCGCGGATGCTGTCGCTGCTGGGGCAGCGCACCGTGCGGCTGTTGACCAACAATCCGGCCAAGGTCGCGGGACTGGAAGCGGCGGGCGTGACGGTGATCGAACGCGTCGCGCATGCGCTGCCGCCCAATCCCCATAATGCACGCTATCTGGCGACGAAGCGGGACCGGACCGGCCACCAGCTCTGACTTCGCTCAGACGAACGCCTCCGGGTCGGTGAGTCCCGTCAGCCGTCGCGCCGCGCGCCGCGCGAAGGCGAGGGTGCAGCGTTTGCGAACGTGCGCGGCCAGCGGCACGCTATGCGCCTCACGCAGGATCGCCGCGTCGTAGCGATCCGCAACGATCACGCCCGTCCGCTCCGGCAGGAACGCCGCACCGTCCAGCGGCGCGGTATCGAACCCCGCCGGCACCGCCCAATAATACCGGTCGCAGTGACCGAGATAGTCCGGCCATTTGCCATCACCCATCAGGTCGGCGCGCGACACCTTGATCTCGACGATCACCAACTGCCCACGCGCGTCGATCGCCATCAGGTCGGCGCGGCGGCCGCCCTCCAGCGGAACTTCGGGAATGGTGACGAGGTCGTGGCGCAGCAGCATCCGCGTGACGCCGCGCGCGACGTCGGCGGCGCAGATCGCGGGATCACCCCCCTCAACGCAAGAAACCGGAGCCATGTCGAGCATGACTCCGGTTTAGAACATTCAGCGAACGAGGCAAGCGCCCCGTTGCGGATCAGCGATAGAAGACGTGGTTGCCGATCATTGCGATCTTGGTGACATTGGCACCGGGGCGACGGTTCGGCGTGTTGAAAAACAGCGCCTTGGGAGCCGGGCTGTCCCAGGCCGCATCCAGCGCGACGCGCGCGACGGCGAGGGCGGTGCGGTAGGTCGCGCGGCCTTCGTCGATCGCCGGGATTTCGCCGTGGCGCACGAAGCTGAACTGGCCGCGCTGCTTCACGACCGAGCAGATATCGCTGGGGAAGCGGCCCGACTTCGAGCGGTTGATGATGACGTTGGCGACGGCGAGCTGGCCCGCGAGCGGTTCGCCCTTCGATTCGAAATAGATCGCGCCGGCGAGGCAGCGCTGCGTCTCGTCGACGTCGGCGCTGTCCTGCGCGGCAACGGCTTCGGCGAGGCTGTTATACTCTTCGTCTTCGCTGGCTTCAACCGTGGGGAGCGGCTGGACCACCGGCTTGGCGGGTCCGAACGTCGCGGCAACGGGAGCGGGAGAGACGGGGACCGATGCCGGAACGACCGGATCGGTGGAGGGGGCGGTCGGCGCGGGAATCGCGGTGCGATTCAGATCCGAGGCCCGGACCGGCGAGCTGTGGCTGATCAGGCCCGCCAGAGAGAAAGACATCACCGCGATGGCCGCGGCGCGCTGCAAAATCGTCATCAACGTATTCGATATGCGGTTGGACCACGGACCCGATCAGTCAGGCTGATCGTCCGGGCATCCCCCCGACTGCGTCACCGACCCGGATCGCACCCAGGCGCGGCACAACGCGCATTCAACGTGCGCGAGCCATCGTCACACATCCGTCACGAGTCAATTCGACAGGATCGTTTCAGCGGCGAACCGTTCGGCTTCCGGGATATCCAGTTCGACGACCCATAGATCGGGGTCGCGACTGCACCGCCGCCGCCAATAGGCTTCGGCACCATCGGGCGGGACCGATTCGGCTAGAATCGCCACGCCATCGAAATCGATCGTGCGTTCGAGAACCCGAACCGGAGATGAACGGGATTCGATCAGCAGCAGAATTGCGCCCCCTTGCGGATCGCCCTTCGCCCGCACCATCGCCATGCCGCCCGCATCGTTGACCCGGCGCAGCAGCGCCCCGACCACCAGATGCGTCGGCAGCCGATCGCTCACGGTGCGGCGCGATAGCCGGGCAGGCCGGACAGCGCGATCTGCGAGCGCATGAACGTGCCGGTGCCGCGCGCCGCCTCCTCGCCATCGGCGTCGATCAGCCGCGCATCGGCGACGTAGACGCGGCGCTTGCCGCTGATCCAGCGCCCTTCGGCGATGACCGGCCCCGCCTTCATCGGCCGGGTAAGCAGCAGGTTGAACGCCGTCGTCAGCAGGAACCGGTCGGTGACGAGGCTGTTCGCCGCATAGAAAGCGGCGTCGTCCAACATCTTGAAATAGCTAGTGCCATGCGCGGCGCCGGCCGCATGATAATGTTCGGGCCCGATCAGGAAGTGGATGCGCGCGACGCCCGCCGCAACAATTTCCAGCCGTGATTCGAACAGGCGGTTGATCGGTGCGGCAGCGTAGAGCGATTCGAGGCTGCGATAATGCGCCTGTGCGCCGCTGTCGTCGGCCGTCCCGCTCACGCTGCGTCGCGCGCCGCGTCGGCGGTGAACAATGCGTAGAGCGCATCAGGCGACCCCGCGCCGCGCAGCTTGGTGAGGAACGTCCGGTCGCGTAAGCGCCGCGACACGCGGGCGAGCGCCTTCAGGTGATCCGCACCGGCATCGACCGGCGACAGCAGCATGAACACCAGATCGACGGGCAGATCGTCGACCGCGTCGAATTCGATCGGCTGGGCAAGGCGCATGAAGACGCCGGTCACCGCGGGCAGATCGGGCAGGCGCGCATGCGGGATGGCGACTCCGCCGCCAAAGCCGGTCGAGCCGATCTTTTCACGCGCCGCCAGCAGTTCGGCGGTCAGGCGACCGTCGATGCCCAGGCCCTCGGCCGCGGTCGCAAGCTGCGCGAACAGGGCCTTTTTATGCGCGACGGCGACGTCCTTATAGACCGCCTCGGGGCGCAGCAGATCGCTGAAGTCGTTCATCCCGGTCTCGAATAAAAGAAAAGGGCCCCGCCGGGCCCGTAACAGTACCGGCGGGGGGTGGAAAGATCAGCTTGCGGCGGGCTGCTGTGCCTGCACGCTGCCGCGCTGCGGCTCGACCCAGCCGATGGTGCCGTCGCCGCGACGATAGACCATATTGTAGGCGCCCGTGCCTGCATTCTTGAACAACAGGGCGGCGGTGTTGCGCAGATCGAGCATCATCACCGCATCCGACACGCTGGCATCGGGGATGTCGACGCGCGTTTCGGCGATGATGAGCGGCGCGTCGCCCACATCGTCCTCGCTCGCTGCCGGCTCCTGGAACAGCGTATAGCCCGCATTGTCATAGCCCATGTCGTCCTGAATGGCCGCCGCCTCGCTGGCGTGCCGGTCTTTCAAGCGGCGCATGTAGCGACGCAGCTGCTTCTCGATCTTTTCGGCTGCCCCGTCGAACGCGAGGTGCGCCTCTTGCGCCTGGTGGCTGCCCTTCAGCACCAGACCCTTCATGACGTGGACCACGATATCGCAGCGGAAGCCGACGTCATGCGGCCCCTTGCCAAACGTCACTTCGGACGAAATGGCGCGCGCGAAATGCTTGGTGGCGATACCCTGAAGCCGGTCGCTCACATGATTCTTGAGCGCGTCGCCGGTTGCGACCTGATGACCAGAAATCCGGATATCCATCGTCTTCTCCATTGATAGGGGCTGACCTGTTGGCCTTTGCCCGGTTGGCGTTAATCGAACGCCGCGACCCCCCAGATTGGATCCTGCAACTTGGAAACAAATGCCGCATGAGCGGCAAGTTCCGCCTCGGACGGGCGAAAGGTGCGCGGCGGGCGTACCGTGACCGGGCGGCGGACGACCGGCGCCAGCGTGTCCGCGGTCGCGACCTCGCTGACCAGCCCCAGGCCGATCTGCCGTCCGCCCATCAGCTCGACATAGACCTGCGCCAGCAGCTGCGCGTCGAGCAGCGCGCCATGGTGGACACGGTGCGACCGGTCGACGCCGTAGCGGGTGCAAAGCGCATCGAGCGTATGTTTGGCGCCGGGATGGCGGCTGCGCGCGATCTGCAGCGTGTCGACCATCCGCGTCTTGTGGCAGATCGGCGGGAAGCCGAGTGCACCCAGCTCGCCGTTCAGGAAGCCGAAGTCGAACGAGGCGTTGTGCGCGACGAGCGGCGCATCGCCCAGAAAGTCGAGCAGCTCCGCCACGCCCTCGGCGAACACCGGAAACTTCGACAGGAATGCCGCGGACAGGCCGTGAACGCGCTCCGCATCGGCGGGCATGTCGCGTTCGGGATGGTAATAAGCGTGGAAAGTGCGGCCGGTTTCGACCCGGTTGACCATCTCGACACAGCCGATCTCGACCAACCGATCGCCTTCGCTGAATTTGAAGCCGGTGGTCTCGGTATCGAAGACGATCTCACGCATTACCCTCTTATCCGCCTGCTTCGGCCCTCATGCAAGCGATGACGCGGCGGACGGCCTCTCGCGTCTGGTCGATCGCGACATCGGTGGCGATGACGACGTCGGCGCGCGCGCGTTTCTCCGCGTCGGGCATTTGGCGCGCGAGGATGGCGTCGAATTTGGCGGGCGTCATGCCGGGGCGGGCGAGCGTGCGCGCGCGCTGCACCTCCGGGGCTGCCGAGACGACCGCGATCCGATCGACATGCGCGTCGCCGCCGGTTTCGAAGAGCAGGGGAATGTCGAAGACGACGAACGGCGCATCGGCGTTGGCGGCGAGGAAAACCGCACGCTCTTCCGCCACGGCAGGATGAACGATCCCCTCCAGCCGGCGCATCGCGTCGTCATCGCCAAGGACGGCCGCCGACAGCTTCGCGCGGTCTACACCCCTATCCGACGTGGTGCCGGGAAACGCCGCCTCGATCGCGGCGACGACGCGGCCGCCGGGGCCTTGCAGGCGATGCACCGTCGCGTCAGCGTCGAACACCGGCACCGCCTCGTCGGCAAACATACTGGCAACCGTCGACTTGCCCATACCGATCGAGCCCGTGAGGCCGAGGATCAGCGGGTGCGCCATCGACGGAGCGGTCACGCCAGCAGTGCCTCGCGAAGCTCCTCGTCGCGGTCGCGCGGGGGTGCGACGCCGAAGAACAGTTCGAACGCCAGTGCCGCCTGGCCGATCAGCATCTCGAGCCCGTCGACCGTCTCCAGTCCCCGCGCGCGCGCCGCCGCGAGCAGCGGCGTTTCGAGCGGCGAATAGACGATGTCGTACACGACGCTATCGTCGTCGAGGTCAGGCAGATCGACGGGCAGGGGGGGCTGGCCGGTCATGCCCAGCGTGCTGGCGTTGACCAGCAGCGCCGTGTCGGGCGGCACCGGTGCGGTCAAAGGCAGCGCCTGCCCCTTGAGGCCGAAGGACGATAGCAACACCCCCGCCTTCAACACGTTGCGGTTGAGCAGCGTCACCGGCCCCACGTTCATCCGGGCGAGCGCGAACAGCACCGCGCGCGCCGCGCCGCCAGCCCCGATCACCGTGACCGGCCGATCGGCGAAATCGAACCCCGCGATCGGTGCATAGAAGCCGCCCGCATCGGTGTTGGTCCCGACCAGCGCGCCGTCCTCCGGGCGAAAGACGGTGTTGATCGCGCCGATACCGCCGCGCACGTCCCCGCGATCCTCGACATGGTCGAGCGCGGCAAGCTTGTGCGGCATCGTGATGTTGCAGCCCCGCCAGGCGGGATCGTCGCGCCGCTCGGCGAAGAAGCGCGGCAGGTCGTCGGTGGTCACCAGCGTCTTGCGATAGTCGGCGTCGAGGCCCAGCTGATCGAGCCAGAAGCGATGGATGATCGGCGATTTCGACTGGGCGATCGGATCGCCGATCACGTCTGCATAAGGGGTCATGAACGGTTCCGGCATTCGAATCGACCGTCGCAGACGAGGTCGATGGTGAGCGCGCCCACGCCGATCAGCACGACCGGCGCGGCAAGCGCGAGGATGGCGGCGAGCAGCAACGGGCGACGTTTCGCTGCGAATTTTGCCAGCGCCGCGACGATGCCGAGGACCAGCGCCCCGATCAGGCAGGGCAAGGCAGACATCAGGCCGACGAACAGCACGGTCAGTGGCCAGCCACCCGCATTCGGTGAATCATAAAGCATCGGCGAAAACAGGATCGCCATCGCCGCGAACGGCAGGCCGAGGCCGGCGATCACCGCCACGATGATGGCCAGCGCGCGATCGCCGTTCATGCGAGCAGCATCCCGCGGACGCGCAGATAGTCGAGCACGTTGAGCAGCGGCAGCCCCAGCACGGTGAACTGACTCCCCTCGATGCGGCTGAACAGCTGCGCGCCGGGCCCTTCGATCCGATAGCAGCCGACGCAGCCGCTGATCGCCGGCCATTCCTGGTCGAGATACGCCTGGATGAAGGCGGGGGAGAGGGGGCGGACATGCATCCGCGCCGCCTCGACATGGCGCCAGACCGGGCGTCCGGCTTCGGCAATCACCGCGGCGCTCCACAATTCATGGCGGGTGCCCGACATGGCGGCGAGATGCTCGGCCGCCTGTTCACGGCTCTCAGGCTTGTCGAGCAGGCGACCATCGGCAAGCGCGACGACGCTGTCGCTGCCCAGCACCAGCCGGTCGGGATGGCGCAGGCTGACCTTCACCGCCTTCAATTCGGCAAGCGCATCGGCCAGGTCGCGCGGCGATCGACCGGCGAGCGACGCCTTGGCGGCATCCTCGTCGACGCCCGCCGCAGTCGCGTCGAACGGAACGCCCGCGGCGGTGAGCATCGCTCGGCGCGACGCGCTTTGCGAGGCGAGGAGGAGGGGGGTCATGCCAACACCTTTTTACTCGTCATCCCGGCGCATGCCGGGATCCATGGACGCGCGCCGCTGATGGTACGCGCTACAATTGAGTGCGTCGGAACCATGGATCCCGGCGTGCGCCGGGATGACGAAGACAAAGCAGACGGACACATCATCCCTTCCGCTCATTCGCCAGCGCGATGATCGCCGCGGCCGTCTCCTCGATCGAACGGCGCGTCACGTCGATCACCGGCCAGCCGTTGTCGGCGAACATCCGCCGCGCAAAGGCGATCTCGCGTGTCACCGCTTCCTCCTCGACATAGGCCGTATCGGGCATCTGGTTGAGCGACAGCAGGCGGTTGCGCCGGATTTGGATCAGCCGGTCGGCGCTGGTCGTCAGCCCGACGACGAGCGGGCGCTTCAGGTCGAACAGCATCCGCGGCGGCGGGCTTTCGACGACGATCGGGATGTTCGCGGTCTTCCATCCCCGATTGGCGAGATAGATGGAGGTCGGCGTCTTCGACGACCGCGACACGCCGGCAAGGACGATATCCGCTTCCTCCCAATCCTCGTGCGCGATGCCGTCGTCATGCGCGATCGTCCATTGGATCGCATCGACGCGGGCGAAATAGGCGGCGTCGAGCGCATGCTGACGCCCCGGCCGCGCCTTTGCCTGCTGGCCAAGCAAGCCCGACAGCGCATCGTTGACCGGATCGAGCGGCGCCACCGCCGGCAACCCGAGCGCCAGACACCGCTGCTCCAGGATGCGGCGGGTCGCGGCGTTCACCAGTGTGAAGATCACCAGCCCGGGGTTTTGCGCGATCTCCTGCAGAATGCGCTCCAGATGCGCCTCGGTGCGCACCATCGGCCAGAAATGGCGCACGGTCTCGACGTCGTCATATTGCGCGAGCGCGGCCTTCGCGATGTTCTCCAGCGTCTCACCGGTCGAGTCCGATAGAAGGTGGAGGTGGAGGCGCATCATCGCGACCTCCGGGGCAGACCTGTGGACAACATGGGGATGATCGATAGGACAAGTCGGCAGGTCCGCCAAGCGACCCCAACGCCGTGGACAACCCGCATTTCATCCACATGTTCGCCAACATGGCACGTTTTTATCCACAGATCGTGGAAAACGGGGACATGGCGAACCGAATCGACACGATTCCGGGTGTCCTTGCCCGTCAACCTGTGGGTGATTAGGGCATGAATCCGCTTATCCCGTATTCCACGTGCCAATCACTTCATCATCCTTTCTAAGAATCTTATTATAGGAAGAAGGACGCTGACCGATCCTGTGAACAAGCCGCTGCTCGCCACGCTGAAGGGTGCGAAGCCGGCCGTGCCGCCGATGTGGCTCATGCGTCAGGCGGGCCGCTATTTGCCCGAGTATCGCGCGTTGCGGGCGGAGAAGGGCGGCTTCCTGGCGCTCGCCACCGATCCGGTCGCGGCAGCCGAGGTGACGCTGCAACCGATCCGCCGCTTCGGTTTCGACGGCGCGATCCTGTTCTCCGATATCCTGATGGTGCCCTGGGCGCTGGGGCAGGAGCTGACGTTCGGCCCGGGCGAGGGACCGCGGCTGACCCCGCCGTTGGTCGATCATGCGTTGGGTGCGCTGGAACGGGTGCCTCAGCGCCTCGAGCCGGTCTATGCGACCTGTGAGCGGGTGGCCGCTGCCTTGCCGCCTGAGACCACCTTTCTGGGCTTTGCCGGCAGTCCCTGGACGGTCGCGACCTATATGGTGGCGGGGCAGGGGTCGAAGGATCATGGCGAGACACGCGGTTTCGCTTATGCCGACCCGACTGCGTTCGGCGCGATCATCGATGCGATCGTCGCGATGACGATCGACTATCTCGCCCGGCAGATCGAAAGCGGGGTGGAGGCGGTGCAGCTGTTCGACAGCTGGGCAGGATCGCTGTCACCGGATCAGTTCGAACGCTGGGTGATCGCGCCCAATGCGGCGATCGTTGCCGGGCTGCGGGCGCGGTGTCCGAACGCGGTCATCATCGGCTTTCCCAAGGGGGCAGGGGGCAAGCTCCCCGCCTATGCCCGTGAGACTGGCGTCGACGCGATCGGGCTCGACGAGACAGTGGATCCGGCCTGGGCAGACGCGGTGCTGCCGCAGGGGTTGCCGGTGCAGGGCAATCTCGACCCGTTGGCGTTGCTCGCCGGTGGTGCGGCCTTGGACGCGGGCATCGACCGGGCGCTCTCCGCCTTCCGTGACCGGCCGCACGTCTTCAACCTCGGCCATGGCATCGGCCAGTTCACCCCGATCGCGCATGTCGAACATCTGATCCAACGGGTAAGGAGCGCGTAATGGAAGCCCTGGCAGGCGCCTATCTGTGGATCGTCGCGGCGCACGTGATCTTCGTCATCTTCTGGATGGCGGGCCTGTTCATGCTGCCGCGCTACCTCGTCTATCATCAGGAGGCGTTGGCGGCGGGGCGCAGCGACGAGGCGGCGCTGTGGGTGGAGCGCGAGGGCAAGATCCGCAGCATCATCCTGACGCCGGCGATGATCGTAGTGTGGATACTCGGCCTGACGCTCGCCACCGTGGGCCAGCATTGGGGCGCGGGGTGGCTGCACGCCAAATTCGCCCTCGTGCTGCTGCTGTCGGGCTATCACGGCTGGGCGGTCGGCTATGCCAAAAGGCTGGCGCGCGGCGAGATGCGGCTCGATGGCCGCACGCTGCGCATGATCAACGAGGTGCCGGCGCTGCTGGCGACGGTGATCGTCGTGCTGGTGTTCGTAAAGCCGTTCTGATCGGCGCGACGCTGTTCTGCGCTTGACGGGGGCCTTGGGCCCTCTTACCTCCTGCCGACGCGTAGAGCCGCCGCCCGGTGGCTCCGCGTTCCTCCTCCGGCTGTTCGTCGCTGCGGTTCCTTCGCCGATCTGAAGCCTCTCCCCACTGCCTACGCATTCGGATTATTCCATGCATCTTAAAGACTTGAAGAAGAAGACCCCCGCCGACCTGGTCAGCATGGCCGAGGAATTGGGGGTCGAGGGCGCCTCGACGCTGCGCAAGCAGGATCTGCTGTTCGCGATCCTGAAGGTGCAGGCGGAAAATGGCGACCAGATCATGGGCCTCGGCACGATCGAGGTTTTGCAGGACGGCTTCGGCTTCCTGCGCTCGCCCGAAGCGAACTACCTCGCCGGCCCGGACGATATCTATGTGTCTCCCAATCAGGTGCGCAAGCACGGCCTGCGCACGGGCGATACCGTCGAAGGCGAGATCCGCGCGCCCAAGGATGGCGAACGCTATTTCGCGCTGACCAAGCTCACCTCGGTGAATTTCGACGATCCCGAAGCCGTCCGCCACCGCGTCAACTTCGACAACCTGACGCCGCTGTATCCGGAATCGAAGCTGACGCTCGATCCCGCCGATCCGACGCAGAAGGACAAGTCGGCGCGGGTCATCGACATCGTCTCGCCGCAGGGCAAGGGCCAGCGCACGCTGATCGTCGCGCCGCCGCGTGTGGGTAAGACGGTGATGCTGCAGAACATCGCCAAGGCGATCACCGACAACCATCCCGAGGTGTTCCTGCTCGTCCTGCTGATCGACGAGCGACCCGAGGAAGTCACCGACATGCAGCGCAGCGTGAAGGGCGAGGTGGTGTCTTCGACTTTCGACGAACCCGCGCAGCGCCACGTTCAGGTCGCCGAGATGGTGATCGAAAAGGCCAAGCGCCTGGTCGAGCACAAGAAGGACGTCGTGATCCTGCTCGACAGCATCACGCGCCTTGGCCGTGCCTACAACACCGTCGTGCCGTCGTCGGGCAAGGTGCTGACCGGCGGTGTCGACGCCAATGCGTTGCAGCGCCCCAAGCGCTTCTTCGGCGCGGCGCGTAACATCGAAGAGGGCGGCTCGCTCTCGATCATCGCCACCGCGCTGATCGATACCGGCAGCCGCATGGACGAAGTCATCTTCGAAGAGTTCAAGGGCACGGGTAACTCCGAAATCGTCCTCGACCGCAAGGTCGCCGACAAGCGCGTCTTCCCGGCGCTGGACGTCGGCAAGTCGGGCACGCGCAAGGAAGAGCTGCTGGTCGACAAGGACAAGCTCAGCAAGCAGTGGGTGCTGCGCCGCATCCTGATGCAGATGGGCACGATCGACGCGATGGAATTCCTGCTCGACAAGATGAAGAATTCGAAGACCAACGAAGACTTCTTCGACAGCATGAACCAATAGCCGCAGCCGAGTGCGGCCTGCCGCATGCTGCGGCAGGACTCGCACCGGCTCGGCCGGCGGGTGCGCCCAGGCGCAACCCGTCCGACGCGGGCTTCGCCCGCGTCCGCCGACTTCCATCCGTCACCCCGGCCGTAGAGCCGGGGTCCCGCTCGCTTTTCTACCGTCCCGGGCAGACATAGCGGGACCCCGGGTCAAGCCCGGGGTGACGACGTGTTGCCCGCGCTTCGTCACCAGCAACACAACGTCACAATCCTCATCCACGCGTCGCCGATGGCTTTTGCGCGTTGCTGCGGTATGCACCACGGCATCAACGGGGAGTAACGACGTGTCCATCATCGCCATGCTGAGCGCGGCCGCCGCCAGCGGGCCGGGGTCTCCGGCCGAGATCTGGCAGCATATCATCAACGATTTTTCGAACATCACGACGCCCGCCGCGCTGTCCGCGTTCGTGCAGGTGCTGATGATCGACGTCGTGCTGGCGGGCGACAATGCGATCGTCGTCGGCGCGTTGGCCGCGGGCCTGCCAGTAGATCAGCGCAAGAAGGTCATCCTGATCGGCATTCTTGCCGCGCTCGTCCTGCGCATCATCTTCGCGCTGGCAGTCAGCTGGCTACTCGGCGTGATCGGGCTGATCTTCGCGGGCGGCATCCTGCTGCTGTGGGTCGCATGGAAGATGTGGCGCGAGCTGCGCGGCGAGCACAACGCCGGCTCACCCGAGGTTGACGGCGACGAGACCGCTGGGCTGAAGCCTGCCAAGAGCTTTGCTGCCGCCGCCTGGGCGGTTGCGGTGGCCGACGTGTCGATGAGCCTCGACAACGTGCTCGCCGTCGCCGGTGCGGCGCGCGATCATCCCGGCATCCTCATCATCGGGCTGCTGCTCTCGGTCGCGTTGATGGGCATCGCGGCGAACCTGATCGCCAAATATATCGAGCGCTATCGCTGGATCGCCTACGTCGGGCTGGCGGTGATCGTCTATGTCGCGGGCAAGATGATCTACGAAGGGGTGGTCGACCCCAATGTCGGGCTGATGAAGCTATTCGGATAAGGGGAGGGGGGCCGCGAAGCCCCCCTTTTCGTGTCATCCGAGGTGCGCCGCGAAGAAGGACGCGGTGCGCTGGTCGGCCAGCTGCGCCGACTCGTCCGAGCGACGCTGGCCGAACTCGGTCGCGAAGCCGTGGTCCTCGCCGGGATAGTCGAACAGCGTCACCTTGGGGTGATCGTCCAGCCCGGCGTGCATGCGGGCCTGCGCATCCTTGTCGACGAAATGATCTTCCTGCGGAATGTGCAGCAGCATCGGGTGCGCGATCGCATGCGCTTCGCCCAACAGTCCGTCGATGCCGACGCCGTAATAGCCGACGCTGGCGTCCACATCGGTACGAGCCGCAGTCATGAACGCGAGGCGGCCGCCGAGACAATAGCCGACGACCCCGACCTTGCCGCCATCGGCCAGCATGCCCCGCGCGGTGCGGATCGTCGCTTCGGTATCGCGGATGCCGGCATCCTGATCGAACTGTCCCATGAGGTCGAGCGCGCGTTGCATCTGGTCGGTAACGTCGGGGTCCAGCTCGACGCCCGGTGCGATCTGCCAGAACAGGTCGGGGGCGAGCGCGAGATAGCCGTCCGCCGCCAGCCGATCGCATTTGCTGCGGATCCCGGCGTTCACACCGAAGATTTCCTGAATGACGACGATCGCCGCACGCGGCGTGCTTGCAGGTTCGGCGACATAGGTGTCGAAACGGCCTTTGCCGTCTAGCGTGTCGATGGTGATCGTCCGGGACGTGGCAGTCATGGGTGCTCCTCTCGCGCAGCCGATCCGGCTGGGCTATGGCAAACGCCACAGGGCCGCAACGGGATGCATGCGATGAAGGTAACGGTGGACGTCGATCTGACCCCGGAAGAGGCGCGCCGCGCGATGGGCCTGCCCGACCTGACGCCGCTGCACGAACGCTATGTCGCCGCGATGCTGGAAACGATGAACGGCCAAGTCCGCCCCGAACTGCTCGAGAACATGATGAAAAGCTGGGCGCCGATGGGCGAAGCGGGCTTTGCGATGTGGCGCCAGATGTTCGAGACGGCGACCAAGACGGGCGGCGGCTCGGGCAGCTGATGACGACGATCTTCGCGCTGTCGAGCGGCGCGGCACCCGCTGGCATTGGTGTCATCCGGGTGAGCGGTCCCGACGCAATGATGGCGGTGGCCGCGCTGGCGGGACCCTTGCCGCCACCCCGTGAGGCACGGGTGCGCGCGTTACGCGATGCCGGGGGTGCGCTGCTCGATCGCGCGCTCGTGCTGGTCTTTCCTGGACCGGCGACAGCGACGGGCGAAGATCTGGTCGAATTGCATTGCCATGGCGGCCGTGCGGTGATCGCAGCAGTGCTGCGGGCGCTGGGCGAGCAGCCTGGCCTCCGCCCTGCGGTCGGAGGCGAATTCACGCGCCGGGCGCTGGCGAATGGGCGCATCGATCTGGCCGAGGCTGCGGGTCTCGCCGACCTGTTGTCCGCCGATACCGAGCGGCAGCGGGTGGCCGCGCTCGCGGCGGCGGAAGGCGTGGTGAGCCAGCGCGTGCGCGGCTGGCTCGATCGGCTGGCGATGCTGTCGGCGATGGTCGAAGCGCAACTCGATTTTGCCGATGAGGACGATGTCGACGACGACGCGGCGGCGATGGCGGCGGTGGTCGAAGGCCAGCGCGCGCTGGCG
This sequence comes from Sphingomonas melonis DAPP-PG 224, assembly GCF_000379045.1. NCBI lineage: Bacteria > Pseudomonadati > Pseudomonadota > Alphaproteobacteria > Sphingomonadales > Sphingomonadaceae > Sphingomonas > Sphingomonas melonis. The sequence goes on from NZ_KB900605.1 coordinate 863,679, forward strand.
GCGGAGCTGGCGGCGGTGCTGGCCAACCCACCCGTCGAACGGCTGCGCGACGGGATCAGCGTGGTGCTCGCCGGTCCACCCAATGCGGGCAAGTCGACGCTCATCAACCTGCTCAGCCAGCGCGAGCTGGCGATCGTCTCGCCGATCGCCGGCACGACCCGGGATCGGATCGAAGCGACCGTGGTGCGGGACGGTCTGGTCTATGTGCTCACCGATACGGCGGGGCTGACCGAGAGCGATGATCCCGTGGAGCAGATCGGCGTCACGCGTGCGGAGAATGCGATGGTCGCGGCGGACGTGCTGCTGTGGCTGGGCGATACCCCGCCACCGCGCGACGATGCGATATGGCTGCACGCGCGGGCTGACGTGCTTGGCCGGGTTGCGGCGGAGGGAACGCAGGCGGCAGTGTCGCAGGATGATGCCGCCAGCGTCGAGGCGGTATGGCGCCTGATTGCAGCGCGGGGGGAGGCCATGGTGCCGCGGAGCGACGCGCTGGCGTTTCGCGAAAGCGAACGCGCGGCGTGCCGGGATGCTCTGGACGCGATACGACATTCGGACGGTGACCCGCTCGTCATCGCCGAGCAACTGCGATTGGCGCGACGGGCACTGGCCACGATCCTCGGTATCGACGCCACGGAGACGATGCTCGACGCCCTGTTCGGACGCTTCTGCATCGGCAAGTGATGTTCCACGTGGAACAGTTTTGACGTTCCGCACGCGCTGGCATAGGCGCATCGCATGTATGACGTGATCGTCGTCGGTGGTGGCCATGCCGGCACCGAAGCCGCCGCTGCCGCCGCGCGCCGTGGCGCAAACACCCTGCTGCTTAGCCACGACCGACGCCTGATCGGAGCGATGTCGTGCAACCCGGCGATCGGCGGCTTGGGCAAGGGACACATCGTTCGTGAAGTCGACGCGTTCGACGGCCTGATCGGCCGGGCCGCCGACGCCGCGGCGATCCACTACCGGATGCTCAACCGCAGCAAGGGCGCGGCGGTGCAGGGACCACGCATCCAGGCGGACCGGCGGCGCTATGCCGCGGCGATCCAGGCGATGCTCGCCGCCCTCCCGACGCTGACGATCGGCGAAGGCGATGTCGACGCACTGGTCATCGACGGGGGTCGCGCGACCGGCGTCGTATTGGGCGATGGCGCGCGGATCGCGGGGCGGACCGTGGTACTGGCGACCGGCACCTTCCTTGGCGGCCGAATGTTCCGGGGTGACGAACGCCATGAGGGCGGTCGCATCGGCGAGCGCGCGGCGCGCAAGCTGGCGGAGCAATTGCGGGCGCTGGCCCTGCCGCTGTCGCGTCTGAAGACCGGCACCCCGCCACGGATCGACGGCCGCACGATCAACTGGGCGCGGCTCGACGAGCAGCCGTCCGATACCGATCCATGGACCATGTCGCCGATGACCACGGCGCGTCTGCTGCCGCAGGTCGCCTGTGCGATCACCCGCACCAATGGCGCGACGCACGATGCGATCCGCAGTGGGCTCGATCGCTCGCCGCTCTTCGGGGGGGCGATCGCGGGGCAGGGCCCCCGCTATTGCCCGTCGATCGAAGACAAGGTGCACCGCTTTGGCGACCGGGACGGACATCAGGTCTTTCTCGAACCCGAGGGACTGGACGATGCGACCGTCTATCCGAACGGCCTGTCGACCTCTTTGCCCGTCGATGTGCAGACTTCGATGATCCGCAGCATCACCGGGCTCGAGCGCGCGACAATCACGCTGCCTGGCTATGCCGTAGAATATGATTATCTCGACCCGCGCAGTCTGGACGCGACGCTCGCGCTGGCGGCTATTCCCGGCGTGTATTGCGCGGGACAAATCAACGGCACGACGGGCTATGAGGAAGCGGCGGGGCAGGGCCTTGTCGCCGGCCTCAACGCGGCGGCGACCGCGTGCGATCTGGAGCCCTGCGTTCTCGATCGCGCATCGAGCTATACGGGGGTGATGATCGACGACCTGGTGTTGCAGGGGGTCACCGAACCCTATCGCATGCTGACCGCGCGCGCCGAATATCGCCTGTCGCTCCGAGCCGACAATGCGGAGACGCGGCTCGGCCCGATCGCCGAACGGCTTGGATGTCTGAGCGACGCCCGGCGAGCACACCAGCGCGATCTGCACGAGCAGCGAATGACGATCCGCGCAGGATTGTCGGGCATGGTCACCGCATCGCAACTCGCCCAGCGCGGTGCGAAGGTCGCGCAGGATGGCAGCCGGCGGACCGCCTATGAATGGCTGCGTATGTCGGGCGTCACGCTCGACATGGTCGCGCCCGACGTGGTCGGCATCGCTCCGGCTGGGGTCCTCGACGAAGTCATTGAGGATGCGCGTTACGCCCCCTACCTCGAGCGGCAGGCCGAAGAGGTCGAGCGGATGCGCCGTGACGAGCACGCGGTGCTACCGTCCGATTTGGATTATGACGCGGTGCCTGGGCTGTCGAACGAGATGATCGATCGGCTCCGCAGAGCGCGTCCGGGCTCGCTGGGCGCGGCCTCGCGCGTGCAGGGCGTTACTCCGGCGGCGCTATCCGCCATCTATCTTTACGCACAAAGGCGGGCAGCATGACCGAAGATGACGCTCGCGGATTGATGACGGAGCGGTACGGACCGGATCGCGTTCAGCGGATCGCCGTGTTTCTCGATATGGTGGTCGCTGAGAACGATCTGCAAAATCTGATCGCGCCATCGACGATCGAGACGATCTGGGTGCGCCACGCACTCGACTCGGCGCAGTTGATGTTTCACGTGGAACAATCAGCGGAGTCGTGGCTGGATATTGGCACCGGTGGCGGTTTTCCCGGCATGGTCGTCGCGCTGCTCTTCGACGGCAAGGTGACGATGGTGGAACCGCGAAAGAAGCGCGCCGCCTTTCTCCAGGCATGTGTCGACCACCTCGGCATCGCCAACGCTGATGTGATGGCAAGTAAGGTTGAGGCTGTCTCGGGACGGTACGACATTATCTCCGCCCGCGCGGTGGCATCGGTCGAAAAGCTTTTGCAAGCAGCAGCGCCATGCGCCAAACCAGACACGCGCTGGATCCTGCCTCGCGGTCGGATCGAGCCGGAGCAGCTTACCGCGCTCCGCCGCCAGCGCGATCGAGTGTTTCACGTGGAACATAGTCTTACCGATCCGGACTCGGCGATCCTCATCGTCGATCGTCACAAGGGGCGCGCACCATGACCTGTATCGCCGTCGCCAATCAAAAAGGTGGGGTGGGCAAGACCACCAGCGCGATCAACCTCGCCACGGCGCTGTCGGCGACCGGCAAGAGCGTTCTGCTGATCGATCTCGACCCGCAGGGCAACGCGTCCACGGGTCTCGGCATCGGCCAAGCCAAGCGCGGGCGGTCGAGCTATCACGTCCTCGTCGGCGAGGCGGAGATTGCCGATGCCGTCATCAGCACGCCGGTGCCGCGCCTCGATCTGGTGCCCGCGACGCAGGATCTGTCGGGCGCCGAGATCGAACTGGTCGAATTCGACCACCGGACCCATCGTCTCGATCGCGCACTGGCGCAGGTGAAGGGGCGCTGGGACATCGTGTTGATCGATTGCCCGCCGTCGTTGGGCCTGCTGACCATCAATGCCATGGTCGCCGCGGACAAATTGCTGGTGCCGCTGCAATGCGAATTCTTCGCGCTGGAAGGGCTGTCGCAGCTGCTGACCACGGTCGAGCGAATCCGCGAACGGTTCAATCCCGGCCTCGCCATCCTCGGCGTCGCGCTCACCATGTACGATCGTCGCAACCGCCTGACCGATCAGGTCGCGGCCGATGTCCGCGCGGTATTGGGGCAGGTGGTGTTCGACACGGTGATCCCGCGCAACGTCCGCCTGTCCGAAGCGCCGAGCCATGGTCTGCCCGCGCTGATCTACGATCATCGCTGTTCGGGATCGCAGGCCTATATCGATCTTGCGCGCGAGCTGATCGCACGCTTGCCGCAAACAGCTGCGGTGGCGGCATGAGCGATGGTGGCAAGCGCAGCCGCCCGGCCGGGCTGGGGCGGGGCCTCAGCGCGTTGCTGGGTGAGATGGCGACCGAGGCACCTGTCACGCCCGGCGCCAAGAGCAACACGCCGAGCGGCGTACGCATGCTGCCGGTCAGCGCCTTGGCGCCGCACCCCGATCAGCCGCGTCGCCATTTCGACGATGCGCTGCTCGACGAACTCGCCGCCTCGATCGCCGCGCGCGGACTGATCCAGCCGATCGTCGTCCGGCCGCACGGTCACGATTATCAGATCGTCGCGGGTGAACGCCGCTGGCGCGCGGCGCAGCGGGCCCGGCTGCATGAGGTGCCCGTCGTCGTCCGCGACTTCGACGATGCGCAGACGCTCGAAATTGCGCTGATCGAGAATATCCAGCGCCAGGACCTCAACGCGATCGAAGAGGCGCAGGCGTATCAGCGGCTTGCGGGCGAATATGGCCATACGCAGGAAGCGCTGGCCAAGATCGTCCACAAATCGCGCAGTCACGTCGCTAACCTATTGCGATTGCTGGAACTTCCGGCCGATGTGCAGGCGCGCGTCACCGACGGTTCGCTGTCGATGGGCCACGCGCGCGCGCTGCTCGGTGCGCGCGATGTCGAGATATTGGCGGAGCAGGTCGTTGCCCGCGGCCTATCGGTACGCGAAACGGAAAAGCTCGCCCGCGGCGCCAAGCCGGAGCGGGCAGGGGGTAGCCGCGGCGGTGGCGCGGCCCCACAGGCGCCTGACGCCGATATCGCGGCACTGGAGCGCCAGCTCTCGGACCTGCTCGGTCTCAACGTCCGCATCGCGCATAGCGACAAGGGCGGCACGCTGACGCTGACCTATGGCACGCTCGATCAGCTCGACATGGTGTGCCAGCGCCTGACCGGCGACACGATATGATCCTCCGATCGGACGAGCACGACGATCTGCCGACGCCGGATGGCGGGGTGATGCGGACGCACTGGTTCCGCCCGGTGGCGGAGGGGCGTTATCCTGGGCTGTTGCTGTTTTCGGAAATCTATCAGGTCACCGACCCGATCCGTCGGCTTGCGGCGTTTTTCGCGGGGCACGGCTATGTCGTGGCGGTGCCCGAGGTCTATCACGAATACGAGGTGCCGGGCACGGTGCTCCGCTACGATCCGCCGGGCACCGATCGCGGCAATGCGCTGAAGATCGCGAAGCCCGTCGCGGCCTATGATAGCGACGCCCGGATCGCGCTCGACGCGCTCGTCGCACATCCGGCCTGCACCGGCGCGCTGGGAACGGTCGGCGTGTGCCTCGGCGGCCATCTGGCCTATCGCGCCGCACTCGATCCGCGGGTCCGCGCCGCCGCGTGTTTCTATCCCACCGATATCCACAGCGGCACGCTGGGCGAGGGGCGCAGCGACGATAGCCTGGCGCGCATGGTCGATCTCAAGGCGGAGACGCTGTTCGTCTGGGGCCGGCAGGACCCGCATGTCCCCTATGCGGGGCGTGAGGCAATCCGGACGCGTCTCGAAGACGTCGGCGCGACGTATGAATGGCATGAGGTGAACGCCCAGCATGCGTTCCTGCGCGACGAGGGGCCGCGCTACGATCCGGCGCTGTTCGTCGCGGCGACCGGCTGGGCGCTGGCGCTATTCGGGCGGGTCTTGCGCTAAAACCGACCTGATCGTCATCCCAGCGCAGGCTGGGATCTGCCGGTTATAAGGCGCACCAAGAGCCCGGCCTGCGCAGGCGTGACGATACGAGCGAGGCGGGCCTACCCCCGCCGCTCGACCCCACGGGTCAGCTCGGTCAGCGCATGGTCCGCGAGAACGCCGCCCGCATTCCCGCTCGCCATCACCGCCCGCTCGGCATGCCGCACCCGGTCGAGCGCGGCCGCCAGCATCGCGGCATTCCAGCGCCGCAGCGCCTGCGCGGTCGCGGCTTCCTCCCGAAAGAACACGCGGTGGCGTTTGAAGACGCTGTCTTGCCCAGCGCCGGCGTCGATCTCCGCCTTCATCTCGGCCAGCGTCATCAGCTTGCGCGCAAGTTGGCGCAGCCACGGAATGGGCGAGGTGCCGGCCTCGCTCAACCGGGCCAGTTCCGCACCCAGCACCGCGGTCTGCCCGCCGACGACGGCGTCCACTACCCGGCTCGTCTCCGCTTCGCCCAGGTCCGCGCCGATCGCGTCGAGCGCCGCATCGTCCAAGTCGTGCGGGCGGTCAGGCGCCGCGTCGAGGAATAGCGCCAGTTTCTCGATCTCGCGCGCCAGCACCGCACGATCGCCACCGCAGGCGGCCGCCAGCCGCGCCGGCACGGTGCCGCCGGGGCGCAGGCCCGCATCGCGCGCCATGCCCGCTGCCAGGCGCTCCAGATCAGCCGCGGTGGGTTCATAGGCGCCAAACGCCATCGCCCGGCGCGAGTCGATCGCCAGCTTGACGATCTTAGCGGTCGATTTGACCGTGGGTGCCAGCGCCACCACGGGGTTGCCGGCATGATCCGCCTCCAGCAGCGCGGTGAACGCCTCCAGGCACTCCTCACCCGCCGGGGACACGCGGATATGCCGCGCACCACCGAACAAGGACATGGAGGCCGCCTCGTCAGACAAACGCGCTGGATCGGAGCGCAGCGTTGCGCCGTCCAGATCGATACGCTCCGCCTCCGGTCCCATCGCCTTGGCGAGCAAGCCCGCAAGCTCCGCCGCCGCCGAGGCATCGGGACCGTGAAGCAGATACAGGCGGATATCCGGCGACGGGCGTTCCAGCGCCGACCGGATATCGCGCGCGTTAGCCTTCATCGCCCCGCAGGACGGCCGTTGGCGTAGACGGCAAGCCGCGAGACGATCTGGTCCGCGACGATCCCCGACAGGCGCTCCAGCGCCGTATTCTCCGCCGCGATCGTCGCATATTCGGATTGGACGACGTCGATGCCCGCGTCCGATCCTGCCGTCGCGTCGACCAGGACGCTGCCGTCATTGAGATCGACCAGCTGATAGCGCGCGCGCAGCGTCCTCCGCTCGCGTGTCACGCTGTCGTCGCGCCGGACGCCGAAGCCGGCGATCTTGTCGTCGAGCTTCACGTCGAGGCGATAGCGCGGCGCATTGCTGCCATCCGCCGCCAGCCGGTCGCGCAGCGCATTGCTCATCAGCCAGCCAGCCTTGCCCTCGATCGGCGCGACCTCGACATGCGAGAGCGTGCCCGCGACCGCGCCGCCAGCACCGCCGCCATATAGCGGCTTGAGACCGCAGGCGCTGGCCATCAGCGCGAGTGGTACGAGGAGCGTCAGGCGAAGCGCGGCAAAACGGATCATGCGACGATATTCACCAATCGGCCGGGAACGACGATCACTTTTTTGGGGGCCTTGCCGTCGAGGCTCCGGACGATCTTGTCGCTGGCCAGCGCCACGGCCTGCAGCGCCTCGCGGTCCATGTCCTTCGGGACCGTCAGCGTATCGCGCAGCTTGCCGTTGACCTGCACCGCGATCGTCACCTCATCCTCGACCAGCAGGCGCGCATCGACCTCGGGCCAGGGCGCATCGGCGATCAAGCCGTCCAGGCCCTTGGCTGCCCAGGCCTCTTCGGCAATGTGCGGGACCATCGGCGCGACGAGCAGCATCAGCGTGTAGACCGCGTTGCGGCGCGACGCGCCGGGCGCAGCACGCTCGATGGCGGTGACCAACTCGTACAGCCGCGCGACCGCCTTGTTGAAGGCGAGCGCCTCGATGTCCTGTTCGATGCCCAGGATCGTCTGGTGCAGCTTGCGATCGAGCGCCGCATCGTCGCCGTCACCCGGTTCCGGCGTTTCGCCGTCGAACAGGCGCCACAGCCGCTGGACGAAGCGCCATGCACCCTCGATTCCTGATTCGCTCCACGGCAGGTCGCGTTCGGGGGGCGAGTCGGACAGCATGAACCAGCGCGTCGCGTCGGCACCGTAGCGATCAACGATCGGCTCGGGATCGACCGTGTTCTTCTTCGACTTCGACATCTTCTCGACGCGGCCGACCGTGATCGGATTACCGGTCGCGGTTTCGATGCCGTCGCGAATGTCGCCGGGCGATAGCCAGCGGCCGTCCGAGGATTTGTACGTCTCGTGCGTCACCATGCCCTGCGTGAACAGGCCGGTGAACGGCTCGGCGATGTCGAGCAGTCCCATGTGCTTGAGCGCCCGCGTCCAGAAGCGCGCGTAGAGCAGGTGAAGAATCGCATGCTCCACACCGCCGATATACTGGCCGACCGGGAGCCAGCTCTCGGCGACGGCGCGGTCGAACGGCTTGTCCTTTGGCTGGCTGGCGAAGCGTATAAAATACCAGGACGAATCGGCGAACGTATCGAGCGTGTCGGTCTCGCGAAGTGCCGGCTTGCCACACGACGGGCAATCGACATGCTTCCACGTCGGATGGCGATCGAGCGGATTACCTGGGACGTCGAACGACACGTCATCGGGCAACACGACGGGCAGCTGATCCTTCGGCACCGGCACGACGCCGCACGCCTCGCAATGGATCACCGGGATCGGCGTGCCCCAATAGCGCTGGCGGCTCACGCCCCAGTCGCGCAGGCGATAGACGGTCGAACCCTTGCCCCAACCGCCGTCTTCGGCCTTGGCGATGACCGCGCGCTTGGCGGCCTCCACGTCCATCCCGTCGAGGAACGCCGAGTTCACCAGCGCGCCGGGGCCGGTATAGGCCTCGTCACCCTCGAACACCGGATCGGTCGTGTCGCCATCCGCGACGACGCGCTGCACCGGCAGGTCGTACTTCCGCGCGAAATCGAGGTCACGCTGGTCGTGCGCCGGCACGCCCATCACCGCGCCGGTGCCATACTCCATCAGCACGAAGTTCGCGATATAGACGGGCAGCCGGCGCGCGGGATCGAACGGATGCGCGGCAGTGAGGCCGGTGTCGTAGCCCAGCTTTTCCTGCGTCTCCAATTCGGCCGCGGTCGTGCCGCCCTGCTTGCAGCGTGCGATGAAAGCGGCAACCTCCGGGTTGCCAGCCAGCGCCTGTGCGATCGGATGATCCGCCGCCACCGCGACGAAGCTCGCGCCGAAGATCGTGTCGGGCCGCGTCGAGAACACCTCGATCGTCTCGCCGTTCGACACCTGGAACCCGAAGGTCAGGCCCTGGCTCTTGCCGATCCAGTTCTCCTGCATCAGCTTGACCTTGTCGGGCCAGTGCGTCAGCTCGCCCAGCCCTTCGATCAGCTCGTCGGCGAATTGCGTGATCTTCAAAAACCACTGGTTCAGCTTGCGCTTCTCGACCAACGCGCCCGACCGCCAGCCGCGCCCGTCGATCACCTGCTCGTTGGCGAGCACGGTCATGTCGACCGGATCCCAGTTGACCGCCGATTCCTTGCGATAGACCAGGCCATTCTCGAGCATGTCGAGGAACAGCGCCTGTTCGTGGCCGTAATAATCCGGCTTGCAGGTGGCGAGCTCACGGCTCCAGTCGAGCGCGAAGCCCAGGCGCTTCAACTGCGCCTTCATCGTCTCGATATTGGCGAGCGTCCAGGTGCCCGGATGCACGCCCTTTTCCATGGCGGCATTCTCGGCGGGCATGCCGAACGCGTCCCAGCCCATCGGGTGGAGCACTTCATAGCCGCGCATCCGGCGGAACCGCGCCAGCACGTCGCCCATCGTATAGTTGCGGACGTGGCCCATGTGGATGCGCCCCGACGGATAGGGGAACATCTCGAGGACGTAGCTTTGCGGCTTGCCGCTGTTATCCTTGGCGGCAAAGGTCTGGCGATCGTCCCAGACCTTCTGCCAGGCCGAGTCCGCGGTCAGCGCGTTGAAACGCGTGGTCATTCAGCAATTTCCGTTATCAGCGCGGTGCCGGCCGCAAGGGGGCCCGGCACCGCAGGCAGGCATCAGCCCGCGATAGACGCCCGGCGCAGGTCGCGGGCGCGGGTGAGGATGATGTCTTCCAGCTTCTGCGTCGTCGCGGCCTGTACCGGCGCCGACACCCACTGGCCGCCGCGGTTCACTTCGCGCAGCGCCGCGACGCGGAGCGCATCGGCGCGCAGGTCCTGGTCCAGGATCGACACGGTCACCTTCATCCGCTCGGTCGGCACCTGCGGGTTGACGTACCAGTCGGTGACGATGACGCCGCCGTTGGAATCGGTCTGGAGCAGCGGCATGAACGACAGCGTGTCGAGGCTCGCGCGCCACAGGTAGGAGTTGACGCCGATCGTCGTGATCTTCGACGCGGCGAGATCGGCGCTCGCGACGGTCTTGTTGCCGCGACCACCGCAAGCGGCGAGCGGCAGGGCGATGGCGGCGACCATGAGGGCGGTGCGCAACGAGCGGATCATGGGCGTGACTGTCCTGCAGAAAAAGAAGCGCTCTCGCTCTATAGATGCGCACGATCACCCGCAAGCGAGCCGTGATTCGACCGGATTGGGACGATCGGCCGCCAAAACCTGTGTGCCGATTGCAACAGTCGGACAAAATGATGCCTGAGCCAGCAATACTTCCATATTGGCGCGCGCCGGAATCGTGTTAGGCGCGTTGCAGCGGGAGTCGAGGGGACTGCTTGTGTTTGCGAAGCGTGCCGGTGGGCGTGCGATGACTGTGTTGATGGCGGGAGCGCTGGTCGCTGCCGGCGTCGCCGTCGCGCCCGCATTCGGCGCCGCCGAACGCGCCCAGCCCGCCCGTCGCATCACGTCGGCCACACCGCGCTTCACCGGATCCTTCACCCCGGCCGCGGCAGACCCGCGACTCGCCGCGGCGATCGCGCGCGGCGGCCTCGACGGCATGGACTTCCGCTTCACCCCGGCAGAGGCCCGGCAGGACAAGCGCGCGGTGACCGTCGCGGTCCGCGTCCGCTCGAACCGCGTCGCACTCGCCGATGCCGCCCGCACCACCGCACCGGCACCGACCGTCGGCATCCAGCCGATCGCCTACAACCTCGGTGCATCGGTGGGCTGGAAGCGCTTTGCGGTCTCCGGGGGCATCAACCACATCGATCTCGGCCCCGTGCCCGGCAGCCGCGAATCGACCGATGTCGCGCTCACCTATCGCGCCGGCCGCGCCAGCAGCCGCGTGATGGCGGTCTCCGATCGTCCGCTCGACACTACGCCGAAGCTGACGCAGGAACCGTCGAGCTATTCCGTCGACGTCAGCAGCTCCTATTCGCTGACCCGCAACCTCGATCTGACCGCCGGCATGCGCTACCGCTCGGATCGCGACCGCCTGACCCGCCTCGACGATACGCGGCGCGATAGCCAGTCGGTCTACGTGGGCACCGCCTTCCGCTTCTGATCATCGGTGACGGGGCGGGCGTGACCTGACCTGATCACCGTCATCGCAGTGAAGGCTAGGATCTTTTGCTGATGGTGCGAAGCAGTCGCAACACCCCCGTCATTGCGAGCGTAGCGAAGCAATCCAGAGCCGGATCATGACGCCCTGGATTGCCTCGCTACGCTCGCAATGACGACCGGCAGTTCGCCTAGCGCCTGCCCGGCATCAGCCCATCGATCGCCGCCCAGCCATCGAAGCCATAGCGGCGGATCGCCAACCAGCGCGCGCCCGTCATCCCGCCGAGCGCAACACGGCCGGCGCCAAGCCCTCGTCCGACACCCACCGCCCGCCGCACGCCCAGCGCCCGCGCACCCGGATGCGACCGGGTAGCAAAGACCGGCGACACGAACAGCCACGCTGCCCCCGCGCGGATACCGCGAATCGCCTCGCGCCGGTCATGCGCCGCATGGGTGAGGGCCCGTCGGCCGCCATGCGACCCGACGCCTGGCAACCCGCCGGCTGCACTAATCCGCAACTTGCGCGCCGTCGCCAGCCGCCGCACCATCAGGAACAGCCGATGCCGCTCGCCTCGCGGCAGGCCGTAATGGCGGAACACCACGCCCGCACCTGGCGGCAACGCCCGGATCGCGGGCAGCAGCGCCGCGCCGATGCGTTCGTCGGTCATCAGCCACGCATGACGCCGGGGAGACAGATTGCGGTTCAGATCGGCCACCACCCCGCTATAGCGAGCGTCATGACCGCCGACACCCTGTCCCCGCCTGCACCCTCCGCTCTCCACAATGTCACCACCGCCATCGCCCAGGCCGCGCACATCGCCGGCCGGAAGGCGGAGGCGGTGACGCTGATCGCCGTGTCCAAGACGCACGACGCCGATGCGATCCGTCCACTGCTCGACGAAGGCCATCGCGTCTTCGGCGAAAATCGCGTTGCCGAGGCGGCGGAGAAATGGCCGGCGCTGCGCGCGGCCTATCCGGGCGTGTCGCTCCACCTGATCGGCCAGCTCCAGTCGAACAAGGCCGACGACGCGGTCGCGCTGTTCGACGCGATCCATTCGGTCGACCGCCCGTCGCTGGTCGAGGCGTTGGGCAAGGCGATGGCGAAGACCGGCCGCCGCCCCGACTGTTTCGTGCAGGTCAATATCGGCGCGGAAGACCAGAAGGGCGGCTGCGCCATCCCCGATCTGCCCGCCCTGCTCGATCAGGCGCGCGCTGCCGGTCTGCCGATCGTCGGGCTGATGTGCATTCCGCCCGCAGACGTCGAGCCCGCGCCCTATTTCGCGCTGCTCGCCAAGCTGGCGCGCGAGGTCGGCCTGACTGGGCTCAGCATGGGTATGTCGTCCGATTATCCGACCGCGGTGACGATCGGTGCGACGCACATCCGCGTCGGCAGCGCCTTGTTCGGCGCCCGTGGCGGAGCCGCCGCATGACGCCGCGTGGCCTGTTGTTCGACTTCGACGGCGTCCTGATCGAGAGTGAATTCGCCGGCAACCGCCAGCTTGCCGAATGGCTCACCGACGCGGGCTATCCGACGACCCCCGAAGATTCGATGGCGAACTTCATGGGTCTCGCCGGCCCCGATTTCCGCACGGCGATCGAGGCGTGGATCGGCGGCCCGATCCCCGCAAGCTTCGACGCGGCGCGGGATGCGGAGGATGCGCGCGCGATGGCGGAGGGGATCGATGCGGTGGCCGGTGCCGTCGCCTTCGTGCGCTCGCTGCCCGCCGATCTGCCGCGCGCGGTCGTCTCGTCCAGCCCGACCCGCTGGATCCGCCGTCACCTCGACCATATCGGCCTCGCCGACGCGTTCGGCGACCATATCTATAGCGGCCGCGAGCACGTAACCCGCGGCAAGCCCGCGCCCGACCTCTATTGGCACGGCGCCGCGGCGATCGGCGTGCCGATCGAGGCGTGCGCGATACTCGAGGATTCCCCGGTCGGCGCCACCGGCGCGGTCGCGTCCGGCGGCCACGTCATCGGGTTGTGCGCCGGCACGCATTGCGCCATCGGCCACGACGCCCGGCTGAAGGCGCTGGGCGTCCAGGCGATCGCGCACGACTTTACCGAGGTCGCGCGACTGCTGAACCTCTAATCCCAAACCGTCATCCCGGCCCTGCGCCGTGGCACCGATCATTCCTCCCCCGCCAGGGGGAGGTGGCGCCGCCGAAGGCGGTGACGGAGGGGGAGGTCAGGGCACGCGTCGTGGGCAGGGACGTTCCTTTCTGCCCCCTCCGTCATGCCTGCGGCATGCCACCTCCCCCTGGCGGGGGAGGATCATGCGACCCCGCAGAGGTCCGCTCTACAACCGCGGGCCGGACACCTGGGCGCGCACCTTCTTCGGCGCATCCTTGAACAGCGCCACCATCGCCGGATTGCGCGAATCGCGCACCGCATAGTCGCGCGCCGACAGGCCGGCGAGATTGTCCGTCTGGTCGGGGTCTGCGCCCTTGTTGATGAGCGTGCGCGCAATGCCTTCGTTGCGGGTGTTCACCGCCAGGATCAGCGGCGTCTGGCCCGACGAATTGGCGAGATTCGGGTTCGCCTTGAACATCAGCAGCAGGTCGACCAGATCGTCGCGTCCGGCCATCACCGCCAGCGCCAGCGGCGTATTGCCCTTGGCATCGCGGATGTTGGGATCGGCCTTATGCTGCAGCAGATACTGCATGTAGAGATTGCCCGAATGGCTCGTCAGGTCGTGCAGCGCGCCGCGGCCGGTGGTGGGCGATTTGGTGTTGATGATCGTGCTGCCCGGCGTTTCGATCATCGTGGTGACGGTCTTGCCGTCCTCCTTCTCGATCGCCTGCAGGAATTTGTAGCTTTCGGACTGTTGCTGCGCGGCGGCGGGGGTGATCACGGCGGCGGCGAGGCTGAGGGCGAGCAGGAAAGGGCGGCGGATCATCGTAGGTCCCTTGGACAAGACTTGCGGGCGCACCGGTAACAGATCACAGCTGCCACGGTCATGAACATTCTGCGCTTCGCCCGCCTCGCCGTGCCCGCCGCCGCTTTGGCGGTGGCCGCCTGCCAGCCCGCAGCCACCACGGCGCCGCCGCTCGCCGGCGCAAAGATCGGCGGGCCATTCACGTTGGTCAATCAGGACGGCCGCACCGTCACCGACCGCGATTTCGCGGGCAAATACCGGATCATGTATTTCGGCTACACCTATTGCCCCGATGTCTGCCCCACCGACGCGGCGGCGATCGGCAAGGGCGTTGCGCTGCTCGCCAAGAGCGATCCCGATCTCGCCAAGCGGATCGTACCGATCTTCGTCAGCGTCGATCCCGAACGCGACACGCCCAAGGTCCTGAAAAGCTTCGTCTCCGCCTTTTCGCCGCAGATGGTCGGGCTGACCGGCACGCCCGCGCAGATCGCCGCGGTGTCGCAGACCTATGGCGTGTTCGCCGGCAAGGGCGAAGCGCAGCCCGGCGGCGGCTATCTGGTGAATCATAGCCGCGCCACCTATCTGATGAGCCCGGACGGCAAGCCGCTTGCGCTGCTGCCGTCGGACAAGGGGCCGCAAGCCGTGGCCGACGAGATCAAGCGCTGGGCGACATGAGCAAATTCTGGGAGCTGCCGATCGAGCAGCTTGATCGCGGCCAATGGGAGGCTCTGTGCGACGGCTGCGGCAAATGCTGCATCCACAAGCTGGAGGACGAGGATACGGGTGAGGTCGTGCCGACCAACGTCGCCTGCCGGCTGTTGAACCGCCGCACCGGCTTCTGCTCCGACTATAAACACCGCCGCGCTTATGTGCCCGAATGCGTGCGGCTGACCGCGGGCAATGTCCGCGACATCGACTGGCTGCCCTCCACCTGCGCCTATCGCCTGCGCGCGGCGGGCGAGCCGTTGCGCGACTGGCATTATCTGATCAGCGGCGATCGCGAGACGGTCCATATCGCCGGTATCTCGGTGCGCGGCTGGACGGTCAGCGAGGACGATGTCGGCGACCTCGAAAACCATATCGTCGATCGCGAGCTGTGAGCGACCCGTTCGAGGTCGTCCGCCACCCCACCGCGCGGCGCGTGCGCCTGTCGATCGATCCGGCGAGCGGCCGCGCCCGGCTGGTGTTGCCGCGCCGCGCCGCGTTGAAGCCCGCGCTCGCCTGGGCGCGCGGCAAGGCGGACTGGATCGCCGAACAGCAGGCGCGTCTGCCGGTGGCGCGGCCCTATGCGCCGGGCATGGTGCTGACCGTCGCCGACCGGTCGCTGACCATCGACTGGCAGCCGGGTAGCCGTCGCCGGGTCGAGGTGGTGGGCGACACGCTGTCGCTATCCGGCCCGCTCGACACGCTGCCGCGCCGCGTCGAGACGTGGCTGAAGCGCACCGCGCTCGACCAATTGGCCGACGACACGGCCTATTATGCGGACAAAGCCGACGTGAGCGTGACGAAGGTCGCGATCGGCGATGCGCGCGGGCGCTGGGGCAGCTGCGCCGTCGACGGCGTCATCCGCTACAGCTGGCGGCTGATCCTCGCTCCCGCTTGGGTACGCCGCGCGACGGTGGCGCATGAGGTCGCGCACCGCGTCCACATGAACCACAGCCCCGCTTTCCACGCGCTCGTCGCGCAGCTGTACGACGGCGATCCGACGCCGGCGCGCGCCTGGCTGCGCACGCACGGCGCGGGGCTTCACTGGGTCGGGCGATCGTCCTGAACCGGGCGCTGTAGCGGCGCGCGCGGCGGCAGATAGCCATCACGCGGCGGCGGGCCCTGCCGCGACGGAGCGGTGGCGGAGGGCGCACGCTGCCCGTCCCGCACGCCATCACGCGGCGCCGGATCTCGCGACGGCGCATCGCGGCCGGTGACGCGGTCGATCAGGTCGTTCAGCTGCTGCTGCGGCGGCGTGTCGGGCGCGCCGCCGTCCGCCGGTTCGCCCTGCGCCTGCGGATCGGTCTCGCGCGGCGCCTGGGGCAGCGGATTGCCGTCCGGATCGACCATCGGCGCGCCCGCAGAGCCATCGTCGGGTTGGCCGTAATAGGCCTCCTCATCCGGCTCCAGCTGCCAGTCGGGCAGCGTCACCTGCGTATCGAACTGCTCGATCGGCCGGTTGGCGGTGGCGGGCTTCATGAACGCCGCCCATGCCTTGGCCGGCGCGGTGCCGCCGTGCAGCCCGGCGACGGGCTTGGCGTCGTCGCGGCCCATCCACACGCCGGTAGTAAGACCGCTCGAGAAGCCCAGGAACCAGCCGTCCTTCAGCGAGGTGGTGGTGCCGGTCTTGCCCGCGACAGGCCGACCGATCTGCGCGGCGCGGCCGGTGCCGGTGTTCACCGCGGTCTGCAACAGGTCGATCATCTCGGCCGCGACATAGGGCGCGACGAGCACGCGGCTGCGATCCACCTCGTGGCTATAGATCGTCTGGCCGTTCGCGGTGACGCGCGTGATGCCGTACGGCGTCACCGCGACGCCCTTGTTGGCGACGCTGGCGAAGGCGCTCGTCATGTCGATCAGCCGCACGTCGCTGGTGCCCAGCACCATCGCGGGATGCGTGTTGATCGGCGTCGTGATGCCGAAGCGGCGCGCCATCGCGGCGATGGTGGAAAAGCCGACTTCCTGCCCCAGCTTCGCCGCCACCGTATTGAGCGAATAGGCGAAGGCGGTACGCAGACTGACCGGCCCCGAATTGCGGCGCGAATCGTTGCGCGGGCTCCAGCCGTCGATCGTCACCGGTTCATCGACGATCGTATCCTCGGGCTTATGCCCGGCCTCCAGCGCGGCGAGATAAACGAACAGCTTGAACGCCGATCCCGGCTGGCGCACCGCCTGCGTCGCGCGGTTGTAGATCGAGGTGACGTAATCTTTGCCGCCGACCATCGCGCGCACGCCGCCGTCGCGATCCAGGCTGACGAGCGCACCCTGCACGCCGTTCGGCGCATTGGCGCGAATCGCCGCATCCGCCTCGCGCTGCATCGCGGGGTCCAGCGTCGTCCACACCTCTAGCGGCGCGCTGGTCTCGTCGATCAGCGTATCGAGCTGCGGCAGCGCCCAGTCGGTGAAGTAGCGCGCGCTGTTCTGCTGGCGTTCGGGCGTCAGCTTCAGGTCGGCGACGTCCGCCGCCTGCGCCTGCGCCTCGGTGATGTCGCCTGCGCGCACCATCTGTTGCAGCACCACCCCGGCGCGGCCGCGCGCCGCCTCGGCATCGGCGGTCGGCGAATAGTTGGACGGCGCCTTCACCAGCCCGGCGATCACCGCGGCCTCGCCGATGCTCAGGTGATTCGCGCCATGGCCGAAGAACTTCCGGCTCGCGGCGTCGATGCCATAGGTGCCGCCGCCGTAGTACATCTTGTTGAGGTACAGCTCGAGGATCTCGTCCTTGCTGAACTTGCGTTCCAGCGCGAGCGCCAGGATCCATTCGCGGAATTTGCGGCCGAACTTCTTCTGGTTGTTCAGGAAGACGTTGCGCGCCAGCTGCTGCGTGATCGTCGATCCGCCCTGCACCCAGCGCCCGCGTTCGAAGCGGACCTGCACCGACCGCGCAATGCCGATCGGGTCGACGCCCGGATGGCCGCGGAACCGGCGATCCTCGACCGCAACGGTCGCCTGCCGCATGATCCTGGGGATCTGCGCATAGGGCAGCCATTCGCCGTAGCTTGGGCCCAATGAGGCGATGATGCTGCCGTCGGCGGCATGGACGCGGATCATCTGGCCGTTGGGCGAGCTTTTCAGCTCGTCGAAGCTCGGCAGCTGCGAGCGCGCGACATAGACCGCGATCACCAGCGCGCCGAAGGCGAGGATGCCGAGACCGATCAGAATCTGGAGGGTAACGACGATCCGCCGACGCCAACGAGAGCGGGGGGCGGGAGCGGAGCGGGAGGTGCGCGCACGAGCCATGGAGGGGCCCGCGATTACGCGCTTCCGGGGCGGGTCACAAGCACGTGCGCATCGGGCCGCGCCGATTTGCGCGGACGCTGCGACCGGTGGCGGCTCAGCCCGCCACCCGCGTCGCGCTGGCGATCAGTCCGATGAGCCCGGGCGGCGCCAATGCAACGCCCAGCGCGGCCCAGCGCCGCTCCGCCAGCGTCCGGATCGCGCCTGCGACCGCCATCGGCCGGATCAGCTGCCGCGCGAACCGTGCCTGCCACGCCGCCGATCCGGCAGGACCGTCGCGCAGGCACGCGTCCGCGGCGCTGATCCCGCTCGCCAGCGCGATGCCCATGCCTTCGCCGGCCAGGCTGGGGATGACCCCCGCCTGGTCGCCCAGCCGGAACAGCCCCGCCGCGCCGCCGCGCTCGCGCCAGCCATAGGGCACGTTGGCGATCGCATCGATCGGCGCATCCGACGCGCGATAGGCGAGCCGCTCGCCCAGCCGCGGATGCGCCGCGCCCAAGGCGTCCAGCAGCGCGGGCAGGCTGCCCGCCTCGTGCAGGCGTGATCGGTGGACCGCCATGCACAGATTGGCGCTGCCATCCTCCTGCAAGGCGATGCCGGCATAGCCGCGGTCGAACAGGTGCAGCTCGATCCGCCCGCGCAACGCCTGCTCCAGCGAGGGTGCCGGGCCCAGCCGCACGCGCACGCCCAACGTCGGGTCCGTGCCGCGCGCCTCCGCCGGCCGGGCAAGGCCGCGCAGGTCGTGCTTGCCCGTGGCAAGGAACAGCGCGTCGCCGCGCAGCGGGCAGCCGTCGTCCAGCCACACCGCATCGCCCTCTACCCGGCGCACCGTGACGCCGGTTTCGAGCCCCGCGCCGCTCGCCTGCGCCTGTTCGCGGAGCAAAGTATCGAGCCGCCGCCGCGACACGCCGACGGCGGGGCGGGGCAGGCGTGCGGTCCGCACGCGCTGGCCCGCGAATAGCACCACCTCGGTCAGCCGATCGCGGTTGAGCGCATCGGCGTCGATACCCAGATCCTTCAGCCGATCGAGCGTCCGCCAGCTGACGAAGCCGCCGCACAGCGCATCCGCGGCCGCATGCCGCTCGAGCAGCAGCGGCGTCACGCCACCACGCGCCAGGCGGATCGCCGCGGCCGATCCGGCCGGCCCGCCGCCGACGATCAGCGCAGCCGTTCGACGCATAGCCGGAAGGGGAAGGCGCGGAACACCCGCGCATGTGAGATACCCGCCTCTGCGAGCAGGGGCGGCCATTCGGCTGGGCGATAGGAGCGCGCGATCGACAGCGTGCCGTCATGCCGCACGATCGGATGCCAGCGCGCGATCCGCGCCAGCAGTGGGAAGCCCGCATGCGCGAAACCGTGCCGATGCAGGTCGTTGACCAGCCAGCCACGCCTGGCTTCGGTCTCCATGAAGCGCAGGAAGGCGATCAGCTGATCGTGCGTCATATGGTGCGCGACCAGGCTCGACAGGATCACGTCCCATCCGCCGCCCGCCAGATCGGCATAATCGCCGGTGATCCAGCGGATCGGCAGCTCGGGCGGGGTATGCGCGCGCGCCGCCGCCTCGCTGCGCGGGTTGAGGTCGACGCCGACCAGCTCGACCGGCAGCCGCCGCTTCGCCGCCCAGAGCGCGATCCGCCGCAGCATGTCGCCATCGCCGAACCCGACGTCGAGGATGCGCAGCCGATCGGCGCCGCGCGCGGCACGCGCCAGGAAGCGCAGCGTCGGTCGCGCCGCCATCGTCACGACGTTGACGCGCGCCAGGTCGGCGACCACCGCGGCATAGACGTCCGCGGGCAGATCGTCCGCGTCCATCAGTTCGTCCGCCTGGGCACGGGTGGCGAGCGTCATGCCACGAACCGCAGCCGCAATCCTTCGGCGGCAAGCCCGGGACCGAAGGCAAGCGCGACACCCTGGTCCACCGCGGGCGGGGCGGCGAGCAGGCGGGCCAGCACGAACATCAGCGTCGCCGACGACATGTTGCCATTGTCGCTCAGCACCGCGCGCGACGCCGCCAGCGCGGTGCCGTCGAGCGCCAGCGCGCCCTGCACGGCATCCAGGATCGATCGTCCGCCGGCATGCACCGCCCAGAACAGGTCCTGCGCCGGCGCCCCGTCGGTCAGCGTCGCGACCAGCGCGGGATCGTGCAGCGCGGCGGCGATGCGTCCCGGCACCGCCCCGTCGAGGTGCATCGCAAAGCCCGTGTCGGTGATATTCCAGCGGATCAGCGCCTCGCTGTCGGGCAGCGTCGCGGCAAAGGGCGCCTCCAGCATCAGCCCCTGCGTCTCCGCATCGGCGCCCGTCACCAGCGCCGCGGCGGCACCATCGCCGAATTGCAGCATGGCGAGCAGCGGCTCGATCTCGTGCGTCGCCTGCAGATGCAGCGTCGACAGCTCCACCGTCACCACCAGCACGCGGGCGTCGGGGTCGGACCGGACGATATGCCGCGCGGTGCGCAACGCGACCACTGCGGCATAGCAGCCCATGAATCCGATCAGCAGCCGCTCCGCGGTCGGCAGGCCCAGCCGCGCGGCGATGATCTGGTCGATCCCCGGCGCGACGAAGCCGGTGCAGCTCGCGACGACCAGATGGGTGATGCCGTCCAGCTCCACGCGCGTCGCCAGATCGTCGATCGCGGCGAGGGCCAGCGCCGGTGCAGCCTCGGCATACACCGCCATCCGCGCCGCCGTACCGGGCAGCGCGTCCGCATAGAAGCCGCCCGCATCGACCGGGCTGTGCCCAGCGCTCCCCGGCAGGACCGACCAACGATGCGTGATACCGGCGCGCGCGGCCATGCGATCGAACAGCGCGGCATGGCGCGGCTCGACCTGGGCCTTGGCCCAGCCGATGAAGGCATTGTGGATATCGTTCGCGGGCACGGCCGTACCGATGGCGCGCAGGCAGGCGTAAGGGGGGAGCGGCACCGGGGTCCTTCACACGTCCGCCGAAACGGCGAACGACAGGCAAGAACGCGTCGCCGCCGAAATGGATGCATGCCTCACGATAAAATGGCGATTGGTGCGTTTCGGTCGCATCGGGGGTAATGGAATTCTCCGAGAATTTCTTGTGTTTCCCGATGGATGTCGCCTAGATTTCCGTTCGACAATTAACGCATTGGGGGGCGCCGGATGGCGGGGGAATCCATTGCCGGGCTGGTCAAGGACCTGACGGCACAATTGTCGGCCATCGCCAGTGAATTTGGCGCGCGCGCGGATCGGCTCGCGTATGGCGATACCGGCGACGAAACGCACGACCGGCCGAACCGCGACGAGGCGGCGGCGGCACCCGATGCGCGCGAGCTCGCCAAGCAATTGCTGGCGCAGCGCATGGCGCGTTTCGATCACTTTCCGGCCGAATTGTTCCACGAGCCCGCGTGGGACATGCTGCTCGCGCTGTTCGTCGCGCATGAGGAGCGGCGGACGCTGAACGTCAAGGCGCTGGTCGGCACCGCGCATACGCCGGTCACCACGTCGCAGCGCTGGATCGATCATCTGCACAAGCTGAAGCTGGTCGATCGCGTCATCGATCCGCACGACCGGCGGCGCATGGAGGTCTCGCTCAGCGATACCGGCCAGACCGCGGTCCGCGCCTATCTGCGCCGGCTGGGCGCCGCCTGACCGACGAGCGTTCTGCGATTTCTTTGAAGAGTGGTGCGGCCGAGAAGACTCGAACTTCCACGGGCTTTCGCCCACAACGACCTCAACGTTGCGCGTCTACCAATTCCGCCACGGCCGCACGTGATGAGAATACCGGGCGGAGCCGGCATCTGGCAGGCGCAGGCCCCTAGCAAAGCGTTTCATGCTCCGCAAGCGCCCCTTTTTCGTTTTCGCGGCCTGCCCACTCCGGTAGCGCGGGGCCATGACGGTCCGCCAAGCTCTTTCGATCCATGGTGAAACCCGGCGCCTGCTGGCGCTCGCCTGGCCGGTGGTGCTGACCAGCCTCAACTGGACGCTGCTGCAGGTGACCGACGTGATGGTCGTCGGTCTCGTCGCCACCGAAGAGGTGGCGGCGCTGGGTGCCAGCCGCGCGCTGGGCTTCGTCGGCATCGTCGCCGGGCTCTCCTGGCTGTCGGGCGTGTTGGTCATGGCGTCGCGGGCCGACGGCGCGGGCGATCTGCCGCGCACCGGCGGCGTGCTGCGTGAGGGCCTCGTGCTGGGACTGCTGCTCGGCGTCGCGATCGGCGGCTTGTTCCTGGTCGCCGCCGAACCCCTGCTCGCGCTGGTCGGCGTTGCGGCGGACCGGATCGACGAGAGCGCGCGCGTCGTCCGCGCCTTTGCCGTCGCCTTTCCGTTCCAGCTAGTGAACGTCGCCGCCGCCTTCTTCCTCGAAGGCGTCAGCCGCCCCGGGCGCGTCGCCGCGGTCAATCTGTCGGTGTTGCCGGTCAACGCGGTGCTCGCCTGGGCGCTGTCCGCGGGGCATCTCGGCCTGCCGGCATTGGGGGCGGTGGGGGCGGCGTTCGCGACCAGCATCGCCTCGCTGCTGGGTGCCGCCGGCATGGTGGCGAGCGCGCTCACCCTGCCGCGCGCCCAGGAGCGTGAGGTGCGGCGCACAGACCGTGCCGCCTGGGCCAGCGTGCCGCGCGGCGTCGTGGCGCTCGCCGCCTTCGGCCTCGTCCCGGCGATCGCCTCGGGGCTGGAGCTTGCCGGCTTTTCGATCCTCATCGCGCTATCGACGCAATTGGGCGACGTCGCCGCCCATGCCTTTCAGATCGTCTTTTCGATCCACAACGTCACCTTCGCCATCGCGATCGGACTGGGATCGGCGGCGGGGGTGCGTGCGGGCAATGCGGTGGGGGAGGGGCAGCCGGCCGCCGCCATCCCTCGCACGCTGATCGCGGTCGGGCTGGCGATCGGTGCGCTCGGCCTGCTGATGCTGATCTTACGGGCGACCGCGCCGGGAATCGTCGCGCTGTTCCCGGCGACGGCGCCGGTCCATGTCCTCGGCACCGCGATGCTGGCGGTGTGGGCGCCGTTCATCGTCTTCGATGGCATCCAGGTCGTACTGATGTACGCCTTGCGCAGCCTTGGCGATCAGGTGGTGGCGGGGGTCAACAGCATCCTCGCCTATTTCATCGTGTCAGGCGGCTTGGGCTGGTGGCTGGTGCATCAGGGGATGGGGCCGATGGCGCTGGTCTGGGCGTCGGGCCTCGGCATGGTGGCCGCCGCGGTGCTGCACGGCGGCCGGTTCGCGCTTATGGGTTGGCGGCTTCGCCGGCAAAGCTGAGCTCCAGCCGCTTAGAATTCGACGGCACGTCCAGCTTGGCCGAATTGAAGTCGATCGACGCACCCGGGTTCAGCGTCCGCTGCTGCGGGTTGATCGTCCAGCTGTAGACGATGCGGCCCTGGGCATCGCGCAGCTCGGCGCGGATATCCGGCACGCGCTGTTTTTCGGACGACGGATTGGTGATCTGCCCGCTGACCGCGAACAGTTCCGATCCGTTTTCCAGCTCGCGCCGCTCGATCGGATTGTCCTTCAGCCGCAGCGGCGATTCGTCGGTGCCGACCGGCAGGCCGACGCGCGCAAGCAGCCCCGGCGCACCGACGAACAGGATCGCGCCGATCCCAGCGATCAGCAACAGTCCGACCAACACCGCGATCACCGTCCAGCGGCGCAGCGCGTTGCGGCGCGGCCGGAACGGCGGGCGATGCGCGAAGGCGTCATAGTCCGGCGCGGCAACGACGGGCTCGGGCGCGGCGACGCGCGCACCCGGCAGCACCGCAGGCTCCAGGAACGGCGGCGGCGCCTCCTCCTCGGGCGCATCGGGCAGGTCGAAGCGCGGCTGGTCCGCCATGACGGGCGGCGGCGGGGGAGGGGGAGGAGGAGGCGCGGCAAGCGCTTCCTCTTCGGGCACCGGCGGTTCCTGGAACCAGCTGTGCCGGCAATTGGCGCAGCGTACGGTGCGGCCCTCCACCCCGATCGCGCTGTCGGGCACCAGATAGCGGGTGCTGCATTCGGGACATTCGAGGATCATGCGCGACGCTTTACGACAGATGGCCGTGCGGGGAAGAGACCTCCGCGGGATGGCGGCGATTGTAAGCACGTGCGCCGCCTGCGTGGCAAGCTTGAAGCCGCGGCGTCGCCATGCGAAGGCTTGATCGAACACGGCCGCTGACGGCCCTTGGCACCTAGATGGAGCGGTTGCGGCCAGGCGCATGGCAAATATCGTGCAGTTCGAAAATGTTGGGCTGCGGTACGGCACCGGGCAGGAAACACTGTCCGACATCAGCTTCACGCTGACCAGCGGCGCCTTCTATTTCCTGACCGGGGCGAGCGGCGCCGGCAAGACCTCGCTGCTGAAGCTCCTGTATCTGGCGCAGCGCCCCAGCCGCGGCATCATCCGCCTGTTCGGCGAGGATGCGGTGACGATGCCGCGCGCGCGCCTGCCCGGATTTCGCCGCCGCATCGGCGTCGTCTTCCAGGATTTCCGGCTGGTCCCGCACCTGTCCGCCTGGGACAATATCGCGCTGCCCCTGCGCGTCGCCGGGGTGGAAGAATCGGATATCGAGCAGCCGGTACGCGAAATGCTCGCCTGGGTCGGGTTGGCCGACCGCGCCGGTGCGCGGCCGGCGACGCTGTCGGGCGGCGAGCAGCAGCGCGTCGCCATCGCCCGCGCGGTGATCGGCCGCCCCGAAGTGCTGGTGGCGGACGAGCCGACCGGCAACGTCGACCCGGACATGGCCGATCGCCTGATCCATCTGTTCGAATCGCTCAACAAACTGGGCACCACCGTCGTCGTCGCCACGCACGATCTGCACCTGCTCAGCCGCGTCGCGGGCGCGCAGATGATGCGGCTCGACAAGGGGCAATTGCTCGATCCCACCGGCTCGCTCCGCTACCCACCGACGCTGAAGGGGCTGGCATGAGCGCGGGCGGCACCAACCGCGCCGACCGCCGCGTGCTCGACGAAGCGGGCGGCTTTCGCGCGATGACGGGGGTGATGGCGATCATGCTGTTCCTCACCCTGCTTGCCGCCGCGCTCGGCCTCGGCACGCGCCAGTCGGCGACGGCGCTCGAACGCCAGCTCGCCGGGCGGCTGACGGTGCAGGTGGTCGATGGCAGCCCGGTCGCGCGCGATGCGGTCGCCGCGCGCATCCTCGCCGTGCTGCGCGCGCTGCCCGACGTGCGCCGCGCGACGCCGGTGCCGCGCGCCGAGCTGATGCGCCTGCTCGAACCGTGGCTGGGGCGCAGCGACGCCGATCCCGACCTGCCCGTGCCCGCGATGATCGATGTCGACCTCGCCGACGGCGCCGATGCCGGCCGAATCGTCGCGGCGGTCCACGATATCAGCGCGACGGCGCGGATAGACCGGCACCAGCGCTGGATGTCGCCGGTCGGCAGCTTCCTCGACACGCTGACCTGGCTCGCGCTCGGCCTCGTGGCGCTGATGCTGGCGGCGACCGGCGCGGTCGTCGTCCTCGCGGCCCGCGCAGGGCTGGAGACGCATCGCGCGACGATCGAGGTGATGCACATGCTCGGCGCCACCGACGTGCAGGTCGCGCGGCTGTTCCAGCGCCGTCTCGCGCTCGATGCGGCGATCGGCGGGGTGGCGGGCAGCGTCGCTGCGCTCGCCATGCTGCTGTTCCTCGCCACGCGCGTCGCGGCGCTGGGATCGCAATTGCTTAGCGGCATCACGCTGACTGTCAGCGACTGGGCGCTGCTGGTCCTGCTGCCGATCGGCTTCGTCCTGCTCGCGACCGTCATCGCGCGGGTGACGATCGTAGCCGCGCTGAGGCGCATCCTGTGACGGCGCGCCTGCTATGATCGTCCGGCTGATGGGATTCGCCGCGCTCGGCTGGTGCCTGGGCTTTGCCGCCTTCATGCTGCTGCTGCCGCCGCCGCTCACCGGCAACACCACCGATGCGATCGTCGTGCCGACCGGCGGCGCGGGGCGGATCGATCGCGGCATCGCGCTGCTGCAGGCCAGGCAGGCGCGGCGGATGCTCGTCACCGGCGTCGCGCCCGGCGTGCGGCCGATCGATCTCGCCCGGACCTATCACACCTCGCCGAAGCTTTTTGCCTGCTGCATCGATCTGGGCGCCGACGCCGTCGACACGCGTTCGAACGCCGAGGAAACAGCGGCTTGGGTAAAGACCCATGGCTATCGCACCGTCCGCCTCGTCACCTCCGACTGGCACGTGCCGCGCGCGCGGATGGAGCTGGCGGCGGTGCTGGGGCCGGGCGTCATCGTGATGGGGGATGGCGTGCCCAGCACGCCGCGGCTCGGCACGCTCGTCAACGAATATAACAAGCTGCTGCTGCGCCGCGTCGCGCTGTGGCTGGGGATCGGGGCATGAACCGCCTGCGCACGTTGCTGTTTTCGCTGTTCTTCTACGGCCTGTCGGTGCCGATCGTGCTCGCGGTGCCCATCTCTGCGCTGTTCGGCCGGCGCGCGGTGATGCGGCACGCGCATCTCTGGGCGCGGATGCACCGGCTGCTCTACCGTAGCATCATGGGCATCCGCGTCGTCGTGGAGGGGCAGCGCCCGGCAGGGCCCGTCTTCTACGCCGCCAAGCATCAGGCGATGTTCGAAACGCTGGAGCTGCAATTGCTGCTCGGCGGCCCGGCGATGGTCATCAAGCGCGAACTCAGCCGCATCCCCTTCTGGGGCTGGGCGGCGTTGCAATATGGCGGCATCGTCGCCGATCGCGAGGCGTCGGCGAGCGCGCTGCGATCGATGATGCGCGATGCCAAGGCGCTGAAGGCGGAAGGCCGCTCGATCCTGATCTATCCGGAGGGCACGCGCGTCGCGCCGGGTGAGCGGCCGCCGCTGCAATCGGGTTTCGCCGGCCTCTATCGGGCGCTCGGCATGCCGTGCGTGCCGATCGCGCTCGACACGGGCCGCGTCTGGCCCCGGCATGGGCCCAAGCGCCCGGGCGTGGTGACGATCCGCATCGGCGATGTCATCCCTGCCGGCCTGCCCCGCGACGAGATCGAGGCGCGGGTCCACACGGCGATCAACGTGCTGGACGTTTAGGATCGGGTTGCCGGCTACATCCCCCAACTCGTCATTGCTTCGCTACGCTCGCAATGACGGACGATAGCTCTGTCCCATCCCGACAGAAACCGAAACGATAGGCCTCGATCGTTTCTGTTCAGGTGTCCATGTGTCCACGTTGCCGTGAACGGAACGCTCAGTGGCTCCGTCCGAAGTCCGGCTTGGCGTCATCCTGCCCCTGTTCGATGATCGACCGGCGGATCGCGCGCGTCCGGGTGAACAGGTCGAACAACTGGTCGCCGTCGCCCCAGCGGATCGCGCGTTGCAGCATCGTCACGTCCTCGGTCAGCCGCTGCAGGATTTCCAGCACCGCCTCGCGATTGTTCAGGAACACGTCGCGCCACATCGTCGGGTCGGACGCGGCGATGCGGGTGAAGTCGCGAAAGCCGCCCGCCGAAAATTTGATGACCTCGCTCTGCGTCACCTCTTCCAGGTCGCTCGCGGTGCCGACGATCGAATAGGCGATGAGGTGCGGCACATGGCTGGTCACCGCCAGCACCAGGTCGTGATGCTTGGGCGTCATCACCTCAACCTGCGCGCCGAGCGCCTCCCAGAACGCGCGCAGCCGCAGCGTCGGCGCCTCGGGCGTGCCCTCTTCGGGGGTCAGAATGCACCAGCGCCCGCGGAACAGCGTCGCAAAGCCCGCCTCGGGCCCGCTATGCTCGGTGCCGGCGACCGGATGCCCCGGCACGATCGTCGCATGCGGCAGCACGGCCCGCAGCGCGGCGAGCACGCTTTCCTTCGATCCGCCGACATCGCTGACGATCGCATCGGCGGGCAGGTCGTCCGCGAACTCCGCCGCTACCGCACCCATCGCGCCGACCGGCACGCACAGCATCACGAGGTCGGCATCGATCACCGCCGCGCCTGCCGTGTCAGCGATATCGTCGGCGAGCTCGATCCGCTCCGCGATACTGCGCACCTCGGGCGAGGCGTCGTAACCGGTGATCCGCACCGTCGGCATCGTGGCCCGCACCGCGCGCGCCACCGACGAGCCGATCAGCCCCAGCCCGATGATCGTGACGCGCGCGAAGGGCAGCATCAGCCCGCCTTTTCCACCTCGGCGCGCAGCACGTCCACCACCGCGCGCATTTCCTCTTCGGTGCCGATCGTGATGCGCAGGCCATGGGGCAGCCCCTGGCCGGGCAGCCAGCGCGTCGCATAGCCCGCCGCCATCAGCGCCTTGTACGCGTCCTCGGCGGATAGGCCGCCCTCGAACAGCACGAGCACGAAATTGGCCTTGCTCGGCACCGCGCGCAGGCCCGGCAGCGCGTCGACCTGTTCGCTGAACCACCCGCGCCACTGGCGATTGTGGTCGTGGCTGTGCGCGACGAAGGCGGCATCGTTCAGCGCCGCGGTCGCGGCGGCCTGCGCCCCGATGCTGAACGCGAAGGGCGCGCGGATGCGGTGCATCGCATTGATGATCTCCGCCGACGCATAGCCCCAGCCCACCCGCTCGGACGCGAGACCGAAAATCTTGGAGAAGGTGCGCGTCACCAGCACGTTGGACTGCGTACGTGCCAGCTCCAACCCGCCGTCGTCGTCCTCGGGCTCCAGATATTCGGTATAGGCCTGGTCGAGTACCAGCAGCACCGACTTGGGCAGCCCGGCGTGGAGCCGCGCGATCTCCTCGCGGGTGGAATAGGTGCCGGTCGGATTGTTGGGGTTGGCGACGAACACGACCTTGGTCTTGTCCGTCACCGCGGCCAGGATCGCATCGACATCGGTCGCATAGTCGCGATCGGCGACGATCACCGGCGTCGCGCCGACGCGCCGCGTCGCGATCTCATACACCGCAAAGCCGTAGCGGACGTGGATGATCTCGTCGCCCGGCCCGGCGAAGGTGCCGGCGGCCAGGTGCAACACCTCGTCCGATCCAGTGCCATAGATCAGTCGCTCCGCCTCGACGCCGTAATGGCTGGCAAGCGCGCCGCGCAGGTCGACCGCGGCGGCGTCGGGATAGCGCTCCAGATGCCCCGCCGCGTCGCGATACGCCGCCCGCGCGCCCTCGGGCGTACCGAACGGATTCTCGTTCGACGACAGCTTGACGACCTTGCGGCCGTCCTCACTGGTGGCGCGACCGGGGATGTAGGGGGCGATGCCCAAGATCCAGGGCTTCGGGGCGGGGGCGGTTGTGGTGTCCGACATGGCCGCGAGCCTTAGCGGGGCGGCGCCGACGTTGACAACTTGCTTCCACGCGCGCCCCGCCGTAGCGATGCGCCCATGAGCGAGGATATGCGGTTCGGCTGCGGGCGACAGGCGACGCTGCCGGGGCCACTGCGCCTCGATGGCGGCACGTTGCTGTCGCCGGTCGAGATCGCCTACGAAACCTATGGCACGCTCGACGCCGATGGCGGCAATGCGATCCTGATCTGCCACGCATTGACCGGCGATCAGCACGTCGCCTCCACCCACCCGCGCACCGGCAAGCCTGGCTGGTGGACGCGCCTCGTCGGTCCCGGCAAGCCGATCGACCCGGCGCGCGACTTCGTCATCTGCTCGAACGTCATCGGCAGCTGCATGGGATCGTCCGGCCCGGCGAGCATCAATCCCGCGACGGGGCGCCCCTGGGGCATGGCCTTCCCGGTCATCACTATCCGCGACATGGTCCGTGCGCAGGCCATGCTGCTCGACCATCTCGGCGTCGCCCGACTGAAGGCGGTGGTCGGCGGCTCGATGGGGGGCATGCAGGCGCTCAGCTGGGCGGCGACCTTCCCGGATCGCGTTGCCGCGGCGGTCGTCATCGCCTCGACCGCGCGCCACTCCGCGCAGAATATCGCCTTCCACGAAGTCGGCCGCCAGGCGATCATGGCCGATCCCAAATGGCGCGGCGGCGACTATTACGATGGCGATCCCCCCGCCGCCGGCCTCGCCGTCGCGCGCATGGCCGCGCACATCACCTATCTGTCCGAAGCCGGCCTCACCGAAAAGTTCGGCCGCCGGCTGCAAGCCCGCCCCGGCAAGCAGGACGGTGCCAAGAGCTTCGGCTTCGACGCCGATTTCCAAGTCGAAAGCTATCTGCGCCACCAGGGCCTCGCCTTCGTCGATCGGTTCGACGCCAACAGCTACCTCTACATCACCCGCGCGCTCGACTATTTTGATTTGGCCGAGGAACATGGCGGCCTGCTCGCCAACGCCTTCCGAGGGCCGGCGACGCGCTTCTGCCTCGTCAGCTTCGACACCGACTGGCTGTATCCGACGCAGGAATCGCGCAACATCGTCGCCGCGCTCAACGCTGCCGGCGCACCGGTCAGCTTTGTCGAGCTGTCCAGCCCCTATGGCCACGACGCCTTCCTGCTCGACGCGCCGGAGATGAACCGCGTGATCGACGGTTTCCTGAAAGGCGGGCGATGATGGACCTTGGGATCGACCTCGACGACGACAAGGACCGGCTCGATATCGCGCGCATCCATGGCTGGCTCGCGTCGAGCTACTGGTCGCCGGGGATCGACCGGGCGTTGGTGGAACGCGCCATCGCCGGCTCGCACTGCCTGGGCGCTTACGCTGGCGGCGAGCAGATCGGTTTTGCCCGTGCGATCACCGATCACGCGACCTTCGCCTGGATCGCCGACGTCTGGATCGACGAAGCGGCCCGCGGGAAGGGACTGGGCCGGCGCATGGTCGGCTGGTTCGTCGACCATCCCGCCTTTGCCGGCATCCGCCGCATCGGCCTCGTCACCGCCGACGCGCATGGCGTGTACGAAGCGCTCGGCTTCCACGCGCTGCTCCGCCCCGATCGCTTCATGGAGCGTCTGTCGCCCGCGGCCGCCGCGCTGTTGAAGACGGCGTCATGACGCTGCGCCCCGACCTCGCCGTCATCGCCGGCCATGTCGCGCAGGGATCGCGCGTGCTCGACATCGGCTGCGGCGACGGCGCGCTGATGGCGGCGCTGCGCGATCAGCGGGGCTGCGACGCGCGCGGGCTGGAGCTCGACGCGGGCAATGTCGCGGCGGCGGTGGGGCGCGGGCTGTCGGTGATCCAGGGCGACGCCGATATCGATCTCGCCGCCTATCCCGATCGCAGCTTCGACTATGCGATCCTCAGCCAGACGCTGCAGACCGCGCGGGCGCCCGATGTCGTGCTCGATCATCTGCTTCGCATCGGCCGGCGGGCGTTCGTCAGCTTCCCCAATTTCGCGCAATGGCGCATCCGCCTGTCGCTGCTGTGGGGTGGGCGGATGCCGGTGACGCGGCAATTGCCCGAACAATGGTATGACACCCCCAACATCCATCACGTCACGATCGACGACTTCCGCGCCTTCCTGAAAGCGCGTGGCGTGACCGTGGAGGGGGCATGGTTTCTGTCGGGCGACCGGCAACGCAGTTCGGCAGCGGCCAACCTGCTGGCACAGCATGCAGTTTTTCTGTTGCGGCATTGACGGCGCACGTCCGTATCGGACATAAACCTGGACGGTTCGGAACAAACCTATGTGAAAGCGGTTTCTCGGCTCCAAGCCAGGATGGATGATGACCAAAACCGCACTAATCGTCGAGGATGAGATTTTTGTCGCCCTCGACTTGGAGCGTATCCTGGTCGATGGCGGCTATCAGGTCGCCGGCATCGCCGCGGATGCGGAAAGTGCGTTGCAGGCGGCACCGGGTTGCGGCTTCGCCTTCGTCGACGTCAACCTGCGCGATGGGCCGACCGGCCCGCGTATCGCGGAGCAGATCGCGCGCGATTATGGCGTGAAGGTCGTCTTCGTCACTGCGAATCCGGCACAGATCGATTGCGGGCGCGACTGCGCGCTGGGTTACATCCGCAAACCGTTCAGTGAATCGGCGATCCTCGCTGCGGCGGCTCTCGCGGCGGAGGGGCGGTCACCCGCCGCCAACGACGATATCGTTTTGCTCGATTCGAGCCGTCAGGCCTAGGCGCGGTTCAGCGTCGCGATCGGCACGCGGACCGTTACGACCAGTCCTTCCGCCTTCCATTCGCGCGTCACCACCCCGCCCAGCTGTCGCACGGCGGACAGTTCGATCAGCTGGCTGCCGAAACCGTGCGGCCCATCCGGCGCGGCGACTGAGGGACCGCCGCGTTCGCTCCAGCACAGCACCACGTCCGCGTCGTCGCGCGCGACGGTGACGTCGACGGCACCGTCCTCGCTCGACAGGGCGCCATATTTCATCGCGTTGGTGGCGAGCTCGTGGAACAGTAGCGCGAGCGGGGTGGCCGAGCGATCGTCGATCGTGACCGCATCGCCGCTGACCGTGATCGGCTGATAGTCCCCACGCCGATAGGGTTCGAACAACTCGCTGAGCAGGCCGTGCAGCGAATTCTGCTGCATCGCGGGCCGCGAATTGGGGCTGTGCGGTCGCACGAAATCATGGGCCCGCCCCAGCGCGATGATCCGGTCGCGCAGATCGGCGGCGGCCGGCGCGAACTCGGGCCGTGCGCGCGCCGCGAACGAAATCAGGCCGGAGATCACTGAGAAGATGTTCTTGATCCGGTGTGACAGCTCCTGGCTGATCAATTCGCGCTCGTGCAGCGCCAGTTTCTGTTCGTGGATGTCGGTGCAGGTGCCGAACCAGCGCGTAATCTGCCCGTCCGTGTCGCGGATCGGCAGGGCCCGGCCCAGGACCCAGCGATAGGTGCCGTCGGCATGGCGCAGGCGATATTCGATCTGATACGGCGCGCCTGTCTCGAGCGAATGGCGCCATATCTCCCAGGCGCGGGCCTGATCGTCGGGATGGAACATGTCGTTCCAGCCCTCGCCATCGGTCGATCCGTCCGGCACGCCGGTGAATTCGTACCAGCGCGCATTGTAATAATCGTGGAAGCCGTCGGGCAGCGTCGACCACACCATCTGCGGCATCGTGTCGGCCAGTGTGCGGAAGCGATCCTCGCTGTCGGACAGGCGTTGGCGCGTGTCGCGATCGGTGCGGCGCCACGTGGCGGCATCGCGGCTGTCGCGCAGCCGGGCCATCACCGCCTCCGCCAGCGTTTCCAGCCCTTGCCGTTGCAGGGCGGTCAGCCCCTCGGGCCGTGGGCGGGTGTCGAGCACGCACAGCGAACCGAGCGGCACGCCATCGTCGGCGACCAAAGGTGCGCCGGCATAGAAGCGGATGTGCGCCTCGCCCGTCACCAGCGACATGGCGGAAAAGCGCATATCGCGCGTCGCGTCCGGCACCACGGTGATGCCGCGTTCCATCATGGCGAGCGCACAGAAGGACGTGTCGCGCGGCGTTTCCGTCATGTCGACGCCGGTGTGCGACAGGAAGGTCTGTCGCGTCGCCTCGACCAGGCTGATCAACGCGATCGGCGCGTCGCAAAGAGCCGCGGCAAAGTCCGTGATCCGGGTGAGCGCGGCATCGTCGCGCAACGACTGCGGGTCGTGCGCGGCGAGGGCTTCGGCCCGGCGCGTCTCGCTCGCCGGTTCACAGACGGGTGTCATCGCTGAACGACGGCTCAGAACGGCACGTCGTCGTCGAGATCGTCGGCGAAGCCGCCGCCCGGACCACCACTCTGCCCGCCGCCGAAGCCACCACGGCCGCCGCCGGATGCACCACCAGACGAACCGCCACGGCTGCCGCCGCCGTAGCTGCCGCTCGACCCGCCACCGAAGTCGTCGCCGCCGCCCCAGTCGTTGCCGCCACCGCTACGGCCGCCACCGCCGCCGCCCTGGCCGCCGTTAGGACCGTCGAGCATGGTCAGCACGCTGTTGAAGCCCTGCAGCACGATCTCGGTCGAATATTTGTCCTGACCGTTCTGGTCCTGCCATTTGCGGGTCTGGAGCTGGCCCTCGATATAGACCTTCGACCCCTTGCGCAGGAATCGCTCGGCGACGTTGGCGAGGCCTTCGTTGAAGATCGCGACCGAATGCCATTCGGTCTTTTCCTTGCGTTCGCCGCTGTTGCGGTCCTTCCACGATTCGGACGTGGCGATGCGCAGGTTGACCACCTTGCCGCCGTTCTGGAAGCTGCGGCTTTCGGGGTCGCGCCCCAGGTTGCCGACCAGAATGACCTTGTTGACGCTGCCTGCCATGGGATCCTCTTAGAGGCCGGCAAACGTTGCCAGCCAGAATGTGATCCCCGCCATGACATAAGCAGCGGCGAAAAGGTAGCCAACCATGAACAGCGGCCACTTCCACCCGTTCGTCTCGCGTCGGGTCACGGCGATCGTGCTGATGCACTGCGGTGCGAAGACGAACCACATCAGGAACGCGAGCGCGGTCGGCAGCGTCCAGCGGCCGCGGATCTGGTCGGTGATGCGGTCGGTGCCGCTGCCGTCCTTGTCGTCGATCGCATAGACGGTGCCGATCGCCGACACCGCGACCTCACGCGCTGCCATCGCCGGCAACAGCGCCAGCGCGATGTCGCGGTTGAAGCCGATCGGCTTGACGACATATTCGATGCCATGGCCGATGCGGCCGGCGACCGAATAGTCGACCGGACTGATCCCGCTGCCCTCGGGCGGCTTGGGGAAGCTGAGCAGCAGCCAAAGCACCACGGTCGTCGCCGCGATGATCGTGCCGGCGCGCTTCAGGAAGATCACCGCGCGCTGCCACAGCCCCAGCGCGACGTCGCGCATCCGCGGCATCTGATATTTGGGCATTTCCATCATGAAGCCCGACGAGGCGCCCTTGGTCACGGTACGCCGCAGGATCAGCGCCGCGACATAGGCGCCGGCGATGCCGGTGATGAGCAGTCCGAACATCACGACGCCCTGCAACCGCACGAAGGGCAGCAGCGGCGTGTTGGGGATCATCGCGCCGATGATGAGGGTGTAGACCGGCCAGCGTGCGCTGCACGTCATCAGCGGCGCGATCAGGATCGTCGTCAACCGGTCCTTCTCGTCGTCGATCACGCGCGTCGCCATGATGCCGGGAACGGCGCAGGCGAAGCTCGACAGCAGCGGAATGAACGCGCGCCCCGACAGGCCGACGGTCGCCATCAACCGGTCCATGAGGAACGCCGCGCGGACCATATAGCCCGACGATTCGAGCACGAGGATGAAGAGGAACAGGATCAGGATCTGCGGCAGGAAGACGATCACCGCGCCCACGCCGGCGATCAGCCCGTCGGTCAGCAGCGAGCGGACGAAGCCGTCGGGCATCGCGCTCTTGATCGCATCCTGCAACGCGCCGAAGCCCGCATCGATCGCGTCGGCGGGCACGGTCGCCCAGGTGAACACCGCCTGGAACATCACGAACAGGATCGTCACCAGCAGCAGCGGACCCGCGACCGGGTGCAGCGCCACCGCGTCGAGCGCATGCGCCCAGCGCCGCCCCGCCGTCTCCGACACCGTCGCCGCCGCGGCGATCTGTCGCGCGCGGCGCTGCAGCGTCACGATATCGTCGTCGATGCTGCCATCCGAGGGGCGCAGGCGCGTCGCCGCGCCGCCGACCAGAATCGATCCCAGCGCCGCCCGCAGGCCGTCCAGCCCGCGCTTGCGCACCGCGACGGTCGCGATCACCGGCACGCCCAGCTCGCGCTCCAGCACCGCCGCGTCGAGCGTCAGCCCGTCACGTTCGGCGAGATCGACCATGTTGAGCGCGACGACCACCGGCAGGCCGAGCGCGATCAACTGCAACGTGAAGCGCAGATGGTTGTCGAGATTGGCCGCGTCGACCACCACCACCAGCGCATCGGGCAGGCGTTCCAGGCTGCTCGCGCCGGTGACGACGTCGCGCGTCACGCGTTCGTCGGGGCTGGAGGGTTCGAGGCTGTAGGCGCCGGGCAGGTCGATCAGCTCGACCGGGCGACCATCGTCCAGCACTAGCCGGCCCGAATGCCGCTCCACGGTGACGCCGGGATAATTGCCGACCTTCTGCCGCGCGCCCGTCAGCGCGTTGAACAGCGCGCTCTTGCCGGCATTGGGATTGCCGACCAGCGCCACCAGCGGGGCTGCATGCACGGGCGGCGTCGGCTTATTCGGCGCCGGCCGGCAGCGCGACGTGGACGGCTCCCGCCACCGCGCGGCGCAGCGCGACGGTCATCCGCCCGATCCGGCAGGCGATCGGGCCGCTGCCCAGCGAAGCGCGGTGCAGCACCTCGACCGACACGCCCTCATCGAAACCCAGTTCGCGCAACCGCCGCGCCTCGGGCGCAGCAAGTCGCGCCCAGTCGATCCCCGCCACCGTCGCCGGCTGACGCCGGGGCAGCGAGACGAGATCGAGGGATGGCGTACGCGACATATCCATGCTGCGAGTGATTATCATTTACGCAGGAGCGAGTAAAGGGTGCGTCTCCGACCTATCGGGATGCGACGCGCCGCCCGGTACAAAGTCCGTCACCCCAGACTAGGTCCGGGGATCACACCACCGGATACCGCAGCCGCCCGACGAAGCGCGACAGGCTGGGCCGGTGCTCGTAGCGCTTGACGAACCCCGCCTTGGCCTTCTCGAACCGCATGATCCCGTCGATCCGCCGCGACAGGAACGCGCGCGTGTCGGCCTGTCCCTCGCTGTCGTCGTCCAGGAACACCGTGATCGTCGCGGTATAGACGCCGAGTAGGATCGTCCGCTTCGTGTAGTGATTGTAGTCGGTTGCGGTATCGCCGGCCATGCGCCACATCGTATCGACGCTGCGCCAGCCGAGCTTCGCTGCTCGCGCGACATTCTGGGGCATGGCGAGGATGGTCAGCGCGCGGCGCAGCGCCTCACGATCGGGGGCCAAAGCGTCGAGCCGCGACTCGACAAGCCCGGCGATGCGTTCGCGAATCTTCATCGTCGCAACGCGTTCGGGCGGCAGCTCCTGCGCCATCGCCGCATCGATATGCGCGAACCAGGCATCGATCATGTCGACCGCACCGCCGGAAAAGGCGAGTCGTGCAACGTCGCGGTCGATCCCCGCCGCCTCGGCCGCCATATCGCGCGCGGCGTCACCCCAGCCGTCGAACGCGGCATTGGCGGCGATGCCGGGGGCGAGCGACACGCGAATCTCGTCGAGCGTCAGGTCGCTGGTGTCGATCGTATCCTGGGTCATGCCGCCATCTCCTGCGCCTGCGCACGCGCCGGTGCAACCTCGGCGCGGCGCACCAATACCAGCGCCACCGCGACCAACGCCACGCCGATCCAATCGGCTCCCTGCAACCGCTCGCCATAGGCGATCCAGCCCACCGCGCCGGCGACGATCGGCTGGATCAGCAGCGCGATGCCGACGATCAGCGGCGACATGCGGCCCAGCGCATAGATCATGCAGCCCTGCCCGAAGACCTGGCTGACGAGGGCGAGGCCGAGCAGCGCGCTCCAATGCCCCGGCCACACACGCTCGCCGAGCAACACCGCGAACACGAGCAGCGGCAGCGCCGTCGCGCAGCTCGCCAGCGCCAGCGCCGGCAGCGGTCGCATCGTTTCGCGCACCTTGGCCATCATGATGAAATAGACGGTGTAGAGGATGCCGGCGACGATGCAGAGAAGGTCGCCCGCCAGGTTGCGCGGATCGACCTGGTACGACCGGCCCATCAGCAGCCCGGCACCGACCGCCGCGAGCAGCAGCGCGATCCCCTGTCCGCGCGATGGCCAGGCGCGCGCCACCAGGAATCCGTACAGCGGATAGATCAGGATCGCCGAATTGCCGAACAGCGTCGCATTGGCCATCGTCGTGCGCACGATGCCGAGGTGCCAGCTCGCCAGATCGGCGGCGAAGGCGACGCCCCCGACGGCGATCAGTAGCCACAGCCCGCCCGGCATCCGCACCGGCCGGGCGCCTGCCGCCAGCGACAATGCGGCGAGGAAGGGAATCGCCAGCGTGATCCGCCAGAACCCCGCCGCCACCGGCCCGACATCGGCCAACCGCACGAACCACGGCCCGAATGCGAGCGCGATATTCGCCAGGATCAGCGCGACGAAGCCCAGCGCGGGCGCGGTGTCCGTAGCGGCAACCGGCACCGTTGGCGCAGGCACAGTTTTTCTTGTGGGGTCGGGCCGATGCATGCCGCCCTGTAGCGCCCTATCTTCCCCGCGTCAGGCCACTAACGGAGCATCCATGCCGAGCCTTTTCGACCCCATCCAGCTGGGCGATATCCACGCCGCCAACCGCATCCTCATGTCGCCGCTGACCCGCGGCCGCTCGACCGACGGCCATGTGCCGACCGAGATCATGATCGACTATTACCGCCAGCGCGCCAGCGCCGGCCTCATCATCACCGAAGGCACCGGCATCAGCCAGGAAGGGCTGGGCTGGCCCAACGCGCCGGGCCTGTGGACCGACGAGCAGGTCGAGGCGTGGAAGCCGGTGACCGCGGCGGTGCATGAGGCGGGCGGCAAGATCGTCGCGCAAATCTGGCACATGGGCCGCCTGTCGCGCCCCGACGTGATCGGCATGACGCCGCTGTCGTCCTCGGCGACGCGTGCGCCCTATCACAAGGAGCCGAACCCCTATGGCGAGGCGCGCGCCGCGACGCTCGACGACATCGCCCGCGTACAGGACGATTATGCGACGGCCGCGCGCAACGCGATCCGTGCCGGCTTCGATGGCGTGCAGCTGCATGGCGCCAATGGCTATCTGATCGACCAGTTCCTGCGTGACGGCACCAATCATCGCGACGACGATTATGGCGGCAGCTCGGAAAACCGCATCCGCTTCATGCGCGAATCGGTGGCACGCGTCGCCGATGCGATCGGGGCGGGCCGCAC
The DNA here is from genome assembly GCF_000379045.1 of Sphingomonas melonis DAPP-PG 224. Classification (NCBI taxonomy): domain Bacteria; kingdom Pseudomonadati; phylum Pseudomonadota; class Alphaproteobacteria; order Sphingomonadales; family Sphingomonadaceae; genus Sphingomonas; species Sphingomonas melonis. Next base: position 902,254 of record NZ_KB900605.1, read on the forward strand.
CGGCATCCGCCTGTCGCCCAATGGCGAGACGCAGGGCGCTGATGACAGCGATCCCGCCAGCGTCTTCGTCCCCGCCGCGGCGGCGCTCGACGCGCTCGGCATCGCCTTCCTCGAACTGCGCGAACAGGGCCCCGACGGCACGTTCGGCAAGAGCGACGTGCCAAAGCTCAGCCCCGAAATCCGCAAGGTCTTCAAGGGGCCGCTGGTGCTGAACCAGGATTATGACGGCGCCAGTGCGCAGGCCGACCTGGATTCGGGTGTTGCGGATGCGATCGCCTTCGGTCGCAAATATATCGCCAACCCCGATCTGGTCGAACGCCTGCGCCAGGGCGCGCCGCTCAACCAGGACGACCCGAAGACCTGGTATAGCAAGGGCCCCGAGGGCTACACCGACTATCCCGCGCTGGAAACGCAGGCCGCGTAATCCGCCTGCCCCTCCTCCGGTCGCGCCGGGGGAGGGATACCGGCTTCAGCCGATCATCTTCTTGAGATCCGCTGGCGCCAAGCGCCGCACGTCGAGCGCATCGACGCCCGCGATCAGCACCCGGCCCATGCGCCGGTCGCCGCTGTCGATCTCGATCCCCTCTACCGTCGAGCGCAGCGCGAGCCACGCGATCTCGCACACCGTGATCCTTTTGCCATAGCGGCGCATCACGGCGACGCGGCCCGCGCGATCGACCGCCAGCGCGCCCACGCCATCCGCGCCGACCACCGCGCCCAACGTCTCGAATCCGCCCAGCGACTCGTCCGCCGCCGCGGCGGCCTCTTCGGGCGACTCGATCCGCCCGACGCGTCCACGGCGCACCGCCCAGACGATGCCGCCGACGACCAGCAGTACCATTAGGCCCGCGATCAGCGCGATCCCGATCGCCGTCTCATCGAAGCGCATGGCCGGATCACTGCCCGCCGGCGAGCGCGTCCAGCGTCGGGCGCATCCCCGACAGATCGTAGCCGGCGACGCGCGCCTGGGCGACCAGCAGCTCGGGGTTGCGACCCGCCTTCGCGGCGGCAAGCGCCCACAGGTTGCAGCTGCGCGTTCCCGACCGGCAATAGGCGAGCACGGGCCCGTCCGCGCCGACCAGCGCCTGCGTCATCGCGTCGATCTGCGGGTGCGAGAAGCCGGCATGCGTGATCGGGATCGCGACATAGGTCAGGCCCGCCGCCTCCGCCGCAGCACGGATCGCCTCGCCCGCCGGCTGGCCCGCTTCCTCCTCGTCGGGGCGGTTGTTGACGATGCCCACAAAGCCCGCCGCCTTGATCGCCGCCATGTCCTCGGGCGAGATCTGGGGGGCGACGCTGATGGATTCGTTGATCGTGCGGATATCGGCCATCCGGTCCCGTTACGCGATCAACCGAGCCGCGTCAGCCGTTTTGGTCGCGGTCCGACAGGATTTTAGTGCAGCGATCGCCCGGTCCACAACCACCGTTCGTGCTGAGCCTGTCGAAGCACAGGCGTCCCCACGCGCGACGCCGCGTGGGGTAGCATGCCCTTCGACAGGCTCAGGGCGAACGGGGGACTTGGCTCGCCGCTAATCCGCCGCGCGGATCACCTCCAGAAACGCGTCGCCATACGCCTCCAGCTTCCGCGCGCCGATGCCGGATAGGTGCATCAGCGCGGATCGGCTCGTCGGCCGCTGCGCCGCCATCTCGCGCAGCACCGAATCGTGGAAGATGACATAGGGCGGCACGCCGGCCTCCTTGGCCAGATCGCGGCGGCAGGTCCGCAGCGCTTCGAACAGCGGATTATCGGCCGGCTTGATCGCCACGCCCGCGTCACGCTTCTTGCCGCGGACCCGCTTGGGCGGCAGCACCAGCATCACCCGCGCGCCCTCCTTCAGGATCGGCCGCGCGCCGGGGCCGAACTCCAGCCCGCCATGCGCATTGGTCCGCAAGGCATCGCGCAACAGCAGCGCGCGGGCGACCGGCTTGACGAGCGCCGCCTCCTCGCCCGCGACGATGCCCCACACCGACAGCGCCTCGTGCCCGCGATCGATGCTGCGGTCGGTCGACTGGCCCAGCAGCACCTGCTCGACATAGCCCGCGCCGAACAGTTGGCCGGTACGGAAGACGGCGGACAAAAACTTCTGCGCAACCGTCGTCGCATCGACCGCATCGGGGGACCCCAAGCAATTGTCGCAATTGCCGCAGTCTTCGATGAGGTCTTCGCCGAAATGCTTCAGCAGGATGCGACGCCGGCAGCCCGCCGTCTCGACCAGCGCCCCCAGCGCGGCCAGCCGCGTCCGCTCGCCCGCCTGTCGCTCAGGCTCCACCTCGCCGATCCGCTGGCGCGCACGCGCGAAATCCTCCGCACCCCAGAACAGATGCGCCACGGCCGGATCGCCGTCGCGGCCCGCGCGGCCGGTTTCCTGATAATAGGCCTCGATCGATTTCGGCAGGCCGGCATGCGCGACGAAGCGGACGTCGGGCTTGTCGATGCCCATGCCGAACGCGACCGTGGCGCAGATCACCATGTCTTCGCTAGCGACGAAATCCGCCTGGTTTTTCGCGCGGATATGCTGCTCCAGCCCCGCATGATAGGCGCGGGTCGGCCGGCCGGTGCGGGCGAGCGCCTCCGCCAGTTTCTCCGTCGCCGCGCGCGTTTGCGCATAGACGATGCCGGGGCCGGGCGTGCCTGCGATCACATCGGCGATCTGCTTGGTCGTGTTCGCCTTGGGGGTGATCGCATAGCGGATATTGGGGCGGTCGAAGCCCGACACGATCAGCCCATCCTGCGGAATGCCGAGCTGCGCCAGGATATCGGCGCGGGTATGCGCGTCCGCCGTCGCGGTGAGCGCCAGCCGCGGCACGTCCGGGAAGGCGTCCATCAGCGGCGCGAGCAGGCGATAATCGGGGCGGAAATCGTGCCCCCATTCGCTGACGCAATGCGCCTCGTCGATCGCGAACAGGCTGAGCTTCGCGCTGCCCAGCAGCTCGCGGAAATGCCCGGTCGAAGCGCGTTCGGGTGCGATATAGAGCAGGTCAAGTTCGCCAGCCTTGAACCGCGCGATCGTCTCGCCACGATTCTGGTCGGCGCTGGTTAGCGTGCCTGCGCGAATGCCCACCGCTTCGGCGGCACGCAACTGGTCGTGCATCAGCGCGATGAGCGGCGAGACGACGACGCACGTCCCCTCCAGCATCACCGACGGCAGCTGGTAGCACAGCGACTTACCCGCGCCGGTCGGCATCACCCCCAATGTCCGCTCGCCGGCTAGCACGCGGTGGACGACCTCTTCCTGCACGCCGCGGAACCCCGCAAAGCCGAAGACGCGGGACAGGGTGGGCAGGGGATCGGGACGCATTACCGGCTCATGTAGGCGGGACGGGCCGCAGCGTCGAGGCGTAGGCTAAGCCATCTGCCCGTCGCCGTCGCCTGCCTTGTTGGACGGGCACATCATAAAGACAGTGCACCCTGTCGATGGCGAAGAGCGCCGACCTTATCGGACAGGCGCATCTTCTGCTCTGCTTTGTCCCTTGCCGTTACCGACATCAAGTCGATCAGACGGTTTAGACCCTCCACATCGGCAACCTTCATGAACTCTTTCGCCTTGTTGACGAACACGACGGACTTTTTGCCTGCGGAGAGCAATTCGATGACATTCGAAAGCGTGCCCGTGCTGCGCGTATCCCAGATCATGAGCCCGTAATCGGCGGCTTCCGCCATCGCGATGTCCTTGGCAGTGAACCACCGGCGCGTGCCCGGCGGAGCATCGGGATAAATATGCTCGACGGGCCAATCTCCGACATTGTTACGCGGGCGGTCTCCGCTGCAGTAGACCGTAACGGCGCGCGCCTGTCGATCCAGCAACACGCGCTGAATTGCCGTATCGGCGCCATCTGCATCGCCCACCACGACCGCCATATCACGATCGACGGCATTCCCGATGCGATCGCAGACGACAGGGTGCAGTCGGCTGATCGCGATGGATCCGGCGATGAAGACCGTCCCGCTGGTGGGCACTGTTATCTCCAAGTCAACACAGCCACATAGATGCGCCCGATCCTGTGCGAGGTCCGCAACGCGGCGCACGCGGCGTCGAGAGAAGCACCAGTATGGATCAGATCGTCGATCAGCAACACATCGACGGGGCCGTCAGCCAGGCCAGCGTCGCGGACTGAAAACGCATCGGCCAGCACGGCGTCCTTATCCGATCGGTTGGTCAGGTCTTTGAGCTGTGACGTGGCGGTTTTTTGGAGCAGGGCGCCGTCCATCCGAATGCCGAGGATGCGGCTGACCTCCGTCGCAAGCTCCGTCACGGGCTGGCGCGGCCGTACGGCGGATGCAGGCATCGGAACGATGACATCGAACCGCGGAAGAGTGGCCTGTATCTGTTTCGCCAAGGCATCGGCCAGTGCCGGTACGTATTGCCAGCCGCCGCGATATTTCAGCTGAAACAAAGCCTCGCCAATGTCGGTACGCTTTGTGTCGAACTGCGGATTCCCATTGTCGTCGTCGCCGAGATACGTGCTCGATACGGTGTGCTTGTCGAGTGCGAAGCCTTGGTCCCAAAGGCCATCGATTATCTTCATTATAAGACATCCCCGTCACGTTGCGTGGGGAAGCCGTATGAAGCTTATGCCTCAGCGCTGAAGGTCGTAGCTGATCCGTTTTGGCGGCGTCACTCCGCCGCCAGCGCGCCCTCGCCGGCGCCGGCGACATCCTCGTCGTCGCGCTCCTGTGCCTGGCGTGCCCACATTTCGGAGTAGAGCCCGCCGCGCTTCAGCAGTTCCGCGTGCGTACCGCGTTCCGCCACCCGGCCACCGTCGAGGACGACGATCTGGTCGGCATGCACCACCGTCGACAGGCGGTGCGCGATGACGATCGTCGTGCGGCCGCGCTCGATCGCCTTCAGCGTGTCGAGAATTTCGGCCTCGGTCCGGCTGTCGAGCGCGCTGGTCGCTTCGTCGAGGATCAGGATCGGCGGGTTCTTGAGCAGGGTGCGCGCAATCGCGACGCGCTGTTTCTCGCCGCCCGACAACTTGAGTCCGCGCTCGCCCACGCGCGTCGCGAAGCCATCGGGCTGGCGTTCGATGAAGCCGGCGATCGCCGCGCCTGCCGCAGCCTGGGCGATCTCCGCGTCCGACGCGCCTTCGCGGCCATAGCCGATGTTGTAGCCGATCGTGTCGTTGAACAGCACGGTGTCCTGCGGCACGATGCCGATCGCGGTGCGCAGGGAGGCTTGCGTCACGGTGCGCACGTCCTGCCCGTCGATCGTGATTGCGCCCGCATCGACGTCGTAGAACCGGTACATCAGCCGCGCGAGCGTCGACTTGCCCGCGCCCGATGGCCCCACCACCGCCAGCGTCGTGCCCGCCGGAATGTCGAGGTCGAGGCCCTTCAGGATTTCGCGATCCGCGTCATAGCCAAAATGCACGTCCTCGAACCGCACGCGCCCGCGATCCACCACCAGCGGCGCGGCGTTTGGCGCATCGACGACCTCGGCGGGCGTATCGATCAGCGCGAACATGCTCGCCATGTCGATCACGCCCTGGCGGATCGTGCGATAGACCATGCCGAGCAGGTCCAGCGGCCGGAACAGCTGCGACAGCAAGGTCGACACAAACACCACGTCGCCCGCCGAAAACCGCCCCTGGCTCCATCCCCAGGCGACATAGGCCATGCCGCCGCCAAGCATCGCGTTGGTGATGAGCGCCTGGCCGACGTTGAGCCATGCAAGGCTATTTTCCGACTTGGTCGCCGCGGCGGCATAGGCGCTGATCGCCGCGTCATAGCGCTTCGCCTCGCGCTCCTCCGCGCCAAAGTATTTGACCGTCTCGAAATTCAGCAGCGAATCCACCGCATGCGCGACCGCGCCGGTGTCGAGGTCGTTCATCTGCGCCCGCAGCGCGTTGCGCCAATCGGTCACTTTTTGCGTGAAGACGATATAGATCGCGACCATCGCCACCGTCGCCGCGACCAGCGGCCAGCCGAAGCTGGTCCAGAAGATCGTCAACACCATGGCCAGTTCCAGCACGGTCGGCGCGATATTGAACAGCAGGAAATACAGCATCGTATCGATGCTCTTGGTGCCGCGTTCGACCACCTTGGTGACGGCGCCGGTGCGCCGTTCCAGATGGAAGCGCAGCGACAGGCCGTGCAGGTGACGGAAGACACTCGCCGCGAGGCGCCGCGTCGCATCCTGCCCGACGCGTTCGAACACCGCGTTGCGCAGATTGTCGAACAGGGTCGTCGAGAAGCGCGAGGCGGCATAGCCAACCACCAGGAGCACGACGATCGTGACGAGGCTTCGGTCGCCGACGCTCATCCGGTCGACCGCATATTTCAGCGTATAGGCCGCGCCGAAGACCTGAACGATCTTGCTCGCGACGACGAGCAGCATCGCGACGACGATGCGCGCCTTCAGGCCCGTTTCACCCGCAGGCCACAGATAGGGGAGGAAACGGCGCAGCGTCGGCAGCAACGGCTGGTCGGCGCGGGTCTGGCTGGTCGGATCGGTGGGCGGCATTGCCGCTTATGTAGGCACGGCGTCCCTGCGAAGAAAGCGCGCCGCGGAACATACTAGCGCCCTCGCGAATTTTACCAGTTGACAAGCGAGGGCATCATGGAACCGTTGTTCTACGTGATGGCGATCATGGGCTGCGGCGACGGCAACGTCCAATGCACCGAGGCTCGGGTCGTCCCGATCCACTATCAGTCGATGGCGCAATGCCGGGCGGCACTGCCCGATCAGCTCGCGCGCAACACGGACGTGCCCTATCCGATGATCGGCGCACAATGCCGTACCTCGGGCGCGCAGATCGCAAAGGCGGACATCAAGCCGCGTCGGTCGTAACCCGTCTTCGGCAACCCGGGGTGGCCGTCATCCCGGCGCAGGCCGGGGTTTTCCAGTGTTATGAGACGGCAGGGGCCGGGAAAGGTTTTGGCCCGGATTGGGGTGACGCGTCCCGGACGGAAGCGTCACCCCACGCCGTTTACCCGGCATCCTCCATGCGAAACGTCAGCGTCATCGTCCGCCACGCCTCGACCGGCACGTTACCGCGCGTCGCCGGCTTGAAGCGCCAGGCCTTCAGCGCCCGTTCCTGCGTCGTACGCCAAAAGGCATCACTGGTCGCGTTGACCTGTTCGATCTGCTTCACGCGCCCGTCGACGCCGACCAGCACGCGCACCGTCACGCGACCATCGCGATTGGCGCGGCGTTCGACTGCGGGATAATCCGGCTGGAAGGCGTCGGCGTAGCGCGCATCGATGCTGGGGCCGACAAACGGTAGTGGCGCGGGCGGTGCCGGTGCCTCGACCGCCGGCCCGGGATCGGTGCCGATGATCTTGGTCGGTGCCGGTGGCGTCGGAATCGTCGTTAGGGCCAGGTCGGTCGGGTTGGTCGGCACGGTGATTTCCGGCACGGGTGCCAGGATCGTCTCGGTCGCATGATGCGGCGCCGTTTCGGCTGGCTTCACCTCTGGCATTGGCGGCGGAGGTGGCGGGTCGAGCGGGATATTGCCGATGACCAGCACATGGTCGGGGCCCTCGGGCAGAATCTTCGGCACCGCGAACATCAGCGCCGCGACCAGCGCGGCGTTGATCGCGATGGCGGCGGTCAGTCCACCGGGGTTGAAACGGGTCGGCTTGGCGTAGCGGTCTGCATACATCGTCCGTCTCCTCTCTGTCGGGTCGCCCTCGACCGGGGCGACGCCGCTCAGACATGAAACGTTACACCATAACATATGATCGTCAAGGGGTTGGGCGATGCCGCTTTGCGTCGCAGAGGCGGACAGGAAGGGGAGAAAGGGCTCACGGCTAAGCGGGACGCCAGCCCGCGCGATTTACCCGTCCGAACGGCGACTGCCCCTGCAAAGCGCGGCCGATCTTATCCAGCTGCGTCCCGCAGGCGTGCGACGGCGCGCGGCTGGCCGATAAGCGGCAATAGCGCCGCCATGTCGGGGCCGTGGTCGAGCCCAGTCAACGCCTGACGCAGCGGTAGAAACAGCGCTTTGCCCTTGCGGCCCGTCGCTGCCTTGAGCGACGTCGTCAGCGCCGCCCAGGCGTCGTCGCCCCAGTCCAGTCCCTCTGCGACTGCCGCCGCGTTGGCGAGATAGGCACGCGCCTCGTCGTCCTGCGTCGGCGCGGCGATCGGCCCCTCGATCACCTGCCACCAGTCCGCCGCCTCGGCGACGCGCGACAGGTTCGGCCGCACTGCATCCCATTCCGCCGCGCCCATGCCGTCGGGCAGCCGATCGGCGACCGCGTCATAGGCCAGCTGGTGGACGATCCGCGCATTCACCTGCGCCAGCTCCGCCTCGTCGAATCGCGCCGGCGCGCGGCCGAAGCGGGCGAAGTCGAAGGCGGCGATCAGCGGTGCGGGATCGACCATCGGCTCGACCGGATCGCTCGTCCCGATCCGCGCGAGCAGCGCGACGACCGCCTGCGGCTCGATCCCCGCGTCGCGAAAATGCGCGACGCCCAGCGATCCCAGACGCTTGGATAATTTGCCCTCGGCGCCGGTCAGCAGCGCTTCGTGTGCAAAGGCGGGTGGCGTGACGCCCATCGCATCGAACATCTGCAATTGCAGCGCGGTGTTGGATACATGGTCCTCGCCGCGCACGACATGGGTGATGCCCAGATCGGCATCATCGATCGCCGATGGTAGCATATACAGCCACGATCCGTCGGCGCGGCGCACGACGGGATCGCTCATCGTCTTCGCATCGAAGCTTTGGGCACCGCGGATCAGATCGTCCCAATGGATCGGTGCGTCATGATCCAGCTTGAACCGCCAGTGCGGCGCGACGCCATCCGCCTCAAACTGCGCCTTTTGCGCATCGCTCAGCGTCAGCGCCGCGCGATCGTACACCGGTGGCAGGCCGCGCCCGAGCAGGATCTTGCGCTTCAGATCCAGTTCCTGTGCGCTCTCATAGGCCGGATAAATGCGCCCCGCCGCGACCAGCGCATCGAACCGCGCCTGATACAGCGCGAATCGCTGCGACTGGCGCACCTCGGCATCGGGCGTCAGGCCCAGCCAGGCGAGATCGGCGCGGATGCCGTCGACGAACCGCTCCTCGGACCGCTCGGCATCGGTATCGTCGATGCGCAGCACGAACCGCCCGCGCTGCCCCCGCGCGAACATCCAATTGTGCAGCCCCGCCCGGATATTGCCGACGTGGAGCATGCCGGTGGGAGAGGGGGCGAAGCGGGCGATGACGGTCATGCCCGCGCTCCTACCGCCGCGGGCGGGCGAAGCGAAGCGGTTTGCGAAAGGCGCCATCGACGATAAAGGGCGGCGCAAGGGAGCCCAGCGCATGAAACTGATCACCGGCAATTCGAACCTTCCGCTCGCGCAGGCGATCGCGAACTATCTCGAAAGCCCGTTGACCGACGCGCTGGTCCGCCGGTTCGCCGACGAGGAGATCTTCGTCGAAATCCAGGAAAACGTGCGCGGCGAGGACGTGTTCGTGCTCCAGTCGACCGGTTTCCCGGCGAACGACAATCTGATGGAGCTGCTGATCATCATCGATGCGCTGAAGCGCGCGTCGGCCAAGCGCATCACGGCGGTGATCCCCTATATGGGCTATGCGCGCCAGGATCGGAAACCGGGGCCGCGCACGCCCATCTCGGCAAAGCTCGTCGCCAATCTGGTCACCGTCGCCGGCGCCGACCGCGTGCTGTCGGTCGATCTGCACGCCGGGCAGATCCAGGGCTTCTTCGATATCCCGACCGACAATCTCTATGCCGCACCCGTGATGAGCGCGGACATTCATGCGCGCTTCAAGGGTCGCAACCTGATGGTCGTCTCGCCCGACGTCGGCGGCGTCGTGCGTGCGCGCCAGCTCGCCAAGCGACTCGACAACGCCCCGCTGGCGATCGTCGACAAGCGCCGTGAGCGTGCCGGCGAATCGGAAGTGATGAACATCATCGGCGACGTCGAAGGACGCTTCTGCATCCTGGTCGACGATATCGTCGATTCGGCGGGTACGCTGTGCAATGCGGCGGCGGCGCTGCGGCAGGCGGGGGCGGAGGATGTCGTCGCCTATGTCACGCACGGCGTCCTGTCGGGCGGCGCGGTCGCGCGCGTCGAGGGATCGGTGCTGACCGAACTCGTCATCACTGATTCGATCGGCAATCACGAATCGATCGGTGCGACGTCGAAGATCCGCCACCTGCCGATCGCGCCGCTGCTGGGCGAGGCGATCAAGCGCATCGCCGACGAAACGAGCGTGTCGTCGCTGTTCGACTGACGGGTGCAGGCGCGGCCACTCACGCGTACAGCGTGACGCGACTGACGACGGCTTTACCGGCGTCAGCGCCTATCGCTGGCTGAGCGCGATGATATGGTCGAACACCGCCGGGTGCAGCGGCTTGGCGAAGGCGCAGCCATATTGCGTCTTGTCCCGCCACGCGACCACGGCCTCCAGACCGGCCAGCCCCGGCAGCGTCAGCCACACGATCGTGCCCGGCCATAGCGTAAAGGACGTTTCGGCGCGGAACCCCATCAGCGACAGGTCGGTCACGTCGATTTCGAACCGGGTCTGCCCGCGATCGCGCAGGTGCGCGCGCATCGTCACCGCCTTGCGCAGCGATCGGCGCGACTCGGCGCCCTCCTCCGTCCCGTTAAGGGCGATGGGCTGGTACGGCGGCGTGAAGGTCGGCTGTTCCATGGCTGTATCGTGCCACGGAAGGCGTTACTTTTCTGCCAACGGCTCCCCGGCGGGCGCTCGCACCCCCTGCCGCCCGCGCCGCTTGAGTTCGGCCTTCAAGGCTTCGGGCCGGGGAGCGACCAGGAAGCCGAAGCTGACGTTGCCCTCGCGCGTTTCGACGACATGGTGCAGCCGATGCGCCTGGACGATCCGCTTCATGTAGCTGGACTTGGGCAGATAGCGCGTCGGGATCCGCTGATGGACGATGATGTCGTGGAACCCGAAATAGATCGCGCCATAGGCCGCGATTCCCGCGCCGATCCACGCGAAGCCCGGCCACCAGCCCAGCTGTACCCCGCCAAGTAATAGTACGAACGAGGGAACCGCGAAGATCGCAGCGTACAGGTCGTTGAGCTCCCAATTGCCTTCGCGCTTGGTGTGGTGGCTCGCATGCAGGAACCAGCCCGGCCCGTGCATGATCCAGCGGTGCGCGGCATAGGCAAAGCCCTCCATGCCGATCACCGTCGCCAGAAACATAAGGATGCCGATCGGCCAGGACATGCGTATTCCATCTAATGCGAAGCGTTTGCGATAACGATCGGACCCCGTGCTATATCCGGGGTGGATTCGTCGCGCCGCCTGTGCAAAGGGCGGCGGCAATCTCCTCTTTATAGCATAATGCGAGGCAGGCCATGAACATCCACGAATATCAAGCCAAGGAACTGCTGGCGAAGTTCGGCGTGCCCGTGCCGGCAGGCTTTGCGGCGCTCAGCGTCGAGGAAGCGGTCGAGGCATCGAAGAAGCTCCCCGGACCGCTGTATGTCGTCAAGGCGCAGATCCACGCCGGCGGCCGCGGCAAGGGCAAGTTCAAGGAACTCGGCCCCGACGCCAAGGGCGGCGTCCGTCTCGCCAAGACCGCTGATGAAGTTCGCGCGCACGCGACCGACATGCTCGGCAACACGCTGGTGACGATCCAGACCGGCGACGCCGGCAAGCAGGTCAACCGCCTGTACATCACCGACGGCGTCGACATCGCCAAGGAATTCTACCTCGCGCTGCTCGTCAACCGCGCGACCGGCCGCGTCTCGATGGTCGCTTCGACCGAAGGCGGCATGGACATCGAAACCGTGGCGCATGACACGCCCGAGAAGATCCACTCGATCGACATCGACACCGCGACCGGCTTCATGCCGCATCACGGCCGCGCCGTCGCCGCCGCTCTCGAACTGACCGGCGACCTCGCCAAGCAGGCGGCCAGCGTCGCGTCGAAGCTGTATGACGCGTTCCTGGGCACCGATGCCGAGCAGATCGAAATCAACCCGCTCGCCGTCACCGACGATGGCAAGCTGGTCGTGCTCGACGCCAAGGTCGGCTTCGATGGCAACGCCATGTTCCGTCACAAGGACCTGATGGAGCTGCGCGACACCACCGAAGAGGACGCGATGGAGCTGGAGGCGTCGAAGTACGACCTCGCCTACATCAAGCTCGACGGTGACATCGGCTGCATGGTCAACGGCGCCGGCCTCGCCATGGCGACGATGGACATCATCAAGCTGAACGGCATGTTCCCGGCCAACTTCCTCGACGTCGGCGGCGGCGCCAACAAGGAGAAGGTGACGGCGGCGTTCAAGATCATTCTCGCCGATCCGGCGGTGAAGGGTATCCTCGTCAACATCTTCGGCGGCATCATGAAGTGCGACATCATCGCCGAGGGCATCGTCGCTGCCGCTAAGGAAGTGAATCTGTCGGTGCCGCTGGTCGTCCGCCTGGAAGGCACGAACGTGCAGGCCGGCAAGGACATTCTGGCGAACTCGGGCCTCGCGATCGTTCCTGCGAACGACCTGGGCGATGCGGCGAAGAAGATCGTCGCAGAGGTCCAGAAGGCCGCGTGATCCCTTAGTCCTCCCCCGCAAGGGGGAGGTGGCGCCGCGCAGCGGTGACGGAGGGGGAGGATAGGGTGCCGTTTATGAAGGCCGGTCCTGACGTCCCCTTCGATCATTCGGCCGATGCCGAACGGTTCCCCCGCCTGGCGGGGAAGGACTTTGCGATAGAAAATTCCTCAGGCTCGGGCATCATGTCCGGGCCTGATTCGTTTGGGCGGTAGACCTGCCGTTACGGCAACCGGCGCTTTCCGTACCGGACTTGCGAAAGGCACGGAAAACCGCCATCTCACCCGCCGATACGACGCCAAAAAGGTGTCGGAGGCGCAATCGGAAGGAAGCCTATGAAGGTGCTGGTGCCGGTCAAGCGCGTGCTTGACTATAATGTGAAGCCCCGCGTGAAGGCGGACGGCTCGGGCGTGGATCTTGCCAACGTCAAGATGAGCATGAACCCCTTCGACGAAATCGCCGTCGAAGAGGCGATCCGGCTGAAGGACAAGGGCGTGACCGAGATCGTCGTCGTCTCGATCGGCGAGGCGAAGGCGCAGGAAACGATCCGCACGGCGCTGGCGATGGGCGCCGACCGTGGCATCCTTGTGACCAGCGACACCAAGGTCGAGCCGCTCGGCGTCGCGAAGATCCTCGCCAAGATCGTCGAGGAAGAGCAGCCGAGCCTCGTCATCCTGGGCAAGCAGGCGATCGACGACGACAACAACCAGACCGGCCAGATGCTCGCCGGCCTGCTCGGCTGGGGCCAGGGCACGTTCGCCTCGAAGGTCGAGCTGACCGACAGCGACGTCACCGTGACGCGCGAAGTCGACGGCGGCCTGGAAACCGACAAGTTCCCGCTCCCCGCGATCGTCACCACCGACCTGCGCCTCAACGAGCCGCGCTACGCCTCGCTGCCCAACATCATGAAGGCGAAGTCCAAGCCGCTCGCGCAGAAGACCGCCGCCGATTACGGCGTCGACGTCACGCCCCGCATCACGACGCTGAAGGTCGTCGAGCCGGGCAAGCGCCAAGCCGGGATCAAGGTCGCCGATGTCGACGAACTCGTGACCAAGCTGCATGCCATGGGGATTGCCAAGTGAAGACGCTCGTATGGGTCGAGCATGATGGCTCGACGGTAAAGGATGCCACGCTGTCGGCGGTCACCGCCGCATCGAAGCTGGGCGAGGTGCATCTGCTCGTCGCCGGCCAGGGCGTCGATGGTGTCGCGCAGGCGGCGGCGAAGATCGCCGGTGTCGGCAAGGTCCATGTCGCCGACGACGCGGCTTATGCGCATGCGCTCGCCGAGAATATCGCGCCGCTGGTCGTCGAGCTGATGGGGCATCACGATGCCTTCGTCGCGCCGTCGACCACCACCGGCAAGAATGTCGCGCCGCGCGTCGCCGCGCTGCTCGACGTGATGCAGATCAGCGACATCCTGTCGGTCGAGGGCGAGGACACGTTCACGCGGCCGATCTACGCCGGCAATGCGATCGCGACCGTTCAGACGTCGGATGCCAAGAAGGTGATCACCGTCCGCGGCACTGCCTTCGAAAAGGCGGCGGCCGAGGGCGGCTCGGCCGCGATCGAGGCGGTCGCCTCGGTCGGCGACAAGGGTGTGTCGTCCTATGTCGGCTCCGAGATCGCGCAGAACGCGCGTCCCGAACTGACGTCGGCCAAGATCATCGTGTCGGGCGGCCGTGCGCTGCAGAACGGCGAGAACTTCCACGCGCTGATCGAACCGCTCGCCGACAAGCTGGGCGCGGGCGTCGGCGCGAGCCGTGCGGCGGTCGACGCGGGCTTCGTGCCCAACGACTATCAGGTCGGGCAGACCGGCAAGATCGTCGCCCCGGAAGTCTATATCGCGGTCGGCATCTCGGGCGCGATCCAGCACCTCGCCGGCATGAAGGATTCCAAGGTCATCGTCGCGATCAACAAGGACGAAGACGCCCCGATCTTCCAGGTCGCGGACATCGGCCTCGTCGGCGACCTCTTCAAGGTCGTGCCGGAACTCACCGAGAAGCTGTGACGGCGGAAGGCGGGCAACGCGGGTTGCCCGCCGGTGACAGCAGGCGCAGCCTCGCTGTCATCCGCCGACACGGCCAGCGCCGCCAAAGCGGCGACTGACGGCGCGGGATTTACTCCCGCGTCGTGCGGTTGGAGGGGTTGGCGGGGTTTGGCCCTCTTCGCCGCCTGACATGTCATCCAAGCGATGGGCAGCGATCTCCCGGCGCAGCGCACCAACAGCCGCCAAAGCCTCCGGCATTCGCTGGAGCGAGGTCGTGTTGAAGCCCCCCACACAAAGAGACGGCCCGACACCAGCAATGTCGGACCGCCAGTCTACGCCTAGGGAGCTTACCTTGGCGTGTTCGAAAAAGGGGTAGGCGTTACAGCGCGTTGCCGGCTGCCGGGGCGGTGGCGTTGTCCGTGACATTGCCGGTCGGCGCGGTATCGCCCGCGGCCGAATTGCCGTCCGTTTCCAGGCCCGCTGCATTGTCGAAGACGGCGCCGTCGTCGTTGAGCGTGACCGTTTCCGCGGCTGTGTTGCCCGATTCGGTCTTGGGGCCGCAGGCGGCAAGGCCCAGTGCAGCGAGGCCGAGGACGGGCAGCAGGATGGCAGTCTTCATGTCGTTCTCCCTTTAGAAACCGGATGGCGATGGAACGGGTGGGCGGCCGCGGTGCAGGGCGGCGCCGATCAGCGAAAAGAAGGCGCGGCTGGCGGGCGAATCGGCGGCGTCCCATTCGGGATGCCATTGCACGCCCAGCACCTCGCCGCCGCAGGGGCGCGCCGATACCGCCTCAACGAGGCCATCGTCCGCGGCGATCGCCTCGACGGACAGGCCGCGGCCCAGCCGGTCGATGCCCTGCTGATGCACCGAATTGACGCGGACGCGGCGGGCGCCGGTCGCGCCGGCGAGCCGGCCATCAGGGGTCAGCTCCACGTCATGGCCGTGGTCGAACAGCGAATCGTAATCACCCTCCCACGCGCCACGATGGTGGCGGCCGGGATGGCTGGCCGTAGCCAGCGTGCCGCCGAACAGCACGTTGATCTCCTGCAGCCCGCGGCAGATGCCGAAGACGGGCTTGCCCGCCTCGATCATCCGTCCGGCAAGCGCCAGCGCGACCTCGTCGCGGCAATCATCCGTCACCTGATCGCTTGGCAGCGGCGCGCCGCCATAGCGACCGGGCGCGACATGACTGCGCGATCCGGTGAGCAGCAGTCCGTCGAGCACCGCGGAGAGCGTGTCGGTATCGGCGGTCCCCGGCATCGCGGGCACCAGCAGCACGGTCGCCTGCGCCAGCGTCGTCAGCGGCGCGATGAAGCGGCTCGCGACGACCTGCACCGGCCGCGCCGCGACTTCGTTGCAGCACAGCACCCCTATGACGGGGCGGCGTGACAAAGGGCGGGCCTGCCCCATCACACCAGCGCCGCGACCAGCGTGTCGCGCAACGCGAGGCTGGCGGAGGGCGCGAGCAACGTGGCTTCGGGCTGCACCACCACGCCGCCGGCCGGCACGTCGTCGAGCAGCCAGACGTTGCCGCCGATCGTCGCACCATCGCCGATCGTCACGCGGCCGAGGATCGTCGCGCCGGCGTAAATGACGACATCGTCGCCGACGATGGGATGCCGGGCATAACGTTCGCGCGGGGATCGCCGCGCCGCGCCCAGCGGACTGCGCGCGCCGAGCGTCACGTGCTGGTACAGGCGCACGCCGGTGCCGACGATCGCGGTTTCGCCGATGACGACGCCGGTGCCATGGTCGATGAAGAAGCGCGCGCCGATCGTCGCGCCGGGGTGGATGTCGATCCCAGTACGCTCGTTGGCGAGCTCCGAGATCATGCGCGCGACGATCGGCGCGCCCAGATTGTGCAGCTGGTGCGCGATACGGTGATGCAGGCTGGCGATCGCGCCTGGATAGCAGACCAGGATTTCGTCGGTGCTGCCCGCGGCGGGATCGCCCAGGAAGGCAGCCTCGACGTCGCTGTCGATCAGCCGGCGGATATCGCCGAGCGTGCCGGCGAACAGCCGCACGATCGTCGCGGCCTGATCCGCGGCGAAGGCGGTGCGCGCCTCCATCTGCCAATAGCCGAGCTCACGGTCGATCTCGCGTTCCAGATCGGTGAAGGCGGCGGTCAGCTTGGCGGCGACGAAATGATCCTCGTCCTTCGGCGCGACGCGTTGCTGGCCCAGACGGCGGGGATAGAGCGCTTCGGCGAGCAGCGCGACGACGCGCTCGATGGCGTCGCGCGAGGGGAAGATCGCCGCGGCGCGCTGGGGCTGTTGCCGGTCGCGCCACGCCGCCCGGGCGCTGCGCAGCGCGCCGACTGCCTCGTCCAGCGTCGCGCCGGCGGCAGGGGATTCGGGCGGTGAGGACAGCGTCGGCATGGCAAGTCTCCCAGACCTGCGAGCATATCCCTCCATTCTGATGGGAATAGAAAGAAAAGCTTTGCCGCCGACAAGATAGGCCCGGTTCGGTCAGGCCGCAGGCAGTCCGGGTCCGTTCGTTTCGGGCATCGGCAGCGGCGGTATCCGGGTCAGCAGCAGCGCCACCACCAATGCCAGAGCCGCCAGGATCAGGCAGAACAGCGTCACCCCCGGCCAAGCGCTGCGGCTCCACGCGATGCCGCCGGCCGAGCCCAGCACGCTCGATCCGAGATAATAGAAGAACAGGTAAAGCGCGGCGCCCTGGCCGCGATGGCCCGCCGCGCGCCGCCCCACCCAAGCGCTGGCGATCGAATGCGCGCCGAAAAAGCCGATCGTCACCAGCGCGATGCCGACGACGACCAGCCACAGCGGTGTCGCCGCCGCGACGGCGATGCCCGCGATCAGCACGACGATCGGCAGCCAGAACACCCGTCGCCGCCCGACCCGTCCCGCAAAGCCGCCGAACAGCGTCGAACTCACCGATCCCAGGATATAGAGCAGGAAGACCATGCCGACCGCCGCCTGGCTGAGGCCATACGGCGGCGCGATCAGGCGGAAGCCCGCGTAATTGTACAGCGTGACGAACAGGCCCATCAGCAGGAAGGCTTCGGCGTAGAGCAGCGGCAACGCCCGGTCGCGCAGCAGGATCGCGATGCCGGCGAGCGGGTTGCGCGCGGTGCTCGCGACGAAGCGGCGCGACGGCGGTGCCAGCCGGCGAAACGCCTCCGCCATCACCACGCCGGCGAAGCCGACGCCGCCCAGCGCCCAGCGCCAATCCGCGACGTCCGCGATCAGGCTGGCGATCAGTCGCCCGCCCATGCCGCCCAGCGCGCTGCCGGCGATGTACAGCCCCATCGCCGCGCCCACCGTCGCCGCATCCACCTCTTCGGCGACATAGGCCATGGCGACCGCCGGCACGCCGGCAAGCGCAAGGCCGGTGAGCAGCCTAAGTGCCAGCAGGGCATGCCATCCCGGTGCCACCGCTGCGGCAAGCGTCAACAGCCCCGCCGAAAACATCGCCGCGATCATCAATGGCCGCCGCCCGATCCGGTCGGACAGGACGCCCGCGAACAGGATGGCGATCGCCAGCGGGCCGGTCGCGAGCGACACGGCCAAGGACGCGCCCTCCGCGCTCAGCGCATAATCGCGTGCGAACAGCGGCAGCAGCGGCTGGACGGCGTAGAGCAGCGAAAAGGTCGAAAAGCCCGCGAACAGCATCGCCAGCGTCAGCCGGCGATAGGCGGGCGTGCCGAGCGCAATGGGCGCGATGGCCGCGTCAGCGGGCGGCATGCGCCCGGCGTCCCGCGATCACCAGCACCGCCGCGCCCGCGAGGGCCGAAGCGATCGAACCGGCGAGCACACCGATCTTCACCGCATCCATCTGCGCAGGATCGGCGAAGGCGAGGCCACCGATGAACAGGCTCATCGTGAAGCCGATGCCGGCGATCAGCGCCATGCCGTACAATTGCCCCCAGCTTACCCCCGCGGGGCGGCGTGCGATCCCGAGACGGTCGGCACCCCAGATCGCTGCCAGGATGCCGGTCTGCTTGCCCAGGAACAGGCCGAGCGCGATGCCGAGCACCAGCGGTTGGGCGAACGTCTCCAGCCCGACGCCGGTCAGCGATACGCCGGCATTGGCGAAGCCGAACAGCGGTACGATGGCAAAGGCGCTCCAGGGATGCAGCGCATGCTCCAGCCGGTGGAGCGGCGACCCCGCCGCATCACGGCGGATCGGCACCAGCATGGCGGTCATCACGCCGGCGATCGTGGCATGCACCCCCGATTGCAGGACGAACAGCCACAGCGCGGCCCCCACCAGCAGATAGGGCCACAGCGCCATCACCTGCCGCCGGTTGAGGACGTAGAGCACCAGCAGCGCAAGCCCCGCGCCGGCCAGCGCCAGGACGCGGATCGAATCGGTATAGGCGATGGCGATGATCGCCACCGCGCCCATGTCGTCGACGATCGCGACGGTGGTCAGCAGCAGCTTGAGCGACGAGGGCACGCGCGATCCGAGCAGCGCCAGCACGCCGATCGCGAAGGCGATGTCGGTCGCGGCGGGGATCGCCCAGCCGGGCTGCAATCCCGGCGTATCGCCCGCGACGAGCAGGAAGACGAGCGCCGGCACCGCCATCCCCGCGACCGCCGCGATGAACGGCAGCCGCCGCCGGTCGGCGCTGGCGAGCCGGCCGCCGACGAACTCGCGCTTGATCTCCAGCCCGACCAGGAGGAAAAACAGCGCCATCAGCCCGTCGTTGATCCAAAGGTGGACGGTCATCGGCCCCAAAGCGGGGGCGAGCGTCGGGCCGATCTGCGCGTGCAGCAGCGCGTCATAGCCATGCGCGGTCGCCGGCCAGTTGGCGGCAATCATCGCCAGCGCGGCCGCGGCGATCAGCACGATCCCGCCCGCCGCCTCTCCATGCAGAAAGGCGCGCAGCGCGTGGCGGCGATGGGCAGAGGCCTTGGTCATCCCGTCTGACGTAACGGCTCGCGCCTCGCTGGCAAGCCGAACCCGCCGCGCTCGATGGCGAACGAGACCGCCCAGATCGCAAAGCCGCCCAGCGCCAGGCCGGCGCCGACCAGTCCGGTCGACGTCCAGCCGAGCCCGCCCGCGATGGCGAGGCCCCCCAGCCACGGGCCGATCGCGTTGGCGGTATTGAACGCCGAATGGTTCAGCGCCGCGGCCAACGCCTGCGCGTCACCTGCCACGTCCATCAGCCGCGTCTGCAACACCGTGCCCAGCGCACCCCCCAAGCCGATCGCGAAGACGTCGGGGATCAGCGTCCAGAGACTCCCCGCACATAAGGGATAGACCGCCAGCGCCGCCGCCGACCACAGCAGTAGCGCACCCGCCGTCGGCATCAGCGCCCGGTCCGCGAAGCGCGGCACGATCAGATTGCCGATCGTCATGCCGGCGCCGAACACCGCCAGCACGACCGGCACGGTTTGCGGTGCCACGCCGGTGACGTCGTGCAGCGTCGCGGCGAGATAGGTATAGACCGCGAACATGCCGCCGAAGCCGATCGCGCCGGTGCCGAGCGTCAGCCACACCTGCCGCCGCTTGAGCGCGCCGAGTTCGCGCAAAGGACTGGCGCTGCGATCGGGACTGTCGATGGGGGCCAGCACGGCGACGAGGCTCGCGGTGGTCAGCGCCAGCAGCGCGACAAGCGCGAACACCCAGCGCCAGCTCGCCATCTGCCCCAGCCAGGTCGCGACCGGCACACCGACGATCGTCGCGACGGTCAGGCCCAGCATCACGCGCCCGACCGCCTGCGTGCGCTGCGCGGTCGGCACCAGCGACGCAGCGACGAGCGAGGCGATCCCGAAATAGGCGCCATGCGGCAGGCCTGCGAGGAATCGGAACGCGAGCATCCAGCCATAAGACGGCGCGAGGGCGGACAGCGTGTTGCCGATCGCGAACAGCGCCATCAGCCCGATCAACAGGCTGCGCCGTGCCATACGGGCCGACAGCACCGCGATCGTCGGTGCGCCGACCACCACGCCCAAGGCGTAGGCGCTGATGATATGCCCCACGGTCGGCGCGTCGATGCCCAGCCCGCGGGCCAGGTCCGGCTCCAGGCTCATCGCCGCAAATTCGGTCGTCCCGATCGCAAACCCGCCGACGGCAAGCGCAAGATGGACGAGGCCGGGATGCGCCTCGGCAGTCTGTCGTAACGTCATGGATGCTGCCCTAACCGACCTTGCTGCAGTGCAGCAAGATCAATGGCCAAGGGCGGCGCGTAGTTCCGCTTTAGTGCGCAAGAGCGAGGGCGGATTCAGCCAATTCCTCCCTCGCGTTAGCGGGGAGAGGACTGCCGCCAAAGGCGGCGGTGGAGGGCGTGCTTCCGCAAACACGACCTCCGCCGCATACCTCCCCCTCCGTCACCGCTACGCGGCGCCACCTCCCCCTGGCGGGGGAGGACTTAGGCAGTGGCCTTCGCCAAGGCTTCGGCAATCAGCGTCCGACTGTTCTCCACCCCGTACAGCGCGATGAAGCTCCCCATGCGCGGCCCCTGTTCGGACCCCAACAGCGTCTCGTACAGCGCCTTGAACCAGTCGCGTAGGCTTTCGAAGCCGGCGGTCTTGCCAATTTCGTAGACGACGTTCTGGATATCCTCCGCGCTCGCGTCGGCGGGCAGCGCGGCGAGATCGGCGTCCAGCCGGCGCAGCGCGTCCACCTCGACGCCCTCGGGCGCACGGCGCTTCAGCGTCGGCGCGACGAAATCGCGGGCATAGGCCAAGGCGTAGCCGATCAGCCGGTCGAGCTCGGGGTCGCGCTCCGGCGTCGCATCGGGGACGTAATTGCGCAGATAGCCCCACACCTGCTCCTTGCTCGCCTCGCCCATCACGCCGACGAGGTTGAGCAGCAGACCGAACGTCACCGGCAACGTCGCGCTGGGCACGTTGCCGTCGTGGATGTGGTGGACGGGGTTGCCCAGCTTCTGCGGCAGCTCCTGCGCCGGATAATTGCCGCGGAACTGCCAATAATCGTCGACCGCGCGCGGGATGACGCCGAAGTGCAGCGCCTTCGCCTTCTTGGGTTCGCGATAGGCGAAGAAGGCGAGGCTTTCCTCGGGGCCATAGGTCAGCCACTGGTCGAGGCTGAGGCCGTTGCCCTTGGACTTGGAGATCTTCTCGCCCTTTTCGTCGAGGAACATCTCGTAGTTGAAGCCTTCGGGCGGGCGTCCGCCGAGCACGCGCGCTATCTTCGACGATTGCGTCACCGAATCGATCAGGTCCTTGCCCGCCATTTCGTAGTCGACGCCCAAGGCGACCCAGCGCATCGCCCAGTCGACCTTCCATTGCAGCTTCGCCATGCCGCCGAGCGCCGACTGGACGATCCGTTCGCCGCTCTCGTCGGTGAAGGCGATCGTGCCGGCGTCAGCGTCGACCACCTCGACCGGCACCTGCAGCACGACGCCGCTCGTCGGGCTGACAGGAAGGACCGGCGAATAGGTCTCGCGCCGTTCCGCCCGCAGCGTCGGCAGCATCACGTCGAGGATACCCTGATAGTGGCGCAGCACACCCTTGATGGCGTCGTCGAACTTGCCGCCCTCGTAATAGTCCGTGGACGAGGCGAATTCGTAGTCGAAGCCGAACCGGTCGAGGAAGGCGCGCAGCATCGCATTGTTGTGTGCGGCGAAGCTGTCGAACTTGCCGAACGGATCGGGGATGCGCGTCAGCGGCTTGCCCAGATGCTCGCGCAGCATGTCGCCGTTGGGGACGTTGTCGGGCACCTTGCGCAGGCCGTCCATGTCGTCGCTGAACGCGATCAGGCGCGTCGGCTGGTCGCTCAGCGCATGGAAGGCGTTGCGCACCATCGTCGTGCGCAGCACTTCGTTGAACGTGCCGATATGCGGCAGGCCCGACGGGCCATAGCCGGTTTCGAACAGGATCGGTGCGCCCCCTGGCTTGCCGTCCGGAAAGCGTTTCAGCAGCTTGCGCGCCTCTTCGAACGGCCAGGCCTTGGAGTCGAGAGCGGCGGAGCGCAGATCGGTATCGGTCATGATGCGCGCCGGACTAAGGTTCCGACGCGCATCCCGCAACACTTTGGATCGCGGCGCCTTAGCGGCAGCGACGCTTGGCGGTGATCGTGCGATCGATCGCCCGGCCGGCAAAGGCACCGCCGACGCCGCCCGCGATCGTACCGAGCGCGCCATGGCCGAGCAGCGAATTGCCGACGAGCGCACCGCCGACGCCACCCGCCACCAGGCCCGTCGTCCCGCTCGAATAGCGGCAGCCGTGCGCATAGCGATAGCCGCGCTCATGCGCATAGCGGTGGTGATGCCGCTTGGCCTCGGCCTTGCTGACCGGCAGCGCGACGCTGGCAGGCAGGACGAGCGAAGCGGCGGTGAGCGCGAACAGCATATGGCGCATGATATATTTCCCTTTCGTGTCGAACGATGTCTGCCGAACGAGCGATAAAGGGCGCGGTTTCATGAATGCAGCATGACGTCCGCCGCGCGCGGGTTGGCGAGTTGCCATTCCGTTCCGGTGGAGTACAGCGGCACCGGTGATCCCTTATCCCGCCCTCCACGCCAGCCATGGCGGCATCTGGATCGCGACCGCGGAGGGTACGCGGCCGATCGGGCGCGGCGAGGCGATCCGGATCGCGGCGGATACGCCGGTGATCCTGCTCAACGCCGCATTGGTCGCGCAGCGGCTGGGCTACCCCGAGCTGTCGGGCCTCGACCTGCTCGAACTGTTCGCCTTCCTCCACCCCGCGCGCTTTGCGGTGCCGACGCCCAAGGGGCTCGCGCGGGCGGTCGATCTGTCACCGCCGACGCGTGACGAGGATGTCGCCGCCTTCCTGCGCGAAGCCGCCGCAGCCCTGCTTGCCGTGCCAGAGGGCGACTGGCCCGAACGTGAGGGCGCGTGGACCGCGGTGCAGTCGCTCGGCCGGCTGCGCTGGCCCTGGGCCCCCGCGATCGGCCCGCTGATCGCCAAGCCGCGCACCAACGAACGCTGGCTGTTCGCCGCGCTGCCCGAATGGGAGGAGCACGCCCCGCGTCCCGCGCCACTGTCCGCGACCGTCCCCCCTGGCGATGCCGAGGCGCGGCTCCACGCCCTCACCGGCGCGGGGGCCGAGGAGCGCACCGGCCAGCGCGCCTTCGCCGCCGCCGCGACCGAAGCCTTCGCGCCGCGCGCGATGCGTGACGCGCCCAACATGGTCCTTGCGGAGGCGGGGACGGGGATCGGCAAGACCTTGGGCTATCTCGCCCCCGCCTCGCTCTGGGCCGAGCGCGCGGGCGGCGCGGTGTGGATCAGCACCTATACCAAGGCGCTGCAACGCCAGCTCGCCAAGGAAACCGAGCGCGTCTTCCCCGACGCCACGGTGCGCCGCGAGAAGGTGGTGACGCGCAAGGGCCGCGAAAATTACCTGTGCCTGCTCAACCTGGAGGATGCGTTGCAGGGCGGCTTTGCCGGCCGCGCCGCGATCCTCGCGCATCTGGTCGCGCGCTGGGCGGCCTATAGCGCGGATGGCGACATGGTCGGCGGTGACCTGCCCGGCTGGCTGCCGACGCTGTTCCGGCGCAACGGCCCGGCGGCGCTGACCGACCGCCGCGGCGAATGCGTCTATGCGGGCTGCCCGCATTACCGGAAGTGCTTCATCGAACGCGCCGCGCGCGCTTCGGCCGACGCGGACATCGTGATCGCCAACCATGCGCTCGTCATGGTCAACGCCGCACGCGGCCGGGAAACGACGACGCGCCCCACCCGCTACGTCTTCGACGAAGGCCATCACCTGTTCGAAGCCGCCGATTCGATGTTCGCCACCGCACTGACCGGACAGGAGACGATTGAACTCCGGCGCTGGATTCTCGGCCCCGAAAGCGGCGGGCGCGGCCGGCGGCGCGGGCTTCAGGCGCGCTTGTCCGATGTCGCGAGCTATGACGAACAGGGCGGCATCGCAATCCAGGATGCGGTGGAGGCGGCACGCAACCTCGCCAGCGACGGCTGGCTGGGGCGGATCGCCGAAGGTGCGCCGTTCGGGCCGATCGAGCATCTGCTCGCCGCCGTCCGCGGCCTCACCTATGCCCGCGCCGAACAGCCGGGCGACGCCGGTTATGGCCTCGAAACCGAACTCGCCGAACCGAATCCCGAGCTGATCGAGGCGGCGGCGCCCGCCGCGGCTGCGCTCGACGCGCTCGTCCGCCCCTTGGTGACGCTCGGCCGGCGGCTGGAGGCGGTGCTGGCGGAGGCGCCCGACTGGATGGACGGTCCGGCACGTGCGCGGATCGAGGGCGCGATCGCCTCGATCGGCTGGCGTGCGGAGACGGTGGCGGCGTGGCTGTCGCTGCTCGCGCGCGTCGGTGGCCCCGCCGATCCCGACCATGTCGACTGGCTGGCGGTCGAGCGGATCGAGGGGCGCGAATATGACATGGGCCTGCATCGCCACTGGCTCGACCCGACGCGCCCCTTTGCCGAGGTGGTGCTGAAGCCCGCGCATGGCGTGCTCGTCACCTCAGCGACGCTGACTGGCGGCGGCGACTGGCCGACCGCGGAGGCGCGTGTCGGCACGCCACACCTCGCCCGCGCACCATCGCGGTTCGAGGCGGCGAGCCCCTTTGCCTATGACCGCCAGGCCGAGGTGCTGATCGTCACCGACGTCAAGCGCGGCGACCTGCCCGCGCTCGCCAATGCCTATGCGCGGCTGATCGTCGCGGCGGGCGGCGGCACGCTCGGCCTGTTCACCGCGATCCGGCGCCTGCGCGGCGTCCACGGCCGCATCGCCGACCGGCTGGCGCGCGAAGGGTTGCCGCTCCACGCGCAGCACGTCGACCCGATCGACACGGGCACGTTGGTCGACATCTTCCGCGACGATCCCGCCGCCTCGTTGCTCGGCACCGATGCCTTGCGCGACGGCGTCGACGTGCCCGGCTCGTCGCTGCGGCTCGTCGTGATGGAGGGCGTGCCCTGGCCCAAGCCGAGCGTGCTCCACGCCGCGCGAAGGCTGGCGGGGGGCGGTTCGGCCTATGACGACCGTATCGTCCGCGCGCGGCTCGCCCAGGCGTTCGGCCGCCTCATCCGCCGCGCCGACGATTCGGGGGCGTTCGTGATGCTGTCGGCCGCGATGCCTTCGCGGTTGCTCGCCGCCTTCCCGCCCGGCGTGGCCGTGACGCGCGTGACGCTGGACGAGGCGGTGGCCCGCGTCGCCGCGCGCATCGGTGGGCGGCTTTCCTTGTCGCCCGCGATCGGGCATGAGGCGCGCATCGCGGTCGAGGACGGAGACGCCGGTTGAAGACGCTGACGCTGCTGCGCCACGCCAAGTCCGGCTGGGACGATCCCGTCGCCCGTGATTTCGACCGTCCCTTGAACGACAAGGGCCGCCGCGCCGCGCAGACGATGGGCCGGCACATGCGCGACGAGGGCCTCGTCTTCGACCATATCGTCGCCTCGCCCGCGGTGCGCGTGATGGAGACGCTCGACGCGATCGCCAGCGGCTATGGCCGCAAGCTGGAACCGGTGTGGGAACGGCGCATCTACCTCGCCTCCGCCGCGACGCTGCTCGACGTCGTGCATGAGCTACCGGATCAGGCGCAACGGGTCCTGATGGTCGGCCACAACCCCGGTCTCGAGGATCTGGCGATGCTGCTGGTGCCGTTTGGCGGCGGCGCGTTGCGCGACCGGCTGGAGGAAAAATACCCGACCGCAACGCTTGCCGAGATGGCGACCGGGGCGGAATGCTGGCGTGCGGTCGCCGAGGGGCAGGCGCGGCTCGACCGCTACGTCCGCCCCCGCGACCTCGATCCCGCGCTCGGCCCCGACGAGCGGTGACGGACCCGAAACGGTCCTGACGGGTTCTTGCCCCGTCCCGCAGTCGGCGGGGGTGCAGACGGGGGCGATATGATCGACAGGCGACGGCTGGAATCGGGGGGACTGATCGTCTTCCTCGTGGCGGTGAGCGTGGGCCTGCTCGCGATCGTGTCGTCGTTCATCGGCGCGCTCTTGTGGGCGGTGCTCGCCGCGATCCTGTTCCAGTCGCTGTTCCAATGGCTGCTCAAACGCTGGCCGGGGCACCGCAACCGTGCGGCGGCGGCGACCTTGCTCATCATCTTCGTCGCGGTCATCGTTCCGACGCTGGCGATCGGTGGCATGGTGATCGACCAGACCGCCGGCGTCTATGCCAAGGTGCAAAGCGGCCAGATCGATTTCGCCAGCTACTTCAAGCAGGTCCATGACGGCCTGCCGCAATGGGTGCAGCGCCCGCTCGACCGCTCGGGTCTCGGCAGTTTCGACAACGCGCAGGCCCGCATCGTCGAGGCGGTGCGCTCCAGCTTCCGCGGCATCGCGTCGCAGGCGCTGTCGATCGGCCGCAACACGGCGGCGTTCCTGCTCGCCTTCGGTGTCGGGCTCTACGTCACCTATTTCCTGCTGCGCGACGGCGACCGGCTCGCGCCCAAGATCCGAGACGCGCTGCCGCTGGAGCGTGCCGTGGCCGACCGCCTGCTCGGTCGCTTCGTTGCGGTGGTGCGCGCGACGATCAAGGGCTCGGTGCTCGTCGCGCTCGCGCAGGGTGCGCTGGGCGCGATCACCTTCTGGATCGTCGGTCTGCCCGCGGCGCTGCTGTGGGGCCTGCTGATGGCACTCGTCGCGCTGCTGCCGGCGGTGGGGCCCGCGCTCGTCTGGGGGCCAGTGGCGATCTATTTGCTGGCGACGGGTGCCATTTGGCAGGCCGTGGTCGTCATCGTCTCGGGGGTCGCGGTGATCGGTCTGGCCGACAATATCCTGCGCCCGATCCTGGTCGGCCGCGACACGGGGATCCCCGACTGGCTGGTGCTGGTGACGACGCTGGGCGGCATCGAGGTGGCGGGGCTCAGCGGCATCGTCGTCGGCCCGCTGGTCGCCGCGCTGTTCCTCACCGGCTGGCAGATCCTCACCGACGAGCGCGAGGGGCGGCGGGTGACGGCGGGCGTCGACGCCGAGGACGCACCGCGCGAGGCGTGACGTGCCACGCCAAGAACGCCGTTCACCCTGAGCGTGTCGAAGGGGGGGCTCTCCACAGGTGCTACGTTTGGGGAACGCGCCCTTCGACAGGCTCAGAGCGACTGGGTAGGAAGCACTTCAATTCCGTTGGCACGGATAGGTCTTGGCCAACACCCGCGCATAGCCGTCCTTCAGCGGCAGTTTCTTGTCCGCCGGCGACAGCGCATCCAGCCCGCCCAGCATCTGGAGGATGCCGATCGATTCGCCATCGGGGATGCAGGCGATCGGCGGCTTGCCCGCAGCGACCCGCGCCGCCCCCTCCGCACGAAGCTGGCGCGTCGCGGCATCGGCTTCCGCCTTCAGTACCGGATAATCGGGGTTGGTCAGCGCGGTGAAGGGGTTCGCGCGCAACGGCGCGGCCTTGGCCAGGAAGGTGCCGACGCTCATCGCAGCAGCGGCAGGCGTGGCGAGGCCCAGCGAAACGGCAAGGGCGATCAAAGGTTTATACGACAACGGCGGCACTCCGGATGGGAATGCCGCCGCATAATCAGATCAAACTGACGGCGGGCTGAACCGCCGCCAGTCTCCGGCGCCCGGATCAGGCGCCGAGCGGTGCCGGATTGCCGAACGGGCCGCCCGGACGGCGCGTCTTCGGGATCGAGGTGCCGGCGCGCGGCACGCTCGCCTTCGGACCCGACGGATCGCTGCGGCCGATCTCTTCACCGGCGATCAGCTTCTTGATCTCGTCGCCCGACAGCGTCTCATATTCGAGCAGCGCGCCGGCCAGCAGGTGAAGCTGATCGACATGGTCGGTCAGCAGCTGCTTGGCACGGGTCAGGCCGCCTTCGACGATGCTCTTGATCTCGTCGTCGATCAGCTGCGCAGTCGCATTGGACATGCGAACCGGCTGACTCGACGAATAGCCGAGGAAGCTTTCGCCTTCAGGCTGAGCATATTCCACCGGGCCGACCTTGTCCGACATGCCCCATTTGGTGACCATGTCGCGGGCGAGGCCGGTGGCGTACTGGATGTCGCCCGAGGCACCCGAAGATACCTTGTCATACCCGAAGATGATCTCTTCGGCGACACGGCCGCCCATCGCCACCGCCAGGTTCGCGTACATCTTGTCGCGATGGTAGCTGTAGCTGTCGCGCTCCGGCAGACGCATCACCATGCCCAGCGCGCGACCGCGCGGGATGATCGTCGCCTTGTGGATCGGGTCGGACGCCTGTTCGTGGATCGACACGATCGCGTGGCCCGCCTCGTGATAGGCGGTCATGCGCTTTTCGTCCTCGGTCATGACCATCGACCGCCGCTCGGCGCCCATCATGACCTTGTCCTTCGCCTCTTCGAACTCAGCCATCGCCACCAGGCGCTTGCCCTTGCGCGCGCCCATCAGCGCGGCTTCGTTGACGAGGTTGGCGAGGTCGGCGCCCGAGAAGCCCGGCGTACCGCGCGCGATGGTGCGCGCATCGACGTCGGGGGCCAGCGGCACCTTCTTCATATGGACTTCGAGGATCTTGACGCGACCCTCGATATCCGGCCGCGGCACGACGACCTGGCGATCGAAGCGGCCCGGACGCAGCAGCGCGGGGTCGAGAACGTCGGGGCGGTTGGTTGCCGCGACGATGATGATCCCCTCGTTTGCCTCAAAGCCGTCCATCTCGACCAGCAGCTGGTTCAGCGTCTGTTCGCGCTCGTCATTGCCGTTGCCCAGGCCCGCGCCGCGATGGCGACCGACTGCGTCGATCTCGTCGATGAAGACGATGCACGGCGCGCTTTTCTTGGCCTGTTCGAACATGTCACGCACGCGGCTCGCGCCGACGCCGACGAACATCTCGACGAAATCCGAACCCGAAATGGTGAAGAACGGAACGCCCGCCTCACCCGCGATCGCGCGGGCAAGCAGTGTCTTGCCGGTGCCGGGCGAACCGACCAGCAGCGCGCCCTTGGGGATCTTGCCGCCCAGCCGCGCGAACTTCGACGGGTCTTTCAGGAAGTCGACGATTTCGGTCAGCTCGGCGCGCGCCTCGTCGATGCCGGCGACATCGTCAAACGTGACCTTGCCTTCCTTCTGCGTCAGCATGCGGGCACGGCTCTTGCCGAAGCCCATCGCGCCACCGCCGGTATTCTTCTGCATCTGCTTGATGACGAAGAAGGCGATGCCCAGGAACAGCAGGAACGGCAGCGACTGGTACAGCAGCACCATCCACACCGACGTGCCCTCATCGGGCTTGGCGGAGATCGTCACGTTCTTCTGGCGCAGATGCGGCACCAGCGTCGGATCGCTGATCGGATAGGTGCGGAACTTCTCGCCGCTCGTATAGGTGCCGGTGATCATGTCGCGGCTGATCGCCACGTCCTTCACCGTGCCCTCGTCGATCTGGTCGAGGAATTTCGAATAGGCGACGGTATTGCTGTTCGCGGCGCTGGTGCGGCCATCGAACATCGTCACGAACAGACCGAGCGCCAGCAGGATGCCGACCCAGATCAGCAGGCTCTTCATCCAGGGGCTGCCGCCGCCGTTGCCGCCATCATTCCCGCCGTCGCCGCGCGGCTGCTTGTCGTTGTCGTTCATGGAGTGCCTTTCACGACACAAGATAGGCGCATGGAGGTTAATGGCAATGGAACACCCCGGCGGAATTACGCCGATCAGCCGGCCGGCGACGACGAACGCCGCGGTGGGGCGGGGCGGAAACGCCATTCGGGGCCATGCGGGCTGGCGATGACCCCCGCCTGCGTCGCGCGACGACCGGACAGGAGCGCATCGAGCAACGCCTCGATATTCGCCGATTCGCTCCATTGCGTGGTCGCCACGGCATGCGTCGCGATCACCTCTCCGATCGCGCGGCGCGCCAGCCGGCGCAGCACCTCGCGCGGCAGATCGGCGGCGTCGAGCCGGATGCTCGCGTCGAGGATGCGCACGCGCGTACCCCACAGCCAGTCGACGATCGCGCGCAGATCGCCGTCCGCTTCCGCCAGCGCGGTCGCCGATCGGGCGAGCTGGGGCGGGCCGAGCCATTCATTGCCCTCGATCAGCCGGCGAAAGCGCGTGCGATCGTGTGCCGGATCGTGGTTGCTGGGATCATCGACGAACGGCACGTCGGCACGCCGGACAATCGCGCGCAGCTCCGCGCGCCGCCATTCGAGCAGCGGCCGCACGATCGTCACACCCTCGACCATCGCCCGCGCCCGCACGCCCGCCAGCCCCGCGATGCCCGATCCGCGCGCCGCGCGCATCAGGAAGGTTTCGGCCTGGTCATCGACGTGATGGGCCGTCGCGATCGCATCGACCCCCAGCGCGCGCGCATGGTCGGTCAGCAGCGCATAGCGCGCGCGCCGCGCCGCCGCCTGGATGCTCGCGCCGCCGATCGGTTCGGCGGGCGTCAGTATCGTATGCGGCACGCCGATCGCGCGACAGTGATCGGCGACCATCGCCGCCTCCGCCGCCGCCTCCGCGCGCAGGCGATGGTCGACGGTCGCGACATGCACCCCCTCGACTCCGCCGGCCTGCGCCAGCGTCAGCATCGCCATGCTGTCCGGCCCGCCCGAGACGGCCAGCAGGATACCGCCGCGCGGGGCGTGCCCCAGCGCGCGGATCAGGTCGTCCCGAAACCGCTGGCCCTCCGGCCCTGCGGCATCACTGGCATTTGGCGGCGGTGCGGCCCTTTTCGACATTCGCCTTCATCTGGCTGGAGATCTTGCTGCCGTACACGTCGGTCAGCTCGCCATAGACCTTGCACGCATCGGCCGGCTTGTTGAGCTTCATCAGCGCCTGCGCGAGATAATACAGGCTTTCCGGCGCGCGTTCGCCGTCCGGCATCTTCTTGTAATTGTCGTAGAATGCCATCGAGGCAAGGCTCGGCTTGCCCTCGTCCAGGTACGACCGGCCAAGCAAGTTCTGCGCATAGCTGGCGCGGCGATGCTTGGGATAGGTGGCGACCACCTTCTTCAGCTGCGCCTCAGCCTGCGGATATTGCTTCGCCGCCCACAGGCGATAGCCATAGAGATAGTCGTCCTCGGGCGCGTCGCCGGTCGAGGGCTTCTCGACCTTGGCGGCGTTGGCGGAGGGCGCGGTATCGCCCGCGGCGGCGACCGCGGTGGAGGTCGGCGTCTTCGTCGGCGTACGCCCAGGCTTGGCCGGCGCGTCGCTCGCCGCCGTGTCGCCGGTCAACGGCGCCGAGGCGGGGGTTTCGGCGAGTGCGGGCGTGCTCGCCATCGCCTTCAGCTTGGCATCGGTGCTGCGCTTGTACGCGTCGAAGGCGTCCTGCAGCTGGCGGACCTTATAGCCGTTCTGCTCGATCTGGTCGGTCATCGACGCCATCTGGCTTTCCAGCGCGGTCACGCGGCTGGTGAGGTCGGCGACGGCGCTGGTCGCGGGCACACCACCGATCTGCTGCGGCGTATCGGGGCGCGTGATCTCCGGCTGGAGATACTGGCCGGCGCCACCCGGGAAGACCTTGCGCTGCACCGCGCGCATTTCGCTTTCCAGCTTGCCGACGCGGCCTTCGACGTTGCTTTGTGCCGATACGGCGACCGGCGTCAGGATAGTGGCGGCAGCGAGCGCCCAGATGATCGTACGCATGGATGTGGCGCCCCCCGGCGCAGCCTTGGTTAACACGAAACGAGTCATAGCTGCATTGCCATGCCTGTCGCCAGCCTTAAGGCGCGGACGAATTGCCCGTCGTTGCCGGCGGTGGCGTCGGCGCCGTCTCGGCGGATTGCAGGTTCGCCCGCTGCGTCTCGCTGGTTGCGGGACGATCGGCGCGACGCTCGCTGCGCCGAGGCGAGCGCTCTTCGCTCGAACGCGTCGCGCTCGTCGCGGCGGCGCTGGGCGTCGCGGTCGGTGCCGGTGCCGGTGCGCCGGACAGGCGGGCGGCGATCGCCGCGCCGCTGACGCGCACGTCCTTGATCGCGCGCGACCCGTCGCCCAGCGGCGGGATGGCGGTGCCGTTCAGCGTCACGTCCAGCTTGTCGGGACGGCCGACGTTGATCTTGGGATCGTTGGCGGTCGCCGGCACCGCAAAGGTTTCGCCCGGCTTCATCGTGCCGAGGTACAGCGTTTTGTTGTCGGCGTCGTAGACGCGCAGCCACACTTCGTCCTTCGCGGTCAGCACCACCTGCCCGCCAGTCGGCGCGGCCGGCGTCGCGGCGGCGGTCGGCCGGGGCGTCACCGCCTGCGCCACCACCGCATCCTGCGCGGCAGGCGGCGTGGCGCCATGCTGCTGGAACAGGTTGGTGCCATACCACAGGCCGACCAGGATCAGGACGGCGAGCGCGATGCCGACGCCCAGCACGGCGACGCCGCGCGAGGGCACGCGTGCCGGATCGGCGGTTTCATAGGGCACATATTCGGGCTGGCGCGGCCCCATCCGGTCGAGTTCGCGACGCAGGTCGGCGGCCAGCTCCACCTCGTCCATGCCCACCGCGCGGGCATAGGCCTTGGCGAAGCCCATCGCATAGGTAGGCGAGGGCAGGGCACCATAATCGCCCGCTTCCAGCGCCTCCAGATGGCGCTGCGGCACGCGGGTGCGTGCGGCGATCTCCGCCAGGCTCAGGCCCCGGCTGTCCCGCGCGGCACGCAACCGATCGCCCGGCCGGGCCGGTTCGACGGGGGTGGGGGCAGGCTGGCCGGATTCGACCTCGTCCATTCGTATCTCCGGGGGAGGGGCGTTTGCGGATCGCTGACGGGCGGGACATTCCCCGATGGACTGCTGCAAGTCAACGCGCCCGGAACCCTATTCGGCGAGGTTTCAGGCCATGTCGACGCCTTGCGAGGCTGCCCAATCACTTAGCGCGGCACGCATGTCGCGCGGCGGCCGGGCGATCAGCTTGGTCACGAATGCGCGGACCGCGTCATGGTCCAGGCTGCGTACCATCGCCTTGATCGGGCCGATCGCGGCGGGGGTAATCGACAGGCGGTTGATGCCCAGGCCGATCAGCGCCATCGCCTCCACCGGCCGCCCGCCCATCTCGCCGCACACCCCCAGGTCGACGCCCGCTTCGCGGCATGGCCCGACGACGCGCGACAGGAAGCGCAGGATCGATGGGCTCAGCCAGTCATAGCGTTCGGCGAGCCGCGGGTTGGCGCGATCGGCGGCAAACAGGAATTGCGTCAGGTCGTTGGTGCCGACCGACAGGAAGTCGAGATCGGGCAGCAGCAGGTCGAGCTGCTCGGCGAGCGCGGGCACTTCCAGCATCGCGCCATAGCGGATGCCGGTCGGCAGCCGCCGGCCGCGCGCACCCAGCCACTGGCGCTGCGCCTCGAACAGCGCCTTAGCCTCGGCGAACTCCCAGGCCTCGCTGACCATCGGGAACATGACGTTGAGCGTCCGGCCCGACGCCGCCTCGATCAGCGCGCGCGCCTGCACCTTCATCAGGCCGTCGCGGTCGAGCGCCAGCCGCAACGCGCGCCAGCCCATCGCCGGATTCTCTTCGTCGGCATCGGCCTTGTTGAGATAGGGCAGCGCCTTGTCGCCACCGATGTCGACGGTGCGGAAGATCACTGGGCGATCCCCGGCGGCGTCCATCACCTCCTTGTAGAGGCGCTGCTGACGCTCGCGCTGGGGCAGCGTCGCCGACACGAGGAACTGGAATTCGGTGCGGAACAACCCGATGCCGTCCGCCCCCGTCGTGTCGAGCGCCGCGACGTCATCGCGCAGGCCGGCATTGACCATCAGCGTGATGCGATGCCCGTCCTTCGTCACCGGCGGCACGTCGCGCAGTGCGGCAAAGGCGGCCTTGCGCTTCTGGCGCAGCGCCAGCTTCGCCTCGAACGCCTCTTCCATCCCGCCCGACGGCCGCACGAACACGTTGCCCGCCACCGAATCGAGCAGCAGCAGGTCGCCCTCGGCGATCTGGCGGCGCACGTCGCGCACCCGGCCCAGCACCGGCACGCCCATCGCCCGCGCGACGATCGTCACGTGCGCGGTCAGCGATCCTTCCTCCAACACCACGCCCTTCAGCCGGCGCTTGTCATATTCCAGCAGCTCGGCGGGCCCCAGGTTGCGCGCGATCAGGATCGTATCCTGCCGCAGCCCCAGCTGCGCGGCAGTGCCCATCTGGCCCGACACGATGCGCAGCAGCCGGTTCGACAGGTCCTCCAGGTCATGCATGCGATCGGCGAGCAGCGGATCGTCGATCTGGCGCATGCGCTGGCGGGTGCGCTGCTGGACGCGCTCGATCGCCGCTTCCGCGGTCAGGCCGCTGTCGATCGCCTCGTTGATCCGCCGTGCCCAGCCTTCGTCATAGGCGAACATCTTGTAGGTCTGCAGGACCTCCTCATGCTCGCCGCCGACGCCGAACTCCGCCTCGCGCGTCATCCGGTCGATCTGTTCGCGCATCTTGTCGAACGCGGCATAGACGCGGTGGCGCTCGGCGTCGGTATCCTCGGCAACGGTATGTTCGACGACGATGCGCGGCTGGTGGAAGACGGCATAGCCAGACCCCATGCCCTCGACGAGTTTCTGCCCCGGCAGGCGGATCGCGGCGGTCGACTTCTCGCGCCCGCTCGCGCCCGCCGCCGTATCGATCAGCCCGGCATTGGCGATCAGCTCGGACAGCACCATCGCCACCGTCTGCAACGCCTCGATCTCGACGTCCTGATATTTGCGCTGCTCGCTGTGCTGCACCGCCAGCACGCCCACCGCGCGCTCGCGCCGGATGATCGGCACGCCGGCAAAGCTGTGATAGCGTTCCTCGCCGGTTTCGGGCTTGTAGGCGAAGTCCGGATGGCTCGCGGCTTCGTCGAGGTTCAGGACCTCGACATCGTCGGCGATCGTGCCGACCAAGCCCTCGCCCAGCGCCAGCTTGGTAACGTGGACCGCAGCCTGATCGAGCCCGCGCGTCGCGAACAGCTCCAGCACGCCTTCGCGCAGCAGATAGATCGAACAGACCTCGCTATCCATCGCCTCGGCGATGATGCCGACGACGGCGTTCAGCTTCGCCTGCGCCGGGTTGCGCCCGGCCATGACGTCGTGAAGGCGGGTGAGGATTTCGCGGGCGGAGGCGACGGCCGAGCTGGGCATGACACTAGGGCTAACAGATGCCGCGGGCGGGTGCCACGCGGCAATTTGCATCGCTGGTACATCTATTCGCGGGCATGAGGCTGCCCGGGCGATGCCGGGGCCGGTCCCCGAACCCGAAAGGTCCTGATCGGCCTTGCGGACGAAAGCGGTCGCTGCCAGACCAAGAGCGTCGTCGGGGGAGCATCGCAATGAACGTTATGATAGTCTCATTGCTTGCCGGTCTCGCCCTCGGCGCGGCGCCTGACGACGTCAAGGCGGCACCTGATTTCTGTGCGAGGCTTGCCGCAAATGCCGGCATCGACAAGCCCGCTGCCCCCGACGGACGGACCGAGTGGACGGTCAACGCCATGAACTTCGGCCAGCGATTCGTCTTCGGCGGGTCGGCGGCCACCGGGGTCGGCGTTACGCCTGTCGAACCCGCAACGGTAGAAGACTATCGCAGGCTGGAGAAGGCGTGCGAACCCATGGGCAAGGGTGCGGTCTGTCATCTGGTCGGCCCGGTCAATTTCCGCTTCATCTGGAAAGGGCAGACGATCGTGACCCCGATGGCCGCTGGCGAAAGGGCGACTATTTTGGTCGCGGGCACCAGGACGACTTGTCGGACCGAGCAAGCGGCATAAGACGCGGCTCCCGCGTCGCAGGGATCAGTCGAACAGCCCATCCTGACTGCCCACCGGCGGGTTCAGCCCCAGATGCTTCCACCCGCCCGCGTTCAGCACGCGCCCGCGCGCGGTGCGGGCGACGAGGCCGAGCTGGATCAGATACGGCTCGATCACCTCCTCGATCGTGTCGCGCGGTTCGCTAAGGCCCGCGGCCAGCGTCTCCACGCCCACCGGCCCGCCGCGATAAATGTCGGCGATCATATGAAGGTAGCGCCGGTCCATCGCGTCGAGGCCCAGCGCATCGACTTCCAGCCGGTTGAGCGCGCGATCGGCGGCGATCCGATCGACGGTCGGCGTGCCCGCGACATTGGCGAAGTCGCGCACCCGGCGCAGCAGCCGCCCGGCGATGCGCGGCGTCCCGCGCGCGCGCCGCGCAATTTCGGCGGCGCCGTCGGGCGCGATCGCCAACTCAAGTAGCCCGGCGGCGCGCGTCACCACGCGGGTCAGCTCGTCCACCGTATAGAATTGCAGGCGGACGGGAATGCCGAAGCGATCGCGCAGCGGCGTCGTCAGCAGCCCCTGCCGCGTCGTCGCACCGACCAGCGTAAAGCGCGGCAGGTCGATCCGGACCGAACGCGCCGACGGCCCTTCGCCGATCATCAGATCGAGCGCGCGGTCCTCCATCGCCGGATACAGCACCTCCTCGACTGCGGGTTGCAGGCGGTGGATCTCGTCGATGAACAGCACGTCGCCGTCCTCGAGATTCGTCAGCAATGCGGCGAGGTCGCCCGACTTGGCGATGACGGGGCCGGACGTGGCGCGGAACCCCACGCCCATCTCGCGCGCGATGATCTGCGCCAGCGTCGTCTTGCCGAGCCCCGGCGGCCCGAAGAACAGCACATGGTCCAGCGCATCGCCGCGCCCCCGCGCCGCCTCGATGAATACGCGCAGATTCTCGCGCGCCGCCTGCTGCCCGACGAAATCGTCCAGGCTCTTGGGGCGCAGCGCCGCGTCCACATCCTCGGGACGGCGGCTGGCGGTGAGGAGGCGGTCGCTATCGGTCACGGTGCGCCCTATGCCACGGGCCACCACACAAGACCCAATATATTACGCCACCTGCGAACCCGATGGCGGCCAAGTTCGCCACCTCGGACGCAATCTCGGCCAACCAAGCGTGTGTGCCGCGCGGATGATGCGTGCTGAGCATTTCATAGAAGCCATCACGAAGACCCTCAACGGGTTCGGAACGGATCATCATCAGCGCGGCCGGCAGCGCGACGATAAGGGCACCCGCGAGCGCGGTGGGAATCGGTCGGATCGCGTAACGGCGCGTAAGGATGATCATCGGCGCACCGACACATAGGGCGAGGAAAATCAAAGGCATCGCCACGATCATCGTCATGAACACAAATGCCGAGAGATCGAATGGACCGGCTGTAATCGCGTATGAACCCCCAGTGAGGCTGCCGATCAGGCCAGGTACAAGTGCCAGAGCGAAGAGCCGGCGCGCAATCGACGGCTGGACATTTGCCATGTCACACCGTGCTTGAAAGCGTTGCGCCCGTCTGCTCCGACACGTCGTCTTGGTCCGGGGCGGGCAGCGCAAAGCCGTTGGCCTGCAGGTCTTGCCGGATCAGGTGGCAGAGATAGGCGGACACATCGGCATATCCGCCCGCCTCGACCCGCTGCTCGATCCAGGCCATCAGGGCGCCATCTACGGTGATCGTTATGCGCGCCATGCCCAACCGATATCTGGCGCGGAACGAAAGGGCAACGGCTACTTCGCCGCCTTACGCAGCGCCAGCCGTACCAGCGCGTCGAGCGTCGCGCCCGGCCCCAGATCCTCCTCCGCCGCACCGACCGCGTTCGCGGCCTCGGCAGGGCGGAAGCCGAGGTTGAGCAGCGCCGACACCGCATCCGCACTGGCGCCGACCGGCACCACCTGCGCCGCGGCGGCGGGGCCCAAAGCCACCGTCCCCACCTTGTCCTTCAACTCGCGCACGATTCGTTCGGCGAGCTTCGGGCCGACGCCGTTCGCGCGTGCGACCATCGCCTTGTCCTGCGCCGATACCGCGCGCGCGATCTCCTGCGTATCCAGCGCCGACAGTATGGCGAGCGCGACACGCGATCCCACGCCCTGCACGCCGGTGAGCAGGCGGAACCAGTCGCGCTCTTCGGCGCGCGCGAAGCCGACCAGACGGATCGAATCCTCGGCGACCAGCATCTCGGTGTGCAGCATCGCCGCTTCGCCCACCGGGCCGATCGCGGCGAGCGTACGGGCCGAGGCGCCGACGAGATAGCCGACGCCGCCGACGTCGATCACGGCATGGTCGATGCCCGTCGAATCGAGCCGGCCCTTGAGATGTGCGATCATGCCGTCACCCTAGCGCGGCGCGCCATGCCCTGGGCAGAGGCAAGATGGTGCGCATGCGTGATCGCCACCGCCAGCGCGTCGGCGGCGTCGGGGCCGGCAAGCTTGGCGCCCGGCAGCAGCACCGCCATCATCGCCTGGATCTGCCGCTTTTCCGCGCCGCCCGTCCCGACCACCGCCTTCTTGACGGTCGAGGGGTGATATTCGCCGATATGCAGCCCCGCGCTGGCGGCCGCGAGCAGCACCACGCCGCGCGCCTGCCCCAGCTTCAGCGTCGACTGCGCATTGGTGTTGCCCAGCACCTCTTCCACCGCCGCGCCGTCGGGCCGCTCGGCGAGGATCACGTCGACCAGCGCGGCATGCAGGTTCGACAGGCGGCGGGGCAGGGGCATCGACGGATCGGTCTTGATCTGGCCGTTGGCGATATGTCGCAGCCGGTTGCCGTCGGCATGGATGACCCCCCAGCCCGTCGTGCCGAGTCCGGGGTCGAGGCCGAGGATGATCATGAATCATTCCTCCCTCGCTTCAGCGGGGGAGGGGGACCGCTCGCCAACGGCGAGTGGTGGAGGGGGGCCGCCGTGGAACGGCGGCTGCGCCGCCGCCCCCTCCACCATGCTGCGCATGGTCCCCCTCCCCCGCTTCGCGAGGGAGGAATGAGACTCAACCCAGCTTCTCCATCACCTCGTCGGACACTTCGTAATTGCCCCACACGGTCTGCACGTCGTCGTCGTCGTCGAGCGCATCGATCAGCTTGAACAGCGTCGCAGCATCGGCTTCGGTCACCGCGACCATCGTCTGTGGGCGCCAGGCGAGCTTCGCGCCTTCCGCTTCGCCGAGCACCGGCTCCAGCGCCTTGGCGACCTCGTGCAGATCGGCCTGTGCGGTCCAGATCTCGTGGCCTTCCTCGGTCGAGGTCACGTCCTCGGCACCCGCCTCCAGCGCCGCCTCGAACACCTTTTCGGCGTCGCCCGCGCTCGCGGGATAGTTGATCAGGCCGACGCGATCGAAGGCATGGCTCACCGACCCGCTCGCGCCGAGGTTACCGCCGTTCTTCGACACCGCGGTGCGCACGTTGGTGGCGGTGCGATTGCGGTTGTCGCTCAGCGCCTCGATGATCAGGCTGACGCCGCCGGGGCCGAAGCCCTCGTAGCGGATTTCCTCGTAATTCTCGGTATCGCCCTTCGATGCCTTGTCGATCGCGCGCTGGATATTGTCCTTGGGCATCGACTGCGCCTTGGCGGCGTTCACCGCGGCGCGCAGGCGCGGGTTCATGTCGGGGTCGGGCAGACCCATCTTCGCCGCCACGGTGATTTCGCGGCTGAGCTTGGAAAACATGCCCGAGCGCTTCTTATCCTGCGCGCCCTTGCGGTGCATGATGTTCTTGAACTTGGAATGGCCTGCCATGAAAACCCCGCAAAGTGGTACTTTGCGGGGACCCCGGCGAGGGGTGCGACCCGCAAAATGAGCGCGTCCTCTAACTCTGCTTCACGAGCGTGTCGATCTTCGCTTCCAACGCCGCCAGCCGATCGAGGATCACGCCGTCCAGCTTTTCGTGCAGGCGCAGGATGTCGAGCTCGGCCCGCAAATTGGTCTCATAGTCCAGGCTGGCCGCCAGTCGGTCCTTCGCCGCCTGGCGGTTCTGGCTCATCATGATGACCGGCGCCTGGATCGCGGCGAGCGTCGAGAGCATCAGGTTGAGGAAGATATAGGGATAGGGGTCGAACGCCGCGCCGAAATGCGCGAGCACGTCCGAATTGAGCAGCATCCAGCCGAGCAGCACCACGGTGAAGCTGATGATGAAGCCCCAGGACCCGCCGATCGCCGCGACCTTGTCGGCCAGCCGGTCGCCGACACTGGCGCGCGCATCGGCCTCATCGGCGGCATCGCGGCTGACCAAAGTGCCGCTTTCGATACTGTCGAGAACGCGCCGTTCCTCGGCATCGAGCGCATGCGCGGGCTTGCGCAGCAGCCGCAGGGCGAGGTCGGCGAACGGGATCTGGGCCATGCGGGGCATCCTCGCGCAGGGATAGCGGAACGGAACCGGCCCGTACCGGCCCGATCGCCACGGGGCAACCGGGCGCAAACCGCTTGCCCGATGCCCCCCGGATCGGCCAAACGGCAGCCACAATGACCGTCAGCGTAGACATGGGAGCCGACGAGCGCGGCGCGCCCGTGACCATGGACCTCGAAGAACTCCTCGCCACCCGATTGCTCGTTCAGGGCAATTCCGGGTCAGGCAAGTCACATCTGCTGCGCCGGCTGCTCGAAGGATCGGCGGGGCAGGTGCAGCAGGTGGTGATCGATCCCGAGGGCGATTTCGTCACGCTCGCCGGCCCCTATGGCCATGTCGTGATCGAGGCGGCGGATTATTCGGTGCCCGAGATCGCGCGGATCGCCACCCGCCTGCGCGAACATCGCGCCAGCGTCGTGCTGAGTCTCGAAGGGCTCGAGGCGGAAGGGCAGATGCGCTGCGCCGCCGCCTTCCTGTCGGCGCTGTTCGATGCACCACGCGAACATTGGTATCCGGCGCTGGTCGTCGTCGACGAGGCGCAATTGTTCGCGCCGACGACGGGCGGCGAAGTCGCCGAAGAGGTGCGGCGCGCGTCGCTCAGCGCGATGACCAACCTGATGTGCCGCGGCCGCAAGCGCGGCCTCGCCGGCGTGATCGCGACGCAGCGCCTGGCCAAGCTCGCCAAGAACGTCGCGGCGGAAGCGTCCAACTTCCTGATGGGCCGCACCTTCCTCGACATCGACATGGCGCGCGCCGCCGATCTGCTCGGCATGGAACGGCGCCAGGCGGACGGCATCCGCGATCTGGCGCGCGGCACGTTCCTGGCGCTTGGCCCCGCCGTGTCGCGCCGGCCGATCACGGTGAAGATCGGCGCGGTCGCCACCTCCGCGCGCTCGGGCAGCCCGAAGCTGACGCCTCTACCCAGCGCGCCAGTCGAGAATTTGCAGGAACTGATCTTCGCGCCGCCGCCCGAAGAGGCGCCGCAGCTGCCGATGAGCTTCGACCCGCGCCCGCGTCGCGTGCCGACCGACGAATTGTTGGACACGATCGAACGCCCCGCCGCCCCCGCGACGCTTGCGCCGCTGCCGGACAAGTCGGACGTGGAGGTCGAGGCGATCTATGCCAGCGTCCTCGAAGCGATCGTCGCCGATCGCGATTCCGCGCTGCGCCCGCCGTCGGTGCTGTTCCAGGATTTCCAGGTCCGCTGCCGCATGGCCGGCCTCGCCAAGCCGCCGCTCGACCTGCCCGGCTTCACCCGGCGACTGTCCGCGGCGCGCGCCGGTATCTTCGACGTCACCGACCCCGACTGGGCCGAGGCGATGGAGCTCGCCAACACGCTACCCGACGACATGATCGGCGCCTTCCTACTGATCGCGCGCGCGGCGCGGGCCGGCGAGCCGTGTCCGTCGGACGTGGCATTGGCGGAAACCTACGGCACCAGCTCGCTGGGCCGGGTGCGCCGTCTGATCGGCTATATCGAAAGCCGCGAGCTGATCGTCGCCCGCGTCGATCTCTCCGGCAAGCGCTCGATCACCATCCCGCGCCTCGGCTGGACGACCGCGGCGAGCGAGGCGGCCTAGGCGCCGCTATTTTGCCGGCGGAATCGGCGTGTACTGCGCCGATACGAGCGTCCATCCGTTCGGCGCGCGCATCGCGACATAGCGGACGCGGATCGAACGGGTGACCGTCGTGCCGTCGGGACGCGTCATGGTGATCGTCCGCCGCTCCGTCTCGATGCCCGTCGCGCCGCGTACAACGATCTGCCGTTCGCTGCCCTGCATCGACGGCGCCGGCCGGCGATCCTCGGGCCGGTAGAAGCCGAGCACCTTCGCCCGATCGTCGACGTCGCCGACCGGAGAGATTTCCTGATACTCGGGGGCGAGCGTATCGGCGAGCGCCGCTGCATCGAAGTCCGTGCGGGCGGTGTTGAAGCGCTCCACCAGCCGTTCGATCGCTGCCGCATCGGGGGAAGGGGTCACGGGCGTCGCCGCTGCCAGCATCGCCATTGCCCATCCGATCGCCATATACCCCGCCCCTCGCCCGTGTGATGTATATGGCTAATACGGTGCGACGGCGTGGGTCAAGCGTGGTGTCAGACCAGCAGCGTCGCCAGACCGATCGCAAGGCCCGCATGGACCATCGCGATCAGGTCGAGCTGCGTTGCGAACGGCTGCTTGCGCGTCTTGTGGCGGAACCGCCGCCGCGCCCAGAGCGCGCCCGGCGATCCGCCGAACAGCGCCAGGGCGAGCAGGGTCGATTCGCGTACCCGCCAGCCGCCCGATGCGGCGCGCGCCTTATCGTGGGCGAAGGCAAGCACCGTCATCAGGTTGATCGCCGCCAGCGCCAGTGCGGCGGGGACGAGGAATGCGGATGGAGTCGGCATCGCTTACGATGCGTATCGACGTCTTAAGAAATCGTGACCTGCAATTCGCAGATCAGATCATGCCCAGCGCCTGCATATACACCTCGAGGATCGCTTCCTCTTCCTGATACTCTTCCTTCTTCTTCTTGCGGATCGAAAGGATCTTACGGATCGCCTTGGGATCGTAGCCGCGGCCCTTGGCTTCGGCCATCACGTCCTTGATGTCGTCGGCAATACCCTTCTTCTCTTCTTCGAGTCGCTCGGCGCGTTCGATCAGCAGGCGCAGTTCGTCCGCCGCGACCTGGCCGCCGCCCATGCCTTCTTGCCGGTCTTCCATATGTCCCACCCGCCACGGGTCGCCCGTGGCCCTTCTGATTCGCGTGAAAAGGATGCCGGCGCCGGGCCGGCAGGGGGGTGCGTCTAGGCG
Organism: Sphingomonas melonis DAPP-PG 224; assembly: GCF_000379045.1. Classification (NCBI taxonomy): domain Bacteria; kingdom Pseudomonadati; phylum Pseudomonadota; class Alphaproteobacteria; order Sphingomonadales; family Sphingomonadaceae; genus Sphingomonas; species Sphingomonas melonis. Next base: position 945,363 of record NZ_KB900605.1, read on the forward strand.
TTAACCGGTTTGCGCTCAACCCCGGCCCTCAACCCCGGCCGGGCTCGGTCATCGCGGGCGGATCGGAGGCGGGAAAGCTCTCGTCCAGCGCTTCGTCCAGGGCCGCATCCTTGGTGGCGTCGGCGGGGGGATTGCGCGTCATGCTCTCGTCCATCCGCGCGAGCTGTTCGGGGGTCGCTTCGGTCTGGTAGCGCGCCTTCCACTCGTCCTGCGGCATGCCGTAGATCGTCTCACGCGCGGTCGCCTTGTCCAGCCCGCCGGCTTCCTCGATCCAGTCCGACAGGCAGTTGCGGCAGAATCCGGCCAGCCCCATCAGGTCGATGTTCTGCGCGTCGGTGCGATGGCGCAGGTGGCGGACGAGGCGGCGGAACGCCTGCGCGGCGACCGCATCGGGCAGCGAATCGAGTTTGTCGGTCACGGGCGTCTCCGATAGGTTGATCGCGGGTAGATAGGGATTAGAGGGAAGCGCGGCCATTCCCCAGGAGCCTGTTTCATGACCACTGCCATCGCGCCCCGATCGAGGAAGGTCCGCGTCCTCGCGACTCTCGGTCCGGCGAGCAATTCCCCCGAGATGATCGCCACGCTGTTCCAGGCGGGCGCCGACGCCTTCCGCGTCAATATGAGCCACGGCGACCAGCAGTCCAAGGTCGCGGTGATCGAGGCGATCCGCGCGCTCGAAAAAGAGTTCGGCCGTCCGACGACGATCCTCGCCGATCTGCAGGGTCCCAAGCTGCGCGTTGGCAAGTTCGACGGCGGCCGGACCGTGCTGGAGCATAACAGCACCTTCGTGCTTGATCGCGATCCCACGCCGGGCGATGCGACCCGCGTCGAACTGCCGCACAAGGAAATCTTCGAAGCGATCGAGCCGGGCGCGCGCCTGTTGCTCGACGACGGCAAGCTGGTGCTGCGCGTCACCGACCATGATTCTGACCGGATCACGACGGTCGTCGAGGTCGGCGGCCCGCTGTCGAACAACAAGGGGCTGAACGTCCCCGACGTCGTGCTGCCGATGGCGGCGCTGACCGAAAAGGATCGCAGCGACCTCGCCTTCGCGGTCGACCAGGGCGTCGACTGGATCGCGCTTTCCTTCGTGCAGCGGCCCGAGGATCTGTGGGAGGCGCGCAAGCTGATCGGCGGCAAGGCCGCGCTGCTCGCGAAGATCGAAAAGCCGCAGGCGATCGATCGCTTGGAAGAGATCGTCGAGGCGTGCGACGGCGTCATGGTCGCGCGCGGCGACCTCGGCGTTGAACTGCCGCCGCAGTCGGTGCCGCCCTTGCAGAAGCGCATCGTTGAAACCGCGCGCCGCCTCGGCCGCCCGGTCGTCGTCGCGACGCAGATGCTCGAATCGATGATCCAGAGCCCGTCGCCGACCCGCGCCGAAGTGTCCGACGTCGCCACCGCGATCTACGACGGGGCGGACGCGATCATGCTGTCGGCGGAAAGCGCCGCGGGCCAGTGGCCGGTCGAATCGGTCGCGATGATGAACTCGATCGGCGTCTCGGTCGAAAGCGATCCGATGCACGGCGACCGCGTCCACTTCACCGTAATGCGTCCCGATCCGACGACCGCGGACGCGCTGGCGGAAGCGGCCAAGCAGATCGCCAAGACCGTGTCGGCGACCGCGATCATCTGCTTCACCACCTCGGGCTCGACCGCGCGCCGCATCGCACGCGAGCGGCCGTCGGTGCCGTTGCTGGTGCTGACCCCCAACCGCGACACCGCGCGCCGCCTCGGCCTGCTGTGGGGCACGCATGCCGTCCACACCCGCGACGTCGAATCGTTCGAAGACATGGTCGGCAAGGCGAAGCGCATGGCGCTGCGCACCGGTATCGCGCATGCGGGCGATCGCGTGATCGTGATGGCCGGCGTGCCCTTCCGCACGCCCGGCTCGACCAACGTGCTCCACGTCGTCCACATCACCGGCGACGAACTGCGCGACTACGCCTGAACTGACCTCCCCCCGTCACCCCGGCCGAAGAGCCGGGGTCCCGCTTCTTCCCGGCGCTGACGAAGAAGCGGGACCCCGGGTCAAGCCCGGGGTGACGGTAAGTGACGGCTTTCATCCATACGATACGTATGGATGACGGGGGCCGGACCCGTTACAGACGGAGCGTTATGTACCGTCCCGCGCTGTCCGTCGTCATTCCCTGCTACAATGAGGCCGCGTGCCTCGAGCTGCTGCACGCGCGCGTCTCCGCTGCGGCCAGGGCGGCAGTGGGCGACGATCATGAGATCGTCCTGATCAACGACGGCAGCCGCGACGACAGCTGGCCGGTGATGCAACGCCTGTCCGCGGCCGACCCACGCGTCGTCGCGATCAACCTGTCGCGCAACCACGGCCATCAGCTCGCGCTGACCGCGGGGCTCGACCTGTGTTCGGGCGAACAGATCCTCATCATCGACGCCGATCTGCAGGACCCGCCCGAATTGCTCGCCGAGATGCGCGCGACGATGGCGGCGCAGAAGGCGGACGTCGTCTATGCGGTGCGCCGCAAGCGCGACGGCGAGACGATCTTCAAGAAAGCCACCGCCGCCGCCTTCTACCGCGTGCTCGATCGCGTCACCGACACGCCGATCCCCTTGGACACCGGCGACTTCCGCCTGATGAGCCGCCGCGCGCTTGATGCGCTGCTGTCGCTGCCCGAACAGGCGCGCTTCATCCGCGGCATGGTTGCCTGGGTCGGCTTCCGCCAGGTGCCGTTCCCCTATGACCGCGCCGAGCGCCACGCCGGCGAGACCAACTATCCGCTCGGCAAGATGGTGCGCCTCGCCTTCGACGCGGTGACGGGCTTCTCCACCGCGCCGCTGCGCTTCGCCAGCCACGCCTCGGTGATCCTGGCGGCGGCATCGCTGCTGTTGCTCGTCTACATCCTGTGGGGCTTCTTCGAAGGCTCGCCGGTGCAGGGCTGGACGTCGACGATGCTCGTCGTGACGGTGCTCAGCGCAGTGCAGATGTTCGTGCTGGGGATGATCGGCGAATATCTCGGCCGGCTCTATATCGAATCGAAGCGGCGCCCGCTGTACCTCGTCGCCGACATCGCCGGCCCGGTGAAGGGCCATTCGACGCTCGGCTTCAACGCCGCCGAGCCCTCGCCGGAGTTCGAAGTCGCCGAGGAGCGCAAGGCGGCGGAGTGAGGCCTGGAGCATCGTGCCTATGCGCGACGCTCGCCCAACCACGTCCGTCACCCCGGACTGGTTCCGGGGTCCACTCTGCGGCGAGGGGAAGCGCTTGAGCCTCTTGCCTTGCCCCTGCGGCCCGGTGGACCCCGGAACACGTCCGGGGTGACGAAGACCGTGAGGCGCCGGTCTACCGCGGCTCCGCCAGCGTCACGATCGACACGCCCGGCGTCAGCGGCACGCGGCCGACCGCATGGCGCTCCAGCCGGAAGATCGCCTCGAACAGCGCGTTCAGCGGCTTGGCGGGCGGCGAATCGTCGCTGTCGTCGCGGCCGGTCAAACGGCCCGCGATCCGCGCCGCCGCCGCCAGCGGAAACAGCAGCGAATTGAAATAGGTGAGCTTCCGGCTCTTCAGGCCCGCCGCCTCGATCGCCTTGACCAGGCTGGCCTTGGAATAGCGGCGGTGGTGGTGGTTCACCACGTCGTGCGCGCTCCACATCCACTGGTGCGCCGGCACCGCGATCAGGATCTTGCCGCCCGGTTTCAACAGGCTCGCCATGCCCTTCAGCGCAGCGACATCGTCCTCGATATGCTCGACGACGTCGAGCACCGCGACCAGATCGTACGATCCCTTCGCCACGCCGGGCAGGTCGGGCAGGGGGGCGTCGCCCACCGGCCTACCGAGTCGCTCGCTCGCGATCGATCGCGCGGCGGGATCGATCTCGATCGCGTCGACGTCGCCGAACTGGCCGAGCATCGGCAGGTTGTGCCCGGTGCCGCAGCCGATCTCCAGGATGCGCGCGCCCTTGGGTACGTTGCCGTAGCGCTCCAGATAATCGCTCAGGATGTCGCGACGCGCGCGATACCACCAATGGGTGGAATCATGCGCCGCCATGCGGTCGTAGACGATGCGGTCCATGATTTAAGCGAACACCAGCCAGCGATTGAGGATGAAGGTGACGATGGTGGCCAATGCCACCGCAGGCAGCAGCGGCGCCCAGCCGGGAAGCCCCAGCACGGCCGTGCCGATCCACGTCACCAGCGCGTTGAGGGCCATGCCGGTGCCCTGTACCGCGACGAACTGCAGCTGCTGGCGTGGGCCGCGCCGTTCGGCGCCCTGTCCCTTGAAGCTCCAGCGGCTGTGCATGACGTAGCCGAATATCACCGCCACCGCAAAGGCGGGCGGCACGGCGTAGACGGCATGCTCGCGCGCGAAGATCCACAGCGTCAGCGGCAGATAGACCGCCGAATAGATCAGCGTCGACAGACCGCCGGTGATCCCGAAGCGCAGGATCTGGCCGCGCATGTCGTCGGCTTGCAGGATGTGGAGCAGGGCAGGCGCTTCCCTCGTCATCGGCCAGCCCCTAAAGGCAATGCGCCGGGAACGAAACGGTCAATTCGAGGGTCGCCAGTTTGTATAATCCCCCCCGCGGTCGGCTGGCCGATACGCTCGACAGGCGCTGGATCGCGCTGACGCTGCTCGCCTGGGTCGCGGTCGCGGCCTGGTACGTCTGGAACGACTGGAACATGGTGCGCTGGCTGTCGCTGGGCGACACCGACGACAACATGCGGCTGATGCAGGTCCGCGCGTGGCTGGGGGGCCAAGGCTGGTACGATCTCACGAACTATCGCCTCAATCCGCCCGTCGGCTTCAACATCCATTGGAGCCGCATCGTCGATTTGCCGATCGCCGGGCTGATCCTGTTCTTCCGCCTGTTCACCAGCAATTACTGGGCGGAGCGGCTGGCCTGCGGCATCGCGCCGCTGATCCCGCTGTCGATCACGATGCTGGGCGTCGGCGCCACCGTGCGGCGGCTGATCCATCCTTTGGCGTGGCCGCTGGCGATCGTCTTCCTGCTCGGCACCGCCGCGACGATGCTGATGTTCCTGCCCGAACGCATCGATCATCACGGCTGGCAGCTCGCGATGCTCAGCCTGACCGTCGCCGGCCTGTGCGACCAGCGCGACCGCCGCGGGGGCCTGATGGTCGGCCTCGCCAGCGCGGTCAGTCTGTCGATCGGGCTGGAAATGCTGCCCTATTGCGCGATGGCCGGCGCGATCCTGGCGCTGCGCTGGGTGTGGGACCGCACCGAGGCGCGGCGGCTGGCGGCCTATGCGGTCAGCCTGGGCGGCGGTGCGGCGGTCGGCTTTGCTGCCTTTGCCTCCAACGCCAATTACGCGATGCGCTGCGACGCGCTGACGCCGGTGTGGCTCAGCGTCTGCGTCGCGGCGGGCGCGCTGCTGCTGCTGATGGCATGGGCCAACCCCGAATCGCGCGGGCTGCGCATCGCGATGGCGGTGGTCGCGGGCGGCGTGATCGTCGCGGGCTTCGTCCATTTCTTCCCGCAATGTCTCGGCCGGCCCGAAGGCGTGTCGCCGGAGCTGGAGAAGAACTGGCTCAACAACGTCCGCGAAGCCAAACCGATCTACAAACACCCCTTCCGCCTCGCCTTCCCGATCGCGGCGCTGCCGATCGTCGGCATGGTGGGCGTGCTGTGGGGCACGTGGCGCGCGCGCCGGACGCCAGCCTTGATCGGATGGACCGCCGTCGCCTTGTTCGTCGTCTTCGCCACGCTGATGCTGCTGTGGCAGGTGCGGGCGGGCCCCGCGGCGCAGTTGCTCGCCGTGCCGGGCGCCACCTTGCTCGGCTGGGTCATCCTGCCCTGGCTGCTCAACCACCGTTCGCTGCCCGTGCGCGTCGGCGGCACGGTGGCGGCGTTCCTGCTGGTCAGCGGGATGTTCGCCGGGCTGATCATCAAATATCTGCCGGTTGCGCGCCCGAACGCCTATACCAAGCGGGTCAACGGCGCGACGGGCAATTGCGTCCGCTACACGGTGCTGAAGGCGCTCGATCACTATCCGGCGCAGACGATCTTCACCTTCGTCGATCTGGGGCCACGGCTCATCACCGTGACGCACCACAATGCCATCGCCGGGCCCTATCACCGCAACGGCGACGCGATCCTCGACGTGCAGCATGCGTTCGGCGGGACTGCGGATCAGGCGCATGCCATCATCCGCCGCCACGGCGCGACGATGCTGCTCGTCTGCCCCAACCATTCGGAATCGACCAATTACCGCGCGCGCAATCCCGGCGGCTTCTACGACCAGCTCGCCCACGGCCAGACGCCGACGTGGCTGACGCCGCTGCCGCTGCCCAAGGGGTCGCCGCTCCGCCTGTTCAAGGTCGACTGACCGATCGGCATTTTGGGTCGAGCTTCATTCCTCCCCCGCCAGGGGGAGGTGGCATGCCGCAGGCATGACGGAGGGGGAGGTCAGGGTAACGCCCTGTCACAAAGCGTCTGCTGCCCGCCCCCTCCGCCACCGCCTCCCCCTGGCGGGGAGGAAAGAACGCGCTGCCCCGAATGGCGCGCCCCTAGGCGGCGAGCGCCTCCCCCGCCGGCAGGTCTTCGCTCAGCCGCTGCCGCTTGGCGACGATCGCCGGCACCAGCGCCTGGCCCGCGACGTTCACCGCGGTCCGCCCCATGTCGAGGATCGGGTCGATCGCCAGCAGCAATCCCGCGCCCTCCAGCGGCAGGCCCAGCGTCGACAGCGTCAGCGTCAGCATAACCAGCGCGCCCGTCAGCCCCGCGGTCGCCGCCGATCCCAGCACCGATACCGCGACGATCAGCAGATAATCGGTCCCGTGCAACGGGATGCCGTAATATTGCGCCACGAACAGCGCGGCGATCGCGGGATAGATGGCGGCGCATCCATCCATCTTGGTCGTCGCCGCGAACGGCACAGCAAAGGCGGCATAGCCGCGCGGCACGCCCAGCCCTTGCTCCACCACCTGCTCGGTAACGGGTAGCGTCGCGATCGATGAGCGCGAGACGAAGCCCAGCTGGATCGCCGGCCAGGCCGCGGCGAAGAACCGCCGCGGGCTCATCCCGTTCGCCAGCAGCAGCAGCGGGTAGACGACGAACAGCACCAGCGCGAGGCCGACATAGACCGCGATGGCGAACGTGCCGAGCGCCGACAGCGACTGCCAGCCGTAGCGGACGATCGCACTGCCCAGCAGCGCGCCCGTCCCGATCGGGGTCAGTCGCACCACCCAGCGCAGGATGCGCCGGAAGATCGCGAGCGCCGACGCGTTGAACGCCAGGAACGGCGCGCCCGCCTCGCCCGTCCGCACCGCAGCGACGCCGATCGCGATCGCGACGACGATCAGCTGCAGTACGTTGAACGACAGCTTGGTGCTCGCGCCGCCGTCCTTCAGCGCGGTCGATGCCTCCAGCCCCAGGATGTTCGCCGGCACCAGCCCGCGCAGGAAATCGAGCCACGACCCCGCCGTATCCGGGCGCACCGCGGCGGCGGCGCTCACCCCGGCATGCGCGCCTGGTTGCAGCACAATGCCCAGCGTCAGCCCGATCGATACCGCGATCAGGGCGGTGATGCCGAACCAGATGAACGTGCTCGCCACCAGCTTCGCCGCATTGTTGAGGTCGCGCAGCGCCGCGATCGACGCGACGATCGCGGTGAACACCAGCGGTACCACCAGCGCCTTCAACAGCTGGACGAACATTTCGCCGACGATCCGCAACGCGTCGGCCAGGCCGGTGAGGTCATAGCTGCGGGCGACGAAGCCCAGCACGAGGCCAAGGGCCATGCCGATGAAGACCTGTACGCCGAACGATGGGCGGGTCATGCGCCGAATTCCTGTGTCATCGCACCGATGTAGGCCCCTCGCGGCGGAAGGGGAGGCAAGAAAAGCGATGCCGGTATCAAGCCGGCGATTGCTTCGGCGAGTCACGTACCCTGTCCTAGATGGCAAGGGAACGACGGATTGCGCCGAGGCGGCGGACTGTCTCTCAGGTCCCAGCGCACACGGTGAGCCGGTCCATGCCTGCCGAGGTGGACGACAACATGCTCATCGCTACGTTGGCCGCGCAGTTCGCAAGCGGCGGCATCGACGCGGATCAGCTCCGGACTGCTGTCGCGCGGCTTTCCGCCGGGTAGCGCGGCATCTTTCCCGAACGGGAAAGATCGGGCCTCAGGTGCTCCACTTGGCATCAAACTTTCCCGAACGGGAAAAGCCCGCTTGATTTTGCAACTCTGTAGGGTGATCTTTCCCGCTCGGGAAAGGTGGGTCAATGGATCAGGCTGACACGGAAAACGATGCCGCATGGTTTTCGCGCCGCTTCGGTGCCCTCGTCCGCTCGCGCCGACAGCAGATGGGGCTAAGTCTCGAGGATCTGGCGACCGTCGCGGGCGTGGGTATCCGGTTCATCCACGAATTGGAGAAGGGCAAGCCGACCTGCCAGATCGGCCGCGCCCTCGTCGTCGCCGGGCTGGTCGGGCTGGACCCGGTCACCCTGCTTGAACAGCAAAGCGCCTCATGATCCTCCCGGTCTATTTTGAGGAGCATCTGGTCGGCGAAGTCCATGAGGTCGTTGACGGACCGCGGTTCGTGTACGCAGCATCGTGGACGGAGGACCGACAGGCCTTCCCCATCTCGATCACCATGCCGCTGGGCGAGCGCGAGGTGGAGCCTGCTCGGTTCCTGACCTGGGCCAGCAACCTGCTTCCCGAGGCGGAGCAGCTCGTGGTCATCGCCCGTCAACTCGGTGTCGCGCAGACAGACATCCTCGCCCTGCTGGAGGCGATCGGCCGCGACACCGCCGGCGCGCTTTCCTTTGGTGCGCCGGGGCTGACCCGCACAGAGCGCTGGCAGCGGATCGAGACAGAGGACGATCTCGAACGCATCATCGAGGAGCTTCCCCGCAAGCCGTTCCTCGCGGGCGATGACGGCGTGTCGATGTCGCTGGCGGGCGTCCAGACCAAGCTGGCGGTGGCCTGCGACGCCGACGGCCGGATCTGCATTCCGCTCGACGGGTCGCCCTCGACCCATATCCTCAAGCCCGACAGCGAACGCCTCCACGGCAGCGTCCAGAACGAGGCTTGGTGCCTGACGCTGGCTAGGCTCTGCGGATTGACGGTGCCGCCGGTTACGACCGGAGTGGCGGGCGGAAGGCGCTACTTCCTGATCCCGCGCTACGACCGCGTGCCAGACGGAGCGCAATGGCGTCGGCTGCATCAGGAGGACTTTTGCCAAGCGCTGGGTAAGCCACCGTTCGCCAAGTACGAGCGGAACAGAACGGGCGTCCGTGGCCCGACCGTCGCCGACATGATGAACCTCGTCCGGCGCCAGGCGCTCGGTCCTGATGCACTGCGGCTGTTCGACGCCATCGTCTTCAACGTACTGGCGTGCAACACCGATGCCCATGCCAAGAACTACTCGATCCTGATCCCCGCAGGATCGCGGGTGCGCACCGCTCCCCTATACGACGTGATGTGCGCGGAGGTGTTCGATGGCGTGACCCACAATCTCGCGCAGACGGTCGCCGACAAGAACCGCGGCAACTATCTGAAGCGAAGGCACTGGCTGCGCCTCGCCGCCGCCTGCGGACTCGGCGCTGCACCGACCATCCGCCGCGTCCGCGCGCTGGCGACCCGGGTGCTCGCCAATGTCGATCGGGCGCGGATGGATGTCGAAGCCATGCCCGCAGGCGGTGACGCCACCCTGCCAATGATCGTCGACGCCGTGTCGGAGCGGTGCCGCGCTATCCTCGCTGGTCTCGATGACATGGAAGGCGTGAAGTAGGCCGCTGTTGATCGCGCCACTGTTGTGGCGTGGGGGCCAAGATCCTTGCCCGCAGGCTTCAAAGGGCCGGAAAACTCTCGTTCAACATAATTGAAAAAATAGGGAGGACGTCAAATGTCAGCAGGTCCCGCCGATCCGTTCTGGGCAATCCAGGAGCGCCTGCCCGCTCGGCGTGCTTCGATATTCCTCGTGCGTATCTGAAGCATCAGCTCCGAATTCATACGCGCTCCATGTCGGTGGACGCCCTTTGATGTCGTCCGAACGCGACATAGCTCAGGAGCGCCAACCCCCAGACGCAGGCCGTCGCATACAGCATAACCCAGCCGAAGCCGTCGACCAATGCTGCGCGTGCATCCGAAAAACTCACGCTCGCCCTAACCGCCGTTCCCAGGTTTCCCGCCGCGACGGCTTCGGCAAGAGCGCCCAGTGCAGAGGCGCTTGCCTCGGGCACGATGCGGTGAAGCCCCGACCGGATGCCTTCGAGAAGGATGAAGCCCATCAGCGCGATGTTGATGGCGAGCGAGATCATGCGCGTGCTCATGTCCATGCCGGAGGCCATGCCCGCCCGCTCGACCGGGAGGGCGCCGGTCGCCGTGTTGGTGACGGGGGTATTGGTGAGGCCGAGGCCGATGCCGGCGAGAATGCAGCCGGGCAACATCGCCAGCCAGCTCGCGTCCTGGCTCAAGGCAGCAACCCGCATGACGACGAACCCCAGCCCGATCGTGAAGAGACCGAGCGGAATCACCACGCCCGGCCCGCGGCGCAGCAACAGCCGTTCGGCGAAAGGCGGCACGACCAGCGTCGGCAACGTGTAGGCGAGCAGTGCCAACCCGGCCGATACATTGCTCAACCCATGGACGGCCTGGAAATAGATGGGCAGATAGATGACGAACGGCCAGAAACTGAAGTTCATCCCCGCCGATCCGAGCAGCGCGCCCGAGAAGGCGCGCGCACGGAAGGCGCCGAAGTCGAACATCGGTCGGGCAGTCCTCGTCTCGACCGCGATGAAGGCGAGAAGGCTCGCGATGCCGACGCCTGCCAGCGCGAGCCCGACGGGATTGCCGGCGTCCACGCGCTGTCCCTGCGTGATGAGGAAGACGAGGCAAAATACGGCGAGCGACAGGGTCGCGATCCCGGCTAAGTCGATACGGACGGCTTGGGGATCGGACGATTCGACGATACCCGAGCGCGCCAGCACGAGCGTGACCATCGCCAACCCGACGTGGACGAGGAACACCCATTCCCAGCTCGCGACGGTAGCGATCAGACCTCCGACCAGGGGACCGAAGCCCAAGCCGACCCCGAAGACGATGCCCCACCAACCGAACGCCATGCCGCGCTCCGGGCCTTCACGGAATTGGTGCGAAAGGACGGCGATCTGGCAGGCCAGCATCGCCGCGCCGCTCCCACCCTGGAGGAAGCGGGCGGCGATCAGCAGCGGCGCATTCGGCGCAAGCCCGCACGCCAGCGAGGCGGCGCCGAAGATCACGATGCCGATCAGGAAGACCCGCCTGCGCCCATAGCGGTCGCCCAACGCGCCCATCGCCATCAGGCAGGTGGTCATCGCAATCGTATAGGCGTTCATGATCCATTGGAGCTGCCGGAAGTCGGCTGGAAGGACATGCTCCAGCGTCGGCAGGATCGCCGGGATGCTTGAAATCTCCAGCCCCAGCATCAGGGCCGATAAACAGACTGCCGCCAACGCCACCCTGTTCCCGCGCGATGTCTGCATACCCATCGTCAAACCTTTCATGGTGATGAGCGCGACGGTGGTGGGAGCTTGAGCATCCTGCAACCGGATGGCACAACATATCAGTGACAACGAATTTGGATGATCGCGGTGGCGACGCTTGAAGTGGATGCTGTCAGGACTTTCCTCGCGGTGGCGGATCACGCGAGTTTCACCCGCGCGGCCGAGGCGCTGGGGACGACGCAGGGTGCCGTCAGCGTCAAGCTGAAGCGTCTGGAGGATCGGATCGGACTGCGTCTGATCGAGCGCACGCCGCGCAAGGTCAGGCTGTCCGCGCAGGGCGAGATCTTCATCCAGTCCGCGCGCGAGTTCCTCGCCGCGCACGAGCGGGCGGTTGCCGGACTGACCGCGCCGCGTCGCCGCTTCCGGCTCGGCATCGCGGGCCATGTGATGGGGCCGGAAATGCCGAGCCTGCTGGCGCGCCTGAAATCGCAGGACCCGGCGCTCACGATTGAGGTGTTGCTCGACAATTCGCGCGTGCTGCTTGACGGTTTCGAGGGCGGCGCGCTCGACGCCGTCATCATCCGCAGTGACGACGATCGACGCGACGGTGAAATCCTCGGGCCGGAGCATTTCGGATGGTTCGCCTCGCCGACCTTCGAGCATCATCCCGGCGAACCGCTCCAACTCGCAGCGACCTCGCCCTGCTGCGCGGTCCGCGACGTGGCCGTTCGCTCGCTCGACCGCGCCTCGATCGCGTGGGAGGAAGTCTTCATCGGCGGGACGACAGCCATCGCTGCGGCACTGTCTGCTGGTCTTGCGGTCGCCGCCTTCCCACGCCGTCTGGCACCCGCGGACACGCTCGATATCGGCGACGCGCTCGGGCTCCCGCCGCTTCCATCGCTGTCGATCGTGCTCCATTCCTCGCTTTCCGATCCGCGGACGAAGGACACGTTGCGCGCCATCACCGCGGCCTTCCGGGAGCATCGCGCCCCGAGCAGCAGACCTGTCGCGCTTCGAGCCTGACACGCTCATTCGGCAACCGGCGCGATCTCTTGCTCGCGTGCGAGCGCTGCAGAAACGGACGGCCGCTCCGCAACCCGCCGCATGTAGCCGGGTAGCGAAGGCCATCGATCGAGGCCGATCGAATCGCATCCAGCCCAGGACCGTGAAGAGATAGACGTCCGCGACCGTGAACCGCTCGCCCATCAAATAGTCGGCATCGGCGAGCCGGGCTTCGACGATATCGAGACGGCGGAACAGCTTCGCCTTGACGGTCTCCTGCACGGCAGTCGGCAGGCTCTTGTCGAACAGCGGACTTGATCCGGCGTGAATTTCCGTGGTGATGAAGTTGAGCCATTCCTGGAGACGAACCCGCTCCAGACTGCCGTTCTCCGGTGCGAGTCCATATTTCGGACGGAGGTCGGCCAGATACTGAAGGATCGCAGGACCTTCGGTGAGCACCTGGGCATCGTCGAGCATGAGCGCCGCGACATAGCCTTTCGGGTTGATCGTGAGGAAAAGCGGCTTTTCGGAGCACACGCTCCGCTGAGAGTATGCCCGGCGACCAGCAAGCGCATCCGCCCAAGGTTGATCTAGCCGTACCGTGAGGCTTTCATGCTGCCGACGATTTTAGCCCCACGAGGGGCCATCCAATGCGGTCTGCGCACCAAACCGGCCAGGCCGGTTTCCACCATCCACGGGCGTCGGAGACCCCCTGCCCTCGCCCTTAACCAACGGCAGCTTACCGAGCCGGCTCGCCCAGAAGCGAACAGGCTGCTTTCCACCAGTTTTGCCTCAACCCCGGCCGTCTGCTTCGCCGCGAGGTCAGGCTTTGAAACAATGCTCGCGATGCCAGCGCACGAACTGCGGGTGGGGTCGATCGGCTTCGCGGGGAGGCACGAGGATGCGACCGCTCGGATTCACTACGGAGCGGATGCCGTCTGGATCGTTTGCCTGACGAGATACGATGATCCGCAAATCGTCATCCAGGCCGATCAGACCGCGGTCGAACATCCAGTGCGCGGTGCCCGAAAGCGCGATGCCGTTGCTGACGATGTCCGGGCCGTTTGCCTCGACAGGGCGGATATGGGCCGCTTCCACCTCTGCTCGGCCGCCACCATTGATGAGCTTCAGGCCGGTCACGGCGCAGCGTTCGTCGTAGGCGCGTAGCACGATCCGCCGGAACACTCGGTCGCGGACTACCCGTGATACCAGGCTTGAAACCCGCTCACGCGTCTCGTCGAACCCGAAAGGTAGACGCTCTTCGCGGACGGTAGTGGCATCGGATAGGACACCGGTGCGTGGCAGGAGCGCGTCTCCTTCAGCCAGTCCTGCCTGCACAATACGATTGAAGTCGCTGGCCGAAAGTCCGCGGACGGCCGCTTGCGCTCGACCGGAAATACGCCCCTGATCGTTGAGCACGCCTTGCTCAATCGGGCCATTTGCGTCAGCGAACGGGATCGGCGTAGCAAAATCGAGATAGCTGCCGGGTTCGATTAGCGCGAGATACATGCCCGGCGTCGAAGGATCGGGGATAATGCGTTCGACCTTGGCGACCGCGTAATAGCCCTTCGTTTCGGCGACCTTGCGTGGCTCGTAATAGACGATCCAGTCACCAAGGCAGGCACGCGCACGGTCGAGATATTGCTCGGGGAATTGGTACTTCTCGGCGGGCGTGTCGTCGTAGATCGAATCAGATCGGTGGATAAAGACGCCAAAGGTCACGCCGTTCGATACGGCCGGCTGGTGCCGAAGGGAACGGATTCTTCGAAAACAGGAGGCGGAAGGGCCATCCTGACAAGCGCATTTCTATGACGTGATCCTGTGGCGTCACCGAGGTTTGCGCGACGCCATCATTTCCCAGCTTTCCGTCCCGCCTTGCCGGTAAGAGGGATGCTACAGGGGGCAACACGGGCCAACGACTCGGCATCCGGATCACCCTGCGCAGCCAGCAGGCACACCCCCAAAAATTGAGGCTCTACGAACTTTGCTGACAATGTGCTGACAATGGCCTGTTCTGACCCATTGTAAGCAGCCTCTTTCGAGGCCTGCTTCCGTCAACCGGCGATAATATCAGGAGAAAATGGTGCTGCCGGTGAGGATTGAACTCACGACCTCAGCCTTACCAAGGATGCGCTCTACCACTGAGCTACGGCAGCACTCGTTTTTCCGCCGGCGTTCGCCGCGGGAAGGGCGCCTAGAGACGACCGGGGGCGGATTGTCAAGCGTTACCGGACGGGGCTAGGGTCCGGGCATGGCAAATAGCGACGAACGGGCCGCCCGGCTGGCCGCGCAGCTGCGCGCGAACCTGCATCGGCGCAAGGCGCAGGCGCGCGCGGTGGCGGCGGGAGCCGATCGCGGCACCGCGCCCGCGCCGGCGCCGCCAGCGACCGACGGATCGGCCGATTAGCCGCCGATCGGCGCGCATTTGGCGTTGAGCCACGCGCGCTCTGTAATGTCGAGTTCGGGGCCGATCCGCGCCGCCACCTCGGCGTGATAGGCGTCCAGCCAGTCGCGCTCGTCGCGGGTCAGCAGCGCCGGATCGATCAGCGTGCGCTCGATCGGCGCGAAGGTGAGCGTCTCGAAGCGCAGCATCGTCCGCTCGCGGTCGCCGCCGGGGATGGCGGCGGGGACGATCAGCAGCAGGTTCTCGATCCGGATGCCGTATTCGCCGGCCTTGTAATAGCCCGGCTCGTTCGACAGCATCATGCCCGCGCGCAGCGGCTCCAGGCTGGCGCCGCCGGGATAATTGGGCGCCGCGATCCGCTGCGGCCCTTCGTGCACCGACAGATAGCTGCCGATGCCGTGGCCGGTGCCGTGCGCGAAATCGAGCCCCGCCTCCCATAGCGGCCGGCGGGCGAAGGCGTCGATCTGCGCGCCGCTGGTCCCGTCGGGGAAGACGGCGGTGGCGATGGCGATATGGCCCTTCAGCACGCGGGTGAAGCGGTCGCGCATCTCCGCGGTCGGCGGCCCGACCGGTACGACGCGGGTCACGTCGGTGGTGCCGTCGGCATATTGCCCGCCCGAATCGATCAGGAACAGCTGGCCGGGCAGGATCGGAGCGTTCGAGTCTTCGGTGACGTGATAATGCGGGCTGGCGCCATGCGCGCCGGTGGCCGAGATGGTGTCGAACGACGTGTCGAGCAGGCAGCCGGTCTGTCCGCGAAAGGCGAGCAGCTGCGCCGCAGCGGATAGCTCCGTCTGGCCGCCCTTGGGCGCCTCCGCCTCGATCCAGCGCAGGAAGCGGCTGAGCGCGGCGCCGTCGCGGATGCTGGCGGCGCGATGGCCGGCGATCTCGGCGGGGTTCTTCAGCGCCTTGGCGAGGACGACGGGGTCGCGCAGCGCCAGCACCTTGGCGCCGCCCGCGGTCAGCGCGTCGAACACCGCGGCGACGGCGCGTTCGGGATCGGCGGCGACGCGCTGGCCGGCATAGCCGCGCAGCGCGGGCGCGAAGGCATCGCGGTCATGGATGCGCACCGCATTGCCGAGATGCTGGCGCACCGCATCGTCGACCTTCTCGGGCGCGACGAACAGGTCGGTCGTCCCGTCGCTGCCGACGATCGCATAGGAGAGTGCTACCGGCGTGTGTGCGACATCGGTGCCGCGCACGTTGAGCGCCCAGGCGATCGAATCGAGCGCGGTCAGCACCACTGCATCGGCGCGCTGCGCGCCCAGCCAGTCGGCGATCGCCGCGCGCTTGGCGGCGGAGGACTGGCCCGCGTGCGTATCGGCGTGGACGCTCATCCGGGCGGGCGAGGGGGCGGGGCGATCGGTCCACACCGCGTCGATCGGGTTGCTGTCGACCGGCACCAGCGTCACGCCGCGGTCGGCGAGCGTGGCGGCGGTGTCCTTCGCCCAGGCGCTGGTGTGCAGCCACGGGTCGTAGCCGATGCGGCTCCCCTCGCTGGCATTGGCGGCGAGCCAGCCCGCGATGCTCTCCTGCGGCACGGGGACATAGGCCCAGTCGTCCGCCGACACCTGTTCGCGCACCTGCAGCGTATAGCGGCCATCGGTGAAGATCGCCGCCTTGTCCGCCAGTACGACCGCGCTGCCCGCCGATCCGCCGAAGCCGGTCAGCCAGCCCAGCCGCTGCGCATAGGCGCCGACATATTCGCTCATATGCTCGTCGGTCAGCGGCACGACGAAGCCGTCGAGGCCGCGGGCGGCGAGCTCTGCGCGGAGGGCGGCGAGGTTGGCATGAGGGGTCATCGAAGGAGTCCGTCAAAAGTCACAAAAGTCACGCCCAGGCATGTGTTTTCGCTCTAGCACCGGGAGCGTCACAAGCCGAGTCGGTCCCGCTTTGCACGGCAAGAGCGTGTAGGACAGTTTCCCTTCGTGGCGATCCAACATTGGTGCGCGGATCAGTGCCGTCTGGGCAGCAGGTGGAGCACGCCCGCGATGACGCCGCCGATGACGATCCCGACGATGCCCGATCCGATCGCCCCGACCAGCCAGCCGACGACGCCGGAGAGCGCCCCCGCCGACGCCGCGGCGACCTCCGCGGCGTGGTGGATGACGTGCGGGATGGCGGTGAACCCGAACGCCTCCATCCCGTGGACGATGATGCCGCCGCCCACCCATACCATCGCCGCAGTGCCGATGATCGACAGTGCCGACAGCACGCGCGGCATCGCCGCGACGAGGCCGCGGCCTAGCGCCTGGCTGACCGATCCCGGCCGGCGGGCGAGGTGCAGGCCGATATCGTCCATCTTCACGATCAGCGCGACGAGGCCATAGACGCCCGCGGTGATTGCCACCGCGACCAGCGCCAGCGCGATCGCCTGATTGACGAGGCTCTGATCGGCGAGTTCGGCGAGCGCGATCGCCATGATCTCGCCCGACAGGATCAGGTCGGTACGGATCGCGCTCGACACCTGCCGCTGCTCCAGCTCTTCCGGCGAGGTGGCGGCCGCGGCCTCGTCGCCATGGCCATGGCCGGTCAGCGCGCCGAGGATCTTCTCCGCCGCCTCGAAGCACAGGAAAGCACCGCCCGCCATCAGGATCGGCGTGATCGCCCAGGGCGCCAGCGCGCTGAGGATCAGGGCGGCTGGCAGCAGGAACAGCAGCTTGTTGCGAAGGGAGCCCTTGGCGATCTTCCAGATGATCGGCAGCTCGCGCGCGGGGCTGAGGCCCACGACATAGGTCGGCGTCACCGCAGTATCGTCGATCACCACGCCCGCCGCCTTCGCCCCCGCCTTGCCCGCCGCACCCGCGACATCGTCCAGGCTGGCGGCGGCAAGCTTCGCCATCGCCGCGATATCGTCGAGCAGTGCGACCAGTCCGCCGGCCATGTATGTTCCCCTGAGTTATCCGCGATGTGCATGGCGGCGCGCGCGCACGGGTTCAACTGCGGTCGTGTTGCTGGCGTGTTGCTGGAGCGGGCCGGTCGCCTCACACTCTCCGTCACCCCGGACGTGATCCGGGGTCCCGCTTCTATCTTCTTTGAGGCCCCCGAAAAAAAGAAGCGGGATCCCGGCTCAAGGCCGGGATGACGGAAAATGTGCGGTCGTCGGGGGAGTGATCACGCCGCCATCCTGTTCTACAGCAAGGCGATGACCGACCCCACGCCCCCCGTCGCCGAGCGCCGCCCCCACAGTTTCACCACGCATGGCGTGACGATCGACGACCCCTATGCCTGGCTGAAGGACCCGAAGTATCCCGAGGTCACCGACCCCGACGTCCTCGCCTATCTCGAAGCCGAGAACGCCTATTTCGAAGCCGTCATGGCGCCGCACCAGCCGCTGGTCGACACGCTGTACGAAGAGATGAAGGCGCGCATCAAGGAGGACGAATCCTCGGTCCCGCAAAAGGATGGCGACTGGCTCTACTGGACCGCGTTCGAGACCGGCGGCCAGTATCGCAAATGGTGGCGCAAGCCCGTCGCGGGCGGGCCGGACGAACTGCTGCTCGACGAGCCGGCCCTCGCCGAGGGCAAGGAATATTTCCGCCTCGGCGCCTTTGCGATCAGCAACAACGGGCGGCTGCTCGCCTATGCGATCGACGACAGCGGCGCCGAGCGGTTCGAGGTGCGCGTGAAGGACCTTTCCACCGGCGAGCATCTGCCCGAGGTCATCCCCGGCATGCTGTCCGAGATCGTCTGGACCGCCGACGATACGGGCTTCCTCTACGGCGTCGCCAACGACCAGTGGCGCACCGACAATGCGCGCTTCCACCGGCTCGGCACGCCCGTCGAAGACGACGTCGAGCTGTTCCACGAGGATGACGAAGGCTATCGCGTCGCCGTCGCCGAGACGAGCGATCGCCAGTGGATCGTCATCGGCACCGGCGATCACGTCACCAGCGAAGTGCGGCTGCTGCCCGCCAACGATCCCTTCGCCACGCCGATCCTGGTCGCGCCCCGCCAGGAAGGCCGCGAATATGACGTCGACGCGCACGACGGCACGCTCTTCATCCACACCAACGATACCGATCCGATGTGGCGGCTGTGTACTGCCAGCCTCGACGCGCCCGGCGACTGGCACGAGCTGATCCCGGCGGACCCGCATTTCTACATGACCGGAGTCGAATGCTATCGGGACTTCTTCGTCGTCGAAGGGCGCCGCGACGGCCTCGATCAGATCGCCATCCACCGCTACGACGCGCCGACCGTGCCCCAGCCGATCACCTTCCCGGAGGCGAGCTATGCCGCGGGCCTGGGCGACAATCCCGAATATGACGTCGCGACGCTGCGGCTGGGCTATGAATCGATGGTCACGCCAGGCACGGTCTATGACTATGACGTCGCCACCGGCGGCCTTACCGTCCTGAAGGTTCAGGAGATTCCCGCAGGCTATGACGCCGCCGGCTATCGCACCGAACGGCTGAAGATCACGGTCCGCGACGGCACGCAGGTGCCCGTATCGATCGTCTATCCGGCGGGTTTCGAGCGCGACGGGTCGCAGCCGCTGTTCCTCTACGCCTATGGCGCCTACGGCTATGCGATCCCGCCGGGCTTTTCGACCGGGCGCCTCAGCCTGCTCGACCGCGGCTTCGCTTATGCCATCGCGCATATCCGCGGCGGCGACGACCTCGGCCAGCAATGGTATCACGACGGCAAGCTCGAAAAGCGCACCAACACGTTCAACGACTTCGTCGACGTCGCCAAGGGGCTGATCGAGCAGGGGTGGACCAGCGCCGGCCGCATCGCCACCGCGGGCCGCTCGGCGGGCGGCGAGCTGATGGGCGCGATCGTCAATTCCGATCCCGATCTGTGGGGCGCGGTGATCGCCGACGTGCCGTTCGTCGACGTCCTCAACACCATGCTCGACGCCGACCTGCCGCTGACGCCAGGCGAATGGCCCGAATGGGGCAATCCGATTGAGGACAAGGCGGCGTTCGACCTGATCCGCAGCTACAGCCCGTACGACAATGTCACGGCGCAGGATTATCCGCCGATGTTCATCTCGGGCGGATTGAACGATCCCCGCGTCACCTATTGGGAACCGGCGAAATGGGCGGCCAAGCTGCGTTCCACCAAGACCGATGACAATGTGCTGCTGCTGAAAACCAACATGGGGGCAGGGCATGGCGGGAAATCCGGCCGCTTCGAATCGTTACGCGAGGCCGCGGAGGAACATGCCTTCGTGCTGTGGCAGTTGGGATTGGGGCAGATGGGAATAAGCGGCTGAGCATCGAGACACTGATCGCCGAATACGGCTTGGCCGCCGTCTTCCTGGGCGCGGGGATCGAAGGCGAGACGATGGTGCTCGCCGGCGGCCTGTTCGCGCATGAAGGCATGCTGTCGCTGCCCGGCGCGATGATCGCGGCGGCGTGCGGGTCGTTCGTCGCCGACTAATTGTTCTTCGCGGCGGGGCGGCGCTTCCGCTCGCACCGCTGGGTGCAGCGCGCGCAGAAAAAGCCTGCTTTCGCCAAGGCGTTGACGACGCTGGAACGCTATCCGGTCGGCTTCATCTTCGCCTTCCGCTTCCTGTACGGCCTGCGTACCGTCAGCCCGATTGCGATCGGCACCACGCATGTCCGCACGCGCCAGTTCCTGTGGATCAACGCGGTCGCCGCGGCCGTGTGGGGCGCGCTGTTCACCAGCCTCGGCTATGTGTTCGGCACGGGGATCGCCGAACTGCTCGGCCGCTATCGCCCGCACGGGCGGCAATGGCTGTGGGTCGCGGGTGCGGCTGTGCTGCTGGGCGGCGGCTTCGCCGCCTTCCGCTGGTGGCGGAGCCGGCGGGCATGAGCGCGCGCTTCACGATGACGATCACCGCTGCGGCGGAGGACATCGACGAACTCGGCCACGTCAACAATGCCGTGTGGGTGCGCTGGATCCAGGACATCGCCGTCGCGCACTGGGACGCGGTGGCTCCGGCAGAGCATCGCGAGACGATGGTCTGGGTCGTGACCCGCCACGAAATCGACTATCGCGGCAATGTCGTCGCGGGTGAGACGGTGACCGGCGAAACCTGGGTGCCAGAACCGCCCAAGGGCGCCCGCTTCGACCGCCACGTCCGCTTCACCGGCGCCGACGGCAAGGTGAAGGTGGAGGCGGTCACGACCTGGGCCCTACTGGAACGCGCCACCGGCCGCCTGATGCGCGTCCGGCCGGACGTGGCGGCGCCGTTTCTACCGTAAGTCCTCCCTCGCTTTAGCGGGGGAGGGGGACCGCCGCCGTAGGCGGTGGTGGAGGGGGCGTTTCCGCATACGGTCCGTTCGCCGTATTCTCCCCCTCCGACTGCCTGCGGCGGCCACCTCCCCCTGGCGGGGGAGGGCTTACGTCACCCGCTATTCCGCAGCGCTGGAACGCGTAACCGGCCGCCTGATGCGCGTCCGGCCGGAGATGGCGGCGCCGTTTCTACCGTAAGTCCTCCCTCGCTTTAGCGGGGGAGGGGGACCGCCGCCGCAGGCGGTGGNGGNGGGGGGGGGTCCGCATACGGTCCGTTCGCCGTATCCTCCCCCTCCGACCGCCTGCGGCGGCCACCTCCCCCTGGCGGGGGAGGACTTACATCACCCACTATTCCGCAGCGCTGGAACGCGTGACCGGCCGCCTGATGCGCGTCCGGCCGGAGATGGCGGCGCCGTTCCTGGCCAGCTGATCCGCCCTCCACAAACTTACGTCACCCCAGTGCAGGCTGGGGTCCACCGGGCCGCCAGGGGGTGGCCAGGGCCTCCAGTCATCCCCCTCGCCGCGGAGTGGACCCCGGACCAAGTCCGGGGTGACGGGGTGTGTCTGGCGTGCTTTGGCGCGCCGCCTCAGCGGGGGCTGCGGGCGACTGATGCGCGTCCGGCCCGAGGTTGCGGCCCCGTTCCTACCGTAAGTCCTCCTTCGCTTTAGCGGGGGAGGGGGACCGCCGCCGCAGGCGGTGGCGGAGGGGGCGTTTCCGCATATCGTTCGGTCGCCGTATCCTCCCCCTCCGACCGCCTGCGGCGGCCACCTCCCCCTGGCGGGGGAGGACTTACATCACCCACTATTCCGCAGCGCCGTCGCGATCGCGTTGATCGACAGCAGGATGCCCTCGCCGATGCGCGGATCGTCCTCGCCCGCGCGATGGCGCTTCATCAGTTCGATCTGCAGGAAGTTCAGCGGCTCGATATACGGCAGCCGCAGCCGGATCGAGGCATCGAGCGCCGGGTGCTTGTCCAGCAACCGCGTCTGCCCCGTCACGTCGAGCAGCCCGTCGTGCGTCAGATGCCAGGCGTCGCGGATGCGGGTGAAGATGCCGTCGCGCAGGCCCTTGTCCTCGACCAGTTCGGCATAATGGCCGGCGATCGCGATGTCGGACTTCGCCAGCACCATCTCCATATTGGCGAGCGTCGCGGCGAACAGCGGCCACCCCTGCGCCATGTCGCGTAGCAGCGCCTTGTCTTCGAACGCTGCAATCGCCTGCCCCACGCCGTACCAGCCGGGCAGCATCGTGCGCGCCTGCGCCCAGCTGAACACCCAGGGGATGGCGCGCAGATCCTCGATCGCGTCGCTCTTCTTGCGGCTCGCCGGGCGGCTGCCGATCTTGAGGCCCGCGATCTCGCCGATCGGCGTCATCTGGCGGAAGAAGGTGCGGAAGCCGTCCGTGCCGTAGACGAGGTCGCGATAGGCGTGGAACGCGGTGTCGGACAGCGCGTCCATCGCGCCGGTGAAGTCCGCATTCTGCGCGTTCGACAGCCGCTCGGGCTCCAGGCTGGCGAGCAAGGTCGCCGAGGCGATCGCCTCCAGATTGGTCATCGCGCTGTCGCGCGTCCCGTATTTCGCCGCGATCACCTCGCCCTGTTCGGTGATGCGGATGCGGCCCTGCACCGTGCCCGGCGGTTGCGCGCGGATCGCCGCGAAGGCGCTGCCGCCGCCGCGTCCCACCGCGCCGCCGCGGCCGTGGAACAGCTGCATGCCGACGCCCGCCGCCTCGAACACGGGTTTGAGCGCGGTCGACGCCTTGGACAGCTGCCAGGTGGAGGTCAGGTAGCCGCCATCCTTGTTGCTGTCCGAATAGCCGATCATCACCTCCTGATGACCGCGCTTTGCTGCGATGTGCGCGATCTCCGGCAGCGCGAACCAATCGGTCATGATGCCGGGCGCGGCCTCCAGATCGCCGACCGTCTCGAACAGCGGCACCGCCATGATCGCCGCCGACGGCTCGTCGCCACCGCGGTACAGGCCCACTTCCTTCAGCAGCAGGTTGATCTCGAGCAGGTCGGACACCGACTGCGCCATCGAGACGATATAGTTGGTGATGCACGCCGGGCCGTAGGTCGCATGCGCCTCCGCGGCGGCGAGCACGATCTGCAATTCGGACTGCGTCTCGTCCGAATAGGTCGTGAAGCGGCTGGCGAGCGGCCGCGCATGCGCCAGTTCGCGCCGCAGCAGCGCGACGCGTGCCGGCTCGTCGAGGGCCAGGTAATCGTCCTCCACCCCTGCGGTCTTCAGCAATTCGGCGACGACGCGTTCGTGGACCGCGCTGTTCTGGCGCAGGTCGAGCGTCGCGAGGTGGAAGCCGAACGTCTCCACTGCGCGGATCAGCCGGCCGAGTGCGCCGCCGGTCTTGAGCGCCCCGGCGCTCGCGAGCGCATGGGCGATCGCGGCAAGGTCGGCGCGGAACGCCTGCGGGTCGGGATAGGGCTCGCCGGTCAGCCGGCCGGGGCGCGCGGCGGGCTTGCCGGTCAGTGCCTCGTGCGTCGCGGCAAGGCGCGCATAGATCCCCGACAGCGCACGGCGATAGGGTTCGTCGCTGCGGCTGGCGGCGGTATCGCCACTCGCCTCGGCCAGCGCGAGCACCGCGTCGTCCACCGCGGCATGTTCGGTCGAGATCGACAGCTCCGCGCCCAGCGCATGCACCGCGTCGAGGTAGAAGCCGAGCACCGCCTCCGCCGCACGCGACAGCGCGGTGCGCAGCGAATCGGCGGTGACGAAGGGATTGCCGTCGCGGTCGCCGCCGATCCAGCTTCCCGGCTTGACGAAGCTCGGCACGCGCTCCCCGAACGCGCGGTCCCAGCGCTGGTAGAGCGCGGGGAGGGCGGGCAGGAACACGTCGCGCATGTAGCTCAGCGCCGTCTCGACCTCGTCGGTGACGTACAACCGCTCGCGGCGCAGCACACGCGTCTGCCACAGCAGCGCGATCTGGCGGGTGATCGCATCGTCGACCAGATCGCCGTCAGGCGTCTCGCTGCGGCCCGCATCCTTCAGCGCCATCAGCTCGGCGATGCGGTTCTTGTGGTCGATCATGCTCTTGCGCCGCACCTCGGTGGGGTGGGCGGTCAGCACCGGCACGATCAGCGCATGGGCGAGCAGGCGCTGCACCTCGGCGCGGTCGATCCCCTCCGCCTGCAACGTCGCGAGCGCCGCGGCGACATCCGCCCCCTGTTCGGCGGCGATGCCCTGGCGATCCTCGGCCAGGTTGGCGAGCATCGAGAAGAGCATGAATCCGCGGACGAAATCGAGCGTTTCGTCGAGGCCCAGGTCCTGCAGGTGGCGGTGCACCGCATCGCCGTCACCGGTGCCGCGATGGCGCTCCACCGACGCCCGCCGGATCGCCTCGGTCGCTTCGAACAACGCCTCGCCGCCATAGGCGCGAATGACGTCGCCGAGCTTCGCGCCCAGGAAGCGCACGTCGGGGTTGTTGGCGATCGGCGGAAGCGAAGCGGGGTCGATATTGGCCATGCCCGCATGCTGCGCTGCGGCAGGGACCGGGTCAACCGGGCTTGGGGTTTGCGGGGCAAAAGCTGAGGTGCGGAGCCTTTGCCGCAAATTCCTCGTCACCCCGGACTCGTTCCGGGGGCCACTGAGCCACAAGGGGGCGGCAAGAGCCTCCAGCCACCCCCCTCGCCGCAGAGTGGACCCCGGACCAAGTCCGGGGTGACGGCGTGGGTTGGAGGCCTAACGACGCCCCTATTGCGCCCGCGTCCCCTGGTTGCTCAGCGTATCGCCCAGCACCGGCGTGGTCGGCTGCGCCGGGGGGGCTCGGCCGGCGTCGCGGGCGGCGCGCCATTCGCTTTCCTCTTCCGACGTCACCGTGCCGTCGTGGTTGAGGTCCATCTGGTCGAAGCGGCGCATCGTGCCCTCGCTCCATTCGATCTGGCTGATCACGCCGTCCTTGTTGCGGTCCAGCCCCATCAGGCGGCTGTTCTGGCGCGGCAGCTCGGTGGCGTCGATGCGGTCGTCGCCGTTGCGGTCCAGGCTGCGGAAGCGCTGGTCCATCGCGGTCGAGAAATCGACACGGCTGGTCACGGCGGGCGGCACGAAGCCGGCCGCATTGGCGACCGCATCCGCCTGCGCCGCTTTCTCCTCGCTCTTCTTGCCGCACGCGCTCAGCAGGGCCACCGCAAGGACCAGCGATGCCGTCATTCCGTGTCGCCGCAACTATCGTCTCCGCTTATGCTTCCAGCTCAACATCCCAGTAGAGCCAGTCGTGCCATGTGTCGTGCAGATAGTTGGGCGGAAAGGCGCGGCCATGTTCCTGAAGGTGCCAGTTGGTCGGGCGGATCGGCTCGACATACAGCGGCATGCCCGCTTGCTTCGGCGTGCGCCCGCCCTTCTTGAGGTTGCACGGCGCGCAGGCGGTGACGACATTCTCCCACGTCGTCCGGCCCCCTTGCGCGCGCGGCACGACATGGTCGAACGTCAGGTCGCGGCTGACCCCGCAATATTGGCAGGCGAAGCGATCGCGCAGGAACAGGTTGAAGCGGGTGAAGGCCGGAAAGGCGGAGGGGCGCACATATTGTTTGAGCGCGATGACCGACGGCAGCTTGATCGCCGCATTCGGACTGCGCACCTCACGCTCATAATGCGCGACGATGTCGACCCGGTCGAGGAACACCGCCTTGACTGCGGTCTGCCACGGCCAGACGCTCAAGGGATAATAGGACAAAGGCGTATAGTCCGCGTTGAGCACCAACGCGGGGCAATTGTCGGGATGGCGGATCAGATCGGGATGAAACACGGCTCCTCCCACGGGTTACCCATGGGCCATGTCGCCCATGAGAGTGACGGGGGTATGACAGCACGCGCCCTTGGGTGCGGTCAAGCGGCTTGCGGTGGCCGGCGGGGCCGCACGGCATGAGCGCCTCCGGTGCCGGCACCGTCGTCACGCGTTTCGCCCCCAGCCCCACGGGCCTGCTGCACCTGGGTCATGCCTATGCGGCGATCCAGGCGCACGACCATGCCCGCGCCGCGCATGGCCGCTTCCTGCTGCGGATCGAGGATATCGACGGGACGCGCAGCCGCGAGCCATTCGTCGCCGGCATCCTCGACGATCTCGCCTGGCTGGGACTGTCGTGGGACGGCCCGGTGGTCCGCCAATCGCAGCGGCTGGCGCTATACGACGCGGCGCTCGCCCGGCTGCGCGCGGCGGGGCTGCTCTACCCGTGTTTCTGCACCCGCGCCGATATCGCGCGCGAGATTGCGGAGAGCGCCAGCGCGCCGCACCACGGCCCGGACGGACCGGTCTATCCCGGCCTCTGCCGGCATCTCGACCCGGCCGTGGCGGCGGCGCGGATCGCGGCAGGCGAGCCGCATGCCTGGCGGCTGCGCATGGAACCGGCGCTGGCCCGCACCGGCCCGCTCCACTGGCACGACAGTGACGCGGGCGGGCGCCGCGCCGATCCGGCGGCGTTCGGCGACGTCGTGCTCGCGCGCAAGGACGCGCCCGCCAGCTATCACCTCGCGGTGACGGTGGACGATGCCGCGCAGGGCGTCACCGACGTCGTCCGCGGCGTCGACCTCTACCCGGCGACCGACGTCCACCGCCTGCTGCAGGCGCTGCTCGACCTGCCGACGCCGCTCTATCGCCACCACCCGCTGCTGACCGGCCCGGACGGCACGCGGCTCGCCAAGCGCAACGGCGCCCCCGCGCTCGCCGATCTGCGGCAGGCGGGCGAGGACGGACGCGCCCTTGCCGAACGCTTGCGCGCCGGGCGGCTTCCCATTGGCTTTGTCGCGCACGATGCTTAAGTATGTCGCATGAACACCTTCCTCGTCATTCTGCTGATCGCGGCGATGCTGGCGACGGTGGTCGCGCTGGTGCGGGGCGTCATCGCCTTCCTCCAGGATAGTCACGCCCAGGTCCGCAATGGCGAAGGGCCATCCGCGGCCTCGCTCAAATCGAACAAGATGATGCAGATGCGCGTCTTCTTTCAGGCGCTGGCGATCCTCATCATCGTCGTCATCCTGTTCGTCGGCGGCCGCACCTGAGCCGCTGACGCTGCCTCGATGGTCAAGCTGAACCGCATCTACACGCGCACCGGCGACGCGGGCACGACGGGCCTCGTCGACGGATCGCGCGTGTCGAAGGCCGCCGCGGTGATGCAGGCGATCGGCGACGTCGACGAGGCGAACAGCGCGATCGGCGTCTCGATCGCCGCGTTGCAGGGCGCGGCGCCCGCGGACCGATTGCTCGTCATCCAGAACGACCTGTTCGACCTCGGCGCGGATATCGCCACGCCGATGGGGATCGAGGGCGCGCTGCGCATCGTGCCCGCCCAGGTCGCGCGGCTGGAGGCGGAGATCGACGCGATGAACGAGGGCCTGTCCCCGCTCACCAGCTTCATCCTGCCCGGCGGCACGCCCGCGGCGGCGGCCCTCCACCTCGCCCGCGCGATCGTCCGCCGCGCGGAACGCAGCGTCGTGACGATGGGCAGCGAGGCGACACAGGCCCTCGCCTACCTCAACCGCCTGTCCGACTGGCTCTTCGTCGCCACCCGCGTCGTCAACGGCGCAGGCGAGGGCGACGTCCTGTGGAAGCCCGGCGCCAGCCGATAGGGCGGGGCGGGGGCGTCTCGTTCGTCACTATTCGTCGTCCGGCGAAGGCGAGCATCTTCACGGAGAAGCCACCGGGAGGCCCCAGCCCGCGCTGGAGCGACGCAAAGTGGCGGCCGGAACCGAGCCCAAAAAAGCCCCGTCACCCCGGACTCGTTCCGGGGTCCACTCCGCGGCGAGGGGGATGGCTGGAGCCTCTTGCCGTTCCCTCGCGGCCCGGTGGACCCCGGAACGAGTCCGGGGTGACGGGGTGGGTGCGGCGACGGCAATTCGTGTAGCAGACGCCTGAAGCAGGCCTGTGCGTGGAGGCCACCAGCGCGCCACAAGCCCCAACCTCCGCTGAAGCGACGCAATGTGGCGGCCGGAACCGAGCCTAAAAAGATCCGTCACCCCGGACTCGTTCCGGGGTCCACTCCGCGGCGAGGGGGATGGCCGGAGCCTCTTGCCGCCCCCTCGCAGCCCGGTGGACCCCGGACCAAGTCCGGGGTGACGGGGTGGGTGGGGCGGCTGCAATGCATGTACCAGACGCCTAAGGCAGGACCTGCGAGTGGAGGCACCAGCGCGCCACAAGCCCCAACCTGCGCTGAAGCGACGCACTGTGGCGGCCGGAACCGAGCCCAAAAAAGACCCGTCACCCCGGACTCGTTCCGGGGTCCACTCTGCGGCGAGGGGGATGGCCGGAGCCTCTTGCCGTTCCCTCGCGGCCCGGTGGACCCCGGACCAAGTCCGGGGTGACGGGGTGGGTGCGGCAAGGTAACGCGCCATAGGACTCAGGAAGCGTGCACCCCGTCGGCCCTGTCCTACACGCCCCCCATCTGCTACACCCCCGTCATGACCCGTCCGCCCCTCGCCCCGCCGATGCGCGACGGGCGCCGCGGACCCCTCGCTTCCGACGATAGCATACCGTCCACTTCGTCCACTTCCGCGCGCGCCCTCCCGCGCAAACCCCGATTCGCGCCATCGCCGCGCCCCGCCGGAGCACCGCGCTTCAATCCTCACTTTCCTCGACAAAAAGCGCGTGTATGCTGCCCCGTCGCTGCCGGGGGGCCGCGGCTTTTCCCTATCCTCGCGGAAACACCATGAACCGTATCCTGATCGGCGTTGCCGGCATCCTCGTCATCCTCGTCATCGCCTTCGCGCTGTCCACCGACCGCAAGGCGATCCGGCTGCGCGTCGTCGGCGCGGCGTTCGCGTTGCAGGCGGCGATCGCGACGATCGTGCTCTACTGGGGGCCGGGTCGTGCGGCGCTGGCGGGGGCGTCGGCGGGCGTGTCGGCGCTGCTCGGCTATTCGCAGCGGGGCACGGAGTTTCTGTTCGGCAAGCTCGCCAGCCCCGATATCGGCGGCCAGAGCTTCGCGATCGCGGCGCTGCCGGTCATCATCTTCTTCGCCAGCCTCGTGTCGATCCTCTACTACCTCGGCGTCATGCAGGTCGTGGTGCGCTGGGTCGGCGGCGCGATCGAAAAGGTGATCGGCACGTCCAAGGTCGAATCCTTGTGTGCCGCGGCCAACATCTTCGTCGGCCAGTCCGAATCGCCGCTGGTGATCCGCCCCTATCTCGCCGGCCTCACCCCGCCGCAGCTGTTCACGGTGATGACCAGCGGCATGGCGGGCGTCGCGGGCACGATCCTCGCGGCCTATGCCTCGATGGGCATCCGCATCGAATATCTCCTCGCCGCCAGCTTCATGGCCGCGCCGGGCGGCATCCTGATGGCCAAGATCATCATGCCCGATCGCTCCATGCCGCCCGAGGGCGAGCTGCCGCTGGGCGACGTGCCCGACGAAAATCGCGTGATCGCGCTCGCCGACCATCGCATCAGCGGCGCCGGCCCCGCCGCGCTGCTGCCGGAAGGCACGCCGGGCGAGCCGCTGCCCGAAGCGACGCATGACGAGGAAAAGCCCGCCAACCTCATCATGGCCGCCGCCCAAGGCGCGCAGACCGGCGTGCGGCTCGCCGTCGCGGTCGGCGCGATGGTGCTCGCCTTCGTCGCTCTGGTCGCGCTGGCGAACGGCCTGCTCGGCGGGTTCGGCAATATGGTCGGCCTGCCCGGCCTCAGCTTCCAGGCGCTGCTCGGCTATCTCTTCCAGCCGGTCATGTTCCTGCTGAACGTGCCGTGGAACGAGGCGGGGATCGCCGGCGGCCTGTTCGGCGAGAAGATCGTGCTCAACGAATTCGTCGCCTATATCGATCTCGGCAAGCAGGCCGCACAGCTCAGCCCGCGCACCATCGCCGTCGTCACCTTCGCGCTCTGCGGCTTCGCCAATTTCTCGTCGATCGCCATCCAGATGGCGGTGACGGGCAGCCTCGCCCCCAACCAGCGCCCGATGATCGCCAAGCTCGGCCTGCGCGCGCTCGCCGCGGGTAGCCTAGCCAACCTGATGTCGGCGGCGCTCGCCGGCCTGCTGATCGGCTAAGGCGAACGCTATGACCGGCCCGCTCCCCCTCCCGACCACCCATACGGTATCCTGATGGGGGGCCGGGAGGGGGGGCGGCCCGGCACCGCCGGGAACCCTGCTCTTCCGCAGGGTTCCAAAAAAGCCCTCAAGCGCACGCTTGGGCCGGGCCAGCTGGCGATGATCGCGATCGGCGGGGCGGTCGGCACCGGGCTGTTCCTGGGCAGCGGCTTCGCGATCCAGCTCGCCGGGCCGGCGGTGCTGGTCAGCTATTCCATCGGCGGGCTGATCACGCTGGCGCTGATGGGGTGCCTTGCCGAAATGACCGTCGCCGACCCCGCGACCGGATCGTTCGGGCTGTTCGCCGAACGCTACCTCGGCCGCTTCGCCGGTTTCCTCGTCCGCTACGCCTACGTCACCTGCATCATCCTGGCGATCGGGACGGAGGTGACTGCGGTCGCCATCTACATGCGCTACTGGCTGCCCGACATCGCCGGCGCCTGGTGGATCGGCGGGTTCGGCCTCGCGCTGCTCGCCGTCAATCTCGTCAGCGTACGGGCGTTCGGCGCGGTCGAATATCTGTTCTCGGCGATCAAGGTCGTCGCGATCGCCGCCTTCATTGCGCTCGGCCTGTGGGTGATCGGCCGCGGCGCACCGGGCGTCGGGCTGGCGAACTACACCGCCCATGGCGGTTTCGCGCCCCATGGCCTCAGCGGCATCTGGAGCGCGGTGATCGTCTCGATCTTCAGCTACCTCAGTATCGAGATGATCGCGGTCGCGGCTGGGGAGGCACGCGACCCGGAACGCGCGATCGTCCGCGCCTTCCGCTCGACGATGCTGCGCCTCGCCTTATTCTATCTCGGCAGCCTCGCGGTGATGCTGGCGGTGCTGCCGTGGACGCAGGCTGGCACCGCGACCAGCCCATTCGTGACGGTAATGGCCGCGAGCGGCCTGCCCTATGCGGCAGGCGTCATCAACGCCGTCGTTCTGGTCGCGGCATTGTCGGCGATGAACAGCCAGCTCTACACCGCCTCGCGCATGCTGTTTAGCCTCGCCGACAGCGGCCTCGCGCCGCGGCGGCTGGGCATGGTCGATGCGCGCGGCGTGCCGGTGGCGGCATTGCTCGTGTCGGCGGCGGGGATTGCGGTGGCGGGCGGCGTCTATGCGTGGCGGCCCGATGCGGCCCTTGGCGTGATGATCGCCGTGTCGATCTTCGGCGCGCTGTTCACCTGGGGCATGATTTTCGTCACGCACCTCGCGTTCCGGCGACGGCACGGGCCGCCGGCGGGGTTCCGGATGTGGGGCTATCCGTGGGTGAGCCTCGCCGGCGCGGGCGCGATCCTCACGATCCTGGCGACGACACCCTTCACCGCGGCCTTCGCACTCACGCTGGTCTACGGCGTGCCGGTGCTGGCGGTGCTGGCGGGGGTGTATGCGGTGTGGCTCCGGCGCCCGTAAGTCCTCCCCCGCCAGGGGGAGGTGGCGCCGCGCAGCGGTGACGGAGGGGGCGGTAAGCGGCGCCGTTCTTGGTGCAGGACGCCGCCGTCCTCCCCCTCCGTCAGCTTCGCTGCCACCTCCCCCTGGCGGGGGAGGACTTGCAGGTCATTCCCCCGTCCGGGTCTTCACCTTGTTGGGCAAATCCTTGCCCTTGGTCCGGCGCGAAGGCAGCTGCACCGGGTTCTTCTTCTTCCATTCCTTGAAGGTCATCGGACCTTCGGGCGTATCGACGATCGTGTCGTCCAGGCTCATGGCCAGTCTCCTCAGCGCGTCGGCTCGGGTTGCGGTCCGCTGTAATCGTAGAAGCCGCGGCCGGTCTTGCGGCCGTACCAGCCGGCCTCGACATACTTCACCAGCAGCGGCGCCGGCCGGAACTTGGGGTCGCCGGTGCCCTCGAACAACACGCGGGTGATCTCCAGGCAGGTGTCGAGGCCGATGAAGTCGGCCAGCGTCAGCGGCCCCATCGGATGGTTGAGCCCCAATTGGCAGGCAAGGTCGATGTCGCGGATCGTCGCGACGCCCTCGCCCAGCGCAAAGATCGCCTCGTTGATCATCGGCATCAGCACGCGGTTGACGATGAAGCCCGGCGCGTCGTTGGCGCGGACCACCGCCTTGCCCAGCCGCTCGGCATAATCCTTGATGACGCCGACGGTGGCGTCCGACGTCGCAAGCCCGCGGATCACCTCGATCAGGCCCATCACCGGCACCGGATTGAAGAAATGCACGCCGATGAACCGCGCCGGATCGGGCGTCGCCTGGGCGAGCCGGGTGATCGGAATCGACGAGGTGTTCGACGCGAGGATCGCATCCGGCCTGAGCACCTTGCCGACGTTGCCGAAGATCGCCCGCTTGATCTCCTCACGCTCGGTCGCCGCCTCGATCACGAGGCCGCAAGGCGCCATGGCGGCGACGTCGCCAACCGCTTCGATCCGGTCGAGCGTAGCGTCACGCGTCGCGGCGTCGATCTTCTCCTTCTCGACCGCACGAGCGAGCAGCTTGGCGATCCCCGCCTTGCCCGCCTCGGCGCGCTCGACCGACACGTCGGACAGGATCACGCGATAGCCCGCGGCCGCGCTCACCTGCGCGATGCCGGCGCCCATCTGGCCCGCACCGATCACACCCACTGCCTGCATCATGTCTCTCCATCGATCGCTTTGTCGTTCGCCATAGCCGCTTTCCCGGCGCCTGCCAGCCGGATAGGCTCGCGCGCACAGAGGAGAGGGGCATGATCATATTGGGGGATAGCGGGCTGTTGCGGCCGGGCCGGTGGCGGTGGCTGGCGGCGATCGGCTGGATGGTCGCGCTGTTCGCGGTGATGAGCGTCCTGCTCTTCCCCGGCTGGCTGCATGCGGCGCCTGCCTATCGCAACGCCGTGCGGATCGGATCGGTGCTGGTCGCCTATGCGGTCTACGCGCTGGCGGTCCGCTACGGCGAGCGGCGCGCGCCGGTGGAGATCGCCGCCCGGCCGCTGCTGCCCGAACTGCTCGCCGGCCTCGCGATCGGGGCGGGGATGTTCGCGCTCGTCTTCACCAGCCTGCGCCTGCTCGGCGTCTACACGCTGGCGCCCGGCCAATGGGGCGACTGGCCGACCGACATCGTCTGGGCGCTGCGCACCGGATTTGCCGAGGAATTGCTGCTGCGCCTCGTCGTGTTCCGCCTGCTGATGCGCGCGGGCGGCCTGTGGCCGGCACTGGCGATCTCGGCGCTGCTGTTCGGGGCGATGCACCTCGCCAACCCCAATGCGACGCTGGTCGCCGCGCTGGCGATCGCGGTGGAGGCGGGGCTGATGCTCGCCGCTTTCTACCTCGTCACCGGGCGCATCTGGATGGCGGTGGGGGTGCATGCCGCGTGGAAATTCGTTCAGGGGCCGGTGTTCGGCGCGCGCGTGTCGGGCGGCACCGACACGGGCAGCCTGTTCGTCAGCGCGCCGGTGCAGGGCAGTCCCGATTGGCTGAGCGGCGGCGCCTTCGGACCCGAAGCGTCGCTGCCCGCGGTGATCGTCGGCTTCGTCATCTTCGTCGTGGTGCTGCGCGCGGCGTTGCGGCGTTGGAACCGGGAGCCCGTTCGCTGAGTAGGACCATCATGACCCGCCATGTCGCCCTCGCCGCCCTGATGCTCGCCGCCTGCTCCAACCAGCCGCAGGCCGACGCGACGCCAACCCGGACGCCGGAGGCCACCCCCCACACGGCGGCACGTCAACCCGCGACGGCGAAGACGGATGCGCCGGTCACGCCGAAACCCGGCGTGCTCAAGACGTTCGGCGACTGGCAGGTCGGCTGCGACAATGGGCTGGTGTGTACCATGGCGTCGCTGCTGCCCGACGATGGTGCCGGTGCGGGCGCGACGCTCAACCTCACGCGCGACCCGGGCCCGCAGGGTCGCTATCATGCGATATTGGGGGAGGGGGTGACCGATGCGTCGGGGCGCAAGCCCGCGGTCCGTTTCACCGTCGACGGTCGTGATCTGGGCCGCGACGCGAATGCCCTTGCCGCCGCGATGGCGAACGGTCGGGTTCTCAAGGTGCCCGGCGGCACGATCTCGCTAAAGGGCGCCTCGGCCGCGTTGCGCTACATCGATGCGATGCAGGGGCGCGCCGGGACCGTGACGGCCACCGTCGCGACGGGCGCCAAGCCCGCAGCGAGCGTGCCGCCCGCACCGGCGCTGCCGATCGTCGCCGCACAGCGGCTGACGCCCTATACCGCCAAGCTGCCGCCATCCGTGGTCGCGACGATGAAGCGGATCGGCCGGTGCGACCTGTCCGAAGGGATGGACTCGACCCCCTCGGTCGCCAGGACGCCGGACGGGCGCCTGCTGGTGATCCAGCCCTGTTCGGCGGGGGCGTATAACGTCATCGGCGCGCTGTTCGTCGTCCGCGGCACCGACGTCCGCCCGGCGCAGGTCGACGCGCTCGCCGGCTTCGACGCGACGGGCGCGGATTCGCAGACCCCCGTCCACAGCGTCGTCAACGGCGATTTCGACCGCAACGTCCTGACCAGTTACGCCAAGGGCCGCGGCCTGGGGGATTGCGGTGTGGGTCAGACCTTCGCGTGGGACGGCAGCCGCTATCGCCTGGTGTCGCAGGACGAGATGAGCGAATGCCGCGGCAATACCGAATATATCGCGACATGGCGCGCCACGATGCGGCCGTGACGCCCTCCGGCGGCTGGCGCGCTTATGGCGCCGGCCGCTCCGGCTGCGCTTCGGCCAGGTAGAGGCCGAACAGCCCCTTGGGGTCCGTCCATTCGCGGATCGGCGTCCACCCGCCCGAGCGCAGCAGGATACGCGCATCGCGCGAGGCGTATTTGTGGCTGTTCTCGGTGTGGATGCTCTCGCCCGCACCGATGGTGAAGGGGCGCCCTTCGATGGTGAAGGCGACGTCGCGCTGCGCCACCAGATGCATCTCGATCCGCGCCCGATCGTCGTTCCAGCGCGCTTCGTGCGCGAAGGCGTCGACCGGGATCGTGCCGTCCAGCTCGCGATTGATCCGGTCCAGCAAATTGAGGTTGAACGCCGCCGTCACACCCGCCGCATCGTCATAGGCGGCGACCAGCGTGCTTTCGTCCTTGATCCGGTCCATGCCGATCAGCAGCATCGCGCCTTCGCCCAGCGACGCGCGCATCGCGCGCAACAGGTCAACCGCCATCAGCGGGATCATGTTGCCGATCGTCGAACCGGGGAAGAAGCCGAGCTTCGGTGTGTCCGCCACCTCGGCCGGCAGCGTCAGCGACCGCATGAAGTCCGCCTCGAACGGCAGCACGGTCAGGTCGGGGAAGGCTTCGCTGAGCACGCGCGACGATTCGCGTAGGAAATCGCCCGAAATGTCGATCGGCACATAGGCGGACGGCGCGGCACAGCGCAGCAGCAGCGGCGTCTTGGTCGACGATCCCGACCCGAACTCCACCACCGCGCGGCCGCGGCCGACGACCTCGGTCACCTCGGGGCAGATTTCTTCCAGGATCGCGGTTTCGGTGCGCGTCGGATAATATTCCGGCAGCACGGTGATATCCTCGAACAGCTCCGATCCGCGGCGATCGTAGAACCAGCGCGCGGGGATTGCGCGCGGGCGCCGCTCGAGCCCCGACAGCACGTCGGCACGGAATTGCGGATCGGCGAGGCTCGCCTGACCGTCCTCGATTTCGGGCTTCAGCATCAGATATCCTTGGCGAGCCGGACGCCGGTGAATTGCCAGCGCTGGTGGGGGTAGAAGAAATTGCGATAGCAGGGGCGGGCATGGCCGCGCGGCGTGGCGCAGCTGCCGCCGCGCAGCACGAACTGCCCGCTCATAAACTTGCCGTTATATTCGCCGACCGCGCCGTCGACGGTGCGAAAGCCGGGGTAGGGGCGATAGGCGCTGCCCGTCCATTCCCACACGTCGCCGAAAAAGGCGGGGTCGCCGGGGGCGGCGGGGCGCGGCTCGACCGGGCCAGCGGCGTCCATCTGGTTGCCACCCGCCGCGTCGGCCGCTTGCGCAGCGGCCTCCCATTCGAACTCGGTCGGCAGGCGCGCGCCGGCCCAGGCGGCATAGGCGTCCGCTTCGTACAGGCTGACGTGCGTCACCGGCGCGGCAGGATCGATCGGCCGGCGCCCATCCAGGCCGAAGCGCGTCCACACGCCGTCCTGCCGTTCCCAATACAGCGGCGCGGCGATGCCGTTCGCCTTCACCCATGCCCAACCGTCGGCGAGCCAGTGCCGCGCGTCCGCATAGCCGCCATCGGCGATGAACGCCGCCCATTCGCCATTGGTGACCGTGCGGTCGGCGATCGCATGGCGGGCGAGCAACGCATCGTGCCGCGGCCCCTCGCAATCGAAGGCGAAACCGTCGCCATCGTGCCCGACGCGGACGATTCCCGCATCCCGCTCGATCCAGCGGATCGGCCCCGGCATCGCAACCGGCACCTTGGGCGCGGCGGGCCACAGCGCGGGCTCCAGCGGATTTTCACCGAACAGGTGCAGGATATCGGTGACGAGCAGTTCCTGATGCTGCTCTTCGTGATGACAGCCTAGCGCTACCAGCTCGCACGCGGCATCGGGCAGGTCGGGCAGCGCCGACAGCAGCGCCGCATCGACATAGGCGCGATAGGCGAGCACTTCGTCCAGCGTCGGCCGGGTAATCATGCCGCGGCGGTCGCGCGCGTGGCGGCGGCCCTCCGCCTCGTAATAGCTGTTGAACAGGAACGGGAAGCGTTCGTCGTGCAGCACGTAGCCGTCCACGTGATCGCGCAACACGAAGGTTTCGAAGAACCAGGTCGTATGTGCGAGATGCCATTTGGCCGGCGACGCATCGGGCATCGACTGGACGCTGGCATCGGCGTCGGACAGCGGCGCGGTCAACGCGACGGTGAGGGCGCGAACCAAATCATAACGTGCGGCAAGGGCGGCGTTTGGGCCGGGTGCGATCTTCAACATGGCCGGCCCCTCCTGCGCAAAGCGCGTCCCTCACGCGCGCGCAAGATGCTGAAGCGCATGACAGCTCAAAGAGTTGCGCCGGGCCGATGATAAAGTAGATTCGTCCCGATCGATATCCGGAGCGATGCTAAGTCCTCCCCCGCCAGGGGGAGGTGGCATGCCGAAGGCATGACGGAGGGGGAGGTCAGCGCAGCGCTCCGGCCCCTGTCCGCCTCTCCCGTCCCGCCTCCCAAAGCGCCATCCCCGCCGGAAGAGGCCGAGCGCGCCCCATCGCACGGCGATTGCCACCAGCCTCTTGAAAGCAAAGGCCGCCGAACCCGTCACACGCGCCATTCCCTTTGACGCGCGCGCCAAAGCCGATAGGGTCCGCGCGATGGACGACACCCACGCCGCGCCGATCCCGCGCTCGCTCTTCGCCTTTTCGATCTTCTACGGCGGCATGGTCTGCATCGCGGGCGTGCTCGGCAACAAGCAGGTGGCGCTAGGGCCGTTGTCCGCGCTTGGTCCGCTGGTCGGGCTGGGGCCGCTGGCGGTGGAGGCGGGAATCTTCGCCTTCCTGCTGCTCGTCGTCACCTCCAGCGCGATGGCGGAACTGCACGGGCGCAGCATCGCCAACCGGCTGGTGCAGATCGGCTTCGTGCCGCTGATCGTCTCGATCCTGCTGTCGTTCATCGTCCATGCGCTGCCCGCCGCGCCCGAGATGCAGCCGGCCAATCGCGATGCGATCCAGCTCGTGCTCGGTGGTACGTGGCGCATCTGGCTGGGCGGGATCGTCGCCTATGGCATCTCGCAAACGCTGAACGTCACGATCTTCGCGGCGCTGAAGGGGCGCGAGGGCGGCGGCCTCCTCTGGCTGCGTGCCGGCATCGCCAGCATGCTCAGCCAGATCGTCGATACCTTGCTGTTCGTCACCATCGCCTTCGCCGGCGTCTTCCCGATCGGCGAGCTGCTGGCCGGGCAGATGATCGTCAAGGTCGTGCTCTCGGCGCTCCTCGTGCCGCCGCTGATCTACGTGTTCGTCGGCCTCGGCAAACGGCTCGACCGCCACGCCTAAGTCCCCCAAGTCCTCCCCCGCCAGGGGGAGGTGGCAGCGAAGCTGACGGAGGGGGCGGCCAGCGACGCCGCCCGTCATGGCCCGCCACGACTCTGTCGCACGGCGGCAGGACTATGAGGACCGTCCTTGGACCGCTAAAGGCCGCCGCATGACCGACTCCGCCGCCACCGCTGCCCTGCTCGCCAAGGCCGAAACGCTGACCGAGGCCCTGCCCTATCTGCAGCGCTATGCCGGTCAGACCTTCGTCGTGAAATACGGCGGCCATGCGATGGGCGATCCGGAACTGGCGCGCGATTTCGCCGAAGACGTCGTGCTGTTGAAGGCGGTCGGCATCAATCCCGTCGTCGTTCACGGCGGCGGGCCGCAGATCGGCGCGATGCTGAAGCGGCTGGGCGTCGAATCGCGCTTCATCGACGGCCTGCGCGTCACCGACGCCGAAACCGCCCGCATCGCCGAAATGGTGCTGGCGGGATCGATCAACAAGGAAATCGTCGCCTGGATCGGGCAGGCGGGCGGCCGCGCGGTCGGCATTTCGGGCAAGGACGCGAACCTCGTCACCGCGATGAAGGTCGGGCGCGACACGCCCGATACGTTGCAGGGGATCGAGCGTCACGTCGATCTGGGCTTCGTCGGCGAACCGGTGGCGGTCGACCGCACGATCATCGACACGCTGTCGGCCAGCGGCATCATCCCCGTCGTCGCGCCGATCGCCCTGGGTGCGGACGGGCACACCTACAATATCAACGCCGATACGATGGCGGGCGCGATCGCCGCGGCGCTGGGTGCCTCGCGCTTCTTCCTGCTCACCGACGTCGCGGGCGTGCTGGACAAGGACAAGATGCTGCTCACCGACCTCGACCCCGCGGGCATCACGGCGCTGAAGGCGGACGGCACGATCTCGGGCGGGATGATCCCCAAGGTGGATACCTGCGTCGCCGCGGTCGAGGCGGGGGTGGACGCCGCGGTGATCCTCGACGGGCGGGTGCCGCATGCGATGCTGCTCGAAATCTTCACCTCGGCGGGCGCGGGGACGTTGGTCCACGCCTGACCGACAGCGCTTGGCCGCGCCGGGTTTAATCGCTAGGTCCGGCTTCTACCCATAATCCGGAGCCCAGGCGTGGTCGCGCTTTCCCTGATTCAGATCATCATGATCCTGCTCGACGTGCTGTGGTGGATCATCATGGTCCAGTTCGTGCTGTCGCTGCTGATCGTGTTCAACGTCATCAACACGTCGAACAATTTCGTGCGCTCGCTGCACTACGGGCTCGATTCGCTGACGGAGCCGCTCTACCGCCCGCTCCGCCGCGTTCTGCCCAACATAAATGGAATCGATCTGGCGCCGCTCGCGGTGCTAATCATCATCCGCATCCTGGACTCCGTCCTCCTCCCCAACATCGCCGCTGCGATCCTGACCAACGGCGCGGCCTGAGGCGTCGCCGATGCCCGCCTGGACGGTGCGCGACGACGGCATTGTCCTTGCCATTCGAGTGACACCCCGTAGCGGGCGCGATGCCTTACTGGCTGGCACCGAAGATCATTTTGCCGCGCGACTGGCCGCCGCACCGGTCGACGGCAAGGCGAATGCGGCGCTCCTTGCGCTGGTGGCGGACCGGTTCGGCGTTCCGAAGCGCGCGGTCGTGCTCATCGGCGGAGACACCGCGCGATTGAAGCGGCTGCATGTTGCGGGGGACGCGGCCGTGCTGGCGAAAACCGCTGCCGCCCTCTATGACGTGGCGCCATGACCGCCACGATCATCGACGGCAAGGCGCACG
This sequence comes from Sphingomonas melonis DAPP-PG 224, assembly GCF_000379045.1. Lineage (NCBI taxonomy): Bacteria > Pseudomonadati > Pseudomonadota > Alphaproteobacteria > Sphingomonadales > Sphingomonadaceae > Sphingomonas > Sphingomonas melonis. The sequence goes on from NZ_KB900605.1 coordinate 985,085, forward strand.
CCCTTGCGCTCCGTACCCGCACCGCCGCGCATGTCGCCGCCTTCCGCGACGCGACCGGCCGGGCGCCCGGCCTAGCCGTCGTCCTGGTCGGCGAGGATCCGGCGTCGTCGGTCTATGTCCGCTCCAAAGGCAAGGCGACGCGTGAGGCCGGGATGGAGAGCTTCGAGCATCGCCTGCCCGCCGACACGGATGCGGATGCTCTATTGGCTCTGGTACGGCGGCTGAATGCCGATCCGACCGTCGACGGCATCCTCGTTCAGCTGCCCCTGCCGAAGCATATCGATGCCGAAGCGGTGCTGCTCGCGATCGATCCGGACAAGGACGTCGACGGTTTCCACCCGGTCAACGCGGGACGCCTCGCGATCGGGGCGGAAGGGTTCGTGCCCTGCACGCCGCTGGGCTGTCTGATGCTGCTGCGCGACATCCATCCCAGCCTGTCGGGCATGGAGGCGGTGGTCGTCGGTCGGTCGAACATCGTCGGCAAGCCGATGGCGCAGCTGTTGTTGCAGCAGAGCTGCACCGTCACCGTCGTCCACAGCCGCACGCGCGATGTCGCGGCGCATTGCCGGGCCGCCGATATCGTCGTCGCGGCGGTGGGCATTCCCCATTTCATCAAGGGCGACTGGATCAAGCCGGGCGCGACGGTGATCGACGTGGGCATCAACCGGACCGAGACGGGGCTGGTCGGCGACGTCGACTTCGCCGCCGCCAAGGACGTGGCTGGCGCCATCACGCCGGTCCCCGGCGGCGTCGGGCCGATGACGATCGCCTGTCTGATCCGCAACACGTACATATCCGCCTGCCGCCGCGAGGGCGTGAGCGTCGCATCGTGATCGAGCTGTTCGTCTCGTCGCTCATCACCTTCTTCGTGGTGATCGACCCGCCGGGGTGCGCACCCATCTATGCCGGCTTGTCGTCGGGCGCGTCGCCGCTGCAACGCCGCAGTATGGCCATCCGTGCGGTCGGCGTGGCAAGCGCGATCCTGTTCGTCTTCGCGCTGTTCGGAGAGAAACTGCTCCGCGGCCTGGGCATCAGCCTGGCGAGCTTCCGGATCGCGGGCGGCATCATGCTGTTCCTGATCGCGCTCGAAATGGTGTTCGAGAAGCGCACGCAACGCCGCGAGGATCGCGCCGCGGAGGTCGCCGCCGATCCGGAAGTGGAAGACGTGTCGATTTTCCCGATGGCGATGCCGATGATCGCCGGGCCGGGATCGATCGCGACCGTGATGCTGCTGATGGCGCGTACGAACGGGCTGGAAGCGACGCTGGTCGTGCTGGCCGCGATGGTGACGATCCTGCTGCTTACGCTGGTCGCGCTGCTCGCCGCGGGGCCGCTGATGCGGCTGCTCGGCACGCGGATCGAGGCGGTGATCACGCGTCTGCTCGGTGTGCTACTGGCGGCGCTGGCGGTACAGTTCGTGATGGACGGGCTGCAGGTCAGCCTGCGCTGATCGGCTTTATCGCGGCGCTACCAGCGGTGCGAAGCGCGCGACCTGACGACCGATCAGGCACAGCTGATCGTAGACTGCGGGATCGCTCGCGCCGCCTTCGTCGTCGAATTTGGTGATCTGCGTGTTGATCGCCGCGGCAAAGGGCGTCGGCCAGCCGCGCAGGGCATGGACGATCGAGCGTAGCGCCGCAATCGTCGACCCCGTCGCCTGCCAGCCATAAGCGGTGGCGATCAGCCCCACGGGCAGGTCGGCGAGATAGGGGCGTTCGTCGCGCGCGGTTTCTTCCAGTAGATCGAGCGCGTTCTTGACCACGCCCGAGATGCTGCCGTGATAGCCGGGGCTGGCGATGATGACCGCCGATGCACCGCGCACCGCGGCGACGAACGCCTGTTCGTCCTCCGTCCGGCTCGTCGCGCGCGGATCGTAGAGCGGCAGGCGCGCCATGTCGGCGCCACCGAACATCCGCGTTGCAAAGCCCTCGCGTTCCGCCGCGTCGAGCGCGATGCGCAGCGCGCGCTCGGTCGAGGAAACTCCGCCGATCGTGCCGCCGATACCGACGACGAGCGGGGGTGAGGAGGGCTGCTGGGTCATGGCCCCGCGATAGCGCTCCCCGCGGGCCTGCGCCAGCCGCTGGCGTTCGCGCCTGCAAAAGGGTAAATGGGCCTGCACCTCCCCCACAGCGTCCGGCCCTTGCGCGTGCTGTTATAGGATAGTAATACACGTCATGGCTGACCGCTGGGACGAGCCGATGCGTCACGAACCGATCGATACCAACCGCCGCGGCAGCATCGGCCAGCGCTACGACCTCGACGACGGGGAGGACCGCTTCGAATCGGCGCCGCGCTGGCGTCGCGAAGAGGCGCGGGCGCCGGACGAGGATCGGTACGCCGGGCGGTTCGACGCCTTCCTCGATTCCGAACAGGACGCCGCGGCAGAGCAGCCGCCCCGTCGGCCTCGCCATATCGGCCGCTGGATTCTGCGCGGTATCGCCGCGGGCATCGTCCTGCTGGTCATCGCGATCGGCTGGCTCGCCGTGACCGCGCCGCTGAGCAAGTCGTTGCAGCCGCCGACCCCGCCGTCGATTACGCTGACCGCGGACGACGGCACGCCGATCGCCCGGCGGGGAGCGATCATCGACAAGCCCGTCGACGCCGCCAAGCTGCCCCCGCACGTTACCGAGGCGTTCCTTGCGATCGAGGACCGTCGCTTCCGGTCGCACTGGGGCATCGATCCGCGCGGCATCCTGCGCGCTTTCGTCCACAACGTCGGATCGGGCGGGGTGCGGGAGGGGGGCAGCACGATCACCCAGCAGCTCGCCAAGAACGCCTTTCTCGACTCAGACCGCACCGCGGCGCGCAAAATCCGCGAGGTCATGATCGCCTTTTGGTTGGAAGCGTGGCTGTCGAAGGATGAAATCCTGTCGCGTTATCTGTCGAACGTCTATTTCGGCGACAACGTCTATGGCCTGCGCGCGGCGTCGAAACATTATTTCGGCCGCGAACCGGAAAAGATGAATATTGGGCAGGCGGCGATGCTGGCGGGGCTGGTCAAGGCGCCGTCTCGCCTTGCCCCCACCAGCAACCTGGAAGGTGCGCGCAAGCGTGAGATGGTCGTCGTTCGCGCGATGGCGGATGCGGGTTTCCTGACCAAGGCCGAAGCCGCCGATGTCCAGCCGCAGCGCGTGCTGGCGAGCCGCCCGACGAGCCTGCCCAGCGGCACCTATTTTGCCGACTGGGTGCTGCCGCAGGCGCGCGACCAGGCGGGCGAGATCAAGACCGAAGCGACGGTGAAGACGACGCTGGACCGCCGGTTGCAGCGCACCGCCGAACGTGTCGTGCGGCAGGCAGGGCTGCGGCAGGCGCAGGTGGCGCTGGTCGCGATGCGTCGCGACGGCCGCGTCGTCGCGATGGTCGGGGGCAAGGATTACACCAAGAGCCCGTTCAACCGGGCGACGCAGGCGCAGCGACAGCCCGGATCGACGTTCAAACTGTTCGTCTACCTCGCCGCGATGCGGAAGGGCATGACGCCCGACACGATGGCGGACGATACGCCGGTCGAGATCGCCGGGTGGAAGCCGAAGAACGACGATGGGCGCTATCTGGGCCCCATCCCGCTGCGCCGGGCCTTCGCGCGTTCGTCCAACGTGGTCGCGGCACGGCTGACGCAGGAGGTCGGCGTGCGCAACGTCATCAAGGCGGCGCGGGACCTGGGCATCACGACGCCGATCCCGAACGAGGCGACGATCGGCCTCGGCACGGCCGAAGTCTCGTTGCTCGAACTGACCGCGGCCTATGCCGCCATCGCCAACGGCCAATATCCGGTGCGTCCGCGCGGGCTGGAGGAAACGGGCGACAACAAGAGCTGGTACGAATCGCTGACCGGCGGCACCACCAAGATGCCCGACGACATCCGCGAGAAGATGCTCGACCTGTTGTCGTCGTCGCTGCGCGGTACGGGACGCGAGGCGGTGCTGAGCACGGACGCTTATGGCAAGACCGGCACGTCGCAACAGAGCCGCGATGCGTGGTTTATCGGCTTTGCCGGCGATCTGGTCGTCGGCGTCTGGGTCGGCAACGACGACAGCTCGCCCAATCCTGGTCTGCACGGCGGCGGCGTGCCGGCGCAAATCTGGCGAAACTTCATGGTCTCCGCGCTTGGTCTCGCGCCGCCACAGGCACCGGTGGTGGTCGAGGAGAATGCCAGCGATCCCGAAGCGATCGTCGGGCCGGAAGACCCCGTCGGCGACATGATCGACCAGGCGGGGCCGGAGGTCGAGGGAACCCTCGACGGCCTGGGCCTGCAGATGAAGATGGGGCGCGACGGCAGCATCAGCATCACGCCTGGCCGCGACCGCGAACCAGATGCCCCACGAGAGCCTCGCGAGCCGCGTGCACGGGGTGATGAGGGCGGTGAAGGGGAATGATCCTGCCGACCCAAGGCATTTCGACGATTTAACCCAACCCTCAGCTTTACGGATTTCTCCTAAGGCGATGACGCGGAGGATCGATGCTGCCGCGCAACCCCGTCTGATGGCTGCCCGCCTTTTCGGGTCGCCGTTCGATGTGCCAGCCCGTTATCGCTGACGCTGATCCTGGCGGCGTAGGACGATCCGATCCTACCAATAACCTCCGCCGCCAATTCGCCGCGTTCGGCCGCCCAGGGGAATGCGATCCGACTGGTGATCTCTCCTTTTTGAGGCCACGACTTCAATGCGGCCTATGAGGGCATTCCCAATCAGACGGTGCGTCAGATGGTCGGACGGTTCCTGGCCGAGAATCATCCCGGCCCGGTCCGGTGATCGATTACTTCGTCGCCATCCACGCGCGGACCTTGTCCTCCAGCACGGGCATCGGCAGCGCGCCGCTGTCGAGGACCGCGGCGTGGAAGCCGCGCGGGTCGAACGAAGCGCCCTGCTTGGCCTGTGCTTCCGCCTTCAGCTTCAGGATGGTGAGCTGGCCGATCTTGTAGGCGAGCGCTTGCCCCGGGATGGCGATGTAGCGTTCGACCTCGGCGGTCGCATCCGTTTTTGCCATGGCGGAGTGGGTCAGCATGTAATCGATCGCCTGCTCGCGGCTCCACCCTTTTGCATGGATTCCCGTGTCGACGACGAGGCGCATCGCGCGGAGCATTTCGTCGTTCAGGCCGCCCATCCGCTGGTAGGGATCGGTTTCCATGCCCAGCGGCTTCCACAGCGTTTCCGCATAGAGCGCCCACCCTTCGACATAGGCGGTGTTGCCGCCGAAACGCATGAAGGCGGGCAGCGCGGCATTTTCCTGCGCGAGGCTGATCTGGAAGTGATGGCCGGGCACCGCTTCGTGCAGGAACAGCGTCTCCATGCCCCAGGTGTAGCGGACCGGCAGGTCATAGGTGTTGTAATAGAAGACGCCCGGCCGCGTCCCGTCGGGGGTGCCGCCCTGATAGCTGCCTGCCGCATCGCTCTTCGCGCGGTAATCGGGCACCGGCCGGATTTCGAGCGGGGTCTTGGGGATCACGCCGAACTGTTCGCGCACGCGGGCGTCGATGCGTTTGCCGATCGCTTCAAAGCCTTCGCGGACCGCTTCGGCACTGGTCGGCTGGAAGCGCTTTTCGGTGCGGAGATAGTCGAAGAAGGCGGGCAGCGTCCCCGTGAATCCCGCGGCGGTCTTCTGCGCCTCCATCTCACGCGTGATGCGCGCGACTTCGCTGAGGCCCAATTGGTGGACCTGTTCGGCCGCCAGCGGCAGCGTCGTATTCTGCTCGATACGATAGGCATAGAGCGCCGCGCCGCCCGGCAGAGCCGACAGGCCGACGGTCGCGCGCGCCTTGGGCAGATAGTCGGTCTTCAGGAAATCGCGCATGCGCGTGTGCGCCGGGGTGATGACGTCGCGAACCTGCGCGGCATAGGCCGCGGTCAATCGCTGCCGGTCGGCGGCGGAGATGCTGGCGGGGAACATCGTGACCGGCGCGTAGAAGACCGATCCTTCGACGCCCTGCGCGATCAGCGCATCGAACTGCGCGATCATGTTCTCGACGACCAGCCGCGGCTGGACGACGCCTTTCGCCATGCCTTCGCGGAAGCGGGCAATCGCGCGATCGTACAGCGCCGCATAGCCGGCGTTGCGCTTCAGATTGTTCTCGTAATCGGTGACCGTCTTGAACGGTGCCGCCCCCTTGCCGCCCGCAAAATCGGGATAGAAGGTCTGGAAACCGCTGAAATGATCCATCGGCAGCAGCCGGTCGACCGCCTGGATCGCAGGGGCATAGCCGCGCAGGTTGATCTCCGCCTGATTGCGGAACACGTCATAGGCGAGCTGGTCGACGCGGGTCAGCTTCGACCGGTCGATCGCCTTCAGCACGGCGAGGTCGGATTCGAGGTTGCGCTTGTCGCGCGCGGTCGCGGGATCGCTGATGTAATCGCCGAAGCGATCGGCATAGCGCAGGTCGCCGCGGAAGATCGCACTGATCGGGTTGAGCGCCAGATCGCGTTCGTCGCTGTCGTAAAACAGGCGCTTGAGCTTCATGTCCTCCGCGCCATCGCCGGGCAGCGGGGCGGGCGGCGGCAGCGCCTGGCCGAGGGCCGGCGCGGCGACGGAGGCGAGCAGCAAGGCTGCAGCAAGAAAACGCATCTATAAATCCCCTTCTGCAGCAGCACTTAGCAAGGCCGGGCGGGGATGCGATAGCCATGGTTGACGCTGTACCCCGTTGCGCCGCAAGGCAGGGGCATGCGCTTCTTTTCCGACAATGCCGCGACCGTGCATCCCCGCGTGATGGCGGCGATGGCCGACGCCAACCATCTCGACACCGCCTATGACGGCGATGGCCTGTCGCGCAGCCTTGATGCGCGTCTGTCCGATCTGTTCGGCACGGATGTCGCGGCCTTGTGGGTGCCGACCGGGACCGCGGCCAACTGCCTCGCGCTCGCCGCGCTGTGTCCGCCGCATGGCGGGGTGATCTGCCACCGCGACGCGCATATCCAGAACGATGAGGGCGGCGCGCCGGAATTCTTCACCCACGGCGCCAAGCTGTTCCTGGCCGACGGCGACGGCGCGAAGGTAACACCGGAGACGATCGCGGCGGTGGCCGATGCGATCCCCAACGACGTCCACCGGGTGCAGCCGCATGCGATCTCGATCACCAACGCCACCGAATATGGCCGGGTCTACACACCGGACGAGGTGGGGGCGATCGGCGCGCTGGCGAAGCGCCGTGGGCTGGGCCTGCACATGGATGGTGCGCGCTTCGCCAATGCGGTGGCGACGCTCGGCTGCACGCCCGCCGCGGTGACGTGGGAAGCGGGCGTCGACGCGCTGAGCTTCGGCTTCGTCAAGAACGGTGCGATGAGTGCGGAACTGCTCGTCTTCTTCCGCCCGGACCTTGCCGACGTGACCCGCTATCGCCGCAAGCGGGCCGGGCTGCTGTTTTCGAAGGGGCGCTATCTCGCCGCGCAGGTGATCGCGATGCTGGAGGACGATCTGTGGCTGGCGAATGCGCGCGCCGCCAATGCCTGCGCCAGCACACTCGCTGCGGCGGCCGGCGGCCGGCTGGTCCACCCGGTCGAAGCGAATGAGGTCTTCCTGCGCGCTACGCCCGAGGAAGCAGCGGCGCTGAGGGCGCAGGGCTTCGACTTCTACGATTGGGCGCCCGGCGAAATCCGGCTGGTGACGGCGTGGGACAGCGCGGCGGATCATGTCGCGGCGCTCGCCAAGGCGATCGCGGCGCTGTGAGCGACACCGTGACGGGAGGGGCGCCGCCGCCACAATCGACCCGGGCCGCGATCCTGATCCCGTTCGCGATCGTCACGCTGATCTGGGGATCGACGTGGCTGGTAATCCGCGATCAGCTGGGCGTCGTGCCGCCGAGCTGGTCGGTGACGTATCGCTTCATCGTCGCAGGCATCGCGATGGCGCTGGTCGCGACGGTGAAAGGCGAACGGTGGGCGCTCGATACACGCGGCTGGGTGTTCGCCGGTGCGGTCGGCCTGCTGCAATTCTGCCTGAACTTCAACTTCGTCTATCGGGCGGAACATTACATCACGTCGGGGCTGGTCGCGGTGGTGTTCGCGATGCTGCTCGTGCCCAATGCGCTGCTGGCGCGCCTGTTTCTCGGCCAGCGGATGGGTCGGCAGCTGATTGCCGGGTCCGCCGTGGCGATGGCGGGCATCGCGCTGCTGTTCCTGCACGAGGCGCGGACCGGACCGGCGGGTGCCGCGGCGACGCTGGCGGGGATCGGCTTTACCGCCATCGCGATCCTGTCGGCGTCCGGTGCCAACGTGTTGCAGGCGACGCCGACCGCGAAACGCTATCCGATGCTGTCGACGCTGGCGGTCGCGATGCTGATCGGGGCGGCGATCGACGGGGCGGTCGCCTGGACGCTGACCGGACCGCCGGTGGTCGAGATGCGCGCGGGCTATTGGGCGGGTATTCTGTACCTGGGGCTGTTCGGCTCGGCCTTCGCCTTCCCGCTCTATTACCGCGTGCTGCGCGTGATCGGGCCGGCCAAGGCGGCCTATTCCAGCGTCATCGTCCCCGTCATCGCGATGCTGCTGTCGACGCTGTTCGAGGATTATCACTGGTCGCCGCTCGCCGCGGCGGGCGCAGGCCTGGCCGGTATCGGACTGGTCATCGCGTTGAGCGCGCGCAGGCCCAACCGGTAATCGGGATAGGCCGGGCGCCAGCCTAGCAGGCGTTTGGCCTTGCCGTTCGCGACGCGGCGGTTCTCGGCGTAAAAGGCGCGCGCCATCGGCGAGAGCGTCTCCAGCGCGACGATCGGTGGCGGCGGACGGCGGAGCAGCCCGGCGGCGAAGGCGACCACGTCGTCCTGCGGACAGGGGCGGTCGTCGGCGAGATTGTAGGCGCCCGGCGGGGCGTGGCGGGCGGCAAGGACGCCGGCGACGATATCGTCGACATGGACGCGGCTGAACACCTGCGTCGGCAGGCCGACACGATGGGCGCGCCCCTCCGCCACCCGCTCGAGCGGCGAGCGGCCGGGGCCGTAGATGCCGGGTAGGCGGAAGACATGCGCGCCGCGGGACAGCCAGGCGGCATCGGCGGCGGTGCGCGCAGAGCGGCGGCCGGTGCCGGTGGGGGCGGTTTCGTCGACCCAGGCGCCGCCCGCATCGCCATAGACCCCTGTCGAGGACAGATAGCCGAGCCAGCGGTCGTGCAGCGCGTCGCCGTAGCGAGACAGGACGGGGTCGGCGTCCCCCTCCGGCGGGACCGAGGACAAGACGTGGGTGGCGGTGGTCAGCGCGGCGCGGACGGCGGGTTCGTCGTCGAAGCGGAGCGTGCTGTTTCGGCCATCGCGGGTGGTGCCGATGGTTGCGTCCGGCCAGGCGGCGGCGATGCGGGCAGCGGTGTAGCCGAGGCCGAAGATCAGTAGCATGGGGTTTCCCCGCATGCTCCGTCACCCCGGACTCGTTCCGGGGTCCACTCTGCGGCTAGGGGGACGGCTGGCGCCGCTTGCCGTTCCCCTGCGGCCCGGTGGACCCCGGACCGAGTCCGGGGTGACGAGAGCGAGGAAGCGCTCACTGCGCCATCGGGCCGTTGTAGGTGGTGCCGAAATAATCGCCCTTGTTCCAGGTCGGACGCTGCGGCGCGTCGGCGACGGCGCGGGCGATCGCGTAATTGGTCGCGACGAAGCGGACGCCCTGATCCCACAGGATCGGCTGGCTGTGATCGTCGCAGGGACGATGGTAGCAGTGCTCCAGGAAATCCTCGAATGGCTTGGCGCCGGCGCCCTTGACCCCCGGCCACAGGAACAGCGAGGGAATGCCCTTCTTGACGAAGTTGAAGTGATCCGAACGGGTGAAGAACCCCTGTTCGGGCATCGGATCGGGCGACAGGCCGATGCCGATCGCGTTCACCGCCTTTGTCACGATCGGGCCGAGGCTGGAACGGTCCGCACCGAAGGCGATCATATCCTCGAACGTGTAGAGCAGCACGGGCATGTCGAGGTTGATGTCCGCGACGATCGTCTGGAGCGGCACGGTGGGATGATCGACGAAATAGCTCGATCCGATCAGCCCTTTCTCCTCGCCCGTCACGGCAAGGAACATCACCGTCCGCCTGGGGCGCGTGGGCGCGGTGGCGAAGCGCTTGGCCTCTTCGATCAGGCTGGCGATGCCGATCGCATTGTCGAGCGCGCCGTTGTTGATCCGGTCGCGGCCGGGCGCGTCGTCGGGGCGGGCGGGCGAGACGCCGATATGGTCGAGGTGCGCCGACAGAATGACGACCTCCTTGCCGACCGTGGGGTCGGTGCCGGGGACGATGCCGACGACGTTGCTGCTGGCGGCGGGGGTGAAGCTGGTCCGCGTCGTTGCGGCGAGCGTGCCCTTGAGCGCGACGGGCGTGTAGGTCGGGTCGGCGCGCTGCGCTTCGGCGACGACCGCGGACCAGGGCGTCGCGGCGCCCTGGAACAGCGTCGCGGCGGCGGCCTGGCTCAGCGTACCGAGCACCGGGGTCGAGGGGGCGGCACTGGTGCCGGTGCCGTCGGGCTTGGCCCAGGTGGTCTTGGGCGAGGCATAGCCGCCGACCAGCGCCGCGAACGGGCGCTGGCGCGGACCGGCGCGCGGGGCATCCAGCATGACGATGCCGATGGCGCCGCGGGCCGCCGCGATCTGCGCCTTGGTGGCGGCGGAGCCGAAATAGGCGCGCTCCTCGCCGGGGAAACGCGTCGGCGATCCGGCGAAGATCGCGACGATCTTGCCGCGCACGTCCATGCCCCGATAGTCGTCGACGCCGAATTGCGGCGCGACGATGCCGCGACCGGCGAAGACGACCGGTGCGGTGACGCTGGTCTCGGCCCGAGCGGGGTTGGGGCTGGGGATGTAATCGGTGTCGAACACGAGCGGCCGGGCGCGTCCTGCCGCGTCGGTCCAGCGCATCGTGCCTTCGCTGGCAGCCTTGTAAATTGTCAGCGGCACGTGTTGCAGGTAGCTGCCGGCATCGCCCGCCGGGCGCAGGCCCGCCGCCTGGAATTGCGCCGCTACATACTGCGCCGCGACGTCGTAATCCGGCGTGCCCGCTTCGCGGCCGCGCAGGGCATCGGAGGCGAGGAACATCACGTGCGCACGCATCGCGGCCTGATCGGCCGGCAGGACGGCTGCGGTGTCGGCCGCGGCCATCTTGGCAGGGCCGGTCTGGGCGGGAGCGGACGCGACGAGGGTCAGCGCGGCAAGCGCGCCGGAAATACGGATCATGCTGGAAAGTCCCGACTATCGATCGGACCAGCGTAACGGCACCGCCGCGGGTGGCAAGATACCGGAAAAGGCCGCAAGCGATGGCTGGCAGGGGGCGTGGGGGCTCCTATAAAGGACTCATGCTCGACGTTTCCAACAGCATCGCCCAGCCCGCCGTCTCTGCGCCCGCCACGGCGATCAGTCGGCACGATTACCGGCCGCCGGCCTGGGCCGTGCCCGAAACGCGGCTGGTGTTCGATCTGGATGCCGCCGCGACGCGGGTGACGGCGACGCTGTCGGTGACGCGCAATCCCGATGGCGGTGCGGGCCAGCCGCTGCGGCTGGACGGGGCGGGGCAGGAATTGCTCGCTGTGCGCGTCGATGGCGTCGCGGTGCGCGACTGGCGGATCGAAGGCGAGCAACTGGTCGTGCCGCTGCCCGGCGACGCGCATATGGTCGAGACCGAGGTGGAGATCGCCCCCGAACGCAACACGCAGCTGATGGGCCTGTACGCCAGCGGCGGCATCCTGTGTACGCAATGCGAGGCGGAAGGCTTTCGCCGGATCACCTATTTCCCCGATCGGCCCGACGTGCTGAGCCGCTACAGCGTGCGGTTGGTGGCGGACAAGGCGCGCTATCCGGTGCTGCTCGCCAATGGCGATCCCGTCGAGAGCGGCGACCTGGAGGATGGGCGGCATTGGGCGGAGTGGAACGATCCCTTCCCCAAACCCAGCTATCTGTTCGCGATCGTCGCAGGGAATCTGGCGGTCAATCGCGGCAGCTTCGTCACGCAATCGGGCCGCGAGGTCGCGCTGGGCATCTGGGTGCGCGCCGCCGATATCGACAAGACGCATCATGCGCTCCATGCGCTGAAGCTGTCGATGGCGTGGGACGAACGCGTCTATGGCCGCGAATACGACCTCGACGTGTTCAACATCGTCGCGGTCGACGATTTCAACTTCGGCGCGATGGAGAACAAGGGGCTGAACATCTTCAACAGCCGCTACATCCTCGCCGATCCCGACACGGCCACCGATTACGATTATGACGCGATCGCCGCGGTGGTGGCGCACGAATATTTCCACAATTGGTCGGGCAACCGCATCACCTGCCGCGACTGGTTCCAGCTGTCCTTGAAGGAAGGTTTCACCGTCTATCGCGACCAGGGCTTTTCGGCGGACCAGGGTTCGGCGGCGGTCAAGCGGATCGAGGATGTGCGCGGCCTGCGCGCGGCGCAGTTCCCCGAGGACGCCGGGCCGCTCGCGCATCCGGTGCGTCCCGAAAGCTACCTCGAAATCAGCAACTTCTATACGGCGACCATCTACAACAAGGGCGCCGAGCTGATCCGCATGATGGCGACGATCCTGGGGCCCCAGGCGTTCCGCGCTGCGACGGACCTGTATTTCAGCCGCTTCGACGGGACGGCGGCGACGTGCGAGGATTTCGTCGCCTGCATGGAAGAGGCGAGCGGCATCGATCTTACCCAGTTCCGCTTGTGGTACAGCCAGGCCGGCACGCCGCGTGTCGCCGCCAGTCTGGGCCATGAGGCGGGCGAGGGCCGTGCGACGCTGCGCCTTGCCCAGCACGTCCCCGCGACACCGGGGCAGGAGACGAAGCAGCCGATGGTGCTGCCGCTCAAGATCCGCCTGTTCGGCGCCGAGACGGGTCAGCCGATCGGGCCGGAGCGGCTGGTGCTGCTCGACGCGGCGGCGAGCACGATCGTGTTCGACGGCGTCACCGAACGCCCCGTCCTGTCGATCAACCGCGGCTTTTCGGCGCCGGTAATCGTCGAAAGCGATCGCAGCGCCGCCGATCTCGCCTTCCTCAGCGGCCATGACGACGATCCGTTCGCCCGCTACGAGGCGATGCAGCAGCTGATGCTCGATACGTTGGTCGCGGGCGCGGTCGAGGGGCAGGCCGATCATGCTGCGGTGATCGCGGCGGTTGCCGATACGCTGGGCAATCGCGACCTCGATCCCGCCTTCATCGCCGAGGCGGTGCTGCTGCCGTCCGAAAGCTTCATCGGCGACCAGCTGGCGCTGGTCGATCCCGATGCGATCTTCGCGGCGCGCGAAAGCCTGCGCCGGGCACTAGGCACGGAACTCGCCGATGTGTGGCGGCATGCCTATGAGGCGGGTCCGCGCGAGGCCTATGCCTATACGCCGGTCGCCAAGGGGCTGCGCCGGCTGCGCAATGTGGCGCTCGGCTATATCGCCGCGAGCGGTGCGGAAGATGCGGCGAGCCTCGCCTTCCGCCAGTTCGAGCGCGCCGACAATATGACCGATCGGCAGGGGGCGCTGACGACGCTGGCGAGCGGTTATTCGGACGAGCGCGAGGCGGCGCTCGACATCTTCTACAACCGCTATGCCGGCAACAGCCTGGTCATCGACAAATGGTTCCAGACGCAGGCGCTCGCCAGCCGTGACGATACCGGGCGGCTGGTCGAGGAGCTGGCGCGGCATCCCGATTTCACGCTCGCCAACCCCAATCGCGCTCGCTCGCTGATCGGGGCGTTCGGGGCGAACCAGCGTGCGTTCAACGCACCGGATGGTTCGGGGTATCGCTTCCTCGCCGAACAGCTGATCCAGCTCGACAAGCTGAACCCGCAGACCGCGGCGAAGCTGTTGCCGCCGCTGGGGCGCTGGCGGCGCTTCGATTCGACCCGGTCGGCGGCGATGCGGGCGGCGCTTGAGCGGATCGTCGCGGTCCCCGGCCTGTCGCGCGACCTGTTCGAACAGGCCTCGAAGAGCCTGGGGTGATCGGGCGGCCGTCAGGCCGAGGGGGACTGGACGCCAAGAGCCGGTGGCGATCCACCGATCGGGGAGTCGCGCGCCGATCGGCGTAAAGGTTTACCGACGCCGAATACTTCGACCGGAAGCGCCGATGTCCTTGCTGTTCGCGGCCGGCGAAGATGTACCGCCGACGTGCTGCCGCGGCAAGACAGGACGCTGATCCAGATTAAATTGGTTGTTACTGCGATCCATGTTGCGTGTCTTTCGGCGCAAGCATAGGCTGCACAGGTCTCGGGGTGGGAGAAGACGTGTGAGCGTACGGCGTGGGGTTGGGATTCTGGCGCTGGCGGCGCTGTTGTCGGGCTGTGGTGACGGCGGATCGGGCGGCGGCGGAGCGACGGGAAGCACGCCGACTCCAACATCCACGGCGACGCCGACCCCCACCGCCAGCAATGGGTGTTCGCTGCGCAGCCGCCAGGATTGGGTGCTGGCGCAGATGAAGGAATGGTATCTGTTCTACGATACCCTGCCGAACAGCCTGGATCCGAGCGGCTACACCAACGTCGACGATTATCTGGATGCGCTGACCGCGACGGCGCGGGCGCAGCGCAAGGACCGGTATTTCACCTATCTGACGTCGATCCAGCAGGAAACCGCCTATTACAGCCAAGGGTCCAGCGCGGGTTTCGGCTGGCGGCTGGGGCTCGATTCGACCGGGCGGCTGTACGTCACCGAAGCCTATGAGAGCGCGCCGGCGCTCAACGCCGGGATCGATCGCGGCGCGGAAATCCTGGCGATCGGCACGTCGTCGAGCAATTTGCAGACCGTCAGCAGCCTGTACAATGCCGGCGGCAGCGCGCTGAGCGATTCGCTGGGGCCGAGCACGACCGGTACGCAGCGCTATTTCCAGATTCGTGACGCCAGCGGCACGCGGACCGTGGCGGTGACGAAGACCGACTTCACGCTCAGCCCGGTGTCCAACCGGTACGGCGTCAAGATCATCACCGACAACGGCCAGCGCTACGGTTACGTGAACCTGCGCACCTTCATCACCACGGCGAACGACCAGCTGCGCAGCGCCTTCGCCCAGTTCAAGGCGGCGGGCATTACCAACGTCGTCGTCGACCTGCGCTATAATGGCGGTGGCCTTATCGACACTGCGGTCGTCATGAGCAACCTGTTGGGTGGCAACCGCGCGACGACCGACGTGATGAGCTACATGACCTTCCGTCCGGAAAAGGCGTCGGAGAACACGACCTATCTGTTCCAGTCCGAGCCGAACGCGATCGCGGCGACCAAGATCGCCTTCATCGGCACGGGTAGCACCGCATCGGCGAGCGAGTTCGTCATCAATGCGTTCGTCCCCTATCTGGGCGCCAACGACGGGCTGATCGGCGGCAACACCTATGGCAAGCCGGTGGGGCAGATCGCGCTGGACCAGAAGTCGTGCGACGACCGGCTGCGCGTGATCGCCTTCGCGTTGCAGAATGCGGCGCGGCAGGGGGCCTATTATAACGGCCTCGCGAGCACGATGGTGTCGACCTGCCAGGCGGGCGACGACATTTCGTACCCGATGGGCGATGCGCGCGAGGCATCGACGCGGGCGGCGCTCGACTTCCTGCAGGGCAAGAGCTGCACGCGCATTGCCGCCTCGGCGAGCGCGAGCGCGAATGCGGGCAGCGGAACCGGCCCGCTCGCGACGCGCACCTCGATGCTGACCGACGTGCCCGAGCGCGAGGCGCTGATGCCGCCGGCCGAACGCCGTACGCCGGCGCAGCGCGAGGTGCCGGGGCTGTACTGACGCCGCGCGCTTTTGCCGATATGGCCACCCCCGACCAACATCGGGGGTGACATGCAGGACGACGACAGCTTCGTGTACGACGAGGCGAGCGGCGAGTGGATCAGCGCCAGCGACGCGGCGGCGAAGGCGGCCGCGTCCGGCGGCGCGGGCGGTGGCGGCGACAGCGCCGTCGAGGTGCGCGACGCGGTCGGCAATTTGCTGGCCGATGGCGACCAGGTGACGCTGATCAAGGACCTGACCGTCAAGGGCGCGGGCCAGACGCTGAAGCGCGGCACGCTGATCAAGAGCATCCGATTGACCGGCGATGCGCAGGAGATCGACTGCAAGTTCGACGGGATCAAGGGGCTGGTGCTGCGCGCCGAGTTCGTGCGGAAGCGCTGAATGGACGTGGCGGACATCGGCCGGCGGCTGGACCCGAGCTGGCGCACGGCGCTCGACCCGGTCCTGGCGGGTGAGGCGATGGCGGACCTGCGCCGCTTCCTGACCGCAGAAGAGGCGGCGGGGAAGGCCATCCTGCCGCCGCCGCACGACTGGTTTCGGGCGCTGGAGCTGACGCCGCTCGATGCGGTGAAGGTCGTGATCCTGGGGCAGGACCCGTACCATGGGCCGGGGCAGGCGCATGGCCTGAGCTTTTCGGTGCAGCCGGGGGTGAAGGTGCCGCCGTCGCTGCGCAACATCTTCAAGGAATTGCACGACGATCTGGGCGTTGCCCCGCCGGGCCACGGGCATCTGGAGCGCTGGGCGAGGGCGGGCGTGCTGCTGCTCAACAGCGTGCTGACCGTCGAGCACGGACGCGCCGCGGCGCATGCCGGCCGGGGGTGGGAGGCGTTCACCGATGCGGTGATCCGCGCGGTTGCGGCCAAGCCGGAGCCGGTCGTGTTCCTGCTGTGGGGCGCGCATGCGCAGAAGAAGGCGGCGTTCGTCACCTACGTGGCGCACGGCGGGCGGCATCTGGTGCTGCGATCGCCGCACCCGTCGCCGCTGTCGGCGTATACCGGCTGGTTCGGCAGCAAGCCGTTCAGCCAGGCGAACGCCTTCCTGACCGCGCACGGCCGCGGGCCGGTGGACTGGGCATTGCCCGCGACGTGAGGCAAGGCATGGCCGCATCCTTCCGTTCACCCTGAGCCTGTCGAAGGGTGCTTGTCCGCAAGCGTGACGCTGTGGGCGGACCCGCCCTTCGACAGTGAGCAGGTGAAGCCATCCCCCGGATGGTTTCAGCCGAGCCTGGGAGGCTGGGCGACCTGCTCACCAGGGCGAACGGGATGGGGGCAGGCGGTTTCCTTGGGCCGATTGCGCGCGGAAGTGGACGAAGTGGACGGTACGTCATCGTCCGGAATCACGCCGAGCCGGCGTCGCCCATCGCCGCGAGGTCGCGCTCCCACGCTTCGTCGCTGGCGCGCAGCTCGGCGCGGTGCGCCGCCTCTTCACGCGCCGCCGCGGCCCGCTCCTCGATCGCATCCTGCTCCGCCTCCGACACGAAGCGCGGCGGCTGGTAGCGGACGAAGGGTTTCGGCAGCGGGTCGCCGGCCTCGCGGGCATAGGCGTCCGCCTCGACCTGATCGATCATGCGGTTGAGGCAGAGCGTCGCAGCATCGGGCGAACGCTCGGCGCGCACCGTGTCCATCCACGCGCCGTAGCGGACGGGATCGCGGTAGCGCAGCAGGAACATCGTCAGCTTTTCGTCATAGCGCCGGCGTTCGCCAATCTGTTCGCCCTTGTAGAAGATCGGCGTGGCGACCCCGTGGATCGCGCGGGAAAAGGCGGCGTCGGACAGGCGCTGGATCGCCTGGTCGAGCGCGGCATCCCAGGCGAAGCGGAAGCTCTGCGCATCGGTGCGCGCGCGCAGCGCATAGGCCGCGCTGGTGCTGATCCCGACGCGCTTGCATGCACTGTCGACGCAGCCGCATTCGGCGAGCGCGCGGATGAAATCGACCTGCCGCTGCGGCGTCCAGCCATCGTGACGATGGCGGAGTTCGACGGTGTCAAAATCGAGAGGGTTGCGGGGCGCGGCCTTGCGGCGGCGGGGCGAGCGATGGGGTGCATGGGACATGCGTCGCCATTGGGCAGGTTTTGCGCGTGTAGGACAGGGGGTGGCGGAAAGGCGCGGTTTTCTGCGGGGTGTGGCGCGGGGGAATCCTATGGGCTGTCGATTAGGGGGCGGGTTGCCATCGCCGCAGGCGAAGCGCAGATTTGCCGTATGCGCGCGATGAGTTGTTCCGAGGTGAGTGCCGATCTGGCGGGAGCGATCGAGCGGGTCGTTGCCGACTGTACGCCGCTGGCGATCACGCTGGAACGCGGCGAAGGCGCGGTGCTGGTGTCGGCGAGCGAATGGGCGTCGATTGATGAGACGTTGTACCTGCTGCGATCCCCCAAGAACGCCGATCGGTTGCTGGAGGCGGTGCGCGGGTTCGAAGCGGGGGAGGGAGGCGTCGCTTTCCCGTGAGGGTGTCGTCCTAGCTGACGGCGTGGGACGATTATCGTTATTGGTAGCGCAGCGATACGAAGCTTACTGACAAGATCAATGCGCTGATCGAGGAATGCCGGCGTCACTCGTTCAAGGGGACGGGCAAGCCCGAGCCGCTCGGCGGCAATCTGTCAGGCTGGTGGTCGCGCCGGATCACGTCCGAGCACCGATTGGTGTATCGCGTCGCGGGCAGTGGTGAGGAACAGGTGCTGCAAGTGGCGCAGTGCCGGTATCATTATTGAGAGACGGCTTTGCCGCAAAGCGAACCGTTCTCCTCTTGTTCGCGTCATGAATTGTGTTAGCTTCCTTTAGTCGACCGAATCGCTTCGGGCCGATCCAACTGATGGAGGTGCCTATTCGATCGCTGTTATGACCCCATCTCCGCCGCGCTGAAGGCTTTGGCTGACTAACGGGTGGCTATAAAGATATTGGTTGTTTACGGAGACGTTGGAGAAATCCAGATACCAGACGCGACCAAGCTTCATCGAAAACCCTAGTACGCGCAGCTTTGTCCTTACGCGTATGACACCACACGAACTTCTGGAGAAGGCGTATGGTGCAGCACGAATGGTTCTTGCACATGGACCGCAACTGGATGTGGCGTTGGTTTTTGACCAATGACCGTGGCCAAGCGTTTGCCATGTCCAAGGACGGCTTCTTCACAAGAGACGAAGCCGTTCAAAACCGTGATGCTGCTCGCATGGTCGTGATCGGCCTTTAAGCGAGCCAACCCCGAAGCGACTTGGAAGATAGGCGGTCGGCGTGAAAGCGCCGGCCGCCTTTTTGATTTTGACTCATTTGGGGCCGTGGCCGTTGGCTGCGTAGATCGCCAGCAGGCGCTCGACGGATATGCCCTCATCTTGTGCGATCGACAGAGGGTGGTTTGGATCGTCCAGCACGATCACGGGTCTTTGACGATCCAGCTGGGGGTGAACCCAACAGCCTGTGTCGCGCGTGTCAGGCCATGTCTTCAGATTGTTGGCAAACCATCCCCACCACGGACCTAGGTCGTCGGGTCGATCTTTGTCGAATCCCGCGACATATTTTTCGAGATTGGCGCGCGATAACGTCGACCATACGCCGTAGCCGAACTTCTCCGCGCTGCCGATGACCGGCACTTCGACCACGCAGCGGACGAAGAAGTGTTCGCCACCGATGACGCAAAAATCCTCCGACAGGAAGTCTGCGTCCAGTCGAAGGGCGGCATTGGACTCGCGGGTCTTATCCCCCTCCCAATGGTCAGGGGTATGGCAGGCGAGATGGAACATGCCGCGATGTTCGATCTCGCATTGCCAGCATTCATAGGAGAGATCGGCAAGCGTCTTGGGCTTGTCGCTCCTACGCCTGCCAAACCACCGCATCACTCGGCCGCTGGCAGATACACCTCGCTGCCCTTCTCGCGGAACTTCTCGCTCATTTCCGCCATGCCGGCTTCGGCGTCCGTTTCGCTTTGGGCTGTCCCTCCACCATGCTGCGCATGATCCCCCTCCCCGCGGAGCGGGGAGGAATTGAGGAAGGTGTCGATGCCGGCATTCTGCTTCGCGGCGAAGTCGCGCACCTCTTGCGTGATCTTCATGCTGCAGAACTTGGGGCCGCACATCGAGCAGAAGTGGGCGGTCTTGGCGCCTTCCGCGGGGAGCGTCTGGTCGTGGTATTGCTCGGCCGTTTCCGGGTCCAGGCTCAGGTTGAACTGGTCGCGCCAGCGGAATTCGAAGCGGGCGCGGCTGAGGGCGTCGTCGCGGACCTGGGCGGCGGGGTGGCCCTTGGCGAGGTCGGCGGCGTGGGCGGCGAGCTTGTAGGTCACCACGCCGACCTTCACGTCGTCGCGGTCGGGCAGGCCGAGGTGCTCCTTGGGCGTGACGTAGCAGAGCATCGCTGTGCCGTACCAGCCGATCATCGCGGCGCCGATGCCGCTGGTGATATGGTCGTAGCCGGGCGCGATATCCGTGGTGAGCGGCCCGAGCGTATAGAAGGGCGCTTCGCCGCACGCTTCGAGCTGCTTGTCCATGTTCGCCTTGATCTTGTGCATCGGCACGTGGCCGGGGCCTTCGATCATGACCTGGACGTCCTGCGCCCAGGCGCGGTGGGTGAGTTCGCCGAGCGTGTAGAGCTCGCTGAACTGCGCTTCGTCGTTCGCGTCGGCGATCGATCCGGGGCGCAGGCCATCGCCGAGGCTGTAGGCGATGTCATAGGCCTTCATGATCTCGGTGATCTCGTCGAAGCGTTCGTAGAGGAACGATTCCTTGTGATGCGCGAGGCACCATTTCGCCATGATGCTGCCGCCGCGGCTGACGATGCCGGTGACACGCTTGGCGGTCATCGGGATGTAGGGCAGGCGGACGCCGGCGTGGATGGTGAAATAGTCGACGCCCTGTTCGGCCTGTTCGATCAGCGTGTCGCGGAAGATCTCCCACGTCAGATCCTCGGCGATGCCGCCGACCTTTTCCAAGGCCTGGTAGATCGGCACGGTGCCGATCGGCACGGGGCTGTTGCGGATGATCCATTCGCGCGTGTCGTGGATGTTGCGGCCCGTCGACAGGTCCATGACCGTGTCTGCGCCCCAGCGGATCGACCAGACGAGCTTGTCGACTTCGGAGGCGACGTTGCTGGCGACCGCGCTGTTGCCGATGTTGGCGTTGATCTTCACGAGGAAGTTGCGGCCGATCGCCATCGGTTCGGATTCGGGGTGGTTGACGTTGTTGGGGATGATCGCGCGGCCGCGGGCGACCTCGTCACGGACGAACTCCGGCGTCACGTAATCGGGGATGGCGGCGCCGAAGCTTTCGCCGTCGCGGGCGTATTCGCGCAGACGTTCGCGGCCGAGGTTTTCGCGGGTCGCGACATATTCCATCTCGGGCGTGATGATGCCGCGGCGGGCATAGTGCATCTGGCTGAGGTTGCCGCCGGGCTTGGCGCGGAGCGGCTTGCGGCCGGTGTGGGGGAATTGGGGCACGCCGCCGGACCGGTCGGGGCCGAGCTGGCCGTTGTCTTCGGGGCGGATGGCGCGGCCGTCATACGCCTCTGTGTCGCCGCGGGCGTCGATCCACTGGCGGCGCAGCTGGGGCAGGCCGGCCATGATGTCGATGCGGGCGTTGGGGTCGGTATAGGGGCCGGAGGTGTCGTAGACGCGGACGGGGGGCTCGCCCGACGATGGGTCGAGGTGGATTTCGCGCATCGCGACGTTGAGCGGGCCGACGTGGACTTTCTTCGAACCGCGGATGGGCCCGGTGGTGACGCCGATTTCGGTGCGCGCGGGGATGTCGGCCATGGGTCTTGCTCTCCAAATACGGAGAGCGGGCGGTGTACGGGTGTAGACCGCTCCCTCCCTCCGCCGGTGTCAACCGGATCAGGTTCAGCGGGTCGCGGCCTCGTGGCCGCCTCTCAAGCGCCGATAGGGACCCCATCAAAGTATCACTTTGATGGGAACCCGGTAGCGCTCCCCCGGGGATGACAGGGGTTTACGCGTTTTTTTGGGAGGGCGCCATCCCATTCCTCCCCCGCCAGGGGGAGGGGGACCGTTCGGCTTTAGCCGAATGGTGGAGGGGGAGGTCGGCGGCGCGGACTATCGTCAACGTACCGCCGTCCTCCCCCTCCGTCAGCTTCGCTGCCACCTCCCCCTGGCGGGGGAGGACTTGTTGGGGTCAGCCGCTCGCGGCGGACGTGCGGATGTTGCCGTTGATGCCGTTGGGGAAGAAGCCGCCGGCCGTCACCGCCGCCTTGTTGAGGAAGACGATGTTGAGCACCTGGCCGGTCGAACGGCTGTAGACGATGCCGTTCGAATCGGTCGGCACGATGTTGGCGGTGGTGGTGTCGCCGATGCCCTGGTCGGTGTCGCTGGTGCCGTCCAGGCTGTCGCGCGCGTCGGAGATGAGGCGCGCGTTGTTGAGGATCGCCGGGTTGTAGAGGATCGACGAGGCGTCGATGCCCTTGCGATACAGGACCGATCGGATGAGGCCTGCGTGGTAGCTTTCGGCGGCGAGGATGCCGGCCGCGGCTTCGAGATACACCTTGTTGCCGATCGCGGGCGCGGCGCCCTTGTACGCGCTGACGCCGACGTCTTCGAACAGGTACGCGCCGAGCAGGAAGCTGATGTCGTCGGCATAGGGGTTGAACGTGCCGCTGGCGCCGACCACGCCGGCCGCGCGGGCGGCGGCGGTGAAGGCACCGTTGGCGTCGCCCGAAATGTTGATCGCCGGCATCGCCACCGCCGCGCCGACGCCGTTCGCCCCGGCGCCCAAAGCGGTGCGCAGGAAGGTGACGTGGGCGATTTCGTCATTGGCGATCTCGCGCGCATATTGCGCGACGACCGGGTCCTGGAAGGGCACCTGCGCGCCGCCGGTCACCGTGCCGCCGATGCCGACGCCGGTGGTGAGGCCGGGGTTCAGGCCCTGGCCGAAGGCGGCCCAGCTGTAGAATTGCGCCTCGAGATATTCGAGGTTGAGCGCGAAGTTGAGCACGTCGGCGTCCGCGGCGATCGGCGTCGGGCTGCCGGTGGGCGTGGGGGTCGGCGTCGCGGTGCCGCCGGTGTCGCCACCGCAGGCGGCGAGCAGCGAGAGCGCCCCCGCCGAGGCGGCGGCGCCGCCGGCATAGCGCAGGAAGGCGCGGCGTTCAGCACGGCGATCGGCGATCGCGGAAAGGATGGTATCGGTCGGAAGATCGGTCATCGGGTCTGTCCCTGGCGAAATCGGTTGGAGCGCGTCGGCGATCAGGAGGCGGTGGCCGCCTTGATCGTGCCGTT
Organism: Sphingomonas melonis DAPP-PG 224; assembly: GCF_000379045.1. Lineage (NCBI taxonomy): Bacteria > Pseudomonadati > Pseudomonadota > Alphaproteobacteria > Sphingomonadales > Sphingomonadaceae > Sphingomonas > Sphingomonas melonis. The sequence continues at coordinate 1,007,925 of NZ_KB900605.1, forward strand.
GAGGCCGGCGGGGAAGAACCCGCCCGCGCTCGTCGCCGCGGCGTTGAGATAGACGATGTTGAGCACCTGGTTGGGGCTGCGGCTGTAGACGACGGCGTTCGCGTCCGCCGGCACGATGTTCGACACCGGGAAGGTCGGCGCGGGCGTCGGCGAGGCGGTTGCGGTGGGGGTCGGCGTCGGCGTGGGGGTGGGCGTCGGCGTCGGGGTGGGCGTCGCGGTGACGCCGCCCGCGGGCGCGGTGGTGGTGCCAGGCGTGATGCCCTGGTCGATGTCGGTCGCCCCGTCCAGGCTGTCGCGCGCGTCGGAGATGCCCTGCACCCAGCCGATCAGCGGCGACCCCGAGACCAGGCCCTTGCGGTACAATTCGCCGCGGATCGTCGCGGCGTGATAGGCCTCGGTCGCCATGATGCCGGCCGCAGCCTCGACATAGGTCTTGGTGAGCAGCGGCGCGGCGCCCTTGTACGCGGTGACGCCGACGTCTTCGAAGATGAAGGCGGCGAGGAGGAAGGCATCCTCGTTCGCATACGGATTGAACGTCTGGCCGGCGGTGATGATCTTCGCGGCGACCGCGGCGGCGGAGAAGGCGCTGTTCGGGCCGACCGACAGGTCGAGCGCGGGCTGCGCGACGACCGTGCTGCTGCCGAGGGCATTGCGCAGGAAGGTGACGTGCGCGACCTCGTCCGCAGCGATTTCACGCGCGTAGCGGGCGATGATCGGATCGGCGAAAGGCACCGCGGTGGCGCCGGTCGCATTCACCGACCCCGCTGTGCCGGCGCCACCGAGCAGGCTCGACGAAATGCCCGCACCGGTGGTGGCGTACGCGTAGAATTGCGCTTCGAGATATTCGAGGTTGAGCGCGAAGTTCAGGATATCCTGATCGGTATAGGTCGGCGTCGGGGTCGCGGTGGGGGTCGGCGTCGGCGTCGACTGGGCGGACGCACCGCTGGCGAGACCCAGCGCCCCGGTGACGGCCATGGCGCCCAAAGCATCGCGGAAGAAGGCGCGGCGCTGTTCGCGGCGGTCGACGCGGGCGTCGAGGGCGGCGATCAGCCGGTCGCTGTCGATATCGGTACGGGCGGTCATGACTTCAGGGTCCTCCCCAAACACGCGGGCGGCGGCGGACCGCCGAGAATGGCAACAGCCGTTCCGCATCCCGCCGGACGCGTCAACCCCGCATGGCGGGGAAAGCGCTCGGCTCGGCGTGTCTGCGTAACTTTGGGGAAGGTCGGGGTGTGGTCGTCAGGGGGCGGCGGCGGCGATGGTTCGCGCTAAGCCGCGAAGCCGCGAAGCCGCGACGGAAGAACGGATTTCGCGCAGAGGCGCGGAGGACGCAGAGGGGCATGCGCCTTTGGGTGAGGGAAAAGGAGCATCGCGCAGATCAAGGCCGAAGGGGCTTGCAGACGACGCCAATTCCTCCCCCGCCAGGGGGAGGTGGCGCCGCGAAGCGGTGACGGAGGGGGAGGTAAGAGACACATCGGTTGATGTTTCCTCCCCCTCCGTCATGCCTTCGGCATGCCATCTCCCCCTGGCGGGGGAGGACTGACTCCGGCCGTCATCCTAGCGTGGGCTTGAAGTTTTTGATCAGGGCGCTGGCAACCGCGAAAGACGCCAGTCTGCACTGGGGTGACCGTTCCGCAGTGGTGGAGCAAATCTTGAAACGAAAATCCTCCCCCACCCGGGGGGCAGGTGGAGGAGGATCCATGACCGGCCCGTCCACGGAAGGAACGGACGGTCGCCGGGCACCCAAAGGGGGGGAGGGGGAGCGGGTGCCCGAGGTGTTACCCGTCAGCCGAGGCCGACGGTGAAGGCGGGATTGGGGTTGTTGGTGCCGTTGGGGAAGAAACCACCACGCGTGCGGTTCGATCCATTGACGTTGAGATAGGCGATATTGTGGACCTGCTGGCTCGTCCGGCTGTACGCGATGCCGTTCGCGTCGGTCGGCACGATGTTCGAAATGCCGGTCGTGAGGTTGCCGATATTGCTGCCGGCAATGCCCTGATCGTCGTCGCCGTTGGTGCCGCCGGTCGTACCGTCGAGCAGATCGCGCGCGTCGGAGATCTTGGTCGTCGCGGTGATGATGTCGCCATTGGTGACGCCGCGCGTGTACAGGATCGTGCGGACGAGGCCGGCGTGATAGGCCTCTGCCGCGAGGATGCCTGCCGCCGCGTCGAGGTACATCGACGAGATGACCGGAGATGCGCCCTTGTACGCGGTCACGCCGATATCTTCGAAGATATAGGCGCCGAGCAGGAAGTTGGTCGGGCTGGCGTAAGGATCGAACAGGCCGTCCGCCGCGACCACGCCGGCGGCGCGCGCCGCCGCGGTGAAGGCGCCGGTCGAGGTGCCCGAAATGTCGATCGCCGGTTGTGCCACCACCGACGTGCCGAGCGCGGCGCGCAGGAAGTTGACGTGGGCGATTTCATCGTAGGCGATCTCGCGCGCATATTGGCCGATCAGCGGATCGCCGCTGAAGTCGACCGCGCGCGGGAAGCCCGCTCCGCTGCCGGTGATGACCGCGCCCTGCGTACCGCTGCCGGTCAGCTGCGCGGCGGTGAGGCCGGTGCCGAAGGCGGCATAGCTGTAGAATTGCGCCTCGAGATATTCGAGGTTGAGCGCGAAGTTCAGCACCGCGACGTCGGTGCTGACCGCGGTCGGCGTCGGCGTAGGGGTGGGAGCCGGCGTCTGCGCCGAATCGTTGTTGTCACCGCAGGCGGCGAGCAGCGACAGGCCACCGACGGCGGCGGCACCGCCCACGGCGGTCTTCATGAAGGCGCGGCGCGCGTTGCGGCGGGCGGTCGTCTTCTCGATGATCTCGAGGACCGAAACTTCCTTGGTCATGTCGGGTCCCCTCAGTTCGCGCCGCTGGTGCGGATGGCGGCGTTGCCGTTGTTGATACCGGCCGGGAAGAACCCGCCCGACGAAACCGCAGACCGGTTCAGGTAGACGACGTTGAGCGTCTGCGCAGGCGTGCGGCTGAAGGCGAGGCCATTGCTGTCGAGCGGCACGATGTTCGACACGAGGTTCCCCGACTGGGTGGTCGGCGAAATGCCCTGGTCGAGATCGGTCGAACCATCGACCGAATCGCGCAGGTTCGAGATCGAATCGGCGGCGGTGCGCAGCGACGCGACGTTGAGGCCGCGGGCATAGAGTGCGGTGCGAACCAGTGCGGCGTGATAGGCCTCTACCGCGAGGATGCCGGCGGCCGCCTCGAGATAGGTCTTGTTATTGATCAGCGCGCCCGCTGCGCCCTTGTAGGCGGTGACGCCGACGTCTTCGAAGATATAGGCGGCGAGCAGGAAGCTGTTGTCGTCGGCATAGGGATCGAAGCCGGCGAGCGACGGGCTGGTGCTCGATGCCGCCGCAGCGAAGGCGCCACCCGAAGATCCGGAGATGTTGATCGTCGGCTGTGCGGCGATCAACGCGTCGCTGCCGCTGCTCCCACGGATCGCAGTGCGCAGGAAGGTGACGTGCGCCACCTCATCCGCCGCGATTTCGCGCGCATAAGCGGCGATGGCGGGATCGGTGAAGTTGACCTTGCGCGCCGAGCCGGCGCCGGTGCCGGTGATGACGGCGCCCTGCGTGCCGACGCCGCCGGTCAGCAGGTTGTTGGGCAGGCCGGTGCCATAAGCGGCATAGCTGTAGAATTGCGCTTCGAGATATTCGAGGTTGAGCGCGAAGTTCAGGACGTCGACTTCCGACAGCGCGGTCGACTGCGCCTGCGCGGCGGTGGCCAGCGAAAGGCTGGCGGCACCCGCGGCGGTCATCGCAGCGGCGCCCATCATGTTGCGGAAGAAGTCGCGCCGGTCTTCGCGGCGCCTCGCTTCGGCGTCGAACGCCTCGATGAGCTGATCCGTTTGAGTCATCGTCAGCCTGCCTTTCCTCACCTGTCCCGGCCAGCCTCGCGGACCCGGGGCGCGTCGATGCGCACGGATCGGGATGACCAACGGCAGGTACGTTCGGCGGCGACAAAAAGATGCGCGCAATAAAAATATATAACGCGCAGCCGCTTATGACAGGCTGGAGGCTTGCCCGGCCGGCGGCGGCCGCTTAGCCTTCGACCCCGTGGTGCCCGCCGACGATCCTGCCGACCTGCCCCCCCTGCCCGCCGCGGCGGCGCGTGCGCGTCTGGTCGAGGCGCTGATGGCGACGGGGGCGGCGGACCGCGAGGCCTTCCGCCGCGTCTATGCGCTGACCTCCGCGAAGCTTTTCGGCATCTGCCTGCGTATCTGCGGCGACAGGCAGGCCGCGGAGGACGTGTTGCACGACGTCTACATCACCATCTGGCAGCGCGCGGGCGCGTATCAGCCGGGGCGGGCGAGTCCGATTTCGTGGCTGGCGACGATCGCGCGCAACCGGGCGATCGACTGGCGGCGGCGGCACGGGCGCGTCACCGCGCCGATCGAGGAGGCCGAGGCGGTGGCCGATGGCGCGCTGCGCCAGGACGACGTGCTGATGGCCGAAGAGGCGCAGGCGCGGCTGCATCTGTGCCTCGAAAGGTTGGAGGAACGGCAGCGCGGGGCGATCCGCCGCGCCTTCTTCGGCGGCCTGACCTATGCCGAGCTGGCGGTGCAGGCGGCGGTGCCGCTGGGGACGATGAAGAGCTGGGTGCGGCGCGGGCTGCTGGCGCTGAAGGGATGCCTCGATGGCGAGCGCTGAACCGGACGATATCGGGCCCGACGACCTCGCCGCGGCCGAACTGGCGCTGGGGCTGCTGGACGGCGAGGCGCGCGTCGCGGCGCTGGCGCGGGTGGCGGCGGACCCGGCGTTCGCGCTGGCGGTGGCATGGTGGGAGGCGCGCTTTGCCGCGCTGTTCGCCGATGGCGCCGACGTGGCGGTGCCGCCCGCCGTGCTGCGGCGGATCGAGGCGTCGTTGGATGGCATGGGCCGCGATGCCGAGCGATGGGCCCCGGCCGCGAACGACAATCCGGGTGTCGGACTGTGGCGCGGGGCGGCGATCGCGGCGGGGCTGGCGGCGTGCCTGCTGCTCGTTGTGACGGTGATGCTGGCGCTGCGGCCGGCGCCCGAACCCGTGCGCGTCCCCGTGCCAGTCGCGGCGCAGGCGCCGTTGCTCGCCGCGCTGGCGCCGAGCGAGGGCAAGGGCGCGCCGATCGCTGCGGCTTATGATCGCGAGACCGGCGTGGTGCGGATCGGCGGCGCGGTGGCGGTGCCGGCCGAGCGGTCGGCCGAGCTGTGGGCGATCCGTGGCAGCGCGGCGCCGCGCTCGCTGGGCGTGATGGCGGCGGGCCGGGTGGTCGTGCCGGCAGCGCTGCGCGCCGAGATGGCGGCGGATACGGTGCTGGCGATCTCGATCGAGCCGGCGGGCGGATCGCCGACCGGGTTGCCGACCGGGCCGGTGGTGGTGGCGGGTAAGCTGGCGGGGTGATTGGGGGCTAAGGGCGGCTCTTACAGGCCGTCACCCCGGACTTGGTCCGGGGTGCACTCGGCGGCGAGGGGGGTGGTTTGAGCCTCTTGCCGTGCCCGTGCGGCCCGGTGGACCCCGGACCAAGTCCGGGGTGACGGGGATATTGGGGTGAGGGGCGCTGACCCTCGACGGCCTCAGAACGTGTACGCCACGCCCACCGCGCCGAGCCACTGGTTGCGCGAGCCGGCGATGCTGACCACCGGGCTGTCGCCGAAATCGTTGAGCATGCGGCGATAGGTGCCGCCGGCGACGACCTTCCACCCGTGCAGCAGGTTGCCGGTCAGCGAATAGGTGGCGAGGCCGCCGATCGAATAATTCTTCCAGCCGCCGCGCGCATTGTAGGTCGGCAGGCCGCTGGCGATCGATTGCGTCGGCGAGATCGAGAAATAGCTGGTCGCATAGCCGCGGCCGGCGTGCTCCGCGGTGGCGAACAGGCCGACCGCCGCCTTGGTGCTGAGCGGGGTGAGATAGTTGATGCTCGGCTGCCAGATGCCGCTGTCGTGCGCGCCGGCGACGTCGTGGCGGTAGCTGAGCGAGACCGACAATTTGTCGTAGGGGCTGGTGATGACGCCGGTCTTGCCGATGCCGACATAGCCGCCGAGTTCGATCGCGGTCTTCACCTTGCCCAGCGCCCTCACGCGCGGATCGTCGATGCTGTCGAGGCTGGAGCGGTTGAAGTTGACGACGCCGATCGGGCCGGCCTGAATGTCCCACACGGGGCCCGGTTCGTTGCGGATCAGATCGACGCTGGCGCGGTTGCCGGCGAGCAGGAAGGCATAGCCCTTCACCGAACCGACCGCGGCGGGCGCAGGCACCCAGCGATAGTCGTTCGAGCCTTCATAGTCGCTGAGGTACACGCCGGCGACGCCCGCGGTGATCGTGTCGCGGTTCGTGTCGAACTCGGCAGGGGTTTCCTGCGCGAACGCGGGTACGGCGAACGCGGCGGACGCGGCGAGCGCGGCCAAATACTTGAACGACACGGGGAAGGCTCCAACCTGTTACGTGACCGTAACGCAGCGGTTGCGGAATCTTTCCCGTAGCAACCGATTAGAAGATGTAGCGCATTCTGATCTGTTGCTGATTTGCATCACTCGTCACCGTGAAGCGCGCGGCGGCGAAGCGCGGCGCGCCGAAGCGGATCGGCGGGTTGCGCGAAAAGCCGAAGCCTTCGCGCGGGATGCCGGCGAGCGTATCGAGTTTCGCATTGTTGTTTTCGTCGTGGATCACCGCGACCGCGTAATTGCCCAGCGGCAGGCCGTCGAAGTGTAAGGCGTGCGTCGAGGCGGGGACGGAGCGGGTGACGGCATTGGCATCGTCGACGCAGGCGGGGAAATTGTCCGGGTCCGCGGTCAGGCAGACGCGCAAGGATCCCTTGGCCGAGCGCATCTGGCTGACGCCGACGTCAAGCCGCGCGATCGGCGCGGCGCCCAGCATCACCACCGCCGCCGGCAGCAGGCCCGCCAGCGCCAGCGTGCGCGCGCGCCGCCTTGGCGTGGGCCCGCGCGAAATCCCCGACCCCCCGGTCGGTGCCGCACAGGCGATCCCAGAAGCGGAAATACAGCCCATAATTGCACCCGTATTGCTCATGATGGCGTTGATGATGGCTCGCGGTGATGAGCCAGCCCCCCAATGGTCCCCCCCACATGAACCGCGGGAAAACCTCCCATCCCATGTGATTGGTTACGCCCATAACGGTCATGAGGCCGAGCACGAAGCCCAGCGCGCCGATGTGGATCGGAATCAGCAGCACCAGTAGCGGAATTACCACAGCGCCGGTCACCGCCTCGATCGGGTGGAACGCCATCGCCGCCCAGGCGGTGGGCGGCCGGCTGGCGTGGTGGACGGCATGCGCGGCCTTGAACACCGCGGGCCGGTGCATCCAGCGATGCGTCCAGTAGAACCAGGTGTCGTGGAGGAACAGGTAGACGACCACCGACAGCGGCACGTACCAGAGCGGCCTCGCGTGGACGTCGTCGTAGATGCGGGTCCAGCCGTGCGCCTTCCACCCCCAGGCGAGGATGCCCGCGGGCACGCCGTAGATGGCGGCGGACGCGAGGCTCCAGGCGATCTCGCGCCGCATCTGCGCATCGAGGCCGCGATAGAGGCCGGGGTGCTTCAGGCGCGTCGCCGCGGCGAAGGCGCCCGACACGATCAGATAGCGGACACCGACGATCAGCGTCATCGCCAGAGCGGACAGGGTGACGGCGAGCAGCATGCGGGTGGTGTAGCGGATTGTGGGGGTGGGGGATACGGGGTGCCCGCATCCGTTCGTCACCCGGCTTTGGTGGAAGGCCCCTGTTCCGGGACGACGACGTGGGGTGCGGAGGGCGAGGAGGTGATCGGTGGGGATGAAGCCCGCCACATCTCCTTCGTCACCCCGGACTTGGTCCGGGGTCCACTGGGCCGCGGGGGGACGGCAGGAGGTACTGGCCATCCCCCTCGCCGCGGAGTGGACCCCGGAACGAGTCCGGGGTGACGGCGTGGGTGGGGTGCGCGTCGGTGTCTTGCGTCGGGGGTGGACGTCGATCAGCGTTCGAGGACGTGGATGGGGCGGTCCTTGTAGGTCGCGTCGCGCACCGCGGTGTAGCCGAGCTTGGCCGCCAGGCGGAGCGAGGGGGTGTTGGCGGGGTCGATGATGCAGGTGGTGCGGGCGATGCCTCGGGCGTCGGCCCAGCCGAGTGCGGCCGTCATCGCCGCCTGCGCGAATCCGCGGCCGTGGGCGTGGGGGGCGAGCACCCAGTTCGCCTCTGGCAGCGTCAGCGGCGGGTCGATCGTCCGGCGCGCCTCCATCAGGCCGCCTTCGCCGAGGACGGTGCCGTCGGGCGCGCAGAAGACCCAGCTGCCATAGCCGAACGCCTGCCACTGGCCGATCGAGCGGAGCAGGCGCAGCCACACCTCTTCGCGGCTGCGGGGCACGCCGCCGATCATCGTGTAGACCGCCGGGTCCGCCCACAGGGCGGCGAGCGCGTCGAGGTGATCGGGGTGGTGGCCGGTGAGGATCAGCCGGTCGGTGGTAACGACGGGGGCGATCATGCGCGCCGTTACATGCCGACCGAGGTGGTTTCCTGCGTGTTCGTATCGGGATCGGTCGCCGGCGTGGTATCGGCGGGCGTCTGCGCCTGCACCGTCGTCGGCGGGATCGGGCGGGCGACCGCCTGGCCCATCAGCGCGGCGTTTTCGATGAGATCGAGCGCGCGGCGCGCCTCGATATAGCGGTCGGCGGCCTGCATCCAATTGCCGGCCTGCGCGGCGCCGGGCAGGCGCGCGACCTCGGCACGCGCGGCCTCCACCTGGCCGCCGTCGAGCAGGCGGCGCGCGCGAGCGAGCCGGTCGGCGGGGCGGGGCGAGGGGGTGCCGGCCTGGCGCAGCACGACCAGGCCGGCGACTTCGCGGCGCAGGCTGGCGAGCCAGCCGTCGGTGCTGACCGAGGCGATGTCGGGCGCGATCGCCTCCAGCCCCTGGCGCAGATCCTCCAGCGTCACCGGCTGGCGCGCGGCGTCGATGACCGCGGCGACCGCCTTGGGTTGCGCGGTGCCGAAGCGGCTGCGCAGCTGCTCCTCGAGATAGCCGAGGCCGACACCGCGATCGAGCGCACGGCGCGCGGCGACGGCGATCAGCAGCCCCTCGGCGCGGCCGGCCTGCGCGGCGGCGGCGTTGGCATCGGTGGTGACGGCGGCGGTGCGCGTCTCCAGCGCCGACAATTGCCCGGCGAGCGTCGCTTCGCGCGAGGCGAGCGCATTGGGGTCGAGCTGCGGGTTGGTCCGCTCGCCATTGGCGTTGAGCGGCAAGGCGGGGTTGTAGTTCACCGGTTCGGGCGTCGCCTTTTGCGCGCTTGTCGTCCCGCCCAGCCAGGGGACGTGGCGCATCAGATAGCCGGTCAGCACCGCGCCCGCGACGAAGGCCAGCGCGATGATCGCCAGGAAGACGCCGGTGCGCAGGCCCTGCGCTCCGCGGGCGCCGGACGGCGGATCGATCGGCACGTAATCGCTCATGGCGCCTTATCCCCGCCCCCCGCCGCAGGGTCAATCGCTGGCGTGCATGCCGCCGCCCCGACCCGGCACAGGGCGGCGTCGGTGGGGGTGTCGGCGGTAAGTGCAAGTACCCAGCCGTCGCCGGCCGCGGCACGGACCGCGGGGCTGAGCGCGGCGATGCCGATGGCGCTGCGGTCGGGCAGCAAGGCTGCGACGCGGGCGGCGGCGCGGACCGAATGGAGCAGGACGATGCGGTGTTGCGCGGCGCTGGCAAAGGCGGCGGGGTCTGCGGCGATCGTGTCACTGGCGTAGACGATGCGCGTCGGGTGGCCGCTGTCGATGTGGTCGCGGCCGGCGAGGTGGAGGGGGCGGGTGAAGCTGGCGGCGGCAAGCGCCTCGGCGACGCCGCCGGTGCCGACGATCGCGACCGTGAGGCCGGCGGTGCGCGCTGCCTCGGCGGTCTGCGCGCCCACCGCAATGACGGGCAGATGCGCGAGGCGCGCGAGGGTGGGGGCGGCGTGGCGCACCGCATTGGCGCTGGTGATCAGCAATGCGTCATGGGCGGCGGGATCGGGGGCATCCCACGGCACCGGTGCGGTCGCGAACAGGGGGAGGGCGGCGGCGTCCACGCCCAGCGTGCGCAGGCGGGCGAGGGTGCGCGTGCTGCCCGGTTCGGGGCGGACGACCAGCACGCCCGAGAGCGCGATGCCCGTCACGGCGCGAACAGGCTGCGGACGCTGGAGGGGGCGCGGGCGAGCAGGTCGGCGGCGAGTTCCGCGGCGACGAGCGCGCCGTCGGTGCCTTCGCCGGTGCCGTCAACGAACAGGCTGCCATCCTCGGCGATCAGTTCGGCGCGCAGGGTGAGCATCTCGCCCGACAAAGCGGCGAGCGCGGCGACGGGGGAGTGGCAGTCGGCGCCCAGTGCGGCGAGCAGCGCGCGCTCCGTCAGGACGCAGGCGCTGGTCGCGGGATCGTCGATCGCGGCCACGGCGACCATCGCCTCGTCATGGCTGGTCAGCACCTCGATCCCGACGGCGCCTTGCGCGGGGGCGGGCAGCATCTCGTCGGTCGGGATCGCGCGGCCGACGCCGTCACGGCCCAGCCGGTCGAGCCCGGCGGCGGCGAGCAGGGTGGCGTCCGCCTCGCCCGCCGCCAGCTTGGCGAGGCGGGTGTCGACGTTCCCGCGGAACAGCACGACCCTGAGGTCCGGGCGCAGCCGCAGCAGCTGCGCGCGGCGGCGCGGCGAACTGGTGCCGACGACGGCGCCGCGGGGCAGCTCCGCGACGCTGTCCGCGCCGATCAGCCGGTCGCGCACATCGGCGCGCGGCAGCATCGCGGCGATGCGAATCTCGGGCGGCCGGATCGTTTCGACGTCCTTCATCGAATGGACCGCGGCGTCGATCTCGCGGGCGAGCAGCGCGCGGTCGAGTTCCTTGGTCCACAGTGCCTTGCCGCCGATCTCGGCGAGCGCACGGTCCTGTACGCGGTCGCCGGTGGTGCGGATGACGACGAGGTCGATCTCGTCCGGTGCCCAGCCGTGGGCGGCGCATAAAGCGTCGCGGACCATATTGGCCTGGGTCAGCGCCAGCGGCGATCCGCGCGTGCCGAGTTTGAACCTGATCGCCATCGTTTCATCCATTCACACCCTCACCCTTCCGGCGCTGCGCGCCTCCCTCCCTCTCCCGCCGGGAGAGGGAAGAGCCGCCAAAGACGGCGAAGGGTGAGGGTGTTTCCAATCCTGCCGCCAGCCATGCCCAAACCCCCACCCTTCGACAACCTCCGTGCGGCGCGATAGAAGGCCGGCCATGCCCCCCCGGATCATCCTCGGCCTCGAATCTTCGTGCGACGAAACCGCCGCCGCGCTCATCACCAGCGATCGGCAGGTGCTCAGCCACCGACTTGCGGGGCAGGAGGCGGCGCATGCGCCCTTCGGGGGCGTCGTGCCCGAAATCGCGGCGCGTGCGCATGTCGAGGCGCTGGAGCCGCTGGTCGCGGCGGCGCTCAAGGATGCCGGGCTGCGACTCGATCAGGTCGATGCGATCGCGGCGACCGCGGGGCCCGGGCTGATCGGCGGCGTGATGGTGGGCCTCGTCACCGGCAAGGCGTTGGCCCATGCGGTGGGCAAGCCGTTCGTCGCGGTCAATCATCTGGAGGGGCATGCGCTGAGCCCGCGGCTGTCCGACCCGGACCTCGCCTTTCCCTATCTGCTGCTGCTGGTATCGGGCGGGCATTGCCAGCTGCTGCTTGTCGAGGGCGTCGGCCGCTATCGCCGGATTGCGACGACGATCGACGATGCCGCGGGCGAGGCGTTCGACAAGACCGCGAAGCTGCTGGGCCTGGGCTTTCCCGGCGGGCCGAACGTCGAGAAGGCGGCGGCGCTGGGGCAGCCGACCGTGCCGTTGCCGCGGCCGCTGAAGGGATCGGCCGAGCCGCATTTCTCCTTCGCCGGCCTCAAGAGCGCGGTGGCGCGGGCGGTGGGGCATCATGCACCCGAGGATATCGCCGCATCCTTCCAGGCGGCGGTGGTCGATTGCCTGATCGACCGGACGCGGCGGGGGATCGCCGGTGTCGAAGCGACGGCGCTGGTCGTCGCGGGCGGGGTCGCGGCGAACGGTGCGGTGCGCGCTGCGCTGCAGGCGCTCGCCGCCGAGCATGGCCTGCGCTTCGTCGCGCCGCCCCTGTGGCTGTGCACCGACAATGCGGCGATGATCGGCTGGGCGGGGGCGGAGCGCTTCGCCGCCGGGTTGACCGATCCGCTCGATACGCCGGCGCGGGCCAGGTGGCCGCTCGATCCGGGGGCAGAGGCGGTGCGCGGTGCGGGGGTGAAGGCGTGACGCGTGACGCGTGACGGCAATGGCATGATGTCTTATCCCCGTTCGTGCTAAGCCTATCGAAGCACGGCCATCCGCGAACGCTATGCCCGCGGCACGGTGCCCTTCGACAGGCTCAGGGCGAACGGAGTGTGTGAGGTTGGGCGTCCAGGGATGAGCAGCATGAAGATCGGGGTCATCGGCGGCGGCGCCTGGGGCACGGCACTGGCGCAGGTTGCGGCGCATCGCGGCGAACCGGTGACGCTGTGGGCGCGCGAGCCGGAGGTGGTGGCGGGGATCAACGACGCCCACGAAAACCGGCTGTTCCTGGCCGGCGTGCCGCTGTCGCCGTCGATCCGCGCGACGTCCGATTTCGGTGACCTTAATGCAGTTGACGCTCTGCTGGTCGTCGCGCCGGCGCAGCATGTCGGCGGCGTGCTCGCGCAGATCGACGTCGGTACGCGGCCGCTCGTGCTGTGCGCCAAGGGGATCGAGGCGGGGACGCGGCGGCTGGTGGGCGAGGTGGCCAAGGCCGTCCATCCGCAGGCGCCGATCGCGGTGCTCTCCGGCCCGACCTTCGCGCATGAGGTGGCGGCGGGCCTGCCGACCGCGGTGACGCTGGCGGTGGCGGACGAAGCGCTGGGCGAGGCGCTGGCCGCGCGGCTCGCGGCGCCGCACTTCCGCCCCTATGCCAGCCGCGACGTGGTCGGCGCGGAGATCGGCGGGGCGGTGAAGAACGTGCTCGCGATCGCGTGCGGCGTGGTGGAGGGCGCGGGTCTGGGGCAGAATGCGCGTGCGGCGCTGATCGCGCGCGGCTTCGCCGAGATGACGCGCTTCGGCCTGGCGCGTGGCGCGCGCGCCGAGACGCTCGCCGGCCTGTCGGGGCTGGGCGATCTGGTGCTCACCTGTTCATCGACGAGCAGCCGCAATTTCTCGCTGGGGTTGGGCCTGGGGCAGGGGCGCGCCGCGGCGGACCTGCTCGCCGACCGGCGGACAGTGGCGGAAGGTGCGTTCACCGCACCGGTGCTGGCCGAGGCGGCGGCGGAGGCCGGAGTCGACATGCCGGTGACCGCGGCGGTGTGCCGTCTGCTCGATGGCGCCCCCGCGACGGACGTGATCGGTGCGCTGCTCGCCCGTCCGCTGCGCGCCGAGCTGGGCTGATCGCGCCGCAATCCGAACGCTGCATGAACGAGCGCATCGTGCGGACGGGCGTTCGGCGCCCGCTGCGCACGGCTCGGCGTGGCGAAAGGGTGAGTGATGCTTTCCTGTCACAGCGGTGACAAAATGGTATGCAAAGGTATCACTGCGGTATTGACGCCGTCTCCCGGATAGGAAAACTTGTCTGACGTAAAGAGGCTCCATGGTAGCGAGCCTCGGTGAGAGGCAAGGCTATGATTGGGAAGAATGGGGTTTCGCTCGTGGCGCTGGCAGGCAGCCTGGCGATGGTGAGCGCACCCGCGCTGGCACAGACCACCACGACCGACGATACCAATATCGGACAATCTCCGCAGGAAGCCGCCGCCAAGGCCGCGACCGCCGCGGGCGAGACGCCGCCGGCTGCGCAGCCGGGTGGCGATATCGTCGTGACGGGCACGCGCATCGTTCGCCCCAACGTCACCGCCGCCGCGCCGATCACCTCGGTCACCTCCGCCGATATCCGCGCGCAGGCCGCGGTGAACGTCGAGGACGTGCTGAACCGCCTGCCGCAGGTCGCGCCGGACGCGCAGCAGACCTATAACGATTCCGACGGGCGCCAGCGCATCAAGCTGCGCAGCCTGGGCTTCGAGCGCACGCTGGTGCTGATCGACGGCAAGCGCCTGGGCACGCAGAACGGCCAGGACACGGGCATCATCCCGACAACGCTGCTGGAGCGCGTCGACGTGCTGACCGGCGGTGCGTCGTCGGTCTATGGATCGGACGCGGTTGCGGGCGTGGTCAACTTCGTCCTGAAGAAGGATTTCGAAGGGCTGCAGCTCGACGCCAATTACAATTTCTACAATCACAACAACAAGGACACGGTCGTGTCGCCGCTGGCGCGTGCGGCGGGCTTCCCGTCGCCGCGCGGCTGGACCAACGACGGCGGCCGGGCCGACCTGACGCTGACCGCAGGCCATGGCTTCTTCGACGACAAGGTCCATGTCAGCGGCTTCGTCAATTACAAGAACACCGACGAGATCGCGCTGACCTCGCGCTCGAACGCCGGCTGTTACCTGACGCAGCTGCAGCTCAACGGCCCGCTGTCGTGCGGCCTGACGCCGAGCAGCTCGACGAGCGGCCTCATCACGCCGCAGTCGGGCCCGAATGCGGGCGCGCAGCTGGTCAACAACCCCAATGGCACGCGCACCTTCGTGCCGTTCGGCGCGGGCCAGGGCAATGCGTCCAACTATTTCAGCGGCTATGCCTATCAGCGTCCCAGCGAGCGCGTGAACGCCGGCGGCTTCGTGACCGCCGAGCTGGCACCGGAGGCGGAGCTCTACGCGTCGGGCCTGTGGTTCCGCGACAAGTCGTACACCAACTATCCGACGATCGCGAGCGGCACGGTCAACGTGTCCTGCGCCAACCCCTTCCTGTCAGCCAGCCAAGCGACCGCGATCGGTTGCGGCGTCGCGGGTGCGACCAGCGTGCCGGTCAGCCTCGCCTATCGCCTGGGCGAGATGAACGACCGCCCCGACACGTTCGTCAACACCGGCGTGCGCCTGACCGGCGGCGTGCGCGGCAAGGTGGGCGATGCGTGGACCTATGACGTCGGCGGCGTCTATGCGCGCAATCATCAGGATTACATCCCGAGCTTCCGCACCCCTGGCAATCTGCAGAATGCGGTAAACGTCGGCGGCACCGCGGCGAACCCGGTCTGCGCGAGCGGCGCGGCAGGCTGCGTGCCCTTCGACATCTTCAGCGCGGGCAACACCAATCCGGCGCTGATCAACTATCTGTTCACGACCGGCACGTCGCAGACGACGGGGACGTTGTACGACGTGCTCGCCAACGTCAGCGGCGACCTGGGCAAATACGGCATCACCTCACCGTTCGCCGAACAGGGCGTGGCGATCGCGCTGGGCACGGAATATCGCAAGGACACGCTGAAATCGACCGCCGACGCCAGCTATCGCAGCGCGCTGGGCGGCACCGACAGCTATCTCAGCCAGGACGTGTGGGAAGCCAACGCCGAAGTGCAGGTGCCGCTGATCGAGCACAAGCCGTTCGTCGAGCTGGCGCAGGTCAACGGCGGCTATCGCCTGTCGAAGTACAGCAGCAATCCATCGACCTTCAACACCTGGAAGATCGAGGGCATCTATGCGCCGGTGAAGGACATCACCTTCCGCGCCTCGTTCAACAAGGCGCAGCGTGCGCCGACGGTGGTCGAAATCCGGCAGGCGACGAACATCGACTTCGCCGCCGGCGGTGCGGGCACGTTCAACGACTTCTGCGCGCCGACGCCGATCCCCGGCCCCAATGGCGTGACCTATGGCGCGCCGCTCGCCTCGCGTGAGGTGTGCCGTGCGACCGGCCTGTCCGACGCGCTGTATGGCAGCACCAGCCTGTTGTGCAGCAACGGCACGACGCCGAACGGCACCGCGGCCTGCACCGTCCGCTCGGGCGGCTTCACCGCCGATCCGGAGACGGCCTATACCCAGACCTATGGCCTGGTGCTGAAGCCGCGGTTCGTGCGCGGCCTGGTGTTCTCGGTCGACCGGTATCGGATCAAGATCGACAACTCGCTGGGTTACAACGATTACAGCTATTACACCGATGGCTGTCTGCGCTCGGGCGGCGACCAGTTCTTCTGCCAGGGCATCGTTCGCAACGCGAACGGCACGTTGTTCTCGAACGCGGCGAATAACCCGACGACGGGCTTCATCCGTCAGGGCACCAGCAACTATTACACCTCGATCGCGCGTGGCTATGACTTCCAGGCGCAATATCCGATGGAGCTGGGCAGCGCGGGCCGCATCGACTGGAGCTTCAATGGCTCGCTGACCACCTTCGCCGGGGGCCAGGATTCGCCGGTGCAGCCCGAGCGCAACTGCGCGGGCTATTACGGCAACGGCTGCGGCCAGCTGATCCCGAAGTGGAGCCACGGCCTGCGCGCGACCTATACGACCGAAGGGCGCGGCTTCAGTGCATCGTTCAACTGGCGCTATGTGGGGTCGCTGACCAACGCCGACAATTCGGGCGATCCCGCGATCGGCGGCACGGCGGCGCGTGCACGGACGAGCTATTACCGGGTCGCCCCGGCCAATTACTTCGACCTCGCGCTCAACTTCGCGATCGCCAAGCAGTTCTCGCTGCGCCTGATCGCGAACAACCTGCTCGACAAGGCGGCGCCGATCGTGCCGGATTCGTACAATATCAGCCTGGCCCGCGGGAACACGATCCCGCAGCGCTATGACTCGCTGGGTCGCAACATCGCGATCGGGACGACGATCAACTTCTGATCGGTGCGTTCGGTATGAGAAAAGGCCCGTCGGAGCGATCCGGCGGGCCTTTTTTTTGTCACGCTACCCCCCTTCTTCGTCATTCCCGCGAAGGCGGGAATCCATAACCTCGGACGTTTCGGCTGGAGGCGCGAGGAAAGCGTGTCTGGATTCCCGCCTTCGCGGGAATGACGGAGGGGGTGTGGGGGTGGGTGTGGGCGTGGGTGTCGAGCGCGCGCCTTATCGTGCCAGTTCGCGCCAGCCGATGTCGCGGCGGCAGAAGCCGTCGGCGAAGTCGATCGCGTCTACGCCGCGATAGGCCGCGTCGCGGGCGGCGCGGATGTCGGGGCCGGTGGCGGTGACGGCGAGGACGCGGCCACCGGACGCTGCCAGCGTATCGCCGGACTGCTTCGTGCCCGCCTGGAAGACGATTGCGCCGGTCGCTTCCGCCGCATCGATGCCGCGGATCGCGCCGCCGGCCTTGGGCGTGCCGGGATAGCCCGCCGCGGCGAGGACGACGGTCATCGCGATGTCGTCCGACAAGGCGATGTCGCCGAGCATCGCGAGCCGGCCTTCGGCGGTGGCGAGCATCACCGCGAGCAGATCGCCTTGGAAGCGCATCATCAGCACCTGGCATTCGGGGTCGCCGAAGCGGGCGTTATATTCGATGAGCTTCGGCCCCGTCCGGGTCAGCATCAACCCGGCGTAGAGGACGCCGCTGAACGGCATGCCTTCCTCCCGCATCGCCTTGACGGTGGGCGCGACGATCTCGGCGATCGCACGCTCCTCCAGGTCGGGAGTGAGGACGGGGGCGGGGCTGTAGGCGCCCATGCCGCCGGTGTTGGGGCCGGTATCGCCCTCGCCGACGCGCTTGTGATCCTGCGCGCTGCCGAACGGGAGGAGCGCGGTGCCGTCGGTCAGGACGAACAGGCTGGCCTCTTCGCCCTCCAGGAATTCCTCGAGCACGACGGGGGCGTCACCCTGCGCGAACATCGCGTCGAACGCCTGCGCCGCCTCTGCCTCGCTGGTCGCGATCACCACGCCCTTGCCCGCGGCGAGGCCGTCCGCCTTGATGACGACGGGATAGCCGAAGGTCGCGGCGAGGGCGGCCTCCGCCTCGGTGCGCGAGGTCACGCGGACATAGCCGGCGGTCGGGATGTCGGCGCGGCGGCACAGATCCTTGGTGAAACCCTTCGACCCTTCCAGCTGCGCGGCGGCCTTGTCGGGGCCGAAGACGGGGACGCCTGCGGTGCGCAAACTGTCTGCAAGCCCATCGACCAGCGGCGCTTCGGGGCCGATCACGACCAGGCCAATCGCTTGCGCCCGCACGAAATCGATCACCGCGGCGTGATCCGTCGCGTCGAGGGCGACGCACGTCGCATGCTGCGCGATGCCGGGGTTGCCTGGCGCGGCATAGAGCGTATCGAGGGTCGGCGATTGCGCCAGTTTCCACGCCAATGCGTGTTCGCGGCCGCCTGAGCCCAGCAGCAGGACGTTCATGCCAGAGTTCCTATCCGATACCGATGATGCCCGGCTGCTAGCCGAGGAGCGCCCCGGCGACAACGCGCTCGCGCTGTCGGTGGGCGAGCTGAGCTTCAAGCTGAAGCGGATGGTGGAGGGCGAGTTCGGCCACGTCCGGCTGCGCGGCGAGATTTCGGGCTACAAGCGGGCCGCCTCGGGCCACGTCTACCTAGCGCTGAAGGACGATGCCGCGGTGATCGACGGCGTGATGTGGAAGGGGCAGGTGAACGCGCTCGCCTTTGCGCCGCAGGACGGGATCGAGGTGATCGCGACCGGCAAGCTGACCACCTATCCCGGCCGGTCGAAATACCAGATCGTCATCGAGCGGATGGAGCTTGCCGGCGCGGGTGCGCTGATGGCGCTGTTCGAGAAATTGAAGGCCAAGCTGGCGGGCGAGGGGCTGTTCGATCGCGAGCGCAAGGTGGGCCTGCCCTATCTGCCGCGCACGATCGGGGTGGTGACGTCGCCGACCGGCGCGGTGATCCGCGACATCCTGCACCGGCTGGAGGATCGCTGCCCCAGCCATGTCATCGTCTGGCCGGTGAAGGTGCAGGGGCAGGGTGCTGCGGAAGAAGTGGCGGCGGCGGTGCGCGGCTTCGATGCGATCCCCGCCTATGGCCCGGTGCCGCGACCCGATCTCGTCATCGTCGCGCGCGGCGGCGGCTCGATCGAGGATCTGTGGGCGTTCAACGAGGAAGTGGTGGTGCGCGCGGTCGCGGACTGCACGATCCCGATCATCTCGGCTGTGGGACATGAGACCGACACGACGCTCTGCGATTTCGCCGCCGACCTGCGCGCGCCGACGCCGACTGCGGCCGCCGAGCTGGCGGTGCCGGTGCTCGCCGACCTGCGCTACACGATCCAGAGCCATGGCAGCCGGACGCAGCGGTGCGCCAACCGCTATGTCGAGCGCGGGCGCGAGCGGCTGGCCGCGCTCGCCCGGCTGCTGCCGAAGCGCGAGGCGCTGCTGGGGCCGCAGCGGCAGCGCGCCGACGACGCCGGGCAGCGACTGGACCGGGGGCTGGAGCGGCGGGTGACGCTGGCGCGCGGCAGTCTCGATCGATCGGCGGGGGCGCTGCGGCCGGCGGTGCTGGAGCGACAGGTGGAGCGCGGGCGCGAGCGGCTGGCGGCGACGTGGCGGCTGGTACAGTCGCTCAACCCCGATGCGGTGCTGGACCGTGGCTATGCACGGGTGACGGCGCGCGACGGCACGACGCTGTCCTCGGCGGCGGCGGTGCGCGTGGCGGGGGCGGTGACGCTGCGCTTCCGCGACGACAGCGTCGATGCGGTGGTGGGCGATGAGGCGCCGGCGCCTGCGCCCGCCCCCGTATCCCCCAAGGTTGAGCGCCTCAAGGTTGAGCGCAAGGCGGCGCGCGCCTATGTCGCCCCCACGCCCGACCAGCCGACGTTATTGTGACGGCTGGGCTCTGATACGGACACAAGACATGCTCGTTTCCAATTCCGACCGGCCCGCGCGGCTGCACTATATGGCCAATGGCTTTCGCGTGCTGGCGCCCGGCGACCATGTCACCTGCGCGGTGAGCGGGGCACGCGTGCCGATCGACCTGTTGCGCTATTGGAGCGTCGCCAAGCAGGAAGCCTATGCGACGGCCGCGATCGCCAGCGAGGCGATGCGCCCGCAATGAGGCGTGCCGGCGGGCGAGGCGGCCTGTTGCTCGCGCTGATCCTTGGTGGGGCGGCACCCGGCGTGGCGCAGCAGGCGCCGATCGTGCGCGGCGCTGGACCCTTGCCGGCCGGCGCGTCCGCGCTGCGGCTGGAGGGGACACCGATGCAGGGCGCGCTGGTACGCGGCCATGCCCGCCCCGGCACGCGGCTAACGCTGGATGGGCATGACGTGCCGGTCGCAGCGGACGGCACGTTCGTCCTCGGCTTCGATCGGGATGCACCCGCCACAATGCGGGTCGCCGAGCATTTTACGGGCCCCGCCGGCACCCCGCTGGTCGTGACCACGGCGCTGACCGTCGCGCCGCGCGCGTGGCGGATCGAGCGGCTCAACACTTTGCCCCGGTTTCCGGCGCCCGATCCGGTGATGGCGCAGCTGCGCCCGCCCGAACTCGCGCAGATCGCCGCGGCGCGCGCGATCGAGACCGACGCGCAGGGGTGGCGGCAGCGTTTCGTCTGGCCGGCGATCGGCCGCATTTCGGGCTGGTTCGGGTCGCAGCGCGTCTATCGCGGCGAGCCGGGCGCCTATCATTCGGGCACCGACGTGGCGCTGCCGGTGGGCGCGCCCGTCGTCGCGCCGGCGGACGGCGTCGTGATCCTGGCCGCGGATCATCCCTTCACTCTGGAGGGCAATCTGCTGATGATCGACCACGGCATGGGGCTGAACAGCGCCTTCCTGCACCTGTCGCGCATCGACGTGGCCGTGGGCGATCACGTCCGCCAGGGGCAGGTGATCGGCGCGGTCGGCAAGACCGGGCGCGCGACCGGTCCCCATCTCCACTGGAGCCTGCGCTGGCGCGATGCGCGCCTCGACCCGATGCTCGTCGCGGGGGCGATGCCGGCCAAGTAAGCCGGCTTTTTTGACGATCGAATGAAGACGCGCGCGCTCGCAGGGCGCGCGGCCGCGGAACCGCGTGCCGCACAGGCAGGGCATAGTAGATGTCCTATCCTTTTCGACTAGACGATAGAGACGGGTGACGGTTTGGGAGGGCCCAAACCAGGTCATTAGGTCAGCATACGTCCAATTTGCCCCGTCGAGCAGAGACAGGCTTTGCAGGCCGGACGATGTGGGTGTTCCGCCACACCCGGCGACATAAATCTATGATAAAAAGCCGTTTCGGAACAAATTAGCCGGTCGGTGAACTAAGATGCCTGTCAGCGCGTTCTGCCCGTTACCGGGCAGAATTCCCGATCCGGCCTGCCATACAGGGCAGGCATTGTGTCATTTCGGCGACACCGGCGCGCAAAGATGAGCCGCGGATGAATGACGGCTTTACACCCTAAATACGTGAACGCATTCCTGTCCCATGTCCTTTGGAAGCCGAATGCGGCTTGAGGGGGCTTGGCCATGCCTGGAACCGGCACCGTCACAACGGGCCGGCCATCCGGGTCAAGCGAGGGAAGACGATGACCACGATGTACCGCTTTACGCGAAAGGCGGCCCTGCTCGCCGCCGCGACGCCGTTCGTGCTGCTGTCCGCCGGCGTTGCCGCGGCGCAGACCACCCCGGCTCCGCAGCCGACCACCGATTCGTCGGATCAGACCGCAGCCGCCGCACCGCAGACCCCAGCCCAGCCGCAGGAAGCGTCGACCGGCAACGACATCGTCGTCACCGGCTCGATCATCCGCGGCGCCGATGCCGGCCCGTCGCCGGTCAGCACGATCACGACCGAGAACCTCGACGTGCGCGGCATCAACACCGTGCAGGCGGGCATCCAGGCGCTGTCGTCGAACAACGGCCCGGCGCTGACCAACTCGTTCACCGCCAATGGCGCATTCGCTTCGGGTGCGTCGTCGGTGTCGCTGCGCGGCCTGTCGACCAACTCGACGCTGGTGCTGTTCGACGGCCTGCGCGCCGCTTACTATCCGCTGTCGGATGACGGTTCGCGCAACTTCGTCGACCTCAACACCATCCCGGACGACATCGTCGAGCGCGTCGACGTGCTGCGCGACGGCGCCTCGTCCAGCTATGGCGCGGACGCGATCGCGGGCGTGGTCAACATCATCACCAAGCGTTCGTTCCAGGGCATCGCCGGCCGCGTCGAAGCGGGCATTGCGGAGCGTGGCTATAACGCCAACCAGCGCCTGTCGCTGACCGCCGGCACCGGCGATCTCGATGAGAAGGGCTATAACGCCTATATCAGCGGCTTCTATTATCGCAGCGAAGGCGTGAAGGCGTCGTCGCTGCCGGCGCCGTATAACACGAGCGACGAGCGCAGCCTGTGCAGCAACCGCACCGGGACCACGGTGTGCGGTCCGAACAACATCGCCAACAGCGTCGGCCCAAACGGCACGCTGCCCGGCTTCTCGATCGGCACCGGCAACTTCTACGTCCGTCCGGCCGATGCGACCAACACGACCGCGTTGGGCCGCTATCAGTTCCTGAACCCGGCGCTGGGCTGCGTCGTCGGTACGCCCTACAACCTGACCGCGACCGACCTCGCCAACAACCCGACCGCACCGGGCACCGTCTGCCAGGTCGACACCCAGAACCTGTACGGCAACGTGACCCCGGACATCGAACGCTTCGGCGGTTCGGCCAAGTTCACCGCCAAGGTCGGTGATACGTCGGAAGCCTATTTCCAGGTCAACTTCCAGCAGTCGACGTCGAGCTACACGGGCGTTCCGGCGACGATCCGCGCCAACGCTCCGGCGGGCATCCTCTTCCCGCAATATTCGACCTCGCAGGGCCCGACGCCGTCGATCGATCCGCGTTCGGCGATCCTGGCGCTGCCGGTCTACATCTGCCCGCGCGGTACGACCGCGGCCTGCACCGCGGCGAACGGCACGCTCAACCCGAACAACCCGTTCGCAGGGCTGGGCCAGGTGGCGCGCATCGTCGGCACGCTGGCCAATGAGCGTGAGTTCAACGAGACCCGCAGCCGCGTCTATCGCGCCGCGATGGGCATCAACGGCACCATCTTCGGCGACGTCGACTATCGCGTCGACGCGACCGCGATGCACACGGACCTGCGTCGTCGCACCGACGGCTACGTCTACATCCAGCACCTGCTCGATGTGATCAACGACGGCAGCTACAACTTCCTCAACCCCGGCCAGAACAGCCAGGCGGTGCGCGACTATCTGACGCCGCAGTTCATCAACAACAGCTCGTCGGATCTGTACCAGGCGCAGTTCACCCTGGGTAAGGCGCTGATGGCGCTGCCGGGTGGCGACCTGCGCGTGGCGCTCGGTGGCTCGATCTTCTACGAAGCGGTCGACGCCCCCAGCGGCAACCCGGACACCAACGGCCCGACGCAGCGCTATTTCCGCCTGAACGCCTTCGGCACCAGCGGCAACCGCACCGTCACCTCGGCCTTCGGCGAAATCAACGCGCCGATCCTCGACCAGCTGACGCTGAACGCATCGGGTCGCTACGACCATTATTCGACCGGTCAGAGCGCGTTCTCGCCGAAGTTCGGCGCGATCTTCAACCCGATCCGTCAGGTCACCGTGCGCGGCACCTATTCGCGCGGCTTCCGCATCCCCTCGTTCGGCGAGGCGAACGCCCTGCCGACGACGGGTTACGTGACGCAGCAGCTGTCGAGCATTCCGGCGGCGTTCCTGGCGCAGTACACCAATCGCGGTTCGACCACGCCGTGCTCGGCTGCGGCACCGACCGCCTGCTCGTCGTACATCACGGCCTATTCGATCGGTCAGACCACGCTGGCATCGCCGAACCTGCAGCCTGAAAAGTCGCGCAGCTTCACCGCCGGCATCAAGTTCGAGCCGATCCGCAGCCTGTCGTTCACGGTCGATTACTACAACATCCGCAAGACCGGCGCGATCACCACGCCGGATCTGTCGCCGGCGATCGCGGCCTATTATGCTGGCACGGCGATCCCCGCCGGGTTCGACGTCATCGCCGACGCGGTGGACGTCAACAACCCGACCGCCAAGCCCAAGATCGCGTTCGTCCGCTCGCAGCTGATCAACGCGCAGACGATCAAGTCGGAAGGCATCGATTTCGGCGCCAACGGCTTCGTCAACTTCGGCAACGTGAAGTGGACCACGGCGCTGAACGCCAGCCTCATCCTGGAGCTGAGCACCACCGTCGACGGCGTGCGCCAGACCTATGTCGACACGCTCGGCAACTTCAACCTGACGGCCGGTTCGGGCACGTTCGAGTGGAAGGGCAACTGGGCCAACACGTTCGACTTCGGCGATTTCGCGCTGACCGGCACCGTCAACTACACGTCGGGTTACGACCTGTCGGCGATGGACCAGGGCGACGCGTACAAGGACTGCGGTCAGGCACCGGCCTATTTCGGCTGCCGCGTGAAGAGCTACATCACGGCGGATGCGAACGCGACGTTCCGGGTGAACGACAAGTTCTCGTTCTATGTGAACGTGCTGAACGTCTTCAACCGCCTGCCTCCGATCGATCCGGTCACGTACGGCGCGTATCTGTACAACGCCGTCCAGGGCGGCGACGGCATCTTCGGCCGTCAGTATCGCGCGGGCGTGAAGTTCGGCTTCTAAACGCCGCTACCCTGCCCCTCTGCGGAGGGGTGGCGACTCAAGGACGGGGCGGCTCTGCAGGGCCGCCCCTTTTTTTTGTCAGCGGTGACGCCCAATCAGGGTGAACTAGTCGACGATCGCAAAGCGCGAAGCTGCTTGGGCTTTAGAGCGGGCGCCGTGCATCTGGGATGCAAGTGAAGGAAACTAGGCTTGCCCATAAAAAAGGCGGCCTTCGAACCGAAGGCCGCCTTAGTACTTTAGTCGGTGTTAGATCAGAATTTGATGGTGGCGCCGGCGTAGAACATGCGCCCATAGAGGTCGTAAGTATCTGCCACGGTCTGCGTGCCAGGCCACGTTACGGGATTCGTATCCCCGAACATCGGCGGCTTCTTGTCGAACAAGTTGTTCACGCCGACATATAGTTCCATCTTCCGGCCCTCGCCCACTGCAATCTTGCCCTGGACGTTATGATACCAGTAGGCGGGGATCGGAGTGATGACCGTCGTGCTGCCATCCAGGTTGTCCTTCAACGGACCAAGATAGTCGACACGATAATTCAGCTGGTAGCGTTCCGTGCCCAGCGTGAAATTGCCGGTAACCCTGTCCTTGAACCCCGAGCCGAGGCGACCGCAGCTGTAGCAGTTTGCTTGGCCGAGTTCGTTTTGCACCGGACCGCCCGGGAAAGGAGTCTGC
Source organism: Sphingomonas melonis DAPP-PG 224 (assembly GCF_000379045.1). NCBI lineage: Bacteria > Pseudomonadati > Pseudomonadota > Alphaproteobacteria > Sphingomonadales > Sphingomonadaceae > Sphingomonas > Sphingomonas melonis. Next base: position 1,032,901 of record NZ_KB900605.1, read on the forward strand.
TGCTGATCGAAGCGGTGGTTATAAAGCACGTCGATATCCAATCGCGTCCCACCGAGCGGGATCGAATAGCGACCTTCGACGTCAAGACCTGAAACAAGGTAGGACCCCGTATTCAAGTTCAATGCGTTTACGCGGGTGATGAAGCCGTTCGCATCGCGGATGACGTTGTTACAGAATAGCGGCTGGCCACCGGTGAAGCATTGCGAAACCGAAACCTGCTGGCCGATGATCCCAATCGCGTTCTTTACCTTGATGCGATAATAATCGACCGTCAGGCTGAAATTGCGGATCATAGTCGGCGTGATGACGGCGCCCGCGGTGATCGTGTCGGCGGTTTCCTGCTTCAGGTTGCGATTACCACCTAGCAGCCCGTCAATCGTTTGGATCTGAGACGTGCTGTACTGGAAGCTGCCGCGCGATGCGACGGTCGCTGCAATGCCCGGGATCGCAGAGCAACCTGCGGGTAGCGGCACGGTCTTTGCCCCATCGCCGTTGCCCTGTGCCTGATCACAGGGATCGTTTACGGCAGGGAACGTCTGGCTGAGCGATGCGAACAATTCGCCGATATTCGGCGCGCGCGTGGCGCGGGCGAAGACGCCGCGGAAGCGGATGTCAGCGGTCGGCGCATAGGTCGCACCGGCCTTGAAACTCCACACTCCACCAATGGTGGAATAATCCGCATAACGCGCTGCCCCCTCTATTCCGAGGTAATGGAGGCCCGGACGGTCTTCGACGATCGGTGCGACGACCTCGACGAAGCCTTCCTTAACGTTGAATTGGCCTTGGGTGTTCGTGATTTGATTGCCCGACGACAACCCGGCCTGCGTGAACGGATCGAAGACCTCAGAGCTTTTCTCGTGGCGATATTCACCGCCGAAGGCCACGGCAACCGGGCCGCCCCACAAGGAGAACAGGTTGCCGCTGATGCTACCGGAGACGACGTCTTGGTTGACCTTCGCCAGGTAATCGAACGTCACGTTCGAGCCGTTCTTCAGTTGGACGACGTTACCATCGACCAACGTCACGTTGGTGGTCGGGCCGGTATAAGTCTGCAAGAAGCGAGACGCGGCGGCGCTGGCGGTATTATACCCGAAAATGTTGATGGGAACGCAGCCCGCGGCCCGCGCTGCGGCATTCGAACAGCGAACCTGACCGTCCGGCCCGATTTCGTTGCTCAGTGCGGCGCCATAGTTCGGCGTATAGATAGCCTGTGCCGTCGTGTGGTCACGGCTTTGCGAGTGTTCGTAATACAGATCGTACGACCACTTGCCGCTGCCGCCGATATCGCCCTTTACGCCCAATACGCCGCGGTAGAAATCGCGATCGTTCTGATTGCTACGGCTGAAGATGTCGTTCGAACGGCGACGGAACTGGATCACGTTGGTGCCGTTCGCAATGGCCGCGGCACGGACCGCCGCCGGAACGTAAGGGCTGGTGATCGGAATGCCGGCATAGGCCGAACCGTCGAAGTTCAGCGCAGCACCAGGGCCGCTATTCGCAATTGCAGACGGTTCGAGCGATGCGTTGGAATTGGTGTGAACGTATTCGCCCTCGGCATAAACCTTGAACGCATCCGAGAAGTCGTAGTTGCCCAGGAAGGTCCCTTGCAGTCGTTCAACCGGCACCGACAGCAAGCGGTCGCCATTGCGGTTGTAGCCATCAATATTGGCGCCCTGATAGCCCTTCAGCGCGTTGTTGCCATCGAAGGTGAAGGTTCGACCGGTCGCCGGAGAGAAGGTCGTCTGGGTAGCCGGATTGCTGACATCGAAGAGCCCCTGCGCTGCGTAGGAGCTGCGGTTTGGTACGTCCTTGGCCGAAAAACTGCGGTTGCGAGACGGTAGCCCATGGTCGTTGTCGTAGCTGAAATTCGCAGCGACATGGCCGCGATCATCGGCAAAACCATGACCGGCGGTGATCGATACGTATTGGCGCGGTGCATCGCCCTTGTCCGAGATGGTGTTCTGCGCACGGACGCGCAGCCCCTCGAACTTACGGTTGAGGACAAAGTTTACGACGCCGGCGACGGCTTCCGATCCGTAGACGGCGGAGGCACCGCCAGTGACGACCTCGACGCGTTCGATCAGGTCGGTCGGGATATTGTTGACGTCGACAGCGGACGAACCCGCGATACCGAGCGATCTGCGCCCATCGATCAGCACAAGGGTGCGCGACGCGCCCAGGTTGCGCAGATTGACGGTGGCCACGCCGTTGCCGGTGTTCGAAAAGTTCGAGCTGGTGCGACTGACGTTCTGGCCCACCGCAGGCAGGGTGGCCAGAACATCCTGGATATTCGACGCGCCGGTATCCTGAATCCTCTCGGCGCCAATGGTTACGACCGGCACCGATGCCTGTAGGTCGGGTCGCGCGATGCGGGATCCGGTAACGACGATATCCGTAGATGCTGCGGCGGTTTGGTCTGGCTGTGCTCCTGCGGTTTGTCCGGTGGTTTGCGAGGCAACTGCCCCGCCGGTCTCCTGAGCAACAGCCGGCATGGCATAGGCCGTGCCTGCCAGAATCGTCGTCACCAGGAAAATGTTACGCGACCGTTTAATCACTGTGTTCCCCTCTTGTGGCCAATGCCATGATCGCCTTCGCAATCGCAGCATGATCCGCCGAGGGTTGCAGGCCAGCAACCCCATCGCAAATGACAGAGCTGTCACATCGAAAGATTGCTGGCCGAGTGTATCAATTTTGTTACAGACGTTGTTGCCAATTCGATTGGGGAATTTCGCGGTCGCGGCCGACTAATCTACTGTCACTATTAGCTTTCCATCTCCCTCATCCACCTTCACCGTCGACCCGTCCTTCACCTCGCCGCGGAGGATCGCTTCGGCGAGGGGGTCCTGGAGGTGGCGTTGGACCGCACGGCGTAGGGGTCTTGCGCCGTAGACGGGGTCGTAGCCGACTCGGCCGAGCCATTCGCGGGCCGCATCGGTGAGTTCCAGCGTGATCTTGCGATCTGCCAGAAGTTTCGCGACGCGGGCGACCTGGATGTCGACGATCGGGCCCATGTGGCCTTGCCCCAGGCGGTGGAAGAGGATGATCTCGTCCAGCCGGTTGAGGAATTCCGGGCGGAAGTGGGCGCGGACGATGTCCATCACCTGCGGTTCGACGCTGTCGACCGACTGGCCGTCCTCGAGGTTCGCCAGATACTGGCTGCCGAGGTTGGACGTCAGGATGATGATCGTGTTGCTGAAGTCGACGGTGCGGCCCTGGCCATCGGTCAGGCGGCCGTCGTCGAGGACTTGCAACAGCACGTTGAAGACGTCGCCGTGCGCCTTTTCCACCTCGTCGAACAGCACGACCTGATAGGGCCGGCGCCGCACCGCTTCGGTCAGCACGCCGCCTTCCTCATAGCCGACGTAGCCGGGAGGCGCGCCGATCAGGCGGGCGACGGCGTGCTTCTCCATGAATTCGCTCATGTCGATGCGCACCATCGCGGCAGGATCGTCGAACAGGAATTCCGCGAGCGCCTTGGTCAGCTCGGTCTTGCCGACGCCCGTCGGCCCGAGGAACAGGAAGCTGCCCAGCGGCCGGTTCGGGTCCTGCAGACCCGCGCGGGCACGGCGGACGGCGGTGGCGACGGCGCGCACCGCATCGGACTGGCCGATGACGCGGGCGCCGAGCACCTCCTCCATCTTGAGCAGCTTTTCGCGTTCGCCCTCCAGCATGCGGTCGACGGGCACGCCGGTCCAGCGGCTGACGACGCCGGCGATGTCGTCGGCGGTCACTTCCTCGCGCAGCATCGCGCCCTGCGTTGCGCCCTGAGCCTCGGCGAGCTGCTTTTCGAGCGCGGGGATGCGGCCGTAGGACAGCTCGCCCGCCTTGGCGAGGTCGCCGCCGCGCTGCGCCTGTTCCAGTTCGAGCCGGGCGGCGTCGAGCTGTTCCTTGAGCTTGGCTTCGCCGGCGATCTTGTCCTTTTCCGCCTGCCAGCGCGTGGTCAGTTCGGCCGATTGCTGTTCGAGATTGGCGAGTTCGCCCTCCAGCGTTTCGAGGCGATCGACGCTGGCCGCGTCGGTTTCGCGGCGCAGGCCCTCGCGCTCGATCTTCAGGCGCAGGATGCGGCGGTCGAGGCTTTCGATCTCCTCGGGCTTCGATTCCACCTCCATGCGGATGCGGCTCGCCGCTTCGTCCATCAGGTCGATCGCCTTGTCGGGAAGGAAGCGGTCGGTGATGTAGCGGTTGGACAGTGTCGCTGCCGACACGAGCGCGCCATCGGTGATCCGCACCCCGTGGTGCATCTCATATTTGTCCTTCAGGCCGCGCAGGATGCTGATCGTATCCTCGACCGTCGGTTCGCCGACGAACACGGGCTGGAAGCGGCGCTGGAGCGCGGGGTCTTTCTCGACATATTTGCGATATTCGTCGAGCGTGGTCGCGCCGACGCAATGCAGTTCGCCGCGGGCGAGCGCGGGCTTGAGCAGATTGCCGGCGTCCATCGCACCGTCGGATTTGCCGGCGCCGATCAGCTGGTGCATCTCGTCGATGAACAGGATGATGTCGCCCTCGGCGCCCTTCACCTCGTCGATGACGCCCTTCAGCCGCTCCTCGAACTCGCCGCGATATTTTGCGCCCGCGATCAGCGCGCCCATGTCGAGCGCCATCAGCGTCTTGTCCTTGAGGCCATCGGGCACGTCGCCATTGGCGATGCGCAGCGCGAGGCCCTCGACGATCGCGGTCTTGCCGACGCCGGGTTCGCCGATGAGGACGGGATTGTTCTTAGTACGGCGCGCGAGGACCTGGATCGTACGGCGGATTTCCTCGTCGCGGCCGATCACGGGGTCGAGCTTGCCGTCGCGCGCCGCCTGCGTCAGGTCGCGCGCGAACTTCTTGAGGGCGTCGTAGCGGTCTTCGGCGCTGGCGGTGTCGGCGGTGCGGCCGCCGCGCAGGTCGTTGATCGCGGCGTTCAGCCCTTCGGCGGTGACGCCGGCGGTCTTGAGCGCCTTACCAGCGGCGGTGGTCTGGGCGAGCGCGAGGGCGAGCAGCAGCCGTTCGACGGTGACGTAGCTGTCACCGGCTTTCTGCGCGACCTGTTCGGCCGAATCGAGGACGCGGACGGTGTCGTTGTCGAGACCGGGCGTCTGTTGCGCGCCCGAGCCGCTGACCGCGGGAATCTTCGCGAGCGCGGCGTCGGTGTCCGCGGTGGCGCGGCGCGCGTCGCCGCCGGCCGCCTGGATCAGTCCGGCGGCCATGCCCTGCTCGTCTTCGAGCAGCGCCTTCAACAGGTGTTCGGGCGCAATCCGCTGATGATTCATACGGATCGCGACGGTTTGCGCCGATTGCAGAAAGCCCTTGGCGCGGTCGGTAAACTTTTCGAGGTTCATCACTTACCCCTTCCTAACTGGGCAGGAATGTAGTGTTGCCTTTGTGCAACACAATAGTCGTCGATGGTTTCATCCGACACCGCTTGCCAGTTGTCGGGGCGGGGCTATGCTCGCCGCCGTTCACGTCCATTACGGGACGCTCTCGGGGGGATTGCATGACGACGATCAAATTTGCCGCGCTGGCCGGGGCCGCGACGCTTGCGCTTGCGCTGCCCGCCGTTGCGCAGACCTCGCCCGCGGCGGTGAAGGCCGCGCCGGTGTCGGCGTTGGTCAAGGAAGTGAACATCCCGTATCAGGAGTTCACGCTGAAGAACGGGCTGCGCGTGATCGTTCACACCGACCGCAAGGCGCCGGTCGTCGCGGTCAGCGTATGGTATGACGTCGGGTCGAAGCACGAGCCGCAGGGTTCGACCGGCTTTGCGCATCTGTTCGAACATCTGATGTTCAACGGATCGGAAAATGCCCCGGGCGACTTCTTCGCGCCGCTGAAGCAGATCGGCGCGACCGACCTCAACGGCACGACCTATTTCGATCGCACCAATTATTTCGAGACGGTGCCGACCGGCGCGCTGGACCGTGCGCTGTTCCTGGAGAGCGATCGCATGGGCTATCTGCTCGGTGCGATCACGCAAGGCGTGCTCGACGAGCAGCGCGGCGTCGTCCAGAACGAAAAGCGCCAGGGCGACAACCGCCCCTACGGCCTGCTCGATTATGCGGTGACCGAGGGGCTGTTCCCGACGACGCATCCGTATGGCCATGATACGATCGGTTCGATGGCGGACCTCGACGCCGCCAGCCTGGAGACGGTGAAGAACTGGTTCCGCAGCCATTACGGCCCGAACAATGCGGTGCTGGTGCTGTCGGGCGATATCGATGCCGCGACCGCCAGGCCGCTGGTCGAAAAGTATTTCGGTGCGATCAAGCCGGGCCCCAAGAGCCAATTGCCGGTCGCGCCGGTGGTCACGCTGCCCGCGGCGAAGACGGTGGTGCTGAAGGACCGCGTCGCGGCGGTGATGCTGTCGCGCAACTGGGCGGTGCCGGGCCTGAACGACAAGGACAGCGCGGGGCTGGACGTCGCGGCGGGCGTGCTGGGCGGCATGGCGTCGTCGCGCTTCGCCAACGAGCTGGTGCGCAAGGAAAAGCTGTTCACGCAGCTGAGCGCCGACAACAGCGACTTCGCGCAGATCGGCGTGTTCTCGATCAACGGGCTGGTGCGGCCCGGCGTCGATCCGGCGGTCGCGGCGCAGCGGCTGGACGCGGTGATCGCGGACTTCCTGCGCACCGGGCCGACCGCGGACGAGGTGTCGCGCTACGTCACGGCGACGATCTCGGCGCGGCTGCGCAGCCTGGAATCGGTGAACGGCAAGGCATCGGTGCTGGCGGAGGGCGCGCTCTATTCGAACGATCCGGGCTTCTACAAGAAGGAGCTGGCCGAACTCGCTGCGCAGACGCCGGCGAGCGTCAAGGCCGCGGCGGACAAGTGGCTGAGCCGTCCGGTGCTGGCGGTGAACGTCGTCCCCGGCGCGCGCGACGCCTATGCCGAAGCCAAGGTGCCGCCGAAGGTGGATGTCGTCGCAGCTCCGGAGCAGCCCGCCAAGGGCACGCGCGGCGCGATGCCCGGCGTTGGCGCGATCACCGGCCTTACCTTCCCGAAGATCGAGCGGGCGCGGCTGAAGAACGGCATCGAGATCGTCTATGCGCAGCGCAGCGCGCTGCCGGTGACGCAGGCGGTGCTGAGCTTCGATGCGGGCTATGCGTCGGACGTGCCCGACAAGCTGGGCACGCAGCTCGTCGCGCTGATGATGATGGACGAGGGCACCGACCGGTATGACGCCAACGCGCTCGCCGAGGCGCGCGAGCGGCTGGGCATGCAGCTGAGCGCCTCTGCCAGCAACGATCGCAGCACGCTGTTCATGGGCGTGCCGAGCGCGAACCTGAACGGTGCGCTCGACCTGTTCGCGGAGGTCGCGCGGCACCCGACCTACGCCGATGCCGAGGTCGCACGCTTCAAGGCGCAGCAGGTTGCGGGCATCCAGCAGGAGCTGACCAATCCCGGCGCGTTGGCGCAGCGGATGACGACGCGGCTGCTCGCGGCGGGTACGCCCTATGCCAAGGCGCAGGGCTCCGGCGATCCGGTGGCGGTGGCATCGCTGACCCCCGCCGATCTGCGCCGCTTCGAACAGGCGTGGCTGCGTCCAGACAAGGCGAAGATCTTCGTCGTCTCCGACCGCCCGCTGGGCGAGGTGAAGGCGGCGCTCGACGCGCGCTTCGGCGACTGGCAGGGCATGGGCACGCCCGGCACCAAGACGTTCGGGGGGGCGCAACCGTCGCTCACCCCGCGCATCGTGCTGGTCGATCGTCCGGACAGCCCGCAGTCGATCGTCGTCGGTGCGCAGCGTACCGGGCTAAAGGGCACGGATGATCTGCTGGCGCTCAACACCGTCAACGACGCGCTCGGCGGTAGCTTCCTCAGCCGCTTCAACATGGACCTGCGCGAAGAGAAGCACTGGTCCTATGGCGCGGGCGGACGGTTCCAGGTGTCCGAATATGCCGCGCCCTATGTGATGCAGGCGGGCGTGCAGGCGGACAAGACGGGACCGTCGGTCGCGTCGGCGCGCGACGATGTGACGCAGTTCGTCACGACCAAGCCGATGACCGAAACCGAATATGGCCTGGCGATCAACGGCGCGATCCTGCAGCTGCCCGGCCAGTTCCAGACGTCGCAGGCGGTGCTCGGCGCGATGCAGACCAACGACCTGCTGAAGCGTCCCGACGATTATTATGCGACGCTGCCGACGCGGCTGCGTGCGCTGACGCTGCCCGAATTGCGCAGCGCGGCGGCGCAGACGATCAAGCCGGGCCAGTTCAGCTGGATCGTGGTGGGCGACGCGGCCAAGGTGAAGCCGCAGCTTGACACGCTCGGCCTGCCGGTCGAGGTCATCCCGGCAAGCGCGGTGGCCAATGTAACCCCCTCTACCACCGCGAAATAAGGAGAGACGCGCATGGCCGATGTCGATGGCAGCTGGGATTGCACCGTAAAGTCGCCGCTGGGCGACCAGAACCTGACGCTGACCGTCCAGAGCGATGGCGGCAGCTTCACCGGCACCGCGTCGGGCGCGATGGGCTCGAGCGACGTGTCGGGCGAGGTATCGGGCAACACCATCCGCTGGAAGCAGCAGATGACCGTGCCGATGCCGATGACGCTCGACTGCGAAGCGACCGCCGAGGGCGACACGCTGACCGGCACCGTCGGTGCAGGCGCGTTCGGCAGCTTCCCGCTGAACGGCAAGCGCACCGGCTGATCGTTCGGTTCGTTAGGGTAACGGGCGGCCCGTCTTCCGAGAGGAAGGCGGGCCGCTTTCGGTTTTGGCGGATCGACCGCGGTCAGGCCGCCGTCAGGCGTTTCCGCAAGAAGATGCGGACATTGTCTCGCGGCGAGTTATCGAGCGTTCCGAAGACCTCATAGCCGAGCTTTTCGTAGAAGCCGCGTGCCTGAAATGTGAAGGTCGTCAGCCACGATCCAACGCAGCCGCGCTCCGCTGCCAGCCGCTCGGCGGTCGCCATTAACTGCGATCCCAGGTCTTGGCCCCTCACGGAAGAGGGGGCGACAAGATAGTCGATGAACAGCCAATCGTAGACGGTTTTGCCCCACAAACCTCCGACGATTTCGCCTTCGCTTTCGAGGGTTATCGCGACGGGCCGCGGATCCGCGGGATAGCCGTTTTCGGCATTGAACGTGATCAGCGGGCCAAGGATCGCATCGCGGATCGCGTCCGTTGGTTCTTCGGCGATCTTCATGACAGCATTCATATCGTGGCCCTCCAATTGGCAGAATACCCGTTCACTGAGGGCGGAAGCACGAATGGAATGCCAAGCCCGTCAATCGACGGGCGTCACCGCTTCACCCGCGTCACATGGCCCATCTTGCGGCCCGGTCGGGCGGAGCCTTTGCCGTAGAGGTGGAGGTGGGCGCCGGCTTCCGTCAGGGCGGGTTGCCACGCATCGTCGCCGATCAGGTTTTCGAGGGTCACCTTGCGCCCCGTCAGCGTCGTGGCGCCGAGGGGGAGGCCGCAGATCGCGCGGATGTGGTTTTCGAATTGCGAGGTGTCGGCGCCCTCGATCGTCCAATGGCCGGAATTGTGGACGCGGGGGGCCATTTCGTTGAACACCGGACCGTCGCTACCCACGAAGAATTCGCATGCGAGGACGCCGACATAGCCCAGTTCGTCGGCGATGCGGCAGGCAAGCGCGGTGGCTTCGTCGGCCTGCGCGACGATCTCGGCCGGTGCGGGGACGGTGGAGGTGCGCAGGATCGCGTCGCGATGGACGTTGTGCGGCGGATCGTAGCGGACGCTGACGCCATCCTGGCCGCGAGCGATCAGGATCGAAAATTCGTGGGTGAAGGCGATGAAACCTTCGAGCACCGCCGGGCCGCCGATCGTCGCCCAGGCTTCGGCCGCATCGGCGGCGTCGCGGATCACCGCCTGGCCCTTGCCGTCATAGCCGAAGCGCGTCGTCTTGAGGATCGCGGGATAGCCGATGCGGTCGAGCGCCGCCATCAGGTCCGCCTCGCTGTTCACCGGCGCCCAGGGGGCGGGTCGGCCGCCGACGGTCTCGACGAAGCGCTTTTCGGCGATGCGATCCTGTGCGACGCGCAGCGCGGCCGGGTTGGGATGGACGGGGACGCGCTGGCTGAGCCATTCGACGGGCGTGACGTCGATATTCTCGAACTCGTAGGTCACGACGTCACAGGCGGCGGCGAAGTCGGCGAGGACGATGCGGTTATGATAATCGGCGCGCGTCAGGCTGGAGGCGGTCTGTGCGGCGACGCTTTCGCGGTCGGGGGCGAGGACATGGGTGCGATAGCCCAGTTGCGCGGCGGCGACGGCGAGCATGCGGCCCAGCTGGCCGCCGCCGAGGATGCCGATCGTCGAACCGGGGGGCAGCATCAGGCGGGCTCGTCCGCGACCGCGTCGGTCTGGCGCTGGCGCCAAGCCTGTAGCCGTTCCGACAGCGCGGGGTCGTTGATGCCAAGGATCGCGGCGGCGAGCAGGCCGGCGTTGGTCGCCCCCGCCTTGCCGATCGCGAGCGTGCCGACGGGGATGCCGGCGGGCATCTGGACGATCGACAGCAGGCTGTCCTGGCCCGACAGCGCCTTGCTCTGGACGGGGACGCCGAGGACGGGAAGGTGCGTCATCGCCGCGGCCATGCCGGGCAGATGCGCCGCGCCGCCCGCACCGGCGATCACGACCTTCAGGCCGCGATCCGCCGCCGACTTGGCGTAATCGTACAGGCGGTCGGGGGTGCGGTGCGCGGAGACGACCTTGGTCTCATGCGGCACGCCCAGCTCGGCGAGCACGTCGGCGGCGCCGCGCATCGTGTCCCAGTCGGACGTCGAACCCATGATGATGCCGACCAGCGGAGTGTCCATGGCCGTCGTCTATCGGGGGCGGGCGGCGAGGGCAACGCCCTGGCGCGCGCTTCCGTAGGGGAAGAGGGACAGCATGAGCACCTGAAGGGAAACGTTCGGGGGGTATCGTTTCCGCTTTGGTGGTGATCGAGCATGGCGCTGGGTTGTGGCAGATGATGGGGGTGTAGGCAGGGGGGCGGGATTTGGGTTTTGGTGCAGGGGGTTGGGGCGGAGGTGGGGCCAACACACTGCTTTGCCGGTGCTTCATCGCTACCTTCGCTCCCCACGGCCGTCATTCCCGCGGAGGCGGGAATCCAGAACCTCTGACGTTTCGGCTGGAGGCGCGACGGTAGCGCGTCTGGATTCCCGCCTTCGCGGGAATGACGAAGAGGGGGAGGGGGCGCTCTTTCGTCTTCGTCATCCCGGCGGAGGACGGGATCCATGGATGCGGTGCCGTTGCTGGTGCGAACGCCCCGGGCGTTGCGTGTCCATGGATCCCGGCCTCCGCCGGGATGACGGAGGGAGGCGACGGGCGCTTAGCGCTCGTTGAGGTAGTAGCGGTCCGTGGCGTTCAAATCCGCGTCTAGGTCGTAGACGATCGGCTGGCCGGTGGGGATTTCGAGGCTGGTGATGTCGTCGTCCGAGATGCCCGACAGGTGCTTCACCAGCGCGCGCAAGCTGTTGCCGTGCGCGGAGATCAGCACGCGCTGGCCGTCCTTCAGCGCGGGGGCGATCCGCTGTTCCCAATAGGGCAAAACGCGGGCGATCGTGTCCTTCAGGCTTTCGGTCTGGGGGATGGCGATACCGGCGTAGCGACGGTCCTGGCTGAGGTCGTAGGCGCTGCCGGCTTCGAGCGGGGGCGGGGGGATGTCGAAGCTGCGGCGCCAGATGTGGACCTGCTCGTCGCCGTGCTTCGCCGCCGTCTCCGCCTTGTCGAGGCCGGTGAGGCCGCCATAGTGGCGTTCGTTGAGGCGCCAGTCCTTTTCGACCGGCAGCCACAGCCGGCCCATCGCTTCGAGCGCGAGGTTGAGCGTCTTGATCGCCCGCGTCTGGAGCGAGGTGAAGGTCATATCGAAATCGAGGCCCTTCGCCGCCATCAGTTCGCCCGCGGCGCGCGCTTCGGCCGCGCCCTTGTCGGTGACGTCGACGTCCCACCAGCCGGTGAAGCGGTTTTCGAGGTTCCAGGCGGACTGGCCGTGGCGGATCAGGACTAGGCGAGGCATGCGGGCTCCCGTGGGTCGAGGGGTCTGTGGTTCGGGGCGGGGATAGAGCGTGGGGGCGCGCGTGTCGATTGATCGGCTTTTCGGGGCTGGGGAGCGCGAGTTTTGATTCACGCTAAGACGCTAAGACGCGAAGAGAAGAGGGGTGTTCACGCGGAGACGCGAAGACGCGGAGAAGGCACGCGCGGTCGCTCCGGTCGCGTTCCATCAACCAGCCGTTGGTGACGAAGGGCCGCGCCTGCGGCTAGGCGCGCGTCCCTCCGCGTCTCCGCGTCTCCGCGTGATCCAGCCTTCTTCTTCGCGTCTTAGCGTCTTCGCGTGAATCTCCTTATCGCGATCCCAGGCGTCAGATCGTGTCGATCATGTCCGTCAGCACTTCGAGGCACGAGACGGCGAGGGCCTTGGAGCGTTCGCCCGACCAGCCGTATTCTGCGTCGGGATTGGGATCGTGGTCCTTGAACGGCATTTCCAGCGTCACCGACACCGCGCCGAAGCGCTGCGCCAATTGGTTGGTCGACATCGATAGATTGGCGTTGCCGGCGCTGGATTTCTCATAGCCCTTTTCGACCTGGAAATCGGGGGTGTGCGCAGCGAGGCGGTGGCCGAAGTCGTAGAATTTGGCGCCGTGTTCCTCGGTCCAGTTGGGGATGCCTTCGAACCCGGCGATGAAGTTGGCCGGAATCGCCTCGTCGCCATGGACGTCGATCGCGAAGGCGACGCCGGTCTCGTCCATCGCATTGCGCACGCACAGCACTTCGGGGCTGCGTTCGGGCGAGGGCGCATGCCATTCGCGGTTGAGGTTCACGCCCGCGGCATTGGTGCGTAAGTGGCCGCGGCGGGTGCCGTCGGGGTTCATGTTGGGGACGACGTGGACGGTCGCCTTGTCCAGCAAGGGCTTGGCGGCATCGCTGGTCAGCCAGTCGAGCGCGCCGTCCATCCACCATTCGGCCATCGATTCGCCCGGATGCTGGCGCGCGTAGAGCCAGACGGGCTTGGGGCCGTTGCCGATCTTGAAATAGTCGATCGCCTGTCCGTCGAGCGTGGTGCCCAATTGGCGGTGCTCGACGCCCGGCTTCGCCGCGGTGCGCGCGACCAGATCGTGGTGCATTTCCATCGTGTACGGCGCGAAATAGGCGAACCAGGCGAGCTGGCCCTCGACCGTGTAATCGAACGAGAGGACGCCGTTGTCGTAGTGGGTGTCGATCATCCGCCAATGGACGCGATCGGTGCTGGCGCGCGTCTTGTAGCCGGGCCAGCCGAACGGATAGGCCGATTCGCCGGCATTGAGGATGCGGAAGGTGAGCCGACGGCCGTGCGCGCCCGCAACGCGGAACGAGAACCACTGGAAGAAGTCCGACTGGTGATCCTTCGCGATCTCCAGGTCGATGCGGTCGCCGTCGATCGAGACGAGGCGGATGTTGCCGCCGTCGAAGCCGGCGTCGATGGTGATGGTCATGGGCGGGGCCGATCGGTTTGGGGGGAGGTATGGTGCTGCCCTCACCCTTCGCCGCCTTAGGCGGCTCTTCCCTCTCCCGCTGGGAGAGGGAGGGAGGCGCGTAGCGCCGGAAGGGTGAGGGTGTGCGTTACTTCACGCTGATCGTGCGGCCGGACTGGCCGGGGAAGCCGGTGAAGAGCGCGCGGGCGAGGCGGGCGGCCTGCTGATCGGCGCGCTTGATGTCGCTGACGCCCTGCGCCTTGCCTTCCCAGATCGGCGACAGATCGGTGCGACGCTTGATCGTGACGCTCAGCTCGGCGACGAGCAGCTCGGTCGGGCGGCTCTTGCCGATCGGGAAGCTGAGGCCCCCGCCAAGGCCGACGCCGCCACCGCTGCGCCCGCCGCTGAAGCCGCCACCGCCCAGGCCGATGCTGACCGGCGACTGGCGCGGCGGGCCTTCGCGGCTGGTGCGGGTGAAGCCGACGGTCGCGACATAATCAGGCATCGCGCCCTGCGGTGGCACGGTATAGCCGGCCTTAAGCAATTCGGTCTGCACCGCGGCGGCATAGGTCTTGAATTCCAGGCTGGCCGGCGCGCCACCCGACAGCGGTTCGACCGCGATCGTACCGCGCGGGATCGGTTCGCCGAGATGGTAGCGGATCACGTCCGTCGGCGGCAGCGGACCGGCCGTGGTGGCGCAGCCGGCGAGCAGCGCGGCGGAGATGCCGAGGGCCAGGAACGGGCGGAGTGTCATGGAGGGGCAGCCTTTGCGATACGTTGCGCTTGGGAAACGCTCTAACGCCTGCGCCGTTGCTTGACTATTGGGCCCTTGCTCTCTAGGCGCTCGCGCTTTCACCGACACCTTATAAACACGAAAAGAAGCGAATCGATCATGAAGATCCGCAACAGCCTGAAGTCGCTCAAGGACCGTCATCGCGACAACCGCGTGATCCGTCGCCGCGGCCGCACCTACGTCATCAACAAGACCAACCGTCGCTTCAAGGCGCGTCAGGGCTAAGCCACTTGGGCTTGGCTCCAGCCGATGTCGAGGCTGCCGTCACGCCGACGGCGGTCATCTTCGATATCGGCCGGGTCTTGTACGACTGGGATCCCCGGATCCTCTATCGGCGCCTGATCGACGACGATCGGGCGCTCGATGCGTTCCTGCGCGACGTCGTCACGCACGAATGGCATTTCCAGCATGACGCTGGGCGCGACTTCGCCGAGACCTCGGCGGAGCTTGTTGCGTTGTATCCGCAGCATGCCGATCTGATCGCCGCCTGGGGGCCGCGGTTTCTGGAGAGCATCGGCGATCCGATGCCGGGCATGCCCGCGCTGGTCGACGAACTGGAGGCGGCGGGCGTGCCGCTGTTCGGCATCACCAACTTCAGCCACGAATTCTGGCCGCCGTTCCGCGCGCGCGAATCGGCGATGTTCGATCGCTTCCGCGACATCGTGGTGTCGGGCGCGGAGAAATTGGTGAAGCCGGATCCGGCGATCTACCGGCTGGCGCTGGCGCGGTTCGGGCTGGAGGCGGGCCGCACGGTGTTCATCGACGACAATGCAGCGAACGTCGCGGGCGCGCAGAGCGTCGGGCTGATCGCGCTGCATTTCGAAGGTGAGCCGAAGCTGCGGCGGGATTTGCAGGCGTTGGGGTTGCTGTAAGCCCAGCCGGTCGTTCGTCATCCCGGCGAAGGCCGGGATCCATGGTTTCGGTGTTGCTGATGGGGCGCGTGCCATAAGCGTTGCGCGTCCAGGGATCCCGGCGTGCGCCGGGATGACGAGGGTTGGGTGGGGTGTGCCTTCCCCTCGTTCCGTCATTCCCGCGCAGGCGGGAATCCATATTCTCTGACGGTTGCGTTTCTTGCTGTGAGGGTAGCGCGTCTGGATTCCCGCCTTCGCGGGAATGACGGGGAGGGGTGGTTACACCCGCTCCACCGCGTTGACCGCATCCGCCGCGCGCAGGGCGGCGATCAGGCGCATCAGTTGATGGATGTCGTGGACTTCGACGTCGATGACGTTGGTGTGGAAGATCGTGTCGCGCGTGTCGAGGCGCAGCGCGATGATGTTGGCGCGATGCGCGCCGATGATGGTCGAGACGATGCCGAGCGCACCGGGTTCGTTCTTCACCTGCACCGAAATGCGCGCGACCGCGCCTTCGCTCTGGTCGCCCCAGTCGACATCGACCCAGTCGGTTTCGTCCGCACCGCGTTCGGCGAGTTCGGCGAGGACGCGGCAGTCGATCGCATGCACCTCGATCCCCGCATCCGGGCGGCGCAGGCCGACGATGCGGTCGCCGGGCACTGGGTGGCAGCATTCGGCAAGGTCGAAGGCGACGCCGGGCGTCAGCCCCTTGATCGAGATGGCGGTCGATTGCGGCGCGATCAGCGCGAGGTCGGCGCCGGCCGAGCCGGGCATCAGCGCCTCCATCACCGTCGCGTCGGACAGCGTGCGCCGCGCGATCCCCGCCATCAGCGTCGCCTCGTCGCCCATCTTCAGCCGCGACAGCGCATGGGTGAGCGCATCGGGGCCGAGCGGCGCGGGCAGGCGACGGACGATGTCGTCGTAGAGCTTGCGGCCGAGCGCGATCAGCTCGGCGCGTTCGGTCTGGCGCAAATGGCGGCGGATCGCGGCCAGCGCCTTGCCGGTGATCGCGAAGTTGAGCCAGCCGGGCTGCGGCACCTGCCCCTTCGAGCGGAGCACCTGCACCTGGTCGCCATTCTCGATGACGGTCGACAAAGGCACGACGCGGCCGTTGATCTTGGCGCCTACTGCCTGGTCGCCGAGGTCGGTATGGACGGCATAGGCGAAATCGATCGGCGTCGCGCCCTTGGGCAGCTGGATCAGCTCGCCCTTCGGCGTGAAGGCGAAGATGCGATCCTGGTACATCGCCATGCGCGTATGTTCGAGCAGCTCTTCGGGGCTGCCGGCGGTTTCCAGGATTTCGACGAGGTCGGCGATCCAGCTGTGCTGGCTGTCGGCGCGGACCTTCTTTTCCTTGTAGGCCCAATGCGCGGCGAGGCCGAATTCGGCCTCCGCATGCATCTCGGGCGTGCGGATCTGGATCTCGATACGCGCATTGTCGGCGTGGATCACGCTGGTGTGCAGCGAGCGATAGCCGTTGCGCTTGGGCGTCGAGATGTAGTCCTTGAACCGCCCCGGCACCATCGGCCAGCGGCGGTGGATGATGCCGAGCGCGGTGTAGCAGTCCTCGACCGTCGGCACGATCGCGCGGAACGCCATGATGTCCGAGAGTTGCTCGAAGCTGATGTGGCGCTCGCTCATCTTGCGCCAGATCGAATAGGGATGCTTCTCGCGCCCCGTCACTTCGGCATCGACGCCGGCCCGGCCGAGCAGCAGCTTCAGGCCCGATCCGATCTTGGCGATGCGATCGCCGCCGCCGGTCTTGAGCAGATCCAGCCGTTTGGTGATCGATTCATACGCTTCGGGTTCGAGCTGCGCGAAGGCGAGCGTCTGCATCTCCTTCATGAACTCGTACATGCCGATCCGCTCGGCGAGCGGGGCGTAGATATCCATCGTCTCCTTCGCGATCCGCCGCCGCTTTTCGGGCTTGGGGATGTGATGGAGCGTGCGCATGTTGTGCAGGCGGTCGGCAAGCTTGACCAGCAGGACGCGGATGTCGTCCGACATGGCGAGCAGGAATTTGCGCAGGTTTTCGGCGGCGCGCTCGTTCTCGGTCTGCGCCTCGATCTTGGACAGCTTGGTGACGCCATCGACCAGCCGCGCGACATTGCCGCCGAACAGGCGCGTGATCTCTTCGGGCGTGGCGACCGTATCCTCGATCGTGTCGTGGAGGATCGCGGTGGCGATCGTCTCGTCGTCCAGCCTCAGGTCGGTGAGGATGCCCGCCACCTCGATCGGGTGGCTGAAATAGGGGTCGCCGCTGGCGCGCTTCTGGGAGCCATGCGCCTGCATCGAGAAGACATAGGCGCGGTTGAGCAGCGCTTCATCCGCGTCGGGGTCGTAATCGAGGACCCGATCGACCAGTTCATATTGCCGTAGCACGGCCTACACATGGGCGAGGGGCATGCCGCTTTGCAACACAATGTTGCAGAGCGGCAGGCGATTTTGCGGGATACATCAACGATGAGCCCAGAACGCGCGGATCGGCGCGTCCTCGCAACACCTTACGCCTTCTTGGCCTTGGCATTGCACTTGGCGAGCTGTTCGGCGTCATAAGCGGTGCCGCCGACGGTGAAGCTGGACAGCGTGCCGACTTCGCGCGCGACCAGTTCGCACAGCACGGCGGGACGCTCGGGCGCCTGGCTGGCGACGAAACCGCCTTCACGCGCGCGCCAAACGGTCGAGCGGGTGATGAAGCTCGCCTTGGCGGAGGGCGCCGTGGGGACGGCGACATAGGTGTCCGCGGCGGCGGCGCCGGCGGCGGTCGCACCGAACAGCGTGGAGATGGCGAGCGCCAGCGTGGGGGCGAGCGTGGACAGCAGCTTCATGACGAGGGGTCCTCCCGAACCGATTCGCAGGTGATGATGATGCGCGCCCGCTACCGATTTCGGTTTCAGGTTGCAACGGAAAACGCATAAAGGCTGTCTTGTCGGCCGGTTTGTGCGATATGCTGCCGACGATCAGACGAGGATCATGATGCCGACACCGGCCGATGGGCCCGATTCCGCGTGTACCGCGCCGATCCGGGAGACTCTGCGCGAAACGTTGCGGGAATGCAGCCTGCCCGCGGCGCTGGAGGCGATGGGCGAGCGCTGGGCGTTCCTGATCCTGCGCGCGGCGTTCAATGGCCTGCATCATTTCGAGGAATTCCAGGCCGAGCTGGGCATCGCCCGCAATATCCTGGCGAACCGGCTGGGGCGGCTGGTCGACCATGGTATCCTGCAGCGCGAGGCGATGCCCGCCGACCGGCGCAAGATCCGCTATACGCTGACCGAAAAGGGCTACGCGCTGCTGCCGACGATGATCGCGCTGCGGCAATGGGGCGAGCGCTGGGAATTGTGTGCGCCGGCCTTTCCGATCCTGGTCGATGCGCGCGACCGTCGCCCGATCGCGCCGGTCGCGGTGCAGGCGCATGACGGACGCATATTGGGTAAGGGCGACCTGATCTGGGCGCTGCCGGAGGATGTCGACGACCCGACGTAAGCGGTGCCGACAATACTACCCTACAGCATGGTACTAATGCTGTTAACCCATTCAGCTTTATTGATAGTTTTTGCGATCCGCGTCACAACGGCGCCCTATGCAAGTGATGTTTGAACGCGCGCGCGACGCGCTTGCCTTCCTCGAACATCAGCGGTTGGAGCCGACCGTCCCACATTACGGGCTGGCGCTGATCCATGTCACCGGTGGCAATGCCGCTTTGTCGCGCGAGATCGCCGGACTGATCGGCGATGGCTTCCGTTTGACCGCGACCGATGCCGCGCGGATGATCGCCCGGTACGTACCGTTGCCGGTTCCGACGGGGATCGCGGACCATGCCGAGCGGCTGGGATCGCTGGCGGACGAAGCGCGCGCCGTCACGCGGACAGCCGGGGCGAATGTCGGCGAGCTGGTGCGGGAGGCGCAGGGGGCGCTGCCGTCGGGCGACGAGACGGTGCAGCGCCTGGCCGCGGCCGAAAACGAGCTGGCCATGCTGCGGCGGCAGTTCGAAACGCTGAAGAAGGCGATGGTCGCCGACGTGCGGCGCGCGATCGATCCCGAACACGATCCGCTGACCAGCGCACTCAAGCCCGCCTTTGCCGGCCACGTCCTCGACCAGATCGACAAGCACGACCGGCGTCATGTGATCGTGATGCTCAGCATCGACGGACTGGTCGAGATCAATCGCGAATTCGGCACGAGCGTGGGCGACAATGTGCTCAACGGATTTGCCGCCAAGATCCAGAAGCAATTCCCCGAGCAGGAGGTGATCCGCTGGGCCGGCAACGAGTTCATCGTCGTCGTGCCCGACCGGACGATCACCGCGGTGCGCAGCCAGGCCGAGGACGTGCTGTCACTGCTCGAATCGCGCAAGTTCAAGCTGGCGGAAACCGGCGAGTGGATCGGGACGGTGACCGCATCCGGGGCGGTCGTGATGGACCAGGGCGACGATTTCCCCGCGATGCTCGGCCGGGCGCGCGAGACGCTGGCCGGCGCGGTCGCCGCCGGAGGGAATCGGGTTGCGGTGTGATCGGACGGGCCCCGCCGCTTACAGCAGCAGCTTGACCCCGACTATGGCGAGGACGGTCGCCAGCACCGGACGCAAAGCCGCCTCGCGCATCACGCCCGCCAGCAGGCTGCCGACGACGATGCCGGGGATCGATCCGATCAGCAGCGAACCGAGCAGGCCGAGATCGACCGAACCGAGCAGCCAATGGCCCGTGCCCGCCAGCAGCGTCAGCGGCACGGCATGCGCGATGTCGGCGCCGACGAGGCTTTTGAGCGGATGGCGCGGGTAGAGGACGAGCAGCGCGGTCATGCCGAGCGCGCCTGCGCCGACCGAGGTCAGCGACACCAGCACGCCGAGGATCGCGCCGAGCAGCACCGTGAGCGCCACCGGTTGGCGCCCGTCGGTCTCGCCGAGGCGGGGGGTGAGGGCGGCGACGATGCGGTGGCGCAGCAGCGTCGCGACGGCGGACACGACCAGCACGACGCCGAGCAGCGTAGCAAGCAGATGCTGCGTCGCGGACGAATGCTCGCTCGCCTGGCCCAGCAGCAGCAAGGTGACGATCGTCGTCGGCACGCTGCCCAGCGCCAGCCGGCGCACGATGCTCCAGTCGAGCGTGCCGCGCCAGCCGTGGACGGTGGTGCCCACCGTCTTGGTCGCCGCGGCATAGAGCAGGTCGGTGCCGACTGCGGTCGCGGGATGGAAACCGAAGGCGAGCACGAGGATCGGCGTCATCAGCGATCCGCCACCCACCCCGGTCAGGCCGACGAGGACGCCGACGAGCACGCCGGCGAGCGAATAGAGCGGTTCGATGGTCATGCGCGGCGGTCGCCGCTCAACCGGTTTTCTGACCTGCGGACTGGCTGGGGGTGTTGACCCCCATGGATTGCAGGTAGCGCTTCACGTTGCGCGCCGCCTGGCGCAATCGCTGTTCGTTTTCGACCAGGGCAATGCGCACGAAGCCTTCTCCATTTTCGCCGTAGCCCACCCCTGGCGCAACCGCGACATGGGCGTGAGTCAGCAATTGTTTGGAGAACTCAAGGCTGCCTAAGTGCGCGACCGCGGGCGGCAGCGGTGCCCAGGCGAACATGCTGGCGCGGGGGGACGGAATGTCCCAGCCCGCGCGGCCGAAGCTTTCGACCAGCACGTCGCGGCGCTTGTGGTAGAGCTGGCGGTTCTTCTCGACGATGTCCTGCGGGCCGTTGAGCGCGGCGCAGGCGGCGGCCTGGATGGGCGTGAAGGCGCCATAGTCGAGGTACGACTTCACGCGCGTCATCGCCGCGATCAGCTTGGCGTTGCCGACCGCGAAGCCGATGCGCCAGCCGGCCATGCTGTAGGTCTTGCTGAGCGAGGTGAATTCGATCGCGACGTCCTTGGCGCCCTTCACCTGCAGGATCGAAGGGGTCGGATTGCCGTCGTAATACAGCTCCGAATAAGCAAGGTCGCTGATGATCCAGACCTTGTTCTCGCGCGCCCAGGCGACGAGGCGTTCGTAGAAGGCGAGGTCGACCGCCTCGGCCGTCGGGTTGGACGGATAATTGACCACCAGCACCGACGGGCGCGGCACGGTGAAGGCCATCGCGCGCTCGAGGCTTTCGAAATAGGCCTCGTCGGGCGTCGTCGGCACCGCGCGGATCGTCGCGCCGGCGATGATGAATCCGAAGGTGTGGATCGGATAGGACGGGTTGGGCGCGAGGATGACGTCGCCGGGCGCGGTGATCGCGGTCGCGAGGCTGGCGAGGCCCTCCTTCGATCCCATCGTCACCACGACCTCGGTCTCGGGATCGAGATCGACGCCGAAGCGACGGCCGTAGTAATTCGCCTGCGCGCGGCGGAGGCCGGGGATGCCCTTGGACTGTGAATAGCCGTGCGCGTCGGGCTTTTTCGTCACCTCGATCAGCTTGTCGAGGACGTGCGGCGGCGGCGGCAGATCGGGGTTGCCCATGCCGAGATCGATGATGTCCTCGCCCGCCGCGCGCGCCGCGGCCCGCATGCCGTTGACTTCGGCGATGACATAGGGCGGCAGACGCTTGATGCGGTAGAATTCGTCGTCGGACATGGCTCACCTGATCGTGGACGCCGCGACTCTAACGCGCAGGCGCGGGTTTCACCACTTCAATCGGGCGTCACCCGTCGGGTTCGCCCGGTTGTGCGACGATGACGCGGTTCTTGCCTGCGCGCTTGGCGGCGTAGAGCGCGGCGTCGGCGGCGCGCATCGCGGCGCGCGGATCGCTCTCCAGCGGCGCGAGGCCGATCGAGACGGTGATGCAGCCGATCGACGTGCCCGTTTCCGAATTGACGAAGCTGCGCATTTCCAGCCCCTCGCGCATCCCTTCCAGCAACGGCCGCGCGCCGTCGATCGCCATGCCGGGGAACAGGCAGGCGAATTCCTCACCGCCGTGGCGTGCCACCACCGCCTTGTCACCGAGCGCGGTCTTGAGGTGGCGCGCGACGACCTTCAGCACGCGGTCGCCCGCCTCATGGCCGTGGATGTCGTTGATCCGCTTGAAATCGTCGATGTCGCAAAGTGCCACGCAGCGCGGCTCCGCCCCGGTCTCGCGGGCGAGCCGGGCATCGAAGCTGCGGCGGTTGGGCAGGCGGGTCAGATGGTCCTGCTCGGCGGTGCGGCGCGCGGCGTTGAGCCGGCTGCGCAGCCGCGTCGTCTCACGCTCCATCGTGTCGAGCTGATGGGCGAGGTCGCGCGTCGCATCGACGGCGGCGGTGGTGAGCATCACTAGCCGCCCGAGCGATGCCTCCGGATCGGCCGCCATTTCCTGCATCGTGCCGCCCAGTGCGGCTTCATAGGCCCGCGCCGAATCGCTCGACCGGCCGAGGAGACGGCTGTTTTCGAGCATCGCCGCCAGCAGCGTATCGCCGAGATCGGCGAGCGTCGCGGCATGGTTGCGCTCGGCGAGCGCCTGCGTCGGCAGTCGGTCGAGAAAGGCGGGCGAGACGGGCTCGCCGGTGCGGACGCGTGTGTCGATCGCCTCGGCCAGCGCGGGATCGTCGCCGATCGCATAGCTGCGCGCGATCAGCAGATGGTCGGGACTGGGGTCGAGATCGTGCGTGTGGAGGAAGGCGACGATCCGGTCGATCAGTTCGTGATTGGCGGTTCTGCGCATCATAGCGACCGCGCCGTCGCGGTCACCGGCTGCGCCGCCTGGCGCGTTGCTGCGCGGGGGCAGCGCCGCGGAGGCGGAGGGAGCGGCAGCGGCCGGTGCGGATGCGCGTGCGGGGGGCGTGTCCAGCCCCTTCCACCACGAGGCGAGGCGCGGCAGCCGCGCCGCATTGCTACTGTGCGGCATCAGCGACCCCCCGCCGCGCGCAGCAGGGGTGCCTCATGCGGCTGGATGCCGGCCTGGACGTCGGCGAGCAGCGCGGGCCAGCGATCCGGGAACCAATAGTCGCCGCGCTCACGCCGCAGCACCGGATCCTGCGTCGTGTCGACGTCCTCGATCCCCAGGAAGCGTGAATCGGGCACGTGGTAGAAGGTGCGGACCAGCGGCGCATAGGGGTCGGCGCTACCGTCGAGCACGATGCCGAGCCGGTTGGAGTTGAGCCGCACCAGCGCGTGCAGCGGCTGGATGCCGAGGTTGACGATGAACGCGTCGAGCAGGTCGGGGTCGAAATGCCCCTCCCATTCCAGCATCCGCGCCAGCGCCTCGTGCGGCGACCAGGGGCGCTTGTAGGGCCGGACCGAGGTGACCGCATCATAGACGTCGCAGATCGCGGCGATGCGCGCGTGCAGGCTGATCTGGTCGCCCTTCAGCCGTTCGGGATAGCCGCTGCCGTCGAGCCGTTCGTGATGGTGCAGGCAGACGTCGAGCGCGATGCGGGACGCGGTGGCGTCCTTGCGCAGCATCGCATGCCCCTCCGACGGGTGGCGGCGCATCACCAGCCATTCGTCCTGACCGAGCTGCCCCGCCTTGTCGAGGATCGTCGTGGGGGTCGCCACCTTGCCGATATCGTGCAGCAGACCCGCGGCGCCGATCTCGCGCACCTCGGCTTCGGGCAGGCCGAGATGGAGCGCGAGGTCGACCATCAGCGCGCAGACCGCGATCGAGTGCAGATAGGTGTATTCGTTGTTCATCTTGAGGCGCGTGACCTTGACGAACGCCGCCCGGTCGCGCTGCAACGCGACCGAAATGTCGTCGACCACCGGGGTCACGGCTTCCAGATCGATCGCGCGGCCCAGGCGCGCTTCCTGGAACATGGCGATGACATGCTCCTTCGACCGGTCGATCGTCTGCGTCAGGTCGTCGGGTTGCGGCCCGCTGCGCCGTTTACGCCGCTCGACCGGCAAGGGCGCGATCACGGCGGGCGCCTCGACCTGGCGGCGGCGTTCGGCCTCGGGGATCACGGTGACGCCGCGTCCCTTGGTGGTGTCGATCGTGACATGCTGGATCGCCGACGAGCGCAACCGATCCAGTTCGGCCTCGGTCTTGATCAGGAAGCTGCGGCGCCAGAACGGATTGTCGATCCATGCCCCTTCCATGGCATCGACATACATGCCCACTTGGACCTCGCGCGTGGCAACGCGGATCAGCATGACGGCGTCTCTCTATGCGGGGTGATGTGAATGCTGTTCATGAACCCGCAAATGCGCCCCAGTGCTTTACGATTGGTTGTAAACCGACCCATTCTGGCGGTCGGGGCGCCAGTTTGAGTGATTTGCCTCGGAACCCAGATCGACGGACGGCAACACGACGATCGCGGTTCCCACCATCGGCCGCCGCCGCTACGGTCACCGCGATAAGAAGAGGATGCCATGGCCGATCCCAAGACCGATTCGTCCGACGCGCCGCGCAGCGCTTATGGCACCGGAGCGGCGCCGGACCTTGCCGATCTGCAGCATTGGACCTGGGTGATGGGCCGCGCGCAGCAGATGATGATGGAACAGGGCATCGGCGTGTTCGCGGCGGGCGCCGCCGGGCCGGGCACCCCCGTATCGGCCGAGGGCCAGAGCCGGCTGACGCAACAGGTGCAGGATTATTGGGCGGACAATCTGGCGCTGTGGCAGCGCTTCGTCGATCCCGCCGCCGCGCCGCCGCCGCCGCCGGAATCGGAGGGCGATGCCCGCGACAAGCGCTTCAAGGCGGCGGCATGGCGCGAGGACCCGTGGTTCGACTGGATCCGTCGCAGCTACAATCTGATCGCCGACCATCTGCTGCGCGGGGTCGAGGCGCTGGAGGGTGTGCCCGACAAGCAGCGCGAGCAGTTGCGCTTCGCCGCGCGTGGGCTGGTCGACGCGATGAGCCCGTCGAACTTCGCGCTGACCAATCCGGAAGTGGTCGCCAAGACGATCGAGACCAAGGGCCAGAACCTGCTCGACGGCATGAAACACATGCTCGCCGACATCGGCAAGGGGCAGTTGACCCACACCAGTGACGGCGCGTTCGAGGTGGGGCGCAACCTGGCGATGACGCCGGGCAAGGTGGTGAAGCGCACCGCCTTGTACGAGCTGATCCAGTACACGCCGACGACACCGGACGTGCTGGCGACGCCGCTGGTGATCTTTCCGCCCTGGATCAACCGCTATTACATCCTCGATCTGACGCCCGAGAAAAGCTTCATCCGCTGGGCGGTGGAGCAGGGCATCACCGTTTTCATGGTGTCCTGGAAGTCGGCGGATGCGTCGATGAAGGACGTGATCTGGGACGATTACGTCACCGCTCAGGTTGATGCGATCGACACGATCCGGGCGCTGCTCGACGTGCCGGCGGTGCATACGATCGGTTATTGCGTCGCGGGCACGACGCTGGCGGCGACGCTGGCGCTGCTCGCCGCGCGTGGGCAATCGGACACGGTGGCAAGCGCCACCTTCTTCACCGCGCAGGTCGATTTCTCCGCGGCGGGCGAATTGCAGAATTTCGTGACCGACGACCAGCTGGCGGTGATTGGCACGCTGTCGCCGCAGGGGTTCCTGGACGGGCGCTATCTGGCCGCGACGTTCAACCTGCTGCGCGGGCGCGACCTGATCTGGAATTACGTCACCAACAATTATCTGCTCGGCGCGGACTATATGCCGTTCGACCTGCTCCACTGGAACGGCGACACGACCAATCTGCCGGCGAAATGGCATTTGTCGTACCTGACCGATCTGTATCGCGACAATCTGCTCGTGCAGCCGGGCGCGATGTCGGTGGCGGGCGAGGCGCTGGACCTTACCCGCGTGACGACGCCCGCCTATGTGCAGGCAGGACGCGAGGACCATATCGCGCCGGCGGAGAGCGTGTGGAAGATCACGCATCTGTTCCAGGGACCGCTACGCTTCGTGCTGGCGGGATCGGGCCATATCGCGGGCGTGGTCAATCCGCCGGCCGCGGGCAAATACCAATATTGGACGAACGACGCCGCTGCGGACTCGCTCGCCGATTTCGTGGCGGGTGCGACCGAGACGAAGGGCAGCTGGTGGCCGGACTGGCTCGCGTGGCTGCGCAATTTGTCGTCCGACATGGTGCCGGCAGAGGGCGCGCGGCAGCCCGGGGGCGGCGTGCTGGTGGCGCTTTGCGATGCGCCTGGCGAGTATGTCAAAGCCTGAGAACGTTCCCATGTTGCAGCGCACAAAAATGCGCTTGACGTAGCGTCGCGGCTCCCTATTTGTGCGTTGCAGCATAATAGCTGGAGTAGGAGCCGTGGACGATACCGCCCCCAAGCCGCCGGTAAAGCCTGCCAAGGTCGCCCGTCGTCCGGAGCGTCCCGTCGCCATGCCGCCGCAATCGGCGGTCAAGCCGTCGCTGCCCAAGGCCAAGGTCGCCAAAAAGAGCGTGCCGGCCGTGCCGCTCGCGACGACGCCGACGGCCGCCGACATCGTTCCGCCGCTCGCGTCGATCGTGCCCGCTTCGGTCGTGCCCGACGTGGCCGTCGAGGCGGCGCCGGTGACGCGCGAGCCTGCTCCCGAACTGCCGGTCGCACCGACTGCGGCCGCGCGACCACCCGTCGTCCCCACCACCGACCCGATCGCTGCGGCAACGACCGCGCCGATCGCTCCCCTCGCAGCGAAGGAAGTCATCATGGAAACGATCGAAACCGTCACCGCCAAGACCCAGACCGCGTTCGCCGACGCGACCGAGCGCGCCAAGGGTGCGGTCGAAAAGAGCCAGAAGATGTTCGAAGACGCGAACGAATTCGGCAAGGGCAACATCGAGGCGATGGTCGAATCGTCGAAGATCGCGGTGCGCGGTCTCGAAGCGCTCGGCCAGGACGCCGCCGCTTTCGCCAAGAAGTCGTTCGAAGAGGCGACTGCCGCCGCCAAGACGATGACCAGTGTCAAGTCGCCGACCGACTTCTTCAAGCTCCAGTCGGACTATGCCCGTTCGGCGTTCGACGCGATGGTGCAGCAGACCTCGCGCAACACCGAAGCCATGCTGAAGCTGGCCGGTGAAGTGGCGCAGCCGCTGTCGAACCGCGTGGCGCTCGCCGCCGAAAAGATGAAGGTCGTCGCGTAACCTGACGCAATGGACCGAAGAGGGGGCGGCCGCAGCGATGCGGTCGCCCCTTTTCGTTGGATGGCGGGCCGGGCGCCGTCAACTTTTGCGTGACCCCCTTGCCCCGGGCATGCCCGATGCCATATTTTCGCGATCCACATGATAGTTGAACCGATCACCATGGCCGAACGCCGCGACGACGGAACGGATGACGGCAACGACGGCGGCGCCGGCACGGGCCTCGCCACCAAGACGCGCACGCGCACCAAGCAGCCGACGCCCTATCGCGTCCTGATGCTGAACGACGATTACACGCCGATGGAATTCGTCGTGCTGTGCCTGCAACGCTTCTTCCGTATGAACATGGAAGAGGCGACGCGGGTGATGCTGCACGTCCACCAGAAGGGCGTCGGGGTGTGCGGCGTCTTCTCCTACGAAGTGGCGGAGACCAAGGTCGGGCAGGTCATCGACTTCGCCCGGCAGAACCAGCACCCGTTGCAATGCACGCTGGAGAAGGCGTGATCGCAGGTTTGCGCTCGCGCTAAGGCGCGACGACGGTTTGCGCGCAAACCGACATTCGCCATCTGCGTCATCCTAGGACCGATCGACATTTAATCAGTCCAAGATATGAAGAGGTGAAGATAAGACGGCTCGCGCGGAGGCGCGGAGGCGCGGAGGCGCGAAGGACGCAGAGGTGTCGCGTTTGCCGCGCGAGCGGCCTGTCTATCTCGGTCGAGGTCAAGGCGAAGCGCTGCCGCGCGCGTGACATCTCTGCGTCCTCCGCGCCTCCGCGCGAACAAAACTCTTCTTCTTCATGTCATTCCGCTCGTCGAAAAATCCTTCACGCCGGTGAATGTCGATCGGCCCTAGCGGAGTCTGGGATCACCCGATCATCGCGCTTTGGATGCCGCAGCCGCGCTGGCGCGCATTACCGCGCCGGTGGCAGCCAGCCGAGATCGATATGCTGTGTGCGATCGATATGATGCGCGGTGCGGGCGAGCGCGTGTTCGTTGAGGAAGGTGATCCGGCCGCCGTCGCGGGCCAGCAGGCCTTCGTCCTCCAGCTGGCGCAGCATGCGGTTGACGTGAACCGCGGTGAGGCCGGTCGCATCGCCGATCTGTTCCTGCGTCAGGCAGGGCGAAAAGCTGTCCTGCACGCTGGCATCCAGGCGTCGGTGGCGGTTGCGCAGGCCGATCAGCAGCGCGCAGATGCGCGCCTTGGCCGATCCGCGCCCCAGGTTCGCCATCCGGTCGGTCAGTGCGACGCGTTCGATCTGGTCGCGGACGAGCAACAGGCCGGCGATGCGCGGATGATCGACGATCAGCGCGGCGATCTGCGCGCGATCGATGATCGCGACGGTACTTTCGGTCAGCGCCATCAGCGTTTCGGGCGCGCTGCGGTAGACGAGCGCGGGCGTGGCGATGAGGTCGCCGGGGAACAGGAAGCGCAGGATCTGGCGGCTGCCGTCGGGCAGGATGATGTAGCTCATCAGCGATCCGTGGCGGATGACGAACAGCTCCGTCGCGCGGTCATGCTCGCGCAGCAACACCGCGCCGCGCCGCACCGTCCGCTCGCGCGTTTCGAGTCCGTCGAGCGCGCGCCGTTCGCTGGCCGATAGCTCTGTCAGTTCGCCGAGCCGGTCGGCGAGGCCACTGCCCACGCTGTATCATCCCCCTGAACCCCTGAGGCGCGGGGGTTAGCGAAAGGACAGAAACGCGTGCATTAAAGTCGATCAAGCGCGCGGCGTTCATTGGCAACTTGCACCCGTCGACCGGCGCGCTAGACGCTATGCTATGGACCGTATCCTTATCCGTGGCGGCAACCGCCTGTCGGGGCGCCTGCCGATTTCGGGCGCCAAGAATGCCGCGCTGACGCTGATGCCGTGTGCGCTGCTGACCGACGAGCCGCTGACGCTGCGCAACCTGCCGCGGCTCGCCGACGTCGACGGGTTCGGCCACCTGCTCAACCAGCTGGGCGCGTCGACCGCGATCCAGGGCACGCGGCCCGAGGATTTCGGACGGGTGATGACGATCCGGGCCGGGCAACTGACCTCGACCGAGGCGCCGTACGATATCGTGCGCAAGATGCGCGCGTCGATCCTGGTGCTGGGCCCCGTGCTGGCGCGCGCGGGCGAGGCGCGGGTGTCGCTGCCCGGCGGCTGCGCGATCGGCAACCGCCCGATCGACCTGCATCTGAAGGCGCTCGAGGCGATCGGCGCCGAGCTCGAGATGGCGGCAGGCTACGTCAAGGCGACCGCGCCCGGCGGGCGCCTGTCGGGCGGGCGCTATCGCTTCCCTGTCGTGTCGGTCGGCGCGACCGAGAATGTCGTGATGGCCGCCGTGCTGGCGAAGGGCACCAGCGTGATCGAGAATGCGGCGCGCGAGCCCGAGATCGTCGACCTGTGCAACTGCCTCACCGCAATGGGCGCGCGGATCGACGGCATCGGCACCGATACGCTGGAGATCGAGGGCGTCGACCGGCTGCACGGCGCGACCTATGCCGTCATGCCCGACCGGATCGAGGCGGGCAGCTATGCCTGCGCCGCGGCGATCACCGGCGGCAGCCTGGAGCTGGTCGGCGCGAATGCCGGCGACATGCAGGCGACGATCGACGGCCTGCGCGAGGCGGGCGTGACGGTGACCGAGACGCGCGACGGGGTGAAGGTGGAAGCATCGGGTCCGCTCGGCCCGGTGACGCTGTCGACCGCGCCCTATCCCGGCTTTGCGACCGACATGCAGGCGCAGTTCATGGCGATGCTGTGCAAGGCGGACGGCGCCAGCGTGCTGACCGAGACGATCTTTGAAAACCGCTACATGCACGTGCCCGAGCTGGCGCGGATGGGCGCGGACATCCAGGTTCACGGCCGCACCGCGGTGGTGAAGGGCGTCGATCGCCTGGTCGGCGCGCCGGTGATGGCGACCGACCTGCGCGCCTCGATGAGCCTGATCCTCGCCGGCTTGGCGGCGGAGGGCGAAACCGCGGTCGCGCGCGTCTATCACCTCGACCGTGGTTATGAGCGGCTGGAGGAGAAGCTGTCGGCGGTGGGCGCGGATATCGAGCGGGCGAGCGACGGGTAAGGTCGTTCCTTCCTTGCTAGGACCGATCGACATTCATTCACGCCAAGATACGACGAGGTGAAGATAAGACGGTTCGCGCGGAGGTGCGGAGGACGCAGAGGTGTCGCGTTTGCCGCGCGAGCGGCCTCTCTATCTCGGACGAGGTCAAGGCGAAGCGTCGCCGCGCGCGTGACATCTCTGCGTCCTCCGCGCCTCCGCGCGAACAAAACTCTTATTTCTTCATGTCTTTCTCCTCGTCGGAAAATCCATCACGACGGTGAATGTCGATCGGCCCTAAAGCGGGAGGGGGCTTCGGCATATACGACGCGCGCCGTATCCTCCCCCTCCGTCAGCGCTGGCGCGCTGCCACCTCCCCCCTGGCGGGGGAGGATTGATGCCAAGGGTCCGCGGCGCGATGGGCGGCTTACAGCACCCACCAGGCCACGGCCGTCACCGTGACCAGTGATAGAATCGTCGATATCAGGATCGCGCGGGCGGCCAGCGTCACCTCTTGCGCGTAGAGTTCGGCGACCATGAACGGGCCGGTGCCGGTCGGCAGCGCGGCGACGATCAGCGCGGCGGCGGCATAGGGCTTGGGGAGGGGCAGCAGCCACAGCGCGGCCAGCGTGACGAGCGGTTGCACCACCAGCTTGGCGACGACCGCGAAGCCCAGTTCGGCGGGCTCGCCCGTTCCCCGCCGCTGCGCGAGGAACATGCCGATCGTCACCAGCGCGACCGGGGTCGCCGATCCGCCCAGCATCTTTAGGACGGTCGCGGCCGGGGTCGGCAGGCCGAGGCCGGTCAGGGCGAACAGCGCGCCCGCGACCGGCGCGGCGACGATCGGGTTTCGCAATACCGATCCGAAGACCCGCGCGATCGTCGCGATCCGCAGCCCTTTGCCGTCGAGATCGACCTCGACCAGCACCAGCGAAAAGGCGAACAACGCACAGCTGGTCAGCAGCGCGGCGATCACCGCGGCGGCGAGGCCCTCCGGCCCTAACAGGCCATGCGCGATCGGGATGCCCATATAGGCACAGTTGGAAAAACTGGCGGTCAGCGCATCGAGCGAGCGGCGTGCCATGCTGCGGGGCAGGCCGGCGACGCGCGGGGTGGCCCAATAGGACAGCGCGAAGGTCGCGACCATGCCGATCGCGAACACCAGGGTGAAGCGCGGCTGCGCGAGCGTCGCCCAATCCGCCTCCGCCACGAAATCGAACAGCAAGGCGGGCAGCGCCAGCCAGACGACATAGGTGTTGAGGATGCTGACCGCGCCCGCGTCCAG
This sequence comes from Sphingomonas melonis DAPP-PG 224, assembly GCF_000379045.1. Taxonomy (NCBI): domain Bacteria; kingdom Pseudomonadati; phylum Pseudomonadota; class Alphaproteobacteria; order Sphingomonadales; family Sphingomonadaceae; genus Sphingomonas; species Sphingomonas melonis. Next base: position 1,064,185 of record NZ_KB900605.1, read on the forward strand.
GCCGCGCAGCCGGGCGAAGGCGAAGCCCGCCAGGATCAGCACGAAGATCGGCAGGATGGCGGCGAGGATCGTCATCGCGGGCGTTGCGGGTTGCGCGGGCGGATCAGGCGATCCGGTCCGGCACTTCCGCCGCATCCGCGGCGATCGCTTCGCTGGACGCGACGGCTTCCCATGGGAAGACGAACCAGTCCTTGACGACATCGCGATCGATGGTGCGCGCGGCGAACTCGACGCGTTCGGCCGAGCGGCTGTTGTCGACCAGCGTCGCGAAGCGGACATTGGCGGCATCGCCGTCCGCCGCGGCGAGCGCGGCGCGGACGAAGGCGATGGTGCGACCCGAATCGTTGATGTCGTCGAGGAACAGCAGGCGCTCGCCCGCGCGGGACCGGGCGGCAAGAGCGGCAAGGCCCGCCTGCGTCACCGCATCACTGTCGCGGGCGGACAGGTCGATCGAGCGCATCGGCGCGTCGATCGCATGGCTGAGGTAGACGGCCGGCACCAGGCCGCCGCGGCCGATGCCGACGATCGTGTCGGGGCGCCAGTCACCGGCGGCGATCGCATCGCGCAGGGTCAGGATGGCGGCGACGACGGCGTCGTGCGGGATGGGGGTGAACACGGGCATCCGCCCTTTTTGCCGCAATGCGGCACAGGGGCAAGCGTGGGGTGGTGCGGTGTGCGGCTCTCTACCTTCGTCATCCCGGCGGACGCCGGGATCCATGGATGCGGAACAGCCGTGGGGTGCAAGCTGCGGGTCGCGCCGTGACCATGGATTCCGGCGTGCGCCGGAATGACGAGGGAAGTGTGTCCGCGTTCATCCCACGGACATCGCCCATCAATGACGATGTGGTGCTGGCCTCAGCCCGCCGCCGCAATCGCGCGATAGGTGTTGCGGAGCGATACCTTGTCGATCTTTTCCGTGCCCAGTCGTGGCAGGGCGACCGTGGAGACCCAGATGCGTGCGGGCACTTTAAAGGCGGCGATATGGTCGGCGAGGAAGGCCTGTAGCGTCGCCTGATCGAGCGCCGGTTCGCCGCGCAGATGCACCACCGCGCCCGGCACCTCGCCGAAGCGGTCGTCGGGCAGGCCGAACACCGCGGCCTCCGCGACGTCGGGATGGGCGTAGAGCGCGGCTTCGACTTCCTGGCAGGCGATATTCTCGCCGCCGCGGATCACGATGTCCTTGGCGCGATCGACGATGAAGAGATAGCCGTCCGCATCGAGATAGCCGATGTCGCCGGTGCGGAAATATCCGTCGGCGGTCATGCACGCCGCGGTCGCCTCCGGCCGGTTCCAATAACCGAGGAAGTTGGCGATCGAGCGGATCGCGATCTCGCCACGCGCGCCCTGCGGCACTGGCGCGCCGTCGTCATCGAGGATCGCGAGCTCGACCAACGGGGCCGATGGGCGCCCGGCGCTGTCGGGCTTGGCGAGATAGTTGCTGCGCCAATTGCCGGTGCCGATGCCGTTCGTCTCGGTCAGGCCATAGCCGATCAGCGGCGCCGATCCGCCCATCTCCGCATCGATGCGGCGGACATGCTCGACCGGGCGCGGCGCGCCGCCCGCGGCGAAATCGGTGACGGTGGAGAGGTCGTAGGAGGCGCGATCGGGATGGGTCAGGATTTCGAAGCTCATCAGCGGCACGCCGACGAAATAACTGATCCGCTCCGCCTGAATGAGGCGCATCGCCTCGACCGCGTCCCATTTGCGCATCAGGACGAGCTTGCGTCCCATGGCGAAGCTCTGCAGCATCACCGGCACTTCGGCGGTGACGTGGAACAGCGGCAACGTCAGCAGCGTGGAGGGCTGTTCGGTCGGCGGATTGCCGTCCTGCGTCGCGAGGCCGAGCATCATCAGCGCCTGCGCCAGATAGTTGAACGTGCCCTGCACCACGCCGCGGTGATCGGCGATCGCGCCCTTCGACCGGCCGGTCGATCCGGAGGTGAACAGGATCGTCGCATGGTCGGTGCCGGCGACATCGGGCAACGCGGCATCTCCGCCACCCGCCGCGGTGATCGCGCCCAGCGCTTCGGCGAGCGGCAGCGTGTCGTCGATCGCCACCACCTGCGCCGACGATCCGGCCAGGCGCTGCGCGCGCGGGCCATCGGCGAACACGAGGCGCGCCTCCACCTCGTCGATCGCCGCGGCCAGTTCCTCCGCCTGCCACCAGCCGTTGAGCAGGGTGGCGACGCCGCCCGCCATCAATATGCCCATGTAGAGCACGATCCACGACGGCGAATTGCGCATGGCGATGCCGACCCGGTCGCCCTTGGCGACGCGGTGCGTGGCGACGAGGGCGCCGGCGACCGTGCGCGCGGCGGCATAGACGGCAGCGAAGGTCAGCCGTTCGTCGCCGGCGACGAGGAAAGTCTTGTCGGCATGCTCGTGGCAATAATGCGCGAAATAGTGCGGCAAGGCGGGCGGTGCGGCGGCGATGATCGGATAGCGGCGCCCGCCGCGCTCCGCCTCGCCCAGCGCCAGCATGCCCCCCGGCCCGGTCAGTGCCGCCATCGTGGCGTCCATCCGCTCGTCGAGGGTCGTCCGCATGCATGCTCTCCGCTTGGTCTTGTGCCTTTGCCCCACTATGCAGGGGCGAAACCCAGGGGGAAAGCCTTGATCCTGCCGTTGCTCGCCGCCGCCGCCCCACTCGCCGATCCGCTGGTGGGTTCCGGGGGTGGCCATATCCGCTTCGCCGATTTGGGACTTGATCCCATGGTGTTCCCCCACAGCAGTATTCCGCTGCGCTGGTACAGCCTTGCCTATATCGGCGGCATCTTGCTCGGCTGGTGGTATCTGCTGAAGCTGCTCGCCCAGCCGGGGGCGCCGATGGCGCGGCGCCATGCCGACGACCTCGTCTTCTACGCGACGCTGGGGATCATCCTGGGCGGGCGGATCGGCTATGTGCTGTTCTACGCGCCCGAGATGCTGCTGCATCCGGTGCGCATCCTGCGGCTGTGGGACGGCGGCATGAGCTTCCACGGCGGCGTCATCGGGACGTCGCTGGGGATCATCCTGTTCGCGCGCAAGCACAAGCTCGACTGGCTGCGCGTCCACGATTACCTCGCCTGCTGCGTGCCCTTCGGCCTGTTCTTCGGCCGGCTCGCCAATTTCGTGAACGGCGAATTGTGGGGCAAGCCCGCCGATGTACCCTGGGCGATCGTGTTCGAACGCACCGTGCCCTTCGGCATCCCCGAGCCGGCGCGCCATCCCAGCCAGCTGTACGAAGCGGGGATGGAGGGGATCATCCTGTTCGCCGTCCTGTGGTTCGCCTTCTGGCGCACCAAGGCGCGCTACCAGCCGGGCAAGCTCGTCGGGCTGTTCGTGCTGGGCTATGGCATCGCGCGGTTCATCGTGGAATTCTTCCGCGAGCCAGACCCGCAGTTCCACGGCACCTTCATCGAGGCGACGGGCATCCACATGGGCCAGTGGCTGTGCGTGCCGATGATCGCGGGCGGGCTATATCTGGTGCTGACCGCCAAGGGCCGCCGCACGCGGGTGGAACCGATCGCGGGGACGGAGAGCGTGGCCTGACGAAAGTCCTCCCCCGCCAGGGGGAGGTGGCAGCGCGACAGCGCTGACGGAGGGGGAGGGAAGCGGCGCACGCCGTTATAAACTGCGTCGCCTACCTCCCCCTCCACCATTCGGCTAGCGCCGAACGGTCCCCCTCCCCCTGGCGGGGGAGGACTGGAAGGAGCCTTGCGCCCACCGCCCGGCCACGGCATCTGCCGCATGTGACCGACGTGACCGATACCCCCGACGCTCCGCTGCCCGACCGGCTCGCCCGCGCGATCACGCTGGCGGGGCCGATGCCGGTGTCGCAGTTCATGGCCGCCGCCAACGCTCAGTATTATGCCACGCAGGAGGCGATCGGTGCGGGCGGCGACTTCGTGACCGCGCCCGAGATCAGCCAGATGTTCGGCGAGCTGATCGGCCTGTGGTGCGCCGACCTGTGGGACCGCGCAGGGAGGCCGGCGGCGGCGTGGGTCGAGCTGGGGCCGGGCCGGGGCACGCTCGCCGCCGATGCCCGGCGCGCGATGGCGAAGGCGGGGTTCGAACCGCCCGTTCATTTCGTCGAGACCAGCCCGCGGCTGCGCGCGCTGCAGGCCGCCGCGGTGCCGGGTGCGACCTTCCACGATTCGGTCAACAGCCTGCCGACGACCGAAGCCCTGATCGTCGTCGCCAACGAATTCTTCGATGCGCTGCCGATCCGCCAGCTGATCCGCCGCGCAGACGGCTGGCACGAGCGGCTGGTCGCCTGCCAGGACACGCTGTTTCTCCCCATCGCGGGCAAGCCCGTGCCGCCGGAGGTGCTGCCCGAACCGCTGCGCGATGCCCCCGCCGGGTCGGTGCTGGAAATTTCGCCCGCCAGCGTCACGGTGATGACCGCGCTTGCCCGCCGCATCGCCGCACAGGGTGGGGCGATGTTGGCGATCGATTACGGGTATGAAGGCCCGGCGCTCGGCGACACGTTGCAGGCGGTGCGCGGCCATGGCTTCGCCAATCCGTTCGACACGCCGGGCACGCTCGATCTCAGCGCGCATGTCGATTTCACCACGCTCGCCGCCGCGGCGCAGGGGGCGGGTGCGGTCGCCTGGGGGCCGATCTCGCAGCGCGATCTGCTGGGGGGGCTCGGCATCGACACGCGCGCCACGGCGCTGGCACGGGCGACGCCGGACAAAGCGGAGGCGATCCTGGCCGATCGCGCGCGGTTGATGAGCGATATGGGGACGCTGTTCCGCGCGCTGGCGGTGACGCGCGCAGACTGGCCGGTGCCGGCGGCATTCGGCGCATGACCGCGACGCTACGCACCCCCACGGTGGCCGATGCGGAGGCGATCGCCGCGCTGTTCGCCCAAAGCTTCACCGCGACCTTCGGGCATTTGTACGACCCGGCTGATCTTGCCGCCTTTCTCGACGGCATGACGGTTCCCGCGTGGCGGCGCGAGCTGGCAGACCCCGCCTTCACCTTCCTGCTCGCCGAGGAGGAGGGCCGTGCGGTCGGCTTTGCCAAGCTGGGGCCGCATGGGCTGCCGGTGACGCCGACCGGCCCGATGATCGAACTGCGCCAGCTGTACCTTACCGCCGACCAGCAGGGCAGCGGGCTTGCCGGGCGGATGATGGACTGGGTGATCGCCACCGCGCGCGATCGTGGCGCGCGCGAGCTGTTCCTGTCGGTGTACGTCGACAATCATCGCGCCCGTCGCTTCTACGAACGCTATGGCTTCGCGGACGTCGGCCGCTACACCTTCATGGTCGGCAATCACGCCGACGAGGATCATCTGATGCGGCTGGGCCTGTGAGCGACGTCGAGGTGATCCGCGCCCGCGGGCTCGGCGATGTGCCGCACGGTTTTCTCGGGCGGCGCGGCGGCGTGTCGCAGGGGGTGGTCGCGGGCCTGAACGTCGGCCTTGGATCGCAGGACGATCCCGTGGCGATTGCGGAGAATCGGCGGCGGGCGGCGGCGGCAGTATTGCCCGGTGCGCCGCTCGCATCGCTGTATCAGGTCCATTCGGCGGACGTGGTACGCGTCAACGCCGCCTATCCCGATGCCGAGCGCCCGCATGCCGACGCGCTCGTCACCGACCGGCCGGGATTGCTGCTCGGCATCCTGACCGCGGATTGCGCGCCGGTGCTGTTCGCGGATGCGCAGGCGGGCGTGGTCGGCGCGGCGCATGCCGGGTGGAAGGGGGCGCTGGCCGGCGTCACCGATGCGACGATCGCCGCGATGGAGAAGATCGGGGCGCGGCGCGATCGGATCGCCGCCGCGATCGGCCCGTGCATCGCGCGCGCCTCGTACGAGGTGGACGAGGGGTTCCTCGCGCGTTTCACGGCAGTCGATCCGGAGAATGAGCGCTTCTTCGCGAGCGGTCGGGACGAGCGCTACCAGTTCGACCTCGAGGCCTATGTGACGCATCGACTCGCTGCTGCGGGGCTGGCGCGGATCGAGGCGCTGGGGCTGGATACCTATGCGCAGTCCGACCGCTTCTACAGCTACCGCCGCGCGACGCATAAGGGCGAGCCGGATTACGGGCGGCAGATCAGTTTGATCGGATTGCCTGCGTAACCTTCCTCGTCATTCCGGCGCACGCCGGAATCCATGGACGCGAACGGCACGCGGTTCCTGTCCCACCGGCGGCATCGTCTCCATGGATCCCGGCGTGCGCCGGGATGACGAATGCAGGCGATAGACCCTTCGGCATACTAGTATCCAACGTTACCAGTCGGCGCTATGCTCTGTGGCAAAGGAGAGTATCATGCCCGATGAAGCACAGATCACCGGCGTCGGGGGCAATCTGCCCGCCAACACGCCGCAGACGATCGGTGACCGCAAGCTGAAGCCGTCGACGATGATGATGGGCCACGGCTTCGACCCGGCCTTGTCCGAAGGCGCGCTGAAGCCGCCGATCTTCCTAACCTCGACCTTCGTTTTCCCCAATGCCGCAGCGGGCAAGCGCCATTTCGAGGGCGTGACCGGCAAGCGTCCGGGCGGCGCCGACGGCCTCGTCTATTCGCGCTTCAACGGCCCGAACCAGGAAATCCTGGAGGATCGCCTGGCGATCTGGGACGAGGCAGAGGACGCGCTTGCCTTTTCGAGCGGCATGTCGGCCATCGCGACGCTGTTCCTCGCGATGACCAAGCCCGGCGACACGATCGTCCATTCGGGCCCGCTCTATGCCGCGACCGAGACGCTGATCGGCCGCATCCTCGGCAAGTTCGGGGTGAAGTGGCTCGACTTCCCGGCGGGTGCGACACGCGAGGAGATCGACGCGGTACTGACCGAGGCGGCGACCGGCAACGTCGCGCTGATCTATCTCGAAAGCCCGGCGAACCCGACAAACGCGCTGGTCGATATCGAGGCGGTGGCGGCGAGCCGCGACGCGATCTTCGCCGATGCGGCGGAGAAGCCGCCGATCGCGATCGACAATACCTTCCTGGGGCCGTTGTGGCAGCAGCCGCTGCGGCACGGGGCGGATATCGTGGTGTACAGCCTCACCAAATATGCCGGCGGCCATAGCGATCTGGTCGCGGGCGGCGTGCTGGGATCGAAGGCGCACATCAACACGATCCGTTCGATGCGCAACACGATCGGCACGATCTGCGATCCCAACACCGCGTGGATGCTGCTGCGGTCGCTGGAAACGCTGGAACTGCGCATGAGCCGCGCGGGCGAGAATGCCGCCAAGGTCTGCGCCTATCTGCGCACGCATCCGAAGGTCGAGCGCGTCGGCTATCTGGGCTTCTTCGGCGACGAGCCTGGGCAGGAGCGGCAGGCGGACATCTATCGCCGCCATTGCTCGGGCGCCGGCTCCACCTTCTCGCTGATCCTGAAGGGCGGCGAGGCGGAGGCGTTCCGCTTCCTCGATGCGCTGCGCATCGCCAAGCTCGCCGTGTCGCTGGGCGGCACCGAGACGCTGGCGAGCCATCCGGCGGCGATGACCCACCTGTCGGTGCCGCAGGAGCGCAAGGACGCGCTGGGGATCACCGACAGCCTGGTGCGCATCTCGATCGGCGTCGAGGATGCCGACGATCTGATCGCGGACTTCGCGCAGGCGCTCGACGCGATCTAAGCGACGGGCGCCCCTCCCGATTTCAGGAGGGGCGCCCGCCATCAACCCGCTTCCGCCCGCCGCACGGCCCCGGTAGAGCCGCTGCATGGCAGGGATCAGCAGGCGCAAGGTGATCGTCGCGGGAGGCGCGGGCGTCGGGCTGGTCGTCGCCTGGGGGCTGTGGCCGCGCGCTTATGCCCCGAACCTCGCGACGGCACCCGGCGAGACCGCGTTCGGCGCATGGCTGAAGATCGGCGACGACGGCCATGTCACCGTCGCGGTGCCGCAGCTGGAGCACGGGCAGGGCGTCTATACCGCGCTGGCGCAGGTGGTGGCCGACGAACTGGGGGCCGACTGGCGGACGGTCGGCGTCGAGGCGGCGCCGATCAACCCGCTTTATGCCAACCCGCTGGCGCTCGAATCACTGTTCGAAGGCACGCTCGCGCGGCTGCCGCAGCATCTCTACGACAGCTATGCGCAGCGCAGCGACGCGATGCTGACCGGCGGATCGACCAGTCTTCGCATGTTCGAGGACGATGCGCGCACCGCGGGCGCGACCGCGCGGGCGCTGCTGTGCAAGGCGGCGGCACGACGCTGGGGCGTCACCTGGACCGATTGCAGCGCGGAGGCGGGCTTCATCGTCCACGGCCGCGACCGGCTGCGCTTTGCGGCGCTGGCGGCGGAGGCGGTGCGCGAACGCGTGCCCAGCCCGTTGCCGGTCGGCGTTGCGGGTGCGGGCAAGCTGGCGGGACAAGCGGTGCCGCGGATCGACGTACCCGCGAAGGTCGATGGGTCGGCCAGCTTTGCGGGGGATATCCGCTTGCCCGATATGGTGCATGCCGCGATCCGGCAGGGGCCGATCGGTGATGCGCGGCTAGTCGCGGTCGACCGCGCCGCGGCGGATCGCATCCGCGGCGTGCTGGCGGTGGTTGAGAACCCCAAATGGGTGGCGGCGGTCGCGACGACATGGTGGGCGGCGAATCGCGCGCTGGAGGCGCTCGCGCCGCGCTTCGCGAGCGACACGCCGCTCGCCGACGATGCCGGGATCGACCGCGCGCTGACCGAGGCGCTGGCGGCACCGGGGCAGACCATGGCCGCGACCGGCGACCCGGCGCGGTTGCTGGAGGGCGGTGGCGTCGTGTCGGCGGACTATCGCGTCGGGCCGGGCGTGCATGCCGCGCTGGAGACCGCGAGCGCGGCAGCGGCGTATCGCGACGGGCGGCTGGAGCTGTGGCTGCCCACCGCGGCCCCCGCGGCGGCGCGGGCGGCGGCGGCGCGCGTGGCGGGTCTGTCGCCGGGGGCGGTGGTGATCCACCGCACGCTGTCGGGCGGCGACTTCGGTGCGCGGCTGGAGACGGTGATCGCCGAACAGGCGGCGTTGCTGACGATGCAGCTGAAGCGTCCGGTCAATCTCGTCTGGTCGCGGGGCGAAGAGACGCTGCACGATCGCTTTCGCCCGCCCGCCCGCGCGACGTTGCGCGCGCGCTTGTCGAGCAACGGCGCCATCGCCGCCTGGGACGCAGCGATCGCGGCGCCGGCGACGGGCCATGCGCTTGCCCGGCGGCTGCTGCCCGGCGCGGGCGCGCTGCTGGGGCGCGGCGATCCCTATGCGGTGGCGGGCGCGACGCCGGTCTATCGCATCCCGGCCTATGCCATCGCGCATCATCCGGCCGACATCGGCATCGAGACCGGGCATCTGCGCGGCGGCGCGCACGGCTACACCGCCTTCTTCACCGAATGCTTCATCGACGAGCTGGCGCATGTCGCGGGCACCGAACCGTTATCCTACCGGATCGGCATGCTGGGCGGCGAGCCGCGGCTGGCGCGCTGCCTGACGACGGTGGCGGCGCTGGGCGGCTGGGATGGTGGCGCCGACGGATCGGGGCAGGGCATCGCCGCACATGCCTTTCGCGGCAGTCGCATCGCGGTGCTGGCGGAGGTGTCGGCGGAGGATGGCGGGCGAATCCGCGTCGACCGCCTCGTCGCGGCGGTGGATTGCGGGCGGATCGTCAATCCCGACCTCGTTCGACAGCAGATCGAAGGCGGCCTGATCTTCGGCATGGCGCAGGCACTGGGCGCGTCAACCGGTATCGCGAAGGGGCGGACGCGCGCACGCGGCTTTGCGGGGCTCAACCTCCCGCGGCTCGTCGACAGTCCCGACATCGTCGTCGAACTGATCGCATCGGGCGAGGCGCCGGGCGGGGTTGGCGAGCTCGGCGTGCCTGCCGTCGCGCCCGCGATCGCCAATGCCGTCTTCTCCGCGACCGGTAGGCGACTGCGCACACTGCCGCTACAGCCGGTGTCATGACGATTCCCGCCGGCCATCCCGCGATCCCGCCCCGCAAGATCGGGGTATTGCTCACCAATCTCGGCACGCCCGATGCGCCCGATCCGAAATCGGTGAAACGCTATCTGGGCGAATTCCTGTCCGATCGGCGCGTCGTCGAAATCCCGGCGATCGCGTGGCAGCCGATCCTCCGCGGCATCATCCTCAACACCCGCCCGAAGAAGTCCGCCCATGCCTATGGCCTGGTGTGGAGCGATGAAGGGTCGCCGCTCGCCGCGATCACGCGTCGGCAGGCACAGGCGCTGACGGACGCGTTCGGCGAGGGCGTGATCGTTGATTATGCGATGCGCTACGGCAATCCGGCGATCGCTGACCGGCTGGCCGCACTCAAGGATGCCGGGTGCGAGCGCATCCTGATCGCGCCGCTGTATCCGCAATATTGCGCCGCCACGACCGCGACCGCCAACGACAAGGCCTTCGCCGCGCTGGCAGGCATGCGCTGGCAGCCGGCGATCCGCACGCTGCCGCCGTATCACGACGACCCCGCCTATATCGCCGCGCTGAAGGCGAGCATCGAATCGCAGCTCGCGAGCCTCGATTTCGTGCCCGAGCGGATCGTCGCCAGCTTCCACGGCATGCCGAAGCGGACGCTGGAGCTGGGCGACCCCTATCACTGCCACTGCCAGAAGACCGCGCGGTTGCTGTCCGAGGCCTTGAATCGCGAGCTTACCATTGCCTTCCAGTCGCGCTTCGGTCCGGCGAAATGGCTGGGGCCGGCGACCGACGAGACGCTGGAGGCGCTGCCCGCGCAAGGGGTGCGCAAGGTCGCGGTGGTGGCGCCAGGCTTTTCCGCCGATTGCCTCGAAACGCTGGAGGAACTGGCGATCCGCGGGCGCGAAAGCTTCATTGCGGCGGGCGGGACGGACTTCGCCTATCTGCCCTGTTTGAACGATGGCGCGCCGGGGATGGCGATGCTGCGGACGTTGCTCCACCGCGAGCTGCAAGGCTGGATTCCGTAACGAAATATGGAAATACCGGTCCGGCCCCGGTTCCGCCATTGCCACCGTCCGGGCGCCCGCCTAGCGTCCCACCGAACGTCTAACGGGAGAGGTTGGAATGGCCAGAGTAGCGATCGTCACCGGTGGTACGCGTGGCATCGGCGAGGCGATCAGCCTTGCCCTGAAAGAGGCCGGCATCACCGTCGCCGCCAATTATGCGGGCAATGACGAACGGGCGCGCGAGTTCACCGAGCGGACGGGCATCGCCGCCTACAAATGGGACGTCGCGGATCACGACGCCTGCCAAGAGGGCTGTGCGAAGGTCGCGGCGGACCTGGGGCCCGTCGACATCGTCGTCAACAATGCGGGCATCACGCGCGACGGCACGATCCTGAAGATGACCTACCAGATGTGGAAAGAGGTCATGGACACCAACCTGGGCGGTTGCTTCAACATGGCGAAGGCGACGTTCCCCGGCATGCGCGAGCGCAAGTGGGGGCGGATCGTCAACATCGGTTCGATCAACGGTCAGGCAGGCCAGTACGGCCAGGTGAACTACGCCGCGGCGAAGAGCGGTATCCACGGCTTTACCAAGGCATTGGCGCAGGAAGGCGCGCGCGCCGGCGTGACGGTGAACGCGATCGCGCCGGGCTATATCGACACCGATATGGTGGCGGCGGTGCCGAGCGACGTGCTGGAGAAGATCGTCGCCAAGATCCCGGTCGGTCGCCTGGGCCAAGCCAGCGAAATCGCGCGCGGCGTCGCCTTCCTGTGTTCGGAAGATGCGGGCTTCGTGACGGGATCGACGCTGAGCCTGAACGGCGGTCAACATATGTACTGACGATGCGAGGGGCGTAGCCCAGGCTACGCCCCGATGCGCGCCAGGCGCGTACGCATCGGCACGGCCGGCGGGTCGCCAAGGGCGAACCCGTCCGACGACGGCTTTGCCGGCGTCCTGATTGGTGGGTGTCGTTTCCCGAAAACGCTCCGTCACCCCGGACTCGTTCCGGGGGCCACCGGGCCGCGGGGGAGCGCCCGAGCCTCTTGCCTTCCCCCTCGCCGCGAAGTGGACCCCGGACCAAGTCCGGGGTGACGGCGTGGGCGGGGCGAGGTCACGAATCTCGCACACAACACAAGGCCCGGCCTTCCCGAAGGAAGACCGGGCCTCGCACCCCGTTACGCTACGCGGGGCTTAACGCTTACCGGCAATAGCCGGGGCGATCCGAGCGCTCGACCGCGCGGCCGGCGAGGGCACCCGCACCGGCGCCGAGGACGGTGCCGAGCGTGCGGTCGCCGCGAGTGTCGATCGTGCGGCCGAGCAGGCCACCGGCGATCGCACCGAGCACCGTACCGGTGGTGCCGTCGTTGCAGCGGCGGGCGTAGCCGCGGTCGCGGTAATAGCCACGGTCGCCGCGATAGACGCGATCGTCACGATAGCCGCGGTCATAGGCGTAGCCGCGATCGTAACCGCCGTAATAGCCGCGCTGCGCCGAGGCGGCGCTAACCGGCACAAGGGCCGAGGCGGTCATGGCGAGCGCGGCACCGGCGAGGCTCAGGGTCTTCAGCATGGGTCTTCTCCCGTCCGTAATCTGTCCGTTTCGACGGCGATGCGGGGGGCACCTGCCCGTCGTCGATGGATGTCTTTTGCCCGAGTCGCGTTGACCCGACCCTGAATGCGCCCGTTATCGTCCGTTCAGGCAGAGCAAGGGTGCCGCCTGCCGTTCCGCACCCTATGAGGCGCGGCATGCGTGTGCTGTTCGTCATCCTGGCGGTGTTGCTGATCGTCCCCGGCTGGGCGGGGGAAGAACGCCTGCCGCTGTTGGGGCGGCACCCCGAACTGACCGCGCGGCGCGTCGATCTGGACCCCGCCGATCCGTCGCGCCGGCGGCTGGGATCGCTGACCTATCTGGGCGGTGCCGAGCTGCGCAGCCGCGATCCGGCGTTCGGCGGCTATTCGTCGCTGCGGGTGGAGCGACAGCCGAACGGCGACCGATTCACGCTGCTCAGCGATGGCGGCAATATCGTCGCCTTCACGATGGGCGCGGACTGGCGGCCGCATGGCGTGCAGTTTCAGAACCTGCCGCAGGGACCGGGCACGGGCTGGGAGAAGCGCGACCGCGACACCGAATCGATGGCGGCCGATCCGGCGACGGGGCAGATCTGGGTGGGGTATGAGCGCTATAACGCCATCTGGCGCTACGCTCCCGGTTTTGCGCGCGCCGAGGCACAGGGCACGCCGCCTGAGATGGCGCGCTGGCCGATCAATGGCGGCCCCGAATCGCTCGCGCGCCTGCCGGACGGACGATTCGTGACGATCAGCGAGGATGCCCATGTCCCGCCGGCGCATTGGACGGGCGCGGAGGCGGAACGGCTGCACAGCCGCACTGCGTTACTCTTCCCCGGTGATCCGATCCGCACGCGGCCGATCTATTTCGCCTATATGCCCTATGGGCGATACGACCCCGCAGATGCGACCGCCTTGCCCAACGGCGACCTGCTGGTGCTCGATCGGGCGTTCCGGCTGCCCTTTCGGTTCAGCAATCGCCTGTCGCTGGTGCCGGCGTCGGCGATTCGCGCGGGCAGCGTGGCGCGCGGGGAGTTGCTCGCGACGCTCGATTCGCCGCTGATTCACGACAATTTCGAAGGCGTCGCGACGACAATCGAACATGGCGCGACGATCGTCTGGCTGGTATCCGACGACAACCAATTGCCCTTGCAGCGGACGCTGCTGCTCAAATTCCGGCTCGATTCGCGCTGACGGACCGCGCCCGGCCCGGGCTGTTCGCGCCGCCATCACCAACGCCAAAAGCCCGCCGCTCCGGGGGAGCAGCGGGCCTTGGCAAGCCGGAAACGGACGGCGCTGTCGGCCGCTTACGCGGCGGCGGCGGTCGCCGACAGCTTCTTGACGATTTCGCGCTTCAGGCGGCGGCAGCGCAGCGACAGCTTGTCGTCACCGGTCTTCACCAGCCAGTTGTCGAGACCGCCATTGTGCTCGACCGAGCGCAGGCCGTGGGTCGACACGCGCAGGCGCACGCTCTTCTCGAGCGAATCAGACATCAGCGTGACGTTCTGCAGGTTCGGCAGGAACGTGCGCTTGGTCTTGTTGTTGGCGTGGGAAACGTTGTGACCCACCTGCCGGCCCTTGCCGGTCAGCTCGCAAATGCGCGACATGGCTTTAAATCCTGAATTCGGTTGCCCGGAAAGCCGGCGCCACTAGCGGCTTCGCGGCGATCCGTCAACCATGGGGCGATCCGCGCACCGTCGCACGCCGGGTGCAACGGACTCGGACACGCGGCGTTGTTACGCCATCGTAAAGGTCACGAACAGGGGACGGTTCACATGCGCACGTTGCTGGCATTGCTCGGGGTTATCGCGCTTATCGTCGTGGCGCTGATGTATTTCGGCTTCATCAATATCGATCAGACGCGCCCGGCCCTGGTGCAGGCGCCGCAGTTTAAGGCCGACGTCGCGCGCGTCAGCGTCGGCACCGAGAAGAAGACGGTCGAGGTGCCGACCGTCAACGTCGAACGGCCGGGCAACGCCCAATAAGGGGCGCTTTCGCGAATCGGGGATCGGGGGCAGGAGGGAGAGATGTTTCCCCTGCCGCCCCCCATGCGACGCGCTCTCGACGCGGCCGCCGCCGCCGCCGCGGCCGGCGAGGTGCCGGTGGGGGCGGTGCTGCTGTGGCGCGGCGAGGTGATCGCCGAGGCGGCCAATGCACCGCGCGCGCTGTGCGATCCCACCGCCCATGCCGAAATGCGCGTGATCCGCGAGGCCGCGGCGCGGCTGGGCCGCGAGCGGCTGGAAGAGACGGATCTGTGGGTGACGCTGGAGCCCTGCGCGATGTGTGCAGGGGCGATCGCGCATGCCCGGATCGGGCGGCTCTATTATGGTGCAAGCGACCCCAAGGGCGGGGCGATCGAACACGGGCCGCGGTTGTTCTCGCAACCCACCGTGCATCATCGGCCAGAGGTGTACGGCGGCATCGGCGAGGCGGAGGCGGCAGCGCTGCTGCGGGCCTTCTTTCGCGACCGGCGGTAAGCGGGTTCGCGCGAAGCCGCTAAGACGCGAAGAGGTCGCGCTGTGGGGCCGCGTTGGTCTGTTGCAGGGATGGTGCGCGCAGAGGCGCGGAGGGCGCAGAGGCGGTGTGCGTTAGGTCGGCGCAGCCTGCTTCTCATGTCATGAGGGGCACCTGACGGTGCCATAGGCGGGCACCTCTTGGCGTCTTCGCGTCTTCGCGCGAACCAAATCGGTGCCGCAGCGCGAGCGCCTTCGCGCAAAACCCCGCCGGCACCGATGGCACCGGCGGGCAGAGGCGTCTTACTGACGCAGGTCGTTCTGCGAGATCGGCACGATCTTGATCTCGACACGACGGTTGGCAGCGCGGCCGGCTTCGGTGTCGTTCGAGGCGACCGGGTTGCTTTCGCCGAAGCCGCGCGTACCGATGCGGGCGGCCTGCACCCCATGCGCGGCCAGATAGTCGGCGACCGACACGGCGCGGCGTTCCGACAGCTGCTGGTTGTACGATTCCGAGCCGGTCGAATCGGTGAAGCCGTACACGTCGACGAAGGTCTGGTTGTACTGCGACAGCGTGTCGGCAACCTGATCGAGCGTGCGCTGGAACTGCGGCTGCACCGCGGCGCTGTTGTAGCCGAAGGTGATGCCCGACGGGATGTTGAGGATCAGATTGTCGCCTTCGCGCGTGACCTGCACGTCGGTGCCGGCGGTGCGGGCGCGCAGATCGCGTTCCTGCTTGTCCATGTACGCGCCGATGCCGGCCCCCGCGAGGCCGCCGATGCCGGCGCCCAGGATCTTGGCGGTACGATCGTTGCGGCCGCCGACGAGGTCGCCGAGCAGATAGCCGCCGAGCGCGCCGCCGATGCCGCCGATCGCGGTCGACGAGATGCGGCGCTGGCCGGTTTCCGGATCGGTGGTGCAGGCGCTGGTCGTAACGAGCGCCGTGAGCGCAGCGGCGGCGAGGAATTTGGAGCGCATGATGTCCCTTTGCTTACAATTGGCCTTCGTCTGGGGGGAATAACTCAGGTCCGAAGCGGCTTGTTCCGCCTGCGATCTGAACGGTGGATGAGCCGGGGGCCGATGCGCGGGCTACGCACTTTCCGCGGCCACGGTGCAATCAGGCGGTTGTCGCGGCCGGACTTGTACGGCAAAGACACGTCACGCCGATGGCACCGCTTCCGCCCTTTCCCTGGATCGACGTCCTCATCATCCTCGCGCTCGTCGCGTTGAACGGCGTATTCGCGATGAGCGAACTCGCGATCGTTTCGTCGCGCAAGGCGCGGCTGGAGGCGATGGCGCGCTCGGGGCGCAAAGGGCCCGCCGCCGCGCTGAAACTCGCCGCCGATCCCGGCAAGTTCCTGTCCTCCGTGCAGATCGGCATCACGCTGATCGGCATTCTGGCGGGTGCCTATTCGGGATCGAGCCTGGGCAGCCCCACTGCCGCGCGGTTGCAGCTGCTGGGCCTGTCGGCGCATACGGCCGAAACTCTCGGCTTCGCGCTGGTGATCGGCCTCACGACCTATGCCTCGCTGATCATCGGCGAGCTCGTTCCCAAGCAGTTCGCGCTGCGTAAGCCCGAAACGGTCGCCAGCCTGGTGGCGCTGCCGATGCGCTATATCGCGCTAGTCTGCGCGCCCCTCGTCTGGGTGCTCGATTCGTCGAGCGCGCTCGTCTTTCGCATCCTCGGCCTCAACCGCGAATCGGAAGATCAGGTGACGGCGGAAGAGCTGCACCTGATCGTCGCCGAAGCCAGCAAGTCGGGCGTGATCGAGGAGCATGAGCGCACGATCATTTCCGGCGTCGTCCGCCTCGCCGACCGGCCGGTGCGTGAGGTGATGACGCCGCGCACCGAAGTCGACTGGCTTGACTGCAACCTCGACGCGGACCGGATCCGCGACATCCTGCTCGCCACGCCGCATACCCGGTTGCCGGTGGCGGAGGGCTCGGTCGATGCGGTCGTCGGCGTCGTGCAATCGCGCGACATCGCGTCTGCACTGTTCCGCGGCGAGCCGCTCGACCTCAAGACGCTGATGCGCAAGGCGCCGGTCGTGATCGATCGGATCGACGCGATGGACGCGTTGATCGCGCTGCGTCAGGCGGAAGTGCCGATGGCGTTAATCCACGACGAATACGGCCATTTTGAAGGGATCGTGACCCCGGCGGACCTGCTCGCCGCGATCGCCGGCGAGTTCGCGAGCGATGCCGATCCCGACGAGGCCCCCTCCGTGGTGGTGCGCGACGACGGATCGTTGCTGGTTGCCGGTACGATGGCGGCCGACGCGCTCGCCGAACGGCTGGGCATCGACCTGCCCGAGGATCGCGATTACGCGACCGTCGCCGGTCTAGCATTAGCCGCTTTCCGCCATTTGCCGGGCGAGGGCGAGCATTTCGAGGAACAGGGCTGGCGATTCGAGGTCGTCGACCTCGACGGCCGCCGCATCGACAAATTGCTGGTCAGCGAAATGTGATGGGGCCGGCTGGCATGCCGGTGGCGTCCGTTTCGATGCTTTCTCGCTAATATAAGGCAAGGTCCGCCTGGCGTAGGACAATTCGTCCCATCGACGGCGGGGCCGGGCGTGCCCACCTATCGTGGATGGAACAGCCCGACACGCCCGCCAAGCCCTCCACATTCCGCTGGATCCTGCACTGCGGCTGGAAGGGCCTGTGCCCGCGCTGCGGCGAGGGGCGGATGTTTCGATCGTGGCTGAAGATCGTCGATCGCTGCGAGCATTGCGGACTCGACTATCGCTTCGCCGCGCCGGACGATGGCCCCGCCTTCTTCTCGCTGTGCATCATCGCGCTGCCGCTGATCTTCTTCGTCGTGTGGCTGCAAGTGGCGTTCGAGCCGCCCGTCTGGGTGCATCTGATCACGTCGGTGCCGGTGATGGTCGCGGGGACGCTATTGCCGCTGCGCCCGATCAAGGGCTGGCTGGTCGCGTCGCAGTTCGTCAACCGCGCGCAGGAGGCGGGCACGCAAGGCCTGTGGCGCCGCCTGCACGGCACCGACGACGTGACCAACGATTTCGATCAGTAAGACGGCCGGTTACAGCCGACCGAAGACGCGTTCGAACCCGGCCGTGTCGCCCGCGGCGAGGAAGCGGGCTTGTTCGATCCAGCGGTCGCGCTCCATCCGGCCGGCGAACGGTCCCAGCTGCGCATCGAGTGCCGCAGCCTGTTCCGCGCTGAGCGCGGCGACCTGACCCACCGTGCTGATGCCGAGTTCGCCCAGCCGCGCGGCGAGCTTGGGGCCGAGGCCCTTCAGCGTCGATACGGGGGCATCGGCGGGATCGGCAGTGACGGGCGCAGGCGCTGCCGGAGCGGACGCGGCTTCCTGCGCCGGTGCCGCGTCCAGCGGTGCGCTGGCGGCGATCGGTTCGTCGGCGATCGGGTCGGTCGCCGCGGGCGCGGGATCGGTCGCCTGCGGTGCCGGAGGGGTGACGGGCGGGGTCGTGACGGGCGCGGGGGCCGCTACCGAAGCAGGTGGCGGTGGCGGGGCTACCGGAGTCGGTGCGGGCGTGTCGTCCGCGGTCCGCGCCACTTCGGCATTATGTTCGGCGATGTCGCGCTCCGCCGTGCGGCGCTGCCGCTTCAGGCGGATGCCCCAGATGATCGCGACGATCGTCAGCAGCGCGAAGATGGCGATGATCGCCAGATGCGCGGCGGTAAAGGCATCGGTGGTGCTGGGGATCAGACTGGCGCCCGAGGCGCCGCCGGCGGAGGCGGTGTCGTTCATGCGTATGATCCTAGCGATGGCGTGCCGAGGGGGCGAGGGGGATTGTCATGAGCCCAGCACGCGTGCCGACAACGCCGCGCAATCTGCATCGCCCGCGCGCGGTTCCTGCTTGCCGGTGATCGCGCGGCCCAGCGCCTTCAACACGTTGCCGACCGATTTGACCTGCGCCGGCACAACGATCTCTGGCGCGCTAAGCGTTCCGGTGAGGAAGGCGGCGCCGGGCAAGCGGAGCAGGCCGTCGCCCTTGGGGGCACCGGTCAGCCGCATGTCGAGCCGTTCGGCGGGGAACCGCACCGTGCCGGTGCCGCGCAGCTGGCTGGCGCTGGTGTCGACGATCATCGGCGCGGCGTGGCCCAGGCCGTCCGTCACCTTCAGCCCGACGACCACGCAACGCAGACGCGCGCGTTCGCTCTCCCCCGCCAGCAGCGCGCGTCCGGCATCGAAGCCCAGCGCCGCAGCGTAGCGCTGCGGCAGCGTGCCGTCGCGCACCACGAAACCGATGCGGCCGTCGGACCGCCCCACCGCCGCACGGATCGTATCGCCCCGCCCGGTCAGGCGCGCGCGCGCTGCGATCCGCCCGGTGAAGTCGCCGCCGGTGCCGGGCAGCGCCGCAACGCGCGTGCCGCTCAGCCGCATATCGACCGTCAGCAGCGGGCTGGGCGCCCCGTCGCGCTGGTCGACGCGCAGGCTGCCCTTGGCGGTGCCATCGGCGAGCACCAGCGTCAGCGGCGCAACGTCGAGCCGCTTGTGGTCGAGCGCCAAGACCGTCGACAGCGCGCGCACCGGCGTCGGTCCGCTGCGGCTGACCACGCGCGCGATGCGGAGCGATATGCGGCCGTCGGTCTCGCCGATCTTGCTGAGGTCGATCCGCGTATCGGGCACGACATGCGGGCCGATCGCGCGTTCGCGCGCCGCGGCTTCCGCGCGACCTTCGTCGGAGGCGAGATCACCGAAATCGAAGCGGTTGGCGGTGACGGCGCCGTCCAGTTTCGTCCGACCGTCCTGCTTGTCGACCGTGACATGGCCAGCGATGTCCGACTGGCCGATCGTGCCCTTCAGGTCGTTGACGATCCATTTGGGCGCGTCGTGGCGCACATGCGCGGTCAGCGCGACGGGTTGCGTGCCGAACAGGCCCGCTTCGATCACTGCGTCGATCAGGCGGAGGTCCGCGGCGCGTGCGGTGACGTCCAGCGTCATCGCATCGGTATCGAGCGGCACGTCGGTGCTGCCCTTGGTGCGCATCGACAGCCGGTCGCCGTCGATCGTCGCGGTGAAGGGCCACGGGCCGGGGGATGGCTGCGCGACCGAGGCGCCGTCGAGCGCGATGCGGACGGGTACGCCGCGGATTGTGCCATTGCCCTTGGCGCGCAGGCCTTGTGCGTCGGACGAGACCTGCACCACGGCGCTGCGGCGGCGCTTGTCGTCGCGATAGCGGATGGTGGCGTCGCGGATCGTCAACCCTTTGAGGTCGCTCGACGCGCCGCCGCTTTCCGCCTCACCGGGCCGCGACCAGTTGGTACGGCCGTTGGCATCGCGCACCAGTGCCAGTTGCAGCCCCTCCGCGACGATATCGCGCGGGCGGAAGGTGCCGGTCAGCAGCGGCCAGACGGGGAAGGTGACCCGCGCTTCGCGCAAGGTCAGGAAGTCGCCGGTGCCAGCCCAGCCCGCCTGCGGGATCGTCACGTCGCGAACGCGGATCGTCGGCGTGAAGCCGATCGCATCCACCCGGTCCATCGCCCCGATCACCACCGGTCGGCCGAAGCGCTTGGCCAGCCGATCGGCGACCACGCCCTTCAACATGCCATAGGGAAAGGCCGCGATGACCAGCAGCAACACCAGCGGCACCGCGACGAGGACAGGCACGTAACGCCTGCCGGCGCGGAGACGGGGGGTCATGCCAGCGGGACGCGCCGGAACGCCATTGGTTCCGGCACGGTCCTTCGCTCCGGTCGATGCCGGATCAGAAATCGATCGCGATGCCCTTCAATTCCCAGTCCCCGTAGCGCGTGGGATCGAGCCCCAACGGGTCTTCCGTCTTCGGCTCGACCGGCTCCGGGCTGGGCACGGGCGGGTTCTTGCTGAGATAGGCGGGCGGCTTCAGATGTTCGGGACGTTGGCCCATCGCGTCTCTCCGGTCTAAGGGACCAGTATATCGTTCCGAACCGAAGGTTTCTCAAGCTTGCCCGATCCCCGCCGTCCCCGAGCCGGTCACCGTTTCAATCGTGAGCCCGCCGCCGCTGCCGAGCCGCTCGGCACGCCGTCGCGCCGCGCCGCCATCCGCCTGCTCGACGCGGTGCTGCGCCGGGGCGAGCCCCTGGAGCAGGCGCTGGTCGCGGCGACGCGCCACGTCTACGGGCCCGACCGGGGGCTGGCGCACGCAATCGCGGCGGAGGTGTTGCGGCGTCTGCCCGATCTCGACGCGCTGATCGATTCGGTGACGGAGCGCCCGCTGCCCGAGGATGCCAAGGCGCGCATGGCGCTGCGGATCGCGCTGGTGCAGGCGCTGGTGCTGGGCACGCCGCATCACGCCGCGATCGCGACCGTGCTGCCGCTGGTCGACGGCGGGCCGCGCAAGCTGGTGCATGGCGTGTTCGGCGCGATCGTCCGGTCGGGCGTGCTGCTGCCCGAAATCCCCGCGCTGCCGCCGAAGGTCGAGGCGCGCTGGGACGCCGCCTGGGGGCCCGAGATGGTCGAGGGCGCGGCACAGGCAATCGCCGCGCCGCCGCCGCTCGACCTCAGCCTCGCCGATCCCGCCGAGACCGAACACTGGGCGCGCGAGCTTGGCGGCACCAGTCTGATACCGGGTCATGTCCGCCTGACCGACGCTGCCGCGGTGACCGAACTGCCCGGCTTTGCCGAGGGGCGCTGGTGGGTGCAGGATATCGCCGCCTCCATCCCCGCGCGCTTGCTGGCCGACGGGATCGCCGAGGGCGCGCACGCGATCGATCTGTGCGCGGCGCCCGGCGGCAAGACGCTGCAACTCGCCGCGGCCGGTTATCGCGTGGCTGCGGTCGATGTGTCCAACGCGCGGATCAAGCGGCTGCGCGAGAACCTGTTCCGCACGCGGCTGAAGGCGGAGGTGATCGCCGCCGACGTGCTGAAATGGGCGCCGGATGGGCCTGCCGATGCATTGCTGATCGACGCGCCGTGCAGCGCCACCGGCATCTTCCGCCGCCATCCGGACGTGCTCCACCGCGTCCACCCGGCGATCATCGAGGAGATGGCAGACCTGCAGACCCGTCTGCTCGCCCGTGCCGCCGATTGGGTGAAACCCGGCGGGCGTCTCGTCTTCGCGACGTGCAGCCTCGAGCCGGCGGAGGGTGAGGCGCAGCTGGAACGCTTCCTGGCCGATCGCCCGGACTATGCCATCGATGCGCCCGATGCGGCGCTGCTGCCGCCGGACATCCCGGTGCAGCCGGGCGGTTACGTCCGCACGCTGCCGGGGATGCTGGCGGCCGAGGGCGGCTGCGACGGATTCTTCATCGCCAGGTTGCGGCGGAAGAGCTGACGCCCGCCTCGCTCATCCCGTCACCCGGACTCGTTCCGGGGTCCACCGGGCCGCAGGGGGAGGGCAAGAGGCTCCAGCCATTCCCCTCGCCGTAGAGTGGACCCCGGAACAAGTCCGGGGTGACGTCGGGTTTTGGTTAAACGACCGCCCAACCGCATTGCCATCGCCCGACAGGGGCTTAGAGAGGCGCCATGCAGCCGGTCCGCATCGCCCCGTCCATCCTGTCCGCCGATTTCGCCAAATTGGGCGAAGAGGTCCGCGCCATCGATGCCGCGGGCGCCGACTGGGTCCATATCGACGTCATGGACGGCCATTTCGTCCCCAACATCACGATGGGCCCGGCGGTGGTGAAGGCGCTGCGCCCGCACACGACCAAGCCGTTCGATGTCCATCTGATGATTTCGCCGGTCGATCTGTACCTCGACGCCTTCGCCGAGGCGGGCGCCGACACGATCACCGTCCATCCGGAGGCGGGCCCCCACGTCCACCGCACGATCCAGCATATCAAGGGGTTGGGCAAGCGCGCGGGCGTCGTGCTCAATCCGGCGACGCCGGCCAAGATGCTCGACTATCTGATCGACATGGTCGACCTGGTCCTCGTGATGAGTGTCAACCCCGGCTTCGGCGGGCAAAGCTTCATCGACAGCCAGCTGAAGAAGATCGCCGCGATCCGCAAGATGATCGATCACAGCGGCCGTGCCATCGATCTGGAAGTCGATGGCGGCGTCGACGCGACGCATGCCCGCCGCTGTGTCGAGGCGGGGGCCGATGCGCTGGTCGCTGGCACCGCGGCCTTCCGTGGCGGGCCGGCCTGCTACGCCGCCAATATCGCCGCGCTGCGGGGCTGATGCGCGGATGAGCGACCTGTCGCCCCACCGTCATCCCGTGACCCCGCTCGACGGGCCGGATGCCCCCGATGGGATCGAGGAGGGCAAGCGCCTGATGCGCGTCGGCGGCGACAAGGGGCTCAGCCTCGCCGAGCGGCTCGCCGAGCGCTTTCACAAGCTGACGTGGCGTACGCCGATCCACACGATGCGGCTGAAGGGTCGCTATCCGCTGAAGCTGGTTGCGGTGCCTGACGATCCCGTGATGGGCGACGTGCGGCGCGGCCATGCGCTGCTGCGTGGCGAGCTGGCGTTCCAGGGCGAGACGCACCCGATCGACACGCTCGCGTTCAAGCGCGGCGACTGGGGCCGGCCGTTTGCCGATTACGTCCACAGCTTCGCGTGGCTGCGAGACCTGTCGACCGTGGCGACGCGCGCGCAGGGCGCGCCGATCGCCGAGGCGCTGATGGCGCGCTGGCTCGACGATTATGCCGAGCGGATCGATCCGCTGGCGTGGCGGCCCGATCTGTGGGGCCGGCGGCTGCTGTTCTGGACGTGCCACGCGCCGCTGATCCTGTCGTCCACCGACCTCGTCTATCGATCGAGCGTTCTCAACACGCTGGCGCGCGGCGCCCGCCATCTCGATCGCGGTGCGGACAAGGCGCCGCCGGGTGCGCCGCGGATCGCCGCCTGGTGCGGGGTCATCACCGCCGGTCTGCTGATCCCCGGCGGCGACCCGCGCCGTGCCTTCGGCGAGGCGGGCCTCGCGCGGGCGCTGGCGAGTGGTTTGAGCGACGACGGCGGTTCGGTGTCGCGCAGCCCGGCGATGCTCGCCGACACGATCCAGCTGCTCAGCACCTTGCGCGAAGTCTACACGGCGCGGCGCGAAGAGATGCCCGAGGCGGCGCAGACCGCGCTCGCCCGTGCGGTGCCGGCGCTGCTCGGCGTGATGCACGGCGACCGCATGCTGGCGAGCTGGCAGGGCGCCGGACCGGCGACCGCCGACGATCTGGCCGCGTTGATCGAGGCGAGCGGCATCCGCACCCGCCCGCTGCGTCAGGCCCGCGACTGGGGCTATCAGCGGCTCGCCGCGGGGGGCGCGGTGCTGATCGTCGATGCCGCCCCGCCGCCGATCGCCAAGGTGGTGGAGGGTGGCTGCGCCTCGACGCTGGCCTTCGAATTTTCGGATGGCGAGCAGCGCTTGATCGTCAATTGCGGCGGCGCGCGTGCGGCCGTCGCGCAATTGCCCGCCGCCTTCGCCGAAGGGTTGCGCACCACCGCGGCGCATTCGACGCTGACCGTCGGCGATTCCAACTCCACCGCGATCCACGCCGACGGCACGCTGGGTCGCGGCGTCGCGCAGGTCGAGCTCTCGCGGCAGGAATCGGACGTGGCGAGCCGGATCGAGGCGAGTCACGACGGCTATGTCCGCCGCTGGGGCCTTATCCACCGCCGCCAGTTGATGCTGACCGGCGACGGCAAGGAACTGCGCGGCGAGGACGCACTGCTGCCGCAGGGGCGCCGCCGCAAGGCGGGCATGGCGCCCTTCTGCATCCGCTTCCACCTCGGCGCAGGCGTGCAGGCCTCGCCGACCGCCGACGGCCTCGCCGCGCTGCTCCGCCTGCCCGGCGGTGCGCTGTGGCAGTTCCGCTGCCGCGGCGGCATGCTGACGATCGAAGATTCGCTGTGGATCGACGGCGAAGGCCGCCCGGTCGCGACGCAGCAGCTGGTCGTGTCGGGTGAGGCGCCCGCCGGCGGCGCCAACGTCAGCTGGGCGCTGAAGCGGGCGATCTGACCTAGTGGATGACTGACGCTCCATTCCTCCCCCGCCAGGGGGAGGGGGACCGTTCGCCGCAGCCGAATGGTGGAGGGGGAGGGCAGCAGCGCGTTTCCTCATTGGCGTCACCCTTTCCTCCCCCTCCGTCACCGCTGGTGCGGTGCCACCTCCCCCTGGCGGGGGAGGAATGTGTCATGGTGCCCGATTGCTTTGGCGCGGCCGTATTCGAGGCAGTCGAGCACAACTGCCACCTGTTCCCCGACGCCATCCGTCGCTAGGGAACGCGCGCGAGACTCCTCCCCCGCTAGGACCATCATGACCACGATCCCCATCCGCCGCGCCCTGTTGTCCGTGTCCGACAAGACGGGAGTCGTCGATCTCGCCCGCGCGCTGGCCGACAAGGGCGTCGAGCTCGTCTCGACCGGCGGCACCGCCAAGGCGCTGCGCGACGCCGGCCTGACCGTGAAGGACGTCAGCGACCTTACCGGCTTCCCGGAGATGATGGACGGCCGCGTCAAGACGCTGCACCCGATGGTCCACGGCGGCCTGCTCGCGGTGCGCGACGACGCCGAGCATGCCAAGGCGATGGCCGACCACGGCATCGGCGCGATCGACCTCGTCGTCGTCAACCTCTACCCGTTCGAGGCGACGGTTGCCCGTGGCGCCGACCGCGACACGGTGATCGAGAACATCGACATCGGTGGCCCCAGCATGGTGCGCTCCGCCGCCAAGAATCACGCTTATGTCGCGATCGTCACCGATCCCGCCGATTACGCCATCGTCGCGACCGGCGAGACCAGCCTCGACCAGCGTCGCCTGTTCGCCGCCAAGGCCTTCGCCGCCACCGCATCCTATGACGGCGCGATCGCACGCTGGTTCGGCACGGTCGATCAGGCCGAGGCGTTCCCGCCGGTGTTGCCCGTCACGATGCGCCGCGCGGCGACGCTGCGCTATGGCGAGAACCCGCATCAGTCCGCCGCCTTCTACGCCAGCCATGACGGCGTGCGGGGCATCGGCCAGGCGCGCCAGGTGCAGGGCAAGGAACTGAGCTACAACAACCTCAACGACGCCGACGCGGCGCTGGAGCTGGTCGCCGAATTCCGCGACGCCCAGCCCACCTGCGTCATCGTCAAGCACGCCAACCCCTGCGGCGTCGCGACGGGCAAGACGCTGGAAGACGCCTATGCCGAGGCGTTCGCCTGCGACACCGTGTCGGCGTTCGGCGGCATCATCGCCGTCAACCGCCCGCTCGATGCGGCGACCGCGAAGGCGATCACCGGCATCTTCACCGAAGTCGTCGTCGCGCCGGATGCCGACGAAGAGGCGCTCGCGCTGTTCGCCGCCAAGAAGAACCTGCGCCTGCTGCTGACCGGCGAGCTGCCGGATGCGGCGCGTGCCGGCCTGTTCGCCAAGACGATCGCCGGCGGCTGGCTGGTGCAGGATCGCGACGCCGGCGTGCCCGGTGACCTGCAAGTCGTCACCAAGCGTGCGCCGACCGAGCAGGAGCTTGCCGACTGCCGCTTCGCCTGGACGATCGCCAAGCACGTCAAATCGAACGCCATCGTCTATGCCAAGGACGGCGCGACCGCCGGCGTCGGCGCAGGTCAGATGAACCGCCTCGAATCGGCGCGCATCGCGGCGTGGAAAGCGAAGGACGCGGCGGAGAAGGCCGGTTGGGCGCAGCCGCGGACGATCGGGTCTGCGGTGGCGTCGGACGCCTTCTTCCCCTTCGCCGACGGCCTGATGGCGGCGGTGGAGGCCGGCGCGACGGCGGTGATCCAGCCCGGCGGTTCGATCCGCGACGACGAGGTGATCGCGGCCGCCGATGCGGCGGGGCTGGCGATGGTCTTCACCGGCATGCGCCACTTCCGCCACTGATCGGGACGATAAGTCCTCCCCCGCCAGGGGGAGGCGGACCGTTCGGCGTCAGCCGAATGGTGGAGGGGGAGGTAAGCGGCGCGCGTCGTTTTTTTTTGGACGTCGCTTTCCGCCCCCTCCGTCACCGCTTCGCGGCGCCACCTCCCCCTGGCGGGGGAGGACTTCGATTCACCGCACCGGCGATCCGACGTTGGGCAGCGTCGCTTCTTCCGCGGTCGGCATCTTGCCGAACAGGGCCCGGTCCGCCGGGCCGAACGCCCATTTCCACAATACGAACAGATAGGTGGCAGCGATCGCCGGTTCGCCGCCGGCGAGCTCCAGCCATTCGAAGTCGTGCGGCAGCATCGTGAACGCCGCGCCGACGACGATCGCGGCCAGCGCCGCCCCCGCCAGCGACCAGCGCCACGGGGATACCGGTGCGGACAGGAGGCGCCCGAGCAGCCGCGCCTTGATGATCGAGGTCAGGCCGACGCCGATCATCAGCGCCACCGCCGGTCCCGCCGCCTGCCACGTCTGCGGCAGGTCCAGTCGCCGCATGCCGAGGATCAACGCGAAGCTCAGCGCGATCTGCACGCCCAGCATCGCGATGGAGATCATCAGGTTACGGTGCCGCGCGGTATAGACCAGCGCCGATTCGCACACCGCGCCGGTCGAGGCGAGCACTTCGGCGAACAGCAGGAAGCCCAAGGCCGCGCTGCCCGATACGAATTGCGGCCCGACGACGCCCATCACTGCTTCGGCGGGGATCGAACCCATCAGCGCGAGGCCGGTCTGCGCCGCCATGATCCAGAAGGCGACCTGCCGCACCTGATTGGCGATCGCGACGCGATCGTTCACCGCCAGGCTCTGCGTGATGACAGGCCCGAGGATGGGATCGAAGCTGGTCTTCAGCTTCTGCGGCAATGAGGCGACCTGCTGCGCCATGTAATATATGCCGACGACCTTGGGTTCGAACATCACGCCCAGGATGAACCGATCGACGTTGCGGGTCCCCCATTCCAGCGCGTCCGCCCCGGCCAAGGGTGCATTGGCGCGAGCAAGGCGGAACAGCTGCCCCAGATGCGGCGACCAGCCGTGTGGTACGCCATAGCTGCGGATGAAGGGCACGAAGCTGGCGATCAGCGCCGCGATCATCGACGCGACATAGGAGAGGACGAGGCCATCCTTGATCGTGACGAACGAGAACACCCAGGCGGCGATCGAGATCGTCCATGGCTCGACCACCGCGCGTGCGGTGACGGTCGCCTTCACGTTATGGCGATAGGCGAGGGCGGCGAGGCTGACGTCGGACCAGGCGACCGCGACGATGATACAGGGCAGGAACCGGTCCAGCCCCGTCACATGCGTGTTGGCGTACATCACCTCCGGAAAGGCGATCAGCACAGCACTTGCCGCCATCGACAAGACGAAGGCGAGCGCGAGCGCGTCCCACACGACGCAGACGTGCGGCTGGTCGGAGGAGGACAGCGCCTGCGCGAGGCCACGCTTCAGGCCGAGCGTTGCGACGAGCGCGGCGAGTTCGACCACCACCACGGCGAGCGCGAAGCGGCCGACGAGGTCCGGACCGTAGAGCCGGCCCGCGATGAACAGGAACGGGATGCGCGCGGCGAGGCGCAGGACGAAGCCTGCGATATTGGTGCGGCCGCCCTTGGCGAGCGCATCGATGTCCTTGGTTTCGGTCACAGGTGAGCGATCGAGAGGGCGTCGCCCCCGCCCTCACCCTTCCCACCCGGCTGCGCCGGGCGGGCCCCTTCCCTCTCCCATTGGGAGAGGGAGGGAGGCGCGCAGCGCCGGAAGGGTGAGGGCGGGCGCGGGACGGCCACGATCAATGCGCCGCTCCCCAGCTCGCGCCGACGCCGATCTCGATTCCCAGCGGCACCGACAACTCGACCGCCGGCGCGGCAGCCTCCGCCATGACGCGCTCGATCACCGGCTTGGCCGCCTCGACATCGCCTTCGGGCAATTCGAATACCAGTTCGTCGTGGACTTGCAGCAGCATCTGCACGTTCGGCAGCCCCGCCGCGAGCAACGCGGGCTCCATCCGCACCATCGCGCGCTTGATGATGTCGGCACTGGTGCCCTGGATCGGCGCGTTGATCGCGGCGCGCTCGGCGCCCTGGCGTTCGTGCTGCACCTTGCTGCGGATGCGCGGGAAGTGCGTCTTCCGCCCGAATAGCGTCGTCGTGTAACCGCGCTCGCGCACGCTCTGCGTCGTCTCGGCAATGTAGGTGTTGATGCCGGGGAAGCGATCGAAATAGCGATCGATCATCGCCTGTGCCTCGTCGGCGGTGACGTCGAGCCGCCCCGCCAGCCCCCAGCGGCTGATGCCGTAGAGAATCGCGAAGTTGATCGTCTTCGCCCGTCCGCGCGTGTCGCGATTGACCTCGCCGAACAGCTCCATCGCGGTGAGCGAGTGGATGTCATCGCCATTGGCGAAGGCGGCCTTCAGCGCCGGGACGTCCGCCATATGCGCCGCCAGCCGCAGCTCGATCTGCGAATAGTCGGCCGCCAGGATGACGTTGCCCGGTTCCGCGACGAAGGCGTCGCGAATCTGGCGACCCACCTCGGTGCGGATCGGGATGTTCTGCAGGTTCGGCTCGGTCGACGACAGACGGCCGGTCTGCGCGCCGGTCAGGCTGTAGCTCGTGTGGACGCGGCCGGTGCGCGGGTTGATCTCATTCTGCAGCGCGTCGGTATAGGTGTTCTTCAGCTTGGTCAGCTGGCGCCAGTCGAGCACGCGCGCGGCGATCTCGGCACCCGGCGAATCCTTGTCGGCGGCGATCCGCTCCAGCTCGTTGACGTCGGTCGAATAGACGCCGGACTTGCCCTTGCGGCCGCCCTTGATGCCCATCCGTTCGAACAAGACGTCGCCCAGCTGCTTGGGGCTGCCGATCGTAAAGGGTGCGCCGGCGAGGCCGTGGATCACGGTTTCGAGCGCGGCGATCTGCTCGCTGAACCCGGCCGACAGCGCCGACAATTTCTCGCGATCGACCTTGATCCCGCGCGTCTCCATCCGCGCGATCACCGGCACCAGAGGGCGGTCGACCATCTCGTAGATGCGCGTCGCCTCTTCGGCGGGCAGCCGCGCCTTGAACCGCTTCCACAGGCGATAGGTGACGTCGGCGTCCTCGGCGGCGTAGCGCGTCGCCGATTTGAGGTCGATCTCGTGGAAACCGCGCTGCGATTTTCCCGTGCCGACCACGTCCTTGTAGGCGATGCAGCTGTGCGACAGATGCGTCGCGGCGAGCTCGTCCATGCCGTGGCCGTGGAGCCCCGCATCGAGGTCGAAGCTCATGACGATCGTATCGTCGTGCGGCGCCACCGCGATGCCGGCGAGCCCGAGCACGATCATGTCGAACTTCAGATTGTGCCCGATCTTGAGGACCGACTCGTCCTCGCACAGCGTCTTCAGCCGCGCGAGCGCCTCGGCTCGGTCGATTTGCACCGGCGATTCGGCGAGCAGGTCGGTCGTGCCGTGGCCCAACGGAATGTAGCACGCCTTGTTGGCGCCCAAGGCGAGCGACACGCCGACTAGATCGCAGCGTGTCGCGTCGGTGCCGGTCGTCTCGGTATCGATCGCGACCCAGCCCTGGTGCTGCGCCTCTGCGACCCAGCGATCGAGCGTCGTGGCATCGATCACCGTCTCGTACCCATCATGGTCGCAGGGCGGATCGGCCTCGAACGGCACGTCGGCGGGCGCCGCGACGGGGGCGTCGGCGACCTGACCCAGCCGGTTCATCAGCGTCTTGAAGCCGTGATGCTCCAGGAAGGCGCGCAGCGGTGCATCTGGAATGCCACTTGCGGGCAGTTCCAGTTCTTCGAGCGGATGGACGAGCGGCACGTCGCAGGCCAGTTCGACCAGCTTGCGGCTGAGGCGTGCGGCCTCGGCATGCTCGATCAGGTTCTGCTTGAGCTTGCCCTTCTTGAACGTGTCGGACGCCGCGGCGGCGAGCACGCCCTCGACATCGCCATGTTCCAGGATCAGCTTGGCGGCGGTCTTCGGGCCGACGCCGGGGACGCCGGGCACGTTGTCGACGCTGTCGCCCATCAATGCGAGCACGTCGCCGAGCTTTTCCGGCCCAACGCCGAACTTCTCCACCACCGCATCGGGGCCGAGGCGGCGGTTGTTCATCGTGTCGAGCATGTCGACCGACGGATCGGTCATCAGCTGCATCAGGTCCTTGTCGGAGCTGACGATCGTCACCTGCCAGCCCTGCGCCAGCGCGGCCCTGGTGTAGCTCGCGATCAGGTCGTCCGCCTCCCAGCCTTCCTCCTCGATGCAGGGCAGCGAGAAGGCGCGGGTGGCGTCGCGGATCATCGGGAATTGCGGGACCAGATCTTCCGGCGGCGGCGGACGGTGCGCCTTGTACTGATCGTACATCGCGTTGCGGAAGGTCTGCGACGATTTGTCGAGGATGACCGCCATGTGCGTCGGGCCATCCGCCTTGTGCAGCTCGTCGGCGAGCTTCCACAGCATAGCGGTATAGCCATAGACGGCGCCGACCGGCTCGCCGTGCCGGTTGGTGAGCGGCGGCAGGCGGTGGTAGGCGCGGAAGATATAGCCCGAGCCGTCGACGAGATAGAGATGGGGCATCGTGGGTGCCGTTTAGCGGATCGGCGGGGGCGCACCAACCTCTGGCGAGCAAGGCCGCAAGCTTTGGCGGAGTGTGGCTTTTGGGGCACAAACGGGGCCAACTCCTCCCCCGCCAGGGGGAGGTGGCAGCGCGAC
Source organism: Sphingomonas melonis DAPP-PG 224 (assembly GCF_000379045.1). NCBI lineage: Bacteria > Pseudomonadati > Pseudomonadota > Alphaproteobacteria > Sphingomonadales > Sphingomonadaceae > Sphingomonas > Sphingomonas melonis. The sequence goes on from NZ_KB900605.1 coordinate 1,095,479, forward strand.
AGCGCTGACGGAGGGGGAGGATACGGCGGAGCCGGCGTTTGGGGCGATGCCCCCTCCACCACTCGGCTGAAGCCGAGCGGTCCCCCTCCCCGGCTGCGCCGAGGGAGGACTTTAGGTGGCGTCGTTCGCGACGGCGGCGGCCACCGCCTGGATCAGTTGCTGGCGTTCGCGGATCGGGCGGCGGCTGTCGCCGATCATCACGGCGATCGCGTAGCGGCGACCGTCGGGGGCGGTGAGCAGGCCGACGTCGTTGAAGCCGGCGTTGCGCGAGCCCAGGTCCTGACCCGTGCCCGTCTTGTGCGCGATCTTCCACCCCGCCGGGATCGCGGCGCGCAGGCGGGCGCGGCCGGTGACCGAGGCGCCCATCGTGTCGAGCAGGATGCGCGTCGAGGTTTCGCTGAACAATTCGCCGCGGGCGAGGCGCGCGAGCGCATCGGCGATGGCGAGCGGCGCGGCGCCGTCGGGCGGATCGTTGACATAGGCGTCGAGTGCCGCGGCGCGCACCTCGGGCGACAGGCGCGAGCGGGCGAGTTCGAAGCCATTGCCCTTCGACATGGTCGCCTGGTTCCAGACGAGGCCGGCGGTCTTCGACTGGAGCAGGCGTTCGCCGGGACCGAAGCGGATGTCGCCAAGCTGCTTGCGTTCGATCATCGCGCGCACGGCGCTCGGCCCGCCGACATAGGTCAGCAGGCGGTCGTTGGCGGTATTGTCGCTGTGCGTGAGGGCACGGGTGAGCAGTTCGCCGACGGTGGTGTGATAGCCGTCGCCCTTCACCAGCATCGCGATCGGCTGGTGGAACAGCGTCAGATCCTGGTCGCGGACGACGACGGGATCGTCGAGCCGCGCCTTGCCCTGATCGCGCAGGTCCATCAGCGTCATCGCGACCCACAATTTGCTGACCGATTGCTGCGGCATGCGGGTGCGTGCGCCGGGCGAGGTGACGGTCCAGCCATCGTCGACCGCGCGGATCGCGATGCCGAACTTGCCGTCGAAATTGCGGGCGAGGCTGTCGATCGCCGCGGTGAGGCGGGCGGGCGCGACCCGGCGAGGCGGCGGCGCGGCGGCGGGGATAGGGATCGACACCGCGGCAGAGGGCGTGGTTACGGCCGGCACGGGGCCGTTGCCGCCCGGCCGCGCATTCGAACCGCAGGCGGCGAGCGCGGCGCAGGCGCCGGTCATCAGGATGGATCGGGCCGACCGGCCGTACGCTATCATAATCGTGAACTGGCCCCCGCTAGGCGTAGCATCCTCCATATCCGCCATTTCGGGTGCGGATACCGGCGAAACAAGCCGCTGCGGTGAAGCGCGGCGCACGCGCGGCGAATCGCGTCGGCATCAGGGCACCAACACCGTGTCGACGGCGTCTGCCGCCGTCTGCGGATAGTCGAGCGTGTAATGCAGGCCGCGGCTTTCGTGACGGTGGAGCGCCGATCGCACGATCAGCTCGGCGGTCTGGAGCAGGTTCCGGAGCTCGATCAGGTCGGGCGTCACGCGGAAATGGCCGTAGTAATCGGCGACCTCGCCGGTCAGCATCTGGATGCGATGCTGCGCCCGCTCCAGCCGCTTGGTGGTGCGGACGATGCCGACGTAATTCCACATGAAGCGGCGGATTTCGGTCCAGTTCTGCTTGATGACCACCTCTTCGTCCGAATCGGTGACGCGGCTTTCGTCCCAGGGCCGGATCACGGGGACGGGGGGCAGGCTGTCCCAATGCGCGGCGATATGGTCGGCGCACGCCTCGCCGAACACGAAACATTCGAGCAGGCTGTTGGACGCGAGGCGGTTGGCACCGTGCAGCCCGCTTTCGGTGCATTCGCCTGCCGCATAGAGGCCGGGCAGATCGGTGCGGCCGTCGCGGTCGATGACGATGCCGCCGCAGGTGTAATGCTGCGCGGGCACCACCGGGATCGGCTGCGTCGTCATGTCGATGCCGAGGCCGAGCAGCTTTTCGTAGATGTTGGGGAAGTGGCCCTTCACGAACTCCGGCGGCTGGTGGCTGATGTCGAGATGGACGTAATCGAGGCCGTAGCGCTTGATCTCGGCATCGATCGCGCGCGCCACGACGTCGCGCGGCGCCAGCTCCATGCGCTCCGCGTCATAGTAGGACATGAAGCGCTTGCCGGTGGTCGGGTTGATCAGTCGCCCGCCCTCACCACGCACCGCTTCGGTGATGAGGAAGTTCTTGACCTCGAGATTGTATAGGCATGTCGGGTGGAACTGCATCATTTCCATGTTGGAGACGCGGCAGCCCGCGCGCCATGCCATCGCGATGCCGTCGCCCGTCGCGCCGCGCGGCGCGGTGGAGAAGAGGTAGGTGCGGCCTGCGCCGCCGGTGGCGAGGATCGTCGCGCGCGCGGTGTAGAGGGTGACGCGGCCCGTGCCCCGATCGACCGCATAGACGCCCCAGACGTTGCCTGCGCCCGAATAACGCTGTTCGTGCCGGCTGGTCGCGAGGTCGATCGCGACCTGATCGGGGACGAGCGTGATATTGGGATGCGCCTCGGCGGCGCGTTGCAGCGCCTCCTGCACCGCCCAGCCGGTCGCGTCGGCGACATGGACGATGCGGCGATGCGAATGGCCGCCTTCGCGGGTGAGGTGGAGCGCGTTTCCTTCGGTGGCGAAGGGGACGCCGAGCTGTGTCAAGCGCTCGATCGCGGCAGGGGCGTTCTCGACGACGAATTCGACGATATCGCGGTCGTTGAGGCCGGCGCCGGCGACCATCGTATCCTCGACATGGTTGTCGAACGTGTCACCGGGTTCGAGCACCGCGGCGATCCCGCCCTGCGCCCAGGCGGTCGATCCTTCGTTGAGCGCGCCCTTGGCGAGGACGGTGACCTTGAACCGGTCCGCGAGATTGAGCGCCGCGGTGAGCCCGGCGGCGCCCGAGCCGACGATCAGCACGTCGGTGGCGGGGGGTGATTCGCTCATCGCCGGGCGCTTTCGTGGCCGCGGAAGTGGACGAAGTGGACGATACGTATCGTCCAGAAACGCCCCCCGTACGTCCCACCGCAAGGATGGCGGCCGGCGGGCAGGGCGGGACGGGGATCAGGCATCGGACCGCTGTGGCATAAACCGGGGCGTGTAGGACAGCCGGTTTCGCATACGGGCCGGCCGATCCCGCAATCGGTGCGACGGCGGGAAACCGATTGCGGCGCTCTGCGTCTTGTGACTCACGTGTGACAAGTTCGACGCGGCCTCGGGAAAAGCCGCTTCAGGGAGGCGGTGCCCATGACCGTTCTGATCGGACAGACGCAATATTCCGTCGCCGCGCGCGCGGCGTTGCAGCGCCATCGATCGATCCGCGACCATTTCGCGGCCGAGCTGTTCGCCGAACCGGCGCTGGAGGCGTTGCTGCAATTGTTCATCGCGCAGGAGGAGGGCGTGCGGCTCAGCATGCTGACGCTCAGCCGGCAATGCAGCGTGTCCGAATCGACCGGCCTGCGCTGGATCGCGCGGCTGGAGGCGCTGGGCTATTGCGAGCGGATCGCTGATCATCAGGACCATCGGCGCTCGTGGATCGTGATGAGTGACGATGGGTGCCGGCGGATGCGGCGGTGGCTGGATACGCAACCGCGCGAGGCGTGAGAGGGGTGGCCTTCTCACGGGGTGGGGCGGGTTAGCCGACGAGTGCCGGTGCGCCGCAGCGTGCGCCGACGACGCGCAGGTCGGCCTGTCCGATGCGGACGCCGGCAAGCTGCTGCACTTGTTCGAGGATGCCGTCGAGCACGGGCGCGACGCCCGACAGAGCGCTAAGCAGGGGAGCGGTGACCGGCGACGTGCTGACCGTCAGGCCGAGCACGCTGATCCGGAGATCCAGCCGCTGGAGCAGCGACGCGATGAGGCCACCGAAGGCTTGGGTGGTATTGATCGTCTTCACCGCACGGTCGGCGATGTCGCCGGGGGTGAAGGTCGCCCGCGTCCAGTCGCTGCCGCCGACCTGCACGTCGGCGAGGCCGGTCACTGCGGTCACCAGCACCGACAGCAAGGTGGCCGGTTGGGGCTGGAGCGGCGCATTGAGGTTGCGCAGTGCGGTGTCGGACACTTGGCCGATGATGGCGCGCATCGGCGTGACCCGCCCGTCGACGCCGACGGTCGCGCCGCCGGTGCCGCAGGCGACCGAGGCGAGCCGCGCTTCGCCGCCGGCACCCTCCAGGATCACCGGTAGGTTGGCGGTGGCGAGGCCCAGGCCGGCGACGTCGATCCGCGCATTGAGCGCGATGCGGATCTGCGAGGTGCTGACCGTCACCGACGAATCGCGGCCGACGCGCACCCAGGGCGAGGTGGCGACGCGGCTGCCGATGATGACCGTCGCCTTGGTCGATCCGACGCCCATCACCTGTCCGCCGAGGTCGAGCGTCAGCTGGCGGTCGCCGCCGGTGCCGATCAGCGCTTCGCGCAGCAGCTCGTCCGCGCCGACGTTGAGCGATTTCAGGATGGTGCCGTCGCCCAGCTTCACGATGCGGGCGAGATCGACCTTGGTCGGGGGCAGTTTGACCGCGATGCTGCGCAGCACGGAGGCGCCGGTGCCCGGCGTCGCCGCATCGGCCATCGCGGTGACGAGCGTCGGCAGGTCGACCACTGCCGAGGCGGTGCTGTCGAACGTGCCCAGGCCAACCCCGGCGCGCGTCTTGAGCAGGCCGGACAAAGCGTAGAGGTCGACGTTGGCGCCGACCAAAGCGTTATAATCGGCGACGCTGAGGTTCAGATCGACGCCCGCCAATTGCGACAGCAGCATGCCGGGAAGGCCGCCCTGGACGTTGACCAAGCGGCTGCCGACGCTGATCGCCGCCTCCCCCGTCCGCGCGGCAATCGCCGCGGCGCGCAGGTCGACGTAGCGCCGACCGGTGAGGATACCGGAGAAGAACAGGGGGATGCGCTGGCTCGCCAGCACCTGAACCGCGGCGACGCCGTTCGCGGCCGGCTGGAAGCGCGCCGCGACCGCGACCGCCGGATCGGGGTTATAGGCGCCCGATTGCGCGGTGACGATCGTGACGCTGGGCGCGCTGTCAGCGGCGACGGCGCTTTGCGCCGCGGTGCGTGGGTCGCCGCCCTGAAGCACGGCGGCCATCGCGGCGCGATCGGTGATGCCCTGCAGCTGGCGCTTGCGCACGACCATCCAGCCGTAATCGACGGCGAGCGAGGCGGCGCTGAGGAAGATGATGATCAGGAAGACCGACATGACCGCGACGCTGCCGCGCCGGTCTCGCGCCAGTCGTCCGAACGGGCAGACGGCGAAGCGACCCCTCACAGGCCCCCCAGCAGGATGGTGGCGCGCTGGACGATGCGGCTGGGCGGGGCGGGCACGAAGGGCAGGCGCAGATTGCCGTCGCGGCTGGCGTCGTAGCTGACCGTGATGGTGAGCTGGCCCGTCCCCTCGCTGACCGCGATCGTGGCGCGCTGCATGTCGTAGCGGCCGAGATTCTTGAGGTGTTCGGTCGCCTTGCCCGTGGCGAGGTTGCGCCGTTCGGTAGCATCGAGGCCGGCGATGGCGGCGCGGGCGCCGTCGTTCGCCGCCTGCTGGATGCCGTTCGCGACCAGGAACCACCAGGCGTAAGAGATGATGCCGAAGGTCAGCATCAGCATCACCGGCAACAGGACGGCGAATTCGATCAGCATCGACCCGCCCGTGTGGGACAGAATTGCCGCAATTCCCTTCCGGCCGCGGCCCGCGGTGCGGGCGCTGACGGCGTCGGTGCGAACATCAACTCCGGTCATTCTCTTTCCTCCATGACGAGGCATGGAGGATGTCGCCTCAAGTCGATCTAAACATTTCTGTCAGAACGACTTTGAGGTGATTTTCGGACCGGATTCGTTTGTTTGGCGAACTATTGCCGACGTGCGGTTTTGTTTCGCTATCGAAAGGTTGCTCAGGCGTCGGTCCGGGTTAGGCTGAGGAACACGTCTTCCAGATCGGGTTCCTTGGTCGTCACGTCGACGATGCCGAAACCGTCGTTCTGCACCGCGGCGAGGACTTCGCCGGCATTCACCCGATCCTTGGCATAGGTGATTTCGAGCGTGCGGCTGCCTTTCAGGACGATCTTGGCAAAGCAGGCGTTCTGCGGCGGCGTCGCGACGTCGCGGTCGACGGTGACCGCCACCACCTTTTCCTGCGCCTTGCCGACGAGGTCGCGCGTCGGTTCGTTGGCGATCAGGCGACCGTGGTTGATGATCGCGATGCGATCGCACAATTCCTCGGCCTCTTCGAGGTAGTGGGTGGTGAGGACGACGGTGACGCCGGCGGCGTTCAATTCGCGGACATAGGCCCACAATTGCTGGCGCAGCTGGATGTCGACGCCCGCGGTCGGTTCGTCGAGGACGAGGACGGGGGGCGAATGGACCATCGCCTTGGCGACCATCAGCCGCCGCTTCATGCCGCCCGACAGCGTGCGGGCATAGGCGTTGGCCTTGTCCTCCAGATGCACGGCGCGCAGCAGGTCGAGGCTGCGGCGCTGCGATTTGGGGACGCCGTAGAGGCCTGCTTGGATCTCCAGCGTCTCGATCGGCGTGAAGAAGGGGTCGAACAGGATTTCCTGGTTGACGATGCCGATCGACGCCTTGGCGTTGCGCGGATGCGCGTCGATGTCGAAGCCCCAGATCTCGGCGCTGCCCTCGGTCTTGTTCACCAGGCCGGCGAGGATGTTGATGAGCGTCGATTTCCCTGCGCCATTGGGGCCGAGCAGGCCGAAGATCTGGCCGCGGGGCACGTCGAAGCTGACCCCGTCGAGCGCGCGCTTGCCGCCCTGATAGGTCTTGCAGAGGTTCTGGATGCGGATCGCGGCCTCGGTCATGGAGCGGGGCATACGCTTGTGGCGGCGGGGTGCAACCCATTCCGGTGGGTGGATCCTCTTCCCTCATCGTCATTCCCGCGACGGCGGGAATCCAGACGGGCTAACGGTGCGGCTCTATCGTTGCGGTTCGGAGGTTATGGATTCCCGCCTCCGCGGGAATGACGAACGGGGGAGAGCGAAGACGTAGCGGAGGATTGATGGGACGGGCGCGCCTTGCTATCCGCTGGCGCATGATCGCGCCGCCCGAAATCGTCCGTGTCTCCCAACGCCGCGTCGCCTGCGACGGCGCCACCGACATTCCCGGCGGTGCGGCGCTCGGCCATCCGCGCGTGTTCCTGCAGATCGACGAGCATGGCTATATCGACTGCGGCTATTGCGATCGGCGCTTCGTGCTGATCGGCGGGCCGGCGGATGGCGTCGATCAGGCGACGTTGCGCGACATTTCGGAAGGCGCGAGCCCGCGCTAACTAGTCGGGCCGCATCGCGCGCCTATATTGGCGGGTATGACCGTATCCGCCGATCCCCGCTCGTTCCTGTATCGCGACGCGCTGTCGCCCGACGCCGCGCTGCGGTTGACCGCCGAAACGCTGGGGGCCGCCGACGATGGCGAACTCTATCTGCAATATCGCAAGGCCGAGGCGTTCGGTTTCGATGATGGGCGGCTGAAGACCGCGAGCTATGACACCAATGCGGGCTTCGGCCTGCGCGCCGTGTCGGGCGAGATGACCGCCTTCGCGCACGCCAACGAGCTATCCGAAGCGGCGATCCGCCGCGCGGGTGAGACGATGGCGCTGATCGACCCGTCGAAAGGGGCGAAGGCGCCGCCGCCGCAGGGCAACAACCGCCATCTCTACACCGATGCCGACCCGCTCGACCTGGTGCCGTTCGCCGACAAGGTGAATTTGTGCCAGACGATCGACGCCGCGGCGCGCGCGCGTGACCCGCGCGTGGCGCAGGTGTCGGTGGGCCTCAGCGGGACGTGGAGCGTGGTCGAGATCGTGCGGCCCGACGGCTTCGTCGCGACCGACGTGCGGCCGCTGGTGCGGCTCAACATCCAGATCGTCGTCGAACAGAATGGCCGGCGCGAGACGGGCAGCTTCGGCATCGGCGGGCGCTATCTGTACGAGCGGCTGATGGAGCCGGCGGTGTGGAACCGCGGGATCGACGAGGCGCTGGCCCAGGCGTTGGTCAACCTCGAATCGGTCGCGGCGCCGGCTGGCGAGATGACCGTTTTGCTCGGGCCGGGCTGGCCCGGCGTGCTGCTGCACGAGGCGATCGGCCACGGGCTGGAGGGCGATTTCAACCGCAAGGGTACGTCTGCGTTCTCGGGCCGGATCGGCGAGCGTGTCGCGGCGCCGGGCGTGACGGTGGTCGACGACGGCAGCCTCGCCGACCGGCGCGGGTCGCTGTCGATCGACGACGAGGGCACGCCGACGCGCGAGACGGTGCTGATCGAGGACGGTATCCTGAAGGGCTATATGCAGGACCGGCTCAACGCGCGGCTGATGGGCGTGGCCGCGACGGGCAACGGGCGGCGCGAGAGCTTCGCGCATGCGCCGATGCCGCGGATGACCAACACCTTCATGAAGGACGGCACGGACGATCCCGCCGAGCTGCTGTCGCGCGTGAAGACGGGCATCTTCGCCAAGAGCTTCGGCGGCGGGCAGGTGGATATCGTGTCGGGCAAGTTCGTGTTTTCCTGCACCGAGGCGTACCGGATCGAGAACGGCAAGCTCGGCGCGCCGATCAAGGGCGCGACGCTGATCGGCGACGGGCCGACGGTGCTGACCAAAGTGCTGGGCATCGGCAACGACTTCGCGCTGGACGAAGGGATTGGCGTGTGCGGCAAAGGCGGACAGAGCGTGCCCGCGGGCGTGGGTCAGCCGACGCTGCTGGTCGATGGGCTGACGGTGGGGGGTACGGCGGCCTGAGGGGTCAGAAGCCGTTGATGAGGAAGTCGAGCGCGGCCTTGATCGTCCATTCCTGATCCGCGAGCGATCCGATGCGTGCACGGAGCAGTTTGGCGTCTAGCGTGACGGCAAAGTGCGTGGCGAGCAGCCATGGTTCGCCGTCCAACGTCACCTGAGGGTTCAGCCGGCCGACGACGTTCGTATCATCGGAAGGGTCGATCAGCGGGATCACCAGCCGCGTGCGGTGAACACTCGCCAGTGGAGACTGGACGTCGACGACATGTGCGCCGTCAGGCAGAATGTAGACGTCGAATTGGGCCATCACCACGCGCGGTACTTTTCGAGTGGATGACCGTTTTTCTCGTACCAGCGGTTCCAGCCTTCGATGGCGTGGGCATTATCCTCGCGCCATCGCGCCTCCTGGGCAGCTTTGATCGCCACGCGTAGCGCGTCTTCACTCACTCGGGACATATTGACCCCGGCTTCCCTGGCAGCTGCGACGATGCCCGTGTCGATCGAGACGTTGACGGCCTTGCGCTTGCCGGATGCGATCGGATCGTGCTTCATGCTGTGAAGATATGCGCATGGTTCATGCGCGTCAACGGAGCGCATCCATGTCCCTCGTCGAACTCGGTCGCTATGATCGCAACCTGGCCAACATCCTCGTCGGGCGGCTGGCGGCGGAAGGGATTGCGGCGATCGCCTTCGATGGCGGCGCGAGCATCGCCGATGGCAGCTATCTGCTGATCCCGGTCCGCGTGATGGTGGACGAGGACGATCTGACGGCAGCACAGGGCATCGTCGGCACTGCCTGATTTTTGGGCAGAGAAAGCGCGCTGCACAATAATCTGACGTCGCTCGCGCCGAATGCGCACAAAATGCGCTGAAATCCTGCCAAATCGTAAATGGCACGGTCGTTGCGATGCAGCATGCCGTCTGATGCGAAGGGGGCAGGGATGAAGCTGGTCATTGCGATCATCAAGCCGTTCAAGCTCGACGAGGTGAGGGAAGCGCTCACCACGTTGGGGGTGGCAGGGATGACGGTTACCGAGGTCAAGGGGTTCGGCCGCCAGAAGGGCCAGACCGAAATCTACCGCGGCGCCGAATACAGCACCAACATGGTGCCCAAGATCAAGATCGAGGTGGTGTGCGCCGCCGACCTGGCCGACCGGGTCGTCGAGGCGATCCAGGCATCGGCGAACACCGGCGCGATCGGCGACGGCAAGATCTTCGTGCTCGACGTCGGACAGGCGGTGCGCATCCGCACCGGCGAAACCGACGATTCGGCGCTCTGAGGGGGGGTAAGATGAAGCTGACACACACAATCGCCGGTGTCGGGGCGGCCTGCGCTGCCGCGGCCTTCACCGCACTGCCGGCCTTCGCCCAGGCGGCGCCCGCGGCGGCACCCGTCGTCGCGACGGTCAACAAGGGCGACACCGCCTGGATGATGACCAGCACCGTGCTGGTGATGATGATGATCCTACCGGGCCTCGCGCTGTTCTACGGCGGTCTCACCCGCGCGAAGAACATGCTGTCGGTAATGACGCAGATCGGCGCGGTCGCGTGCCTCGCGATGCTGATCTGGGTGATGTACGGCTATTCGCTTGCCTTCGGACCGGACGTGGCCGGCGGCGGGGTGCTGACCAACTTCATCGCCAGCTTCGACAAGGCGTTCCTGAAGGGCGTGACCGCGGCGTCGCAGTCGGCGACCTTCACCGCGGGCGTCGAAATCCCCGAATATGTCTTCATCTGCTTCCAGATGACCTTTGCCGCGATCACCGTCGCGCTGGTGCTGGGATCGGTGGTCGAGCGGATGAAGTTCAGTGCGGTCATGGCGTTCGGCGCCGTCTGGCTGACGATCGTCTACTTCCCGATCGCGCACATGGTGTGGGCATCGTCGGGCCTGTTCTTCAAGGCGGGCGCGCTCGATTTCGCGGGCGGGACCGTGGTGCACATCAACGCCGGCGTCTCGGCGCTGGTCGCATCGCTGATGCTGGGCAAACGCATGGGCTATCCCAATACGCCGATGCCGCCGCATTCGCTGACCCTGACGGGCGTCGGCACCGGCCTGCTGTGGGTCGGCTGGTTCGGGTTCAATGCGGGTAGCGCGCTGGAAGCCAATGGCTCGGCGGGCCTTGCGATGATCAACACCTTCGTCGCGACGGCGAGCGGCGGCCTGTTCTGGATGCTGATCGAGCGGGTGCGCGGTCACAAGGGGTCGGCGCTGGGCTTCTGCTCGGGCATCGTCGCCGGCCTCGTCGCGGTGACGCCCGCGGCGGGCAATTCGGGTCCGTTCGGCGCGATCGTGCTGGGCGCGGTTGCTTCGGTGGTCTGCTTCTTCGCGGTGTCGGTATTGAAGCCCAAGCTCGGCTATGACGACGCGCTCGACGCCTTCGGCGTGCATGGCATCGGCGGCATGATCGGCGCGATCGGCACCGGCATCGTCTATGCCCCGTCGCTCGGCGGACCGGGTGCGGCGGATTACGCCATGGGCGCCAAGCTGCTGGTACAGATCGAGGCGGTCGCGACGACGATCGTCTGGGCCTCGATCGGCACGGTGATCGCGATCACCATCGCCAAGCTGCTCACCGGCCTGCGCGTCAGCCCCGAAGTCGAGCAGGAAGGCCTCGACCTCGGCGAGCACGGCGAGCGCGCCTACAATTGATCGGGAGCGGGACACTAGGTCCCGCACCCCACCGACGTTCCTCCTGCGGACGACCCTGGCCCGGTGCGGTGACGTACCGGGTCTTTTTTTGTGTTCGCGCGAAGACGCGAAGACGCGGAGGGGGTGCGTGAGGGGTGGGAGTCGGCCTGTCTTGCTCGTGATGGGGAGGGCAGGTGGCTGGCGGCGGGTGCCTACCGCTTTGCGGCTTCGCGGCTTCGCGTGAATCGCTTTTTGAGCGCAGAGGCGCGGAGGGCGCGGAGGTGTTTTGCTCCGCCCCGTTCGTGCTGAGCTTGTCGAAGCACGTCGTGCCACAGGGGCGGGGGTGCGAGGGGCGACCCGCCCTTCGACAGGCTCAGGGCGAACGGGGTGTGTGGGAGCACCGCGCGCCCTGCCCCGCCCTCGTCATCCCGGCGGAGGCCGGGATCCATGGAAACGCGACGCAGCGGTTGGGCGCCTACGTCAGCCACACCTCCGTCCATGGATCCCGGCGTGCGCCGGGATGACGAGAGAAGGGGGCAGGACGTTTGGGGAAGTCTGTTGGCGGAGGCGCGGGCCTCAGCCCAGTTGCGCGCGCAAGTCCATCATGGCGATCGCCGCCTGGGCCGCGCCGCCGCCCTTGTCGAGCTGGCCGGGGTCGGCGCGGACGATGGCCTGCGCTTCGTTCTCGGTCGTCAGGATGCCGTTGCCGATGGCGAGGCCGTCCATGGTCAGCGCCATGATGCCGCGCGCGCTTTCGTTCGAGACGATTTCGAAATGATAGGTTTCGCCGCGGATCACCACGCCCAGCGCGACGAAGGCGTCGTAGCGGCTGGTGTCGGACGCCAGCGCGATCGCGCCCGGCACTTCGAGCGCGCCCGGCACCGTCACCGTCTCATGCGTGTGGCCGGCCGCCTCGATCGCGGCGCGGGCGCCGGCGAGCAGCATGTCGTTGAGATGATCGTAGAAGCGGGCTTCGACGATGAGGATATTGGCCATGGGTCAGCCTTCGCCTTCGATGCGGCGCTCGGCGACGATCGACAGACCGTAGCCGTCGAGCCCCACGAGCGTGTGGTGGGTGTTGGTCAGCAGGATCATGTCATGCACGCCGAGTTCGGCGAGGATCATCGCGCCGACGCCATAGTCTCGCAGCTCTTCCATCGGCACCTCGACCTGCTCGCCGGCATGGCGCCGGACGGCGGTGGTGAAGGCATCGGCACGCTGGCGGTTGATGAGGACGATGACGCCCGAGCCTTCTTTGGCGATCATCTCCATCGAGCGCTGGAGCATGCGGCTGCGGTCGCCGTCCTCGCCGAACACGTCGGCGAAGGGAGAGAGCGCGTGCATGCGCACCAGCACGGGCTGCGTCACGTCGAGCCGGCCCTTGACCAGCGCGATCTGTTCGGTGCCCGTCGCGGTGTTGCGATAGGCGCGTACCGCCCATTCGCCGCCCCAGCGGCTGGTGAAGCGCGTTTCCGACACCAGCGACACGAGATGGTCGTAGCGGCGGCGATAGGCGATCAGGTCGCGGATCGTGCCGATCTTGAGGTTGTGGAACTGCGCGAAGGTGACGAGGTCGTCCATCCGCGCCATCGTGCCATCCTCGTTCATGATCTCGCAGATCACGCCCGAGGGGTTGAGGCCGGCGAGGCGCGAGACGTCGACCGCCGCCTCGGTGTGCCCGGCGCGCACCAGCACGCCGCCGTCGCGTGCGACCAGCGGGAAGACGTGGCCGGGCGTCACGATATCGGCGCGGCCCTTGGCCGAATCGGTCGCGACCGCGATCGTGCGGGCGCGGTCGGCGGCGGAGATGCCGGTCGTCACGCCTTCGCGCGCCTCGATCGAGACGGTGAAGGCGGTTTCGTGGCGGGTGCCGTTGTTGCGGCTCATCAGGTCGAGGCCGAGTTCCTCGACGCGGGTGCGCGTCATCGCGAGGCAGATGAGCCCGCGGCCGTGACGGGCCATGAAGTTGATCTTTTCAGGCGTCGCCATCTGCGCGGGGATGACGAGGTCCCCCTCATTCTCGCGATCCTCGTCGTCGACGAGGATGAACATGCGGCCGTTACGCGCCTCGTCGATGATCTCTTCAGGGCTGGACAGGAAGGCGTGGCGCAGCTGTGCGATCTCAGGGTTAGCGGCCACGGTAATGCTCCATGCGTTGCAGATAGCGGGCGAGGACGTCGATCTCGATATTGACCATCTGGCCTTGGGCGAGCGCGCCGAGCGTCGTCACCGCCTGGGTGTGGGGGATGAGGTTGACCGAGAAGTGCGTGACGTCCCCATGATCCTCGACCGTGTTGACGGTGAGCGAGACGCCGTCGATCGTGATCGATCCCTTGGGCGCGATGAACGGCGCGAGGGCGGCGGGGACGGCGAAGCCGATGCGGTGCGAATCGCCCTCCGGACAGATGCCGATCACTTCGGCGATGCCGTCGACATGGCCGGTGACGATATGGCCGCCGAGTTCGTCGCCGAGCTTCATCGCGCGTTCGAGGTTGAGGCGGCGGCCGTGGGTCCATTGGTCGCGCGCGGTGCGGGCGATCGTCTCGCCGGAGACCTGGACGTCGAACCAATGGGTGTCGGCCGTGCCCTTGTCGATGACGGTCAGGCAGACGCCCGAACAGGCGATCGAGGCGCCGAGGTCGATCGTGTCGGGGTCGTAGGACGTGGCGATGCGCACGCGCGTGTCGCCCTCGCTCTCAACCCGTTCGATCGTGCCGATATCGCTGACTATGCCGGTGAACATGGGGTGCGCTCGTAGACCTCGAGCCGGTCGCTGCCAAGCTGGCGCGCATCGTGGAGCTGCCAGCGGCCGTGTGCCGATCCGAGATCGGTGAGGCTGATCGCGCCGATCGCGGGTAGGCCGCCGCCGATGACGATGGGCGCACGGTAGAGGAGCAGGCGGTCGACGAGATTGGCGGCGAGAAAGGCGGCGGCGGTGCCCGCACCACCCTCGACGAGCAGGTGGTCGGCGGGGAGGGTGGCGATGGCGTGGGGGGAGGGGATTACCAATACTTCGTCATCCCGGCGCAGGCCGGGATCCATGGATGGGGGGACGCTCGATCCTTGGGCCGCGCCGTGTCCATGGATCCCGACGTTCGTCGGGATGACGAAGGAGGGGGACGACGACAGGACCACCCGCTGTGGGCTTCGTCCCTCCAGCCCCGGCAGGCGCACGTCGAGGGTCGGGCGGTCCGCCTCCCATGTTCCCCGGCCGACGAGGATCGCTTCGTGGCGGGCGCGTTCGAGGTGGGCGTGGGCGCGTGCCTCTACGCCGGTGATCCAGCGGCTGGTGCCGTCGGCGAGCGCAATGCAGCCGTCGAGCGAGGTGGCGAGCTTCAGCGTTACGAACGGGCGGCCGAGGCGGCGGCGGGTTAGGAAGCCAGCCATGCTGCGACCCGCATCGGTGGCGAGCAGGCCGACCGCCACCGCGACACCGGCGGCGCGGAGCCGGGCGATGCCCTGGCCGTTGGTGCGCGGGTCGGGATCGCCAAGCGCCATCGCGACGCGGGCGATGCCGGCCGCGATCAGCAGATCGGTGCAGGCGGGGCCACGGGCCGAGAGATGCGCGCAGGGTTCGAGCGTGACATAGGCTGTGGCGCCGCGTGCGGCGTCGCCCGCCTGCGCGAGCGCCATCGCCTCGGCATGCGGGCGGCCGCCGGGCTGGGTCCAGCCGCGACCGATGACACGATCGTCGCGGACGATGATGCAGCCGACATTGGGATTGGGCGTGGTGCGGCCGCGCGTGCGCTCGGCGAGCGCGAGCGCGGCGGTCATCCAGCGCGAATCGTCCGTTATCACAGCCCCATTTTGTTCATCGCGTCATCGACCTTCTTGAACTGGCTGCGCAATTTCTCCTCGCGCGCCTTTTGCGCGGCGATGCGCTTGTCCTGTTCGACCTTGTCGATCGCCTGCTGCGCCTTGATCTCCGCATCGGTGCGGTTGGCGGCGTAATTCTTGAAGTAGATGATGTTGGGTTGATAGGGTTCGGGCGGAATGTCGTTGCGCATGAAGGCGTAGACGAAGAACCCCGTGATCGCGATCGCCAGCGCAAGGAAGCCCAGGTCGCGCGGCTCGCGCTGCGACAGGAAGAAGCGCAGGTCGCGAATGGCCCGCACCGGCGAGAAGCGGCTGAAGAACTGCATGGGGGAAAGATAGGCGCAGGCTCGCGGCTCGACCAGCCCCTCCCTTGCAAGCGGCCGTTCGTGCTGAGCCTGTCGAAGCACGGCTGTCCGGGGGCATTACGCTCGTGGCAACCTGCCCTTCGACAGGCTCAAGGAGAGCGGCGCGAGGGTTGGGGGTCAGTCGGTCAGCCCATGGACCAGCAGCAGCGAGACGAAGGTGAGCAGCGCCGCCCAGGCGAAGACGAGCAGCACCGCGGTACGCCAGAGCGCGGAAAAGGTGCGCAGCGAATAGGCGCCGCGCAGCTGGCGGAACATGTGGATCGGCGGCAGCGCGAAGACGGCGAGCACGATCCAGCCGCTGCCGATGCCGATGACGCCGGCGATCATCAGCGTGATCACCATCAGCATCATGAAGGCGAGGCTGTACGTGACGAAGATCGCGTGATCGTACAGGCCGAAGCGGCGGCGCCACAGGAAGAGCAACGCGACGAAGGGCGTTGAGATGGGGATCAGCAGCCAGCTGTATTTGTACGCGCTCGATTGCAGCTTGTAGAGCGCGAGGCCGGGATTCTTGTTGGCCTTTTCCAGACCATGGTCGAGGCTGGCCCAGCCGGTCTTGGCGTTGGTGAACGAGGTTTCCACGCTGTCGCCGCCGGTCCCGCCCGCCTGGGTCCGCTTCAGCGCGGCGATCGCGGTCTGCAGGCCGGCGATGTCCTGATCCATCTTTTCGGTCGGCTTGCCCGCAGCGACCAGCTTGGCGCGCGTCTTCCGGGCAAGGTCGAGCTGCTTTTCCACCTTCTCGACGCCGCCGGCGATGCCGACGATGTGGCGGCTGACGCCTTCGGGTGTCGCGAGTTCGGCGATGTCGCCGCCCAGCGCGCTGATCGTCGCGAACATCAGGAAGACGGTGAACAGGAACACCGCGAGCGGCGAGACGAAGCGCGCGCGCTCGCCAGCAACGTAGCGGCGGGTCAGATCGCCCGGCCGCCACACCAGCATCGGCAGCGTGCGCCAGATCTTGCCTTCGAAATGGAAGACGCCGTGCGCGATCTCATGCCCGATCGCGCCGATCGTGCGATGGACGTGGCCGCTCTGTCCGCAGGCGTGGCAATGCGCGCCGATCAGCCGCGTGCCGCAATTGAGGCACAGGCCGTGGCCGTGCTCGCGTGATTCCCCGGCGTGCGGCTCCACCGTGCGGGCGGCAAGCGCGCCCGTGATGAAGTCCCCTGCTGCTGCGATATCCCCCGACATGGCAGCAGCTTAGCAAGCTGTATCGGCCGGGCAAGATCGTCTTCGTGGCATAAGGCGGGGTGGCGTGGTAACGAACGACATGGCCGACGCAGACAATACGCACGAAATGATCGCAGAGATGGGCGCGCGCGCGCGCCGCGCCGCAGGGGTGCTGGCGGCTCTGCCGACGGCAGCGAAGGCCGCCGGGCTGCGCGCCGCGGCGGCGGCGGTGCGTGCGGCGGCGCCGGCGATCCTCGATGAGAATGCGCGCGACATGGCGGCGGGCGAGGCACGCGGCCTGAGTGGCGCGCTGCTCGATCGGCTGCGGCTGGACGCCGGGCGGATCGAGGGGGTCGCAGCGGGGATCGAGGCGGTGGCGGGGCTGGACGACCCGGTCGGGCAGGTGATCGATCGCCGCGAACGGCCCAACGGCCTGCAGCTGACCCGCGTGCGCGTGCCGATCGGGGTGATCGGCATCATCTACGAATCGCGGCCCAACGTGACCGCGGACGCGGCGGCCTTGTGCGTGATGGCGGGCAATGCGGTGATCCTGCGCGGCGGCAGCGAGGCGATCCACAGCAATCGCGCGATCCATGCGGCGCTGATCGCGGGGCTGGTACAGGCGGCGCTGCCGGCGGAGGCGGTGCAGCTGGTGCCGACCACCGATCGTGCCGCGGTCGGCGCGATGCTGACCGCCGATGGCCTGATCGACCTGATCGTGCCGCGCGGCGGCAAGAGCCTGGTGGCGCGCGTGCAGGCGGAGGCGCGCGTGCCGGTGCTGGCGCATCTCGACGGGATCAACCACGTCTATGTCGATGGCTCGGCTGATCCGGCGATGGCGGAGCGGGTGGTGCTGGATGCCAAGATGCGGCGGACGGGCATCTGCGGCGCGATGGAGACGCTGCTGATCGATCGCGATTTCGCTGCGCCGGCGGCGTTGGTGACAGCGCTGCAACAGGCCGGATGCGAAGTCCGTGGCGATCCCGTCGAGGCGGCGTTCGGCGACATCGTCGTGCCCGTCAGCGCCGAGGATTGGGACACCGAATATCTCGATGCGATCGCCTCCGTCGCGCTGGTCGATGGGGTCGAAGGGGCGATGGCGCATATCGCGCGGCACGGATCGCACCATACCGACGCGATCGTCGCCGAGGATGCAGGGGTTGCGGAGCGATTCCTGAACGGCGTCGACAGTGCGATCGTGCTGTGGAACGCCTCCACCCAGTTCGCCGATGGCGGCGAGTTCGGGCTGGGTGCGGAGATCGGCATTGCGACGGGGCGGCTCCACGCCCGCGGGCCGGTCGCGCTGGAGGGGCTGACGACGTACAAATGGATCGGCCGCGGCACGGGGCAGGTGCGCGGTTGAAGACTCCCGACGCAAGGGATAGCATCCGCTAATGAACGCTCCGGTATCGATCAATGCACCGCTCGATCCTGCCACGCTGGCGATCGTCGAGGAACTGGCCCGTTCACGTGGCATCACCGGCGAAGAATTTGCGGCGGACGCTATCCGCAAAGTTGCCGAACACGACATCGAACTACGAGCCTTTATTCAGGAAGGTATCGATTCGATCGAACGCGATGGCGGCATAAGCCAAGAGGATATGGAAGCGTGGTTCGAGGAGCGCGTGGCCGCCCGTAAACGGGGATGAGGCCCGTCACCTGGGCTCCCCGCGCGAAGGCCGACCTTGCGCGGATCGACGTGTTTTATGCCGAACGCGATCCCGATTTTGCCGACGAGATAGGGCGGGCGGCCATTGCTGCTAGCCGCTTCCTCGGTGAGTTTCCCGCTGCCGGCCCGATCGTTGACCGGGACGCGCGCAAGTGGCGGATCGCGGAAACTGACTTTCTTCTGCTGTATCGGATCACCTTCACCGGCGTTGAGATTCTTCGCGTCCGTCATGGGCGTGAAGACTGGCAGCGAGCCGAGCCATGAAAACCGGCCTGCTCGGTGGATCGTTCAACCCGGCGCATCGCGGGCATCGGGCGATCACGCTCGCCGCGATCCGGGCGCTGGAGCTCGACGAGGCGTGGTGGCTGGTGTCGCCGGGCAATCCGTTGAAGAGCGGCGCGCGCGACATGGCGCCGCTGGCGGCGCGGCTCGCGTCGGCCAAGCGGATGGCGCGGCGGGCGCCGATCCGGGCGAGCGATATCGAGGCGCGGCTCAATACGCGCTACACGCTCGACACGCTGCGCCAATTGCAGCGGCGTTACCCCCGGCGGCAGTTCATCTGGTTGATGGGGGCGGACAATCTGGCGCAATTTCATCGCTGGCGCGGGTGGCGCGAGATCGCCCGCACGATGCCGATTGCGGTGATCGCGCGTCCGGGGTATGACGACAAGGCCCTCGCGGGTGTCGCGATGGGTTGGCTGCGGCGCTTCCAACGGCCCGCACGCCAGGCGAAGCATTGGACCTCGTGGAGTTTGCCGGCACTCGTGCTGTTGCGCTTCCGCCCCGACCCGACCTCCGCCACCGCGGTCCGTGCGGCCGATCCCGACTGGCACCGGCACTGATGCCGGCCCAGCAACCCAGGAGTCCCCTTGGCGAGTACCCCCCAGGCCGTGCGTCCGGCCGACCCGGCCGAAGTCGAAGCGCTGCTGCGACTGATCCTGACGTCGCTGGACGACGATCAGGCCGAAGAGGTCATTTCGATTCCGCTCGCGGGCAAATCGACGATCGCTGACCATATGGTGATCGCCAGCGGCCGCTCGACGCGGCAGGTCGCATCGATGGCCAACAAGATCGCCGAAAAGGTGAAGGCCGAGTTCGGCCGTCCGGTGCGGATCGAAGGGCTGCAGACTGCCGACTGGGTGCTGATCGACGCCAATGACGTCATCGTCCACCTGTTCCGGCCCGAGGTGCGCACCTTCTATAACCTGGAGCGCATGTGGCAGTTCGGCGATACCGTGTCGTCGTCGCTGAAGCCGCTTCCCCCGGAAGTCCTCAACCCGCCGAAGACCCCCACCGCGACGGACGAGGCCTGACATCCTCCTGCACATCGTGGCGCGCGGCAAGATCGGGCGATCGCCCGAGGCGGAGCTGGTCGATCGCTATCTGAAGCGGATCGTCTGGCCGACGCGCGTCACCGAGCTGCCCGATACCGGCGGCAAGGTGCCCGCGATGGAGCCGCAGTCGGTGCGGGTGATGCTGGACGAGAAGGGCGAGGTGCTCGGCTCGCTGGACTTCGCGCGGCGGATCGAGCGGTGGCGCGATAGCGGCACGCGCGAGCTGCGCTTCCTGATCGGCGCGGCCGACGGTTTCGACGATGCCGAGCGGGCGGGCGCGGACCTGCTGCTGTCGTTTGGGCGCGCGACTTGGCCGCATATGCTGGCGCGGGCGATGTTGGCCGAGCAGCTGTTCCGTGCGACCGCGATTTTGGCGGGGCATCCCTATCATCGGGAGGGGTGAGGGTGCGCGCTGCCGTTCGGTTTCCGCCCTCACCCCCCCCACTCGGCTGCGCCGAGCGGGTCCCCGCCCTCTCCCGTTGGGAGAGGGGAAAAGGCGCGGAGCGCCGATGGGGTGAGGGCGGGCGTGTCGTCCTCGGCGTGCTTGCCCTGATCGCACTCACCCTTCCCGCATACGGCCAGCCCGTCACCGACCAGCGCCAGCGGCTCGTCGCCGCCAAGCGCGACGCGGTGATCGCCACGCGTCGCGCCGAAGCGTTGGCGCGCGACGCGGCGGCCGAACGCAATGCTGCGGACAAGGCGCGGGCCGAGGAGGCGGCGCTGGCGGCGCGGGTGCGGGCGGCGGAGGCCAATCTGGCGGCGGCGCGGGCGCGGCAGGCAATCGTCACGCGATTGCTGGCGGATCAGCAGACCACTCTTGCCACGCAGCAGGCGCCGGTCGCGCGATTGCTCGCGGCGCTGACCGCCTTGGCGCGCCGGCCGGCGGTGGTCGCGATCGCGCAGCCGGGATCGATCGACGACCTCGTCCACGTCCGCGCCGTGCTGGGCGGAGCGCTGCCGCTGGTGCAGCAGCGGACCGATGGTGTGCGGCGGCAGATCGCACGGACGCGGGGGCTGGAGCGGGATGCGTCGGTCGCCGCGGCGGCGCTGCGGCGCGGGCGGGCACAGCTGGAGACGGACAGGGTCGCGCTGGCGACGCTGGAGGCTGCGCATCGGCGTCGCGCCAGCGCGCTCGGCCGCCATGCGATGAGCGAGGAGGATCGGGCGCTGGCGCTGGGCGAACGCGCGCGGGACCTTGTCGAATCGCTCGGTGACGATGCGGTGGCACAGGCGACCGCGGCGGATCTGGCGGCACTGCCCGGCCCCTTGCCGCGCCCACTGGCGCCCGGCACGCGCCTGCCGGTGCCGGCGGCGGGGGCGTATCGCCTGCCGGTGCGCGGGCGGCTCGTCACCGGGACGGGTGAGATTTCCGACGCGGGCGTACGGTCGCGCGGGCTGACCTTTGCGGTCGCGGCGGGCGCGCCGGTGGTGGCGCCGGCGGGGGGCGTGGTGCGCTATGCCAAGGCATATCGCGGCTATGGCACGATCGTGATCCTCGACCATGGCGACGGCTGGACCAGCCTCGTCACCGGGCTCGCCGCGGCGGGCGTTCGCTCGGGCGAGCGTATCGCGGCGGGAGCGCCTCTAGGCAGGGCGGCGGGCGGCGAAGAGCCTCGGATCACCGTCGAATTGCGCCGCCGCGGGCGACCGGTGGATATCGCCGCGCTGCTGGGCTGAGGACGCCCGACGGTTCGCGTCGACCAAGCGTGTCCGGTCTTCCTGTTCGTCCTTGCCTCGCTCCGCTCGCAATGACGGGAGGGGGCGTGCGGCGGCGATCGACGGATCGGCAGCAGGCGCGCTTCGCCGTCAGCGACGGTTCAGCCTCGCGGTGCTTTGCTCCGGCTCGCAAAAGGGATAGACGTGCGGGGTTTTCCCGCCTTGCAGGACTTTCGATGCCCCGTCCGCTGCTGACCGCGACTGCTATCATCGGTTCCCTGTCCCTGATCCCGCTCGCCACGCAGGCGATGGCGGCGGTGGACACGGATACCTATCGCGAATTCGACCAGTTTCTCGACGTCTTCAACCGGATCAAGGCCGATTACGTCGACAAGGTCGACGACAAGAAGCTGATCAAGGGCGCGATCGAGGGCATGCTCGCGAGCCTCGACCCGCATTCGAGCTATGTCGACGCGCTCGACTACGACAATCTCAAGATTCAGACCGAGGGGAATTACGGCGGCCTAGGCCTCACCGTCCAGATGGAGGACGGCGCGGTAAAGGTTGTCGCGCCGCAGGAGGATACGCCCGCCTATCGCGCCGGCGTGAAGTCGGGCGATTACATCACGCATATCGACGGCAAGCTGATCTACGGCGAGACGCTGGACGAGGCGGTGGC
This sequence comes from Sphingomonas melonis DAPP-PG 224, assembly GCF_000379045.1. Lineage (NCBI taxonomy): Bacteria > Pseudomonadati > Pseudomonadota > Alphaproteobacteria > Sphingomonadales > Sphingomonadaceae > Sphingomonas > Sphingomonas melonis. Next base: position 1,117,510 of record NZ_KB900605.1, read on the forward strand.
GCTAATGCGCGGCAAGCCGGGCAGCAAGATCAGTATGACGATCGTCCGCCCCGGACAGGACAAGCCGCTCGACATCACGATGACGCGCGAGGTGATCGTGCAGCGCCCGGTGAAGTGGGAGGTGCGCGGCGACGTCGGCTACATCAACATCAACACCTTCTCCGAAAGCACCGGCGCGGATACGCGCGCGGCGATCATGGCGATCGACAAGAGCCTGGGGCATCGGCCGCTGGGCTATGTGGTCGACCTGCGCGACAATGGCGGCGGTTTGCTGACGCAGGCGATCGCGGTGAGCGACGCTTTCCTGGATCATGGCGAGATCGTGTCGCAACGCGGACGCGAGAAAAGCGATATCGAGCGCTATTTCGCCAAGCCGGGTGACGATGCGCACGGGCTGCCGGTGGTGGTGCTGACCAACCCGGGTACGGCCTCGGCCTCCGAAATCGTCGCGGGCGCGCTGCAGGACCACCACCGCGCGCTGATCATGGGCGAGCGCAGCTTCGGCAAGGGATCGGTGCAGACGCTGCTGCCGCTGGGCCCGCAGACCGCGCTGCGCCTCACCACCGCGCGCTATTACACGCCGTCGGGCCGCAGCGTGCAGGAAGGCGGCATCGAGCCCGATATCCGCGTGCCGCAGATCAGCGATCCCGACATCAAGACGCGCCCCGTGTTCCGCGAGGCCGACCTGCGTCGCCACCTGATCAACGAGGTGAAGGCGGATAATAAGATCCTCGAGGAAGACACGAAGGACGATCCGCGCTTTGCGATGACTGCGGAGCAGTTGAAGAAGCAGGGGATCGACGACTTCCAGCTCTATTATGCGCTGAAGACGGTCGCGCGGCTGGGCGGCGCGGCGCAGGTCGCCGCGGCGACGAAGCCGGTGCCCTCCAGCCGGCCGGGCGGCAAGTGAGCCGCGCGTTCACGCCCGCCGAGCGGCGCGCGCGGGCGCTCGCGCTGCTGCTGCCCGCGGCGCTGCTGGCGGGGGCGTGGTTCTCTCAGCTCGTCGGGCACCTCTACCCGTGCGAGATGTGCCACTGGCAGCGCTGGCCGCATTATGCGGCGCTGCCGTTCGCGCTGCTGGCATTCGTCGTGCCGCAGCGGAGCATTGCGAAGGCGCTGGTGGTGATTGCCGCGCTGCTGATCGCGGTCTCGGGTGCGATCGGCGTGGCGCACGCCGGCGTCGAATATCATTGGTGGGAGGGCTTTACCGCCTGCACCCAGACGGTCGACCTGCGCGGCCTGGGCCCGGATGCGCGGCTGGAGGCGCTGATGCACGCGCCCATGGTGCGCTGTGATACGCCGCAATGGACGCTGTTCGGCATCTCGCTCGCCGGGTTCAACGCGATCTTTTCGCTGGGTGGCGCGTTGCTGATCCTATGGTGGATGAGGAAGGCACGATGACCGCGACGATCGCGAACGCGCGCAGGCCGCACTGGCGCCCCGGCGACCGGCGCGAGGCGACGAAGGCGATGATCCGCGTCGATCAGGCGGGCGAATATGGTGCGACGCGTATCTATGCGGGCCAGCTGGCGGTGCTGGGCGATCGGCACCCGGCGGCGCGCGCGATCCATCATATGGCCGCCCAAGAGGAGCGGCACCGCGCCTTCTTCGATGCGATGATGGCGCGCCGCGGCGTGCGGCCGACGCTGTTCCAGCCGTTCTGGGACAAGGCGGGCTTCGCATTGGGTGCGATCACTGCGGCGATCGGGCCGAATGCGGCGATGGCCTGCACCGCGGCGGTCGAGACCGAGATCGACAAACACTATCAGCAGCAGCGTGACGAACTGGGCGACAGCGACCCCGAATTGTCGGACGCGATCGCTGATTTCCAGGCTGAGGAACTGGAGCATCGCGACCATGCGCTGGCCGCGGGCGCGGAACAGGCGGTCGGCTATCCGATCCTGTCGGGCCTGATCCGGCTGGGCTGCAAGGTCGCCATCGCCACCGCCAAGAGGATTTGAGAGGACGACGCATGCGAGCCTTCATCGCCACCGCCTTGATGCTGACCGCCGGCCCCGCTTTGGCGCAGGAGTTTACGCAGGGCGCGCAGCCGGCGGCCCAGCCCCCGGCGCAGACGGTCAGCACGAAGCCGGCGCTGCCCGGCGCGCCCAAGCCGGTCGTGATCCAGGCACCGGGCGAGGTCGCCAAGCGGGCGCCGATCAACGGCGTGCTCGTCCTTTATGGCAACGAACGCTGTCCGACGAACAGCGACGGGCAGGAAATCGTGGTCTGCGAACGCCGCAGCGCGCGCGAGCAATATCGCGTGCCCAAGGAATTGCGCGAATTCCAGGTAACGCCGCAGAACGAAAGCTGGGCGGCCCGCGCGCAGGGGACGCTGGATGCCGGTGTCGGTGCGAACAGCACGGGGAGTTGCTCGACGGTGGGGGCCGGCGGGCAGACCGGCTGCTTCCTGCAGAGCGCGCGGGCGGCGCGTAAGGAGAACCAGGCGCGCAAGGCGGAAGAGGCACGCGTTCCGTAAGGGGCTGCCTCACTCTTCCCCGTCACCCCGGACTTGGTCCGGGGTCCACTCCGCGGCGAGGGGGACGGCTGGAGGCACAGTCGCTACCCCCGCGGCCCGGTGGACCCCGGAACGAGTCCCGGGTGACGGAGTGGGTGTGGCGGAGGACGTGGCCGTTATCAGCGACTTGGCGGCTCGTGCCGCGTCAGTTACCCTAGCCGTCAGGGGGAGCACTCATGGCGACGGCGATCGGACGGGGCGGAACACGGGTAAAACCTTGGGCCGCCGACACCTATGAAAAGGCGCTGTCGGTCGGCGCGGTGCTGTTGCTCGCCGCCGTGCTGACGGCGATCCTTCGCGGGCAGGCGCAATGGGCGTTGGTGCCGGGGATCGTCTGGGCGCACATCCTCACCATCCTCGTCGCGCTCGGCTTGACGCCGGTCATCCTGTGGTCGCCGCGTGGGGACAGGCGGCATCGCATATTGGGGCGGATTTGGACGGCGGCGATGCTGCTGACCGCATTGCTGTCGTTCGGCATCCGCGAGACGAACGGCGGCTTCAGCTTCATCCATATCCTGTCGGCCTGGGTCGTCATCCAGGTGCCGCTGCTGTGGTATGCGGCGCGCACCCACAAGGTTGCGCTGCACCGAAGCAGCGTGCGCGGCATGGTGACGGGGGCGCTGCTGATCGCGGGATTCTTCACCTTCCCGTTCGGCCGGTTGCTCGGGCGCTGGCTGTTCGGCTGAGCGTATGCGCGGCGTCCGCATCGTTCTGTTCGCGCTCGTCTGGCTGAGCTGTGTCTGGTTCGGATCGTGGGAGCGCAACGACAATCAGGCGACGCGGATGTATGCGGCGATCGGGCTGGTCGAGCGCGGCGATGCCTCGATCGATCCCTATGCCACGCTGACGATTGACAAGGCGATGTTCGGCGGGCGCACCTATCTGGACAAGCCACCGGGCATGACGCTGATGGCACTGCCCGCGGTGTGGATCGCCGATCGTGTCACCGGCGACCGGGCGAGCCATTATGACAACGCGATCGGGGGCTATGACTTCGACCGCTATCTGCGGCTGCGCGTGCGGCTGGCGGTGGCGATGGGGCCGGCGCTGCTGACCGCGCTCGCCGCGGTGCTGCTGTTCGATCTGGGCGTGGGGCTGAGCGGCAGCGCGGGCGCGGGGCTGTTCGCTGGGCTGGGCTATGCGCTCGGTACGCCGGTGTGGGGCTGGTCGACGACGCTGCTGGGGCATGCGGTGGTCGCCGATTTGTATCTGGTGGCGATCTGGGCGGTCTGGCGCGGACTGTGCCTGCCGCGGGGGGCGAGCGGCCATGCGCTGCTGGCCGGCGTGGCGCTCGGTTGGGCGGTGGTGGTCGAGCATCAGGCGGTGCTGGCCGGCGCAGTGATTGCGCTGTGGGCGGCGTGGGCGGCGCGCGAGCGGGCGGACCGCGGCTGGCTGATCGGCGCAGCGCTGATCGGCGGGGCGATCGCGCTGGTGCCGTTCGCGACCTACAACCTCGTCGCCTTCGGCACGCCGTTCCGGATCGGCTATGCCGGCGTCGTCGGCTGGGAGGGCATGCACCAGGGGCTGTTCGGGCTGGGCGTGCCGCGCGTGTCGGTGCTGCGCGAGGTGACGATCGGCGCGCGCTATGGGCTGATCTGGGTCGCGCCGGTGCTGATGCTGGCGCCCTACGGCCTGTGGATGTGGGGGCAGCGGCCGCGGACGCGCAACCTTGCGGTTGCCGCAGCGCTGGCGGCGCTCGTCGTGCTGCTGGTCAATGCGGCCTATGTCTATTGGCAGGGCGGCAACACCACTGGGCCACGGTTCGCAATCCCCGCGGTGGCACCGCTGGCGCTGGGCCTTGCCGCGGCCTGGGCGCATGCGGGGGATCGCAGCATCCGGATCGGCATGGCCGCGCTGTTGGCGCTATCGATCCCGATCAATGCTGCCATCGCCTCGGCCGAGATCTTTGCTCCGCCGGGCAGCGCCTTTCCCGTGTGGCAGGCGGTCATCGCCGGGCCGTTCGCCGACGGCGTCCTGCGCACGCTGCCGAGCGAGTGGTTCGGCTGGAGCCCTTGGGCGGGCTTCCGCTGGTGGTGCGCACTCGCTCTGCCGATGCTGGGGTGGCTTGTCTGGCGGGTGCGGCGGATTCAGGCCTGAGGCGTGCGTTTCAGGCCGCGGACGCGGTGCCAGATGTAGAAGGCGACGAGGGCGATCAGGACGATGCCGATCGCGAGGTCGGCGCGGTGGAAGGCGGCCTTGACGCGGGGGTCGCTGTCCCACTTGCTGCCCAGCTTCATGCCGACCCAGGCGAGGCCGAAGCACCAGGGCCAGCTGCCGAGGAAGGTGTAGACGTGGAAGGGCACCAGCCGCATCCGCGCGACGCCCGCGGGGAAGGCGATGAAGCTGCGGATGACGGGGAGCAGGCGGCCGATCAGCACCGCGATCGAACCCCAGCGTGCGAAGAAGCGATCGGCGGCATCGAGCTCGCCCGGGCCGATCAGCAGGTAGCGGCCCCAGCGTTCCGCGACCGGGCGGCCGCCGCGCTTGCCGATCTCATAGGCGACGATCGAGCCGAGGTTGCAGCCGATCGCGCCCGCGGTCGCCGCCAGATACAGGTCGAAGCGGCCGGTCGAGACGAGATAGCCGGCGAACGGCATGATGATTTCGGAAGGCAGGGGAATGCAGGCGCTTTCGATCGCCATCAGGATCGCGATGCCGACATAGCCGCCGCTGGAGATGACCCAGATCGTGAAGGTGGCGAGGACGCCCAGGATTTTCTCGAACATGGGCGTGGGGCTTGGCGGATCGCACGGGTTTAGGGAAGGGGGAACCGGATACGCTACTGGGACGCTGTGCGACGATGACCGATCTGACGCTGAACGATGGCCGGACCATGCCCCAATTGGGCTTCGGCACCTGGAAACTGCCCGATGCACAGGCCCCTTTGGTGGTGCGCGGCGCGCTCGATGTCGGATATCGGCTGATCGACACCGCAGCGATCTATCGCAACGAACGCGGCGTCGGCGAAGGGCTGGCGGGCAGCGATGCCTTCGTCACGACCAAGCTGTGGAACGACCGGCAGGGCGATCCCGAGGCGGCGCTGGACGAGAGTCTGGCGCTGCTGGGCATGGATGCGGTCGATCTGTACCTGATCCACTGGCCCGCGCCGGGGCAGGGGCAATATGTCGAGGCGTGGAAGGCGCTGGTGCGCCTGCGTGACGCGGGCAAGACGCGATCGATCGGCGTGTCGAACTTTCTCCCTGAGCATCTCGACGCGATCATCGATGCGACGGGCGTGACGCCGGTGCTCAACCAGATCGAGCTTCACCCGCGGCACCAGCGGCTGGAAGAGCGGGCGTATCACGAGGCGCATGGCATCGTGACGCAGAGCTGGAGCCCGCTGGGGCAGGGCGGCGACCTGTTGCAGGACGCGGCGATCGTACGCATCGCGGACAAGCATGCGCAGTCGACGGCGCAGGTGGTGCTGGCCTGGCATCTCGCGCATGGCTTTTCGGTGATCCCCAAGGCCGCCGATCCGGAACATATGCGCGACAATTTCGCGGCGGCGGACCTGACGCTGGACGACGAGGATATGGCGGCGATCGATGCGCTCGACCGGCAGGAGCGGATGGGCGAGGACGCGCGGGCGATGTGATGCGTCCGCAACGTGGACAACATGAACACCTTGGCGGAAACGGTTTGGCTCTATCGTTTCCGTACGTGACATGATGATGAGAACGAGCGGATCTGGCGGTTCGATCTATCCGAATGGGTCGATGTAAGACAGCGGGTGGGAATTACGCTGTTGTGCCAACGCCTTGTTGCAGAGGGCGTCCAACAGATTCGTTGCACCGAGACGATGTGGTCGGGGCCGGAGCGGTTGTCGGCATCGCGTATATCGCGAGGGCGTCGCTTCCCTCCCCCTCCGTCACCGCTTTGCGGTGCCACCTCCCCCTGGCGGGGGTTTTGTCAGTCCTCCCTCGCTTTAGCGGGGGAGGGGGACCGCCGGACGTAGTCCGGTGGTGGAGGGGGCGTTTCCGCGAACGGTTCAGTGCTCGTATCTTCTGCCCGCCGGGGGCAGACCCGGTGTCAGCCTAGCGCCGCCTTCGCCTGTTTCAGGTCCTCGACGAAGCGCGCGTATTCCTCGGCCTTTTGCGTTTCGTCGGGCAGGCGCAGTAGATAGCTGGGGTGGACGGTGATCCAGGCTTCGCCGCCGTCGGGGAGGGCGATCGCTTTGCCGCGTTCGCGGCCGATCGTCACCGTTCGGCCGAGCAGCGAGCGCGCGGCGGTGGCGCCGAGCGCGACCGTGACGCGCGGGCGGATGAGCATCTGTTCCTGTTCGATCCACCAGCGGCAGGCCTGGATTTCGCCGGTGTCGGGCTTGGCGTGGATGCGGCGCTTGCCGCGCTGTTCGAATTTGAAGTGCTTCACCGCATTGGTGACGTAGACGCGGGCGCGGTCGATCTCGGCTTCGGCGATGGCGCGGTTGAAGACCTGCCCGGCGGGGCCCACGAACGGCGTGCCGGCGAGGTCCTCCTGATCGCCCGGCTGTTCGCCGACGAACATCAGCGGCGCATCGACCGGGCCTTCGCCGAAGACGGTCTGCGTCGCGTGCTTGTAGAGGTGGCAGCGGGTGCAGGCCGCCGCTTCGTCGCGCAACGCCGCCCAGGCGGCGGTGGCATTGTCGCCGATGGCCGGCGCCTCGCGTGACTGGGTGATCATGCCGCTTTCCCGTGCCTGTGCGCCGGCGATCAGCTGCCCGACCAGCGCGGTTTCGGGCATGTTCTTCCAATACTTCCGCGGCATCTCTTTCAGCATCGCGCCGATCTTGACGCGCGCGGGATTGAAGATGCTGGCGTAATAGGTCTTCCACACCTCTTCGGTGGGATCGCCGTCGGGGGCGTCCGCCTTTTGCGCGCCGGGTCCTTCGGCCAGCGCCTTGCCGTCCCAGTGGAGCGAGACCTCGGGCGTCAGGATCGACCAGCGCATGCTGGCGAAGCGGTTGACGAAGAAGGCGGCGTTGGCGCGGACGATGTGATGGTCGGGCTCGAACCAGGCGACGTAGCGCGTGCCCTCATCGTCCTGTTCCTCGCGGAAGCGGAGAAAGGCGCGCATCTTGTGGATGTCGCGGCGAACCGATTTGGCGAGGCCTTCGAGACGGCGAACGAGCGGGTCGGCCTGATCCTCGATCAGTTTCGGTTCGCGGCGCAGGCGGGCGAGCGCGGTGTAGAGGAGCGCGAACCGTTCGGGGTCGCTCGACAACACGACGCTGCGGGCGAGATCGATGAAGGCGCGGGGGACGGAGAGGGTGCCGCTGGGCGGCGGCGGTGCGGGGGCATCGTCGGCGGCGGTGGCGAACAGGTCGGCGGGGGTGTCGCCGACCTGCCAGACGATGTCATCCGGGGGGACGTCCGCTGCGGCGAGGGGTCGGGCGGCGTCGCGCCACGCGTCGAAATCGTCGGGGGCGGGGAGGGTGATTATGCGCATGGCACGCCTTCGTCACTTCGGACTCGTTCCGGGGTCCACTCTGCGGCGAGGGGGATGGCTGGGGCCTCTTGCTGTTCCCTCGCGGCCCGGTGGACTCCGGAACAAGTCCGGAGTGACGAGGTGTTTGGGGCAGGCGATGTAGAAAGTAGCGCAAGCCGTGCCCCCGCGGCCCGGTGGACCCCGGACCAAGTCCGGGGTGACGGGGTGGTTGGGGCAGGCGTGCCGAACCTCACCGCTCAGTCGCGGTCGTCGCCGCCGGCGGGCTTTTCCTTGGCGAGCTTCAGTTCCTCGGGCTTGCGCTCTTCGTAGATTGCGGCGAGTTCCTTCTCGGTCTTACTGTCGAGCTCGTCGGCCGCGGCGGGGAACATCTCTTCCTCTTCCTCGGTGATGTGGTGTTCGTAGCGACGGCGCATGTGGAAGAATTTCTCGTTCCACTCGTCCGACGAGACCTCCAGCTCGGTCATTTCGGCGAGCAGGTCGTCGACCTCCTTGTGCTCGGACACCGAATGGCGGGCGTCGTCGCGCAGTTCGGGGTCGCGCAGCATCGTGGCGTAGAGCGATTCCTCCTCGGCGGCGGCGTGCGCCTGCACTTCCAGGCGGAAGGTTTCGAACAGCTTGCCGCGCTTGGCCGTATCGGTCAGCTCGGCGAGGTCCTTCAGCATCTTGCGCTGCTTGTCGTGGTCGCGCTTCAGGTCGGCGTAGATGTCGGCGAGGGCCATGGGTGTGTCTCCTTCGCATCGCCCAACCGGCGAGCGCGCACGGCGTTTCACTCGCGAGTCATTCTCACGCGGCGAAGAGTTCGAGCTGCTGCTTTTTGGGCGCGACGAGCGGCGTCAGGTCAGCGCGGTCGCTGAGCAGAACCGGGCGCCAGTCGTCGGTGACGATGAAGGGGCGGACTTTGGCGACGCTGACCGTCAGGCGCGCGACATCGTCCAGGCGCAGGCGGCGCCAGCGGCGGGTGGCGACGATGCGGTCGACCGCTTTCACGCCGAGGCCGGGCACGCGAAGCAGCATTTCGCGGGGCGTGCGGTTGACGTCGACCGGGAAGCGGTCGCGGAATTTGAGCGCCCAGGCGAGCTTCGGGTCGATGTCGAGCGGCAGCATGCCGGTCGCGTCGTCGGCGGCGGCGACGACCTCGGCCGGGCTGTAATCGTAGAAGCGCATCAACCAGTCGGACTGATACAGGCGATGTTCGCGCATCAGCGGCGGGCGTTGCAGCGGCAGCACGGTGCTGGCGTCGGGGATCGGGCTGAACGCGCTGTAATAGACGCGGCGCAAGCCGAAGTGATCGTAGAGCGTCGAGGCGCGCGCAACGATCTCGCCATCGGTCGCGGCGTCGGCGCCGACGATCATCTGCGTCGACTGGCCGGCGGGGGCGAAGCGGGGGGCGAATTTGTACTTCTTGCGCGCGTCGCCATTGTCGGCGATCGCGCCCTTCACGTCGCGCATCGCGCCTTCGATGCGGGTGCCGTCCTTTTCGGGGGCGAGGCGCTTCAGGCCGCTGACCGTCGGCAGTTCGACGTTGATCGAGACGCGGTCGGCGTAGAGGCCGGCCTGATGGACCAGCTCCGGATCGGCGTCGGGGATCGTCTTGAGATGGATGTAGCCGCGGAAGTGATGGTCTTCGCGTAACGACCGCGCGACCTCGACCATCTGCTCCATCGTATAGTTGGACGATTTGATGATGCCGGACGAGAGGAACAGGCCCTCGATATAGTTACGCTTGTAGAAGGCGATCGTCAGGTCGACGACCTCCTTAGCGGTGAAGCGCGCGCGGCGGACGTTGCTGCTCTTGCGGTTGATGCAATAATGGCAATCGAAGATGCAGCTGTTGGTGAGCAGGATCTTGAGCAGGCTGATGCAGCGACCATCGGGGGCGTAGGCGTGGCAGATGCCCATGCCCTCGGTCGAGCCCAGGCCCTTGCCGTCTCGGCTGTTGCGCTTGGCGGTGCCCGACGAGGCGCAGGACGCATCGTATTTCGCAGCGTCGGCAAGGATTTCCAGCTTCTGGCGGGTGTCGAGCTGGGCCATGCGTTCGATATACGTTCCGCCGTCGTCGCCGGCAAGGGGCGGAGGCAACACGATTTTTAACCTCAGTCATCGCCCCGCAATGATGATGCGCGATAAGGCCCGCCAAGGAGAGTCGGAGATGACGACAGAGGACATGCCCTATCTGTCCGCGCGCTCGTTCGCCGAGGCGGTGCGATCGATCCAGGCGGACCATCCCGCCGCGGCGGCGGCGCATCAGGCGATGTGCCTGGCCTATACCGGCCGCGTACTCGCCGGGCTGCGTGCCGCTATTCCGCCGCGAGCAGGTTGGTCGCGCCGCCCAGATCAACCGATACCAGCCGGCTGACGCCGCGTTCGACCATGGTGACGCCGAACAGGCGGTGCATGCGGCTCATCGTCACCGCATTGTGCGTGACGATCAGATAACGGGTCTGCGTTTCGCGCGTCATCCGGTCGAGCAGGTCGCAGAAGCGTTCGATATTGGCGTCGTCCAGCGGCGCATCGACCTCGTCGAGGACGCAGATCGGCGCGGGGTTGGTGAGGAACAAGGCGAAGATCAGCGCGACCGCGGTCAGCGCCTGTTCGCCGCCTGAGAGCAACGTGAGCGATTGCAGGCGTTTGCCGGGTGGCTGCGCCATGATCTCCAGCCCTGCCTCGAGCGGATCGTCCGAATCGACCAGCGCAAGGTGCGCGGCGCCACCGTCGAACAGCGTGGTAAATAGACGGCGGAAATGGCCGTCGACGGCTTCGAACGCGGCGGTGAGGCGCTGGCGGCCTTCGCGGTTGAGCGTGCCGATCGAGCCACGCAGGCGGTGGACTGCCTCGACCAGTTCGTCGCGTTCGGCGGCGTTGCTCTTGCCGCTCGCTTCCAGCTCGGCGAGTTCGCGCTCGGCGACGAGGTTGACCGGGCCGATGCGCTCGCGGTCGGCGGTGAGGCGTTCGTGCGCGGTGCTTTCCGCGGCGGGTGTGCCGACGTCGGTGCCGGCGAAGCCGAGGCGTTCGGGAAGCACGGGCGCGGGGCATTCGAAGCGTTCGCCCGACAGGCGGCCCATCTCGACGCGGCGCAATTCCTGCGATTCGAGGCGGGCGGCGGCGCCGGCGCGGGCTTCGCGGGCCTGCGACAGCGCCTCGATCGCGCGGCGTTGCGCGTCGTCGGCGCGACGGGCGGCGGCATCGGCGTCGCGCTCGGCGGCGGCGTGCGTATCCGCGTCGCGGCGGGCGGCGTCATGTTCGGCATGGGCGGTGGCGATGGCGGCGTCGAGCGCGGCGGGGCGGCCCGCGGCGTCGGCAGCCTCCTTGGCGAGCGCGACCTCGCGCGCGTCCATGTCGGCGATGCGCTTGGCGGCCTCGCCGGCGCGGGCGCGCCAGCTGCGGGTGTCGGCCTGCGCGGCGGCGAGGCGTTCTCGGTTGGACTGGACCGCGCGGTCGAGCGCGGCGCGCTCGCCGCGGGCCTGTGCGACGGCGGTGCGACAGCGCTCGGCGACGGCGGAGAGGGCGGCGACCGCGGCGGCGCTGTCGCGGCCGTCGGGCAGAGCGGCGCGGGCGGTTTCGGCGGCGGCGCGGTCTGCCTCTGCTTCGTCGTGTTCGGCGGCGACGCGCAACGCGCGGGCGTCGAGATCGGCGCGCTGCCCGGCGAGGCGTTCGAGCGCCGTGGTGGCGCGGTCTTCGGCACGTTCGGCGTCGCGGATGGCGGTGTCGGCCTGGGTCAGCGCGGTGCGGGCGGCTTGGGCAGCGGTGCGGGCGGCGGCGATGCGGCGGTCGATGTCGGCGCGGGCGGTGTCGGCGGCCTCTGCGGTGGCGGCGGCGGCGGGGCGTGCGGCCCGCAGGGTTTTCAGGCGGTTGAGGCGTTCGAGCCGTTCCGCCGCGGCGGCGCCGCTGCCGCTCGCGACATGGCCGTCCCAGCGGCGCGTGTGCCCGGCGGCGGTGACGAGGCGCTGGCCGACTGCGAGCGGCTGGCCGTCGTCGGTATCGGCGACGAAGGATTGGGCGAGGCGGCGGGCGAGCGCGGCGGGGGCGGTGACGTGGTCGGCGAGCGGCGTCGTGCCGGGTGGTGGGGCGGGATCGCCCGGCTGCGGCGTGGCACCAGTCCAGGCGGCAGGGTCGCCCTCCAGCTCGTCGCCGAGCGCGGCGGCGAGCGCGCGTTCGTAGCCGGCGGCGGGGGCGAGGCGATCGAGCAGCTTTTCCTTGCCCGTGCGCTGGGTGGCGCGGGTGAGTGCGGCGATCTCGGCATCGATCTGGGCGAGGTCAGCGCGGGCGGCGGCGCGGGTGGTTTCGGCGGCGTCGCGGCCGGCGATGGCGGCGCGCTCCTCCGCCTCCGCCTGGGCGAGCGCGTCGCGGGCCTGTTCGGCGCGGGCGCGGGCCTGTTGCCGGCGTGTGGCGGCCTCGTCGCGGGCGGCGGTGAGCGGGGCGGCGTCGCCCAAAGCGGCGAGCGCCTGGGCGACCTGTGCGACCTCGCGGCGCGCGCGGTCGGCACGGGTGCGGGCAGCGGCGAGCGCGGCGTCGGCGACGCGAGTTTCGGCGGCCTCGCTCGCCTGGCGCGCGAGGCCTTGCGCCAGTGCGACCTCGGCATCGCGGGCGTGGCGTTCGGCGTCGGCGAGCGTCGCGTCGAGGCGGGGGGCCTCGTCGGCGGCGGAAAGGATCGCGCGGTCGAGTGCCTTTACCTCGTCGGCCAGCCGGGCGAGCGCCTGCGCGGCGTCGGCGGCGAGCGTGCCTTCGCGCGCGCGATCGTCGGCGATGCGGCGGCGCGCCTCGTCCAATTCGCTCACCCGGCGCGCGGCGGCGGCGCGTTGTGCGCGGAGCGTGGTGAGGCGGTGGCCGAGATCGTTGGCGGCGTCGCGCGCGGCGAGCGCGGCGGCGCGGGTGGTGGCGACGGCGGCCGTGGCGTCGGCGTGTACGGCGGCGGCGATGCGTTCGGCGTCGGTCGTCTCGGCGACGCGGGTGTCGGCGGCGGTCGCTTCGGCGCGCGCGGCATCGGCGGCGGCGGCGGCGTCGCGCCAGCGGGCGAAAATCATGCGCGCTTCGGCGAGGCGGATTTTCGCCGACAGCTCGCGATAGCGTTCGGCGGCGCGGGCCTGGCGGCGCAAGGAGGCGGCGCGCGCGTCCTGATCGGCGATCAGTTCGGCGAGGCGTTCGAGGTTCGCCTCGGTCGCGCGCAGTTTCTGTTCGGCGTCCTTGCGGCGGACGTGGAGGCCGGCGATCCCCGCCGCTTCCTCCAGCATCGCGCGGCGTTCGGCGGGCTTGGCGGCGATGACCGCGCTGATCCGGTTCTGGCTGACGAGCGCGGGGCTGTGCGCGCCGGTGGCGGCGTCGGCGAACAGGAGCGCGACGTCCTTGGCGCGCACGTCGCGGCCGTCGATGCGATAGGCGCTGCCGGCGCCGCGTTCGATGCGGCGGACGACCTCGCGCTCGTCGCCATCCGCCGCGTCGAGCAGGATCGACACTTCGGCGAAGGCGCGCGGCGGACGCGTCGCGGTGCCGGCGAAGATGACGTCTTCCATCCCCGCGCCGCGCAGCGACTTGGCGCTCGATTCGCCCATCGTCCAGCGCAGCGCCTCGAGCAGGTTGGATTTGCCGCAGCCGTTCGGGCCGACGACGCCGGTCAGCCCCGGCTCGATATGGAGGTCGGCGGGGTCGACGAAGCTTTTGAACCCGGCGATGCGGAGCCGCTTGATCTGCACGAGGGTGGGGTGGCGGTTATGCGAGGGCGGCGCAAGCTTTGGTCAGAAAAGAGGGTTCACGCGGAGACGCGGAGACGCGGAGGTGTCCGGCTTGGCGCCGCAGGCTGTCTGGTTCTCCGGCCGTTCTACGCGCTTCGAAGTCGGTTGGAGAGAAGCGGCTGCGCCGCGATTGCGACACCTCCGCGTCTCCGCGTCTCCGCGTGATACCCTTCTGGACCTCTTACGCGCCCGCGGCCTTGAGCAGCGGTTCGAACTGACCCCAACTGCTGACGTCGGTCTTCTTGCCGTTGATGAGGAGCGTCGGCGTGCCGGTGACGGTGCCGTCGGCGCCCTTGTCCTGTGTCTGCTTGGTCCAGCGGTCGATCTGGCTCATGTCGCCGAGGCACTGCATCGCCTTGGCTTCGGGGATGCCGCGCTGCTTGGCGAAGTCGATCAGGCCCATCTGCTGCGCCATCATCTTGATCGCGTCGACGGGCTTGGCGGTCTGCAACTGCTGCTGCTGCGCGGGCGTCATCGCCTGGAGCTTGTTGAGGAAGCCTTCCTGCGACTGGTACATCTGTTCGAGGATCGGGAAGAAGGCGGCCTTGTCGGCGCAATTGCCGAGCAGCGCCGGCGGCACGTCGGGTGCGCCGTGGACCAGGAACTCCCTGTATTCGAAGCTGACCTTGCCGCTCTTCACATAGTTCATCAGCGATTCGAAGCCGTCGCGCGCGAAGGCGCCGCAGACCGGGCACAGGCGCGAGCCATATTCGACGACCTTGATCGGCGCGTTCGGGTTGCCGACGATCGTGCCTTCCGCGGTGCGCGAGACGACGTCGGTCCAGTTCTGGCCCGACGGTGCGGCGACGGCGGCGACGGGGCTGGCGGGCGCGGCGGGGGTGCCGGTGCCATCCTTCGAACAGGCGTTGAGCGCCAGCGGCAGGACGAGCAAAGCGGCGGTGAGGCGGGTCTTCATGGCGTTACGCTCCATCACGAAAATCACTTGAGGCCCTTGGTACGCAGCACGGGGGCGAGGGTGTTCCAGTCGCCCGGCGGTTGCAGCGTGCCGTCGACATAGAAGCTGGGGGTGCTGTTCACCTCGATCGGCGCGTCGCCGGTCATCGCGGTGATCCGCGCGACCTCTGCCTTGTCGGCGAAACAGGCGTTGATCCGGGCCGGCGTCAGGCCGCGGGCACGCATCGCGGCGGTGAGGCCGCCGGCATCGGCATAGGTGCGCGCCTGGACGATCGGCGGCTTGGTATCGATATCCGGATGCGCCGCCTGATACTCGCCGACCTTCTTCAGCCACACCGGTTGCGTCGCGAAGATCATCGCATGCGCGCCCGCGAAACCGCGGGGCCCTGCGCAGCGGGCCAGGATCGCGGCGCCCAGATCGGCGGGATCGCGGATCAGGTGGCGGTATTCGAGGCTGAGCCCGCCCGAGCGGATCATCTTGCCCTTCAGCTCCGCCTCGCTGTCCTTGGCGAAAACCGCGCAATGCGGGCAGGTGTAGCTGCCATATTCGATCAGCTTCACGCGCGCAGCGGGATTGCCGAAGACATAGGCGCCCTTGGCGGTCTGGCGCGCGGGCGCGGCCGACCAGTCGGTGACGGGTGCGGTGGCGGCCACCGTGAGAAGCGCGATCGGAAGCAAACGGGAAAGCGTCATCAACTGATCCTGGGCAGGGTGCGCGGCGCATGGACGCCGGCGGCGAGGGCTTCGAGCACGGCGCGCAGTTCGGGGTCGGCGATCGTCTTCAACCCTTCGCCGATCTCGGCCGGGGCTTCGCGCGGGGGCACGGGCGCACTGCGTGGCAGACGCTTGGCGACGTCGCCCTGGCGGATCGTCAGCTTCGCGACCGCGGCATAGCCGAAGAAGCGGTTGACGCGCTCGACGATCTCGGGCGCGATATGCTGCATCATCGGGGCATGCGCGCCGCGCACGACGATGGTGAGCACGCCGTTCGCCTTCTGGCCCGGCGGGAAGCGCAGCGATTCGGGTGCCGATGCCGCCGCCCAGCGTTCGCCGACGATCTCCGGCCAGCGTGTGACGAGCGCGCTCTGCACGAAGCCGAATCGCTTGAACGCGGCGCCATGGATCGCGGGCAGCAGTTCGCTGACCGCGCGGGCGCGATTCTGGCGGGGGGCTTCGGTATCGGTGGCGCGGGCGCGCTTGCTCATCCGCGGCTCCATGCCATAGCGGATGCGTGGACGCTACACGCTCTTATCCCGAACCTGCGGCGATCGCACCGCTTCTGCTCGCCTGGTACGACGTCCACCGCCGTGCGCTGCCGTGGCGGGCGCTGCCCGGTGAGACGGCGGACCCGTATCGCGTGTGGCTGTCGGAGGTGATGCTCCAGCAGACGACCGTGGCCGCGGTGCGGCCGCGGTTCGAGGCGTGGGTGGCGCGCTGGCCGGACTTCGATGCTCTTGCGGCGGCGGACGAGGCGGAGGTGATGGCCGCCTGGGCGGGGCTGGGCTATTATGCCCGCGCGCGCAATCTGGTGGCCGCGGCGAAGGTCGTGGTGGCGGAGCATAATGGCGCGTTCCCCCCAGACGAGGCGACGCTCAGGACGCTGCCGGGCTTGGGCGCCTATACCGCGGCGGCGGTGGCGGCGATCGCCTTCGGGCAGCGCGCGGTGGTGGTCGATGCCAATGTCGAGCGCGTCGTCGCGCGGCTGTTCGCGATTCGCGAGGCGCTGCCGGGCGCGCGGGTCGCGATCCGCGCGGCGGCGGATCGGGTGACGCCGGACGCGCGCGCGGGCGATTTCGCGCAGGCGATGATGGATCTGGGGTCCGGCATCTGCACGCCCAAGAAGCCGTCGTGCCTCCTCTGCCCGTTGCAGGGCGAATGCTGGGCGTTCCGCGAGGGCGATCCCGAGCGGCTGCCGGTGAAGGCGGCGAAGAAGGCCAAGCCGCAGCGGCACGGCACGATCTTCTGGCTGGAACGTGACGGCGCGGTGTGGCTGGTGCGGCGACCGGGCAAGGGACTGCTCGGCGGGATGCGTGCGCTGCCGACCGGGCCGTGGGCGGATGCGCCGCCCGGCCTCGCCGATGCGCCGGTCGTGGCGGCTTGGGAGTTGCGCAACGCAACTGTGGCGCACGGTTTTACCCATTTCGATCTGCAACTGGCGCTTGCCGTGGCGGAAGGCGAGGGCCATCACCCGCTTAACGGCGAATGGTGGCCGATCGACGATCTGGATCGCGCCGGCCTGCCGACGCTGTTCGCAAAAGCCGCTGCGGCGGTGCTGAGGAGGGATGGATGAGGCGCATTCACGGGATCGTCGGCGTTGGTCTGGTCGCGCTGGTCGCGAGCGGGGGGTTCGCGGGGCAGGCACGCCAAGCCGCACCCGCACCCGCGCCTGCGATCGCGCAGCGCGGGTCGGTCGATACGCTGGGCCGTGCGGTGCTGCCGGGCACGCAGGCGCTGTTCGACGGCTATGTCCGCGATGACAAGATGCCGGGCATCGTCGGCGCCTTCGGCGTGGGCGATCGGCCGACCTGGTTCGTCTCGGCCGGGCGGATCGCCACCGACGCCAATGCGCCCGCCGCGACGCCCGACAGCCTGTGGCGCGTCTATTCGATGACCAAGCCGGTGACGGCGATGGCGGCGATGATCCTGATCGAAGAGGGCAAGATCGGCCTCGACGACCCGCTGTCCAAATATATCCCCGCCTTCAAGCAGATGCGCGTCTTCACCAATCCGGACGTGACGCTCGATTCGGTGCCGGCGAAAAGCGAGATCACGATCCGCGAGCTGCTGACCCATACGTCGGGCCTGGGCTATAACATCAACGCCAAGGGCCCCCTGCTCAAGCTGCTGGAGACGAAGGGTATCCTGCCGGCGGCGGTGAACACGCGGATCGAGGCGGCGGCGCGGCGCACCCGGCCCGCGACGCTCGCCGACTTCGCCGATCGCGTCGCGACCATCCCGCTGGTCTACCAGCCGGGTACGCGCTGGCATTATTCGATCGGCCTCGACGTGATGGGCCGCGTGATCGAGGTGGCGTCGGGCATGCCGTTCGATCGCTTCGTCCAGCAGCGCCTGTTCGACCCGCTGAAGATGACGTCGAGCTTCTGGACCGTGCCGGCGCGCGACGCATCGCGCCTTGCGACCAATTACGCGATCGTCGGCGATCAATTGTCGCCGCTCGATCCCGGTGCGACGTCGGTGTGGCTGAAGCCGCCGAGCTTTCCCTATGGCGGTGCCGGGCTGGTCATGTCGGCGCGCGACTATGACCGGTTCCTGCATATGCTGGCCGATGAGGGCACGCTGGACGGCGTGCGGGTCATGAAGCCCGAGACGGTGCGGCTCGCCATGTCGAACCTGCTGCCGGCTGGCGTCACCTTCGGCGGGGTGGATGGCGGCACCGGCGGCGCAACGCAGGGGGCGACGCCGATGGGCTTCGGCGCGGGCGGTTCGGTGTATCTCGCCGATGGGCCGGGGGGCATGCCGTCCAAGGGCACCTATGGCTGGGGCGGTGCGGCGGGCACGGTGGCGTTCGTCGATCCGGTGAAGAAGGTGCGCGGTACGATCATGGTCAATTACTTCCCTGCCGATCGCTGGCCGGTGCGGCAGGAGACGGTGCGCGCGCTGGCCGCCGATCTGTCGCGGTTCAAGCGATGAGCGTCGCGCCTGGTTTGACGGCCATCGGGTTCACGGGCGGCACGCTCGATCGTGCCGATGCGCTGCGCCACGATCCGGCGGCGCTGGCGGCGAAGCTCGACTGGCGGGCGCGGTTGCTGCGGCTCGACGGGCTGATGCCAACGGCGGACGACGACGGGCGACTGGTGTGGGACAGCCTCGCCGCACTGCCGGAGGACGCCGAGGTCATCCTGTTGGGGCTGGATGAGGCCGGCCGCGCGCATGTCGCCGCACTGCTGCCGCAGAGCGGCGAAGGCACGGTGCCGGCGATGCGCAGCCCGGCGCTGATGGGGCTGCTCGCCAGCCTCCAGCCGGGCGAGGCGGCGACCTATGCCGCGGCGCGCAGCCTGATCGACTGGCACAGCCGCCATCGCTTCTGCGCTCGCTGCGGCGGCACGACGCACCTGTTCCGCGGCGGATGGGGGCGGCAGTGCGACGTCTGCGCGACCGAACATTTCCCGCGCGTCGACCCGGTCGTCATCATGATCGCCGAACATGACGGCCGCGCGCTGCTGGGGCGCGGCAAGGGCTGGCCGGAGGGGCGCTATTCGGCGCTCGCCGGCTTCGTCGAGCCCGCCGAATCGGTGGAGGAAGCGGTGGCGCGCGAGATCGTCGAGGAGGCGGGCGTGCGCGTCACCGACGTGCGCTATGTCGCGAGCCAGCCCTGGCCGTTCCCGTCGTCGCTGATGATCGCCTGCATCGGCCGGGCGGAGGACGATACGATCACGCTCGACACCAACGAGCTGGAGGATGCGATCTGGGTGGAGCGCGACGTGGTGCGTGCGGTGCTGGCGGGTGAACCCGGCCCGTTCCTGCCGCCGCCGCCCTATGCAATCGCGCATACGCTGCTGACGGTGTGGGCTGAGGGGTAAAGCGGGTCGAAGTCCTCCCCCGCAAGGGGGAGGTGGCAGCGAAGCTGACGGAGGGGGAGGTCGGCGGTGTACTGTCTTCTCAGAGCGCCTCGCCGTCCTCCCCCTCCGTCACGCCCTGCGGGCGCGCCACCTCCCCCTGGTGGGGGAGGAATTTTTAGGTCAGCGCATGGCCGCAAGTAGGTCGTCGAGGGGCGCGATGGCGAAGCTCGTCATGTCGTCGGCGAGGGCATAGGGGAGCAGCAGCGTGCGGCCGCGGACCATGGCGCCGCAGGAATAGACGACGTTCGGGACATAGCCGTCCCAGGTTTCGCCATCGGGCGCGATCATCGGTTCGGGCAGGCGGCCGAGCACCTTCGTCGGATCGTCGCGGTCGAGCAGGGCGGCGCCGATGCAATAGCTTCTGACCATGCCGACGCCATGGGTGAGCACCAGCCAGCCCTCGTCGATTTCGATCGGAGAGCCGCAATTGCCGATCTGCACGAATTCCCATGGGTATGCGGGTTCCATGATCCGGACCGGGTGGTCCCAGGCGAGCGGGGTGTCGCTGGTGGCATACCACAGGTTTTCATTGTCGTGGCGGAACAGCGCGGCGAACTGGCCGCCG
The DNA here is from genome assembly GCF_000379045.1 of Sphingomonas melonis DAPP-PG 224. Classification (NCBI taxonomy): domain Bacteria; kingdom Pseudomonadati; phylum Pseudomonadota; class Alphaproteobacteria; order Sphingomonadales; family Sphingomonadaceae; genus Sphingomonas; species Sphingomonas melonis. The sequence goes on from NZ_KB900605.1 coordinate 1,137,241, forward strand.
ATCTTGCGCGGGAAGAGCGCCATGCCCTTGCCGCTCGCCACCGGCCCTTCGACCGGGTGCATGTGGAACAGGCGGAAATCGTCGGTCTGGAGCAGTTCCTGCCGCGCGCTTTCGGCGCAGACGGCGGTATAGCTGCCCATATAGGTGGTGCGGCCGTCGTCCTCGCCGAACTGGACGAGGCGCAGGTCTTCGATCCCGCGGCTCTGGCTGGGGACGACCGGGAACAGCACGGTTTCGGACGGCTCGCGCGCGTCGCGGCAGTTGAGCTGCACCAAAGCCTTGGCGCCGATCTGGCGGACGAGTTCGGGATCGGGTTCCTCCACCACCGGCGGCACGCCCTGCGGTCCGGGCGGATGGAGGACGAGGTCGTCGTCGTCCGGCCCCCAGGTGCCGGTGCGGAAGGTGACGGAGGACAAATGCCCCTCGCCGATCCCGCGCAGCGACAGGACGAAGCGGATCGCGCCGTCCGCGCAGTCGCTCTGGTCGGGATGGGGGACGATGCTGGGATTGAACAGCGCGGCGGCTTCGAACGAATATTCGGCGCTGCAATAGCCGCCGATCAGCATGCGGCGCGATTCCGACAGATCGGTCGGCAGGTCGATTTGCGCCGCAACCTCGTCGAACCGGCGCAGCAGCAGTGCGGGCACTTCGCGATGGCGGGCGCCGAGGCCCTCGACTATTGCCTCGACCAAGTCGGCGGTGCGCGCATCGTCGAGTGCGAGCAGGCGATCGACGATCCGGTCGCCACGCGGCGCGCCCTCGACCGCGAACGGGGCGGGGTCTTCGGGCAGGAAGGGGCGGATGACGGTACGCTTGGGATCGGGAAGCAGCGTCGGCTTCAGATGGCGGACGAACGTTGCGGCCAAGGCACCCTCCAGAGGTTGTCGCGATAGACGCGCGAACCGGCGCGGCGGGTCCGTCGCCTATCGGTCCATCCTGTCAGGAAATGTTGCCGATCCTGTCCTTCTCACATGATGGACGCATATTTCATCTGTTCGGGTGCGCGGCGACGTGGCAGGCGGGCGGAACGGATCGGGAGGGGATGCATGGGGACGTTGCTGGCATTCGGCGAGATCATGCTGCGCCTGTCGCCGCCGGGGCGAGAGCTGCTGTTGCAGACGCCGAAGCTGGACGTCTGGGTCGCGGGGGCCGAGGCGAATGTCGCGACGGCGCTCGCGCGGCTGGGCCATGACGTGCGCTTTGCCAGCCAGGTGCCGGACAACGACCTCGGCCGATCGGCGATCGCCACGTTGCGCGGCCATGGCGTCGATACGCGCGGCATCGCGCTGGGCGGCGCGCGCATGGGGCTGTATTTCGTCACCGCCGGCGCCGGGATGCGCGCGACCGAGGTAATCTACGACCGGGCGCATTCCGCCTTCGCCGAGGCGCCGGCATCGGCGTGGGACTGGGATGCGCTGCTCGACGGCGTCGATGGCCTGCATCTGTCGGGCATCACCCCGGCGCTGGGTGCAGTGGCGGCACAAAGTGCGATCGCGGCGGTGGAGGCGGCGGCGAGGCGCAACATTCCGATCTCGTTCGACGGCAATTATCGCGCGAAACTGTGGGAGCGATGGGACGGCGATCCGCGTAGCCTGCTGACGCAATTGGTCGCGCGCGCCAGCCTGTTCTTCGGCAACCATCGCGATATCGCGCTGCTGCTCGGCACGCCGTTCGAGGCGGGCGATGCGCGCGCCGCGGCGGAGGCGGCGTTCGCGGCGTTTCCGACGCTGCAGACGATCGCCTCGACCGCGCGGACGGTCGAGAATGTCGACCTCCATTATCTGTCGGCGCGGATCGACACGCGCGAGACCTGGGTGGAGACGCCGCAGGTGACGCTGGCGGGGATCGTCGACCGGATCGGCGGCGGCGATGCCTTTGCGGCGGGCGTGCTGCACGCGCTGCGCCGGGGGCAGGAGATCGCGGCGGCGGCGGAGTCGGGCGTGGCGCTGACCGCGCTGAAACATTCGCTGCCCGGTGATGCTGCGCTGTTCCGGCAGGCGGACCACGACGCCTATCTGGCCGGCGGGCTCGACGTGCGCCGCTGAGCCGCGGCGGCGGCGACGCTGCTCCATGCATACAGGCCGCACCCGGCCCAGATCAGTGCGAAGGTGGCGAGCTGCGCCGGGCGTACGGGCTCGTGATAGAGCAGCACCGCTTCGAGGAACTGGAGCGTCGGCGCGATGAACTGGAGCAGCCCGATCGTCGTGTAGCGCAGCGTGCGCGCGGCGGCGGCGAACAGCAGCAGCGGCGCGGCGGTGACGGGGCCGGCGAGGACGAGCAGCAGGTCCATCCCCGTCCCGCTGCCGAAGGCGGACGTGCCGTTGCGCCCGGCGACGATCAGGATGGCGAGCGCGACGGGTGCGATCAGCGCGGTTTCGACGGTCAGCCCGCCGAGCGAATCGATCGCGCAGATCTTCCGCAGGAAGCCGTAGAAGGCGAAGCTGAGCGCCAGGGCAAGCGAGATCCAGATCGCGCCGCCGCCGTTCAGCGCGAAGATGAGCACGCCGCAGGCGGCGAGGCCGATCGCGATGGCCTGCACCCGGCCCAGCCGCTCGTGCAGCAACAGCGTCCCGAGCGCGACATTGACCAGTGGATTGATGAAATAGCCGAGGCTCGCTTCGACCAGATGCGCGTTATCGACCGCCCAGATGTAGACGAACCAGTTGATCGCGATCAGCGTCGCGCTGCCCGCCAGCATCAGCAGCGTGCGGCCACGCGCGACGGCCAGTAGCGGCCGCAATCGCCGGGTGGCGACGACGATCACCGCGAGCAGGACCAGCGACCAGAGTACGCGGTGCGCGATCACCTGGAGCGGCGGGACACCCGACAGCAGGTGCAGGTAAAGCGGCAGCGCCCCCCACAAGGTATAGGCGCCGATGCCCTGGAGCAGGCCGGTGCGGGTGGAGGCGGCGGACATGGTGCGCGCTGTGCCGGGTCGATCGGGGTGAGGCAAGCGCGCGGCGCTTTTCCTTGGGGCACCAGCCCGCTAGGGGCAGGCGATGACCAGCGGCGCGCTCCATGACCTGTTTCTGTCGACGCTGATTCGTCGTGCCGGCGGCAACCGGCGGCGCTGGCGATTGGTGACGGGGGACCTGCGCGTCTACCCCATCGCCACCCATCCGCATTGCAACTGGTCGGTGACGCCGTCCGGCACCGCCGCCGAGAATGATATTGTCGAACGGATCGCCGACGATCTGCGCGCCGCTCATCCCATCCTTGTTGAAGATTAGACGCCTATCCTCGCAAAAAGGATTGTCTCCGGAACGGTTGCTTTCAAAACCAGCCCAGCATAAACGTCGATTGCCGACATGACAGACATGTCATGTCATGTCGATAGGTTCTTATTGGGAAAGAACGGGATGGCGCCCGAGACGCACGAGCGGATATGCACCCAATTGTCCGAGGTGCTCGTGCTGTTAGATCAGCAACACTGTCCGGTCGCGGCCCTTTACGTCGCCCATGCACTCGACGCGCTGTGCTATGCGCCCAGCGACCGCGGAGACCCGGGATCGTCTACGGTACTACAGTGATGTCGGTCAGCCAGGTGCGGATGATCTGACGGGCGCGGTCGCTCAGCGCCAGCATCGTCACTCGCCGATCGGTGATATCGTCGCTGCCGTCGATCAGCCCACGCTCCTGCAACAGCTTCACCCAGCGCAGCGCCGTGGTGCGCGGCACGCCGGCCGCGGCGCAACAGGCGTTCGTGGTGACCGCGCGGCCGCCCTGGCCTTCGGCGAACAGGAACAGCATGATGTCGAGGCCCGGATTGGCGAACAGCGACGCATCGAGATGCGTGGTCAGCCGCCGGCGCGATGCCGTGAAGGCCCGTGCGAGCGCGTAGAGATGTTCGTCCGGCGTCGCGCTCACCGCGATGGGTGAGAGCAGACCGTTATTGGCATTCTGATCGCTAAACAGAGCGGCGTCCTGTCCTCGCATTGCGCTTCCCATCGTGCCCCGCTTTTGGTTTCACTGTTAGCGCATAAACTTAGCCGGTCCGAAATCAAGTGGTGTCGTGCGAGACTATATCGGTCAAACGATCAATCGATTGGGTCGATCGGCACCCCTTCGGCCCGATAGCGATCGACCGCGCGGCGGATGTTGCCGCCCATTTCCTCCAGCGTGACCGCGGCGATCCGCTGTTCGACCGGCGCGCAGGAGCGCAGCAGGTCGGCGACCGCGAGCTGCGCCTGCGTGATCCGGTCGATCCCCTGCAGGCTGTGCATGTGGTGGCGCAGCGTGTCGGGATTGCCGGCGAGATCGAAGGCGAGGTCGGCGAGCAGGCCGGTGATGCCGACCAGCTCATCCGCCAGCGCATGGGCGAGGGCCGGTTCGCAGCCCGGCGTGATCGGGGTGGCGGATCCCATGTCGACGGGCAGCCCGATCACTTGTTGCACAGTTTCAGAAGGGTGCGGGCGAGCTGGTCCGCCGGGACCGGCTGGTTCGCCATGCGCCGCGCCATCGTATAACCCTGGCTCCGATCCTCGGCCGGCGTGATGTAGAAGCCGTTGCCCGCCGACAGAGCGCGCACGCCGGCATCGCCGTCCTCGCCATCCGCGCCGAGCAGCAGACCGACCGATTCGGCGCCCGCCGCCTTCGCGACCGAGGCGAACAGGATCGAGATCGACGGCCGTTCGCCCGCGACCGGATCGCGCGGCAGCATGCGCAGCTTGCCGTTCGGCCAGGAATCGACGACGACATGCGTCTCGCCCGGGGGTGCGAGATAGATCGTGCCCTGTTCGACCGGCATGCCGTCTTCGGCCAGCACGATCTTGGGCGCGATTTCCGCGGCCAGCTTGTCGATCATCGTACCGGCGAGGCCCGCGCCCAGATGCTGGACGACGACGGTCGGCGGGCAGTTCGCCGGGAAGGCGCCGAACAGTTCGAACAAGGTCTGCGTCGCCGCCGCCTCGCCGCCGATCGCGAGCAGGCGGCCGTTCCAGTCGAGCGGCGGCGCGGCCACCACCTTGGTCGCACCGGCGGGCTTCACCGCGGCGCCCTTGGCGGCCTTGATCCGCTTGCCGAGCTTGGCGAGGATCTTGTCGAACTCCGCCGCGACCGCGACCTTGGGCTTGGGGAAACAGTCGATCGCGCCCAGCCGCAGCGCCTCGATCGATGCTTCCGCGCCCGCCTCGGTCCGCGTCGAGAACATGATGACCGGCATCGGCCGCTGTTCCATCAGCTCGGCGAGATATTCGAGGCCGCTCATCCCCGGCATTTCGACGTCGAGCGTCATGACGTCGGGAACCAGCTTGTCGCGCATGACGCGGGCTTCCTCGGCGCCGTCGGCCGAACCGACGACGGTGACGCCCGGGATGCGTTCGAGAGCGCCCGATAACAGCGCGCGCATGGTGAGCGAATCATCGACGACGAGAACTTTAACCGGGGCGGCGGCCATGCCTGTTATCCTTGGGTAACGAGAAGACGGAGGGTAATCGTTCAGGCAGCGTCGGAGAGCGAAGCCGAGCTATCGACCAGCCGCTCCAGCGCGAGCACGAGGATCAGCCGCTGATCGATCGTCGCCAGTCCTTCGAGGAATTGGGCGGCGGGCGTTTCGCCGATATCGGGCAGCGGCTGCATACCATCGTCAGGAATGCTGACGATATCGTTGACGGCGTCGACGATAAGTCCCTGCAACTGTTCGCCGATCCGCACGACGATGATGACGTGGCGCGACGACGGGTCGGTCGAGCCCCAGCCCAGGCGATGGCTGAGATCGAGCACGGGCAGCACGACGCCGCGCAGGTTGACGACACCGCGCACATGCGCCGGCACGTTGGGCAGCGGGGTAGCCGGCGACCAGGCGCGGATTTCGCGAATCGCCATGATGTCGACGCCGAGAACCTGTTCGCCGATCTGGAAGGTGATGAGCTGACGGGACATGATGTTATTCCTGTTGCAAATCAGTGCAGGACGCGGCGGATCGCCGCTGCGAGCTTGTCGGGATGGAACGGCTTGACGATCCAACCTGTAGCGCCCGCAGAGCGCGCGCGCTGCTTCTTTTCATCCGAGCTTTCCGTGGTGAGCACCAGGATCGGCAGGTTGCGATGCCGGTCCTGTTCGCGCACCTTCTCGATCAGGCCGAAGCCATCGAGACGCGGCATGTTGATGTCGGTGATGAGCAGGTCGGGACCGTTGCCCGACGAACAGGCGCCACCGAGCCGTTCGAGCGCATCGACGCCGTCTTCGGCCTCGAGGACGTTGTAGCCCATGTCGGTCAGCGCTGCCTTCAGCAGCATCCGCATACTGGGCGAATCGTCCACGGTCATGATCATGCTGGACACGGCAGTTCCTTTTTGGGGGAGGGGGTTCATCAGAAGAATTCCACATCGCCGACGGCATCGGCGATGACGGGAGCGGGAGCGGCGACGCGCGGTTTTTCGACCGGGCGATCGGTGGCGATGCGGCAGCGGGCAAGGCCCAGCGTCGGACGGAATTCGATCCGGCGCGCGCCATGGCCACCGACGTCCTCACCGACCAGCGCGATGCGTTCGTCGCGCAGGAAGCGGCGGGCGAACAGCGCGTTGGTCGCGCCGATATCGCGGAACCCGTCGCGCAGGCTGGCGCCGCCATAGATGCGCGCCTTCAGGTTCGATCGCGTCGCGCCCATCGACATCATCGCGTTGATCAGCACTTCCATCGCATAGACGCCGTAGCGTTGCAGCGAGCGCACGTCGGTCTCACCGCTGCCCGGCTCGGCGAGCAGGAAGTGGTTGAGGCCGCCGACCTTGGCGATCGGATCGTAGAGGCAGGCCGAGATGCAGCTGCCGAGCACGGTCGTCAGCACGACGCCGGCGTCGTCGGACACCTTGGTTTCGCCCTGCAGGATGTTGATCCGGCGCAGGCCGTCGGAGGCGCGGGGAAGGTTCGACAATGGGGTCATGCACGGCACTCCGCCATCAGTCGCGCTGCGATCTTCGACAGCGGCAGCTGCGCGGTCACCGCGCCCATCTGGAACGCCGCGGCCGGCATACCGTAGACGACGCAGCTGTCGGCATCCTGGCCGATCGTCATCGCGCCCTTGTCGCGCATCGCCTTCAGCCCCTGCGCGCCGTCGGCGCCCATACCGGTCAGGATCGCGCCGACGGCGGATGCACCGGCCCAGCGGGCGACCGAATGGAACAGCCGATCGACCGAGGGGCGGTGGCCGCTCATCTTCTCGTCCTCGACCAGGCGGCAGCGGCGCAGCGTCCCGCCGGTGATCTCGGTATGATAGGCGCCGCCGGGTGCGACATAGACATGCCCCACCTCCAGCGGCGCGCCGGGGCGCGCGACGCTGACGTGCGGCGCCGACAGGCGGTCGAGCCGCGCGGCGAAGGTCGGCACGTAGCTTTCGGGCATATGCTGGACGATGACCGTGGGCGGACAATTGACCGGGAAGCCGCCGAGCAGCTCGATCAGCGTCTCGACGCCACCGGTCGACGATCCGATCGCGATCATCGCATCCTGGCGCGGCACGTAATCGGCGGCGGGTGCGCGCTGGACCGGTGCCGCCTGGAAGCGGGGGCGGACGCGGCTCTTCGCCGCCGCCTTGACCAGCCGCGTCAGATCGTTGCCCAGGCCGCCGCCGAACGCCTGCTTGGGCTTTTCGTAGCAATCGAACGCCCCCAGTTCGAGCGCGCGGATCGTCGCTTCCGCGCCCTTGCCGGTCAGCGTCGACAGCATGACGACGGGCATGGGGCGCAGGCGCATGATCTTTTCGAGGAAGTCGAGGCCGTTCATCCCCGGCATCTCGATATCGAGCGTGATGACGTCGGGGTTGAGCGACTTGATCATCTCGCGCGCGGTCATCGGCCCGTCGGCGGTGCCGACGACCTCGATATCCGGATCCTGCGACAGGCTGTGCGACACCATCGCCCGCATCGTCGGCGAATCATCGACCACTAGAGCGCGGACCGTCATGCCGTCACTTTCTGAAAGGTGGTGCGGCCGACGCAGGCGAAGCGTGGCGCGACCGAGTTGGAGAGCCGCTCGGAATGCCCGATGTACAGGAATCCGCCGGGAACGAGGTGGTCGGCAAGCCGGGTCTGCAAGCGTTCCTTGGTCGGTTCGTCGAAGTAGATCATGACGTTGCGGCAAAAGATCGCGTCGAACTGCCCCTTCATCGGCCAGTTTTCGAGCAGGTTGAGCTTGCGGAAGGCGACGCGCTCGCGGATCAGCGGATGAACCTCCGCCTGATTGCCGTCGCGCGTCATCCAGATCGAGCGCAGCGACTGCGGCACGCCCGATGCGGTATCCAAGGTGTAGCGGCCGGCCTTGGCCGCGGCGAGGATCTCGGTCGACAGGTCGGTCGCCAGCACGCGCAGGTCGGAGCGTGCGAGGCGCTGGCCGTTGCCGCGTTCCTGGCCGAAGATCGCCATCAGCAGCGAATAGGGTTCCTCGCCGCTGGAGCAGGCCGCCGACCACAGGCGCACCTTGCCGCGGGTCGTCAGCCGCGCGTCGAGTGCGGGCCAGCAATGCTCCATGAAGTGATCGAAGTGATGCGATTCGCGGAAGAAGCTGGTGTGATTGGTGGTCAACGCATCCAGCGCCTGCGTGCGTTCGACCGGATCGGTGCCGATCAGCGCGACATATTGGGCGAAGGTCGTCAGCCCGCAGGCGCGCACCCGCGGCGCCAGCCGGCCATAGACGAGCTGCATCTTGTTCGGCGGCAGCAGGATCCCCGCCGCCTCGTAGACGAATTCGCTGATCGCCTGATGATCGGCAACCTCGAAGCGGAATTCGGTCGGTCGCTGTCCGACGAGTGTCGCGGCGGCGGCGCTCATGCGGCGAGGCTCAGCGGCGCGTGCGGCGGCGTGGTGTGGCGCGGGTCACGGCGCCAGCGCGAGATCAGCGCATCGACGTCGAGGATCAGCGCGACGCGGCCGTCGCCCAGGATGGTGGCACCGGCAAGGCCGGGGATGGCTTCGTAATTCGCCTCGAGGCTCTTCACGACGACCTGGCGCTGGTCCTGGATCGAATCGACCATCAGCACCGCCTGGCCGTGATCGGATTCGACCACGATCAGCACCGCATCCTCGGGATTGGTCTGCGCGCCATGGATGCCGAGCTGTTCGGCGACGCGGTGGACCGGCACGTACGAGCCGCGCACGTCGAGCAGCGACGCGGTCGGGCCGAGCACCTTCACGCCGTCTTCGTCGGGGCGCAGGCTTTCGACGATATGGCCCAGCGGGATGACGAAGGTCTGGTCGCCGACGGTGACGATCATGCCGTCGAGTACCGCCAGCGTCAGCGGCAGCGACAGCGCGAAGGTCGACCCCGAGCCCAGCGTCGAGGTGATGCCGATCCGCCCGCCGAGCGCCTGCACGTTCTTGCGCACCACGTCCATGCCGACGCCGCGCCCGGAGATGTTGGAGACGGTCGCCGCGGTCGAGAAGCCGGGGGCGAAGATCAGATTGTCGATCTCTTCCTCGTTCAGGATCGCGTCGGCGGTGATGATGCCGCGCTCGATCGCCTTGGCGCGCACGCGCTTGCGGTCGATGCCGCGGCCGTCGTCGGCGACGGTGATGACGATGCGGCCCGAATGATGCGCGGCCGACAGCGTGACGACACCCTCTTCCGGTTTGCCCGCGGCGAGGCGATCGGCCGGCGTTTCGAGGCCGTGGTCGACTGCGTTGCGGATCAGGTGGGTCAGCGGTTCGCCGATGCGCTCGACGACGGTCTTGTCGACCTCGGTCATCTCACCGACGATGTCGAGGCGGACGCGCTTGCCGGTTTCGACCTCCAATTCGCGGATGATGCGCGGCACGCGGCTGAAGACGGTCTTCATCGGCTGCGCGCGGATCGCCATCGTCGATTCCTGCAACTCGCGCGTCAGGTGATCGAGGTCGGTCAGTTCGCTGATGCCGCCGGCGCCATGTTCGGACAGGCGCTGCGCCAGCATCGCCTGGGTGATGACGAGCTCGCCGACCAGATTGACGAGGCGGTCGAGCTTGTCGAGGTCGACGCGGATCGTCTGCGCGGGCGGCGCGGCCGCGGGGCGCGGCGCGGCGGGTTCGGCGGGCAGGACCGTCGCGACCGGGGCGGGCGTCGCCGGGGCTGGGGCCGCGATCGGCGCAGGCGCCGGTTCGGGCGCCGCGGCCACCGGAGCGGGCGCGGCGATCGGCAGGATTTCCTCGACCGGGGCCGATGCGGGTGCGGCCGGCATGACGTCGGCGAGCATGTCGGCGATCAGATCGTCATCCGACACGGCGGGTTCGCCGATGCGGGTGACGGTGAGTTCGCAATCGCCGATGAATTCGAAGATGCCGCGGATATCGTCTTCGGCGACGCTGCCCGGCACGATCGCGGTCCAGCCGAGATACGAGCGTTCCGGATGCAGTTCGGACAGCAGCGGCAGGCGCGACACGTCCGCGGCGAGCACTTCGCCCTCGAGCAGCGTCAGCTCGCGCACCAGCAGCAGCGGGTCGCCGCCATTGTCGAGCGCGTTGGTGCCGGGCACGAAGGTGACGGTCCAGTCGCCGGGATTGCCGAGGCTGTCTTCCGGTTCGGGGACGCTTTCACACATTTCGAACAGATCGTCGAAATCGTCGATCGGGGCGGCGGCGGGCGCTGCGGCTACCGGTTCGGGCGCGGCCTCTACCACGGCGCCGGGCGTCGAGGCGGCAACGAGGCGTGCGAGCATCGGGCCATCGGCGGGCGCATCGCCACCGTCGCGCGCTGCGGCGACGTGATCGGACAGCATGTCGAATGCGCCGACGATCGTGCCGAGCAGGTCCGACGTCAGATCGAGCGTGCCGTTGCGTACCAGATCGAGCAGCGTTTCATATTCATGGGTAAACGCCTGCAACCGTTCGTGCCCGAACGCGCCTGCGCCGCCCTTGATCGAATGGACCGACCGGAAGATCGTGTTGATCGTTTCGGTGTCGTGCCCGCCCTGGCGGACGGAGGCGAAGCTCGCCTCCATCGTCGCGAGACCTTCCTCGCATTCCTGAAAGAAGATCTGCTGGATCTCGTCGAGGTTCATCATCAATCCTTTCAGGCGCCGCAGGTCGGTTCGAGCGCGGTGTCGAGCCGGGCGACGATCATCATCCGTTCCAGCGCCTCGCTGGGCCGATCGATGCGGAAATCGAGACCGCGCCCGATCGCGGTGGTGCGGGCGCTGACCAGCACCTGGAGGCAGGCCTGGCCGACCCGCGCAACCTCTGCCCCGTCGAGGCGCAGCGCCTCACCGCGCTCGATCAGGCCGAGCAGCGCGTGGCGCAGCGGCACCGCCGCCGAGGTATCGAGCGTGGGGGCAAGCGGAAGCGATGGCACGGACATACGGGTTCGACTTTCCTACGGACGGCACGACGGCGATCGGAGTGGCTGCGGACGCATCAGAACGCCGACCAATCGTCGTCCGCGATCGCCACGGCGGCGTTGCCGGCCCGGGGACGGGCGAGGCGACGGCCCGCTTCGGCGGCGCGTTGTTGAAGATGATGCACACTATTGCTGACGGAATGACTAACGCCGCGCACACCATGACCGGCGTCGGTATCGCCGACGCGGAAGTGGGCGACTTGGCGGGCAAGTTCGCTTGCTTCGCCAGACAGTTCCCGGGCGGCGGCGGTGGCCTGTTCGACCATGGCGGCATTCTGCTGCGTCACGCTGTCCATTTCGCCGACGGCCGTGTTGACCTGCTGCAAGCCGGTCGATTGCTGTTCGGCGGCGATGGCGATTTGCGCGACGAGGCCGTTGATCTCGCCGAAGCGGCCGATCAGGCGCTGCAAGGCTTGGCCGGTTTCGCTGACCAAAGCGACGCCGGCATCGACCTGTTCGGACGAGGCGTTGATGCGCGTCTTCACGTCCTTGGCCGCCTCGGCCGAGCGCTGCGCCAGCGCGCGCACTTCGGATGCGACGACGGCGAAGCCCTTGCCGGCATCGCCGGCGCGTGCCGCCTCGACGCCCGCGTTCAGCGCGAGCAGGTTGGTCTGGAAGGCGATGCCGTCGATGACGCTGATGATTTCGGAGATTTCGGCCGAGGCGCGTTCGATGCCGCCCATCGCCTCGACCGCGCGGGCGACGACGGCCCCCGATTGTTCGGCCTCGGTCTGCGCGGCGGCGACCACGTCGTTGGCGCGCGTCGCACCCGTGGCGGCCTGTCGGACCGTCTTGGTGATCTCGTCCATCGCCGCGGCGGTTTCCTCCAGGCTCGCGGCCTGCTGCTCGGTGCGCTGCGACAGATCGTCCGACGCCTGGAGAATGCCCTGCGAGCCATGGTTGATGCGGGTGGCGGCCTGATCGACCGCGGTCATCGCGGTGCGGATCGCGTCCATCGCCGCATTGAAGTCGTCGCGCAGCGATTCGAAATCCGCCGGGAAGGCTGCGGTGATGCGGAAGGTGAGGTCGCCCTGCGCAAGCGCGCCGAGCCCTTCGCCGAGCGCGGCGGCCATGCACCGCTGCGCCTCGGCGGTGTTCGCCTTTTCCATATTGGTGCGGAAGACCGCCATGGCGGTGGTCATCCGGCCGACGCAGTCGCGGTTTTCGGTATAGGCGATCGGTGAATCGAGGTCGCCGTCGGCCAGCGCTTCCATGCGCAGCACCGTGTCGACATAGGGCGTGCAGATAAGGCGCCCGGCCATCACCGTCGTCGCGACGATGCTGGCGACGGCGGTGGCGACGACCGCGATATCGAACGCCGGGCCGATCGCGAGCGTGCCCGTCGCGGTGAGCGCGGTGATCGCCACGGCAATGCCTCCCAGCGTCGCGTGCGTTCCCGCCAACACCCGGAATTTCGTGCGGATGGGCGCGTGTTTGGCGAACCATTCCAGTGTCATCAGACCCTCCCTCAGGGCCCGGAAAGGCAAGTCCCCCCGGACCATAAGCGCGGGTTGTCGCGACACGTGTTTAACGAGCGGTTGAGCAACCGAAATGGGTGCAATTTTCGGCCGCTTCGTACCGATCCGGGTCGCATGACGCCGGGGGAAGCGGGGAGCGGGCGGACGGGCGACGACACGAAAACGGTCGTCGTTCAATCGAACCGACATGGCGTCGCCTTTCTATCAAAGCCGGAGGGAACAAGACCGGCAGGCACGGGCCCGCCGATCGCGGGATCAGAATTCGGACCAGTCGTCGCTCGGCGCCACGGCCACCGCCGCTCCGCCACCGGTGGCGCGGCGGCTGGCACGGGCGATGCGGCGGCCGGCGTCGGCGGCGCGATTTTGCAGCTGGTGGACCGCCGGCACTGCCGCCTTCGGCTCGCCGTCGCCCACCTTGAAGCGGGCGACATGGCGGGCGAGCTCGTCCGATTCGGCGGACAGGCTGCGCGCTGCGGCGGTGGCTTCCTCGACCATCGCGGCGTTCTGCTGCGTTACGCCGTCCATTTCGCTGACCGCGGTGTTGACCTGTTGCAGGCCGGTCGCCTGCTGTTCGGCGGCGGTGGCGATCTGGCCGACGAGGTTGCTGATCTCACCGAAGCGGCCGATGATCCGTTGCAGCGCCTGACCGGTCTCGCTGACCAGTTCGACGCCCGCTTCGACCTGTTCGGACGAGGCGTTGATCCGCGTCTTGACGTCCTTGGCCGCTTCCGCCGAGCGCTGCGCCAGCGCGCGCACTTCGGACGCGACCACCGCGAAGCCCTTGCCGGCGTCGCCCGCGCGCGCCGCCTCGACGCCCGCGTTCAGCGCCAGCAGATTGGTCTGGAAGGCGATGCCGTCGATGACGCTGATAATTTCCGAAATCTCGTTCGACGAGCGTTCGATGCCGCCCATCGCCTCGACCGCGCGGGCGACGACGGCGCCCGATTGTTCGGCCTCGACGCGCGCTTCCTCGACGACACCATTGGCGCGGACCGCACCCGCGGCCGTCTGACGGACGGTCGAGGTGATCTCGTCCATCGCGGCGGCGGTTTCCTCCAGGCTCGCGGCCTGCTGTTCGGTGCGCTGCGACAGATCGTCGGAGGCCTGGCGGATGTCGATCGCGCCGCTGTTGATGCCATTGGTGGCATCGGTGACCGCGCTCATCGTTTCGGCGACCGCGTCCATCGCGCGGTTGTAGTCGATGCGGAGCTGTTCGTATTCGGCTGGGAAGGCGCGGTCTATGCGATAGCTGAGATCGCCGCCGGCAAGGCGTGTCAGCCCTTCGCCGAGCGAGCCGACGATGATCTGCTGCGCGGCAGCCCCGGCCTGGACGCGCTCGGCGTTTGCCTTGAAAATCTCCATCGCGCGCGAAATGCGGCCGATGCAGTCGCGATAGTCGGTGTTGGCGATCGGCGTGGTCAGATCGCCCGCGGCCAGCCCCTCCATCCGGACGACGGTGGCGACATAGGGATCGCTGATCAGCTTGCCGGCGACGAACACGGTCGCCATGGTGAGCGCGGTCAGCACGCAGGCGACGGCGAGATACACATGGACCTGCGACGGATCGGCGAGCGCCGCGAGATAGGTGGTGGCGATCCCGCCTGCGGTGAACAGGCCAAGGATCACCAGCAGGACCTTGAACTTCAATCTGATGGGGGCACTTTTTTCGAACCAATTCAGCATCGTCGGCATTCCTTTTCGTCAAGACCGTCGAGCTGAAGCGGCTCCCCCCTCCGGGCCACCGATGCTTCTCGGAATCGATTGGTCCGCTTTGCGTGAAAAGGGTAAAGGCCCGGTAAACTACGTCCATTCTGGCACTGAACCGTTTTGGATATGTGTGCTCAAAATGGCTGGCGAAGGACATGTCGATGACCTGTTACGCTTTGGACGATGTCCGACCCCACCTTGCCGCCGACGCCTACGTCGCGCCGGGCGCGCAGGTGATCGGGCGCGTGATGCTGGGCGCGCGGGCGTCGGTCTGGTTCAATGCGGTGCTGCGCGGCGACAACGATCCGATCACGATCGGGGCGGACAGCAACGTGCAGGATGGCGCGATGGTGCATGCCGATCCCGGCGTGCCGACGACGATCGGGCAGGGCGTAACGATCGGGCACCACGCGATCGTCCATGGTGCGACCGTCGGCGACAATTGCCTGATCGGCATGGGCGCGACGCTGCTCAACCGCGCGGTGATCGGTGCCGATTCGCTGGTCGGTGCGGGCGCCCTGGTGACGGAGGGCAAGAGCTTCCCGCCCGGGTCGCTGATCGTCGGCAGCCCGGCGCGGGTGCTGCGGCCGCTGAGCGAGACGGAGATCGCCGGTCTCAGGCTGTCGGCGGCGACCTATGTCGCCAATGCCGAACGCTATCGCACCGGGCTGCGCGCGCTTCAGGCGTAGCGCGCCGACGCCTCCGCGACGAAGCGGGCGGTCTCGTCCGGCCGGGTGACGGGGATCATATGGCCGCCCTCGATCACGTCGATCCGTGCGCCGGGGATCGACGCGGCGGTGTGGTGGCCGTGCAGATCGGGGTCGAGGACATGGTCCTCGCGCGCGTAGAGGATCGACAGCGGTACGCGAAGGTCGCCGTAGCGCGCGGCGATCGCGCCGATGTCGCTGGCGGCATGCGACAGGTCCGCCGCCGCCGCCGCGATCGCCGCAGGGCGGGCGGACAGCGCGCCGCCGCCGCGGGTGACGAAGTCAGCGGGCGGCGCTTCGGGTGCGAAGACCGCGGCGAGCGTCCGTTCGGAGGTGAGGCGGCTCAATGGCGTGGCGATCGTGCTCGCCATCAGCCGGCGCAGCGACGGCGGAATGGCGGCGAGGCTGCGGAACGCCTCGGGCACGCCATCCTGCGGCTGGGTGAGGGGGCAGATCAGCGCGAGGCCGCGGATCAGCGCCGGATGGTCGAGCGCCAGCGCCAGCGCGATGGCGCCGCCCAGCGAATGGCCGACGAGCAACGGCCGGTCGATCCCCAAAGCCTCGATGAAGCGCGCGACGATCGCCGCCTGTTCGACGATGTTCGGTTCGCGATCCTCGTCGGCGGTCGAATAGCCCGAGCCGGGACGATCGACGAGGATGACGCGATGGTCCTTCGCCAGAATATCGAGCATGCCATAGCCGAAGTTGCGCAGCTGGCCGGCAAGGCCATGGACCATGACGATCGCGGGACCGGTGCCCTTGTCGACGTAATGCAACCGCGCGCCATCGACGCGGATGTAGCGGCCGTCGGGCGGCACCTGCCGCTCCGCATCACGTGCGAGCCGATCCGAGTAGAAGGAGAGCCCGAGCCCGCCAGCGACCGTCAGCGCCGCGCCGCCTACCAGGCTGCCGAGGGTCCAGCGTGTCGCGCTCTGCATGCCCGTCTCCGTCGCTCAAGGTTCGAAGCGACAAGGCGTAGCATGGATTGGGGCGCGGATCACGCGGTGGTGACGATCCCGTCGACGACCGTGACGGGCCATGCCGTCAGATGCTGGCCGACGCAGGGGCCGCCGACGCAGCGGCCATCCGCAATCGTGAACAGCGCACCGTGCCAATTGCAGGCGATGAGGTCGCCCGCGGAGGTGAGATAGTCGTCGAGCGTCTGGGTCAGTGGCACGCCGGCATGCGGGCAGCGATCGACATAGCCGACGACGCCATCGCCCTGCCGCACGACGAAGCCGTGGAAGCGGCCGGCGCGCATCTGGAGGACGAAGTTGCGCGCCTTGCCGTCGGCGATGTCGGTCAGCGGGGCGAGCGCGACGCCGGCGGGGGTGGTGGAGAGGCGTTCGGTCACGCGTCCGCGTCGGGCTGGCGGCTGGGGTGGGCGGCCTGCGCCAGGTCCGCGGTGCGCGCGGCGGCGGCGACCATGCGCGGGTAGGGCGCGGTGTCTACGCCGAACCGCTCGGCCGAATAGAGCGCGGGGACCGCGATGCAATCGGCGAGCGTGGGGGTGTCGCCGTAGCAGAAGGTGCCGCCGTGGCGGGTCGCCAATGCCTCGAACGCGGCGAACCCCAAGCCCATCCAATGCCCCATCCAGGCGTTGACCTGCGTATCGCTCGCACCGAAATCCTGCCGCAGCGCCTTCAGCGTGCGCAGATTGTGGAGCGGGTGGACGTCGGTGGCGATCGTGGCGACCATCGCGCGGACGATGGCGCGGCCGTTGGCATCGGCAGGCAGCAGGGCGGGGGTGGGGAAGCGATCCTCCAGCCATTCAAGGATTGCGACGCTCTGCGTCAGGATCAGGCCGTCGACCTCCAGCGCGGGCACCAGCCGCTGCGGGTTGAGCGCGGCATAATCGGGATCGGTATGGCCCCCGGTGCGCAGGTCATGGTTGACCTGTTCGTAGGCGAT
This sequence comes from Sphingomonas melonis DAPP-PG 224, assembly GCF_000379045.1. Taxonomy (NCBI): domain Bacteria; kingdom Pseudomonadati; phylum Pseudomonadota; class Alphaproteobacteria; order Sphingomonadales; family Sphingomonadaceae; genus Sphingomonas; species Sphingomonas melonis. Next base: position 1,154,342 of record NZ_KB900605.1, read on the forward strand.
GCCCTTCAGCGCCAGCGCGATCCGCACGCGATAGGCGGCGCCCGAACGCCAATAGCCGTGCAGGATCACGCCGTTGGGTCCTTGGGCAGCTGGGCCTTCGGAAAGTCGTTCCACACCGCGTCGTAATCGAGCTGGGCGTGGTCGAGGGCGTATGTCGTCGGGCGATAGGGCCAGCAGCTTTCCAGCATGAAGGCCATCGTGCCGTCGATCTTGTGGGGCTTCAACTCCGCCGTCGATGCGCCCTGCCAGCTCGCGACATCGGGGCCGTGGCCGGCCATCAGATTGTGCAGCGAAATGCCGCCGGGCGAGAAACCGTCCGCCTTGGCGTCATAGGCGCCGGTGATCAGGCCCATCGCCTCGCTCATCACGTTGCGGTGGAACCAGGGCGGGCGGAACGTGTCCTCCGCCACCATCCAACGCGGGGGGAAGATCACGAAATCCGCATTGGCGCGGCCGGGCACGTCGCTGGGTGAGGTGAGGACGGTGAAGATCGACGGATCGGGATGGTCGAAACTGACCGTGTTGATCGTGTTGAAGTGCGACAGGTCGTAGCGCCATGGGGCGAGATTGCCGTGCCATGCCACCACGTCGAGCGGGCTGTGGTCGAGCGTCATCGTCCACAGCGATCCCATGAACTTCTGGATCACCTCGGTCGGCTCGTCGCGATCCTCGAACCACGCGACCGGCGTTTCGAAATCGCGCGGGTTGGCGAGGCCGTTGGCGCCGATGGGGCCGAGATCGGGCAGGCGGAACAGGCTGCCGTGATTTTCACAGACATAGCCGCGTGCCGCGCCGTCGGGCAGTAGCGCGCGGAAGCGGACACCACGGGGGATGAGCGCGATCTGGCCGGGCGCGACGTCGAGACGACCGAGTTCGGTCAGCAGCTGCAACCGGCCGGCCTGGGGCACGAACAGCAGCTCGCCGTCGGCATTCATGAAGACACGGGTGCTCATGTCGGCATTGGCGGCGTAGACGTGCATCGCGACGCCTTCGAGGTCCGCCGGATGCCGGTTGGCGAGCATCGTCGTCATGCCGTCGATCAGGTCGGTGCCCGGCGACGACTCCGAGACCGGGTTCCAGCGCAGGCGATTGGGTGCGAGCGGCGCGTCGTCGGTGCCGGGGGCGAAGCGCTTCGCGCCGTCGTAGCGCGTGTAGGGCGGGTGCTCCGCGGTCGGGCGCATGCGGTACAGCCACGAGCGGCGATTCTCGTGGCGCGGCGCGGTGAAGGCGGTGCCGCTGAGCTGCTCCGCGTAAAGGCCGAAGGCGGGGCGCTGCGGCGAATTGCGGCCGATCGGGAGCGCGCCGGGGACGGCCTCGGTCGCGATATGGTTGCCGAAGCCGGGGATATAGTCGCTGCGGGGGTGGTGGTCGGTCATTGTTCTGGCGTCCTCTCCTGTTTCCACCACCCCGGTGTCGTACCGTGTCGTCGGCCCTCGCGGTCGCCCTCCCTCTCTTGGGGGAGGATGGGTCGCCCCATATTCTTCGTCACTCCGGACTTGTTCCGGAGTCCACTGATCCGCGCGGGAAAGGCAAGAGGCTCAGGCCCTCCCCTCGCCGCGCGGTGGACCCCGGAACGAGTCCGGGGTGACGGAGTGGATGGGGCGGGGTGACCCGATCCCATCCCATCCGCCGTGACGTCGGACCCGGCGAAGCCGGGCCCTATGTCCCGGCTTGCCGTGCCGGCCGGTCGACGGCGGCGCTATCGCGCCGCACCGCGAACGAAGCTGCGCTTCGTTCTTGGTCAGGCGTCGACCGTGATGACCCCGCGACGGATCTGGTCGAGTTCAATCGACTCATACAGCGCCTGGAAATTGCCGTTGCCGAAGCCTTCGTTGCCCTTGCGCTGGATGATCTCGAAGAAGATCGGGCCGACCATCGTCTCGGTGAAGATCTGGAGCAGCAGGCCCTCTTCGCCGACGTTGCCGTCGATCAGGATGCGGTTCTGGCGCAGGCGTTCCAGGTCTTCGCCATGGCCGGGGACGCGCTTGTCGACGAGTTCGTAATAGGTTTCGATCGTGTCCTGCAGCTTGACGCCGCGCGAGCGCAGCTTTTCGACGGTGGTGTAGATGTCGTCGGTGGTCAGCGCGAGGTGCTGGATGCCTTCGCCGTTGTAATCGCGGATGAATTCCTCGATCTGGCTCTTGTCGTCCTGGCTCTCGTTCAAGGGGATGCGGATCGCGCGATCGGGGGCGATCATCGCCTGGCTGAACAGGCCGGTCGCCTTGCCCTTGATGTCGAAATACTTCTGCTCCTCGAAGCCGAAGATCTGGCCGTAAAAAGCCGACCAAGTGCGCATCTGGCCGCGGCGCACGTTGTGCGTCAGATGGTCGAGCAGGTCGAGGCCGACGTTGTTTTCGGCTTCCGCCTCCGCCGCGCCGGGCACCTGATCCCAATCGTCGTAGACGCTGCCGTCGGCGCCATGGCGATCGACGAGGTACAGCAGCGAACCGCCGATGCCTTCCAGCGCCGGAATGCCGTCGAGCGACTGACCGGCGGGGGCCGGCTTGGCGCCGCGCGCGATCGCCGCGTCATAGGCTCCTCGCGCGTCCTGCACCCGGAATGCCATTGCGCTCGCCGACGGGCCGTGCGCCGCGCGGAAGTCGGCGGCGTGGCCGTTGTCTTCGCGGTTGATCAGCAGGTTGATGCGGCCCTGCTTGTAGCGCGTGATGGCGCGCGTCTTGTGCGTCGAGGCGGGGACGAAGCCCAGCGCCTCGAACTGCTTCGCCAGCGCATCCGGATCGGGCGAGGTGAATTCGCAGAATTCGAAGCCGTCGAGCCCCATCGGGTTGACGTCGATATGGTCGTCGGTCTGGGCGGCATCGGTCATCAGTCTGGCCTTCCGAGATGGTATCATCCGTTACCAAACCCTGCGACATTGCCAAACTGGTGTCAACTGATACGAATGCGGCATGGCCGACCCATGCCCAGCCTCGTCGCCCGCGCCATCGTTGGTTTTGGCCGATTTTATTCCGTACCGTCTGTCGGTGACGTCCAATCTGGTCAGCGATTCGATCGCGCGGACCTATGAGGCGCTGTTCGGGCTGACGATTCCGGAATGGCGGCTGATCGCGGTGATCGCGGAAACGGGCGGCATCACGCAGCAGGCGATCGGCCGGGCCACGCGGATGGACAAGGTGACGGTCAGCCGCGCGGCGATCGCGCTGGTCGACCGGGGATTGCTCGACCGGCGCGGCAATCCGGAAGACCGGCGGTCGCACCTGCTCGACCTGACCGATGCGGGGCGCGACCTGTATGCGGTGGTGGCACCCAAGGCGCTGGACCTGGAAAGCCGCATCTTTTCGCAATTCCCCGCCGACGACGTCGCGCGGTTCATGGAGATGCTACGCCGGGTCGAGGCGGTGACGCTGGCACTCGACACCTGATCGCATCCTGCAGCGCGTTCCCACATCGCGGACACCGCTCTGGCACATTCGTGCGACAATTGGCGTTTACGCGCCGGCCGGTCGCCACAGAGAAGGCGGCGGGTAAGAGGGACAAGCGAATCATGCGGATCGTTGCGGCGATGATGGTGGCGGCAAGCTGGCCGGCGATGGCGCTGGCGCAAGAGGTACCGGCGCCCGCGCAGGCCCCCGCGCCCGCTCCGACGCCAAATCCGACGACGCCTGCCCCCGCGGCAGCGACGGTCCAGGCCGCGCCCACGACCCCGGCGGCAGCACCCGCCGCCCCGGCGGAAGAGGACAGCGAAGAGGGCGATATCGTCGTCACCGGCCGCAAGCCGGTGGGCTCCGTCGTCGGCGACATTCCCGCCGAACAGACGCTGAGCCCCGCCGACGTGCGCAGTTATGGCGTCAGCAGCGTGTCCGATCTGCTCACCGAACTGGGGCCGCAGACGCAGAGCGGCGCGGGCGGACCGCCGGTGGTGCTGCTCGACGGGCATCGCATTTCGGGCTTCCAGGAAATCCGCGACATCCCGACCGAGGCGATCCTGCGCGTCGATATCCTGCCCGAAGAGGTCGCGCTGAAATACGGCTATACCGCTGATCAGAAGGTGGTGAATTTCGTGCTGCGCCGCCGCTTCCGCGCGACGACGGTCGAGCTGGCCGACAAGGGCGCGACCGAAGGCGGCAGCAACACGCCGCAGGGCGAGCTCGACCTGCTGACCATCCGGCAGGGCGCGCGGCTCAACATCCACAGCAAATACCAGCAGACGTCGGCGCTGACCGAATCGGAGCGCGACATCACCGCCGCATCGACCGAGGGCCAAACCAACAATTTCGACCAGCGGCCGTATCGCACATTGGTGCCGTTCAGCCGCAGCTTCGGCACCAACGCCACCTATGCCAAGACGATCGGCGAGGACATCAACGCCTCGATCAACGGCGAGATCGCGGCGACGCAGAGCACTGGCCAGTTCGGCCTGCCGCTCGACGGCACGGGCGCGCCGGTCAGCGGCGATCCCCTGCGCCAGCAGACCAACGGCGTCACCGGGCACCTCGGCACCAGCTTCAACGGGCGGCTGAGCCCGCGCTGGCTGTGGACGGTAACGGGATCGTTCGACCGCGCCGATACGCGCACGATCGGTGACACGGTCGCCGGCCGCGGCACCAACCGCGCGCATTCGGTGTCCAATGCCGGCGATCTGGAGGCGCTGGTCAACGGGCCGCTGTTCACGCTGCCCGCGGGCGACGTGACGACGGCGGTGCGCGTCGGCGCGCAGACCAGCCAGTTCACCAGCAACTCGCTGCGCGCGGGCCTGGTCAGCGGCGGCCGGGTCTCGCGCGATCAGGCGAACGCGCGCGTCAACATCGACCTGCCGATCGCCAGCAAATCGCGCGCCGTGCTGCCGTTCCTCGGTAATCTGTCGATCAACGGCAATGCGGCGGTCAATCAGCTGTCCGACTTCGGTACGCTGACCGCCTATGGCTATGGCGTGAACTGGGCGCCGATCAACGCGATCCGCGTCATCGGGTCGATCAACCAGCAGGACGTCGCGCCGACCGCGCAGCAGCTGGGCAATCCGACGGTCGTGACGCCGAACGTGCGCGTCTTCGACTATGTGCAGGGCCAGACGGTGACGGTGACGACGATCAGCGGTGGCAACCCAGGCTTGCGCGACAGCAGCCGGCGGGTGACGAAGCTCGGCGTGACGCTCAGGCCGCTCGACCAGACCGACCTGACGATCATCGGCAATTATACGAAGCAGGATACGCGCAACCCGATCCAGGGCTTCCCGTCGCCGACCGCGGTGATCGAGGCGGCCTTCCCCGATCGCTTCACTCGCGATGCGGACGGCGAACTGACCCGGCTGGACACGCGGCCGATCAACTTCGCCCGATCCGAAAGCTCGGAATTCCGCTGGGGGATCAACTTCTCCAAGCCGATCAAGTCGAAGGTTCAAAAGCAGATCGAGGCGTTCCGCGCCGGCACCGGACCCAATCCGTTCGCCGGCCTGCGTTTCCCGGGTGCGGACGGACGGCGGCGCGGCGGCGGCGGTGACGGCGCCGGTCCGGGTGGGGGCGCAGGTGCCCCACCGGCGGGCGGCGACCAGGCTGCGACGCAGGGGACCAGCGGGCAGGCGGGTGACGGTTCCGGAGCCCGCCCGAACCAGCAAGCCGCTGGTGGCGACCGGCCGCGGGGCGGCTTCGGTGGGCCGGGCGGCGGCGGTCGCGGCTTCGGCGGTGGCGGGTTCGGGGGACGTGGCGGCGCCGGTGGCGGTCGCGTCCAATTCGCCTTCTATCACACCTGGCATCTGGTCGAACGGCGGACGATCGCCAACGGCGGACCGGTGCTCGACCTGCTCAAAGGCGATACGCTGGGGTCGAACGGTGGCCAGCCGCGCCACGAATTCCAGGGGCAGGCCGGCTATTCCAACAACGGCATCGGCGTGCGCCTGTCGGCCAATTACGCCACCGGCACGCGGGTGAACGGCGGCACCGCGGCGAACCCGCAGACGCTCAACTTCTCGGGCCTCGCAACCGCAGACCTGCGTATCTTTGCCGATCTGGGACAGCAGCTCAGTCTGGTGAAGGCGCATCCGTGGATCAGCGGTACGCGCGTCACCTTCTCGGTCAGCAACATCTTCAACAGTCGCCAGCGCGTGACCGACGCGACCGGTGTGACGCCGATCAGCTACCAGCCCGATTATCAGGACCCGATCGGGCGAACGGTGCGGCTGTCGTTGCGCAAGCTGTTCTTCTAAAGGCCCAGCCGGCGGGCGAGCCAGTCCGCCGCCTGGTCGGGGGTCTGCTTGTCGGCGTCGCGGTCGACGCGATAATTGGCCTCGCGCATCGCGGTGACGGGGATGCGGCCGACCAGCGGTTGGAGTGCCGCGACGAACGCCGCGTCATTCGCGCGGCGCGGGGCGACGAGCAGCAGCGCGTCGTAGCTGGGGATGGCGTGCTTCGGGTCGGTGAGGACAGTCAGCCCGTCCGCGGCGATCCGGCCATCCGAGGAGAAGGCGGAAATCACGTCCGCCTCACCGCTGGCGAGCGCGCGGTACATGAAGGTCGGCGCGTAGGATTTGGCCGCAGCGAAGCGCAACGGATAGGCGCGCCGCACCGCCGCCCATTCGGGCCGTTCGAGGAATTCGAGGTCGCTGCCAAGCTTGAGTGAGGGCGCGGCGGCGACGAGGTCGGTCAGGCTGGTGATCCCCCGCGCCTTGGCGTCCGCTCCCCGCATCGCGAAGGCATAAGCGTTTTCGAAGCCCAAGGGGCCGATCAGGCGTACGCCGCTGCTGGCCTGTGCCCAGCGGCCGATCGCGGCGACCATCGCGCGGCGATCCGGCACGTCGCTGCGGTGCATCTGGCCGTTCCACAGCGTGCCGGCATAATCGACGTAGACGTCGACATCGTTGCCGGCCAACGCGCCATAGACGACCGCCGAGCCGAGACCGTCGCGATAGCGGACGCTATAGCCGGCGCGCTCCAACCGGTCGCCGATCAGTCGGGCGAGTATATATTGTTCGGAGAAGTTCTTGGCACCGATCGTCACGACCTTCAAATCGCCGCGTTGCCACAGCGGCGCAGTCGCGAGCGCGAGCCCGGCGACGAGCGCGATCAGCGCGGCGATCCACAGTGGCCGGCGGCGGTGCGCGATGCCGCGCTCGATCAGGCCGATGAGCGCGTCGGTGACGAGCGCCAGCCCGGCGGCGGCGATGCAGCCCGCCAGCACCAGTGCCCAATTCTGCGTCTGCAGACCCGCGAAGATCATGTCGCCGAGGCTGGGCTGGCCGACCGTCGTCGAGAGCGTCGCCGCGCCGATCGTCCATACCGCGGCGGTGCGGATGCCGGCGACCAGCACCGGCAGCGCGAGCGGCGCTTCGACCAGGCGCAGCTTTTGCGCGGGCGTCATGCCGACCGCGTCCGCCGCCTGGGTAACGGCGGGGTCGATGCCGACGAGCCCGGCGACGCCGTTGCGGATGATCGGCAGCAACGCATAGAGCGTCAGCGCGATCAGCGACGGCAGGAAGCCGAGCGCCGGGATGCCGCCGCCGACCAACCCCGACAGCCACAGCAGCAATGGGTAGAACAGCGCGAGCAGCGCCAGCGCCGGGATCGTCTGGATGAGGCTGGCAATCCCCAGGATCGCGGTGCCGATCCGTGGACGGCGCGCGGCGAGGATGGCGAGCGGCAGGCTGATCGCGATGCCGAGCGCCAGCGCCGCGGCCGACAGCAGGACGTGCTGGGCGAGCAGCGGGGGCACGCGGCCGAGCGCGGCGACGAGGGCGTTCATCGTGCCATCTCGCGCAGCCGTTCGGCCTGATCGCGCGGCACCGCGACCAGCGCCTGCGCGGTCTCGCCGCCTTCGCCGCGCAGCAGCTGTGCGGGGGTGGCATCCGCGACGAGCCTGCCTGCCTGCATGACCAGCACGCGGTCGGCGAGCAGCAAGGCTTCGGCCATGTCGTGCGTGACGAGGATCGTGGTGAGGCCGAGCCGATCGTGCAGCGCGCGGATTTCCTGCCCCAGCGCATCGCGCGTCACCGGGTCGAGCGCGCCGAACGCTTCGTCGAGCAGCAGCAATTTGGCACCCGGCGCAAGGGCACGGGCGATGGCGACGCGCTGTCGCTGGCCGCCCGACAGTGCGTAGGGCCTGCGGCCGGCGAGTTCGCGCGGCAAGGCGACGAGGTCGAGCAGCGCGGGCACGTCGACGGGCGGTCCGCCGGCGATGCGCGGGCCGATCGCGATATTCTCCGCGACGGTCATGTGCGGGAACAGGCCGATCGACTGGAAGACATAGCCGATGCTCCGTCGCAGCGCCGGCGCGGCTCGGGTGGCGACGTCGGCATCGTCGATCAGGACGCGGCCGTCGCTCGGCTCGACCAGACGGTTGACCGTCTTGAGCAAGGTCGACTTGCCGGACCCGGAGGCGCCGACGAGCGCGACGAATTGACCCGCGGGGATCGTCGCCGAAACGCCATCGACCGCGACCGTGTCGTCGAACCTCTTGGTCACGGCATCGAAGCGGAGCGATTCTGCTGGCATCGGGGCCGACGATGCGGGATGCCTGATGCAAAGTCCAATAGGGAGAGCGAGATGGGCGAGCGGAAGGCGATCTTCATCACCGGTGGCGGATCGGGTATCGGCCGCGCGGTCGGGCGGCTGTTCGCGAGCCGCGGCTGGCTGGTCGGCGTGGCCGACGTCAATGCGGGCGGCCTTGCCGAGACGCTGGCGGCGCTGCCGGGCGAGGGGCACCAGAGCTATGTGATGGACGTGCGCGATCGCGATGCGTGGACGGCGAACCTCGACGGCTTCACGCGCGTCAGCGGTGGGCGGCTCGACGTCTTGTTCAACAATGCCGGTATCGGCACAGGCGGGCCGATCGCGACGGCGAGCTTCGACGAGATCGACCGGACGGTGGCGATCAACTTCACCGGCGTGCTCAACGGCGCGCGGATCGGCCATGCGTATCTGGCACGGACGCCGGGGTCGGTGCTGCTCAACACCTCGTCGGCGTCGGGCATCTATGGCTCGTCGGGCCTCGCGACCTATTCAGCGACCAAGTTTGCGGTGCGGGGATTGAGCGAGGCGCTGGACGGCGAATGGTCGGCGGAGGGCATCAAGGTGCGCTGCCTGCTGCCGAGCTTCATCGAAACGCCGCTGCTCAACGGCGTGTCGTCGGGCAGCAACCGCACCATCCGTGAGAGCGTGACCGGCGCGGGGCTGGAGCTGACGCCGGTCGACGTGGTCGCAGAAGCCGCGTGGAAGGCGGTGCATGGCGACGCGGTCCACACCTATGTCGGCAAGACCGCGGAGCGGATGCGCTTCGCCGCGCGCTGGATGCCGGGATCGCTGCGCAAGCGGATGCGGCGGGCGATGCGCTGATGGTTGCGGTGGCGCGCTGCCCATCCTTTCCGTCACCCCGGGCGTGACCCGGGGTCCCGCTTTTCACCGCGTGATCGAAGAAGCGGGACCCCGGCTCTTCGGCCGGGGTGACGGAGGATGGGAAATGCGTTGCGACTATTCGTCGACGATCGCGTCGATCGCCTCGGCCATATCGATGTCGCGATGGCTGAGGCCACCGGCGTCGTGCGTGGTCAACAGGATTTCGACGCGGTTGTAGACGTTCTTCCATTCGGGATGGTGGTTCGCCTTTTCCGCCATCAGCGCGACCTGCGTCATGAAGCCGAACGCCTCGACGAAATCGGCGAACACCAGGCTGCGGGTGATCGCGTCGCGGGCCTCGTCATAATCCCATTCGGGCAGGCCATCGAGCGCATCGGCGCGGTCGGTTTCGCTGAGAGCCTCGATCATCCGGTCTTCCTTGCTGGAGGGCGTGGCGCCGGGGTATGGCCGTTATCATGGCGCTGCAAGAATCTTATAGGCAAGATGCTTTTGGCCCGGCGCCGGACGCCGACGCGATCGAGGGGATCGCCCGCGACACGATCGCGCGCCTGCCCGCGGCGTTCGCGCGGCATCTGGGCGATGTCGTCCTGATCGTCGAGGAAGAGGCGGATGACGAGACGCTCGCCGCGCTCGGCCTCGACCACCCGCTCGATCTGACCGGCCTGTATCACGGCCGACCGATCGGCGAGAAATCGTCGATGGAATCGGGGGCGCTGCCCGATCGCATCCATCTGTATCGGCAGGCGATCCTGGTGGAGTGGGTGGAGACTGGCGTGCGGCTCGACGATCTCGTCCGCCATGTGACGATCCATGAGATCGGCCATCATTTCGGCCTGTCCGATGACGACATGCATGCGCTGGAAGAGGCGGCCGCGGATTGAGCCTCCTGCGGTTCGAGGACGTTGGCTGTCAGCGCGGCGGGCGGCTGCTGTTCGCCGGGATCGGCTTTGCGCTGGCGGCGGGCGGGGCCTTGTGCGTCACCGGACCCAATGGCGTCGGCAAGTCGAGCCTGATCCGCATCGCTGCCGGCCTGTTGCGGCCCGTCGAGGGCGCGGTGACGCGGGAGGGCGACGTCGCCTTGCTGAGCGAGGCGCATGCGTTGGACCCGGAGCGGCCGCTGGCGCTGGCGCTGCGCTATTGGATCGGCGCGCGGACGGAGGCGGCGCTGGCGGCGGTCGGGCTGGCCGAGGCGGCGGCGGTGCCGGTGCGGCTGTTGTCGACCGGGCAGCGGCGCCGCGCGGGATTGGCGCGGGTCATCGGAGCCGAGGCGCCGATCTGGCTGCTGGATGAGCCGGCGAACGGGCTGGATGTGGCGGGGGTCACATTGCTGGAGGCGGCGGTTGCGGACCATCGGGCGAGGGGCGGCATTGCGGTGGTGGCGACGCATCTGCCGCTGGCGCTGCCCGGCGCGCAGATGCTGGCGCTGGGCTGATGCATGTGTCTGCGATCATCCTGCGCGACCTGCGGCGGGCGTGGACGGGCGGCGGGTTGCTGTGGCCGGTCGCCTTTTTCCTGCTCGTCGCGACGCTGTTTCCCTTTGCGGTCGGGCCGGATGCAGCGTTGATCGGGCGGATCGGCGGTGGGGTGATCTGGGCGGCGGCACTGCTCGCGGCGCTGCTGCCGGTGGAGCGGCTGATCGCGCCCGATGTCGAGGCGGGGGTGATCGATCAATATGCGGTGCGGGGCGTGCCGCTGGCGCTGGTCGCCTTCGCCAAGACGATCGCGCACTGGCTGGGCTTCGCGCCACCGTTGATGCTGGCGGCGGTGATCGCGGCCGGTCTGTTCGACCTGCCGGCGGCGACCCTGCTGCGCGTCGAGGCGGGGTTGCTGGTGGGGACGCCGGGCCTCGCCGCTCTGGCGGTCGCGACATCGGCGTTGGTGACGGGCCTGCGCGGAGGGGGTGGCGTCGCAGGCCTCGTCATGCTGCCGCTCGCGATCCCGCTGCTGATCTTCGGCGCGGGATCGCTCGACACTGGGGTGGGGGCGCTGAAACTGCTGGGCGCGGTCAGCCTGTTGCTGACGGCGGGCGCCCCCTGGATCGCCGCCGCGGCGATCCGAGCAGGGATGGACTAAGGCAAGATCAGCCCTGGTTGTTGTCCGATGCATAGACCATCGCGGCCGCAGTTCCGGTCGCCGGTTTCAAGTGAAACCATTCCGGACGGTCGATCGCGGTCAGAAATGCCAGTACCGTCAGGCCGAACATCAGCAGGGCTAGTCTGCCCCACAGCGGATTGGGAGGGCTGTCGTCGGTGTTGATCTTGGCGATATCGTCGTCAAGCTGCATGATAAGCCTCTCTGTCTGCCGAAGCCGAGATATAGGCACATCAAGTCTTCTGATCGACGAGCGTTCCGTTACGTTTTCTTGCTGCGTCGCACCATGGCGATGGAGCGACGCATTTGGGCCGGTGGAGCGAGGCCTACCGGCTCCAGCGCGCCCAAATTGCGGTTGGCAGCGTCAGGCCACGGGCCTCTTCGCGCACGCCGAGCTCACCCGCTTCCACCTTGCCCGGCAGATCGGCAAACAGCTGGCGCATCAGCTCCTGCAGCGCCAGCGCCGACATGCGCACTGCATAGACGGTGAGGAACAGGAAGCGGCTGTCGGCATCGAGCAAGCGGCGGCAATCGGCCAGCAGGCGGGGCAGGTCTTCCTCCAGTCGCCACACTTCGCCCTCCGGCCCGCGGCCGTATTTGGGCGGATCGAGCAGGATGCCGTCGTAGCGGCGGTTGCGGCGCACCTCACGCGCGACGAATTTCGCCGCATCGTCGATGATCCAGCGGACCGGCGCGTCGCCCATCCCCGACAAGGCCGCATTGGCGCGGGCGGCCTCGACCGATTTCTTGGAGGCGTCGACATGCACCATCTTCGCGCCCGCGGTCGCCATCGCGAGCGTGCCGACGCCGGTATAGCCGAACAGGTTCATGCATTCGGGCTGGTCCATGTCGGCGACCTGTTCGCGCATCCAGCTCCACACCGGCGCCATGTCGGGGAAGAAGCCCAGATGGCGGAAGGGCGTGGTCTGCGCGGTGAAACGCACCGCGTTCCACTTCAGCGGCCAGCCTTCGCGCGGCACGGGTTCGGCAAAGACCCAGCGGCCGCCGCCATCTTCGTCGCTGGCGGGCAGGAACTCGCCCTGCGCCTTCCAAGTCTCCGACGCGGGCGCCCACATCGCCTGCGGTTCGGGGCGGATGAAGCGGAAGCGGCCGTAGCGCTCCAGCTTGCGGCCGTTCCCCGAATCGACCAGGCCATAGTCGGCCCAGGGTTCGCCGATCAGCGTGTGGAGCGTCATGCGCGGGGGCGCGCCCGCTCGGCGATATAGGCCGTCACCGCCTCGAACGTGCCGGGCAGGTGGGCGCAGCGCTCTTCGCGATCGAACAGGTCGCCGACGCGCGCGGGCAGTGCGGGGCGCTGGCCGGTCGCGCGCTCCACCGCATCGCCGAACTTGGCGGGGTGGGCGGTGGCGAGCGTCACCATCGCCGCATCGCCCGCCTGCGCGCGCGCGGCGGCGAGCGCGATGGCGGTGTGCGGGTCGACGATCTGCCCTGCGGCGTCATGCGCCCAGCGCATTGCCAGCGTCATGTCGTCCAGGTCGACGCGGGCGCTGGCGAACAACGAGGCACCGGTCTGCTGCGCATTGCTCAGCCGCATCGCACCGCTCGATTCGAAGCCGCGCATCTGGTCGGCCAGCGCGGCGCCGTCGCGCCCGCCGAGGTCGAACAGCAGGCGTTCGAAATTGGAGCTGACCTGGATGTCCATCGACGGGGTCGGCGTCTGCTGGACAATGCCCTTGCTGTAATCGCCTGCCGACAGCGCGCGGTGCAGGATGTCATTGACGTTGGTCGCGACGATCAGCTTCGCGATCGGCAGGCCCATCTTCGCCGCGACATAGCCGGCGAAGACGTCGCCGAAATTACCGGTCGGCACCGAAAAGGCGACCGCACGATCGGGCGCGCCGAGGCGGACGGCAGCGTAGAAATAATAGACCACCTGCGCCATCAGCCGTGCCCAGTTGATGGAATTGACCGCGGACAGGTGGAACCGGCCCGAGAAGCCGGGGTCGTTGAACATCGCCTTCACCAGCGCCTGCGCGGTGTCGAAGTCGCCGTCGATCGCGATGTTATGGACGTTGGGGGCGAGCACCGTCGTCATCTGGCGGCGCTGCACGTCGCTGACCCGGCCATGCGGGTGGAGCATGAAGATATCGACTCCGGCACGCCCCGCCAGCGCATCGATCGCCGCCGATCCGGTGTCGCCGCTGGTCGCGCCGACGATGGTCAGATGGTCGCTGCTGCCCTTGAGGAAGCGTTCGAACAGCAGGCCGAGCAGCTGGAGCGCAACGTCCTTGAACGCGAGCGTCGGGCCGTGGAACAGTTCGAGCAGCCACTGGTCGTGGTCGAGCTGGATGAGCGGCGTGACCGCGGCATGCGCGAAACGGCCATAGGCCTGGGTGCAGAGCTCTTTCAGCTCGGCCGGCGTCAGCGCGTCGCCGATGAAGGGCGTCATCACCGCGACCGCCGTGTCGACATAGGACAGGCCGGCGAGGTCCGCGATCTGTTCGCGCGTGAAGCTGGGCCACGCGTCGGGCAGGTACAGGCCGCCGTCCGACGCCAGGCCGGCGAGGGTGACGTCGCGGAAATCGAGGGCGGGGGCGGCCCCGCGGGTGCTGACGTAGCGCATGGCGGCTGGGTAGCGGCGCGGGCGCGACGGGGCAACGGCGGGTTTTCTTGGGCGTGGTGCGGCTGGGCTATCGGCGTGCGAACGCGGCGGCGGCGTGCCGATTCGCGGCGATTCGGGCGCGGAAGTGGACGAAGTGGACGGTACGTCGATGTCAAAATCACCCACCGGCCCGGTGCCGGAGGGCACGGGTGCGGCAAAGCGGCGGTCAGACATGCCGCCGTCATAGCGGATCGGCGGCGTGTAGGACAGACGGGCGATGGTGGCGGGACCGCGCGGCGTCGGCGGGTCCGCAGTCTCGCTGGGCCGGATCGCCATGCTTCGTGTTGGTGGTTCACGCGAAGACGCGAAGAAGAAGAGGATTGTTCACGCGGAGGCGCGGAGGACGCAGAGGGGGTGCGCCTGCCGCGTCGGTGGGCTGCTTTCCTCCGGCCGAGACAAGAACAGTGCGCCGCGGCGCACGAGACACCTCCGCGTCCTGCGCGCCTCCGCGTGAATGGTCTTTCCTTTGCGCCTTCGCGACACCGGACCTTCAAGCTGTTGTAGGGGACATGATAGTCGAAGGGGCGATTGGCGCCGGCCCGGCGAGCGAGTTAGACGATCGGCCACCCCGTTCGTTATCGAGGCGCGATCCCATGACCCTCCCCGACCTGCTGTTGCCGACCTATGCCCAGATGCTGCGCGCGCTGTCGTCGTGGCTCGAAAAGGCGGGCGCGGGGCGGGAGGATGGTGGGGAGGGGCTGCTGACTGCGCGGCTGGCGCCGGACATGTTCCCGCTGGCGACGCAGGTGCGCTTCGCCTGCGTGCAGGCCTATGAGGGCGTCGCCCGGCTGCGCGACGCGCCGCTGCCCGATGCGGTGCAGACGTTGCTCGCCGAGGGACGCGGCGCGGCCGAGGCGCCGGGGACGCTGGCCGACGCGCAGGCGCGGATCGCCGAGACGATCGCGATGGTCGAGGGGGCGGCGGGAGCGATGCCTCCGGTCGATCCGGCGCGCGCCATCGCACATGCGCTGCCGCAGGGCATGATCTTTGATCTCAGCGCGGAGCAATATGCCCGCGACTGGGCGATCCCCCAGTTCTATTTCCACGTCATGACCGCCTATGCGATCCTGCGGGCCGAGGGCGCGGCGCTGGGCAAGGCGGATTATGTCGCGCACATGTTCGCCTATCTGCGCCCCGGCACGATGCCCGGATGAGTAGGTTTGTACTCCGTTACAGACCTAATCTGCCAGAATGAGCAATTGATTGCATTTTTTTGGACAGTATCCGCCAGTTTCGGGTGAGGATGCTGACGTTCCGTGTCGTCATGACAGCAACGACAAGCTCGTCGTGAACCGAGGGACGAACCACGCATTATGCCGGAACCGATCAAGCCGCCCCCCGCCCAGTTTCTGCGCGACGACGTGATCCGTGGGGGGATGGACCTGTTGCTGTTTGCGCACAAATCGCACCTGCGCCATTCCGATGCCGAACTGACCGCCATGGGGCTGGGCCGGGCGCATCATCGCTGCCTGTATTTCGTCGGACGGCGACCCAATCTGTCGGTGGGCGAGTTGCTGGGGCTCTTGGGCGTGACCAAACAGTCGCTGGGCCGCGTGCTCGGCGCGCTGATCGACAATGGCCTGATCGAACAGCGCCCGGGCGAGGCGGACCGCCGCCAGCGCCTGCTGCGCCTGACGCCGGCGGGTGAGGATCTGGAGCGTCGCCTGTTCAGCGGGCTGCACGCCAACATGAGCCGCGCCTATGCCGCTTCGGGCGAAGAGGCGGTCAGCGGCTATTGGACGATGATGCAGAATCTGATGAGCGACGACGCGCAGGCGCAGTTCAAGGCGTTCCACGCGGGGTAAAGGGCGTGGGGCGGCGGTGCGCCACGCCGCCGCCCCGTTCCGGCGTCAAAAGGGCAGGGGCTGCCGATCGGGTTCGACCCAGCCGCGGCGCGCGAGCACGCTGAACAGCGTATCGCGATGCCAGTGATCCAGCAGCCACTCCGGGTTGCCCGGCCGCGATGCCATGAGCGCGGCGAGCACGCGATGCAGCGGTGCCTCCGGCGCGTAGCGCTCCAGATAGTGCGCCGCGGCCCGCATCGACGCGCAGGTGATGGTGTGATGGTAGCCGCTGCTATCGGTGTTGGCGGTGAGCGTCGCGTTATTGTAGCGCGAGATCAGCGTCCGCATGCCCTGCGGCGTGGCCAGGTCGGGACGATGGCGATACAGCCACAGCGCGGCGGCAAAGTGCGCGGCGTGCGTCCAGTCGCGCTTCGGTAATGTGCGATCGATTACGCCCAAAGCGATGCGGGCGATGGCCGCGTCCGTCGATATCATCATGGTAGGCCTTCCTTGGTCAGGCCCGACTGGCACAAAAAACCCCGCCGGTCGGGCGGGGTGGGTCGTGTCGGGACGGATAGGCTGGTCAGCCGCTCCGACATCCCGACACGCGCGCGAACACCGCCGTCACGAGGCGGTGATGTTGGATGGAGGCGATCGCGCAGATCATGTCGATGGGATAATGGACATGGGGATCGCGCTCAAGGCGGCACCCGCCTACCGTCGCCGGCGCAGCGCCAGCGCGTAGATCGTCGCGGCGATGGCGGCGAAGAGGAACCACTGGACGGCGTAGGACAGATGGTTGTTCGGCACCGACGACAGGTCGGGCTGGCCGTTGGCGGCAAGGCCGGGGGCGGGGCGATCGGCGACCAGCATCAGCCGCTGCGGTGTATGATCGAACAGCGAGCCGATCAACGAGCGGGCGTCGGGCGCGTGGCTGATGAAGCCTGTCACCGGGCCGCCGGTCCAGGTGCCCTTGTAGGCGGGGTCGGTGGTGGTGCCGAGCTGGACGAGCATGCCCGGCCCCTCCGCGCCCGTCGCGCAGTCGGCGATCAGGCGGAAGCCGGCCTTTCCCGCGCCGGCGAGCCGTTGGCCGGTGACGCGGACGCACAGGCCCGAGGCGCGGCGGAACAGCAGGCGGTCGTCGGGAAAGCGCGGGAAGGCGATCGGCGGCTTGGCCGGATTGGCGGCGAGCTGCGCCAGATACGCCTCTTTCTTCGGCGCGCGGTCGAGCAGCTGCCAGAGGCCGAGGCCGATCATCGCGGCCACCGCGAGCGCGACGACGATGGTGGGGATCAGGGGGATGCGCTTCATGGGGTGGGGTCGCTGCGGGCCTCGTCGATGCGGCCTTCGCGCGCGGCGTTCCGATATTCGGCGGCGAGCAGTGCAGCCTTGGCGACGCGCAGCGACCAGATCACGCCCGCCGCGGTGACGGGAATCCAGATCAGCATGTGCAGCCACAGCGGCGGGTGCAGCGTCAGCTCAAGCGTGATGGCGCCGGCGACGACCAATGCGCCCAGGATCAGCGTCAGGAAGGCGGCGGGCCCGTCCCCGACGTTGAAGCGCGTGAAATCCAGGCCGCAGCCCGAACAGCGATCCGCGAACTTGACCCAGCCGGCAAACAAAAGGGGCCGGCCGCAACGCGGACACAGCCCCTTCAACGCGACCTCGGCAATCGCAGGCGAAGATACGGGCGTCGGATCGGTCATGCGACGCCCGTCAACCTTATCAGCCGCCGTGAACCGGTGCGCCCCAGCCGCCCCAGACGTAGATGGTGACGAACAGGAACAGCCACACCACGTCGACGAAATGCCAATACCAGGCGGCGGCTTCGAAGCCGAAATGCTGGCGCGGCGTGAAGTCGCCCTTATAGGCGCGGATCAGGCAGACGATCAGGAAGATCGTGCCGATCAGAACGTGGAAGCCGTGGAAGCCGGTCGCCATGAAGAAGGCGGCGCCATAGTTGATGCCCTTGAACGGGAAGGGCGCGTGCATGTATTCGTATGCCTGGATGCTGCTGAACAGCACGCCCAGCGCGACCGTCAGCCACAGGCCCTTCAGAACGCCGTCACGGTCGCCGACGCCCAGCATGCCCCACAGGCCGCGCTTCTCGCCGCCACGCTGGTTGTGGATCAGCGCATGGTGCGCCCAGGTGACCGTGGTGCCGCTGGTCAGCAGGATCAGCGTGTTGAGCAGGGGAAGCTCGAACGCGTTGATGACGGTCAGGCCCTTGGGCGGCCATTGCGCGGCGATCGCCGCAGCGCCTTCGGCCGCGCGCTCCACCTGGCCGTCGACGAAGGCCATGGCGGTCGGGAACAGGCTGAAGTCGAAGAACGCCCAGAACCAGCCGACGAAGAACATGACTTCGGAGGCGATGAACAGGATCATGCCGTAGCGGAAGTGGAGCTGGACGACGGGGGTATGATCGCCATGATGCGCTTCGCGCACCACGTCCGCCCACCAGCTGTACATCGTGAACAGCACGCCCGCGAGGCCGGCGAAGAAGATCCAGCCGCCGCCATTGGCCTTGTCGGCCGCCAGGTGGCCGCCGTGCATCCACATGATCGCGCCGCTCGCCATCACCAGCGCCGAGAGCGATCCGAACAGGGGCCAGATGCTGGGTGGCAGGATGTGATAGTCGTGATTCTTGGCGCCGGCCATGGTCAGGTCCCTGTTCTCTTATCCTCTTTGGGGCGGGACCCTAAGGCCCAAACGCCCCTAGAACAAGGTCGTGGCGGCGACGATTTTAGCGCCCGGCACAGGACGGGGGCCGTCGATCAGGATTCCGAACCCGTCTGCGCGCGGCCGGGAGTCTTGCCGGTATCCGCGGGATAGAAGGTGTAGGACAACGTGATCGTCTCGACGTCCGACGCGTCGGGGTCGTCCATGATCTTGGGATCGACGAAGAAGATGACCGGCATGCGCTGCGTCTCGCCGGGCTTCAGCGTCTGCTGGGTGAAGCAGAAACACTGGATCTTGGTGAAATATTTGCCGGCCTGGCTGGGCGTGACGTTGAACGTCGCGGTGCCGGTGACGGGCTTGGTGTCGAGGTTGGTCGCGGTGAAGAACGCCATGTCGCGCGCGCCGATCTTCACCGTCTCCGACCCCGCTTCGGGGCGGAAGCGCCACTTCATGCCCGGGGCGACGTTGCTGTCGAAATCGATGCGGATCAGCTTGTTGACCGCGCCGGGCGCTTCGAGCGCGCGCTGCGTCGTGCCGTTGAGGCCGGTCACCTGGCAGAACAGGCGGTAGAGCGGCACGCTGGCCCAGGCGATGCCGGTCATCACGCAGATGCCGAGCACCGCCAGCATCGCGGTGCGCAGCTGGCGGCGGGTGCCGGCATCGGTCGCCGCCCCGGTCACATGCCCTCGCGGATCTTTACGATCGCAATGGCGAAGACGAGGATCACGAACGCGCCGAGCAGCAGCGCCATCACGCGTGCCCGCGATTGCTGGCGCGCGCGGATCAGGTCTTGGTCGTCAGGAGTCATCATGGCAGCACCCAGCGATCGACGACCAATGCGCCGAACACCACGAAGAGGTAGAGGATCGAATAGCTGAACAGGCGCTTTTCGGGCTTCATGTTATCGTCGGGCTGCGTCGTGCGCGTGGCGACGATCAGCGCGAGGGCGGCGAAGACCAGCGTCGTGACGGTCGCGACCACGCCGTAGATCGCGCCGGTCAGCCCGAGCGGCCAGGGCAGCAGCGCGGCGAGCGCCATCGGGATGGTGTACAGGCCGATCTGGCGGCGGGTCGTGCGCTCGCCGGCGACGACGGGCAGCATCGGCACGCCGGCATTGGCGTAATCGGTCTTCACGAACAGCGCGAGCGCCCAGAAATGCGGCGGCGTCCACAGGAAGACGAGGCCGAACAGCAGCACGGGGAGCAAGGCGACATGCCCCGTCGCCGCCGCCCAGCCGATCAGCGGCGGAAAGGCGCCGGCCGCGCCGCCGATCACGATATTCTGCGGCGTGCGCCGCTTCAGCCAGACGGTGTAGATCAGCACGTAGAACAGGATCGAGACGGTCAGGATCGCCGCGGCGGCTAGGTTGACCGCGAAATACATCAGGATGACCGAGAAAGCGGCAAGGCCGACGCCGAAGTGCAGCGCCGACTGACGGTCCATCCGGCCATCGGGCAGCGGCCGCTTCTGCGTACGGCGCATCTTGGCGTCGAGGTCCGCCTCATACCATTGGTTGAGCGCGCCCGCCGCGCCGGCGCCCAGTGCGATGCACAGGATCGCGGTGAAGCCGATCACCGGATGCACGCCCACGGGCGCCGCCAGCATGCCGCACAGGCCGGTGAACACGACGAGCGTCATCACGCGCGGCTTGGTGAGCGCGAGGAAATCGCGCCAGTCGGCAGGCGGCAAAAGGGGCGTCGCGGCGGTCATGATCGGCCCGGCTATACCCATAGCGCAGGGGTTGGGGAAGGGTGACGCACGTATCGTGCTGATCCAGGTCAAGCACCCCCAAAATGGCGGGAACGATAGCGGAAACAGGCGGTTAGCCTGACCTATTAGGCCGCCCGTACGGCGGCACAGGTTCGAGGGGATGAAGCAGTGGCAACCCGTATCATCGACGCCGGTATTCCGGCGTCGCAATTCCTGACCGACAGTTTCCAGCGCGGCCTCGCCCATTGGAACCGCGAGCGGCTGGAGCCGGGCTTCCCGGTCGCCGACTGGCAGCGCACGCTGGATCGCGACGTGCGGATGCAGCGGCTGGAAGGCGGCTTTCTGGAGGAATTGCGCGAAGAGGTGGCCGAGGAGGCTGCCGCGGCGCCGACCGACGTCGAGGGCTTTATCGCCTGGTTCGAGGAGCTGAAGGCGAGCGGGCCAGGGCAGCACGATGCGCTGTTCCCGTGGCTGGCGGAGCAGGCGAACCTCGACCAGCTGCGCTGGTTCTTCGAGCAGGAAGCGGCGGGTGAGGCGGGGTTCGACGATCTCGTCGCGATGACGCAGGTGAAGCTGCCGACACTGCCCAAGCTGGAGCTGGCGCGCAATTACTGGGACGAAATGGGCCGGGGCAATGCCAAGGGCATGCACGGCCCCATGCTCAATGCTTTGGTCGAGACGCTGGCGGTGAACCCGGTGATCGAGAACACCTTGTGGCAGAGCCTGGCGCTGGCCAATGCGATGACCGCGATGGCGACCAACCGCCGCTATGCATGGCAGTCGGTGGGGGCGCTCGGCGTGATCGAGCTGACCGCGCCGGATCGCTCTGCCGCGACGGCCAAGGGGCTGCGGCGGCTGGGCTTTTCCGACAAGGAGCGCCGCTATTTCGACCTGCATGCGGTGCTCGACATCAAGCACAGCGAGGATTGGAACCGCGAAGCGATCCGCCCGGCGGTGGAGGAAGACCCGCGCCGCGCGACCGCGATGGCCGAGGGCGCGCTGATCCGGTTGAAGTGCGGCGAGCGGTGTTTCGAGGCGTATCGCGCGGTGTTGCTGGGGTGAAGGTCGCGTAACGTAACCGTCACCCCGGACTTGGTCCGGGGTCCACCGGGCCGCAAGGGGGTGGCAAGAGGCTCAAACCATCCCCCTTGCCGCGGAGTGGACCCCGGACCAAGTCCGGGGTGACGGGGTGGCTAGGGCGGTCGCCGAGTCTTAAATCAGCGCGAGTTCCGCGAGCCGGCCCACCAGTGCGGGCGGCATCAGCGACAGGCCGTCGGTGTCGCCGCCCAGGTCCGCCGGCGCATCCGCCGCTTCCAGATAACGCCAGCCCTGATGCGCACGCTTCGGTCGGGCCTGTACGAGCACCAGCGCCGGATCGATGTGAATCGCGACCCGGCCGCCCTCCGCCTCGCCGAAGCCGAGGATCGGCGAGCGTGCGACGAGCTGGTGCTTGATGATCCAGAATAAGGAACCCTGTCCGGCCACCTCTTCGTGCCGCTTGGGCAGATAGCGCGTGGTCAGGAAGACCGGGCCGTCCGCGGCACGCTGTGTCAGGCGATCGGCGAGATGATCGACGCTGGTCGCGCCGAAGGCCACTTTGGTGAGATGCAGCATGGCCGCGCGATGTGGGTGGGGCAGGGCGGTGCGGCAAGGCCGCGCTAAGTCCTCCCTGCGCTGGGGACCGCGGCCGCAGGCCGTGGTGGAGGGGGCGTTTCGGCATACGATATACTCGCCGTGACCTCCCCCTCCGTCAGCGCTGCCGCGCTGCCACCCCCCCCCCCTGGCGGGGGAGGACTAAGAGGGATTACCCGCCCAAACCCCACAACGATGCCAGTCCCAGGAACGAAAAGAACCCCATCACGTCGGTCGCGGTGGTCACGAACACCGCGGACGACACCGCCGGATCGACATTGGCCTTGTCGAGCGCCACCGGCACGATGACGCCGACGAGGCCGGCGACGATCGAGTTGATGACCATCGCGATCGCGAACACGATCGACAATTGCAGGTTGCCGAGGATCACATAGCTGCCGACCGCGCCGACCAGGCCGAGCGCGCCGCCGTTGCACAGCGCGATCTGGAATTCGCGTGCCAGCATGCGCAGCGTGTTCGAGCTGGTGAGCTGGTTGGTCGCGAGCGCGCGGACGACGACGGCGAGCGTCTGCGTACCCGCATTGCCGCCCAGCGCCGACACGATCGGCATCAGCGCGGCGAGCAGGGCAAAGCGGGCGATCTCACCCTGGAACAGGCCGACGACCGATGCCGACAACATCGTCGCGCCCAGATTCACCACCAGCCACGCGATGCGCGTGCGCACGGTGAAGCGGATCGGTTCGTTGATGTCGCCTTCACCGGCGCCCGACAGGCGGAGGGCGTCCTCGCCCGCCTCCTGCTGGATGATATGGACGATATCGTCGACGGTG
Organism: Sphingomonas melonis DAPP-PG 224; assembly: GCF_000379045.1. Lineage (NCBI taxonomy): Bacteria > Pseudomonadati > Pseudomonadota > Alphaproteobacteria > Sphingomonadales > Sphingomonadaceae > Sphingomonas > Sphingomonas melonis. Next base: position 1,176,954 of record NZ_KB900605.1, read on the forward strand.
ATCATGCCGACGAGCCGATCGGACGCATCGACCACCGCGGCGCTGATGAGCGCGTATTTCTGGAAGCGGAGCGCGACCTCTTCCTGATCCATGTCGACCGGGATCAGCGTCTGCTCGCGCTTCATCACATCGCCGATCGCGATGCTGCGCGGCGTGCGCAGGATCCACGACAGCTGGCACGTGCCGACCGGGTGGTGGCCGGCATCGACGACGAAGATTTCCCAGAAGTCGGTGGTCAGCTCTTCGTGGTGGCGCAGGAAGTCGATGACGTCGCCGACGGTCCAGTGATCGGGCACCGCGATCAGCTCACGCTGCATCAGGCGGCCGGCGGTTTCCTCCGGGTAGGACAGCGCCTCTTCGATCGCGGCGCGATCGTCGGGGTCGAGCGCGCGCAGCACGGCGCGCTGGTCGGCTTCCTCCAGATCCTCGATGATCGCGACCGCGTCGTCGGTGTCGAGTTCGCTCGCGATGTCGGCGACCTCGGTCGGGGTCAGCGCGTCGATCAGGTCCTCGCGGACGTAATCGTTCATCTCGGCGAAGACGTCGCCGTCGAGCAAGTCCTTCAGCGCGCGGGCGAGGCCGGCGCGATCCTCATGCGGGGTCAGTTCGAACAGGTCGGCGATGTCGGCCGGGTGCAGCGGCTCGACCAGCGCGCGCGCTTCCTCGTCGTCGCCCGCGCGCACCGCGTCCAGCACCGCATCGACGAATTCGGGACGCAGGCGATCGTCCTCGTCCAGCTCGTCCTGTTCGGGGGCCAGCATCTCGGGAAGCTCGGTATCGCTCATCGCTGCCTCCGTCCGTGCTGCAATCGTGTCGTGGTGCAATCGGGGGCGTCTACCGCGCTGCGGCACGATTGGCCACCCTTCGGGGATTTGCCCTTCGGCCGAAGCGACACTACCTGCTGCGGCAACACCATAAAGGACAACACATGGCCGATACCTTCACCACGCTGACGCTGACGCTCGACACCGGGTCCGAACAGGGCGACGTCACGATCAAGCTGCGCCCGGATCTGGCGCCGAACCACGTCGCGCGCATCGGCGAGCTGGCGAACGAAGGCTTCTACAACGGCGTGCCGTTCCACCGCGTGATCCCGGGCTTCATGGCGCAGGGCGGTGACGGCGGTCGTGGCGACGGCACCGGCGGGTCGTCGAAGCCCAATCTGAAGCAGGAGTTCAACAAGGAGCCGCACGTCCGCGGCGTCTGCTCGATGGCGCGGACCAGCGATCCCAATTCGGCGAACAGCCAGTTCTTCATCTGCTTCGACGACGCGCGCTTCCTCGACAACCAGTATACCGTCTGGGGCGAAGTGACCGACGGCATGGACCTGATCGATAAGCTGCCCAAGGGCGAGCCGCCCCGCAATCCGGGCAAGATCGTCAGCGCGAAGGCGGAGTAAGCCGTTAGGGGGGCGAGGGCGCCGTGTCCTCCCCCTCCGTCGCCATACGGCCTGCCACCTCCCCCTGGGGGGGAGGACTTCAACCTCATTCCTCCCCAGCCAGGGGGAGGTGGCGCCGGCACAGCCGGTGACGGAGGGGGAGGATACGGGACGTTCGCTGATCGTCCCGACCGTTAAACTTCGCCCAGCGTCCTTATCAGCCAGTCGTGGAACATGCGGACCGGACGCTGTTGCAGCGCGCGGGGGCGGCAGACGAACCAATAGCTGTACGGGCTTTCCACCACGATATCGAACAGGCGCACCAGCCGCGGATCGCGGGCGTCCTGGAAATGGCTCTCGTGCATGAAGGCGACGCCGATGCCCTGCGCCGCAGCCTCCAGCATCAAGGCGCCCGAATCGAAATAGTCGATCGCCAGCGGCTCGATCGATGGGTCGATGCCCGCCGCGTCGCGCCATGCGGTGAAATTGTCGGGCATCTCGCGGTGGATCAGCGCGGTCAGGCCGCTCAATTGTTCGGGCCGGGTGACCGGGTCGGGTCCCTCCAGCAGCGTGCGCGCGCCGATGACGTAGACCGAATTGCGGTCGAGCCGCTTGGCGTACAGCGTCGGATCGATCTCGCGCGATAGGGCGATCACCGCGTCGAGGCCTTCGCCCAGCCGTGCGATGCCGTGGCCGGCGGTGTCGATATCGAGATGCAGTTCCGGATGCGCCGCGCGCAACTCGCCCAGCCGCGGGAACAGGCGCTGCGATGCGAACAGCGGCAGGATGCCGAGGCGCAGGCGGAGCACGTCGCTATGCCCCATCATCTCCTCGATCGTATCCGACAGGCTGTCGAGCATCGGCGCGATCTGGCCGAGCAGGCGGTCGCCATCCGCGTTCAGCACCATCGCCTGGTGGCGGCGTTCGAACAGCGGACGCCCGATGAACCGTTCCAGGCTCTGCACGCGGCGACTGAGCGCGGGTGCGGACAGCGCCAGTTCGGTGGCAGCAGCCTTCACCGACCCCAGTCGGGCGACTTGCACAAACGCCTCGATGGCGCCCAGCGGCGGCAATCTGCGCATCGCGGTCCTTCCTCGCCCCAGTGTCGCGTCAACGAATGCAGATTGTGCAATCGTATCGAATGTTTTCGCACTTGCAACATAAAGCTGCGGAGAGGAAAGGGGACGGGCCTTTCAGGCATCCTCTCCTAAAAACTTTCCCGGGCTGGCGTTTTCGCCGGCCCTTTTTTTGTGCGTTTTCGGCGAAACGCGCGCAGCAGGCCGGAGCCGCTAACGCGCGTGAACGCGTTTTCAAAAGCTTCACCCTCGCACCATCGGAACCGCCTTCCTATCTCGCGCGCTTCGAACGCACCCTGCAGGACGAGAGTGGATGGCCGACAGCGATACCCCGACGCGTAAAATCCAGGTGGCGAACAGCCGTCCGGAGGATTCCGGCCGCGGCCTGGCGCACCTGCCGCGCAGCCTGATGGCCGCACTGGGCGTGGGCGAGGGCGACGTGATCGAGATCGTCGGCAAGCAGTCGACGCCCGCGCGCGCCGTCGGGCCGTATCCCGAGGATGAGGGGATCGAGATCCTGCGCATCGATGGCCTGCAACGCGCCAATGCCGGCGTCGGCGCGGGCGATTTCGTCGAGGTGCGGAAAGTGGAATCGAAGCCCGCGACTCGCGTCGTCTTCGCGCCCGCGCAGGCCAATCTGCGCTTGCAGGGCCAGCCGCAGGCGCTGAAGCGCACCTTCTTCGGGCGGCCGCTCTGCCAGGGCGACGTCGTCGCGACCGCGGGGCATCAGCGTGTCGGCAACATGCCGCCGGGCATCCAGCAGTTCATGAACGCGCCGGCCTATGCGTTGCAGGAAATTCGCCTGTCGGTGGTGTCGGCCAGCCCCAAGGGTATCGTCCACATCGACGAGAATACCGAGGTCGAGCTGCGCCCCGAATATGAGGAGCCGACGCAGCGCCGCGCCGACGTGACCTATGACGATATCGGCGGCATGGCGCAGACGATCGATCAGCTGCGCGAGATGGTCGAGCTGCCGCTGCGCTATCCCGAGCTGTTCCAGCGGCTGGGCGTCGATCCGCCCAAGGGCCTGCTGCTCTATGGCCCGCCGGGCACCGGCAAGACGCGCCTCGCGCGCGCCGTGGCCAACGAAAGCGACGCGTCCTTCTTCCTGATCAACGGCCCCGAGATCATGGGCTCGGCCTATGGCGAGTCCGAGGGCCGGCTGCGCGAGATTTTCGAGGAAGCGGCAAAGAGCGCGCCGTCGATCGTCTTCATCGACGAGATCGATTCGATCGCCCCCAAGCGCGGCAGCGTGCAGGGTGAGGCGGAGAAGCGTGTCGTCGCGCAGCTGCTGACGCTGATGGACGGGCTGGAGGCGCGTGCGAACCTCGTCGTGATCGCCGCGACCAACCGGCCGGAGGCGATCGACGAAGCGCTGCGTCGGCCGGGCCGCTTCGATCGCGAGATCGTCGTCGGCGTGCCCGACGAGCGCGGCCGTCGCGAAATCCTGGGCATCCACACCCGCGGCATGCCGCTGGGCGACAAGGTCGATCTCGTCGAACTGGCGCGCACCACCTATGGCTTCGTCGGCGCCGACCTGGCCGCGCTGACCCGCGAGGCGGCGATCGAAGCGGTGCGGCGGATCATGCCCAAGCTGAACCTGGAAGAGCGGACGATCCCGGCCGAGGTGCTCGACGAGCTGTCGGTGACGCGCGAGGACTTCCTCGAGGCGCTGAAGCGCGTCCAGCCGAGCGCCATGCGCGAGGTGATGGTCGAGGCGCCGCGCGTGCGCTGGGACGATGTCGGTGGGCTGGATGCGGCGCAGAACCGGCTGAAGGAAGGCGTCGAGCTGCCGCTGAAGGACCCGGATGCCTTCCGTCGGCTGGGCATCCGGCCGGCCAAGGGCTTCCTGCTCTATGGCCCGCCGGGCACGGGCAAGACCTTGCTCGCCAAGGCGGTGGCGCGCGAGGCGGAGGCGAATTTCATCGCCACCAAGTCGAGCGACCTGCTGTCGAAATGGTATGGCGAGAGCGAGCAGCAGATTACGCGCCTGTTCCAGCGCGCGCGGCAGGTGGCGCCGTGCGTGATCTTCATCGACGAACTCGACAGTCTGGTGCCCGCGCGCGGCGGCGGTCTTGGTGAGCCGCAGGTGACCGAGCGCGTGGTCAACACGATCCTCGCCGAGATGGACGGGCTGGAGGAATTACAGTCGGTGGTCGTCATCGGCGCGACCAACCGGCCGAACCTGATCGACCCCGCGCTGCTGCGACCGGGGCGGTTCGATGAGCTGGTCTATGTTGGTGTCCCCAATCAGGAGGGGCGCCGGCGCATTCTGGGCATCCAGACGCAGAAGATGCCGCTGGCCGACGATGTCGATCTGGATGCGATCGCGCGCCAGACCGACCGGTTTACCGGTGCCGATCTGGAAGACGTGGTGCGCCGCGCCGGCCTGGTCGCGCTGCGGCGATCGTTGCAGTCGACCGCGGTGACGATGGCGGACTTCGAATCGGCGCTGACCGAATCGCGGGCGAGCGTGACGCCTGAGATGGAGAAGGATTACGAGAAGATCGCCGCGCAGCTGAAGCAGGATGCGGCGGCGATCCAGCCGATCGGCTTCATCTCCCCCGGACAGCTCCGCGCGCGCGGGCCGAAGGGCGCGGACTGAGGCGCAAACGCGCCAAAACCGTTCGGGCTGAGCCTGTCGAAGCCCGCCTCTCCACGGGCGTTACGTCTAAGGAAAGGTGCCCTTCGACAGGCTCAGGGCGAACGGTTCTTGGGCGCGCGGATCAGGCCCGCTCCCGCAACGCCACCCACGCGTACACGAACAGCACCACCAGCGCCGCCGCCGCGGTCAGATACGGCAGCGGCCGCGACAGTTCGTACAGGCCGACGCCGATCGAGGGGCCGAGCACGAAGCTCGCGCCGTTGACGCTCGTCACCTTGCCGGCCACCGAGCCTTGCGCGGCGGGTCCGACGGCAAGGCTCGACCCCGCGGTAAACCCGGGCCGCGTGAAGCCGAAGCCCAGGTTCGCCAGCGCATAAGCGGTGGCGATACCGTACAGCGACGTCGCCAGCCCGGTCAGCGCCACGCCGGCCGCGGCGAGCACCAGCCCCACCAGCACCAGCCTTCGCGGCGTCAGGCCGAGCAATGGGATCACCCCCCATTGCACCAGCAGCGCCGCGCCCGCGCCCATCATCAGCACGATGCCGGTCGGCTCCAGCGCCAGCGCGGGCGCGATGTGCAGGCGATCGATGACGAGGAAACCGATCGCCTGGCTGGTCATCGCCTGCGCATGGCCCATCACCAGTCCCGCGATCATCCAGGCGCGCACGCGCGGATCGAGATAGCCGACATGCTCGCTATGCGGCTGCGTCGCGGCGGCGACGGTCGCGCCGGTGGGGGCGCCGCCAATCGAGGGATAGGCCGAGGAAGTGCCGTGTTCGTGGAACGCCGCGCGCCGGTCGTCGGGCAGGATCGCACGCACCGTGATCCACACGCCCACGCCGAACACCGCGAAGACGAAGGCGGGGCCGGCCAGCCCCACCTCGACACGGCCGATATGGCCGAGCAGCAGATAGGGCGCGATCGCCGGCCCCAGGATGGTGCCGAGGCCGAAGGCGCTGGCGAGCAGGGTGAGGGCGCGCGTGCGATCCTCACGGCTCGTCTCGCCGGCGACCAGCGCTTGTACCGCGGGCGGCGCGGCGGAGCCGAACGTGCCGTAGATCAGCCGGCCGGCGATGAAGAGGCCGAAGGCGGCGGTGCCGCCGATCCAGCCGTTGATCCCGGCGGCGAGGAACAGGCCGCACAGGCTGAGCGACACCGAAAAGCCGCCGACGCCCAGCAGGATCATCGCGCGATGCCCGTGCCGGTCGGACCGGTTCGCCCAGAAGGGCGCGGCGATCACCCATAATAGCGCCGATACCGAAAAGGCGGCGGCGACGGCGCTGTCGGCGACCTTCAGCGAGCGCCCCAGCGCGGGCAGGATCGATTGCAGCGCGGTATTGCCCGCCGCGATCGTCAGCATGACGAGGAACATGAGCGCAAAGCGCCGGTCCATCGGGCCGCGGGTCCGGCCGGTCATGCGGCGCGGCGCCCGGCGCGGTCCCAGGCATAGCTGCGCGTCACGGCGCAGACGATGACCTGATAGCGGTCGTACCAACGCGCCCGGCCCGCCTCGCGGATCGCGGCATGGTCGGGCTGGTCGCGCCAGGCGATCGCGGCCGCCTCGTCCGCCCAATAGCTGATCGTGATGCCGGCGCCGTCGGCGCCCCGCACGCTGTCGACGCCGCGATAGCCCGGCTGGCGTGCCGCCAGCGCCGCCATTGCCGCCGCGGCCGCGTCATAGCCCGCCGCGTCGGCGCCGTTGCGCTGCGAGGTAAAGATCACAGCGACCTTGCCAGACCGTTGCTCCGCCATGGTTTCTTCCCCTCCGTGATCCCCTTCCTAGTCCGGCGACGGGGCAGGGCAAGCTGTGTCTCGGGAGCGCTCGCTGCGACGAACCGCAGGGGGCGACGCAACCGCATGTCTTGAAACGCGTTCGGGAAACGTGGCACGGGGTATTTTCCGCGCGGTCCTGCGCGGGGTCCCGACACGCGATCAACGACAGGAAGCCGATGCCCTCTTCGACCACCGCCGCCAGGCGCCGTACCCGTGGCACCGGCGTGCCGAGCCCGGTCGCGATGTTCTTTCAGGGCTTCCTGAAGCATCCGGTGATGGTGGGGTCGATCATCCCATCGTCGGACAAGCTGATCCGCAAGATGCTTGCGCCCGTCGACTGGTCGGCGTGCAAGCTGTTCGTCGAATATGGTCCCGGCGTCGGCACCTTCTGCCGCCCGATCCTGGAGCGGATGGCGCCCGACGCGACGCTGATCGCGATCGACACCAACCCCGATTTCATCCGCTACCTCGACCACACCATCACGGATTCGCGCTTCGTCGCGGTGGAAGGATCGGCGGCGGACGTCGAGCGGATCGTGCGCGAACGCGGGCATGACCATGCCGATTACGTGCTGTCGGGCCTGCCTTTCTCGACGCTGCCCGCCGGCGTCGGCCCGGCGATCGCCGCGGCGACGCATCGCGTCATCCGCACCGGTGGCGCGTTCCTGGTTTATCAATTCTCGCCCAAGGTGAAGGACTTCCTCACCCCCCATTTCACCAACATCGATCATGACATGGAATGGTGGAACGTACCCCCTGCGCAGCTGTATTGGGCGTGGAAGGATTGATCGCCAGCGCGGCCTGTAGCGACACAATCAAACGATTTTGCCGATACGGGCCCTTTTCCTGCATCGCGGCTTAAGCTAATCGCGTCCGATATGGACGCTCCGAAGCATTCCTCTGCCCTGTTCCTGCGCGACACCGCGATCCGCCGCGGCATGGAATTGATGATGTTCGCCCAGACGCGGTTTCTGCGCACGGCGGACGAAAAGCTGGCCGAACTGGGCCTGGGGCGCGCGCATCACCGGGCGCTTTATTTCATCGGGCGCTGCCCCGACGTCACCGTCGGCGATCTGCTGCTGTTGCTGGCGGTGACCAAACAGTCGCTTGGCCGGGTGATGAAGGATTTGGTCGATCGCGATCTCGTCTGCATGCGCGCCGGGGACGTCGATCGCCGCCAGCGCCTGTTGCGGCTGACGGAACAGGGGATCGCGCTGGAAACCGCCTTGTTCGAGGAACAGCGCGACCGCATGGCCAAGGCGTACAGCTATGCCGGGCAAGAGGCGGTGGCGGGCTATTGGGCGGTGATGGAGGCGCTGATCCCCGCAGAGGCGCGCGCGCAGATCGACGCGCTGGGCCGGTGACGCGCGGCTAGTCGTCGACGCCGAAGTTCAGCCCGCGCGACACGCTGGGATCCACCACCGCGATCAGCAGATAGGCGGCGAACTGGCGCAGGCGCTGCAGCACGCCGGTATGCGCCTTGTACCAGCTGCGCGTGATCGGCTGCGATCGCGCAATCTCGCCTTCGATATAGGTCCGGACATGCGCGGCGAAGGCGGCGTCGTGGACGCGCAGCATCAGCTCCATGTTGATGAACAGGCTGCGCATGTCGAAATTGGCCGATCCGACATAGACGACGTCGTCGATGACGTAGAGTTTGGTGTGCAGCTTGGTCGGCAGATATTCGTACAGCGCGACGCCCTTGCGCAGCAGGCCCGCATAGGTGAAGCGCGCCGCCGCGATCGTCGCGTTGTTGTCGGATTTGGACGCGGTGACGACGCGCACCTTCGCCTTGCGCCGCCCCGCTTTGTCCAGGCGGCGCAGAATGGTGGGCGAGGGCGTGAAATAGGCGGCGATGATGTCGATCCGCTTGCCACGGCGCAGGTCGTCGCGCACCGCGCGGGCCCAGGGCGACAGGCGCCGCGTCGGCCCGCCGATCAGCCAGCGCGTGTCGCCATGCGCCTCGCTCCACCGCGCCAGCGCCTTGTTGAGCGGGCGCACCTTGCCTTTGGGCAGCCGCAGCCAGTCGTGCAGCGCGTCGAAATAGCCGGCCAGCCGACCCGCGGCCGGCCCCTCGACCAGCAGCCCCAGGTCGCGCCACGCTTCTTGCGCGGGGGTGCCGAAATAATCGTCCTCGACGTTGAACCCGCCGATGATGATCCGCTCGCCCGACTGCCCCGCATCGGCGAGCGCCAGCTTCTGGTGGTTGCGCAGCAGGTAGCGGCGGCCGAACCGCGGCGCGAAGCGGCACACGGATACGCCGGCCTCGCGCAGCGGCGCGTAAAAGGCGTCGTCGGTTTCGCTGCCGAAGCCGTCGACGATCAGCGCGGTGTCGACGCCGCGTTCCGCTGCGGCGATCAGCGCGGCATTGACGCGGCGTCCGGTCGTGTCGTCGGCGTAGATGTAATAGAGGATGCGCAGCGAATGGGCCGCGCCCGCGATCAGGGCGAGCAGCGCGTCGAGGCGGCGCGGGCCGGTATCGAGCAGCGTCAGCCGATTGCCATCGACCGCGAAGGTCGGCTGGGGAGCGGGCGCATCCATCGCGCTCGTCTGTGCCCGTCGGTGCGCCAGGTGGCAAGTAAGGGTGAGACGTTATGAACGTGACCTCAGCCCACCCACGCCGTCACCCCGGACTTGGTCCGGGGTCCACTCTGCGGCTAGGGGGGTGGTTGGAGCCTCTTTCTCCTCCCCTGCGGCCTAGTGGACCCCGGACCAAGTCCGGGGTGACGGATTGGGTGGGGCCAGCGGCGCTCACCTGCGACACGTCCGCATCCCCGCGCCCCCGATTTCCTTGACTTTACCCACAGCCTCCGCCTACACGCCGCCCCTTACTGAATCGGTATTTGCGAAGGAAAGCGTCCATGGCGCGCGTTACCGTCGAGGATTGCGTCGACAAGATCCCCAACCGTTTCGACCTGGTCCTGTTCGCTGCGCAGCGCGCGCGGCAGATTTCGGGCGGCGCGGAACTGCTGCTCGATCGCGATCGCGACAAGAACCCGGTCGTCGCGCTGCGCGAAATCGCCGATGAGCTGGTCCGCCCCGATCATCTGGAAGAGGCAGTGGTCAACAGCCTGCAGCGCGTCCAGATCGACGACGACGATGAAGTCGACGCCGTCGGCTCGCTTGCCGCTTCGGCCGAAGCGCTCCGCCTGACCGCCGCTGCGCCGCCGCGGAACCAGAATCTCGGCGCCGATTACGACGGGTGAGGACTGGTCAGCGGATAAGCCTCGGCTAATCCGCGTCGCGGACCAGTCCACGGCCAGCGGGCTTCAGCCCGACTGACGACGCGGCTTTGCCGCGTCGTTTGCGTTTGGGGGATCGGCTAGCCGAGGAGCGCAGCTCGTCGGCGACGCGAGCCGATCCACGGCCAGCGTCGCGAAGCGACGACTGACGACGCGGCTTCGCCGCGGCGGGTGGGTTTGGGGGCATACAATTCCTCCCTCGCGTTAGCGGGAGTGCAGGGTTGAATTTCTCCCAGCAATCCAAGATCATGCGGGGGGCATGATCGACCCTGCGCTGGGAGCCACCGGCGGCAGCCGGTGGTGGAGGGGCGGTTCCGCGAACGCTGCCGTCACCGTATCCTCCCCCTCCGTCAGCGCTATTGCGCTGCCACCTCCCCCTGGCGGGGGAGGAATGCGGAGGAGTCGGCGTTCCAAGCCCCGACCACTATCGTCACCCCAGCGGAGGTTGGGGTCTTTGTGGGATGACGGCTGGAGCGTCGCGCAAGGCCCCGCCGCGGCGAAGCCGCGTCGTCAGTCGTCGCGTTCGCGACGCTGGCCGTGGGCAGGTCCGCGACGCGGAATAGCGTGGCTATTCCGCTGACCTGCCCTTGAACCCCTGCGCTACGACGAACCATTCCACCGAACCCTTGCGGCTGCTCGGCGGCTTGGCGTGCTTCACCGTCTGGAAGTTGCGCTTCATCTCGGCGACCAATTGCGCATCGGCGCCGCCCGCAAAGACCTTGGCGACGAAGGTGCCGCCCTTTTCCAGCACGTCGACCGCGAAGGCGAGTGCGGTTTCGACGAGCGCCATGGTGCGCAGCGCGTCGGTCTGCGGGTGGCCGACGGTGTTCGCCGCCATGTCCGACATCACCAGGTCGGGTGCGCCGCCCAGCGCCTCCATCAGGACGCCCGGCGCGGCATCGTCCATGAAGTCCATCTGGAAGATGGTGACGCCGTCGATCGGATCGACGGGCAGCAGATCGATGCCGACCACCGCCGCCTTGGGCACGCGGCGGCGGATCACCTGGCTCCAGCCGCCCGGCGCGATGCCGAGGTCGACGACGCGGCGCTTGCCCTGGATGATCCCGAACCGCTCGTCGAGTTCGAGCAATTTGTACGCCGCGCGGCTGCGATAGCCCTCCGCCTTGGCGCGGCGGACATAGGGGTCGTTGAGCTGGCGTTCGAGCCAGCGCGTCGATTGCGCGGTGCGGCCGCGCGCGGTCTTGACGCGGGTGCGCAGGCCGCCGCCGTCTCTGCTCATGTCATGACACTCATGGTCTGGGGCTGCCCATCAGGCGGCGCAGGATGCCTTCGCGAATGCCGCGGTCGGCGATGCCCAGCCGCTCCGCGGGCCACAAATCGAGGATCGTTTCGAGGATCGCGCAGCCTGCGACCACCAGGTCGGCGCGTTCCGATCCGATGCAGGCGAGCTGCGCGCGCTCCTTCACCGATTTGCGCGACAGATCGGCGCTGATTCGCCGCATCGCATCGGCGGGTACGATCAGGCCGTCGACCTGCGCGCGGTCGTAATGGCTGAGCCCCAGATGGACGCTGCCGAGCGTCGTCACGGTGCCGCTGGTGCCGAGCAGGCGCGGGCGCCGGACGTTCTTGGGCAAGCGGGCGGCAAAGTCGGCGAAACTGTCCGCGACGATGCCGCGCATCCGCTCGTACGCCGCGAGGCGGCCGCCTTCGCCCTCGCCGCCGCCGGCATGTTCGGTCAGCGACACCACGCCCCAGGGCGCCGAATGCCAGTCGAGCACGCGCGGCATGCTGCCCCGCGTCGTGTCGATCAGCACCAGTTCGGTCGAGCCGCCGCCGATGTCGAAGATCAGCGCGGGGTCGTCGCCCGGTTCGATCAGAGCATGGCAGCCGAGCACCGCCAGCCGCGCCTCTTCCTCGGCGGAGATGATGTCGAGGTGGATGCCGGTTTCCGCGAGCGCGCGCGCGATGAAATCCTGCCCGTTGCTCGCCCGCCGGCACGCTTCGGTCGCGACCGAGCGCGCGAGCGTGACGTTGCGGCGCTTCAACTTGTCGGCGCAGACGCGCAGCGCGGCGATGGTGCGTTCGATCGCGGCGTCGCTCAGCCGGCCGGTCGCGGCGAGGCCTTCGCCGAGGCGCACGATGCGCGAAAAGGCGTCGATGACGGCGAAGCCATCGCCCTGCGGCCGGGCGATCAGCAACCGGCAATTGTTGGTGCCGAGGTCGAGCGCGGCAAAGGCCTGCGCATCGGACCAGCGACCGCGTTGCGGTCGGCTCGGCGCCGAACGGGCAGGCGGGGCCTGCCGGTACGGCATTCGGGCGGAACGATCCCCCATAGCCGTGGTGACTTTCTATCTGTTTCTGTTCTGCCGTCACGGGGATGAACGCCCCGCTCGGTGCTTGTCCTCTAGGTAGCGCGTACAAGCCCTTGCGACAAGGCGAGCAATTTGCCCTGTTGACAGGCCCACGGTGCCCGCCTAGATGCGCGGCCCTCGTTGCCCGATCCTCTAATGGTAAGAGAGCGGACTCTGACTCCGTCAATCAAGGTTCGAATCCTTGTCGGGCATCCACTTACCACCTGCTCCTACGAGCGTCCTTCCCATCGCTGATGTTGATCCCACCCCTACGCAGGTCGCGCTGGGGATCGATGCCGCGTGGACCGCGGGGCAGCCGAGCGGCGTCGCGCTCGCGGTGTTGGAGGCCGAGCGCTGGCGATTGCGCGCGGCGGCGCCATCCTACGACCATTTCCTGAATCAAGCGGCCGGCGTGGCGTGCGACGCGCCGCCGCGGGGATCGTCGCCGGATGCGCCTGCGCTACTCGCCGCGGCCGAGGCGCTGGCGGGTGCGCGGGTCGATCTGGTCGCGATCGATATGCCGCTGGCCCGCACGCCGATCGTCGCGCGGCGCGCGTCGGACAATGCGATCACGCGCGCGTTCGGCGGGCGCTATTGCGGCACGCATTCGCCCAGCGCGATGCGGCCGGGGCCGCTCTCCGACGGCTTGCGAGCAGGGTTCGAAGATGCGGGTTATCCACTGCGCACCGACGCGGCGCAGACCGGCGGGCTGATCGAGGTCTATCCGCACCCGGCGCTGGTCGTGCTCGCGCAGGCGCCACGGCGGCTGCCGTACAAGGCGTCGAAGACCCGCACCTATTGGCCGGACGAATCGCTGGCCGCGCGGCGCGTGTTGCTGGCGGCGGAATGGGCGCGGATCGTGGGCCTGCTGGCGACCCGGATCGATGGCGTGGAGGCGGCGCTGCCCCCTCTGCCCGACGACGCGAGCGGTGTCGCGCGCAAGGCGCACGAAGACATGATCGACGCGATCGTCTGCGCCTGGGTGGGGATCACCGCGCTCGGCGGGCAGGCGGACGCCTATGGCGACGCCGAGTCGGCGATCTGGGTGCCGCGCGAGGGCGGAACGGCGGGGCCGCTCGCCGGTTGAACGGCCATGCCGACGTTCGATCCCCGCTCCACCGCGCTCATCCTCATCGACCTGCAGGACGGCATCGTCGCCGGCGACAAGGGGCCGCACAGCGCCGCCGATGTCGTGGCGCGCGGCAAAGCGCTGGCCGAACGCTTCCGCGCCGCGGGCGCGCCGGTGGTGCTGGTCCATGTCGGGTTCACGCCCGATACGATGCCGAGTCGCACTGTCGATCAGCCGCGCCTGCCCGCCGAGGGTACGCCGCCTGCGTTCCATGCGCTGGTCGAGGGGTTGCGGCAGGACGGCGACATCGTCGTGATGAAGCACCATTGGGGCGCGTTCACCGGCACAGACCTGGACCTGCAATTGCGGCGGCGCGGGGTAAAGACGGTGGTGATTGCCGGCATCGCGACGAACTTCGGCGTCGAATCGACCGCGCGCAGTGCCTGGGAGCTGTCGTATGATGTGGTGATCGTCGAGGACGCCTCGACCTCGCGCTCGGCGGAGCTGCATGCGTTTGCGATCGAGCATATCCTGCCGCAGATTGCTCGGGTAGTTCAGAGTGACGCCGTGACGCTGGGGTAGCGCGAGGGCTTCGCCTCACACGTTCGTCATGCCGGACTCGTTCCGGCATCCACCGTGCCGCGGGGGGATCGCTTCAAGCCTCTGGCTATCCCCCTCGCCGCAGAGTGGACCCCGGAACCAGTCCCGGGGTGGCGGGTCGTCTGGAAAGACCCCTTACTTTGCCTCCGCGATCAGCTTCGCTGCGTCCGCGCCGGCCCAGTCGTTGCCGCCCTTCCAGCGCCACACCTCCTTGCCCGCCGAATCGAACAGCACGGTCGTCGGCAGGTTCGCGTTCCACCCCAGCGACAGCGCCATCTGATCGTCGACGTAGGGCGTCAGCGATGGCGCGCCATGCGCCTTCAGGAACGCGGGCACCTTGTCCGCACCTTGCGTATCCTGGCTGATCGCCGCGACGCGCACGGTGCCGCGCTTCGCCAGCGCCTCCAGCGTCGGCAGTTCGGCGATGCACGGTCCGCACCACGTCGCCCACAGATTGACGAGCACCGGCTTGCCCTTGAACGCAGCGAGGGTGGTGGGCTTGCCGTCCGGCCCCTTGAACGGCGTGCTCGGCGCGGCCTCGCCGGCATGGCTGCGGTCGATGCCGACCTGCGCGGTCGTGGCGGCCGGAGCCGTCGCTTCGTCGGGCGACGCTGTGTTCGTATCGGCCGTGTCCGCTTGCCCGGGGGCGGCGCTTTGCCTATCGCAGCCTGCGGCCATCAGCGCCAGGAGACAGACGATCGCGACGCGTGCGGACATGAGCGGTTCCAATTCGATGTGGGGCGGCAGATTTGCCGAAGGCCCTGCTGCGGTAATGCGCGAGATTAACGCCTCGATCCCCTTCGACAAGCGGATGTGGCGTCAGGATATCGCCGGATCGAAGGCGCATGTCGCGATGCTGGCAAAACAGGGCATCGTATCGGCCGAGGATGCCGCCGCGATCGACGCGGGGCTGGACACGGTCGCCGCGGATTATGCCGCGAACGGCGTGCCCGAAGATCTCGCCCTCGAAGACATCCACATGCTGACCGAGGCGAAGCTGGCGCAGGCGATCGGCCCCGTCGCCGGCCGCCTGCACACCGCGCGCAGCCGCAACGATCAGGTCGCGACCGATTTCCGCCTGTGGGTGCGCGACGCGATCGACCAGGTGTTGGCGGCGCTGACCGGCCTGACCCACGCGCTGCTGACCCGCGCCGAGGAGCATGCCGATGCGGTGATGCCCGGCTTCACCCACCTGCAATCCGCACAGCCGGTGACATTGGGCCATCACCTGATGGCCTATGTCGAAATGACGGCGCGCGACATCTCGCGCTTCCGCGATGCCCGCGCGCGCATGAACCTGTGCCCGCTCGGCTCCGCGGCGCTTGCCGGCACCAGCTTCCCGCTCGACCGGCAGATGACGGCGGCAGCGCTCGGCTTCGACGGGCCGACGCGCAACAGCCTGGACGGGGTGAGCGACCGCGACTTCGCGCTCGATTACCTGACGTGTGCGACGCAGACCGCGCTGCATCTCAGCCGCCTCGCCGAAGAGTTCGTGTTGTGGGCGTCGCAGCCGTTCGGCTTCGTCGCTTTGAGCGACCAATGGTCGACCGGCAGCTCGATCATGCCGCAGAAGCGCAATCCCGACGCGGCCGAACTGGTCCGCGGCCATGCCGGGCGCATCCTCGGCTGCCAGACCGCGCTGATGGTGACGATGAAGGGCCTGCCGCTCGCCTATTCGAAGGACATGCAGGACGACAAACCGCCGGTGTTCGAGGCGCACGACCTGCTCGGCCTCTCGATCGCGGCGATGACCGGCATGGTCGAAAGCGCGACCTTCCGCACCGATCGCATGCGCGGCCTTGCCGAGAGCGGCTTCGCCACCGCGACCGACTTCGCCGACTGGCTGGTGCGCGAGGCGGGGCTGCCGTTCCGCGAGGCGCATCACGTCACGGGGCGCGCGGTGAAGCGCGCCGAGGAACTGGGTGTGCGGCTCGACGAACTGCCTTTCTCCGAATTCCAGGCGATCGACACTCGGGTGAACGAAAGCCTGTACAACGTGCTGTCGGTCGACGCCTCGGTCGCCAGCCGGACGAGCTTCGGCGGCACCGCGCCCGCCAATGTGCGCGCCGCGATCCGGGCGGCGCGGGAGAGCCTGTCATGAAGCGCCTGATCCCGCTCCTGGCTTTGGCGCTCGCCGGCTGCGGCGCCGCCAAGGAATTGCAGCCCGCGCCCGGCGCGAAACTGCCGCCCGCCCCCTATGGCGCGACCGCGACGCCGACCGCGAACCAGTTGCTCACCCCGACGACGCAGCAGCGGCCGCAGCGCAGCGACGAACTGCTCAAACAGTCCGAAGCCCGCCGCAGCGACGAATTCGACCTCCCGCCGAACTGATACATCCATGAACCATTTCGATTATCGCGATGGCGTGCTCCACTGCGAGGACGTGCCGCTCACCCGCATCGCCGAAGAGGTGGGCACCCCCGTCTACGTCTATTCGACCAACACCTTCCGCCGTCACGCGCAGGTGTTCCGCGAGGGGCTGAAGCATGTCGGCCGCATCCATCTGGCCTATGCGATCAAGGCCAATCCCAACCTCGCCGTGCTGCGTGTTCTCGCCGAAGAGGGTTACGGCGCCGACGTCGTCTCGAGCGGCGAAATGGCGCGTGCGCTTGCGGCGGGCATCCCGGCGGCGGACATCGTGTTTTCGGGCGTCGGCAAGACGCGGGCCGAACTCGCGCGCGGGATCGACGCCGGTATCGGCCAGTTCAACCTGGAGCTGGAGGAAGAGGGCGTCGTCCTCGCGCAGATCGCCCATGCCAAGGGCAAGCGCGCGCCCGCGACGCTGCGGGTGAACCCCGACGTCGATGCCGGCACGCATGCCAAGATCTCCACGGGCCGCGCCGAGAACAAGTTCGGCGTGCCGATCGATCAGGCCCCCGACATGTTCGACCGGCTGGCACCGCTCGACGGGCTCGACCTGCGTGGCGTCGCCTGCCACATCGGCAGCCAGCTGAGCGACCTGTCGCGCCTCGAAGAGGCGTATCGCCGTATCGGCGAGCTGGTCGCCGAACTGCGCCGTCGCGGCCACACGATCACCCGCGTCGACCTCGGCGGCGGTCTCGGCGTCCCCTACAAGGCCGGCGACGTGCTGCCGAGCCCGGCGGACTATGGCGCGATGGTCGCGCGCGCGACCCAGGGCTGGGACGTCGAGCTGATGTTCGAACCCGGCCGCGTCATCGCCGGCAATTCGGGCGTGCTGCTGACCGAAGTCGTCTGGGTGAAGCCCGGCGTCACTAACCCCTATGTCATCGTCGATGCCGCGATGAACGACCTCGCCCGCCCCGCGCTGTACGATGCGTGGCACGATTTCGACGCGGTGACCCCGACGGGCGAGCGGATGACCGCCAACATCGCCGGCCCGGTGTGCGAAAGCGGCGACACCTTTGCGATGGGCCGCGAGATCGATGCGGTGAAGAGCGGCGATCTCGCCGTCTTCCGCACCGCGGGCGCGTACGGCGCGACGATGGCCTCGACCTACAACAGCCGTGACCTCGTCCCCGAAGTGCTGGTCGATGGCGACCGCTATGCCGTCGTCGCCGATCGCATCGCCGCCGAGACGATCCTCGCCGCCGAGCGCGTGCCGGAGTGGCTGAAGGCGTGAGCCTCCACAGCCTGCCGCTGTTCGTCCGGCTGGCGGGCCGCCCGGTGATCCTGCTGGGCGAGGGCGAGGCAGCGGATGCCAAGCGGCGGCTGCTGGAGCGCGCGGGCGCGGTGATCGTCGGCGAGGACGCGGCGGCGGCGCTCGCCGTGGTGGCGATCGAAGACGAAGGTGAGGCGCTGGCCGCGGTCGATCGGCTCAAGGCGCGCGGGTTGCTGGTCAATGCGGTCGACCGGCCGGCGTTGTGCGACTTCACCACGCCGGCGATCATCGACCGCGCGCCGGTACTCATCGCGATCGGCACTGGTGGCGTGTCGGCGGGCCTCGCCGCGGCGCTGCGCCAGCGGCTGGAGGCGCTGCTGCCGGCGGGTCTCGGGCGGCTGGCGGACCAGCTGCATCATGCCCGCGCCGCGCTGCGTGCGCATTATCCCGATGGCGCCACGCGGCGGCGTGCGCTCGGTGCGGCGCTGGCCGCGGGCGGCGCGCTCGATCCGATGCGCGAGGATGCCGACGTGCCGCGCTGGATCGCGGGCGGGCAGGCGATCGAGCAGGGGCGTGTCCGTATCGCGCTCGCCTCACCCGATCCCGACGCGCTGACGCTGCGCCAGGCACGCTGGCTCGCCAATGCCGATCGCGTCGTCTTCCACCCCGGCGTGCCCGCGGCGATCCTCGACCGCGCCCGCGCCGATGCGGTGCGCGAGGCGTGGGGCGAGGCTATGGCGGCGCACGACGGCCTGACGGTCGAGCTGGAGATGGCATGAGCGGCTTCGGATATCGCATCAACGGCCGATCGGCGGAGCGCGTCGCGGTCAAGCAGGCGCTGGCCGATTCGGCGGACTTCGTGTGGGTGCACCTCAACACCACCGAGGAGCGCGCGCAGATCTGGCTGCGCGACGCGGCGGGGCTGGACGATTATGTCGTCGATGCGCTGACCGCGATGGAGACGCGCCCGCGCTGCGAGGCGTTCGAACAGGGCGCGCTGCTCAACCTGCGTGGCCGTTCCAGCGACGAACAGACCAGCGGCGATGCGCTCGCCTCGGTCCGCATCTGGGCGATCAAGGGCCACGTCTATTCGGTCAGCCGCCGCCCGCTCTACGCGGTCGATGCGGTCGAGAAGGAGGTGGAATCGGGCCATGTCGCCGATCCGGGCGACCTCATCTCCGCCTTCGCCACCGCGATCACCGCCGACCTCGATCCGCATGTCGCGGACCTGGGCGACGAGCTGGACGATTGCGAGGAGCGGCTCGACGCCAATCGCGTCTTCGACCTGCGCCGCACCGTCACGCGCGTGCGCGTCGCCGCGATCGGCTATCGCCGCTTCCTGTCGCCGCAGCGCGCCGCGCTCGAAAAGCTCGCCGAACTGCCCGGCGCCTGGCTGGCCGAGGACGATCGCCGCCACCTGTCCGCTGCCGCCGACCGCGCCGCGCGCATGGCGGAGGAGCTGGAGGCGATCCGCGAACGTGCATCGCTGATGCACGAGGCGCTGACCGACCTCAGGAGCGAGCAGATCGACAGCCGCTCGCTCATCATCTCGATCGTCGCGATGGTGTTCCTGCCGCTCACCTTCATCACCGGCCTGTACGGCATGAACGTCGCGCATCTGCCCTATGCGCAGGAGCCTTGGGCGTTCGATGCGATCATGGGGCTGTGCGGGCTGATCACCGTGACGGTGCTGGGCTATTTCGTCCAGCAGCACTGGTTTCAGAAGTAATCTAATTCCTCCCTCGCTTTAGCGGGGGAGGGGGGAGTGATGGGTCGAACGTGCCCCGCACGTTCGAGGATCGTCCGGGGGACGATCCGACCCATTACTCCGGCGAAGCGGGTGGTGGAGGGGGGGGCACATGCGGCGCGTTCGCCGTATCCTCCCCCTCCGTCACCGCCTTTGGCGGCGCCACCTCCCCCTGGCGGGGGAGGAATGAGGTTTTACGCCGCGCGCGCGGTGCGCCACGCCTCCGCGATCTCGGACAGGCTGCTCGCCGCATCGCGGAACGGCGCCGAATCGGAGCCGACCGACGCGTCCACCACCGTCCGGCGGATTCCGGCATAGAGCCGCGCCAGCGTGTTCGACACCTCGCCGCCGCGTTCGAAATCGAGGCCCGATTCCAGCGCGAACAGGATCGCGGTCGCGCGCGTCACGCGCTCGCTCTTGGTGCGCAGCTGGTTGTTGTCCATCGCCCAGGCCGCCGCGCGCAGCGCCGAGATGAGCTCTTCGTAGAGCAATTGGACGAGGCCCGGGCCCTGCGCCTCGGCCGTGCGGCCGACGACGTCGATCTGGCGATAGGTGGCATAGGGGTCGCCCGAAAGTGCGGTCGCGTAAGCCATCAGTTGCTCTTGTTCCAAGCCTTGATCTGGTTGTCGAGGAAGGTCTGCGTCGACTTGTACGCGCTGACCTTGCTGTTCATCGACGAGAATTGCTGCGTCAGCCGCTTGTTCATCGCATCCGACAACAGCGAGACCTGATCCTGTTGTTTCGCCAGATCGCTCTTCGCCTGCGTATAACGGGTCGCCGATGCGCCGAGGCCGTAGATGCTGCTCGACGTGGTCAGCGAGATGCTCGACAGCGTGCTGGAGAGGCCGAGCGCATTGCTCGACGTGCTGGCGAACATCGCCTCGACCTGATCGGGATTGGCGGCGAGCACGCGGTTCAGCGTCGTCGTGTCGACCTTCAGCGTGCCGTCGCGATTGGTCGCGACGCCCAGCTGCGCGAGCGTCGTCGGTGCGCCGCTGCCATCGTCCGACACCAGCCCCTTGGTCGTCAGCGCCTGGAGCGAGCGCATCAGCGTCGCGGCGGCGGTATCGCCCTTCAGGTCGCCGTTCGTCGGGTCGATCTCGCCCTTCACGCTGGCGAACACCTGGTTGTAGGTGTCGACGAAATCGCCGACCGCCTGCGCCAGTGCGCTGGTCGGCCGCACGCTGGTGAGCGACACCGCGCTGGTCGTCACCGCATTGAGCTGCAACGTCACGCCCGACACCAGGTCGCTGACCGTGTTGGATGCGCGCTGCACCTGCACGCCGTCGACGGTCAGCTTGGCATTCGCCGCGGTGCCGGTCAGCGTGCCGGTGTTCTTACCGATGTTGAACTGGTTGAGCTTGCTGTCCGCATCGTCCGCCTTCAGCGTGAAGGCCTGCGCGGCGCCGGTCGTGCCCTTCAGCGACAGCACCGACTTGCCGTCGACATCGGTGATGACGGTCGCGGTCACGCCCGCCTTCGCGCCGTTGATCGCGCTGGCGATACCGTCGAGGCTGCCGTTGGTGACGTCGATCGACACGGTCGGGGCGCTGCCCGCGGTGAAGTCGGTCATCTGCGTGCCGTCGCTGCTGTACGTCGCCGTGCCGAACGTCAGCGTCATCTTGCCGGTCGCGATCGTCGCGGTGCGATCGTCGATCTTCGCCGAGCGTGATCCTTGCGCGGTCGCGAGCGCCTGGATCGAGACGCTGGACGACAGCTGGCCCACCTTCGCCCCCGCGATCGCGGTCGCGCCGAGCGCGCTGGTGTTCGAGCTGACGGGCTGCGTCTGCAACGTGCCGCCGGAGCTCAGACTGGCGAGCGCGGTCGAGAAGTTGGAGATCGTGTTGCGCAGCGTGCTGGTCGCCGAGATTTGCGCGGTCAGCGTGTCGTTCTTGGCGGTCAGCGCGGCGGTCTTGGCAGCGAACTGCGCCTGCACCAGCGCCGGGACCAGCGTCGCGATGTCGATGCCCGAGCCTGCGTTGAGCGAGGTCAGCAGGCTCTGCGCCGCATTCTTGGTCAGGCTCGTCGTCGACGCGGGCGCCGGGGTTGGCGTCGGTGTCGGCGTCGATGTGCTGCTGCCTACGGTGCTGGCCACTGGTCTACTCCACGCGCTTCATCAGGATTAACGGCCGCCGCCGTGCAAAGGTTAAGGGGTTTTCGCCGAAATCTTGATGCCGTGTTCGTCGAACCGCGCGCTTTCGGGCACCTCGACCGGCGGCTGCGCGGTGCCGCCCGCCGCGGCGTTCAGGTTGAAGACGAAGGCGAGCACGGTGGCGATCGCGACGTACAGATCGTCGCGGACCTCCTGGTTCTCGCGCGTGGTGTAGTAGATGGCGCGGGCGAGCATCGGATATTCCAGGATCGGCACGCGCGCCTCGCCCGCCACTTCGCGGATCGCGAGCGCAGTCGCGCCGCGGCCCTTGGCGACGACCACAGGCACCTGGTCGCGCCCACGATCGTAGCGCAGTGCCACCGCGAAGTGCGTCGGGTTGGTGAGCACGACATGCGCCTCCGCCACCGCCTTGCGCACGCCGCCCTTCGCCATCGCGCGCTGCACGCTGCGCTGGTGGCCCTTGGCCTCGGGCGAGCCTTCGGTTTCCTTATGCTCGTCGCGGACCTCCTGCTTGGTCATCTTCAGCTTGGACAGCAGCTGGATGATCTGGATCGGCACGTCGAACAGCGCGATCGCGACGAGGCCGGCGGCCATGGCGATCATGATGCCGGTGAACGTGCCGCCCAGCGCCCCCACGGCCTCGCCCAGGCTGGACGACGACAGGCCCAAAGTCGTGCGGCTCGACTTCCACAGCATATAGCCGCCGATCACCGCGAGCAGCACGACCTTCAGCAGCGACTTGCCGAGTTCGATCCACCCCTGCGGCCCCAGGATGCGCTTCAGGCCCGACGCGGGGTTGATGCGCTCGCCCTTGAACGCGATCAGCTTGTTGTTCCACGTCAGTGAACCGAGGCCCGCCGAGCTGATGATCGTCGCGATCACGCTCACCGCGAACAACGTGATGAGCGAGGGCAGCAGCTTCCACCCCGCCTGTTGCAGCGGCCGCCACGGCGAGAAATCCTCAACGTCGGTGCGGTCGAACTGGAAGCTCGCGGTCATCACCGCCTTGCAGGCGGCGATCAGCGACGGGCCGGCGAAGATCAGCCAGGCGACGCCCGCCATGACGACGAGGGCGGTCGCGAAATCCTTGGACTTGAGGATATTGCCGTCTTCGGCGGCTTTTTCCTTGCGCCTTTGGGTTGGCGCTTCCGTCTTGTCGCCGCCTCCCGACATCAGCCGTTCACCAGCGTATCGGTGGCGGCGAGGCCTTCGCGGATGATGACCAGCATATAGTCGCCCATCGCCGGGAAGGCGACGGCGAGCGCGACGACGCCGACCGCAAGGCTGGCGGGCAGGCCGACCGAGAACAGGTTGAGCGATGGCGCGGCGCGGCTGACCATGCCGACGACGAGGTTGAGGCAGAGCAGCAGGAAGCCGACGGGGAGCGCCAGCAGCAGGCCGGCGAGGAACGCATAGCCGCCGAAGAAGGCGATGTCCTTCAGCCGATCGGTCGAAATCCAGCTGCCCGGCGGCATGGTCTCATAGCTCTTCACCAGCAGCTGCACGAGCACCAGGTGCCCGTCGACCGACAGAAACAGCAGCGTCAGCATGATCGTGAAGAACTGGCCGAGCGCCGGCGACGAGCGGCCGTTCTGCGGATCGATCGACGATGCGAAGCCGATGCCCATCGACCCGCCGATGATTTCGGAGGCGACCATCGGCGCGGCGAACGCGATCTGCAGGATGAACCCGATCGCGGCGCCGACCAAGGCTTCGGAAAAGACGGACAGGAACGTCGCGACCGCGAACACCTGTGCGGGCGGTGCGACGGGATGGACAGCGAGCACGAAGATGCCGACCGCGCCGGTCAGCCCGACGCGCACCGGCAGCGGAATCGCCACCGCGCCGAACACCGGCGCCAGAATGAACGCCGCCCCGACGCGCACCATCACGAAGATGAGCGCCCACAGCTTGGGTTCGATGGCGAGGCCGAATCCTAACATCTCAATCCCTCTCCCTGTGGGAGAGGGAGGGAGCGGCGGAGCCGCGGAAGGGTGAGGGTGAGAGGCGCGCGACGCCCTCACCCTTCCCACCCGGCTGCGCCGGGCGGGCCCCTTCCCTCTCCCGATGGGAGAGGGAGATCATTATTTCACCAGATCCGGGATGCGTTCGAACATGCCGACGGTGAAGTCGCTCAGCAGCCCCAGGATCAGGCTGCCGAAGATCATGATCGAAAACGCGACGACCAGCAGCTTGGGCACGAAGCTCAGCGTCTGTTCGTTGATCGACGTCGCGGCCTGGATCATGCCGAGGATGAGACCCGCGAGCAGCGCCGGGATCAGGATCGGCGCGCTGGCGAGGGCGAGCACCCACATCGTCTGGTTGGCGACGGTGAGGAAGTAATCGGCGTCCATCGTCTCGTGTCCTGTGGCGGTGGCCAAGCCCGCACCGTTCGGCCCGAGCCTGTCGAAGGCCCTGTGTCTCACCGTGCTTCGACAGGCTCAGCACGAACGGAAGTACGCGGTCAGGTCGCGAAGCTGTTGGCGAGGCTACCCATCGTCAGCGCCCAGCCATCGACCAGCACGAACAAGAGCAGTTTGAACGGCAGCGAGATGATCGTCGGCGACAGCATCGCCATGCCGAGCGCCATCAGCACCGTCGCGACCACCAGGTCGATGACGATGAAGGGCAGGAACATCAGGAAACCGATCTGGAATGCGGTCTTCAGCTCCGACGTGACGAACGCGGGCAGCAGGACAGCGAAGGGAATGTCCTTCGGGCTGGCATAGGGGCCCGACTTCGCCATGTCGGCGAACATCGTGACGTCCTTGATCCGCGTCTGCTTGACCATGAAGGCGTGCAGCGGCGCGCCGGCGCGCTCGATCATCTGCGTGCCGGCGAGCTGGCCGGCGGCATAGGGCTGGATCGCGTCGCGGTTCATCTGGCTGATCGTCGGTGCCATCACGAACAGCGACAGGAACAGGGCGAGGCCGATCAGTACCTGGTTCGGCGGCGTCTGTTGCAGGCCCAAGGCCTGACGCAGCACCGCGAGCACGATGACGATCCGGGTAAAGCTGGTCATCATCAGCAGGATGCCCGGCAGGATCGTCAGCAGGCCCATGATGATGAGGACCTGGAGCGACAGCGACAGCGGCGCCGATTGCGTGCCCCCCGATGCCGCACCCGAGCTCAGCTGGCCGAGCGCGCGGTCCACCGCATCGCCGACGCCCGGCGCGGGCGCCGTGGCGGGGGCGGCCGGCGCGGCCTGGGCGAAGGCCGGCACCGCGATCAGCAGCGCGAGCGCGATCGCCAGGATCGCCCAGATCCACTTGTGCGCGCTGCGGCCGCCGGCATTGGCGTCGCGGCGGCGCGAGGTCTTGAATAGCGCCGGGCCATGGCCCAGCCGGGTCACCGTCGGGCTCACTGGTCCACCTTGTCGATCAGGTTGACGCCGCCACGGCCGACCGAGACCAGCAGGCGCTTGCCCTCGAAATCGAGCACGGCCAGGCGCAGGCCCGGCGAGATCATCATCGTTTCCTTGACCGCGATCAGCCGGTTGGTCGGCTTGCCGGGCATGCGCGTCTCGATCCGGCGCCACAGGTACAGGCAGCCGATCATCAGGCCGCACACCAGCGGCAGCAGGACGACGAGCTTCAGGATATAGGACCACATCATGGCGTCGTGTCCTCAGGCGCGCTTGTCGGGCGAAACCAGCTCGGTCATGCGCACGCCGAAGCGGTCGCCCACCGTCACCACCTCGCCGCGGCCGATCAGCGTGCCGTTGACGAACACGTCGAGCAGTTCGTTCGCCTGGCGGTCGAGCTCGATGACGCTCGATTCGCCCAGCGCCAGCAGCTCGCGCAGCGTCAGCTGGGTCGATCCGATCTCGACGGTCAGCTTGACGTCGACATCCTGGAGCAGGCGGAAATTGGCGGCGACGCCACCCTCCACCGGAAAGCTGCCGGTCATGTCGTTCATGCGTCGAATCCTTCGTCGTCGATACGGTCGAGATGGGTGAGGCGGACGGCCGCATGGCCGTTCGAGGTGCCGACGGTCCCCATGCCCAGCCGGCCGCTGCCGACCATGACGGGCACTTCGGGGCCGAAGCTGATCGGGATGACGTCGCCGGGCTTCAGGTCCATCAGCAGCGACAGCGGCACGACGGGTTCGGCGAGGACCGAGCGGATCGGGAAGCGCACGCCCAGCGCCGCGCGCGTCAGCGAATTGCGCCACACCGGATTGGCGTCGGCCTTTTCCAGCACCTTGCCGGTCAGCGTCGGGGCATGCGGCTTCAGCGTCGTGACCGGATACAGCAGGTCGATGAACACCGGCTTCGCATCGCCCGCGGCGATGCCGAAACGGGTGACGATCATCGCATCCTCGCCGTCGATCGCCAGCATCGCGGCGTTGATCTCGACGCGGGTCGGCGTGAAGTCGATCTGCGCGAGCGGCTCCCAGGCGTTGCGCAGCGGCGCGGCGATCCACTGGCCCAGCCGCGTCACCATCGCCTCGCCCGCGGGCGAGAATTCCGCCGGCATCACCGCCGGCGCGGTGCCGGTGCCGCCGAAGAACAGATCGAGCAGCTCCAGCACGAACACGCCGTCCAGCACGCACAGGCCGTTCGTCGCATTGGGCGCCATCGTCATCGGCAGCCAGGCGGTCAGCCCCTCGGGCCGTTCCGACCGGTAATCCGCGAACCGCTGCACGACCAAAGGCTCGGCCCAGGTGCGCACCTCGCGCCGCAGCACCGGCTCGAACACGCCGCGCAAGGTGCGGGCATAGCGGGCCGACAGATGCTGCAGCGTGTGCAGGTCGCCGAACGGATTGAGCTTCGCCGCCCCCAGCACCGACGCATGCGCGGCGGTGGCGCGATCGCGCGTCCGTCGTTCGGTGGTTGCTGCGGCGTTAACCATGCCTCACTGAACAACGAAATTGGTAAAGTAGACGTTACTAACGCCGCCGAATCCCTCTTTTTGTGTCAGCGTATCGTTAATTGCCTTCGCCAGGCGCTTCTGCAGCTGCTCCTTGCCCTCGCTGCTGAACACCTGATCCTCGGGCGTGTCGCCCAGCGTCAGCAGCACCGCCGACCGCACGGCGATGTCGTTGGTCTTCAGATTCTCGATGACCGTGTCGTCGTAGGGGGTGGAGATGGCGAGGCCGATCTGCACGACATGGACGGAATTCTGCAGGTTCGAGGTGAAGCTCGGCTCCATCGTATAGTAATTCGAGGCATAGCGATCGCCCGGCCCGCCCGACGGCACGTGCTTGCCGCCGCCGCTGTCGTGGCTGCCGCCCGATTCGCCGCCGCCGCCATGGCCGCCCTCACCGCCTTCGCCTTCCGCCTTGGGGCGCTTCTGTTCGGATTTGGGGACCAGCTTGGGGCCATGGTCTTCCTCGGCCGCGGCATGGCCGCCGCCGATCAGGCCGCTGCTCGCGGCGAAGACGCCGGCACCGACGCCGCCGCCGACCAGCACCAGCAACACGACCACCATGACGATGATCTTCATCTTGCCGCCGCCCTTCTTTTTGGGTTCGGCCTCTTCGGGTTTGTCGCTCATCGCTCGGGTTCCTTAACGACTGGGATCAGGCGAGACGGCCGTCGTCGGCGGCGTCCTGCTCAGGGTTGGTGGTGCGCGCGGCCCGGTCGGGCTGGCGCGCGGTGGAGGTTTGCTGGCGGGGCTGCTGCTGGCCGCCTTGGGGCTGGCCCGATTGGGCCTGGCCAGCCGTCTGCTGCTGGTTGCCGGTGTTGCTTTGGGTCGACGGCGACTGGCTCTGGTTCTGGCCTTGGCCCTGCGACGACGACTGCGACGACGTGCCCGCCTGCTGCTGGCTGGCGGCGGCGGTGGCGGCCTCGACCGTCGTCTGGCCGATGCGAATCCCGCGGTCTTCGGCGATCGCGGACAGGCGGGCGCTGGCGCCCTCGATCAGCGCGCGCGTTTCGGCATTGTCGGATGCGAAGCGGACGTGCAGCGCGCCGCCGATCGTCTTCACCGACACGTCGAGAGCGCCGAGCGCGTCGGGGACCAGCCGGATGCGCGTGTCCTGCGCATTGGCGGCGTCGCGCAGCCGTTCGATCCGGTCGATCATCGTCGCCGGCCAGTCGTTCTGGCGCATGTCGAGCGGCGCCTGCGTCGGCGTGGCGGCGGTGCTGCGAACCTCGACGGCCTGCGCGGCGACCGGCGTCGGCGCGACCGGCTGCGCGTCGCGCTCCTCGCCAGCACTCGCGGCATGGATCGCGGCGCCGAACACCTCTGCCGCCGACGCGGTCGTGCCGGCCACCGGTTGCAGGCGCGGCAGCGATTGCGCGCTGAGCGCGACGGTCTGGCGCGGCGTACCGGCGACTTCGCGCGCGAACGTCTGGCGGGCGGGCGTGGGCTGTGCAGCGGGGGCAGGCTCGGCCGGTGCGTCGGCGACGATTGCGGCACCGGCGACGGGCACCGGCGCCGCTGCCGCGATGACCGGCGCGGCCTCGGCCGGCGCGGGTGCGGCGACCTGTGACGGCGCAGCGGCGGGGGCCGTCTCGCTGCGCGGCGGCGTGGCGGCGGGAAGGGGCGATGCCGTGACGGGCGTCGCAGCTGACTGCGGCACGGGGGACATCACGACGTCAGGGGCAGAGGTCGGCGCGGTGGCCACGTCAGCGGACGGGGCCTGACGCCCGCGGCCAGCGGCGGAGGGGCGGGGGCCAGTGGCGATGGGCGCCCGAGCTGTCGTGGCGGGCGCTGTAGCTACCGGCGCCAGTGCCGCTGGGGAGGGGGCTGGTGTGGTCGGCGGGGCGGCGGTCGTCGCGGCCGTCTGCGCGACCGATACGGTCAGCGTCTGAGTCGGCGCGGCAACCGCCACGGTGTCCGGCTGGACGGGCGCGTCGCGGCTCGGCGCCGGCTGGTCATCGGCGGTGGTGGTCGCCGTATCCCGCTGCGGCGTCGAGCTCGACGTCGCCGTGCGGTCCTGCACGACGCTTTCGTGCTGCGTCCGCGGCGCCGGCTGCGCGATGGCGGCATCCGGCGTTGCGGTGGGCGAGGGTGTCGCCACCATCGTATGCGTGTCGACGGCTGGACGCGTGGCCTGCCTGGCGCGCGGCGACGCTACGGGTGCGGGCGCCGCCTCAGGCTGCCGCGCCGCGGGCTGCTCGATCTCGGGCTGTTTGGTTTCGGGCTGGGGCGCGACGGGGATCGCGGGCGTCGCTGCGGCCGGCGTCGGATCGACGACCGGCGCAACGTTCGCGGGCACGACGACGGATGCGTCGGTCTGTGCCGCCGCGTCATCCACGTCTTGCTCGGTCGAATTGGTGTCGGCGGACGCCTTGGTGCCGGACGATGTGGTCGCGGCTGCCAAGGGGCGGGCGGGCGCCTCCGCGATACCCGCCTTGGCCTCGGCCGGCCGCCCGGCAAGTTTCGCCTTGGCACCCGCGGCGGTGTGCGAGATCGGCGTTGAGGCAGGCTGAGCCGGCTGCGGAACGGGTGCCGCGACGACCGGCGCGTCCGCCGCGCCGAGGTCGACCATCGGCGTCTCCGCCGGTGCCGGCTCCGGCAGGCGAATCGTCGGCGCCCCGGGCGTGGTCGCGGCAGGCGCGGGCATGTCCTCGATCGGCGCGGCGGGAATGGCCGGGGTCAGATCGGGCGCCAGCATCACGGACGGATCGACCGGACGCGACGGCTGCGCGGCGCGGGGCGTGACCGGCTGCGTCGTCGCGACGGGATTCGCCTTGGGCGTTTGCGCGGCAGCGACCGTGGGCGGCGCGATTGGCGCAGGCGTGGCCGCGGCTTCGGCGGCGTGCGTAGCGCGCACCGGCGCGTCCGATGGCGCGGCGACGGGGCTCGCTACATCGGCCGCGGCCTGTCCGGTATCGGCGGCATTCGGGGTGACAACCGGGGCCGCGGCGGTGACGGTCGGCGCAACCACCGCCTCGACCGGAACCGCACCGGCCGATGCCGGCACCGCGCCGGCCGATGCCGCCGCGACACCGACGTCGACGGAGGTGGTGACCGGCTCCGTCATTGTCGCTGCGGCAGGTGCGGCAACCGGCGCAGGCAACGTGCTCGCCATCGCCTTCGTCGACGTGCCGCTGCTCAGCGTCTGCACCTTGGTCGCAGGAGTGGCAGGGATCGCCGTCGCCATCGCAGCAGGCTTCGCAGCCACCGGCACGGCCGGCTTGGCGGCCAGCGCCGCCGGAATTTCGAGCGGTGCCGGCACCGCGATATTGACCGCGGGCAGCCACGCCAGCGCGGGATCGACCTCGGCCGTCGCAGGGGCCGTCGCAGGGGCCGCCGCAGGCGTCACCGCCGCCGTCACGGCCGGCAGCGGCATGCCAGGAGCGGCAACCGTTTGCCGCCCGGCCGGGGCGCTTGCCGCCGGGCCGGCTGGCGTCGCGGCTGCCGTCTTGGTCGCAAGGATAGGCAAGACTGCCGCGGCACCCCCCGGTGCCACGGCAGCCTCGTCCTCACCACCGCCGATCTGAAGCATCGACAACGCAAACAGATCACTGCCCGCCGACGACGCGCCCTTGCCCGGATGGCCGGGGGTGGGAGAGGCGACGGTAAGAGCAGTGTCGATCATGGTCATCATCTCATCGGACAGAGGTGTCCCGAGACAGTCAGCAAGGATCGTGCCGTTTTGCCTTCAGTGGCGACACGGGCGGCGTCTCTTCCAGCGCGCGCATCTCTTTGGCCAGGGCGGTGCGGCGTGCGCGCTCCAGCAGTTTCTCGATCGCGCTCTGGTCGCGCTTGGCGGACCGGGTCGCCTCGGCGGCGCGATTGACCATCAGTTCGGCGGTGTCGACACGCGCCTGCGCGGCGGCAGCGGACTGGTGCAGCCGTTCGCGGAAATGCGCCTGCGCCCCCATCGATGCGGCGGAAACGCGCGTGTCCGGCGCGGGCGCGACCGCATCGGCCAGCGCCCGGATCCGGTTGTGCAGGCTGGTTTCGCTGGCGTGCTTTTCGTGCGCGCGCATCTCGTCGGCGCGCACCAGCCCCAGTTGCAGCGTGCGCACCCGGTGGATGCGCGCGAGCTTCTTGGCGTCAGGCACCGAAGACGCCGGTCAGTTCGGCGATCGCCTCGTCCAGGCTGACCGTCTCGTTCGACGCCTGCTTGATATATTCCATCACCACCGGGTGCGCGGCGATGGCGTTGTCGATCGCCGGATCGGCGCCGGGGCGGTAGGCGCCCATCAGCACCAGGTCGCGGTTTTCCTCGTACGTCGCCAAGTGCCGGCGCAGCACGCGCGCGGCATGAACGTGATCGGGGTGCGCGATATCGGTCATCACGCGGCTGACCGACGGACCGATGTCGATCGCCGGATAGACGCCGCGCTCGGCGAGATGCCGGTTGAGCACGATATGCCCGTCGAGGATCGACCGCGCCGAATCGACGACCGGATCGTTGCCGTCGTCGCCATCGGCCAGCACGGTATAGATGGCGGTGATCGACCCGCCGCTGCGCACGTCGGTGCCGGCGCGCTCGATCAGATTGGGCAGCATCGCGATGGCGGACGGCGGATAACCGCGCGCGCTGGCGGGTTCGCCCAGCGCCAGCCCGATCTCGCGGCCCGCATGCGCGACGCGGGTCAGCGAATCCATGATGAGCAGCACCTTCTTGCCCTCATCGCGAAAGGCTTCGGCGATGGCGGTGGCGCGCAGTGCGCCACGGATGCGCAGCACGGGGCTGTGGTTGGCGGGCACCGCGACGACGACGGCGCGCTGGCGCGCCTCGCCCGCGACCTTGGTTTCGAGGAAGTCGGCGACTTCTCTGGATCGCTCGCCGATCAGCCCGATGACGATGACGTCGGCCTTGGCCGCCTTCACCATCATGCCGAGCAGCACCGACTTGCCGACGCCCGATCCCGCCATGATGCCGACGCGCTGGCCCTGACCGATCGTCAGCAACCCGTTGATCGCCCGCACGCCGACGTCCATCGGCTGGAGCACGCGGCCGCGGTCGAGCGGCGATTGCAGCTTGCCGGCGAGCGGCCATTTGCCTGCACCGCGGATCGGGCCTAGGCCGTCGATCGGCTTGCCCGATCCGTCGACCACGCGGCCCAGCATCGCCGCGCCGACCTCCGCCTCGCCCGGAGGGCCGATCGGGCGCACCGGCGCGCGCGGCAGCAAGGCGGCGGGACCGCCCAGGTTCATCAGCAGGGTGCGGCCGTTGCGAAAGCCGATGACTTCGGCCTCGACGCGCGCCGCGCCCGTGTCGTTGGCGCTGCCGCCGCCAATCTCGCAGATCGTGCCCACGGGCAGCGACAGGCCCACCGCTTCCATCAGCAGGCCGTCGTAGGAGGCGAGCCGGCCCGACACTTTGGCGGTGGGGCGGAAGTCGGCGACGCCCAGCGTCTCCAGATAATCGGTGGTAAAGCGGTTCAACATCACGCGTCCGGGTTGGTCACGACGGGCAGCGGCACGCGCTCGATCGCCTGCGCCAACTGGCTGAGCCACAGGTCGGGACCGTCCTCGACCAGGGTGGAGGCGCTTTCCAGCACGAAGCTACCGCGCGCCAGATGGGGATCGGCCGCCGCGAAGATCGACTTGGGCAGAGCATCGGCCAGCAGCGGCATGTCGTCGGGATTGAGGCGCAACAACGCGGATTCGCTGGCATCGGCCAGCAGCTCCGCCGCCGCTTCGATCCGTGCGTTCAGCATGTCCGCGCCGACGCCGCATTCGCCCACCAATTTGCTCACCAGCATCATCACCGTGGTGCGCAACTGGTGCGCGATCCGGTCACGGTCGAGCTGGTGGCCGTTGGCGAGCGCCGCGGCGAGCTGCGTCATCAGAGCCGCGTCGCGGTCGCCGCTTTCGCGCGCCGCAGCGGCGGCAGCGGCCAGACCCTCGGCATAACCGGCGGCATGCGCGGTTTCGACCGGATCGATGAAGGCCGTGGGTTCGGCCTCGGCGTCCAGCGGGTCCCACCCTTGCGTCGGCTTGTCCCCGTCGCGATCGGCGGGGCTGAAATGCTTCGGCCCGACCGGGCGCTCGTCCGCATCGTCAGCGGCCGCGCGCGCGCGCGAATAATCCGGTGCCTCGCCGCCCAGCTCGCGCTCCAGCGTCGCCCACATGTCGCGCGGGGTGAAGCCGGGCACCGGCGGCGCGAACGCCGCCTGCAACAGCTGCGCCGTGGTGTCGTGGCGCGAGGCGAAGCCGGCGACGAAATCGGTCGGCTGGAGCGGCACGGTGCCGCGCGCGAAGGCGTCAGACATAATCGTCGTCGCCCGCGCCCATCACGATCGTGCCGTCCTTGGCCAGGTTGCGCGCGATGGTGATCATCGCCTTCTGCGCCTCCAGCACCTCGGCCAGCTTCATCGGTCCGCGCGCCTCCATCTCGTCGCGGATGCCGTCGGCGGCGCGCGCCGACATGCAGCCCAGGAAGCGGTTGCGGCCGTTCTCGTCGGTGCCCTTCAGCGCGCGCGACAGGATGTCGCCGTCGACGTTGCGGATCAGCGTGCCCAGGTTCTTGTCGTCCATGTCGAGCAAATTGTCGAAGATGAACATCGCCTCTTCGATCGCCTTGGCGACTTCCTTGTCGATCTTGAACAGCTTGGGCATCACGCGCTGCTCGGTCGCCTTGCGCGCGCCCTGCAGGATCAGCGCCGCCTCGCGCGTGCCGCCCAGCGTCAGTCCGCCCGACGTGGTGCCGCCACCGTTGCGCCGGTTGGCGAGCACGGTCTTCAGCGTCTCGATCGCATCGGCGTTGATCGGCCCCAGCCGCGCGATGCGGTGCAGGATGTCGGGCTGCACGCCTTCGGGCAGCAGTTCCAGCACCTTGCCGCCGACCGCGGGTTGCAGATGGGCGATCATCACCGCGGCGATCTGCGGATGCTCCTTCTCGATCATCTGCGCGATTTCGGGCGCGTCGAGCCAGTTGAGCATCTCAAGCTCGCTCGACGTTTCGGCCGGGCCGATGCGCGCCAGGATGCTCTCCGCCTTTTCCTCGCCCAGCGCGCGCGTCATCAGCGCCTGCACCTTGGCGCGCGGGTCGAAGGTGATGCCGTTGCGCTCGCGCGCCTTGCCGGTGAAATCGTCGAGCACCATCTGCATCTCCTCCTCGGAGACGTCGGCGACGTTGAGCATCGCCGTGCCCAGCTCGCGCACCTCATCGGGATCGAGCTTCTGGAGCATGGCCGCGGCCTCTTCCTCGTCGACCAGCATCATCAGCACCGCGGCGCGTTCGACGCCGCTGAAGGTGCGCGGGGCGGGGGCTTCGCTCACTGCTCTTCAGCCTTCATCATGTCGCGCAGCGCCAGCGCGGCGCGGGCCGGATTGTCGCGGGTGAAGCCGCGCACCGCCATGATCCGTTCGTCCATGGTCTGCGGCTGTTCCAGCTGCTCGAGCGTCACCGGCTCGTGGACGGCGATGCCCAGCGGCGCGGTGCCGTCGGCGCCGATCCCGGCGGTGGCGCCCTCGGTGCCCTCGGCGCCGTCCGGCGCGTCGGTCTTGCCGGCGGCCTCCGCCTCGGCCTTCGTCTTGGCCAGCGTGTCCTCGCGCTTGCCCATCAGGCCCTTGGCGATCGGACGGACGCCGAGCAGCAGGACGAGCAGGGCGATCAGGATCGCGGTGCCGTTGCGCGCCGCCACCGGCACCCAGGCATTGTCGTACCAGGCGGGCGGGGCGACGTCGGTCGCGTCGGCGAACTTGCGGCTGATGACCGTCACCTGATCCTGCCGCGCGCCATCGAAGCCAACCGCGCTCTTCACCAGATCGGTGATCTGCTGGATCTCCATCGCGGTGCGGCGGCTCTTGTCGGGATCGCGCAGCAGTACGGCGACCGACAGGCGCTTGATCGACCCCGGCGTCGCCTTGGTCACCGACACCTCGCGGCCCAGGTCATAGGCGCGCTGGAAGCTGTCGCTCTGCTTGTTGGGGTTGGGGGCGGGGCCACCGGCGACCGGCGAGGGGTCGGGCGTCGGCGCCGCACCCGACGCACCGTTCGCGGCCTGCGGCTGCTGCAACTGGCTGGCGGGCGGCGGCGTGTTGCTCAGCGCACCAGGGATGCCGCCGGGCGTCGTCGGGCTGGGCGCCTGATTGCCGGTCCAATTGCCCGTCTCGGCGCGCAGCGCGCCCTGCTTGTCATAGCTTTCGCGCGTCGCCTGCGTCTGGTCGAGGTTGATGTCGGCCTGCACCTCGGTGGTGAAATTGCCGGCGCCGACCAGCGGGGTCAGCAGCTGGATCAGCTGCTGGCGTACCTTGTCCTCGGTCTTGCGCTGCATTTCCAGCCGCGCGTCGCCCTCGGCATCGACGCCGCTCGCGCCGCCGGGCTTGGACAGCAGCGCGCCCATCTGGTCGACGATCGTCACGTCCTCGGGCTTCATGCCGGGGACGGAGCTGGCGACGAGGTTGATGATCGACTGGACCTGCGCCTGGCTCAGCGCGCGGCCACCCTGCAGCTTGACCACCACCGATGCGGACGGCGACGCCTTGTCGCGCACGAACACGCTGGCTTCGGGCATGGCGAGGTGGACGCGCGCCTCGGCGACCGCGTCGATATCCTCGATCGATCGGGCAAGCTCGGTCTCGCGCGCTTGGCGCAGGCGTTCGCCCTCCACCGCGCGGCTGACGCCCATCGGCAGCTGGTCGAGGATCGCATAGCCGCCGGGCGCCTGCTTGGGCAGGCCCTGGCCCGCCAGCAGCATCCGCGCCTTGCTATACTGGTCCTCGTCGACGGTTAGGGCACCCGTGCCCTCGTCGATCCGGCTCTTGATGTTCGCCTGCGTCAGCGCGGCGGTGACCGCCTGCTTGTCGGCGTCGGTCAGCCCCTGGAACAGCGTCTTCTGCGTCGGCGTCGACAGCGTCATCCACGCCAGCGCGGCGGCGCCGATCAGCGCGACCAGCATCGCCATCGGCAGGCTGCGGCGCACCGCGGGCTGCGCCAGGACAGACTTGATCTGCAACAGCGGGTTGGCGAACTTCTCGGGCAGCGCGGGCGCGGCACCGGGCGTGGTGGTGGCGAGTGCAGTGGTCATCGATTACACCGGCATGCTCATGATGTCCTTGTAGGCGGACAGCAATTTGTTGCGGACCTGCAGCGTGGCCTCGAACCCTACCGAGGCTTCCTGGCGGGCGAGCATCACCTTGGCGATATCGACCGTCTCACCGCGTTCGTAGCTTTCCGACAGCGCGCTTGCCTTGTTCTGGCTCGCGTTCACGTCCTTCAGCGCGTCCTGCAGCGTATCGGCGAAGCTCGCGGGCTTCGTCGCGGCACTCTGCGTCGGGGCGGCGCCCTCGGCCGATCCGGCGCGGGCCAGCGCCTGGTTGCGTTCCAGGATCTGCGCGCGCAGCTGCATCACGCGGTCGACGCTCATCGCGCCACCGACACCACCGACGCCGCTCATGCCGAAGCCGCCCAGGCAGTGGCGGGCCGGGCGAGGTCGTCACCCTGTTCGCGCGCCTTGGCGAGGCGATAGCGCAGCGTGCGCTCGGAGATGCCCAGGCGCCGCGCGGTCTCGACGCGGCTGCCGCCGCACGCGGCCAGCATCTCGCGGATCGCCTGGAATTCGCTCATCTGCACCACATTGCCCAGGGTCGCCGGCTCGGCGGGCAGGGCAGGGGCGGCAGGCGCGACCGCGAACAGCGGCGTCACCGGGCTGGTTTCGCGGAAGGTGAAGCTGATCGGGCGGTCGAACACGATGTGGCTCGCCTCGATCGTGTCGCCGCCGGCGAACAGCAGCGCGCGCTGGATCACGTTCTCCAGCTCGCGCACGTTGCCCGGCCAGTCGTGGCGGATCAGCGTCTCGACCGCCTCGGCGGTCGGCCACGGCACCACCGCGCGGGTTCCGGCATGGCGCAGGATCATCGTCGCGGCGAGCGCCGGAATGTCCTGCGTGCGGTCGGCAAGCGGCTTGGTGCTGAGTGGGAAGACCGACAGGCGGTAGTAGAGATCGGCGCGGAAGCGGCCCGCGGCGACTTCGGCCTGCAGGTCGCGGTTGGCGCAGGCGACGACGCGTACGTCGATGGGCTGCGGCACGGAGGCGCCGATCGGCACCACCTCGCGCTCCTGCAGCACGCGCAGCAGCTTGGCCTGCAATTGCAGCGGCATCTCGGCGATCTCGTCGAGCAGGATCGTGCCGCCGTCGGCCGCGCGGAAGAAGCCTTCGCCGCCCGACGAGGCGCCGGTGAATGCGCCCTTCTGGTGGCCGAACAGCAGCGCCTCCAGCATGGTTTCGGGCAGCGCGGCGCAGTTGATCGCGACGAACGGCCCGTTCTTGCGGGGCGAATTGTTGTGGATGGCGCGCGCCAGCACTTCCTTGCCGGTGCCGGTCGGCCCGTTGATCAGCACGGTGATGTCCGCCTGCGCGACGCGTTCGGCCAGCGCCAGCAGCGCCAGGCTCTCGGGGTCCGCGGCAGTGGGCGTGTCGGGGCCGGCGACCAGCGCGCGGGCAAAGCCGTTGCCGACCGCGGCGTCTTCGGGACCGAAGGCGATGCGCGCCGGATTGCCGCCCTGCGAGGGCACGACGTGGCGCGGGCCGTCGCCGATGATGACCGTGCGCGCCGGGGCCGGCGGGGCCTCGCCCTCGGCGACCAGGAACAGGTCGGTGGCTGCGGGCTGGCCGGATTCGAACGATCCGATCCCGAAGCCCTGGGCGCGCAGGCCCGAAACGAGCGCATATTTGCGCTGCATCACTGCAGCGGAAGGAAAAATCGAACGCATGGTCATCCCCCAAGGATGAGCGTTGAAATGCGGCAAGACTGGTAAACGGGTCGTTAAAACGGTTGCCGCCCGGCAAAATATTTCCGGGCGCTCGTGCGCGCGCGCCGCGCCCGCCCCGCACCCGTGCCCGCGTACGCCGCACGTGCCTGCATGCAGGCGCGTGCTTTCTCCTGCCGCGCAATCCGGGTTCCCGGCCATCGCCGATGGCCCGCGATTTTTTTTGCTTAAAGCCCGTTTCGACCGGCCGTTACCCACCATGACGGCTCGGCCTTCCTCGCCAACGAGGCAGCGACAGGCCGCAGACCAATGGAGGTTCTCATGGCTGTTATCGGTACTAACGTTGCTTCGATCCGCGCCGCCAATGCGTCGACGGCCGCCAACCAGGCGCTGCAGACGTCGATGGAGCGCCTGTCGACCGGGCAGCGCATCAATTCGGCGAAGGACGATGCCGCCGGCATGGCGATCTCGGACACGATGACCGCGCAGATCCGCGGCATGAACCAGGGCATCCGCAACGCCAACGACGGCATCGCGATGGCGCAGACCGCCGAAGGCGCGCTGGGCGAAGTCGCCAACATGCTGCAGCGCGTTCGCGAACTGACCGTGCAGGCGACCAGCGGCACCTACAGCTCGTCGGACAAGACGAACATGCAGGCCGAAGTCTCGGCGCTGAAGACGCAGATCACCTCGACGCTCGCCAACACGCAGTTCAACGGCAACAAGCTGTTCGACGCAACGGCCGGCACCGTCAACACGACCGGCACCGCGCCGGCCCCCGTCGTCGCCGTGTCGAGCACGTTCAAGATCCAGGCGGGCGCCAACGCCGCCGACGCGGTCAGCCTGACGTTCAACAAGCTGACCAACAACGCTTCGCTGACCGCCGTGATCGGCGATGCCACCGCTCCGGCGCCGGCGCCGGTC
Source organism: Sphingomonas melonis DAPP-PG 224 (assembly GCF_000379045.1). NCBI lineage: Bacteria > Pseudomonadati > Pseudomonadota > Alphaproteobacteria > Sphingomonadales > Sphingomonadaceae > Sphingomonas > Sphingomonas melonis. The sequence goes on from NZ_KB900605.1 coordinate 1,214,940, forward strand.
CCCGGCATCGACCTGACGACCGCCGACAACTCGGCGCTCGCCACCGTCGACACCGCGCTCAAGACGGTCAGCACCTATCGCGCCGGCCTGGGTGCCGCGCAGAACCAGCTCCAGTCGGCGGTGAACAACCTCACCACCAACGCGACCAATCTTACCGCGGCGAAGAGCCAGATCACGGACGCCGACTTCTCGGCCGAAACGACCGCCCTCGCCAAGGCGCAGATCCTGAGCCAGGCCTCCACCGCGATGCTCAGCCAGGCCAACCAGAGCCAGCAGGGCGTGCTCAAGCTGCTCCAGTAATGTCCTCCCTGACGGCCGGATAAATTCCGCAAGTTCGGACCGCGTCCGGCCGTATCCCAACATGGTAGCTCAGCCTTTCGCCCAGGGGGGGCGGCGGTGAGGTGCCAATAACCAACCAAGGAATTCCACATGGCTGTTATCGGCACCAACGTCGCCTCGCTCCGCGCGGCTAATGCTTCCACCTCCGCCAACGCGATGCTGCAAACGTCCATGCAGCGCCTGTCGACCGGGCAGCGCATCAACTCGGCGAAGGACGACGCCGCCGGCATGGCGATCTCGGACACGATGACCGCGCAGATCCGCGGCATGAACCAGGGCATCCGCAACGCCAACGACGGCATCGCGATGGCGCAGACCGCCGAAGGCGCGCTGGGCGAAGTGTCCAACATGCTCCAGCGTGTCCGCGAACTGACCGTGCAGGCGACCAGCGGCACCTACAGCTCGTCCGACAAGACGAACATGCAGGCCGAAGTCACCGCGCTCAGCGCGCAGATCACCTCGACGCTCGCCAACACGCAGTTCAACGGCAACAAGCTGTTCGACGCATCGGCCGGCACCGTGACCGCGGCAACCGCCGCACCGGCCCCGGTGGCGCCCGCCTACAGCACGATCAAGATCCAGGCGGGTGCGAACTCGGCGGATGCGATCAACCTGAAGCTCAACAAGCTGACCGACGACACGACGATCACCAACGCGACGTCGCTCGACCTCACCAGCGCAACCAACACCGCGCTCGCCACGGTCGACTCGGCACTGAAGACGGTCAGCACCTACCGCGCCGGCCTGGGTGCCGCGCAGAACCAGCTCCAGTCGGCGGTGAACAACCTCACCACCAACTCCACCAATCTTACCTCGGCGAAGAGCCAGATCACGGACGCCGATTTCTCGGCCGAAACGACTGCCCTCGCCAAGGCGCAGATCCTGAGCCAGGCATCCACCGCGATGCTGTCCCAGGCCAATCAGAGCCAGCAGGGCGTGCTCAAGCTGCTCCAGTAAGGTTCCGCTACCCGCGCAGCTCCGTCACCTTCGCGGTGACGGAGAGGCTCCTTCCTAACCCCCCTTACAGAAGGAACGATCATGACCGTCATCGGCACAAACGTGGCATCGCTGCGCGCCGCCAATGCCTCCACCAACGCGAATGCCGCGTTGTCCACCGCGATGCAGCGCCTGTCGACCGGGCAGCGCATCAACTCGGCGAAGGACGACGCTGCCGGCCTCGCGATTTCCGATACGATGACGGCCCAGATCCGGGGCATGAACCAGGGCATCCGCAACGCCAACGACGGCATCGCGATGGCGCAGACCGCGGAAGGCGCGTTGGGTGAAGTCTCCAACATGCTGCAGCGTGTCCGCGAACTGACCGTGCAGGCGACCAGCGGCACCTACAGCACGTCGGACAAGGCCAACATGCAGGCCGAAGTCTCCGCCCTGTCGACGCAGATCACCTCGACGCTCGCCAACACGCAGTTCAACGGCAACAAGCTGTTCGACGCGTCGGCCGGCACGGTCACCGCCGCCACCGCGGCGCCGGCACCGGTGGCGCCCGCCTACAGCACCTTCAAGATCCAGGCGGGTGCGAATGCGGCCGACTCGGTGAACGTCAAGTTCAACAAGCTGACCGACGACACGACGATCACCAACGCGACGTCGATCGACCTCACCACCGCGACCAACACCGCGCTTGCCACGGTGGACTCGGCGCTGAAGACGGTCAGCACCTATCGCGCCGGCCTTGGCGCCGCGCAGAACCAGCTGCAGTCGGCGGTGAACAACCTCACCACCAACTCCACCAACCTGACCGCGGCGAAGAGCCAGATCACGGACGCGGATTTCTCGTCCGAGACGACCAACCTCGCCAAGGCGCAGATCCTCAGCCAGGCCTCGACCGCGATGCTCGCGCAGGCGAACCAGAGCCAGCAGGGCGTGATGAAGCTGCTCCAGTAACGGCAGCCGACGACTTTCAGTAACCGCGTACTTCGGCGCGGGCACCGCCCCCCCCAAGGGTGCCGGCGCCGGACCGAGCTCGTCCCCCAAGGTCGAGCAAGCCAGAGCCCCGGTGGTCGCCAGCGACCGCCGGGGTTTTCGGCGTGATGCCGCACGCAACGCCCGCCGCTCGTTCTCCGTCTTCCGGCGACCATCGTGTCGTTCGGCATGTGTGGCGCGCAACGCCCACCCCACCCACACCGTCACCCCGGACTTGTTCCGGGGTCCACTCTGCGGCGAGGGGGATGGCCAGAGCCTCCAGCCGCGCCCCCGCGGCCCGGTGGACCCCGGAACCAGTCCGGGGTGACGCGGCGTGCGGGGCGGCCGGACCGCCCCCAACCGGGCGCCGTTACCGATGCGCCGCGCGCGTCAGCCGGTCGTTGATCGCCTCGCCCAGCCCCTCGTGCGGGATCGGCGCGATCGCGATCCCCGGGGCGTCGCTCGCATCGGCCCGGTGCAGCGCATCGAACAGCCGCGCCGCCGCCTCTATCAGGTCGCCCGACGCCGACAGCGTGTCGTCCCCTATTATAGAGTCATAGCCGATCAGCCATTCGCCCGCGCGCCGCTCGGTCGCCTCCAGCCGCAGCGGCTTGACGGGGGCATAATGCGTCGCGAGCTGACCCGGCGCGGTGATCGCCGCGCCCTCGGCACGTCGCGTCACGGGGAAGGGCAGGTCCGCCGCCGCGATCGGCCCCGGCCGCAGGATCGTCCTCCCGGCGACAATCGTCGATTCCACCCCCGCCGCGCACGCGCCGTCGTCGATGATCAGCGGCACCCGCGGTCCCAGGCTCTTCGCCACATGCTCCGCCCGCGTCGGGCTCAGCCCGTTGCTCGCGTTGGCTGAGGGCGCGGCGAGTGGCGCCCCGCCGGCGGCGAGCAACGCCTGCATCGCGCGATGCCGCGGCACGCGCAGCGCGATCGTCTCCAGCCCCGCCGTCACCAGCGCGGCGATCCCGGCGTCGGCCCGCAGCGGCAGCACCAGCGTCAGCGGCCCGGGCCAGAAGCGCGCCGCCAGCGCCCGCGCGTCCGCATCGAACACGGCAAGCTGCTCCGCCGCCGCTAGATCGGGCACATGCACGATCAGCGGATTGAAGCTCGGCCGCCCCTTCGCCGCATAGATGCCCGCCACGGCCGTGGCATTCCGCGCGTCGGCGGCGAGGCCATAGACCGTTTCGGTCGGCACCGCGACGCATTCGCCGCGGGCGATTCGCGCGGCCGCCTCGTCGATCGCGGCCATGCCGTAGGGTAAGATTCGCGGGTTTGGATCGGCCATTTTCCGACGCTATATCGTGCTGATCCTTGGGAGAGAATGATGTCCTTTACCGCCGCCGTCGCCGACCAGCGTTTCGTGCTGGAGCATGTCGTGAAGATCGACGAACTGGCGAACACGGATCGCTTTGCCGCCGCCAGCGCCGACGTGGTCGATGCCGTGCTGGAGGGCGTCGCGACCTTCGCCGCGGGCGAATGGGCGCCGCTCAACCGCGAAGGCGACACCGTCGGCGCGACATGGACCCCCGACGGCGTCCATATGCCGGCCAATTTCATCAAGGCGTATAAGGATTACGTCGAGGGCGGCTGGGGCACGATCGGCGTGCCGGAGGATTTCGGCGGCCAGGGCCTGCCCTTCGCGATCCAGACCGCGGTGCTCGATACGTTGGGCAGCGCCAACATGGGCTTCGCGCTCTGCCCGACGCTCACCGTCGGCGCGATCGAGGCGCTGATCCACCACGGCACGCCCGACCAGCAGGCGCAATATCTGCCCCACCTCGCCACCGGCGCCTGGACGGGCACGATGAACCTCACCGAACCGCAGGCGGGCAGCGACGTCGGCGCGCTGCGCTCGACCGCCAAGCCGCTGGGTGACGGCAAATGGTCGATCAAGGGCACGAAAATCTACATTTCGTTCGGCGACCACGACATGGCGGACAATATCGTCCACCTCGTCCTCGCCCGCACCCCCGATGCGCCCGCCGGCACGCGCGGCATCAGCCTGTTCCTCGTCCCCAAATATCGCCTCAACGCGGACGGCACGCCCGGCGACTTCAACGACGTGCGCGTCGTGTCGATCGAGCACAAGATGGGCCTGCACGCCTCGCCGACCTGCGTGCTGTCGTTCGGCGACCATGACGATTGCATCGGCGAGCTGATCGGCCCCGAACATGGCGGCATGCGCGCGATGTTCACGATGATGAACAACGCCCGCCTCAACGTCGGCCTGCAGGGCGTGCAGGTGGCCGAAGGCGCGACGCAAAAGGCGGTCGCCTATGCCCTCGAACGCGTCCAGTCCGCCCGCGCCGGCTCGCCCGACAAGAACCCGGTGCGCATCGTCGAACACCCCGACGTCCGCCGCATGCTGCTACGCATGAAGGCGCAGACCCAGGCGGCGCGCGCGCTCGTCTATTATGCCGCGGGGCAGGTCGACCGCGCCGCCCTCGGCGATGCCGCGGCGAAGAACCGGCTGGAGGTGGTGACGCCGCTCGCCAAGGCGCACGGCACCGATATCGGCAACGAAGTCGCCAGCCTCGGCGTCCAGGTGCATGGCGGCATGGGCTATGTCGAGGAAACCGGCGCCGCGCAGTATTTCCGCGATGCGCGCATTACGCCGATCTACGAAGGCACCAACGGCATCCAGGCCGCCGACCTCGTCGGCCGCAAGCTCGGTTTGGAAAACGGCGCCGCCTTCGCCGCGCTCGTCGCCGACATGCGCGCCGAGGCACAGCACCCGGATCTCGTCGCGCTGATCGACGCGGTCGACCAGATCGCCCACCGCCTCGCCACCGCAGACGCCGACGACAAGCTCGCCGCCAGTTACCCCTTCCTGACGATGACCTCGGTCGCGACCTGCGGCTGGCTGCTGGAACGCGAAGCCCGCCATGCGACGGGCGACGAAACCTTCGCCCAGATGAAGCGCGCCAGCGTCGCCTTCTATCTCGACCAGATCGTCCCCGAAGCGCTCGGCCTCAAGGCGGCCGCGACGGCGAAGGCGGATGTCCTGTACGCCATCCCCGCCGAAGCCTTCGCGGCCTAAAAATCCTCCCCCGCCAGGGGGAGGTGGCACCGGCAAAGCCGGTGACGGAGGGGGCGGTCAGCGGCGCACCTAATAACAGGACGCCCGCGACCTCCCCCTCCACCATTCGGCTGACGCCGAACGGTCCCCCTCCCCCTGGCGGGGGAGGAATAAGCGCCGCCCCACCCACACCGCCACCCCGCATTCGTTCCGGGGTCCACGCCTCCATGGGGGGGCAGGAGTCTCCAGACCGGCGCGCTCGCCCGGCATGACGCCGGACCGAGCGTCACCGAAGCCGTCACAGCGCCTAAATCCTCCCCCGCCAGGGGGAGGGGGACCGTTCGGCGCAAGCCGAATGGTGGAGGGGGCGGTAAGCGATGCGCTTCATAACGGAGGATGCCGCCGACCTCCCCCTCCGTCACCGCTTCGCGGCGCCACCTCCCCCTGGCGGGGAGGACCGGCCATCGCCCCGCCCACACCGTCACCCCGGACTCGTTCCGGGGTCCACCTTGCCGCGGGGGAGCACCCGGAGCCTCCGTCTCCACCCCCAGCCGCCCGGCGGCCTCCGGGAACGCGTCGGCAGTGACGAGGGCAGGAAAGGCGGCACCACCCACCACCCAACCCTTGCCAACCGCAGCATTCGTCCCGAAAGCGCAGGCATGTTCGATCTCGACGCCTATCTCGCCCGCATCGGCCTGCCGGCCCGCGTGACCCCCGACGCCGAAGGCCTCGGCCGCCTGCAGCGCGAACACCGCCTGGCGATCCCGTTCGAAAACCTCGACGTCCGCCTCGGGCGCGGGATCGCGATCGACAGCGCCAGCGTGTTCGCCAAGCTCGTCACCGCCAAGCGCGGCGGCTATTGCTTCGAACACAATCGCCTGTTCCTTGACGCGCTCGCCGCTCTGGGCTTCGACGCGCGCCCGTTGCTCGCCCGCGTCTGGCTGGGCGCAACCGAAACCCCGCCGCTGACCCACACGTTCAGCCTCGTGACGATCGACGGCGCGGACTGGATCGCCGACGCGGGCTTCGGCGGCAGCTATGCGCCGGTCATGGCGCTGGTCGACGGCTGGGAAGTCGACGCCCCCGACGGCGCGCGCTTCCGTCTGACGCGCGACGCCGCACACGGCTGGATGCTGCTGCGCAAGGGCGCTGCCGGCTCCACCGACGGCCGCGGCACGGGCGAGGGCTGGCAGCCGCAATACAGCTTCTACGAAACCGCCGTCGCCGATGCCGATCTCGTGCTGTCCAACCATTGGACGTCGACCGCGCCCAGCAGCCGCTTCACGCAGATGACGATCGCCAGCATCGTCCTGCCCCATGGCTTTGCCGGCCTCACCGATCGCCGCTACCACCGCCGCGCGGGCGACAACGACACCGAAAGCGAGATCACCGATCCGCGCGTGTACCGCATGCGCATGTCGCTGATGTTCGGCATCGATCTGACCGCGGACGAGGTGGCGGCGCTGGGGCTGTTCTAACGTCGGCCGGAGCGCCGCCAACCCCTGCCGCCCGAAAAGCCGCCGTGGCCGACCGTCACTTCGCAGGCGACGCCGTCGCCATCGCCGTCCATCTCGGGGCGATAGCCGGGTTGGTCGCGAAACAGTGGCGCCTTGCCGGCCGCCCGCACCGCGTCGCATCCGGGATAATAGACGACCGCGCTTTCAGCAGCAGGCGATAGGGGAAGGAGCGCATGCAGGTCGGCGGCTGCGCTCGTCCCGGGCGGCGTGGCCGCCAGCCAGACACCGCCGAACGTCAGCGCCGACAGGCTGGCCGTCAATGCGAGAAACCGGCGATCCATGATCGCTCGGTTATCATCCTTGTGTTGCTAAACGCTTAGGATCGCTGGTTTACCTGAAGCTTGCCGTTACACCCGTTCGGCGTTCAGCAGGTCTGCCGCATCCAGCCCCAGCAGGTCGATATAGCCCCGGATCCGCGGCCACTGATTTTCGATGAAGCTCGCGCGTTCCGCCGCGCGCAGCTTGTCCGCCGCGCCGGGCAGCACGAACATGCCGACGCCGCGCCGCACCTCGACATAGCCGTCGTCCTGAAAGCTCTGATACGCCTTGGCGACCGTCAGCGGGTTGGCGCCATGTTCGGCGGCGAAGGCGCGAACCGAGGGAAGCTGGTCACCCGTGCGGTAATCGCCGCGCAGGATCCCGGCGGCGATGGTGCCACGCAGCCGGATGTAGACCGGGCTGTCCTCGTTGCTGAGCGCTGTCATGGTTGTTTAATACACCAGTCGCGCGAAAGGTCCATCCCAAACCTTTCCGTCCGAACCTGCCTTAAAATCCGTGCAATCAGGGCCAGTGGCTAATCACGCGTGCCAGATCGGGACGGGGCCGTTCGTCGAGCGGCCGGCCGGGCGTACCGAGGAAGACGAAGCCCGCGATTCGTTCGTGCGGCCCGCCGAAGGCATCGCGCACCACGTCCGAAAAGGTCGGCCAGCCGGTCAGCCAGCCGCCCGCAAAGCCCATCGCGTGCGCGGCATGCAGCAGGTTCATCGTCGCCGCGCCCGCCGACAGCTCCTGCTCCCAGCGCGGGATATGGCTGGTCGTGCTGGGCGACGAGAGGACGACGACCAAAGCCGGCGCCTGATGCGCAAACTGCTCCAGCGATTCGATCTCGGTCCGCGCCGCCTGCGGGCGTTCGGCGCGATAGGCATCGGTGATCAGCGTCGCGAGCGCAGCGCGATCGTCGACGATGACGAAGCGCCAGGGGGCGAGTTTGCCATGGTCCGGCGTGCGTGCAGCGATGGCGATCATCTGCTCGAGCTGCTCGGGCGAGGGGCCCGGGGCGACTAGGTCGCGCGGCTTGCCGGAACGGCGCGTGGTCAGCAACGAAAGCGGCGTGGAGGTGTCGTTGAACATAGGCGCCGCCATAGCCGCGAGACGCCGATGTTTACAGTCGCGGCTTTGTCGTTACTCTTGATACCATTAACGACGATGCGTGCGCAGTGATGCGGCACAGTTCAGGGAGCGTAACGAATGGTGGACACCCCGACCGCGGACAACCGCGGCGAGCCTGACATCAGCCATATCAATCCGGCCGCCGAAAAGACCTGGTTCGGCCATCCCCGCCAGCTCGCGCGCCTGTTCACCACCGAAATGTGGGAACGCTTCGGCTATTACGGCATGCGCGCGCTGCTGACGCTCTATCTGACGCAGCATTTCCTGTTCGGCGACCGTGCAGCGACTGGCCTGTATGGCGGCTATACCGCGCTCGTGTACCTGACGCCGCTGGTCGGCGGCTATCTGGCGGACCAGTATTTGGGGTCCAAGCGCGCGGTGAAGTTCGGCGCGATCCTGATGGCGCTCGGCTATTTCACGCTCGCCTTCGGCGGCCAGCCCGCCAAGCCCTATGCGACGATCGACGGCCAGCGCTACGACGTCGCGGTCGCGCAGGTGAACGGCGTGGAGACGCGATACGTCATCGACGGCACGCAGAAGCTGGCGATCAAGGGCAATGACGACGGCAGCGTCGCGCTGCTCGGGCCCGACGGCCAGCCGCAGCGTACGATCGCCAAGGGTGGCTTCGCGTCGGATGGCGAGCGCAGCACCTTCTACACGACGCTGATGCTCATCGCCTTGTGCATGATCTCGGTCGGCAACGGCTTCTTCAAACCCAATATCTCGACCATGGTGGGTGAGCTGTACGCGCAGGGCGATCGCCGTCGCGACAGCGGCTTCACCATCTTCTACATGGGCATCAATCTCGGCTCGCTGCTCTCGCAATTCCTCTGCCCGCTGCTCGCGGTGGGTATTCCGGGCGTGTGGGCGGGGCTCGGCTGGTGGGCGGGCTTCGGCCTTGCCGCGCTCGGCATGCTGCTCTCGTGGATCCTCATCCAGTTCGATGGCGGCCGCCTGACCGGTTACGGCGAACAGCCCGCAGGCCAGCCCGCCAACCGCACGCTCGGCATCTATGCCGCGGCGCTGATCGGTATCCCCTTGTTCTACCTCCTGTTCGTCAACCTGATGAACAGCGCGGAATCGACCGCGGGTGCGGGTTCGATCGTCGCCTATGTCCTGGCGCTGCCGCTGATGGGCAAATTGCTGTTCGGCACCTTCATCATCGCCGTGCCCGGCATCCTGATCTGGAGCTTCGTGTCGGGCAGCCGCACCGAATTCCAGATGATGCTGGCGGCGATGGTGCTCATCACCTTCAACGTCGTGTTCTGGACGCTGTTCGAACAGGCCGGCTCCAGCCTCACCCTGTTCGCCGACCGCAACACCGACCTTCACATCTTCGGCTATCCGATCTCGGCCGGGCAGACGCAGACGTTCAACGCGCTGTTCATCGTGCTCTTCGCGCCGGTGATGGCGGCGATGTGGACCAAGCTTGCATCGCTGGGCCGCGAACCGTCGATTCCCGTCAAGTTCGGCATCGCGCTGATGGGCGTCGGCGCCGGATTCCTGTTCCTCGTCTTCGGCAGCCGCTTCGTCGGGCCGGATTTCAAGGTCGGCATCTGGTGGCTCGCAGGGCTGTACCTGATCCACAGCCTCGCCGAACTCTGCATCTCGCCGGTCGGCCTGTCGATGATCACCAAGCTGTCGATCGCGCGCATCGTCGGCCTGATGATGGGTGTGTGGTTCCTGTCGATCTCGGTCGCACAATATTTCGCCGGCATGATCGCGCAGGTCGCCAGCGTCGAAACCGTCGGCGGGCAGGTCACGAACCTGAAGGTCAGCCTTGATACCTACAACGGCGTCTTCACGCTCATCGCCGAATGGGCGATCGGCCTCGGTATCGTCCTGCTGCTGCTGTCCTGGCCGCTCAAAAAGTGGATGCACGGCGTGAAGTAGGCCCCACTTCCTCCTCTGCTTTCGCAGGGGAGGGGGACCGCCGCCGAAGGCGGTGGTGGAGGGGCGGTGCGCAGCACCGGCTTCGCCGGCCCCTCCACCACCCGGCTAGGCCGGGCGGTCCCCCTCCCCGCGAAGCGGGGAGGATTTCCCCACCACGCTCGTCACCGCGACGTCCATCGTCACATTCCCCACGGTCCGGAACAGGTCCGGCACCGTCTCCACCGCCACCAGCAACCCCAGCGCCTCGATCGGCACGCCCATCGCGAAGGCCACCGGCGCGACGCTCGCGAAGAAGCTGATCGTCCCCGGCAGCGACACCGACCCCATCGTGGTGATCGCCGCGGTCGCCACCCCCGCCGCCAGCTGCCCCGGCCCGATCGGCACCCCCAGCCAGTGCGCGACGTACAGCGCCACCGCCAGGTTCATCGCCGGGCTCGTCGCGCGAAAGATCGCCACCGCCACCGGCAGGACGATCCCCGCGGTCGCTGGCGCCACGCCGATCGCTTCCGATCCCTTCAGCATCGCCGGCAGCGACGCGAGCGAGCTTTGCGTGCTGATCGCGATCCCCTGCGCTGGCGCCACCGCCTTGGCGAAGGCGCGCACCGGCACGCCCCCGAACACCCGCGCCACGACATATCCGGCCAGCAGCACGATGAAGCCGATCGTCGACACCAAAACGATATAATGCACCAGCGCCCCGAACGCCGCCGCGCCCGTCCGCGCGCCGACGCCATAGGCAAGCGCGAAGATGCCGATCGGCGCCAGCTTCAACACCCAGCCGATGATCACCAGCATTGCGTCGGTGATGCTCTGGAACAGGTCGGTCAGCCGCTTGCGCGACTCCGCCTCCAGCCGCGTGATCGCAAAGGCGAAGGCGAGCGTGAACACCGTCAGCGGCAGGAACGCGTCGCCCGACGCCGCCGCCACGACATTGGTCGGCACGATCGTGTTGAAGAAATCGGCCAGCGTCGGCACCTTGCCCATCACCGGCGCCGCGGTCAGCGCGGCACGGAGCGCCTGCGACCACGCCTCCGGCAATGGCCAGGCATCCAGCAGCAGCGGCATCACCGCCGCCGACATCAGCGTCGTGCCCCACAGCACCACGACGAACAGCGCCACCGCGCGCCCCGCGATCCGCCCGGCGCGTGCCGCTTCGGCGGTCGCGGCGATCCCGGTCACCAGCAGCCCGACGATCAGCGGCACGATCACCATCTGCAAGCCATGCAGCCACGCCTCGCCGATCGGCTGGGTAACGGTCGTCACCGCCAGCGCGGCGTCGCGGTTCAGCGCGACCCCCAGGATACCGAGCGCGATGCCGGCGACGAGCGCCAGAAGGATACGGGTGGCTTGCGACATCGGGTTCCTTGGCGCATCGGGAAAACACGAAAACGCATAGCGGGACGGAAACCACGCGATGGCAAGGAAATACTTCGGCACCGACGGAATTCGCGGGCTGACCAACGCGGGCGCGATGACCGCGGCGATGGCGATGAAGGTCGGCATGGCGGCCGGCGCCTATTTCCAGCGCGGCGATCACAAGCATCGCGTGCTGATCGGCAAGGACACGCGCCTGTCGGGTTATATGCTGGAATCCGCGCTGGTGGCGGGCTTCACCAGCGCCGGCATGGACGTCATCATGGTCGGGCCGCTGCCGACGCCTGCGGTCGCGATGCTGACCCAGACGATGCGCGCGGACATCGGCGTGATGATCTCGGCTAGCCACAATCCCTTCGCCGACAATGGCATCAAGCTGTTCGGTCCCGACGGCTACAAATTGTCGGACGAAGCCGAACTGACGATCGAGGGCCTGATCGACAGCGAGGTGCCCCTGGCACCCGCCGCGCAGATCGGCCGCGCGCGCCGCATCGACGACGCGCAAGGGCGCTACATCCACTTCGCCAAGAACACTTTCCCCACCGACCTGCGCCTCGACGGCCTGCGCGTCGTGATCGATTGCGCCAACGGCGCCGCGTACAAGGTCGCGCCCTCCGCGCTGTGGGAGCTGGGCGCGGACATCATCGCGATCGGCGTCACCCCCAATGGCGTCAACATCAACAACGGCGTCGGCTCCACCGCGCCGCAGACACTGTCCGAAACCGTCGTCGCGTCGGGCGCCGACATCGGCATCGCGCTGGATGGTGACGCCGACCGCCTGATCGTTGTCGACGAACAGGGCAGGGTGGTCGACGGCGACCAGCTGATGGCGACGATCGCCGCCGGCTGGGCGCGCCGCGGCCGGCTCGCGGGCGGCGGCCTCGTCGCAACCGTTATGTCGAACCTCGGCCTCGAACGGCATCTCAAGGCGCAGGGCCTCGGTCTCGTCCGCACCGCGGTCGGCGACCGCTACGTGCTCGAAAAGATGCGCTCGTCGGGCTACAATGTCGGCGGCGAACAGTCGGGCCACATCATCCTGTCGGACTACGGTACCACCGGCGACGGACTCGTCGCCGCGCTACAAGTGCTCGCCGAGTTGAAGCGCGCCGGCGCGCCGGCCAGCGAAGTGCTGCACCGCTTCGAACCGCTGCCGCAATTGCTCAAGAACGTCCGCTTCGCCGGCGGCAAGCCGCTGGAAGCGCAGTCGGTCAAGGACACGATCGCCGCCGCCGAGGCCGAGCTCGCCGGCACCGGCCGCCTCGTCATCCGTCCATCGGGCACCGAACCGGTGATCCGCGTTATGGCGGAGGGCGACGACGCGCGCCAGGTCGAAACGCTCGTCGATCGCATCTGCGACGCCGTCCGACAGGCCGCCGCCTGATGCTGGAGATGCGCCCCGATTGCGAGCGCTGCGGCATGGACCTGCCCGCCGACGAACCCGGTGCGTTCATCTGCTCGATGGAATGCACTTTCTGCACCGAATGCGCCGACGCGATGGACGAACGCTGCCCCAATTGCAGTGGCGAACTCCTCGACCGCCCGACGCGGTTGGGGAAGGTGCTCAAGGCGAACCCCGCCGTCACCGAACGTCGCTTCCAGGGCTGATCCCGCCCCCTTCGTCATCCCGGCGAACGCCGGGATCCATGGACACGGCGCCACCAGCGTCGGCGCACCACCCCGACCTCCCCGCCACCATGGATCCCGGCGTCCGCCGGGATGACGAACAATTTTGGTTCGCGCGGAGACGCGGAGACGCGGAGGTGTTGCGTCTGGACTTGCGGCAGCTTTCACCAAAACGGTTCAACAACGGGCCCGGCCCACGAAACACGGCGCTCATCCCACGAGCGCAACCCTCCGCGTCTCCGCGTCTCCGCGCGAACCCAATCCCCATCGCCCCACGCACCGTCCATGGTTCACGCAAAGCCGCGAAGCCGCAAAGAGACCTCCCCCGCGGGCCCGCCGTCGATCGCGCGACAGCGTCACCACACACGCAACCCCTTGGCGTCTTCGCGTCTTCGCGCGAACCAAAACCGCTGTCCTACACGCCCCCAAATATGCCATGGCACACCACCATGGCTCACCCGACAAGCCACACCCCCGCCATCGTCATCGCAACGCCCCAGCACGGGGAGCGAGTCCGGACATTACGTACCGTCCACTTCGTCCACTTCCGGAAACAATCATGATCCCCCGCGTCCTCATCATCGCCGGATCCGATTCGGGCGGCGGCGCCGGTATCCAGGCGGATATCAAGACCGTCACGATGCTCGGCGGCCATGCGATGACCGCGATCACCGCGATCACCGCGCAGAATACGCGGGGCGTGCAGGCGGTGCATCCCGTCCCCGTCGACATGGTCGTCGCGCAGATGACGAGCGTCCTCGACGACCTCGGCGTCGACGCGGTGAAGATCGGCATGATCGGCTCCGCCGCGACCGTCCACGCCGTCGCCGATGTGCTGGAGGCGCTCGACGTCCCCATCGTCTTCGACCCCGTGATGATCGCGACCAGCGGTTCCGTCCTCGCCGATGCCGATACGATCGCGGCGTTCGAGCGGCTGATGGGCATCGCGTCGGTGGTGACGCCCAACATTCCCGAACTGGCGGCACTCGGCGGCGAAGCGGCGGTGCTGGCGCATGGCTGTCACGTCGTCGCCAAGGGCGGGCATGGTGACGGGGCGTCGGTGACGGACCGGCTGCTGTCGCCCGGCGGAGAAATCCGTCGGCTCATCGGCAAGCGCTTCGACACCGACGATACCCATGGCACGGGATGCACCTTGGCCAGCGCGCTGGCAGCGGGTCTCGCCAGCGGACTGGGAATCGAGGATGCGTTCGTACAGGCCGTCCGCTTCGTCCGCATTGCGATGATGCATGCACCGGGTCTCGGTGCCGGCCATGGCCCGCTTGGGCATGCGCTCGGGGTGGTGCCGTTTGACGAACTGGAAGGCTGAATGCCCGGACTGAAGCACGAAAAAGCCTGCCTGCCCCCCGTCGCCGGGGTGGACGAGGCGGGGCGGGGCCCGCTCGCCGGGCCGGTGGTCGCCGCCGCGGTGGTGCTGCCCGCCAAGGGCACGCCGCGCGGCATCGATGATTCGAAGAAGCTGTCGGCCACCGAACGCGCCCGCCTCTGCACGCTCATCCAGACGCGCGCCGTCTTCGGCATCGGCATCGTCGAGGCGGATGAGATCGATACGCTCAACATCTATTGGGCGACGATGAAGGCGATGACGCTGGCGGTCGATGCGCTGACGCTCAAGCTCGGCTGCGATCCCGGCCATGTGCTGGTCGACGGCAATCGCCTGCCGCGCTGGTCCTACCCGGCGACGGCGATCGTCAGCGGCGACGCGCAAAGCCTGTCGATCGCCGCCGCGTCGATCCTCGCCAAGGAAACGCGCGACGCGATCATGCTCGAACATGCCGCGGTCCACCCGCACTATCACTGGCATTCGAACAAGGGCTACGGCTGCAAGCACCATCTGGCGGCGCTGCTCGAACACGGGCCGACCCCGATTCACCGCCGCAGCTTCGCGCCCGTCGCGGCCGCCTACGCCCGAATCACGCCGGATGCGGCGGCGGGACCGCTGTTCACCGCCTCTGCCGCTAACCAATTTCATGGCTGAGTCTTTTGAGTCACACCCCCAGCGCTGGGGGACGCACGGAATCGCCGCTCCCATATCTTGCGGGGCCGAGACGTCGATCGGGCCGCTTAACGGGATGGCAAGCTTTATCGTTAACCACTCAAGGCTTGACGCGAGTCCACCATCTGACGCGAATAGAGGTCCAAGGGGGACGTAATGGCGGTTATCGAGAAGGTCAGGCAGCCGAAGGTTTCGGCGCGGACAGCGGCGCGCAAGGCGGCGCCGGTCGACACGCGCGTGCTGCCGCTCGACCAAATCGTCCGCGGCGATTGCATCGCGGCGATGCGCGCCATGCCCGACAAGTCGGTCGACATGATCTTCGCCGACCCGCCCTACAACCTCCAGCTCGGCGGCGAGCTGTTTCGTCCCGACGGCAGCCATGTCGATGCGGTGACCGACGATTGGGACAAGTTCGACACCTTCGCCGCTTATGACGCCTTCACGCGCGCCTGGCTCGCCGAGGCGCACCGCATCCTGAAGGACACCGGCTCGATCTGGGTGATCGGCAGCTATCACAACATCTTCCGCGTCGGCACCGCAGTGCAGGATCTGGGCTATTGGATCCTCAATGACATCGTGTGGCGCAAGGCCAACCCGATGCCCAATTTCCGCGGCACCCGCTTCACCAACGCGCATGAGACGTTGATCTGGGCGTCGAAGGGTGAGGGCGCGAAATACACCTTCAACTACCGCAGCATGAAGACCCTGAACGACGAGTTGCAGATGCGCTCCGACTGGGAATTCCCGATCTGCGGCGGGCAGGAACGCCTGAAGAAGGACGGGGTGAAGGTCCACCCGACCCAGAAGCCCGAGGCTTTGCTCTACCGCATTCTGCTCGCCTGCACGAAGCCGGGCGACGTCGTGGTCGATCCCTTCTTCGGCACCGGCACCACCGGCGCGGTCGCCAAGCGCCTGGGCCGCCACTGGATCGGCATCGAACGTGAGGGCGATTACATCGCCGCCGCCGAGGAACGCATCGCCGCCGCGCTGCCGCTCGATGAATCGGCACTGTCGACGATGCAGTCGCCGCGTCAGCAGCCCAAGGTCGCCTTCGGCGTCCTGGTCGAAAACGGCTACCTCCAACCCGGCGCGATCCTCACCGACACCAAGCGCCGCTTCCGCGTGACGGTCCGCGCCGACGGCAGCCTGCTGTCGGACTGCGGCGCCAGCGGCTCGATCCACAAGCTCGGCGCAACGCTCCAAGGCGCCCCCGCCTGCAATGGCTGGACCTTCTGGCAGCATGAAGCCGGCGGCAAGCTCCAGCCGATCGACACGCTGAGACAGACCTACCTGCTCGCGACGCAGCCGTAACGCCCCCTCGGCAAAGGGGGAGGAGCTGCCCACAGTGGGTAGGTGAGGGGCAGGTGCCCTTTCCCCCATCTCCCCGTCACCCCGGACTTGTTCCGGGGTCCACTCCGCGGCGAGGGGGACGGTTTGAGCCTCTTGCCGTTCCCCCGCGGCTCGGTGGACCCCGGACCAAGTCCGGGGTGACGGGGGGGACGACGGCCGCCACCAAACTCCTCCCCCACCAGGGGGAGGTGGCACCGCAAAGCGGTGACGGAGGGGGCGGCAAGCGACGCCCCCCGTTGCCGACACCCGACCGCCTCTTGCCTTGTCGGCCCACAGCAAGGACACGGGAACGATGACCCTCCACCTTCGCCCAGTCCAGTTCGTCGACACCCCCGTCACCCAGGCGGACGGCACCGTCGCCCGCCTCGCCGGCGGCCTGCAATGGTTCGCGGCTTATGAGGTGATCGAGAACGGCGCCAAGCGCACCGTCCCGGTTGCCGATATCGCCACCCTCGGCGATCGCGCCCAGACGCTCCATGCCGCGATCACCGCGCCGCGCCCCCCGCTCGTCCTCGGCGACCGCACGCTCCGCCTCGATCAGCCGCTCGTCGCCGGCATCCTCAACGTCACTCCGGACAGCTTCTCCGACGGCGGCCAGCACAGCGCCGACCCCGCCGCCGCCGCCGCGGCCGGCGTCGACATGGCCGCCGCCGGTGCCGCGCTGATCGACCTCGGCGGCGAATCCACCCGGCCCGGCGCCGCGCAGGTCTGGGAAGGCGACGAGATCGCCCGCATCCAGCCGGTCGTCGAACGCCTCGCCCGCAGCGGCACGCTCGTCTCGATCGACACCCGCAAGGCCGCGGTGATGGAAGCCGCGCTCGCCGCTGGTGCGCAGATCGTCAACGACGTCTCCGCTTTGCTTTGGGACGATCGTGCGCTCGCCGTCGTGGCGCAGGCCGGTTGCCCCGTCGTTCTGATGCACTCGCCCGACCCAAAGGAGGGTGGCCACGCCCGCACCGGCTATCGCGACGTGCTGACCGAGGTATTCGACTGGCTCGACGCGCGGATCGCCGCGGTGACGGCCGCCGGCATCGACCGGTCGCGCATCCTCGTCGATCCCGGCATCGGCTTCGGCAAGACGCTGTCGGAAAATCTCGCCCTCCTCAACGGCCTCGCGCTGTTCCACGGTATCGGCTGCCCGATCATGCTCGGTGCCAGTCGCAAGCGGATGATCGGCGCGCTCGACAACGAAGCCCCGGTGGCGGCGCGCCTGGGCGGCAGTCTCACGCTCGCGCTGAAAGGCGCTGAGGCCGGCGTGCAACTCCTGCGCGTTCATGACGTTTCCGCAACGGTTCAGGCGCTGCGCGTGTGGCGCGGCCTGCGTGACCGGGCTCTCGTGGGTGGCTGAACCGTAAAATAGTGTTGCGGTGCAGCATAGCGCGCGGATGTGCGTTATGGCCGCTCCGTCATCATTCGTGAGGTTCCATGATCGTCGCATCCTCCCCTCGACTGAACCGTATCATCGCCGAGGTCTGGAAGCCGCTGACGCTCCTGTTCGTCTGGGACGTCATCGTCACGGTCACCTATTACGTCCTGCCGTTCAAGGCGCCGTCGCTGCCGTTGACGCTGTTCGGCTCGGTGCTGGCGCTGTTCCTGGGCACGCGCGCTAATTCGGCCTATGCGCGCTGGTGGGAAGGGCGTTCGCTGTGGGGGCTGATGATCAACGCCTCGCGCAACATCAGCCGCGAAGCGCGCAACTTCCTGCCGGCCGAAGAGGCGCATGATCTGCGCCGCACGATCGTGCTGCGCCAGATTGCCTATGTGAATGCGCTACGCTGCCAGCTGCGCAAGCAGCCCGTCGACGAACAGGTGCTGAAATATCTGTCGCGCGGCGAGGCGGAGCCGGCGCTCGCCCGCACCAACATCGCCAACGGCCTGCTCGACGGCACCGGCCGCCGTATCGACGATGCGCGCCGCGCCGGGCTGATCGATACGATCCAGCAGACGCGGATGGAATCGACCCTGGTCGACATCGCCAATTCGCAAGGGGGGATGGAGCGGCTCAAGAATACGCCGCTGCCGAACCAGTTCCGTTTCTTCCCGACGCTGTTCACCCACGTCTTCTGCATCCTGCTGCCGATCGGCCTCGTCGAGACCTTGGGCTTCGCGACGCCGCTGGGGTCGACGGTGGCGGGGCTGATGTTCCTCGCGGTGCTCGCGATCGGTGACGATCTGGTCGATCCGTTCGCCAATACGGTTCACGATCTGCCGCTGACCGCGATGTGCCGGACGATCGAGATCGATCTGCTCCAGTCGATCGGTGACGAGGCACCCCCGCCGCTGACCCCGGTCAAGGGCGTGCTCTGGTAAGGCTATAGCGTGTAGCCGCCGTCGCTTAGCAGGCAGCTGCCGGTGACGAGCGCGGCGGCGTCGGACAGCAGGAAGCCGATCTGTGCGGCAATCTCCTCCGCCTTGGCATAGCGGCCCAGCGGCGTGGCCATCGCCGCCATTTCCGCAAAGGCAGCGTCACGGCCGATCGCGGCGACCCGGTTCGCGAACATCGGGATGGCATCCCACACCGGGGTTTCGACCCCGGCCGGGGCGATGGCGTTGACGCGGATGCGCCGCGCCGCGGCTTCCTTGGCGGCGACCTTCACCAGATGGATCAGCGCCGCCTTCGACGCACCATAGGCGGCGACGCCCGCCTCCGCCTTGATCCCCGCTGCCGATGCGGTCGCGACAATCGCGCCGCCGTCCGCCATCGCCCGCAATGCCGCGCGCAGCGTCAGGAACGCGCCATCCAGATTCACCGACAGGATGCGTCGCCATTCGGCGAAGTCGAGGTCGGCGATGACGCCCGCACCGGCCACCCCGGCATTCACCACCGCACCGTCGATACCGGCAAGATAGGGTGCCGCGGTGTCCCAGAACGCCTCGTCCGCAACGTCGCCGGGCAGCAGGTCCAGCGTGCACGGCAGGTCGATCGCGGCCAGCGCCGCCGCATCGCGGTCGACCAGCACCAGCCGGCGCGCGCCCTCGGCGGCGAGATGTTGCGCGGTGGCGAGGCCGATGCCCGATGCGGCACCGGTGACGAGGATGTGACGGTTCGCGAAGCGGCTCATGCCGTCCCGCATAGCAGGATCTACGCCGCGGCGTTATCGATCCCCAGCTCGCCGAGCTTGCGATACAAGGTTGATCGCCCGATCCCCAGCCGCCGTGCGACTTCGGTCATCCGCCCGCGATAATGGCCGATGGCGAGCCGGATCACGTCCGCCTCGATATCCTCCAGCGGGCGCAGATTGCCGTCGGGCCGGAACAGCGTCACCCCGCCGCCCGACAGCGTCGCGGTGCCCGCGCTCCCCGGCCGGCGATTGCCCAGCGAGGCGATCTGCGGGAAATCCGCCCGCGTCAGCGCCGCGCCCTCGCACAGCACCGCGGCGCGGAAGAGCGCGTTCTGCAACTGGCGGACGTTGCCCGGCCAATCATATTGCACCAGCAGCGCCAGCGCATCGTCGGTGATCCCCAGCGGCCTTAGCCCCGGCTGCTGCGCGATCCGCGCCAGCAGGTGTCGCGCCAGCGCCGGCACGTCGGCCAGCCGTTCGCGCAACGGCGGGATCGTCACCTGCACCACGTTGAGCCGGTAATAGAGGTCCTCGCGGAAGCGCCCGGCGGCAACCTCGTCGAGCAGCGTCTTGTTGGTCGCGGCGATCACGCGCACGTCCACCTGCCGCGCATGACGCGCGCCGATCGGCTGGATCTCGCCCGATTGCAGCACGCGCAGCAGCTTCACCTGCGCCTCGAGCGGCATTTCGCCGACTTCGTCGAGCAGGATGGTGCCGCCGTCGGCATCCGCGAACTTGCCGATCTTGCGCTCGAACGCGCCGGTGAACGCGCCCTTTTCATGCCCGAACAATTCGGATTCGACGAGGTTCGCCGGGATCGCCCCGCAATTGACGGTGACCATCGGTTTCTTGGATCGCGGCGAGGCGGCATGAATCGCATCGGCGACCACTTCCTTGCCGACGCCGCTTTCGCCCTCCACCAGCACCGGCACACGCGCCCGCGCCGCCTTGGCGGCGATGGCGAGCGCGGCGCGGAAATCGGGCGAGGAGCCGACGATCTCGTCGAACGCCAGCAGCGCCGGAATCTTTTCGGTCAGCGGGCGCAATTCCCCCGCCGCCGTGCCCGCCACGGCCGCCTCCAGCGCGGCGAGCAGGCGTTCGGGCGCCAGCGGCTTCACCAGGAAATCGGTCGCGCCAGCGCGCATTGCCGCGACGGCATGCGCGACCGATCCGTTGGCGGTCAGCATCAGGATCGGCAAAGCCGGGCGTCGTTCGCGCAGCTCGGCGATCAGCGGGCCGGCATCGGCATCGGGCGCCCAATGGTCGAGCAGGATTGCGTCCAGCTGCATCCCGTCCTGCGTGCCGAGCTGTGCCAGCGCCATCTCGCCATCAGCGGCGAAGATCGATCGCCAGCCGGCACGCGCGGCCAGCGCCGACACCAATCGCCGCTGCGCAGGTTCGTCGTCGATCAGCAGAAGCAGCCGCTGCCCGTTGCGCGTCATAAGGTTTTCCGTCCCGGTTCGGGGCAAGCGATACACACCCGGAGTAAAGGCGGGCTTAAGCCGGTGCAGGCGTACCTTGCCTTGACGCCCATGGCGCTTTGCGGGCAGTGATCGTGCAACAGGGGCGAAGGCGCCACAGGCAAACAGGGGTTGGATGATGGCCGGCAACGGTGACATGAAGGCGCATGTGGCGACCTATTCGAGCGTCACGAAGATGCTGTTCTGGGGCGCCATCGCCTGTGCGGTGATCGCCGCGCTGGTGATCTGGCTGATCGCCTGAGCGCCCGCCGACATGAAGATCGCCGTCCTTAAGGAACATGTTGACGGCGAGCGGCGCGTTGCCGCCACGCCGGAAACCGCCAAGAAATTCATCGCTCTGGGTGCGACCGTCGCGGTGGAAACCGGCGCCGGTGCCGCCGCCCGTTATGCCGATCAGGCCTATGCCGATGTCGGCGCCAGCGTCGCCGACCGCGCGAGCACGCTCGCCGGCGCGGACATCATCCTCGGCGTGCAGGGCCCCGATCCCGCCGGTCTGACGGGCGCTGCGGCCGGCGCGTGGATCGTCGCCGGCCTCAACCCCTTCGGGGACCGTGCGCGAATCGACGCTTATGCCGCCGCCGGCTACGAAGCGCTGGCGATGGAATTCATGCCGCGCATCACCCGCGCGCAGTCGATGGACATATTGTCGTCGCAGTCGAACCTCGCGGGATACAAAGCGGTGCTCGACGCCGCGGCCGAATATGGCCGAGCCTTCCCGATGATGATGACCGCGGCCGGTACGGTGAGCGCCGCCAAGGTGTTCGTGATGGGCGTCGGCGTCGCCGGCTTGCAGGCGATCGCCACCGCGCGGCGCCTCGGCGCGCAAGTCTCCGCCACCGACGTGCGCTCCGCCACCAAGGAACAGATCCAGAGCCTCGGCGCCAAGCCGATCTTCGTCGAGAATGTGAAGGGCATCGAAGGCGAAGGCGCCGGCGGCTATGCCGGCGAGATGAGCGACGACTATAAGGCGGCGCAGGCCGAGCTCGTGTCGTCGCATATCGCCAAGCAGGATATCGTCATCACCACGGCGCTGATCCCCGGCCGCCCGGCGCCACGCCTGATCAGCGATGCGCAGGTCGCCAGCATGCGCCCTGGTAGCGTCATCGTCGACCTCGCCGTCGAACAGGGCGGCAATGTCGAAGGCGCGGTGGTGGGCGAGATCGTCGAGCGCCACGGCGTGACGATCGTCGGGCATCGCAACGTCGCGGGCCGTCTGCCCGCCGACGCGTCGGCGTTGTTCAGCCGCAACCTCTACAACTTCCTCTCGACCTTCTGGGACAAGGAGACCGGCCGCCCGGTGCTCGACGCCGAGATCGGCGATGCCGTCCGTTTGACCAAAGACGGGCAGGTGGTGAACGCCCGGCTGCTCGGCGCATGAGGGGGGCTGTCCTACACGCGGTGAAACAGCCTAGTCTTGCGGCTATGAACCGCGAATCGTGCCTCCGTTCCATCACGACGAACCGTTCGGGTTCGCGGTATGGCAAACAGGGGGATACCGTTTCGCTCACTTTGTCCACTTTGGAAGCGCCGGTACGCCGCGCCGAAACGGTCGGGAGCTGAATCATGGACTTCGTCGCGATCCTCTCGATTTTCGTGCTGGCCTGCTTTGTTGGATATTATGTCGTCTGGTCGGTCACGCCGGCGCTCCACACGCCGCTGATGGCGGTGACCAACGCCATCTCCAGCGTCATCATCGTCGGCGCCCTGATCGCCGGTGCGGCGGCGGGCAGCGCCTCGTCGAAATGGCTGGGGCTCTTGGGCGTGGTGCTGGCCAGCATCAATATCTTCGGCGGCTTCGCGGTCACCAGCCGCATGCTCGCCATGTACAAGAAGAAGGACCGGCCGGCGCCGGTCAAACACTAGGCAATTCGTCACCCCGGCCTTGGGGTCCCATCAAAGTATTACTTTGATGGGGTCCGTGAGCCGGGGTCCCGCTTATTCTGACGGCGGGACAAGACAGCGGGACCCCGGCTCAAGGCCGGGGTGACGAAGGGGGATACGGGGACATGGAACACGCAACCGCCGGCAGCTCGTTCGCGGCGCTCGCCTATTTGATCGCCGGGGTGTGCTTCATCCTCGCCTTGCGCGGCCTGTCGTCGCCGACGTCCAGCCAGCGCGGCAACCGCTTCGGCATGATCGGCATGACCATCGCCGTGGTCACGACGCTGGTGACGCATGTGCCGATCGACCAGTTGCTCGTGACCGGCGCGACGCCGACCTATGATTACACGGCGATCCTCAGCCGCGTCGATTACGTCACGATGCTCGAAATCCTCGCCGCCATCGGCATCGGCGCGGTCATCGGCATTACCACCGCGCGCCGTATCGCGATGACCGCGATGCCGCAGCTCGTCGCCGCCTTCCACAGCCTCGTCGGCTTGGCCGCCGTGCTCGTCGCCTGCGCCGCCTTCCTCAACCCCATCGCCTTCGGCATCGCCGACATGGTGATCCCGATGATCGGCCAGCCCTTTGCCGTCATCCATGGCGTCAGCCGCGTCGAGATGGGCCTTGGCGTCGCGATCGGTGCGATCACCTTTTCAGGCAGCGTCATTGCCTTCCTGAAATTGAACGGCAACATGGGCGGCAAGCCCATCCTGCTGCCTGGCCGCCACGCCATCAACCTCGCCGTGTTGGCCGCGATCCTGCTGCTCGTCGCCTATTTCACGCAGGACCAGAGCCCCTGGATCTTCTGGACGATCACGATCCTCAGCTTCGCGATCGGCTTCCTGCTCATCATCCCGATCGGCGGCGCGGATATGCCCGTCGTCGTCAGCATGCTCAACAGCTATTCGGGCTGGGCGGCCGCGGCGATGGGCTTCACGCTCCACAACAGCGCGATGATCATCACCGGTGCGCTGGTCGGCTCGTCGGGCGCGATCCTCAGCTACATCATGTGCCGCGCGATGAACCGCAGCTTCATCAGCGTCATCGCCGGCGGCTTTGGCGCTGAGGCCGCGGCGGGCGGCGGCGGCGACAAGGTCGATCGCCCGTGGAAGCGTGGCTCGGCGGAAGACGCCGCCTTCCTGATGAGCCAGGCCGAACAGGTCGTCATCGTGCCTGGCTACGGCATGGCGGTCGCGCAGGCACAGCACGTGCTTCGCGAAATGGCCGACAAGCTGAAGGAGCATGGCGTCCGCGTGAAATACGCGATCCACCCCGTCGCGGGCCGCATGCCGGGCCATATGAACGTGCTGCTGGCCGAAGCGAACGTGCCCTATGACGAGGTGTTCGAACTGGAGGACATCAACTCCGAATTCGCGCAGACCGACGTCGCCTTCGTCATCGGTGCCAACGACGTCACCAACCCGGCGGCCAAAACGGACAAATCCTCGCCGATCTACGGCATGCCGGTGCTCGACGTCGAAAAGGCGAAGACCGTGCTGTTCATCAAGCGCTCGATGGGCGGCGTCGGCTATGCCGGGGTCGATAACGACGTGTTCTACATGGACAATACCATGATGCTGCTCGCCGACGCGAAGAAGATGGTGGAGGAGATCGTCAAGGCGCTCGACTGATGGCGGCGGGTGTCTCCATTTTGGATGTAATTGGCATTTGCGTGCCATTTACCTCGGAAATGGAGGTGACTGACCGCGATCCCGTCCCCGGCCCGCGTATCGTGCCGCCATGGGGAAGGCGACGTTTACCGAATGGGCGGGGCAGGGCGGTGCCGGCTGCTACAGACACCGCGGCCGCGCGATGCTGCTGATCGCCGACAGCGACATGGGCGATGCCGCCGACGCGGCGATCGCTGCCGCCGGGGGGCGCCCGATGCGGCGCATCGCCTGGGCCGAGGTGGAGGCGGGCCTCGCCGCCGTCGTCGCCGCGCCCGTTGTGCTGGCGGAGGCGGGCGGCGTGGCGCCCGAACGGCTGGAACAGGCGCTGCCCACGCTCTGCCGCTTCCTCGACACCATGGAGACGCGCGGCGTCGTCACCTTCGGGCCGGGCCAGATCGATCTCGTCGCCCGCCATTTGATGGATGCCCCCGTCGAATTGCTCTGCGACGCCACCATTCCGCAGCGCGCGCTGGCGTTGGCTCAGGCGGCACTGCCCCGGGCGCTGATGCTGAACGACAGCATGCCCGACCGGGTCGAGGACGATCGCCACGCCTACAGCCCGCAGGGCGCCGAGTCCGACGACCAGCACATCCGACGGATGGCCGAAGGGATCGCGCAAATCTCACGCATCACCGCCGGCCTCCTCTCCCATACCGCGCCGGCGGAGGCTGGCCCGGGCACCCGCGACCTCGCCGATCGCCGCCGCAGCTTCGCCAGCGAGCCTGCGCCCGGCGGTCAGGTCGTCACGCCGCAGGAGGTGCGCCGCGTCATCCAGTTGCGCCAGTCCCGCAGCCGCTTCTTCGGCCAGTTCATCGGCGAGGGGCTGTTCGAGGACCCGGCGTGGGACATGCTGCTCGACCTGTTCGCCGCCGAGCTCGAGGGCAATCGCGTCAGCGTGTCCAGCCTGTGTATCGCCGCCGGTGTCGCGCCGACCACCGCGCTGCGCTGGATCGCCCGCATGACCGACATGGGCCTGTTCGTCCGCCACCCCGATCCCGTCGACCGCCGCCGCGCCTTCATGACCCTGTCTCCTCGGGCCAGCGAGGCGATGCGCGCCTATCTGGTGGCGGCGCGGAAGGCGTGAGTGCGCTTCCCTCTTGCGGTTCCGCTCCGGCTTTGGCAGGGCGGACATCCCCGAGAGGGGGCGCTTAGCTCAGTTGGTAGAGCATCTCGTTTACACCGAGAGGGTCGGCGGTTCGAGCCCGTCAGCGCCCACCATCCCCCCGATGATCAGGCCTGTGCCGCCCCGAAGTCCGATGGCGTCCGCCGCGGACCGCCGCTGCCGCGCCGGTTGAGTGCCTGGCGGACGCGATCGAGCAGTTCGGTACGGCGATAGGGCTTGCTGAGCACGTCGGTGGCGCGCTTACGCGGGCCATTAACGACCAGTTCCTCGTTATAGCCTGTGGTCAGCAGCACCGAGACGCTGGGATCGCGCTCCATCACCGCATCGGCGAGCATCAGGCCATTCATGCCGCCCGGCATCACCAAGTCGGTGAACAGCAGGTCGATATGATTGTCGGGATGGACCTTTTCGAAGGTCTTGAGGCCCTGTTCGCCGCTGATCGCGGTAGTGACGCGATAACCAGCGCTCGTCAGGATCTCGCTCGCGACGGCCAGCACTTCGTCATTGTCCTCGACGATCAGCACATGTTCGACATAGCCACGCGGCTGCGCCGGCGCCGCGTTTAGCGCGTCGACGCTGGCATCGGACGTGCCCGCCTCTTCGGAGGGGCGCGCGACGGGGAAGATCATCATGACGCTGGTGCCGCGACCGTCTTCGCTCTCGATGTCGAGGCGCCCGCCGGACTGGCGCAGGAACCCGCTGGCCATGGCGAGGCCTAGCCCCGTGCCCTGACCGACGCCCTTGGTCGTGAAGAACGGTTCGACCGCGCGCTCCAGCACCTCGGGCGGCATGCCCGTGCCTTCGTCCTTCACCTCGAGCACGACATAGTCGCCGGGCGCCAGTTCGCGTGCGGTTTCGGGGGTGAGCGACAGGCGACGCGTCCCGATCGTCACCTCGCCGCCATTGGGCATGGCGTCGCGGGCGTTGTTGACGATGTTGAGCAGCGCCATTTCGAGCTGATCGGGATCGACCACGACATGCGGCAGCCCGCGGCGCAGGCTGAGGTGCAGGTCGACGTATTTCGACACCGAGCTTTCGATCACCTCGCTGAACTCGGTGACGAGGTGGCTGAGATCGATCGCACGCGGTTCGAGCCGCGTCTTGCGGGCGAAGGCGAGCAGCTGGCGGGTGAGCTTGGCGCCGCGTTCGGCGGCCGACTGCGCCGCGGCGACGTAGCGCTTGGCCTTGTCGCTGTCGGTGACGGCGGACAGCAGGTCGAGGTTGCCGTTCACCACCTGCAACAGATTATTGAAATCGTGCGCGAGGCCGGCGGTGAGCTGGCCGATCGATTCCATCTTCTGCGCCTGGCGATAGCTTTGTTCGACATTGCGGCGGCGCGTGACGTCGAGCTGGCTGGCGAAGAAATAGAGGAGGTTGCCCTCGACGTCGTAAACCGGGCCGATGAACACCGCGTTCCAGAACGGCGAGCCGTCGCGGCGGTAGTTGAGCAGTTCGAGCGCGATCGACTGGCGGGCCTCGATCGCCTCGCGCAGTTCGGCGACGGCGCCGCGATCGGTCTGCGACCCTTGCAGGAAGCGGCAGTTACGGCCCAACACCTCGGCTTCCTCATACCCCGTCAGGTCGAGGAACGCCTTGTTGGCGAAGGCAATCGGATTGTCGTCCTGATTGGGATCGGTCAGGATCATCGGCATCCGCGTCATCTCGATCGCGGCGAAGAAGACGTTGCCGCGATCGTCGAGGCCGGGGCGCGTGATCGTGCTTTCGCGCCAGTGATGCAGACCCGGGCGGCCGATCGGGTCGTCGTGACCGCTGTCGATCGTGCCGGCGGAGGGGACCCCGGTCGCCTGTCCGGTCAATGGCGCGTCGGACGCGGTGCGTTCAGTGGGGTGCTGGGAGTCATCAGCCATGGATTCGGGCATGGCCCAGTCGGCCCCAACAGGCAAGTCGCGACCGTGACTGGTTTATTCCAGCAATCATGGTCGATCGCCACCCTCGTCGCGATATTTGATCTCCAGATAGCGACCGCGCGTCGACAGGCTGTCGAGGTCGCTCTGGGCCAGCCGGGCGGTCATGTCGGCGATTTCCTGCTCGATCAGCTTGAGGCCGGCGACGAGTTCGGCGTCGGGCGTGCGGCCGTTGCGCTCGACGCGGCGCAGCGGTTCGGGAACGCGCGCGTAATCGGTGACGAAGGCGGGCAGCTGTTCGCCGATCAGGCGGCGGACCTCATAGGCCTCTTCCTCGCGGCCATCGAGCCGGCCGAGCTGCGGCGACAGCGTTTCGAGGCGGACGCCGATCTGGTCGACCAGCCCGCGTGCCGGCGCAGGCAGCATCGGGCGCTGCGCATCGAGCCAGCGTTCGGTCTTGGCGGGCAACGTCTTGATGTCGGTTTCGCGCAGCACCTTTTCGCTCGGCGCTCGGGCGGCCGGCGCGATGGCGATCGCGATCGTCACCGCCGCCATCAGCAGCAGCACGGCCAGCCCGCCGAACAGCCCAAGCGGCACGACCATCCCCGCCACCGCCGCGGCGATCAGAATGATCGCGTTGACGGCGCAGATGATCGCGAAGCGCGTGCCGACACCCACCGCCTTGCGCTTCAGCCGCTTGCCGTGCGCGCGATACACGGTGCCGAGCTTTTCGGCGACCGGCCCGCGATAGTCCTCGCTGATCCGGGCCATCGTCGCGCGGGCGCGGGCGATCTGTTCGTCGACCTCGGTCATGCCAGTCTCACAGCGACTCCAGGCGATAGCTGTCGGTCGATGGACCCTTCAGCGCCCCCTGCGCGGCGCCCTCCGCCCGCGCGATATAGCCCTTCGACTTCTCCACCTCGCTGCCGAGCGCGGTGACGGTGGTCTTCATCGAATCGAGCGCCTTGATCTTGAACGTGTCGATCGCGTCCATCGTGTCGTAGATGTTCTGGAAGGCGCGTTGCAGCGTTTCGAGCGGGATGGTCGAGGCGGCGGCCTGTTCGTGGATCGCGGCGGTGTTGCTACGCAGCAGCTTGCCGGTCGAATCGATGATGTTGGCGGTCGTCGTGTTGAGCTGGGTGATCGATTCCAGCACCAGTTTCTGGTTGGTCAGCGCCTGCGCCACCGTCACCGCGGTGCGCAGCGCCGAGACGGTCGTGGTGCTGGCGCGATCGACGCCCTTCACCAGCTCGACGTTGTTCTTCTTGACGAGGTCGAGCGCGAGATAGCCCTGCACCGTCACTGCCATCTGCGTCAGCAGGTCCTGCGTGCGCTGGCGCGTGTAGAACAGCGCGGTTTCGCGGATCGCCTTCGCCTTGGCGGGGTCGGTGTGGTCGAGGTCGGCAGCCGTCTCCTCCAGCTTGGCGTCCATCGACTTGCTGAGGTGGATCATCTGTTCGAGGCGCCCCATCGCGCCCCACAGATTGGCGCGCTCGGTATCGATCGCGGCATTGTCCATCAGCAGCTCGTCCTTGCCGGACGCAAGGTTCTTCAGGATCGCGCTGATGTGCGTCTGCGACGACTGATAGCTTTCGAAATAGTCGCGCATCTTCGACCCGAAGGGGATGATGCCGAAAATCTTCTTGGGGCCGCTGAGCGCGCCCTTGCGGCCGGGATCGAGGTCTTCGATCACGCGGCGTAGCTGGGCGAGATCGGCGCCGACGCCGCTCTCCTTGTCCATCGCGCGGATCGGGCGATCGAGGAAGCGGTTCGACTGGCCCGCCGCCTCGCGAATTTCCTTCGCGCCCATCGCGGTGATGGCATCGACGCGCTTGCCGAATTCGGGGCTGTTGACGTCCTCGGCGACGAGATCGCGGACGAAAGTGTCGACGCGGGTTTCGAGCTGCGTCTTCTTGGCGTCGTCGATCGGCACGAGCCCGGCGGCGCGCTCCGCCTGCACGGTCGGCACGGGATCGGGCGGGGTCAGCACCAGCCCCGGTTGCGTAGGTGCGCTCAAGGTATCGGCGCTCGTCGCCATCATCGTCCTCCAGCGGGCATCGGCCCGTTGCCCCGCAATGTGCCGGTTGCAGGGGCGGGGTTCAAGTGTGTCATTGGAATAATACGCTTGTGCTCGATGCCGGGGGTGATTCGGATCGCGGAAGTGGACGAAGTGGACGGTACGTTACGTCCGGAAACGCCACCTGTGCTGCGCCTGCCGACGGAAGGCAGGGCGAGGGTGGGCGTGGCCATGGCGGCGGTATAGCGGATTGGGGGCGTGTAGGACAGCGGGGTTGCGATACGGTGGGAGGTTGGCGTCCACTTGGTCGTCGGTGACGATCGAAGAATATGGCGGCCATGCGCCCCTTTGGAACGATCGCGCCCGATCCGGCGGCTCACCCCCGTTGAAGGCCCAAGGGAGGACTTTAGCATTATTATCAACAACGAGCCGATAAATATTGCAAGCGCGCGCGAGCGAAAAGCTCTCGATAGTAAAATCGTCGACCGACGTTGTCGAATGCTTGTCGATCCATTTTCGGCTGGTAATGTTGCGAAGACCCTTCACTCGAATGGTCATTATCGGGGGATATATGAAATATTCGAAATTGGGGTTGCTTCCCCTGCTCGCTTTGGTGACCGCATGCGGCGGTAGCGATGGATCAAGCGCGGGTGGGGCGGTGAGCGTTACACCGGCTCCCTCGCCAGCCCCTACGCCGGCGCCCACCCCGACGCCGACACCCGCTCCTACGCCCACGCCCACTCCAGCGCCGACTCCAACCCCGACGCCGACATCGGCAACGCTGCCGATCTCCTCCCCCATCCCCAGCGATGGCAATTGGTCGACCCTGCAGGGTGACCCGGGACATACGGGTTATGTTGCCGGGAGCTATACAGCCGCAAAATTCGCCGACGCCTGGACGATTACGACTCCCAAACCTCCTAGCGATGTCGCGGCACGGGCGGGAAGCGTATTCTACAATGTGCTGCAGGCGGACGGCCACATCTACACGCAGGCCGTATCGACCACGAGCGGCGCGTCGCTGTGGGGTTTCGATCTTGGCGGAAACAATGTTTACCCAAATACGATGCCATTCGGTCCAGCCTACGCGAATGGTCGCGTAATATCGATGGCGCCGAATAACACATCATCTGCCGCACCGTTTCAGGTGATCAATGCTTCGAACGGTGGGTACGTCAGTACGGTAACGTACGATGCACAATTCAGTAACGGTAGCGTCGTAACGCCCGTTGGAGATGAATTGTTTTTCACATCAGGGTATTATGGCAACGTCGTGTTCGCCGCGAACGCCGCCACGGGAGACAAAATCTGGCGTAACTTGGACAGTACGCAGTATGGCGGCTATGTCATGCAGGGGGAGAGTGTCGCCGTCGATCAAAAATACGTCTACTTTTTCCGCGTTGGGTCGCTTTCGATCCTAGGTCGGGATGGAAATCTTCTGCAAAGCATTCAAAACCCGTTCTTTTCGCAAAATTACATAAGTTACTTCGGGGAATATGACGGCGCTCCGATGCTGGACGGTAATGGCCACGTATTTACCTATGCAGACAATTATATGTTCGGTAAATCGTTGCCGCTTATCGGTTTCGCCCTCAATGCCGCCAAGCCAATGTGGCGTACCAGTTATAGCTATACTGGACAGCCTGCAGTCCGGGGTGGCAAAATCTATGCCGTCCGGTCCTCCAGCACGATGGTCGACGTGATCGATGTGCTCACCGGCTTGGTCACGAGCTCGATCAACGTGGGCGGCAGCGGTAACCTGACCAGCAATGTGGTCGTCACCGACAGCCATCTGTTCGTCGCGAATGCGGCAACGACGTTTGCCGTGGATCTGAACGGCGGTAATCCAGCGCCAACCTGGACAACGGCATTCGGCGGCAACCTGGCCATCACGCCGGATGGATATCTGATCATTTCCACCAAGACGGGTCTGCACGCGGTGAAGCTCAAATAGGTTTCGGCTCGTACGGCGGCGGCGGGGGCGCGCGCGATGATAGGCGCAAGGATCATTCCGTCATCCATCCCCGCCGCCGCCCCTTCCCGCGACGCAACATTTCGGCTATGGGCGCCCGCGATACCCTATAGATCAGGAATTCCCATGAGCCTCCGCAACGTGGCGATCATCGCGCACGTCGATCACGGCAAGACGACGCTGGTCGATCAGCTCTTCCGCCAGTCCGGCACCTTCCGCGACAACCAGCGTGTCGAAGAGCGCGCGATGGATTCGAACGACCTCGAAAAGGAGCGCGGGATCACCATTCTCGCCAAGCCGACCTCGGTCGACTGGGCGCCTCCGGGTGGCGGCGAGACCGTGCGCATCAACATCGTCGACACGCCGGGCCACGCCGACTTCGGTGGTGAGGTCGAACGTATTCTTTCCATGGTCGACGGCGTCGTGCTGCTGGTGGACTCGTCGGAAGGCGCGATGCCGCAGACGAAGTTCGTGACCGGCAAGGCGCTGGCGCTGGGCCTGAAGCCGATCGTCGTCGTCAACAAGGTAGACCGCCCCGACGCGCGCATCCAAGAGGTGCTGGACGAGGTGTTCGACCTGTTCGTGTCGCTCGACGCGAATGACGAGCAGCTGGACTTCCCGGTTCTCTACGCTAGCGGCCGCAACGGCTATGCCTCGACCGACATGGACGCGCGCGAAGGCACGCTGATCCCGATGTTCGAGACGATCGTCAACCACGTGCCGCCGCCCAACCTCGACAAGGACGCGCCGTTCACCTTCCTGGTGACGCTGCTCGACCGCGACAATTTCCTGGGCCGCATCCTGACGGGTCGCGTCAATTCGGGCACGGTGAAGACCAACCAGGCGATCCACGCGCTCGACGCCGACGGCAACATCATCGAGACGGGCCGCGCGTCGAAGATCCTGTCGTTCCGCGGGCTCGATCGCGTGCCGGTGGACGAAGCGAGCGCGGGCGACATCATCAGCCTCGCCGGCCTGACCGTCGCGACGGTCGCCAACACGATCGCCGACACGACCGTCAGCGAGCCGCTGCACGCGCAGCCGATCGATCCGCCGACGCTGTCGATGCGCTTTGCGGTGAACGATTCGCCGATGGCGGGTCGCGAGGGCAGCAAGGTGACGAGCCGCATGATCCGCGACCGCCTGTTCCGCGAGGCGGAATCGAACGTCGCGGTGAAGGTGACCGAAGCCGCCGATCGCGACAGCTTCGAAGTCGCCGGCCGCGGCGAGCTTCAACTGGGTGTGCTGATCGAGACGATGCGCCGCGAAGGCTTCGAGCTGGGCATCAGCCGCCCGCGCGTGCTGTTCGGTGAGGACGAGGACGGCAAGAAGACCGAGCCGTACGAAACCGTCATCATCGACGTGGACGAGGAGCATTCGGGCACCGTCGTCGAGAAGATGAACCTGCGGAAGGCCGAGCTGACCGACATGCGTCCGTCGACCGGCGGCAAGACGCGCATCACCTTCTCGGCGCCCAGCCGCGGCATGATCGGCTACCACGGCGAGTTCCTGTCGGACACGCGCGGCACCGGCATCATGAACCGGCTGTTCGAGCGTTATGGCCCGCACAAGGGCCAGATCGAAGGCCGCAAGAACGGCGTGCTGATCTCGAACGGGGCTGGTGAAGCGAACAGCTATGCGCTGGGTCCGCTCGAGGACCGCGGCATTCTGTTCGTCGGCCATGGCGAGGCGCTGTACGAGGGTATGATCATCGGCGAGAACGCCAAGACGGATGACCTGGAGGTCAATCCGATGAAGGCGAAGCAGCTGACGAACTTCCGCGCATCGGGCGGCAAGGACGATGCGATCCGCCTGACCCCGCCGAAGAAGATGACGCTGGAACAGGCGATTGCGTACATCGACGACGACGAAATGGTCGAAGTGACGCCGAAGTCGATCCGCCTGCGCAAGCGCCACCTGGATCCGCACGAGCGCAAGAAGGCGTCGCGCGCCAAGATGGCGGCGTAACGCTTTCGGGTTTGAGTTTGAGAAGGGGGCGTCCGAGCGATCGGACGCCCTCTTTTTTTGTGTGCGGTGGGGCGGGCGGACCGGTGATCCTGCCCGATCCGTCACCCCGGGCTTGACCCGGGGTCCCGCTTTTAGGCGCGGCGGAGAAGAAGAAGCGGGACCCCGGGTCAAGCCCGGGGTGACGGGGAGGGGGCCAGAATCGGCGACGTGCCGCCTCATGCCGTCGGTGGCGATCGCTTGTCGGGCGTGGGCGCTCGCCGATGGGGCGGGTGGAAGGTGTCCCGACCTTCGTCACCCCCGGACGCGTTCCGGGGTTCGGTCCGCGGCGAGGGGCGTTTTGCGCCTCTTGCCGCCCCCTGGCGGCCCGGTGGACCCCGGAACGAGTCCGGGGTGACGGTGTGATTGGGGCGACGACGGGGCGCAAAAAAAGGGGCGGCGCCTTGTGGTGCCGCCCCTGCTTTTAGGTCAGGTCAAATTGCTTACCGGAACCGGCCGCTGACCGAGACGCCGATGATGCGCGGTTCGTTGAACACCGCGGCCATATAGTTTTCGATCACGCCCTTCAGGTTCTTTTCGTTGGTGATGTTGCGCGCGAAGGCGGCGATTTCGTAATTGTCGTCCGGCGTGGTGTAGCCGATCTTCAGGCCGCCTTCGAAATTGCCCTTCGAATAGAATTCCGCGGTCTTGTAGAGCACGAAGTTCGTATAACCCTGAATGTTCCAGTCGGTCGCGGCGAACAGCTTGCCGCCGTTCGACAGCGGCACGTCGTAGCGCGCGGTGGCGTCGAGGTTCCAGCGCGGGGCGTTGGGCAGCGGGTTGCCGTCGACCGCCGCGAAGGTGTTGGCGCCGACCTTGATCGTCGGATTCTGCACGGTGCAGACGACCACGCCATTGAGGATGCAGACCTGCGCATAGACCCGCTTGTCGCGGATCTTCGAGGCCAATGCGCTGGCGCCGAGGGTCAACGTCAGGTTCGGGATCGGGCGGAATTCGCTGTCGATCTCGACGCCATAGGCGCGGGCCTTGTCGGCGTTGAACAGCACGCCGTTGCCGTTCACGTCATTGCCGTTCAGCTGGATGTCGTTGACGACATAGGTGAACAGCGACGAATTGACGCGCAGGCGGCCATCGAGGAACAGGCCCTTCGACCCGACTTCCCACGAAGTGATCGTTTCGCTGTTCGCGGTGGTGAACGGCGAGTTGAACACCGCCGAGCGGCCCTGGATCGTCGGACCGCGGAAGCCGCGCGCGACGCGGGCGTAGACGCTGTTCTGGCCGTCGATCGCGTAGAGCGCCGAGAGGTCCCAGCTCGGCTCCTTGCCCTCGAGGCGCACCGACGTCGGCGCGGTCGCGGGGAACAGGCTGGCGGTGCCCGCGGCGTTGAAGACCGGCTTTACGAGCGCGGTCTTCTTGAGGTCCTCGGTATAGCGCGCGCCGCCGGTGATGGTGAAGTCCGGCGTCACCTTGAAGCTCGCCTGACCGAAGGCCGCCCAACTGGTGTTGACGTCGCGCAGGCGCACCCAGTTGTTGGGATTGCGCGTGTTTCCAAGGGCATCCGGGCCGGTCAGGAAGTAGGAGCGTTGGTAGAACTCGGTGGTGTCCTTCTGGTTGAAGTAGAATCCACCGATTTGCCAGGTGAAACGCTGGCCTGCGGCCGACGCGAGGCGGACTTCCTGCGTGTACTGGCCGAGCGCGCGGATGTTACCCTGGCTCTGCCCGTAGCCGTTGGGACGGCCGTTGAACGGATAGTTCACCGCCGCACCGCCATCGGTATCGCCGCGGCTGTAGCCCGAGGTCGTCTCGTAGGCGCTGATCGAGGTGAGCGTGACCGGCCCGAAGTCATAGGCGGCGTTCACCGACGTGCCGTAGGTGTCGTAATCCTGCGGGTTGTCGTTGCCCTCGTCGAGCGCGATGCGGTCGCGCGGTTCGGCCGAAACCGAGTTGGAGCCCTTCTTCAGCGCCGCGCGATGGAAGATCGTCGAGGTGCCGTGATAGCCGCGCGCATGGCCCGAGACGTTGACCGAGAAAGCGTCGGTCGGCGTCAGCAGGACCTGGAGGCGCACGTCCTTTTCGGTGAAGCCGCCCATCGCATTCTTCTGCGGCGTGCGCGTGCTGTCGGCGCTGTAGCCGGCGAAGGTGTTGTCGACCCAGTCGTTGCGATGCTGCATCAGGCCCGACAGACGGACGGCGACCTTATCAGCCACGATCGGGCCGCCGACGCCGGCGTCATAGGTGAAGGTGCCGAGGCTGCCGGCCGACGCCGACACGCGACCCTGCCAGGTTTGTGAAGGTTTGATCGTGTCGAACTTAATGATACCGGCGGTCGTGTTGCGACCGAACAAGGAACCCTGCGGTCCGCGCAAGACTTCGACTTGCTGAACGTCGAACACGGGATTGGACTTCAGGACGACATGCTCCAGAACAACATCGTCCTGGATGATGGAGACTGGCTGGCTGGCGCCCAGATAAAAGTCTATGTTACCCAAACCGCGGATGTAGAAGCGCGGGAAGATGCGGCCGGTGGTGGTTTCGGCATAGAGGCCGGGGACGCGGCCCGACAGCGCGAGAATGTCTTCGCCGCCCGACTGGAGATTGCGCAGTTCCGGCCCGCCGACGACGGCGACCGAGATCGGCACGCGCTGCAAGTTTTCGGCCCGGCGTTCGGCGGTGACGACGATGTCGCCGAGATCGCCGGTGTCGGCCTGCGGCGCGGCATCGGCCGGGGCGGGAACGGGCGCAGGCGCCGTCTGGGCGAGGGCGGGCGCGGCGAGGCCGGCGGCGCCGAGCAGCAGCATGGTCTTGAACAGGTGAGACGTCACGAAATTCCCCTTTATGGTCTGGCGCGAGGGGACCATGTTCGCATGGCAGGCGCGCGGGTGATCCCGTTCGCGAATGCCCGTCGTATCGGATGGCGCCCCCTGCGGCTGTCGCGCGACTAAGCGCGGATTGTGTCGTCTTCGTGAACATATGTGTCCGGGCGGACGGTAAACCCCGGATGAACGCCGCATTCCGGCTCGGTTCAGCCCGAATCACCTAGAGCACTGGCAACACGCTCGGACCGTTGTGCGTTTGGCCCAACCCGGACGTCGTCAGTGAGGAGGTTCGTCATGAACGGGTTTTTGAAGAAGGCAGGATTGGGTGTGGCGCTCGCCGCCACCGCGCTGACCGCCGCGGCGCCGGCCGATGCGCAGCGCTGGGGCGGCTATCGTCATTATAATCGTGGTGGCGGAGATGCCGTTGCCGGTGCGCTGCTGGGCGGTGTGCTGGGCCTGGGCATCGGTGCGGCGATCGCGAGCAGCAACCGCCCGCGCTATTACGATCGCGGCTATTATTATGATGCGCCGCCGCCCCCGCCGCGCGTCGTGTATGAAGACCGCTATTATGCGCCGCCTCCGCCCCCGCCGAGGGTCGTGGTGCGCGAGCGCTACTATAACTACAATTATCCGTCCTACGGATATGGCTACGGCTACTGATAGCAGCGTTTTCGTCGGGAAGGCGGCGTGGGCAGCGATGCCCGCGCCGCTTTTTCGTGGCGGGCGCGCGCCATTGGCGTTAAGCGCGCGCGGATGACCGATACGCCCCCCGATCGCCTGTCGACCGA
Organism: Sphingomonas melonis DAPP-PG 224; assembly: GCF_000379045.1. Lineage (NCBI taxonomy): Bacteria > Pseudomonadati > Pseudomonadota > Alphaproteobacteria > Sphingomonadales > Sphingomonadaceae > Sphingomonas > Sphingomonas melonis. The sequence goes on from NZ_KB900605.1 coordinate 1,252,033, forward strand.
CCCGTCGAGCCCGTATTTCGACCAGCCCGCGCTGGAGCGCGGCATCGGTATCCGCTTCAAGGGCAAGCAGCGCCACGACGTCGAGGAATATGACCGCGCCGCCGGCTGGATCCGCGTCGCGCTGGGCAAGAAGGTCGACCGCCACGGCCGCCCGCTGACGATCAAGCTGACCGGCGAGGTGGAGGCGTGGTTCGAACGCCCCGCGCCGGGCGGCGAGGCTGAGGATAGCGCCGAGGGCTAAGCCCCCGATCGCGACTGGCAGACCGTGAGGGCGTGGCGGGCAACCGGTGCGCCCTTTTTGCTGGGCGATGGGCGATGCGTGTGACGGTGTGAAGGATGGCTGCTGTGCCCAAGCGTCATCCGCACGCTGGGATGACGTTTGGGGCGGGCGGATCGACGCGCCGCCGCGTCAGCCCAAGACGCGGCCGATGCGGACGAGGACGCCGGTGGGGTCGCTGACCGCGAATTCGTAGGTGCCCCAGGGGGTGGCGTGGGGCGTGTCGGGCAGGATGATGAGCTCGCGCACCCGGTCGGCGATCGCGTCGACGTCGTCGACATAGAGGTAAAGGCCGAAGGGATTGTCCTCGACGTTTGCCGGCCAGCCGGGCGCGTTGCGCAGGTGAAGGTGCCAGCCGCGGCCGTCCTCCAGAATGCGATATTCGCCCCAGTCGGACGCGAGGGTGAAGCCCAGCCGGGCGTAGAAGGCGGTGCTGGCGGCGAGGTCGCTGCTCGGCACGATGGCGACGACATGGTGGGACATCGGGATCGGCCTCCTGCGGGGACGGCTTATCGCTTCGGCAGGTGCCGCAGGATCGCCGGCATCTCCGCATCGATGACCGGGCGGGGATCGCCGTCGCCGTAGCGCACGCTACTGCGATAGCGGAGCAGCTGTCGATAGGGGTGCGCGCCGGTGCCGGGCGTGCTGACGGTGATCCAATAGGCGAAGGGAGCGGTGCGGGTCGGCTCTGCGACGATCATGTCGCCGGCGAGTGGGCCGGCGTCGATGTAGCGCACCTCCTGATTGTTGTTGCGGCCGGTCTGGTGCGTGAAGACGGGGGTGAAGCGGTCGGCGGTCCGGTCGTAGGCGAACAGCGCGGTGGCGATGCGCTGGTCGCCGTTGGCGCCGTGCAGGCTGCCGACGCGGAGCAGCAGCAGCGGGGCATGGTCGCGAGGGTGGACGATGCGTGCGGCGAGCAGGTCGTGCGGCTCGGCATAGGCATCGGTGCCGCTGGCTGGCGTGAGCAGGCGCGCGACATCGGGCTGGCAGGTGCCACCGGGATGACCGAGGCACAGGTGGACCGGGCCGGGGACGGTGCCGTCGCCGAGGATCGGATCGGGGATGGCAGGTCCCTGCGTCGCGGCGAGGCGCCACGGGGTGCGGGTGGCGAAGGGGCGGGTGAGGTCGATCGTGGCCGGCAGCGGCGGCGCGGCGGGGCCGGAGGCGGCGACCAGGAGCAGGGCGAGCAGCGGCATAAGCATGCATCCTTCGCGGGCGAGGCGCCGGCAATCTGCGCGGTACAATCTTGCGCGTTGCTGAACGTCGTTGGTGAGCGGCGCGCGTGATGGCGGGGGTGGCTGTGGTTCGCTTGGGCGGCGCGCTGGCGGTGGCGATAGGGGCAGCCTTGCCCGCAGTAGCAAAGTCGGCGAGGGGTGGGCGGGTCAGATCATGCTCGAGTACCCGTTAACCATATTGGCCCCGCCTGTCAGTGACACGCGCCGCAAAAGGGTTGCGCGCAATTACCGATCTGGTACGTTGGGCTCCGTCGGTGGGGCCATGGCATCCCATCGGCCGGCGATCGCGTCCAGATATTGGCGTGCGACGTCGAGCGTTCCTGGTACATAGCGATAGTGGGTTTCGCGCCCCGCGCTGGTCCGGGTGACGAGGCCCGCCTGTTCGAGCAGGTGCAAATGTTTGGTGACGGCCTGGCGGGTCATGCCTGCATGCGTTGCCAGCCGGGCGATCGGCCGGGCGACGCCGCTGCGTAGGGTCACGAGCAGCAGCAGCCGCGTGGGATCGCCGAGAATGGCGAACAGCCGCGCGGCCTGCACGGGCTTGGCGACGGACGGCGGAATGGACATCGGCAACCTCCCGGTTGCCCAGGCAACCGTCAGGATGCCGACAGGGCAACCAAACGGTTGCGACGCTGGCAACCCTGTGGTTGCTTATGATCGACGTACGGTGGATAGGCAACGCCATCGTTGCCATCGATATGTGGCGCAGGTCCTTGGCCGCAGTGATGACCGCGTTGGGGCGCATGGCCGGTCGACGCGGGGACGGTCTGCCTCGGGGGCGGAGCCAGGCGCCGGTGGACGCAAAACCGTCAAAATGCGGCGGCATGATTGGCCCGGGACGTCGGGTGCGATGGCCCGTGTAAATGGACGAGCGTCGGAGACAGACATGAACCGGGCAGGGCGGGCCGTGATGGCGATGGTGGCGGGCGCGCTGATGCTGTCAGCCGGGCCGGCCGTCGCCGGCGAGCCGGGCCTGGAACTGATCGGCACGACGCAAATTCCGTTCGACAGCCGGTTCGAGGGGATCACGATCGGCGGACTGTCGGGGCTCGACCGGCTGCGCGGCGACCAGTATCTCGCTATATCGGACGACAAGGGCGATGGCCGCCCGCCGCGCTTCTATCAGCTATCGATCGGGCTCGATCCGGCGCATCGCGCGATGACGGTGCGGGTCGAGCGCCAGACACCGCTGCGCGACGCGCGGGGGGCGCGCTTCCCGATGGACCGCGCGGTCGTCGATCCCGAAGGCATCCGGCATCTGGCGAACGGGCACATCCTGTGGTCGTCCGAGGGCACGTGGAGCGAGGACCCCGCGCTGCGGGTGCAGCCGGCGATCTCCGAAAGCAACGCGGCGGGCCGTGTGCTGCGGCAGTACCATGTGCCGTCGGCCTATCTGTACGCGGACAATCGCACGCGCGGGGCGGCATCGAACGGCGTGCTGGAGGGACTGGCGGTCGCGCCCAAGGGCGGCGTGTTCGCGATCAACGAGGTGCCGGCGTATGAGGACGGGTCGGCGAATGGGCCCGCGCTCCATCGCCTGACGCGCTTCGATCCGCGGACCGGGCGGCCGCTGCGCCAATATGTCTATGACGTGCCGGATGCGCGCTACAGTGTGTCGGAATTGCTGGCGATCGACGACCGGCGCTTCCTGTCGATCGAGCGCGTCGCGCCGTTCGACATGCGGCAGGGCGTGCGCGCGCGGATCGTGCTGTCGCGGATCGCCGACGATACGACCGACGTGCTGTCGTGCCCGGCGCTGCCGCGCTGCGCCGCGGTACCGATGACGCGTGAGGTGCTGCTCGACCTGCCCGGCCGGTATGATCGCGTGCTGATCGACAATCTGGAAGGGATGGCGTGGGGCCCGCGCCTGCCGGACGGGCGGCGCACGCTGATCCTGGTGGCGGACGACAATTTCAATTCGGAGGAGACGACGCAGTTCCTCGCCTTCGCCTGGCCGGGGGCGGACCCGCTGCGGTAGCGGGTCCGTCGGCGGCGGTTACGCCGCCTCGAGCGCCTCGGTCGCTTCCAGCCATTGCGCTTCGAGCGCGTCGATGCGGTCCTGCGCGTCGGCGCGGCGCTTCATCAGGTCGCCCATGGCGAGCTTGGCGAAGCGCGGTTCGGCGGTCTTGGGATCGAACATGGCGCGATCGAGCGCGTTGCGTTCGGTGGTGAGCTTGGCGATTTCCGCCTCCGCGTCGCGGATCGCCTTGCGGCGCGCCTTGTCGGCGTCGCGGTCGATCGGCTTGGCCTTGTCCTTCTTGGCCTTCTTGTCTTCGGGCGCCTTGTCGCCGGCGAGGACGAAGGCAATGTAATCGTCGAGGCTGCCGTCGAATTCCTTCGCGGTGCCGCCGTCGACCAGCACGAGGCGGTCGGCGGTCATTTCCAGCATGTGGCGATCGTGGCTGACCAGCACGACCGCGCCCGAATAGGCGTTGAGCGCCTGGATCAGCGCCTCGCGCGCGTCGACGTCGAGGTGGTTGGTCGGTTCGTCGAGGATCAGCATGTGCGGCGCGTCGCGGGTAATGAGCGCCAAGGCGAGGCGCGCCTTTTCGCCGCCCGACATCTTGCCGACCTTGCCCACCGCCTTGTCGCCCGAAAAGCCGAACCGGCCGAGCTGCGCACGCACCGCCGCCGGGCTGGCGCCGCGCATGATGCGGGTCATGTGCTCGAGCGGCGTGTCGTCGGCGTCGAGTTCCTCGACCTGATACTGGGTGAAATAGCCGACCTTCATCTTGCCGGTCGCGTTCATCTCGCCGTCCATCGGCGTCAGCTGCGCGGCGAGCAGGCGGGCGAGCGTGGTCTTGCCGTTGCCGTTGCGGCCCAGGAGCGCGACGCGATCGTCGGGGTCGAGGCGCATGTTGAGGCGCTTGAGGATCGGCGTGTCGGCATAGCCGACGCTCGCCATGTCGAGCGTGATGAGCGGGGGCCTGAGCTCGCTGGGATCGGGGAAGTCGAACGACAAAGTCGGATCGTTGGCGAGTTCGGCGATCGGCTGCATCTTCGCCAGCATCTTCTGCCGGCTCTGCGCCTGTTTGGCGGTGGAGGCGCGGGCGGAGTTGCGCGCGACATAATCCTGGAGCTTGGCGCGCTGCGCGTCCTGGTTCGCCTTGGCGGCGGCGAGCTGCGCCATGCGCTCGGCGCGCTGGCGTTCGAAACTGTCGTAGCCGCCGGCGTAGAGCGTGATCTTGCCGTTCTGCAGGTGCAGGATGTGGTCGACGACGTTGTTGAGGAAGTCGCGTTCGTGGCTGACGACGACGATCGTCGCCTTGTAGTTCACGAGGAAATCCTCGAGCCACATCACCGCTTCGAGATCGAGGTGGTTCGACGGTTCGTCGAGGAGCAGCAGGTCGGGCTGCGAGAACAGGAGCGCGGCGAGCGCGACGCGCATCTTCCAGCCGCCCGAGAAGCTGTCGAGCGGGCGCTGCTGCATCTCTTCGTCGAAGCCGAGGCCGAGCAGGATCTGCGCGGCGCGCATCGGGGCGGTATAGGCGTCGATCGCGATCAGCCGCTCGTAGACGTCGCCGAGCCGGTCGGGGTCTTCGCACGTCTCCGATTCGATCATCAGCGCGGCGCGCTCGACGTCGGCGGCGAGGACGGTGTCGAACGGCGTGGCGGTGCCCGAGGGGGCTTCCTGCGCGATATAGCCGAGGCGCGCGCCCTTGGGCATGTCGGCGCTGCCGTCGTCGGGCTCCAGCATGCCGGCGATGACGCGGACCAGCGTCGACTTGCCGGCGCCGTTGCGACCGATCAGGCCGACGCGGCTGCCGGGCGGCAGCGCCGCGGATGCGCCGTCGAGGATCGTGCGGCCGCCGAGGCGCACGGTGATGCCGTTGAGGTTGAGCATGGGCGAGGGCCATAGCAGATGTTGCGTTGCAGCTAAAGCGGGCGGGAAGGCGGGGTGTTCATGCGAAGACGCGAAGACGCGACGAGGGTGGGCTTGGCGCCGCCGGTGTGCCCAAGGCGGGGTGAGCAGTGAGCGTGCCTGCGGCGCGCGCCCTTTGCGACTTCGCTGCTTTGCGTGAACCCTATTACAACGAGCGGATCAGGCGGACGGCCTGCGCGATCCAGGGGGGCGAGGGGATCGAGACCGGGCGGGCGCCCGGGGTGGGCGGCAGGACGAGCAACGCTTCGCCATCGATGCCGATCAGCCGCGCAAAGAGGAAGCGGCCGGCGGGCTCGGGGAGCAGGATGTCGCGGTTGAGCGCCTGGGCGAAGCCGTCGGGTGCGCGCAGGTCGCACCAGATTTCGTCGCCGGCGCGATAATCGCCGACGCTTCCCGTCACTGATATGGCGATGCCGCCGTTGCTCGGCTGCGGTGCGGGAAGCGTCATTTCGCGGCGGGGGACGTGGGTGCCGTCGCTGTCGAGCGTCGCCGCGACCGGCAGCGCGGTGCGTTCGGGCAAGGTCACCAGATCGGCGGGCGCGACCTCCAATGCGGCGGCGATGCGGTTCAGCCAATCGACCGAAACCGTCCGCGTCCCCGTTTCCAGACGGCCGATCGTCTGGGCGGTTGTTGGAGGGACGCACCGCTGCGCGACCTCTTCGAGGGTCAGTCCCTTGGCCCTACGTACTTGACGGATCGCGGTAATCATGGCGGCTCTCTAACCAGTGTGGTTATTTCGCTGTCCTACAACGTGCGCGATATGGCAAGCCCCCGCGACTCGGAAAGCGAAGGAGCGCGGGATATGCGGGAGCTGGCGGAGCGGACGATCGGCGATGCGCGGCGGGTGCGGGTGAACGTCGCGGAATCACCTTTGGGGTGGCTGAAGGCGCGCGGGATGGTGGATGCGCGGCAGTTCGAGGCGGGCGAGCGACTGCGCGGCGATTACGAAACGGCGGCGCTGGGACCGCGGGTGACGATGCGGTGGTCGCCACGCGTCGACGGCGGGGCGGGCGAAGGCCTCGACCCGACGACCGCGCAGATCGCGGCGAAGCGGCGGTTCGATGCGGCGCTCGACGCGGCGGGCAAGGGCCTGTCCGATATCGCATGGCGGACGATCTGTGCGGGCGAGGCGCTGCCGGTGGCGGAAAAGGCGCTGGGCTGGCCGGTGCGATCGGGGCGGCTGGTGCTGACGCTGGCGCTGGATCGGCTGGCCGATCACTACCGACTGGCCTGACGGCCTGCCGGCTGGCGGATCATTACCGGCTGGCCTGACGGCGCGCGCGGGTGTAGGGCGCGCGCCAAGCAGAACATAAGTGGCACGGATACGTGCCGATGACGGGATGGGTGCAGTGCGGTTCGACTTCGTGAAATGCCATGGGTCCGGCAACGATTTTCCGTTGATCGACGCGCGTGCGCTGTCGCTGGGCGATGCGGACTGGGCGGCGGTGGCGCGGGCGCTGGCCGACCGGCGCGGGCCGGTGGGCGGTGACGGGCTGCTGCTGCTGGGGCAAGGCGCTGGCGACGCTGCGTTTTCGATGCGCATGTTCAATTCGGATGGCAGCGAGGCGGAGACGTGCCTGAACGGCTTGCGCTGCGTGGCGCGGGCGGGGTTCGAGGCGCTGGGCATCGATGCCGCCGATGTGTCGCTGAAGACGTCGACCGCCTATGTCGAGCGCGATGCCGATGTGGCGCCGGGTGTCTATACGGTGCGCGAGACCGCGGGGCCGGCGGGGCTGGATGCGGCGGCATGGCCGCTGACCGGCGCGGATGCGCGGATCGTCGAGGCGGTGGTGCCGCCGTTGGCAAGCGACCGCTTGTTCACCGCGGTATCGATGCCCAACCCGCATCTGGTGACGTTCGTGGATGCGGTGGACGAGGCGGAGCTGGTCGCCGTAGGCGAGCGGTGCGAAGCGGCACCCGCGTGGTTGCCCAATCGCGCCAACGTATCGTTCGTCGAAGTGCGCGGTGGCGATCTGTTCGTGCGGACGTTCGAGCGCGGTGTCGGCCTGACCGACAGCTGCGGCAGCGCGATGGCGGCGTCGAGCTTCGCCGCCTGCCTGACCGGGCGGCTGGCCTATGGCGCCCCGATCACCGTATTCAACAAGGGCGGGCTGGTGCGCGCGGTCGTCGCCGAGGACGCGATGGTCAGCCTGTCGGGCAATGCGACCTGGGAATGGCGGGGATCGGTCGACATCGACCTCATGACGGAGCAGGCGGGGAGCTTGCGCGTTGAGGGTCATGCCGATGCGGAGATCGCCGCCTGGGCGCAGTTAGCCGACGCCGCGAGCCGCTGACCCGTCCCAGTCCTGATCCAGTTGAAGGCGAGGTCCGCCCTTTTGGGCGCATCCTCCTGTACCGCTTAGAGAAAAGTATCACGATGCGTGACGATTCGAACTATTTCTACGACCGGGCCGAAACCGAGCTCGAACTGGCGCAGCGCGCCACCCATCCGCTGGCGGTGCGCGCGCACTATATCATCGCCAACCATTATCTGGACCGCTGCTACGGCAGCCCGGCGGAGGATGCCGCCGCGGCGCCCGCCGACGAGGGCGACGCCGCCTGATCCTCGCGGCGAACCGGCAGGGGCGGTGCGTGGCGTGACACGGACCGGGTGAACCCTCGCGATTCCCATGCGTTGCAGGGGAGCGAGGTAGGAATGGCGGACGAGGCGCAAGACCCGACGCCCGGTGGGCATGGTCCGGGCGATACGGAAGTATGGACGGGCACGCCGGCCGATGACGGCCCGGAGGGTAAGTTATACCCGGTGGCGGTCGCGTTGCGCGCAACCTTCGATGCCGACAATCATGCGACGCTGAGCCGCGACGTCACCGGGCTGATGCTCGATCTGTCGCGCGTGCCGTTCGAACCGCACGAATTCGAACCTCTGCTGCGGCCGCTGGCGCCCCCGCCGCCGGCCGGATGGCTGGCGCGGGCGCGGCTCGCCTTGCGCCGGTTGCGCGAGGCGCGGGGTTGAGCGTGCCGCTCAGGCGGGAACGCGCATGCCTTTCAATTCCGATCCGAGCGAGCTGAACAGCGCCTCGATCTGCGACAGCGCGAGCGGCGACAGGCGGATGGGCGTCTGAGGGCCGAGCGCGCCCGGCGCCTCCATTTCGGCGAAACCCGCGTCGATCAGCGCCAGGATCCAGCGGTTGGCGAGCGCCTGTGACGTGCTGATACGCTTGGCGAGTTCCGCGGCCGTGACCGAGCTCGCCTCCGCCTCTGCCAGATAGGCGATCAGCAGGATCTCGCAGGCGGGATTGCCGGCCAGCGCCGGGCCGAACGCGCGCTTGCTGCCACTGACCGCCTGCAGGAACATCCGCGCCATCCGCCAATAGCTATGGACCGATTCGGTTTCGGCATGGCGGCAGAGCAGGCGGGCGCTGAGGACGAGCACGGCGGCGTCACCCTGGCCCAGCCGCGAGACGGAGACGTTGATCCAGACGACGCCGCCATCGGCCTGCATGCAGCGCAGCGTGCCGCGATGCGTCTTCTGGCCGGAATCGTGCCATGCGGTCTGCAGGAACGCGTCCGCGATCAGCCGTTCGGTCGGATGGGCGAATTCGCTCGCCGGACGTCCGATCACCGCATCGCGCCCGATGCCGACGAGCGCTTCATAGCCGTCGTCGATATCGACGATGTCCCTGCGGCGGTTGATCAGCGCATGGCCGATATGTCCTGATCGATACGGCATGGCGTACGATAGCGGCCTTTCGTGGCAAAATGAAACCCGTTGTCCGACTATTGTACCTTAGTAGCATATCTTGTGCCCGGCCGTGGCGATCAGGCGGTAGGATGGGCGAATATAACCTATATGGTACAAAAAGGTTGACATCGTCACGCTCATTCGGTACATAACGGGAACGCTGAAGAATTCCGAGTCGGGCCGGGGTGGCGGGGATCAAGTCCCGTTACGCTCGGCCGCTTGCGTTTCGGGGCCGGGGCGAATGAGGGGGAGATGGGGCATGGACAGCGGCGAAACGACCGAGGTCATGGTGGTGCGCCTGCCGGTGCGGGGTAGGCGGGTGCGATGGACCATCGCCCTGGAGGGCCTGTTCCTCGATCATCTCGCAGCGACGGGCGATATCCAAGCCGCAGCCCGCACGATCAATCTGCATCCGTCGCAGGTCTATTATCGGCTGCGCACCAACGCCCGCTTTGGCGAGGGGTGGGCGGCCGCGATCGAGGCGGGGTATCAGTCGGTCGAGATCAGCATGATCGGACAAATCCTGTCGTCCGACCCCGACGTCGGCGCCGATCAATCGACGAAGGGCCGGCCGTTCGATTGGGACAAGGCGCTGCGCCTGATGGCGCAGCGCGCCAGCCGTGCCGCAGGCAAGCCATGGCGTGGCGGCCCGGCCCGGACGGTCGCCACCCGCGAGGAAAGCGACGCGATCATCCTGCGACGCCTGTCGAATATCGCGGCGAAGGCGAAGCGCCTTGGGGAGGGCGCGTGACAGACGGTTCGATCGACTTGATCGCCAGGCTGGCCGCGATGACCCAGGTAGAGCGCGGACAGTTCATCCGGGGATTGCCCCTTGGCGTGCGGCGCGAGCTGTCGGAACGCTGGATCGGCGGGTGGGCGCGGTCGGGGCAGGCGCCGCCGGAGGGGGACTGGCGCATCTGGCTGATCCGCGCCGGGCGCGGCTTCGGCAAGACACGCGCGGGCGCGGAATGGGTGACGACGCTGGCGGCGGACAAGGATGCCGCAATCGCGCTGGTCGGCGCGACCGAGGCGGACGTGCGGCGGGTGATGATCGACGGGCCGAGCGGGCTGCGCGCGGTCGCCAAGACGGGGCGGATCCCGCGCTATACGATCCACAAGGGCGAGGTGCGCTGGCCCAATGGGGCGGTCGCCTATGTCTATTCGGCCGATGCGCCCGAGCAGCTGCGCGGGCCGGAGCATAGCGCGGCGTGGTGCGACGAGCTGGCCAAGTGGCGGCGCGGCGATGCGGCCTGGGACAATCTGATGATGGGCCTCAGGCGCGGCGCTGACCCGCGCGTGCTGGTGACGACGACGCCGCGACCGACGAACCTGATGAAGCGCGTGCTGCGATCGAAGGGGCTGGTCGAGACGCGCGGGACGACGCGCGACAATCCGTTCCTGCCGCAGGTGTTTGTCGATCATATCGAAGAGGCCTATGCCGGCACGGCGCTGGGCCGGCAGGAGCTGGACGGCGAGATGATCGAGGATCTGACCGGCGCCTTGTGGTCGCGCGCGCTGCTCGAAACGTGCCGGGGCGGTGTGCCCGACGATCTGGTGCGCGTCGTGGTCGGCGTCGATCCACCGGCGGGGGGACTGGAGGACGGCGCGACGGGCGATGACTGCGGGATCGTCGCGGTCGGGCTGGACGGCGATGGCGTCGCGCATGTGCTGGACGATGCGAGCGTCTCCGCCGCGTCGCCCGAGGGCTGGGCGCGGGCGGTGGCGGGTTGCGCCGCGCAACATCGCGCCGACCGGGTGGTGGCGGAGGCCAATCAGGGCGGCGCGATGGTGCGATCGGTGCTGATGGCCGCAGACGTGACGCTGCCGCTGACGCTGGTGCGGGCGAGCCGGGGGAAGGTGGCGCGGGCCGAGCCGGTGGCGACGCTCTATGCGCGCGGGCGGGTGCGGCATTGCGGGCGGTTCGTTGCGCTGGAGGACGAGATGTGCGGGCTGGTGGCCGGGGGCGGCTATCAGGGGCCGGGGCGGTCGCCGGATCGTGCGGATGCGCTGGTGTGGGCGGTGAGCGCGCTGATGCTGCGGTCGCAGGGGAAGGCCGGCGTGCGGGGGCTGTAGGGCGGGCCGTTGGCGTTTCCCTTCGTCATCCCGGCGAACGCCGGGATCCATGGACACGCGACGCTGGCGTCGGCGCGTATCCATTAGCCCCGCCGCACCCATGGATCCCGGCGTGCGCCGGGATGACGAAGGGGGGCCTCGTCACCGTGACATTACGGGAGATTCGACATGTGGTTGTTCGGGCGGAAGGGGCTGCGCGAGGGCGCGCGGCCGGCGTTGTCGCGTGGGGGTGCGGGCGTGGCCTTGGGGGAATGGCCGCGCAGCTATGAGGCGCAGGTGCGCGAGGCCTATGCGGGCAATGCGATCGCGCAGCGGGCGGTGAAGCTGGTCGCGGAAAGCGTGGCGGGTGCGCCTGTGGTGGCGAGCGTGCCCGACATGATGGCGTTGCTGGCGGCGCGATCGGGCGGGCAGGTACTGCTGGAGGCGGTGGCGGCGCAGCTGCTGTTGCACGGCAATGCCTATGTCCAGGTGCTGCGTGGTGCGGGCGAGGGGGCCGAGGGACAGGTCGGTGCGCTGTATGCGCTGCGGCCCGAGCGGGTGAGCGTCGAGGTGGACGCGGGCGGCTGGCCGACCGCCTATCGCTATGCGGTGGGCGAGCGGCGGGTGCGGCTGGATGCGGAGGGGCCGCGGCCGGATGTGATCCATATCCGCAGCTTCAATCCGATCGACGATCATTACGGCATGGGGTGCCTGGGTGCTGCCGCCGGGGCGGTCGCGGTCCACAATGCGGCGGGCAAGTGGAACAAGGCGCTGCTCGACAATGCGGCGCGGCCGTCGGGTGCGCTGGTCTACGATCCGGGCGATGGCGCGGCGCTGTCGGCGGAACAGTTCGAGCGGTTGAAGGCGGAGATGGAGGCGGGGTTCGCGGGCGCGACCAACGCCGGGCGGCCGATGCTACTGGAAGGGGGGCTGAAGTGGCAGGCGCTGTCGCTCAGCCCCGCCGACATGGATTTCGTCGGGCTGAAGGCGGCGGCGGCGCGCGAGATCGCGCTGGCGTTCGGGGTGCCGCCGATGCTGCTCGGCCTGCCGGGGGACGCGACCTACGCCAATTATCGCGAGGCGAACCGGGCGCTGTGGCGGCTGACGGTGTTGCCGCTGGCGGGGACGATCCTGACCGCGTTGGCGCAAGGGCTGGGAGGATGGTTCGAGGGGGCGGCGCTGTCGGTCGATCTGGATCACGTGCCGGCGCTGGCGGAGGATCGCGAGCGGCTGTGGCGCAGCGTGTCGGGCGCCGACTTCCTGAGCGTCGAGGAGAAGCGGCAGATGCTGGGAGTGGGGGCATGAGCGGGCCGGCACAGGATACGGGGGTGCTCGCGCAATTGATGGCGCAGGCGGCGCGCGAGGGCGCGGACCTGGCGACGATGCGCGGCATCGCCGAGGAGGCGGGCGAGCTGTCGGCGATGCGTGCGCTAACCCGGCTGGGCCTCAGCAACGAGGCGGCGCGGGGGGACCTGGCCGAACTGCGCGAGCTGCTGGGGGCGTGGCGCGATGCCAAACGATCGGCGTGGAAGGCGGCGGCGGGATGGTGCGTGCGGCTGGCGGGCGCGCTGCTGCTGACGGGGCTGGCAGTGAAGCTGGGGTTCGGCGGGTGGCTGGAGTGAGATTCGCCGGATACGCCGCGGTGTTCGATCGCGTCGATCGGGCAGGGGATGTGGTGCGGGCAGGGGCCTTTGCGGGCGCCGGACCCGTGCCGTTGCTGTGGCAGCATCGTGGGCGCGCGGTGGGGCGGATCGACGTTTTGGCCGAAGACGCGCGCGGGCTGCTGGTCGCGGGGGTGATCGACGATGCGGAGGTTGCGCGGATGGTGAGCTGCCGGGCGCTGGATGGCCTGTCGGTCGGCTATCGCCCCATGGTGGTGCGGCAGGGTGCGCGGCGCGAACTGCTGCGCGTGGCGCTGGCCGAGGTGAGTGTGGTGGCGGTGCCGATGCAGCCGCTCGCACGGATCACGCAGATCGGCTGATCTCGGTCGGCGGGCGGGCACCGCCCTCAGAATGTTTCAACGAGGAGAAGACGTATGGACGTGGTCGAAAGGCCGGCGCTGGATGGCGCGCGCGTGGAGCAGGCGGACGGGGCGTTCGCAGGCTTCGTGCGGACGGGGACGGTGCTGGAGATGAAGGCCTTCACCGGCGTCACCGGCGATGCGGGCGGCTATGCCGTGCCGCGCGAGGTGGACGGCGAGATCGCGCGGGTGCTGAAGGGCATCTCGCCGATCCGCGCGATCGCCAATGTCGTGACGGTGGGGTCGGCAGGCTATCGCAAGCTGATCACCACCGGCGGTACGCCGTCGGGCTGGGCGGCGGAGACGGCGGCGCGGCCGGAGACGGCGAGCCCGGTGTTCGCCGAATTGGTGCCGCCGATGGGCGAGCTGTACGCCAACCCCTCCGCCAGCCAAGCAATGCTGGACGATGCGGCGTTCGACGTCGAGGCGTGGCTGGCGGGCGAGATCGCGACCGAGTTCGCGCGCGCCGAAGGAGCGGCGTTCGTCGGCGGCAATGGCGTCAACCGCCCCAAGGGGTTCCTGACCGCGCCGGTCTCCACCGCCAAGGATACGACACGGGCGCTGGGGACGCTGCAATATCTGCCGTCGGGTGCGGCGGAGGATTTCGGCGCGGCGCCGGACGAGCGGCTGCTCGATCTGGTGCATAGCTTGCGGGCGCCGTACCGCCAGGGCGCGAGCTTCGTCATGAACGCCAACACGCTGGCGCGCATCCGTAAGTTCAAGACCGCGGACGGCATGCCGCTGTGGCAGCCGAGCCTGGCGGCGGGGCAGCCGGCGACGCTGCTCGGCTATCCGGTGGTCGAGGCGGAGGACATGCCCGACATTGCCGCCAATGCGCTGAGCATCGCCTTCGGCAATTTCCAGGCGGGCTATCTGATCGCCGAACGCGGCGAGACGGCGATCCTGCGCGATCCGTACAGCAACAAGCCGTTCGTCAGCTTCTACGCGACCAAGCGCGTCGGCGGCTGCGTCGCGGACAGCGCGGCGATCAAGCTGATGAAGATCGCCACCGCCTGATGGCGTGCGGCCTCCGTCTGGATGGACGGGGGCCGCTTTCTTTTGCGGGGAGAGCGGGATGGGAGCGGCGGCGATGCCGGCCGCGGCGGTCGCGAACGCGGCGGCTGCGACGGCGACCTATTTGCGGATCGGCGAGGCGCCCGATGCGGTGCTGCTGCGCGCGAGCGGCACGGCGCTGGGGCTGGCGGAGGCGTTCTGCGGGCAGATGCTGGTGGCGCGCGACTGCGAGGAGCGGTTGCAACCGCGCGCCGGGTGGCAGCGGCTGGCGGCGATGCCGGTGCGCGGGATCACCGGCGGCAGCGGGCTGGGGATCGATATCGATGCGGGCGGGGTCGGCTGGGTGAGGGTCGACGGCGGCGAGATCGTGGTGCGCTATTCGGCGGGACTCGCGGCGGCGTGGGAGGCGCTGCCCGAGGCGGTGATGCAGGGCGTCGTGCTGCTGGCGGCGCATCTGTTCGAGCGGCGCGACGGCGATGCCATGCCGCCCGCGGCGGTGGCGGCGCTGTGGCGGCCGTATCGGCGGATGCGGCTGGGCGTGGAGGCGCGGCCATGAGCGCCGGCGTGGTGCTGCACGCGGCGGTGCTGGCGCACCTGAAAGCGACGTGCCGCGTGTTCGACGCGCCGACGGCGCGGGCGGCGATGCCGGTCGCGGTGCTGGGCGAGGCGGTGCTGGGCGCCAGCGATGCCACTGGGGTGAGTGGGCGGACCGGCACGATCGCGGTCGACTATGTCGATACGGGCGAAAGCCCGGCGCGGCTGCGCGCGCTGGTCGGCGCGGTCGAGGCGGCGGCGGCGGGGGTGCCGCGAAGCCTGGGCGAAGGGTGGCAGCTCACCGGGCTGCGGCTGACCAGGAGCCGGATCCAGCGCGGCAAGGGCGACCGCTGGGTCGCGTCGAGCGAATTCGCGGTGCGGATGTACCGAATTCAATAACAGGAGAATAGAGATGGCGGTGGAACGGGGCAGTGCGTTCCTGCTGAAGGTCGGCGATGGGGCGGCGACGCCCGCCTTCGCGACGGTGGCGGGGCTGCGCACGACGCAATTGAGCGTCAACGGCGAAGCGGTGGTGGTGACGACGAAGGATTCGGGCGGCTGGCGGCAGCTGCTGTCGGGCGCGGGCGTGCGCAGCGTCAGCGTGAGCGGCGCGGGCGTCTTCACCGGATCGGCGGCGGAAACGCGGATCAAGGCGAGCGCGCTCGGCGGTATTATCGACGATTATCGGCTGAGCTTCGAGAGTGGCGAGAGCATGACCGGCCGGTTCCTGGTCACGCGGCTGGATTATGCCGGCGATTTCAATGGCGAGCGGTCGTACACGATCGCACTGGAAAGCTCTGGCCCGGTGGTGGCGGCATGAGCGCGGCGAAAGAGGCGCGCCCTGCCAATGAGGCCAGGGGGGAATGTGCGGTGCGGGTCAACGGGTGTGACCTGGTGCTCAGGCCGAGCTTTCAGGCTTTGGTCGCGGCGGAGGCGGAGCTGGGGCCGTTGTTCGAACTGGTCGAGCGCGCGGCGGCGGGGAAGCTGGGGTTCGGCGAGCTGGTTGCGCTGTTCTGGCACTGCCTGCGCGAGGTGCCGGAGGAGGTGACGCGCGAGGTGCTGGGCGAGGCGCTGGCGGCGCTGGGGCTTGCCCGGCTGACGCCGGTGCTGCGCGTGCTGCTCGGCCAGATCCTGGCCGGGCGGTGAGCGATTTCCGGATGAATGCGGTGCGGCTGGCGGGCTTTGCCGGCGCGGCATTGGGCTGGACGCCCGATGCCTTCTGGCGGGCGACGCCGGCCGAACTGGCGGCGGTAGTGACGGCGGCGAGTGGTGGCGGTGCGGCGGCGGTGACGCCGCCCGATGCCACGACGATCGCCGCGATGCGGAGGGCCGATCCCGATGGATGAGGTGGAGCGGATGGCGGTGGGCGTGCGCGCCGACACCGCGGGCTTCGCGCGCGAGGTGGAAACGATGCGCGCGACGCTGGAGGGCGAGCTGGGCGCGGGCGCCGAGCAGGCGGGGCGGTCGATCGAGCGGGCGCTGCTGCGCGCGGCGCGGACCGGGCAGTTCGGCTTCGACGACCTGAAGGCGACCGCGCTGGGGGTGCTGGCGGAGATCGCGCGCGCGGCGGTGCGTGGCGGGGTGCAGGCGGCGTCGGGCGGGGGGTCGCTGGGCGGCGTGCTGGCCGGATTGCTGGGTGGGCTGCCGGGGCGGGCGACGGGCGGGCCGGTGACGCC
Source organism: Sphingomonas melonis DAPP-PG 224 (assembly GCF_000379045.1). Taxonomy (NCBI): domain Bacteria; kingdom Pseudomonadati; phylum Pseudomonadota; class Alphaproteobacteria; order Sphingomonadales; family Sphingomonadaceae; genus Sphingomonas; species Sphingomonas melonis. The sequence goes on from NZ_KB900605.1 coordinate 1,268,427, forward strand.
GGGGCGCGGTTATGTCGTCGGCGAGCGTGGGCCGGAGCTGTTCGTGCCGACGGCGGCCGGGCGGGTGGAAGCGGCGGTTCCGGCAGCGGCGCGCGACGTGCGGGTGACGATCCATGTGCAGGCGGGGGCGGGGGACGCGCCGGCGGCGTTGCAGCGGTCGAGCCGGCAGGTGGCGCGCGCGGTGCGGGCGGCGTTGGAGGGGTAGGGGCGGCCAGTGTCGCTTCGTCACCCCGGACTCGTTCCGGGGTCCACTGGGCCACGGGGGATGGTGGAGCCTCTGGCGATCCCCCTCGCCGCGGAGTGGACCCCGGAACGAGTCCGGGGTGACGGGATGGGTGGGGAGCGGTTCCGAACCTCGCCGGCCGTCCCCAATTATGGAGACATCATCATGGCGCATTGGCTGTGTTCGCAGCGGGTGGAGCAGGAGGCGGGTGTGCTCAGCCGATTCGACCCGCGGTTCTGGACGGTCAATTTCCCGCGGCCGATGATGGCGGCGGTGACCAATCCGGCGCCGGATGCGCTGCGGGTGGATGCGGTCTTCTATCGGCGGAGCGATCTGGCCGGGCTGATCTGGGAGGCGGAGGATCGGTTCGACCATCCGCTGTTGCGGTACGAGACGGCGCGGGATTTCCGGGGGTGCCGGTTGCGGTTCCGCTGGCGGTCGGCGGGGGTGAAGCCGCTGGATGCGATCCGCGGGCCGACGCTGACGATCGAGGGGCGCGATGCCGCGGGCAAGGCGCGCGTGTGGCATGTGCGGCTGTGGAATTATGCGACCGGCAACCCGGAAGATGCCAGTGTCGTGATCGACTTTGCGAGCGTGGTGGGCGGCTTTGCGCTGCCGGGCGAGGCGGACCCGGTGTGGGCGGGCGATGTCGACCGGATGTTCGTGTCGCTGGTCGCGCCCGAGTTCGACGAGACCGACGTGCCGCTGGCCGCAGCGCAGGAGGGATGGGTCGAGCTGACGGGCATCGCGTGCGACGGGCCGGGGGCGGTGATCGGCATCGGCGAGGCGGTGCTGCCCGAGCACGGTTTCCAGATCGCGAGCGGCTATGACGACAGCTATAACCTGACGCCGGCGCGGCTGCTGCGCAATGCGCTGCACCTCGGCTATCGCGGGGCGATCACGCATTATGTCGGGATGAGCCATTATTTCCGGCTCGATGCGCTGTACGGCGGCTTCTACGTCGGGCTGACCGGCGGCGTGCTGAACGTGGCGTGCGCGGCGTGGCATCGCGACTTTGCGGCCCGCGCGAAGGCGTTGGGTTATGACGTCATCTGGTCGCTGAGCTACGAGCTGTTCGACGCGCATTGTTGGAACGACTGGAAGCAGCGCGCGGCCGATGGCGCGCCGGCGCTGACCGGGTGGGAGCCGCCGTCGACTCTGCTGTCGCCGTGCCAGACGAACGCGATGGCCTATCTGCGGCAGGTGGCGGCGGCGTTCGTCGGGATTGGGGTCGCGGCGGGATTGCGGCCGAAGTTCCAGATCGGCGAGCCATGGTGGTGGACGATGCCGGACGGGCGGCCATGCCTGTACGACGCCGCGGCCGTGGCGGCGCTGGCGCCGGTGGCGATCCCGAGCGTGCGCGGGAGCATGGACGCCAGCCAGCGCGCGACGATGGATCGGGCGGGGGCGGCGCTGGCGGCCTCGACCGCGGCGCTGGCGGGATGGGTGACGGCGGCGTTTCCGGGGACGCAGACGTTGCTCCTCACCTATCTGCCGACGGTGCTCGACCGCGCGGCGCCGGAATTGAAGCGCGCCAATATGCCGCTGGGTTGGGCGTATCCCGCCTTCGATGTGCTGCAGCTGGAGGATTACGACTGGGTAACGGAAGGCGATGCCGCGGCGACCGCGCGGGGCGTCGCGGCGGCGGAGGCGCGATTGGGCTATCCGCGCGACCGGCAGCATTATCTGTCGGGCTTCGTGCTGCGCCCCGACCAGGCGGCGCAATGGGCGCTGATCGAGACGGCGGGACAGGTGGCGCGGGCGCGCGGCGTCGCATCGGTGGTGCTGTGGGCGCTGCCGCAGGTGATGCGCGACGGCTTCGTCCGCTTCGAGGGGGAAGACGACATGCAGGATTATGAGGATGTGCTGTTCCCGCTGGCGCTGGGGCGCGAGGCGGAGATGGCGCCGGCCTTTTCCACCGCGATCCTGACCGCGGCGGGCGGCGCGGAGCAGCGCAGCGCGGGTTGGGCGGAGGCGCGGACGAGCTATGACGTCGGACCGGGCATACGGTCGGAGGCGGATATCGCGACGTTGCTCGCCTTCTTCCGCGCGCGGATGGGGCCGGCGCGGGCGTTCCGGCTGCGCGACCCGTTCGATGCGAGCGGCGTGGACGAGGTGATCGGGACGGGTGACGGTGCGGTGCGGCGGTTCGAGCTGGTCCGCCATTACGGCGCGGCGACGCGGCGGATCGTGCGGCCGGTGGCGGGCAGCGTGCGGATTGGCGTGGATGGCGTTGCGACGCAGGGCTTCAGCGTCGAGGCCGATGGCGTGGTGGTGCTCGACACGGCGCCGGCCAAGGGTGCGGTGGTGCGGGCGAGCTTCACCTTCGACGTGATGGTGCGCTTTGCCGAGGATCGGCTGCGGGTGGCGCGATCGACGTTCCTTGCGGGGGAGGCAGTGTCGGTGCCGCTGATCGAGGTGCGCGGGTGAGCGCGCTGTCGTGCATCGCGCTGTGTTGGCGGGTGGAGCGACGCGACGGGGTCGCAATCGGGCTGACGACGCATGATCGCGATGTGACCATCGACGGCCTCATCCACCGTGCGGCGCCGGGCATGGTGCCGTCGGCGATCGAGCGCTCCGACGGGCTGGAGGCGGATACGATGGATATCGGCGGGGCGCTGACCAGCGCGGCGATCGGCGAGGCGGATCTGCTCGCGGGGCGCTGGGACGGGGCGCGGGTGCGGGTGTTTGCGGTCGATTGGGAGACGGGCGATCGGCTGGCCGAACTGGGCGAGGGGCGGATCGGCGCGGTCGAGCTGACCGACCATGGCTTTACCGCGGAACTGGCGGGCGTCAGCGCGGCGCTGGCGCGTGCGGTGGTGGAGGAAACGTCTGCCGAATGCCGCGCCGATCTGGGCGATGCGCGCTGCCGCGTCGCGATGACGGGGCGGCGGCGGTTCGCGCGGGTGGTGTCGGCGGTCGAGCGGGTGGTGACGCTGGACGCGGGTGAGCCGGTGGCGGGGGCCTATGCAGGCGGCCTGCTACGCTGGTTCGGCGGCGGCAATGCGGGGCTGTCGCAGGGCATCGATGCGTCGGACGGCGCGACGGTGACGCTGCGCGCGGCGCCCGCTTTTGCGGTAGCGGCGGGCACCTTGGTCGAGATGAGCGAGGGGTGCGACAAGAGCTTCGCCACCTGTGTGGCGCGGTTCGGCAATGGCGTGAACTTTCGCGGCGAGCCGCATCTGCCGGGGATCGACCTGCTGACGCGCTATCCCGGTGGATGAGGACGCGGCGGATGCGGTTGCGGCAGCAGCGCTGGCGTTGGTCGGCACCAGGTTCCGGTTGCACGGGCGGGATGCGCTTCATGGGCTCGATTGCATCGGGGTAATTGCGGCGGCGTTGCGGGGTGCCGGCTGGGTGGGGGAGGTGCCGAGCGGCTATCCCCTGCGTGGCGGCGATCCGGCGGTGGTGGCGGCGGGCTTCGATGCGGTGCTGGTGCGGGGCGACGGACGGCGAGCGGGCGATGTGCTGCTGTTCGCGGTGGGGCCGGGACAGATTCATGGCGCGGTGAAGACGGCGGCGGGTTTCGTCCATGCCGATGCAGGATTGCGCCGCGTGGTCGAGCGACCGGGGGCGGCGGAGTGGCCGCCGATCGGGGCGTGGCGCTATATCAGGGGAGGGGCGGATGGCGACGCTGGTGCTGACGACGGTCGGGCGGGCGATCGGCGGACCGATCGGGGGTGCGCTGGGTGCGCTGGCGGGGCAGGCGATCGACGGGCGACTGTTCCGCGGGGCAGCGCGCGAGGGGCCGCGGCTGAGCGACCTGTCGGTGCAGACGTCGAGCTATGGCACGCCGATCCCGAAATTGTTCGGGACGATCCGGGTGGCGGGGACGGTGATCTGGTCGACCGACCTGATCGAGACGCGCACGACCAGCCGCGGCGGCAAGGGGCAGCCGGGGACCAATACCTATAGTTATAGCGTGTCCTTCGCCGTCGCGTTGTCGGCGCGGCCGATCCGCAGCGTGCGGCGCATCTGGGCGGAGGGCAAGCTGCTGCGCGGGGCGGCGGGCGACTGGAAGAGCGTGACGGGGTTCCGGCTGCATACGGGCGGCGAGGATCAGGCGGTCGATCCGCTGATCGCTTCGGCCCTGGGGGCGGTGCCGGCGTATCGCGGCATCGCCTATGCGGTGTTCGAGGGGATGCAGCTGGCCGATTACGGCAACCGCATCCCGTCGCTGACCTTCGAGGTGGAGGCCGATGCGGCGCCGGTGGCGAGCGGGGCGGTCGCCGTCGCCCTGGCGCCGGAGGTGCGCGGCGGCGGCGGGGTGATGCTGGGCGGCTTTGCCGCCTCGGGCGCGAGCGTGCGCGGCGTGCTGGAGACGCTGACGACGATCGATGGCGGCTGGTGGCGGGCCGAGGGCGCGACGCTGGTGCGATCCGATGCCGGTGGGGCGGTGGTGACGATCGCCGATACCGGCAAGGAGCGCAGGCGCAGCGTCGCGGCGGCGGGCGGAACCGTGCGCGAGGTGGCGGTGGCGCATCATGACCCGGCGCGGGACTATCAGATCGGTGTGCAGCGCGTGCGGCGGCCGGGGGCGGGCCAGGCGGTCGATCGCGTCGATCTGCCGGCGGTGCTAGACGCGAGTGAGGCGAAGCGCGTGGCGGCGGCGCTGCTGGCCCGCGGCGAGAGCGAGCGCACGCGGCGGCGGGTGACGCTGGGGCGCGAGGGGCTGGGGATCGCGCCGGGTGCGATCGTGACGATCGCCGGTGAGGCGGGGCGGTGGCGCGTGGCGCAGGCCGCTATGGTGGGGCTGGCGACGACGCTGGACCTGGTGCCGCTGGCGCCGGCTGCGCTGCCGGTGCGGGCGAGCAGCGGGACGGTCGCGGCGGCGCCGGATGTGTGCATCGGGCGGACGCTGTTGGTGGCGGCGGAATGGCCGGGGCTGGAGGATACGCCGCTAAGCCAGCCGCGGGTGTCGGTTTTGGCTTGTGGTGAGGGGGCGGGGTGGCGACAGGCGGCGCTGCTCTACAGCCTCGACGATGGCGCCAGCTGGACGGGCGCGGGCGGGACGGCGGCGCCAGCGACGATCGGGGTGATCGAGGGCGCGCCGGACATGGCGTCTCCCTGGCTGATCGACTCGCGCAGCCGGCTGATCGTGCGGCTGATGCGGGCGGACATGGTGCTCGGCGATGCCGACGCGACGCGGCTGGCGCAGGGCGGTAATCTGGCGCTGGTCGGCGACGAATTGATCCGGTTCGCGGTTGCCGAGCCGCTGGGTGCGGGGCGCTGGGCGTTGACCGGGCTGCGACGGGGCGTGCGGGGAACCGAGGCGGCGATCGGTACGCAGCGGCCGGGCGATCGCTTCGCGCTGATCGAACGCGATGCGGTGGCGTCGATCGATCTGCCGGTAACGGCGATCGGGCGACGCGTGCGGTTGATGGCCAGCGGGGTGGGCGATGCCGCCGCGCCCGCCACTGCCGCGGTGATCGTGACCGGCGCGTCCGTGGCGCCGCCATCGCCGGTGCATCTGGGGCTGCAGCGCGATGCGGACGGCGGGCGGCGGCTGGGCTGGATCCGGCGCAGTCGCGCGGGATGGACCTGGCGCGATGGGCTCGACGCGGCCGTGGGGGAAGAGAGCGAACGCTATCGCGTGACGATCGCGCGGCCGGATGGCGGCGTGCGCAGCGTCGAGACTATTGCGCCGACGCTGTCGATCGAGGCGGGCGATGCCGATGCCGCCGTCACCGTGGTGCAGCAGGGAATGCTCGCGATCTCGCCGCCGGCGCACCTGACGCTCTTCAATCTGGGAGTTTGATCGATGAACAGTCTGACGACGACGCGATTCGTGCTGCCGCTGTTGGCGGCGGGACAGGCGGACAAGGAGCTGACGCATAATGAGGCGCTGACGCGAATCGATATGCTGTTGCACCCGGTCGTGCAGGCGGTCGGCCTGTCGGTTCCGCCGACGACGCCCGGCGTCGGGCAATGCTGGGTCGTCGGGGCCAATCCGACCGGCGCGTGGGCGGGCCAAGCCAATCGACTGGCGGGCTGGAGCGAGGGGGGATGGCGCTTCGTCGACCCGCGGGAGGCTCTCGTCGTGTGGGATGTTTCGCAAGCGATACCAATCGCTTATCGGGGTGGGCTGTGGCAAGAAAGTGACGTCCGCGGCGCGCGCCTGACGGTGGGCGGGCAGCAGGTCGTCGGCAGCCGCAAGGGCGCGATCGCCGACCCGCAGGGCGGAGGCACGATCGACGACATCGCGCGCTCCACCCTGGTTGCGATCCTTGCCGCGTTGCGCGGCCACGGTCTGATCGGCACCAGCTGACCTGTGACATTGGCGCAACAGTTCCAACCTTTTGTCGGCTTGCGTGGAAACCAACCCTCCGATAGTGAGTTTGCGCTGTCCGTAGTGACACTCAAGAAAGGGGACTTCTATGCGGAAGCTTGCCGTCGTTCTGGCACTGGCCTCCACCGCACTCGCCACTCCCGCCCTCGCCCGCGACAAGTCGTGGTACGTCGGCGTCGAAGGCGGTGCGATGATCGTCGAAGACATCAACTATGACATCGGCGCGTCGCGCAATGCGGCCACCGTCGATCACAACTATGGCTATGACGTCGATGGCGTGATCGGCTACGATTTCGGCGGGTTCCGCGTCGAAACCGAAGTCGGCTATCGCAGCGCGACCGTCGATGGCTACACCTCGACGCTGACCACCCCGGCGTACACGTCGACGGGCGCTCTCGTGAACGTTCCGGCCGGTTCGTACAGCTATGCTGGCGGCCGCACCTCGGCGCTCAGCTTCATGCTGAACGGCCTGCTCGACTTCGGTGACGATGACGGCATCCAGGGCTTCGTCGGCGGCGGTGTCGGTGTCGCTCGCGTGAAGGCGAACTACCAGCTCAACACCCGCGGCAACTTTGTCGATGACTCGGACACCGTGTTCGCATGGCAGGGCCTGGCGGGCGTTCGCGCTCCGCTGACTGACCACATCGACGCGACGCTGAAGTATCGCTTCTTCAACGCCGACAACGTCAAGCTGGTCGACGTGACCAACCGCACGTTCGACGGTCGCTTCCGTTCGCACAGCATCCTGGGCGGCATCACCTACAACTTCGGTTCGCCGACCCCGCCGCCGCCGCCGCCGCCGCCGCCTGCTCCGGAGCCGACTCCTGCTCCGCCGCCGCCGCCGGTCGAAGCGCCGGTCTGCTCGCCTGGTCCGTTCATCGTGTTCTTCGAATGGAACAAGTCGGACATCACGCCGGAAGCAGCGTCGATCCTCGACAACGCGGTCAGCCAGTACCAGAACTGCAACAACGCGCAGGTCATGGTTGCGGGTTACACCGACACGTCGGGTACGCCGAAGTACAACCTGGGTCTGTCGCAGCGTCGCGCCGACTCGGTCAAGGCGTACATGACCTCGCACGCCGTCCCGGCCACGCAGATTTCGACCGAAGCGTTCGGCGAAACCCGTCTGCGCGTTCAGACCGCCGACGGCGTTCGCGAAGTGCAGAACCGTCGCGTCGAGATCACCTACGGCCCGGGCGCTGGTCAGTAAGACCAGTCCCACCGTTGGGATACGATTGGGGAGGTCGGCGAAAGCCGGCCTCCCTTTTCGTTTGCGGTCGGTAATCCCCGTCAAGCGCATGCAGATCGGTCGCGATGTTCGCTTTGCGCGGTCCGCTCATGTGTCGTAATGTGCTGACCGTGAAGCGTTCCCTGCCCTTCCGGTTGGGAGGGTGGCAATCGCGCCCTGTTTCGCTAGAGAGCGCGTGACCGGGGATCACCCCTCCACGACGAGGTATCGATGCGCATTACGATGATCGGTTCGGGCTATGTCGGCCTGGTATCGGGTGCCTGCTTTGCCGATTTCGGGCATGAGGTGATCTGCGTCGACAAGGACGAGGGCAAGATCGCCGCGCTGAAGGCGGGGCGGATGCCGATCTACGAGCCGGGTCTCGATACGCTGGTCGCGAGCAACGTGGCGGCAGGCCGACTGACCTTCACCACCGATCTGGCTTCGTCCGTGGCGGGCGCCGATGCGATCTTTATCGCGGTCGGCACGCCCTCGCGCCGCGGCGATGGCCATGCCGACCTTAGCTACGTCTTCGCCGCGACCGAGGAGATTGCCGCGGCGGTGACCGGCCCGACTGTCGTCGTCACCAAGTCGACCGTCCCCGTCGGCACCGGGGACAAGGTAGAGGCGATCCTGCGGGAGAAGCGCCCCGAGGTCGATGTCCAGGTCGTCTCCAACCCCGAATTCCTGCGCGAAGGTGCCGCGATCGGCGACTTCAAGCGCCCCGACCGTATCGTCATCGGCACCGATGACGAGGGCGCACAGCGGGTGATGCGCGGCGTGTATCGCCCGCTCTACCTCAACGAATCGCCGATCCTGTTCGTCAGCCGCCGCACCAGCGAGCTGATCAAATACGCCGCGAACGCCTTCCTCGCGACCAAGATCACCTTCATCAACGAGATCGCCGATCTGTGCGAGGCGGTGGGGGCCGACGTGCAGGATGTCAGCCGCGGTATCGGGCTCGACAACCGCATCGGCAAGAAATTCCTGCATGCCGGCCCGGGCTATGGCGGATCGTGCTTCCCCAAGGACACGTTGGCGCTGCTGAAGACCGCCGAGGATTTCGAAAGCCCGATCCACATCGTCGAGGCGGTGGTGAAGGTGAACGACAGCCGCAAGCGGGCGATGGGCCGCAAGGTGCTGCACGTGCTGGGCGATGCGCCCAAGGGCAAGACGGTCGCGCTGCTCGGCCTCACCTTCAAGCCCAACACCGACGACATGCGCGATGCGCCGTCGATCGCGATCGCGCAGGCGCTGCTCGACGAGGGCGTGACGGTGCGGGCCTATGATCCCGAAGGCGTCGAGCCGGCGCGGCGGATGATGCCCGACCTCACCTATTGCAACGACGCTTATGATGCGGCCGAGGGTGCCGATGCGGTGGTGATCGTCACCGAATGGGACGCCTTCCGCGCGCTCGACCTGACGCGGCTCAAAACGCTGATGACCGCGCCGGTGCTGGTCGACCTACGCAACGTCTACCGCCGCGAAGAGGTGGAAGCCGCCGGCTTCGCCTATACCGCCGTCGGACGCTGAGCGTCAGGCGAGCGCCGGGGCGAGCCAGTCGGGGATCAGCGCATCGCCGAGGGCTTCGACCCGGCGGTGTTCGATCATGAGGCCGAGGTCGGGATAGGTCGCCCGCGTACGATCGCCCGGCTCCGCCAACGGCGCGACGACCAGGCGGCGGTTGACCTTGGCGCGATGGTGCATGCGCGCGGTGTTTTCCTGGCCGATATAGCAGCCCTTGGTGAAGCTGACGCCGTTGAGTTCGCGTGCATTGCATTCGAGCCAGAGCGTTTCGCCATTGCCGAGTTCGCCGACCCCTTCGGTCACGCCGAGCGACAGGCGGTGGGCCTGCCACCCGTCGACGGGTTGCGAGGGGGGCGCGATCCAGCGCTGACCGAGCGCGGGCAGGCGGGGATCGGCGACCCCTTCCGTCCCATCGCGCGACCAATGCACCGCGAGCCCCTTGTCGATCGCAATCCGAATCGGCCGGCGCAGGCGATAGAGCGTCAGCCGTCGGGCGAGCGCCTCCGCCTGGGACGCTTCGACGTCGAGGAGCAGGTCGTCGCCATCGGGCCAGACGAGAAAATCGAACAGCGCCTTGCCCTGCGGCGTCAGCAGCGCCGCCCAGACCGGCAAGGCGCCGGCGACGTCGTTGGTGACGAGGCCCTGCAGGAAGCCGCGCACATCCTCTCCGGATAGGCGGATGACGGCGCGATCGGTGAGCGTGGTGGCGTTCATGCCACTGCACCTAGGCTGTCGCCGTCATTTTCCAAGGTGGCGACACGGCGCCGACGACGATAGGAGGGCGCATGACCGATCGCCTGACCATCCGCCGCCCCGACGACTGGCACGTTCACCTGCGCGATGGCGCGATGCTGACGCAAGTCGCACGGCATACCGCGCGGCAGTTCGGACGGGCGATCGTGATGCCGAACCTGACCCCGCCGGTGACGAGCGTCGCGGCAGCGGAGGCCTATCGGCAGCGGATCCTGGCAGCGGTCGGCGACGGTGGCGGCTTCACGCCGCTGATGACCTGCTATCTGACCGACGGTATCGATGCCGCGGAGATCGCGGCGGGGCATGCTGCCGGCGTCTTCACCGCCTGCAAATTATACCCGGCCCATGCGACGACCAATTCGGCGCATGGTGTCACCGATATCCGCGCGCTGACCGATGTGCTGGAGACGATGCAGCGGATCGGTATGCCGCTGCTGATCCATGGCGAGGTGACGGACAAGTCGGTCGATATCTTCGATCGCGAGGCGGTATTCATCGAGCGCGTACTGATGCCGCTGATCCGCGACTATCCGGCGCTGAAGATCGTGCTGGAGCATATCACGACCGCGGAAGCGGCTGCCTTCGTCGGTGAGGTCGATCATCCGATCGCGGCGACGATCACGCCGCAGCATATCCTGATCAACCGCAACGCGATGTTCGATGGCGGTCTGCGGCCCCATGCCTATTGCCTGCCGGTGCTAAAGCGCGAGGCGCATCGGCTGGCCGTGCGGCGCGCGGCGACGTCGGGCAGTCCGCGATTCTTCCTTGGGACTGACAGCGCCCCCCACGTCGTCGGCGCAAAAGAGTCGAGCTGCGGTTGCGCGGGGATCTTCAACGCACCCTTTGCGCTCGAGGCGTATCTGCAAGCCTTTGACGAGGATGGGGCAATCGACCGGTTCGAGGGCTTCGCGTCGGAACATGGCCCGCGCTTCTACGGCCTGCCGCTGAACGAGGGCACGGTGACGCTGGTGCGCGAGACGGTGACGGTGCCCGAGCGGATCGGCGAGGGCGAGACGTCGGTCGTGCCGTTCCTGGCCGGCGATACGGTGGGATGGCGGTTCGAGGGGTAAGTCCCCGAACCCCACCCATCCGTCAGAAGGCGTCGTTGATCGAACAGGCCGCCGGGCCGAGGATGACGATGAACAGCGTCGGCAGGATGAACAGGATCAGCGGGATCGTCATGATCGCGGGCAGACGCGCGGCCTTTTCCTCGGCGCGCATCATGCGTTCGTTGCGAAACTCCGCCGACAGGACGCGCAAGGCCGAGGCGAGCGGCGTGCCGTATTTTTCGGTCTGGATCATCGTCGTGACCACGCCCTTGATGGCATCGAGCTCGACGCGCGTGGCGAGATTCTCAAACGCCTGACGCCGTTCGGTGAGGAAGCCCAGCTCGATCGCGGTTAGCGTGAATTCGTCGCCCAACTCAGGATAGGCGCGGCCCAGTTCCTTCGCGACGCGATGGAAGGCGGCGTCGACCGTCAGGCCGGCTTCGGCGCAGATCACCAGCAGGTCGAGCGCATCGGGCAGCCCCTTGCGGATCGCATCGGTGCGCTTGGTGATGGCGTTCTTGAGATAGATGTCGGGCGCCTTGTACGATAGCACCAGCGTGCCCGCGACCAGCGCATAGCGCTTCAACGCGGACCAATCGTCGAAGGTCGAGGTGCCGTAGACGATGAACGCCATGATCCCGCCGAACACGATCGGCAGCACCATCCGCCCGAAGATGACGCCGACGGCCCAATCCTTCGACCGGATGCCGGCGCGCATCAGCTTGAGCTGCGCTTCCTTGACCTGGCTGTCCTGCAGCACCTTCAGCGACGACAGCATCGTGCGCATCAGGTCGGTGGTGTCGTTGCGCTGGATCAGCTTGGCGCGCCGCTTGGTCGAGGCGGTAATGCCGGCCTTCAGCTGTTCGCGCCGGTCGTTCAATGACTTGACGCGCTTGCTCATCGGGTCGCTGACCGTCGTCGCCGCGTAGATCGCGATCATCACCGCAAAGGCGGCGACGCCCGACAGGATCGTCGCGACCCACAGCACGTCGATACCCATCAGTGTCGGACCGGAAGCCTGCATGTCTCTATCCGTTCCCGCCGTCAGATTTCGAAGCTGACCATCTTGGCCATGATGAAGACGCCGATCCCCATCCACAGCAGCCCGCCGAGGCCGGTGATGATGAGGCGCGGGTCGACGAAGAAGTTCTGCATGTAACTGGTGTTGATGAACCAGATCATCGTGAAGACGATGAAGGGCAGCGAACCGACGATATAGGCCGACGCCTTCGATTCCGACGACATCGCCCGGATCTTGAGCTTCATCTGGCCGCGCTGGCGCAGCACCGTCGCGAGGTTGGCGAGCGTTTCGGCAAGGTTGCCGCCGGTTTCGCGCTGAATCGCGATGGTGATGACGAAGAATTGGAATTCAGGCGTGCCAAGCCGATCGGCGGTGTCCTGCAACGCCGCGTCCATCGACTTGCCGATCTTCATCTTGTCCGCGACCATGCGGAATTCCTCGCCGACGGGGCCTTCCACTTCGTTGCCGACGACCTGGATCGTCTCGCTGACGGGCAGGCCGGAGCGTAGGCCGCGGACGAGCAATTCGATCGCGTCAGGGAATTTGGCGGTGAATTTGGCGATTCGGCGCTTGATGAACTGGCCGACGAGCCAATGCGGTATGCCGGCGCCGACCGCGAGGCCGAACAGGAGTGCGAGCAGCAGTGGCGCGCCCTTCAGCCACAGCAGGCCGGTCATGACGGCGACCAGTCCGGCGCTGACCATGCCATATTGGCCGACCGTCCAGTCGTAACCGGTCATCGCCAGTCGCTTGGCGAGCTGTTCGGGGTTGGGCAGCAGGCGGCCGAAGGCGATGTCGGACCGCGTCTGTTCGCGCCCCGCCGCGATCCGCCGCATCTGCGCATCGGCGACGACGCCGCTGTCGCCGTGCCGTTCGCGCATCGCGGCGATGCGCCGCGTCTGTGCGCGCTGCGGCGAGGGGCCGGCGAACACGAACAGCACCATGCCCAGCGAGATCGTCGCGCCGAGACCCAGCATCAGAAGGGAGAACAGATCCATCGCGGCGCCCTTGCCCGACGTTATTTCTTGCTGCGCTTCGACAGCATCGCCGACATGCCGCCGAGCAGGGACTTGCTCTTGGGCTTGCCGGTGCCGCCGTCATCGTCGCCCACGACCATGTCGTCGGCGGCGTTGAGCACATGGCGGGTCAGCGCGATGATCGGCGCGATGGTGCGCGAATTCTTGCCGGCCTCGGCCAGCGGCTTGCCGAGCTTGGCCGCCTGCGCCGCGAGTTTCTGGTCGAAGGGGATCAGGAAATCGATCTTGCGTTCAATCGACCCTTCGAAATCCTTGCGGCTGATTTCGAGCTGACCGGCGGCGTGGACGCGATTGGCGACGACGGTCACCTGCGTCTGCGGCGCATTGGCCTTCAGCCAGGACAGCAGCCGGATCGTGTCGCGCGCGGCGGCGAGCGTCAGCTCGGTCACCACGACCATCGACTGCGTGTCGCGGATGAGGTGCGGGTAGAGGATCAGCATGCTGCGCGGCAGATCGACCACGGTCGCTTCGAACGCGGCGCGCATCTCTTCCTGCAATTGGAGGAAGGCGGTGCCGTCGGTCATCAGCGGCGTGTTGATCGGCGCTTCGGCGGAGAGGACGGCGAGCTTTTCGCTGGCCTTCACCATCGCGCGTTCGATGAACAGGCCGTCGATGCGGCTGGGATTTTCGATCGCGTCGGTGAGGCCGCGGCCGGGCTCCAGGTCGAGCGTCAGCGCGCCGGTGCCGAAATGCACGTCGAGGTCGAGCAGCGCGGTCGTGCGCTTTTCCTTGTCGCTGACCAGCCAGGCGAGCGAGGTCGCGATCGTCGATGCGCCGACGCCGCCGCGCGTGCCGATCACGGCAATCGCGCTATGCGGCCGGTCGAGGCTGGCCTCGATCGGCTTGGGCGCGTTGAGCATCGCATGCGCGTGGCCCAGCGATTCGCGCAGCGCGTCGGGCTGCAAGGGCTTGAGCAGATAGTCCTGGATGCCGCTCGCGATGAGGTCGCGATACAGGCGCACGTCATTCACCTGACCGGCGGCGATCACCACCGTGCCCGGCTCGCACACTTCGGCCAGCGCGTTGATATCGTTGAGCGGATCGCCCGATTCGGCGAGATCGACGAACAGGATCTGCGGGCTTGCCGAGACCGACAGCGACTGCACCGCGTTGCGCAGGCCACCCTTGTAGACCTTGTCGATCGACCAGCCCATGTCGCCGGCGATCGGGCGCAGCGCTTCGGCGCTGGCCTCGTCGCAGACATAGGCGGCGAAGGGATCGCGGCTGACGATGCCGGCCGGTTTCCACGGCGCGTTCATATCAACGGCCCCCCTTGGCGCTGACCTGTTCCAGCGCGCCTGCGCCGGTCGCCGGTTTCTTGCGATAGGCGTCGATCGCCTTGGCGGTAAGCACCGGATCGCTGATCGGATCGTGATCGACGCCGCGCACCAGATCGCCCGGACGAGCGACCATGGCGGCCAGATTGGTGTTCACCGCACAGCCGAAGTTCGACGAGGTATTGGCGTCGAATTCGTGCGAGGCGTCGCGGCTCCAGTCGGGGCAGCCGGGAACGCGGGCGTGCATGCGGCTGACCACGACGCGGACCGTGCCCGGCGTCACCGGGGCAGCGGTGACCGGGTGATCGTCCGACAGCAGCAGGCCATAGCTGGCGACCACGGCGGCGACCTCGTCGCGCGCCGCAACCGGGATCGGGCCGCCGGCATCGACGCCGACGCGATCGCCGAAGCCCAGATGCATAGTGTTCATCCAGTCCGACAGGCGGCGCGCTTCGCTGGGGGCGAGCCGCCCGCCGGCGGTGGCGACGTCGAGCGCATAGTCCTGACGGGAGACGACGGGCTGATGCACCGAGGTGATCCCCGGATTCTGCGTGCCCATGCAGCCGCCGAGCAACAAGGCCGGCGTAGCCAGCGTCGCACGCAGCGTGGCAGGAAGGATCGAACGCTTGGTCATCGCAGCCATGTCCTTGGAGCAAGCCATCAGTTGGAAAAGCCGGGGACGGGCGCCGCTCCGGCCCGGCGCACGGTCGCGCGCGGATCGGCGCTGGTGCGCGGCGAGGCGGGGACGGGCGCGCGGCCGACGGGCACCGCGGCGGCGGCTCCAATCGTCGGCGACACCGCCATCGGCGAACCCGGCACCATCACCGGTCCCGGTCGCGGGCCACCCGGCGTGCCGGATATTTGCCCGAGCAGCAGGCGTTCGGCGTCGGTCGGTGCCCGATAGCCATCGGTCGGCATCGCGATCTGCGACAGGCTGTTCACCGGCTTCACCAGATACGGGGTGATGATGATGACCAGTTCCGTCTCGTTGCGCTGAAAGCCGTTCGAGCGGAACAGCGAGCCGATGATCGGCAGGTCGCCGAGGAACGGCGTTTTCTGGATCGTGTTGTTGTGGCCGTTCTGCAGCAGGCCGCCGATCATCATGCTCTGGCCCGATCCCAGTTCCAGCGTCGTTTCGACGCGGCGGGTGGTGAGGCCGGGCACGCGCGTGCCGTTGAGCTGGACGGCATTGGCGTAATCGAGCTGCGACACTTCCGGGCGGACGCGCAGAGAGATGCGCCCGTCCGACAGCACCGTCGGCGTATAGGCCAGGCTGACGCCATATTGCTTGTATTCGACCGAGGTCGTGCCGAAGCCGCCCGCAATCGGCACCGGCACTTCACCGCCGGCGAGGAAGGTGGCGGTCTCACCCGACAAAGCGGTGAGATTGGGGTTGGCGAGCGTCGTCACCTGACCGGTCGTCTCGCCCAGGTCGAGTGCGCCGATCACGTCGACGCCGAACAGCTTGCTGGCGAGGCCCAAAGTCGCGCTGTTCGCGGCCTGGGTGATGATGCTGCTGCCGGTGGCGGGGGTGGTGAAGCCCGTGCCCAGCTGCCCGCCGGGTGTGAAATTGGTGCTGGCGCCGCGGCCCTGCGCCAGACCGAACTTGAAGCCGCTGGTGGCGTCGTTGGTCTGCCAGTTGACGCCGACGTTCTTGATGAAGTTGCGGCTGACCTCCGCCACGCGGACCTGCAGGTTGATCTGCAGCGGCGTCGCGGTGCGCAGGCGCGAGAGGACCTTGGTGGTATCTCCGACATAGGCCTGGACCAGGCGCTCGGCTTCCGCCGCATCGCCCGGCCCGGCCACCGTGCCGGTGAGCAGGACCAGGCCGTTCATCGGCGTCGCGGTGAGCTGCGCATCGGGCATCGCCAGCCGCAGCATCGTGCTGATCGAATCGAGGTTTTGGCCGACGCGGACCGTGGTCGCATAGACGACCGCGCCGCCCTTTGCGGTGGCGGAGATCGTCGTCTCGCCGGTCTTCTTGCCGTAGATATAGAGCTGGGTCGGCGAGCGGACCTGCACGTCGGCGATGGTTTCGTCGGCGACGAACACGTCGCTCATCGCGCGCGGCAGCGTCACCAGCCGGCCGCGGCCGGTGTTGACCTGCACGATCGACGATCCCGCCACGCTGGCGCCGCCGGCGGGCAGGCGCGCATCGGCGCTGCCGCCGAGCGTGCCGGCTGCGAGCACGAGGCCCAGCGCCAGTCCGAGCGATGCCGTGCGCGGCGGCGCGGTGCGCCGGCGTGTGTCGGCAGATACGATGGTGCGCATCTTAATTCTTCCCCCCGACCGGAACGACGGTCACGTTGTTGCCGCGCGCGACGCGCACGACGGGTCCCATGGCGACGGCGGTGCTTCCCGCTGCCGCACCCGGCGTACCCGCACCCGGCAGGGGCACGCCCTGGACCGAGGCGGGGCCATTGCCCTTGCCGGTCGGCACCGTGCTGCGCTGGTAGCGCGACACGTCGGCGCCGGTGGCGAAGCTGGAGCTGCCGCTTTGCGGTTGGGCGGCGACGCGCAGCATCATCGCCTTTTCGCCCTTGGCATCGCCCGGCACCTTCACCGCGCCATTGGCGATCGCTTCTTCGAGTTCGCTGGGATTGTCGGCCAGCGCACGCAGCGACAGCGACAGCTCGCCGATCGTGCGCGCGACGGCGACCTGTTCGGCCATCTTGGGCGTCGCCTCCAGCGTGACGGTGGAATAGGTGCTGACCTTGGTCTTGCCGTCCTCGCCCACGACATTGTCGGTGCGCTGGTCGGTGGCGAGCACGCGGACGTTGCGCATGATCGTTTCGGACACCTTCAGCGGCGGACCGTCGCCACCGCCGGCAACCGTCTGCGTCAGGACCAGGTCGATCCGGTCGCCCGGAAAGACGAAGCCCGCCACCGCGGCCTGATTCGACACGGCGACGGTGACCGCGCGCATGCCCGGGCCGAGCGCCGCGGCCAGGAAGCCGCGATCCCCCGGCGAAACGAGCGCGCCCTTGGTGAGCGGCTGGCCTGCGGTGATCGCGTTGCGCACCACCGTGCCCTGCAGCTTGGTGATGTCCGTCGTCGGCTTCAGATAATAAGCGCCGTCGACCAGTTCCTTGGGCCAGGGCTGAAACTTCAGCGCGGTCGCATCCAGGATGGTGCCGACGGGCAGCGCCCGCGTCGCGACCAGTACTTCGGGGCCAGTGACGGGCGGCGGTGGCGGCGGCGTGCCCATGGCAGCCGCCTGCGGTGCGGCGGACCCGGCGATGAGCGTGCGAGCGAAGAATGCCGTAATGCCGGCCACGAACAGCGCGCCCACCAGCAAAACGATCTTGCGACTATCCATGTCTCATCGGGCCTTTCAGGTCGCCGGTGGTTGATCCGACGGTAATCATTGCAGCGGAGTGGTTAAGATCGGGTTTGCGCCACTTGGGCCGCAGCCGGCACAGGACCGTCGATCGGCAGGATCGCCGGCAGCACCAGCAGCGCGGCGGCCGCGATGGCGACGCCATAGGGCACCTCGATCGTGCCGAAGGCGCGGCGGCGGCGCTGGTCGATCATCATCAGCACGGTGATCGCGCCGCCCAGCACCGCCATCACCATCAGCATGTCGACGAGGCTGCCGAGCGGCAGCCACAGCGAGATGGCGGCGATCATCTTGACGTCGCCGCCGCCCATCCAGCCGGCGGCAAAGGCGCCGACGAAGACCCCGAAGACGATCGCGGCGACGAGCAGTTGCACGCCGACGTCGGTCCACCCCAAGCCCAGGGCCCACCACCATAGTGGCGCGAGCAGCGCGATCGCCGCATTCTTGGCATTGGCGATCTCGCGGGTGCGCGCATCCTCGATCCCCGCCGCCAGCAGCAGGGCGGCCAGGACCACGGCGAGTCCGACGATCGCGAAAGCGTTCCATCCCATCACGCGATCACTGGTAGACGGCATGGCTTGCCAAACCGTAACCATGATGGCGATGACCCTGATTTGCATGACTCCATCGCCATGACCGCCGCCAGCACGACCGTATCCGCCGATCCCGACGCGCTGCGCCGCGACTGGCCTGCGGGGTCGCGCCTGTCCGAATGGGTGGCGCCCGACGGCTGGCGCCATCGCCGGTTCGACTGGACGCATCCCGCCCCGCGCGGGCGCATCCTGGTGCAGGGCGGGCGCGCCGACATCATCGAGAAATTCGTCGAGACGATGGGGTGGCTGCACGATCACGGCTGGTCGGTGACCGCGTTCGACTGGCGCGGGCAGGGCGGGTCGGGCCGGCTGTGCGCCGATCCCCACGTCGGCCATGCGGCGAGCTTTGCGCCATGGGTCGAGGACCTCGGCCATTTCTGGCGCGCGTGGCGGGCGGAGGCGGACACGCCGGTGGCGCTGCTCGGCCATTCGATGGGCGGGCATCTGGTGCTGCGGGCGCTGATCGAGGGGCGGGTCGATCCCGATGCTGCGGTGCTGGTCGCGCCGATGGTCGGCATCCGCTCGCCGATCGGCAACCGGCTGGGCGCGCTGCTGGCGCGGGTGCTGGCGCGGCTCGATCCGACGCGGGCAGCGTGGAAGGTCCGCGGCGATGCGGCCTCCGCCGGGCATCGCGAGCGGCTGCTGACGCATTCGCACGCACGCTATGCGGACGAAGCCTATTGGTACGCGCGCGATCCGGCGCTGCGGCTGGGACCGCCAAGCTGGGGATGGGTGGCCGAGGCGTTCGCGTCGGGCGCACGGTTGCAGGCCGATCCGCGGCTCGCCGCGCTGACGACGCCGATCCTGATGCTGGTCGCCGACGAAGATGGTCTGGTCGATCCCGCCGCTGCGGTGCGGCTCGCCGGGCGGTTGCCCGATGTCGAGCTGGTGCGGTTCGGGCCCGAATCGGCGCATGAAATCCTCCGCGAGGCGGATGGGGTGCGGCTGCGGGCCTATCGGCTGATCGATGCCTTCCTCGCCAAGCGGCTGGCGGCATGATCCATGACATCGCCATCATCGGCGCAGGGATCGCCGGCGCGAGCCTGGCCGCGGCGATCGGACGCGATGCCCGCGTGCTGCTGCTCGAGGCGGAGGATCAGCCTGGATACCATGCGACGGGGCGGTCGGCGGCGTTCTGGTCGGAAACCTATGGCGGGCCGGGCATCCAGCCGCTGACCAGCGCGTCGGAGGCGGGCTTGCGCGCGCATGACGTGCTGACGCCGCTCGGATCCTTGCATATCGGGCGCGCCGAGGATGCGGGCGCGATCGACGCGCTGCTCGCCGCCTTCGCCGATACGCCGGTCGCGCTGGCGCGGGTCGATCCACGCGACTACGTACCGGGACTGCGTGCCGACTGGACGCTGGGCGTGATCGAGCCGAGTTGCGCCTATATCGACGTCGCCGCTTTGCACCTCGCTTACCTCGGCATCGTCCGGCGGATGGGCGGCGAGATCGTGACGCGGGCCGGATTGATCGCGGCCCAGCACGCCGACGGCGTATGGACGATCGAGACGGCGGCCGGCGCTTATAGGGCCCGCATCTTGGTGAATGCGGCGGGGGCGTGGGCGGATACGGTGGCGGTGCGCGCGGGCGCCCGGCCGCTCGGCATCGCCCCCTATCGGCGGACGATGGTGCAGCTGCGTACCGATCCCGCCGCACCGCCGGCGATGCCGCACGTCAAGGACATCGGCGGGCGCTTCTACTTCAAGCCGGAGGCGGGCGGGCGGCTGTGGCTGACCCCGCATGACGAGACGCCGACCGACGCAGGCGACGCTGCTGCCGACGAGATGGACGTCGCCATCGCGATCGAACGGTTCGAGGGGGTCGTCGACTGGCGCGTCGATGCGGTCGAGCGGCGCTGGGCGGGGCTGCGCAGCTTCGCGCCGGACCGTTTGCCCGTGTACGGCTTCGACCGCGACGTCCCGGGCTTGTTCTGGTGCGCCGGCCAGGGGGGCTTCGGCATCCAGACCGCCCCCGCCGCGGCCGCGCTGGCGGCGAGCCTGTTGCTGGGGCGCAGCCTGCCCGACTGGCTGGTGGGCGTGGACACCGAGCGGTACGCGCCGACGCGCTTCTAGCGCGTCCGTTTCTTTGCTATGACGTTGCACATCGTATCAGCGGGAGTGTCGTCATGGCGCACAGGTTCGTGATCGAGAAGAACAAGGCGGGCGAGTTCGTCGCCAAGTTCAAGTTCAACAACGAATTGATCTGGTGGACCGAGGGCTATGAGAGCCGTGCCTCGGCGCGTAACGCGATCGCTTCGATCCTGAAGAATGGGCCGACCGCCGAGGTGCAGGAGGACTGAGGGGCAGCCTGTTGCCGCCGCCCCGGCTCCGCGGCGGGGGTAGCGGGCGGGATGCGTCAGCTCGCCGGGCGGCTTGCTGCCAGCGCCGCATCGCTGGCGAGCTTGTCGACGCGTTCGTTGTCGGGGTGGCCGGCATGGCCCTTCACCCAGACCCACTCGATCTCGTGCTTCTGCGTTTCGGCGAATAGCGCCTGCCATAGTTCGGCATTCTTCACCGGCTTCTTGTCGGCGGTGCGCCAGCCGTTCTTGCGCCAGCCGTGAATCCAGCGGGTCAGCCCGTCCATCACATATTTGCTGTCGGTCGACAGGCGGATGCGGCACGGGCGAGTGAGGACGCGCAACGCCTCGATCGCGGCGGTCAGTTCCATGCGGTTGTTGGTGGTGAGCGTCTCGCCGCCCGACAATTCCTTTTCGTGGGTGCCGAAGCGCAGCAGCGCGCCCCAGCCGCCGGGGCCCGGATTGCCTTTGCACGCGCCGTCGGTGGCGATTTCGACGAGTTGCGGTTCGGTCATGCGAAAGCCTCCGGATGCGCGTCATACCAGTCGAGGCGGCGCAGATAGGCGAGTGGGTCCTTGCGCGTCACCAGCGCATCGGCCGGGGTATTGAGCCAATCCCACGCGCGGGTCAGCAGGAACCGGATGCACGCGCCCTTGGCCAGCACGGGCAGCGCCGTGCGCTCCTCGGCAGACAAGCCGAACGCCGCGTCGTAACCGGCGAGCACCGCGGAGCCGACGCCATCGAGCGGCGCGCCGACGGCATCGAAGGCCCAGGAGGTGTGCATCACCGCGACGTCATAGGCGCGGATGTCGTTGCAGGCGAAGTAGAAATCGATGAGTCCGGTCACCTGGTCGCCCAGCATCAGGACATTGTCGGGAAACAGATCGGCGTGGATGACGCTGGTGGCGAGATCGCGCGGCCAAGCGGCCTCGACCGCGGCCAGCGCGGCGTCCATGCGGCCGTAGAGGCCGGGTGCGATGCCATCGAGGTCGTGACCGCAGCGGTCGAGCAGGGGGCGCCAGTCGGCCACCCCCAGCGTGTTGGGCCGCTGCCCGGCGAAGTCGGCGACCGCGCCGTGCATGCGGCCGAGCGCGGCGCCTGCGGTGACCGCTTGCTGCGGCGTGGGACGCGAGAGCGAGATACCAGTCAGGAAGCGGATCAGGCAGGCGGGACGCCCTTCCAGCGTCTGGATCGCGACGCCTTCGCGATCGGCGAGTGCCGGCGGCACCGGCAAACCGCGCGCGGCGAGATGATCGAGCAGGGCGAGGAAGAAGGGCAGGTCGCCCGCATCCACGCGCTTTTCGTACAGCGTCAGGATGAAGCGCGAGGTGGTCGTATCGACGAGGTAATTGCTGTTCTCCACCCCTTCGGCGATGCCCTTGGCCGAGACGAGATCGCCGACATCGTCGTAGCGGCGCAGGAAGGCGTCGAGGGATTCGGCGGACACCTGCGTGTAGACGGCCATGACGGTCTCTCTTTCTCCCCTCCCTCTCAGGGAGGGGCTGGGGGTGGGTGGCGTGCTGGTGGTGCGGCGGCGTCGGGCGCCTGGTGGCCGTTTCGCCTGGACGCCACCCACCCCCGTTCCCTCCCTGTGAGGGAGGGGAGAAGCGCCTATGCCGCTTCCAGCCCGCGCGGCAGCTTGAAGGCGATCGTTTCGCGCGTCGTCTCTTCCTCGCGCTCGGTGACGTCGTAGCGGGTGGCGAGCAGGTCGACGAGTTCGCGCACCAGCTGTTCGGGCGCCGATGCGCCGGCGGTGATGCCGAGCGTGCCGACGCCGTGGAGGAACGACCAGTCGAGATCGGCGGCGCGCTGGATCAGCCGCGCGGGGATGCCCTCGCGCTCTGCCACCTCGACGAGGCGCACCGAGTTGGACGAATTGGGCGCGCCGATCACCAGCATCGCATCGCACTGGCCGGCGATCGCCTTGACCGCGGCCTGCCGGTTCGACGTCGCATAGCAGATGTCCTCGCCGCGCGGCGCCTGCATCAGCGGGAAGCGGCGCTGCAGCGTGGCGACGACGGCTGCGGTATCGTCGACCGACAGCGTCGTCTGCGTCAGGAAGGCGAGGTTGGCGGGATCGGGGGGCGTGAAGGCCTCGGCGTCTTCGACCGTCTCGATCAGCGACATCGCGCCTTCGGGCACCTGGCCAAACGTGCCGATGACCTCCGGATGGCCGGCGTGGCCGATGAAGATGATATGGCGGCCGGCGTCGACCAACCGTTCGGCCTGGCGATGCACCTTGGACACCAGCGGGCAGGTCGCGTCGAGATAGGACAGGCCGCGATCCTCGGCGGCGGCGGGCACCGATTTGGGCACGCCATGCGCGGAAAAGACGACGGGCACGCCGTCGGGGACCTGGTCCAGCTCTTCGACGAAGATCGCGCCCTTCGCCTTCAGCGTATCGACGACGAACTTGTTGTGGACGATCTCGTGCCGGACATAGACGGGCGCACCGTGCTTTTCGATCGCGAGTTCGACGATGCGGATCGCGCGGTCGACCCCGGCGCAAAAGCCGCGCGGCGCGGCGATCAGCAGGTCGAGCGGAAGCCGGGAGGTGCCGGCGGCGGCGTCTGCGGAGATGGAGGCCATGTCCTGCCGCTTACGCGATTGCTTGCGCGCGCGAAAGGCGGTTCCTATGGTGCGCGCCGCAACGCCGGCCCCGCGCCGGCGCTGGTCCTGCTCGTTCGACAAAGGTACGCGTCCTCGTGAAAACCCCGGCAATCGGCCTTTGCGCCCTCGCGTTGATCCTGTCCGGTTGCGCGGGCAAGGGCGAGATCGTGGAAGGCGGCATCACCGCCGTGCGTTCGGCCTGCCCGACGGTGGGCGTCGCGGCGGGCACCGGCGACATCACGCTGTTCGATCCGGCGACCAGCCGCGACGAGAATGCGATCGACGTGGTCGCGAACATGACGCACGTCCGCGGCACCTGCGCCGACGTGGGCGACGACATCACGACGACGATCACCTTCGACGTGCTCGCCCGTCGCAACCGCGCCGATGCGGCGCGCGACGTGACGCTCCCCTATTATATCGCGATCGTGCGCGGCGGCACGGCGGTGACCGCGAAGCGCAAGGGAACGGTGACGGTGCATTTCGATGCCGGCCAGACCCGCGCGCAGGCGAGCGGCACGGCATCGACCACGATCGGCCGAGCCGCGGCGACGCTGCCGGAGTCGGTGCGCGAGGAACTGACCAAGAAGCGCAAGGCCGGCGACGAGGATGCCGCGGTCGATCCGCTGACCAAGCCCGAGGTGCGGAGCGCCGTGCTGCGCGCGACGTTCGAAGCGCTCGTCGGCTTCCAGCTGACCGACGACCAGCTGAAGTATAACGCGCAGCGGTAAGGGCGGTCGGTCACCGCCTTCCCGTCGTCACCCCGGACGTGTTCCGGGCTCCACTCCGCGGCGAGGGGGACGGCTGGAGGCACAGGCGCTACCCCCGCGGCCCGGTGGACCCCGGAACACGTCCGGGGTGACGGGGGAGATGGGGCGGTCGTCTCGTTTACCCAACTTGGCCCGATCGGCCGCTTTCTCAATTGACTAAACCGGCCTCGCTCGCCAGAGCGGCGCTTGTCGATGGCGGTGCGAACCGTCATGGGCATGCGCGGGAGAGAGCCCCTCACGAAAGGGGCCGCCGAAGGAGCAACCACCCCGGAATCTCTCAGGCAAACGGACCGCGCAGGCCTTATCGATACTCTGGAAAGCGCCCCTTCTAGGGGCCACCGAAGGGGTAAGCCGGCGGTGCCGGCGAAAGCTCTCAGGTTCCCGTGACAGAGGGGGTTCGACGGATCGTGACGGCGGGTATGCCCCCGCGGGACCGGTCGCGTGGCCTTGATCTGGAGACGGTTGATGAGCGAGACGTTGACGGAAACCCTGCCCGACCCGCTCGATGGGATCGACGAGGGCGACGAACCCGCCATCCTGCACCTGCCGCTCGACGCCTGGCACCGCGCCCGTGGCGGCCGCATGGTGCCGTTTGCCGGCTACGAAATGCCCGTCCAGTATGAAGGCATCATGGCCGAGCATCTGTGGGTGCGCGACTCGGTCGGGCTGTTCGACGTCAGCCACATGGGGCAGGTGACGCTGACCGGGGACGGCCTGGATGCGGCGGCGATCGCGAAGGCGCTGGAAGCGGTGCTGCCGGGCGACATCGCCGGCCTGGCGCCGACCAAGATCCGCTATTCGCTGCTGCTGAACGACGAGGGCGGCATCCTCGACGATCTGATGGTGACGACGCTGCCGGCAGACGGCGCGCATCCGTTCGGCGAGGCGAGCTATTATGTCGTCGTCAACGGCGCGACCAAATATGACGATCTCGCCTATCTGCTCGACGTGCTGCCCGACGATGTGACGCTGAACCTGATGGACGAGCAGGCGCTGCTCGCGGTGCAGGGGCCGAAGGCGGTCGAAGCGGTCGCGCGGCTGGTGCCGGGTGTCGAGAGCCTCGTGTTCATGACGGCGGGTGCGTTCGAATGGAACGGCCATGCGCTGTGGATCAGCCGCTCGGGCTATACCGGGGAAGATGGCGTCGAGATTTCGATCCCGGCCGAGGCAGCCGCAGCCTTCGCCGATGCGCTGTGCGAGCAGCCCGAGGTGAAGCCGATCGGCCTGGGCGCGCGCGATTCGCTGCGGCTCGAGGCCGGGTTGCCGCTGTACGGTCACGACCTCGATCCCGAAACGACGCCGGTGATGGCGGACCTGGGCTTCGCCCTGTCGAAGCGCCGCCGCGAGGCGGCCGACTTCGCCGGTGCCGGCCGCATCCTCGCCGAGCGCGAGAGCGGCGCGGCGGTGAAGCGCGTGGGCCTGTCGGTTGCCGGGCGCCAGCCGGTGCGCGAGGGCGCGAGCGTCGTCGACGCGGACGGCGCGGTGATCGGCCGCGTGACCAGCGGCGGCTTTGCCCCCAGCGTCGGCGCGCCGATCGCAATGGCCTATATCCCCGCCGATCTGGCGAGCGCCGGCACCGCCGTCCGCCTCGTCCAGCGCGGCAAGATCCATGAGGGCATCGTCACCCCGATGCCTTTCGTTCCCCACCGCTACGTCCGCAAGGCGTAGGCTTTCTGGAGCCAGTCAAGATGAGCCGTTACTTCACCGAAGATCACGAATGGGTCGATGTCGATGGTGACATCGGCACGGTCGGCATCTCGGAATATGCGCAGAGCCAGCTGGGCGACATCGTGTTCGTCGACGTCCCCGAAGACGGCAAGGCGCTGTCGAAGGGCGACGAGGCGGCGGTGGTCGAATCGGTGAAGGCGGCGTCGGACGTCTATTCGCCGGTGTCGGGCAACGTGCTGGAAGGCAACAGCCAGCTTGCCGACGATCCCAGCCTCGTCAACTCGGACGCCGAGGGCGAGGGCTGGTTCTTCAAGATCACGCTGAGCGATCCGTCCGAGCTGGAAACGCTGATGGACGAGACCGCCTACGAAGCGTTCGTCGCGAAGCTGTAAGACCTGCTCCCCTCCCGGGAAGGGAGGGGCTGGGGGTGGGTGGAGTGCTTGCTGTACGGCCGCTGCGCCGGGCAAGCCTTGCCGTACCACCAGGACGCTACCCACCCCCGACCCCTCCCTTCCCGGGAGGGGAGGAGCCTATGATGCGCTATCTGCCGCTTACCCAAACCGACCGTGAGGCGATGCTGTCCGTCATCGGCGCCGCCAGCATCGACGACCTGTTCGTCGACGTGCCCGAGGCTGCCCGGCTCGACGGCCCCGTCCATGGCCTGCCCAATCACGCCACCGAACTCGCGGTCGAGCGGCATATGGCCAAGCTCGCGCGGGCGAACACGGTCGCGGGCGAAGTGCCCTTCTTCCTCGGTGCGGGCGCGTATCGGCATCATGTGCCCGCGACGGTCGATCACCTGATCCAGCGCGGCGAGTTCCTGACCGCCTATACGCCGTATCAGCCCGAGATCGCACAGGGCACGCTGCAGATGCTGTTCGAGTTCCAGACGCAGGTCGCGCGCCTGCTCGGCACCGACGTCGCGAACGCGTCGATGTACGACGGTTCGACCGCATGCTGGGAAGCGATCGGCATGGCGCGGCGCATCACCAAGCGCGGCAAGGCGATCCTGTCGGCTGGCCTGCATCCGCATTATGTCAGCGTCGCCAAGACGATGGCGAAATATACCGGTGATACGCTGGACACGACGACGCCCTGGCTGACCGGCGAGATGGACATTGATCGGCTGATCGAAAAGATCGACGGCGATACGTCGTGCGTCGTCGTGCAATATCCGGACATCCTCGGCCGCATCGCCGACCTGACGCCGCTGGCCGACGCCTGCCACAAGAACAAGGCGCTGCTGATCGCGGTCGTTACCGAGCCGGTGGCGATGGGCGCGATCCGTAGCCCAGGCGAAATGGACGCCGATATCGTCGTCGGCGAAGGCCAGTCGCTGGGCGTCGGCCTGCAGTTCGGTGGCCCGTACGTCGGGCTGATGGGTTGCAAGGAAAAGTATATCCGCCAGATGCCGGGCCGCTTCTGCGGCGAGACGGTGGACGCCGACGGCAAGCGCGGCTTCGTGCTGACGCTGTCGACGCGCGAACAGCATATCCGTCGCGAAAAGGCGACGAGCAACATCTGCACCAATTCGGGCCTGTGTGCGCTCGCCTTCTCGATCCACATGACGCTGCTCGGTGAGGCTGGCCTGCGCCGGCTCGCCGCGATCAACCACGCCGGCGCGTGCCGTGCGGCAGATCGGCTGAGCAAGGTGCCGGGCGTCGAGCTGGTGACGCAGAGCTTCTTCAACGAATTTACGCTGAAGCTGCCCAACGAAGCGCGTCCCGTCGTCCGCACGCTGGCGGATCGCGATATTCTGGCGGGCGTGTCGCTCGGCCGGCTGTATCCGGGCGAGGATGCCCTCGCCAACGGGCTGATCGTCGCGGTCACCGAAACGACGACCACGGAGGACGTCGAAACCCTTGCCGCCGCACTCGAGGAGGTTTTGGCATGAGCATCAACCAGAGCGGCTGGCGCCCCGAGATGACCGCACGTGACGGTGCGGCGGGCCAGACCTTCACCGGTAATCGCGCGCTGATGCTGGAAGAGCCGTTGATCTTCGAGATCGGTTCGACCGAGACGACCGGCGTCGACTTTCCGGACGGCGACGTCGCGGGATCGCGGTTGGGCGACCTGACGCGCAAGCAGCCGATCGGCCTGCCGGGCCTCGCCGAGCCGGAAACGATCCGCCATTATACGCGGCTCAGCCGGCAGAATTACGCGATCGACCTGGGGCTGTTCCCGCTCGGCTCGTGCACGATGAAGCACAATCCGCGCCTCAACGAACGCGTTGCGCGGATGCCGGGCTTTGCCGACGTCCATCCCTTGCAGCCGGTCGATACCGTGCAAGGCGCGCTGGGCGTCATCAACGAACTGGCGGTGTGGCTGATCAAGCTGACCGGCATGTACGGCGTCGCGATGAGCCCCAAGGCGGGCGCGCATGGCGAGCTGTGCGGTATCCTGTGCATCAAGGCGGCGCTGGAGAAGCGTGGCGAGGGCCATCGCAAGGTCGTGCTGGTGCCGGAATCGGCGCACGGCACCAACCCGGCGACCGCCGCCTTCGCGGGCTTCACCGTCGAGGATATCCCCGCCACGCCCGACGGCCGTATCGACACCGCGGCATTGGAAGCGCGGCTGGGGCCGGACGTGGCGGCGGTGATGATCACCAACCCCAACACCTGCGGTCTGTTCGAACGCGATCTGAAGCGCATTTCGGATGCGGTGCATGCGGCGGGCGGCTACGTCTATTGCGACGGCGCGAACTTCAACGCCATCGTCGGGCGGGTGCGTCCGGGCGATCTGGGCGTCGATGCGATGCACATCAACCTGCACAAGACCTTCTCGACGCCGCACGGCGGCGGCGGGCCGGGGTCTGGGCCGGTGGTGCTGTCCGAAGCGCTGGCGCCGTTCGGGCCGCTGCCGTTCACCGCGCGGATGGCGGACGGTCATATCCAGCTGATCGAGGAAGAGACGGCGGGCGACGACCATCCCGACACGTTCGGCCGGATGACCGCGTTCCACGGCCAGATGGGTATGTTCACCCGGGCGCTGACCTATATCCTCAGTCATGGCGCCGACGGCCTGCGCCAAGTCGCCGAGGATGCGGTGCTCAACGCCAATTACGTGCTGCGCAGCCTGGAAGGCACGCTCGACGCGCCCTTCGCGAAGGCGGGGCCGTGCATGCACGAGGCGATCTTCAGCGACGCCAACCTTGCCGAGGGCTTCTCGACGCTCGACGTCGCCAAGGGGCTGATCGACGAGGGCTTCCACCCGATGACGGTCTACTTCCCGCTCGTCGTCCATGGCGCGATGCTGGTGGAGCCGACCGAGACCGAATCGAAGGCAGCGCTCGACCAGTTCATCGGCGCGCTGCGCAGCGTGGCGGAGCGGGCGAAGGCCGGCGATGCCAGCCTGAAGACCGCACCGCACTTCGCCCCCCGGGCCCGGCTCGACGAAACGCTGGCGGCGCGCAAGCCGGTGCTGGTGTGGAAGGAGCAGCCGCTGGCCGCGGCGGCGGAGTAACGGCGTCTCCCCTTCCGTCGGGTCCCTGCCCTCGCTACCCTGCGTCCGAACAGGGCAGGGGTAGCGAATGCAGGTACATCAGGCGGGCGGCTGGATCAGCTATGCGATCCCGTTCGTCGTCATCGCGATCGTCGTGGCGATCCGGTGGAAGCGAATGAGCCGGGTGACGCCGCTGAAGCTGGAGCGGCTGTGGATGCTGCCCGCCGCCTATGCCGCACTCGTCGTCTTCGCCTTTGCGATGCACCCGCCCAAGGGGCTGGCGTGGCTTTTCTGCCTGCTGGCGCTGGGGCTTGGCGCGGCGCTGGGCTGGCAGCGGGGCAAGATGATGCGGATCATGTTCGATCCCGAAACGCATACGCTGAACCAGACATCGTCGCCCGCCGCATTGCTGTTCATCGTCGTCCTCATCGTCGTGCGCAGCGGGGCGCGGGGGGCAATGAGCTACAGCGGCGGCGCGTTCGATCCGATGGCAGCGACCGACGTGCTGATGGCGCTGGCGCTGGGCCTGTTCGCGGCGCAGCGGCTGGAGATGTACCTGCGCGGCAGGCGCATGCTGGAGGCGGCGCGCTAACCCGCGCGCCGTTGTGCCGTGGGCGTGCGGCCGATGCGCTTGCGCTTTTCGGCGTAGAGCATCGCGTCGGCGCGGCGGGCGAAGTCGCGCAGCGAGTGGCAGTCGGTATCGAACATCGCATGGCCGATCGACCCCGCGCTCGTCATCGTGATGCCGCCGGCGGTGACGGGGACGCGCAGCGCGGCTTCCAGGCCGCGGCACAGCCGTTCCGGATCGGCGATCAGCGCGGGTGCGGTGACGATCAGGGCGAATTCGTCGCCGCCGATCCGCGCCGCGAAACAGTCGCGCAGCCACGGCTGGGTCAGCGCCGCACCGGTCAGCCGCAGCACGTCGTCGCCCGCATCATGGCCGAGCGCATCGTTGATCGCCTTGAACCCGTCGAGATCGATCAGCATCAGCATCAGCGGACTGCCGTCGGTGCGGGCGCGGGTCATCGCGGCATCCAGTTCGCGGTCGAAGGCGGCGCGGTTGGCGATGCCGGTCAGCGCGTCGGTATCGGCCGAGCGGCGCAGCTGCGTTTCGAGGCGATGGCGTTCGGTGATGTCCTGGAACACGCCGACCAGCGCCTGGACGCTGCCGTCCTCGCCCCGTTCCGCCTCACCCGCCGCGCGGACCTGCAACAGCCGCCCGTCAGCGGTGTGCAGCGCAGATTCGAAGTCGAAGGGCTCGCCGGTCCGCACCGTGCGGCTGATCGTTTCCGAAATCTGATCGCGCATATACGGCGGGTAAAATTCCAGCGCCTTGCTGAGCGGGGGTTGGTCGCCGGTCGGCACGCCGTGGATGCGAAAGACGTTTTCCGACCATTCGAGCTGCGAATCGCCGAGCGACAGGCGCCACGATCCGATCCGCGCGATGCGTTCGGCCTGGCGGAAGATCTTGTCCTGCCGCGCGAGGTCGCGGACCAGCTGTTCGCCGGTCGTCGCGATGCGGATCGCCTCCATCGCATTCCGCCGTGCGGCGATGAGCACTTCGGCCAGCGTTCCGAGGTGGCGCAGCGCCGCTTCGCCAGCGGCGTTAAGCGAGCGCGGCGTGACATCGAGCACGCACAACGTCCCGATCGGCTGCGTCACGCCCTGGCCATCGACGACATGGATCGGCACGCCGGCGTAGAAGCGGTTGCCCGCGTCCGTCACGACCGGGCTGGTGCGATAGTGCGCATCCAGCGTCATGTCGGTGATAACCATCAGCTCATTCTGTCGCACGGTGCGGTCGCACATCGCGACGTTGCGCCCAAGTTCGTTCGGACCCGGCGCGTTCATCGCCTTGACCCAGATTCGCTCGCGATCGACGAGGCTGATCAGCGCGGTGGGACAGCCGAGCAGGTCTGCGGCCAGTGCGACCACCGCATCGAATTCGCGTTCGGGCTCGCTGTCGAGCAGGTTGAGCGCGTGCAGCGCCGCCAGGCGACCGGCTTCGTCATAGGCCGCCTGTGGGGGAAGGACAGCATCGTTCATGGCATTTCCCATGGCATCCAAGGTCTTAAAATGTCCTTCCCCCACGGGGCGGTCCGAGCCACAACCGCGACGGAATGAGCGAGACCGATCCTTACGAAACGATGCCCCTAACGATGCAATGGGCGGCGCATCTGGCGCGCGACCGGCGTCGGTCGGCGCATACCGTGCGCGCCTATCGCGCCAGTGCGGAGCGGCTGGTCGCGTTCCTGCAGGCGCATTGGGGCGAGCGGCCGACGGCGGCGGCGCTGGCACGGGTAAGCGCGGCGGACCTGCGCGCCTTTTTGGCGGCGCGGCGTGGCGAAGGGCTGGGCAACGCCTCTGCCGCGCGCGAACTGTCGGCGGTGCGGGGGTTCCTGGCGTTCGTGGCGCCCGATGCGGCGATGCCGCGGCTGCGCGGCCCCCGCGTCAAATCCGGCGTGCCGCGGCCGATCGCGCCGGACGAGGTGATGGCGCTGGCCGGCGAGGTGGCGGACGAGGCGGCGGAACCCTGGGTGGGGGCGCGCGATTGGGCGGTGCTGCTGCTGCTGTATGGCGCAGGGCTGCGCATCGGCGAGGCGATCGCGCTGCCGGCGCGCGTGCTGCCGCTGGGGGAGACGCTGACGGTGACGGGCAAGCGCGACAAGACGCGGATCGTGCCACTGCTGCCGCAGGTGCGCACCGCGGTGGAGGCCTATGCGGCGCAGATGCCCTGGGCGCCCGCGCCGGACGAGCCGCTGTTCCGCGGCGTGAAGGGCGGGCCGCTGTCGCCGGGGATGATCCGGCGATCGGTGCGCGCGGCGCGGGCCCGGCTGGGGCTTGGCGAGCGGACGACGCCGCATGCGCTGCGCCACAGCTTCGCGACGCATCTGCTGGGCCGCGGCGCCGACCTGCGCGCGTTGCAGGAGCTGTTGGGGCATGCGAGCCTCAGTTCGACGCAAATCTACACCGCCGTCGATGCGGCGCATCTGCTGGACGTCTATCGGAATGCGCACCCGCGGGCGTGATGGCCGGCGAAAATGGGCAACGGGAACACCTTGGGCGAAACGATCGGGGGTGATCGTTTCCATTGTCGCACCCATTGAAAGAACTGTTCCGTCGCAATGACGCGGGAATGCCGGATGACTGGCGTTAGCGGATTGGGTGGATGTAGGACAGCGGGTCTCGAGTTTGCGCTCGCATTCAAGCCCTTACCGGTGCCCCGATCCTATCGTGCGCGCGGTTTCCAGGTGACGACGCGATAGAGGTAGGCCAGGACGATCGCGACGCTGAGCGCGACGGCGGCGGGGCCGACATAGCGGTCGATCGCCTCGAAATTCGACCCGAGATAGACACCGGCGGCGGCGAGCATGCTGTTCCAGATCAGGCTGCCGGCGAAGGTCCAGACCAGGAAGCGCCACAGCGGCATGCAGGTCATGCCCGCGGGCAGCGACACGAGCGTGCGGAAGGTGGGCATGAAGCGGAACACGAACACCACGCCGCCGCCGCGCTTGCAGAAGAAGCGGTGGAGCTTTTCGACATCCTCCCACTCCATCGTCAGCCAGCGGCCGTGACGTTCGATGAAGGGGCGGAAGCGCTGGTAGCCGATGTGGCGGCCGATGAAATACCAGAAGTAATTGCCCGCGGTGGTGCCGGCGGTGCCCCACAGGACTAGCGGCACGATCGCCATGTCGCCGCGCGCCACCGCCATGCCGCCGAGGCCCATGATCACCTCCGACGGGATGGGCGGGACGACATTCTCCAGCGCCATCAGCAGGAAGATGCCGATATAGCCGCCCTGGGCGATGGCGTTGAGGATGAACTCGGTCATGGCCCAAGGTAACGGCGCGGGGTCAGCCGCGTTCCGCTGCGGCGCCATCCGATGCGCGCTGCGCGACGCGGCGCTCGATGGCATCCCAGATCAGGCCGGCGACGTCGGTGCCGTCGAAGGTCTGGATCGCGACGATGCCGGTCGGGCTGGTGACGTTGATTTCGGTCAGCCATTCGCCGCCGATCACGTCGATACCGACGAACAGCAGCCCGCGGCGCTTCAATTCCGGCCCGAGCACGGCGCAGATCTCGCGCTCGCGCTCCGTCAGTTCGGTCTTCACCGCCGAGCCGCCGACCGCGAGGTTCGATCGGATTTCGCCTTCGCCGGGCAGGCGGTTGATCGCGCCGGCGACCTCGCCGTCGATCAGGACGATGCGCTTGTCGCCCTTCGCCACCGCGGGCAGGAACGCCTGGATCATATGCGGTTCGCGCCAGGTCTGGTTGAACACCTCGATCAGCGCGGAGAGGTTCGCGCCGTCGCTGCCGACGCGGAAGATCGCCTTGCCGCCGTTGCCATGCAGCGGCTTGACGACGATCTCGCCATGTTGCGCGAGGAAGGCGCGTGCTTCGTCGAGGCTGCGGGTGATGAGCGTCGGCGGCATGAACTGCGCATAGTCGAGCACGAACACCTTTTCGGGCGCGTTGCGGACGCTGTGCGGATCGTTCACCACGAGCGTCCGATCGGCGATGCGTTCGAGCAAATGCGTCGCGGTGATATAGCCGAGGTCGAAAGGCGGGTCCTGCCGCATCAGCACGACATCGGCCTGCTCGCCGAGATCGAGGCTGACGGGCGCGTCGAAGCGGAAATGGTCGCCCGCGCCCGGTGCCGCCGGGCGCTGTACCGTCACCGGATGCGCCTTCGCCCAGACGCGGCCGTCGGCGTAATTCAGGTCCTCGGCGAGGTAATGGAACAGCCGGTGCCCGCGCGCCTGGCCTGCCAGCATCAGCGCGAAGCTCGAATCGCCGGCGATGTTGATCTGATCGAGCGGGTCCATCTGGACGGCGACGGTGAGGGTCATGGGCACACTCGCGAGTGGGTTGGTTCGGGGTGGGACTTAGGGGGCGGGCGGTGGAATGTCACCCGGAGCGCGCGCGGAAGTGGACGAAGTGGACGATACGTCGTTGCCGGGAGGCGGGGGGCGGAACGTCTTTCTTGTGAGGGAGACGAGGGGGTTTCGCGCAGAGGCGCAGAGGGCGCGGAGGTGTGTCGTGCGACGCAGCGCTCCGCTTGATATCCGACGGGGGTGACGGATCGCACCGGTACGGCGGATGCGACTCCTCTGCGGTCTCCGCGCCTCTGCGCGAGCATCGTCCTGCCTTCCGACCTGTGGTGCGATCGCCCCCAACCGTCACCCCAGCGCAGGCTGGGGTCTCTCGCGGCGCTTTCTGCGCGCGATAATTGGGAGATCCCAGCCTGCGCTGTGATGACGATGGGGCAGGGGGGGGATTGTGTGTCTTGGACGGGACGCGATAAGGGGCGGGGCGACGGGACGGGCATGGATGGAGGCTATCGGCGCCGGGGCGCGTAGGACAGCGTCTCCCGTTTTCCGTCGCCCGATCCGTCACTTGCGGTGCGGGCGATCCAACACGCTCAGCCGATCCAGGCATTCTCGATATGCCGCGGCCGTGTGCCGGGGGCGAGCAGGATGACGTCGACGCGGATGTCGTCGCCCGGCCCGGCATAGCGCGGCATCAACACCTCCGCCGCCGCGGCGACGCGGGCGAGGCGGCGTTCGTCGATCGCGAAGTCGAGCTCGGCGGCGGTGGCGCGGGTCTTCACCTCGACGAAGGATATCAAGTTCCCCTTTCGGGCAATCAAGTCGACTTCGCCCGCCGGAGTGCGGACACGACGGTCAAGTATTCGCCAGCCCTTGAGTCTCAGCCACCATGCCGCAAGGCGTTCGCCACGCCGACCCGCTGCTTCGGCTTCGCGTCGCTGCCGGCGACTTCTGATGGGTATTCGTTCCATCGCTCAGTTGAATTGTCGGGCGTGGAGATAAAGGGAAAGCTCCCGCGCGTGACGACCCCAATGGAAGAACATAATCCTGAAATACCAGTTCGCATCGCTGGCTCCGAGATGCGCCTCTCTCCATATCACCTCGCGCAAATCCCTTGTGATATCGGCAATGTCATCAATGGCATCTGCCATCATTTTCTCATCATCGAGCGGGGCGAGCGGATCGGCTACAGGATACAAGCCGAGGTCAAGGAATCGCACGGCAACCTCTTGGTAGAGGGCAGGGAAATCGATCTTAGGAGGATCCCGATCCTCATCGGAGCAATCGGCGAAAGGAATATCGTGAGAACGAGCGAGTAGCCTATCGAGTGATTGGCTAAGCGCCTCGATAGAAGGCGTTTCATTGTCCCACACGGCCAACAAAAAGTCTTGGGCGATCTCGGCAGCGGATGGCGTCATATAAATTGAATCTCATCTTCAACGCCATGCCGCAAGTTGATAGCGCCGCGGGGTGTAATTCACGCCTTCACGAAGGCGATCAGCGCACCGCGGCGGGCGATGATGTCCACCTCACCCGCCGGCGTACGCACGCGGCGATCAAGGATGCGCCAGCCCTTCAGTCGCAACCACCAGCCTGCGATCCGTTCAGCCCGTCGGCCAGCGGCTTCGGCGGACTGGCGCCCCTGGGTGGTGCGGCGACGGGGCGGACGAGGCATGGGGGGAGGGTGGTGCAGTGTGCCGACGGTCGCAAGGCATTGGGTAGGCCGTGTCGTCCAGAAGCCGACGGGCGGCTTACGCCCAATAGCGGACATGAAGCCCGGCTGGTAAGCTCGCCAGATGAAGACTCAGCAGGACAAGGCAGCTTACGCCGCTGGCGTTATCCGCACCTTCTTGGACGAGACATGTGGTCCATACGATTGGGACGATTTCACTTCATGCTCCCTTCGCGACCCGCTGGTCGATAGCATCCGGTTGCGGGCGAGCGGCGTGGACCTTCCAGTGGACGCGGACGGGCAGCGCGAGCTTTTAGCACTGGCAGACGAAGCTGACCGCATCGCTACCGGCAATGGCAGCTAACCCCCCATTTTCCGACATTCGCGCTTCGTGGGACAGTGCAATGCGTCGGCGTCGGCCGGCCACAGGGTTGGATACTTGGGTCAGGTCTTGGATCGCACGGGTGGCTGGACGTGGATGCGACGGGCGGCACCGTTGCCCGTGGTGATCGCTGCCGCACCCTTTTTCCGGCATTCGGATCGGATGCATTGGGTGGCGTGGGGCTTGGGCGTAGCGGGTGGTGCCCTGCTGTTGATCGCCGCAGGGATGGGCGAACGACGTGCTGGTCAGTGAGGCATGCGATTTGCCGGCGCGCCTTCGGCCGTTCTGAAGTCTAACCTTCCCCCTTCATCGCCAGCGCGCGCGCGTACAGTTCTTTGCGGTCCAGGCCGAAGGCCTTGGCGACTTCGCCGGCGGCTTTGGCGACCGGTAGGCGGGTGAGGGCGTCGGCCAGAGCAGCGTCGGCGTCTTCGATCGCGGCGGGCGGGGCTTCGCCGGGCGGGGCGATGACGATGGCGATCTCGCCCTTGGGCGGTGCATCGGCGTAGCGGGTGGCGAGGGTCGACAGCGTGCCCGTTACCGCTTCCTCGAAGCGTTTGGTGATCTCGCGCGTCACGGCGGCCTCGCGGTCGCCGAGGCCGTCTGCCAGGGCGGTGAGGCAGGCGGAGAGGCGCGGGCCGGATTCGTAGAGGACGAGCGTCGCGCGGATCGGGGCGATTTCGGCGATGGCGTCGGCGCGGGCCTTGGCCTTGCTCGGCAGGAAGCCGGCGAACAGGAAGCGATCGGTCGGCAGGCCCGCCAGCGTCAGCGCGGCGATCGCGGCGCAGGGGCCGGGGATGGTCACCACCGTATGGCCGGCGGCGCGGGCATCGCGGACGAGCTTGTAGCCGGGATCGGAGATCAACGGCGTGCCCGCGTCGGAGACGAGTGCGATCGCTTCGGTGCCCATGCGCGCGATCAGGCCGGGGCGGACGCCCTCGGCATTATGGTCGTGATAGGGAACCATCGGGCGCTTTGCACCGATATGGCGGAGCAGGCCGGCGGTGACTCGGCTGTCCTCGACCGCTACGACGTCGGCGCGCGACAGGATGTCGGCGGCGCGGGGCGATAGGTCAGCAAGATTGCCGATCGGGGTCGCAACGATATAAAGACCGGGCTGTAGGGGATTTTCGACGATGGTCACGGGGAACGTCATGACAGAGGCGAGCGCGGTTGGACAGCCTGCGAAGGGCGGCGGCATCAAGCGCTGTCTGGCGATCCTGGGGGCGGGGCTGCTCGCGGCCTGTTCCACCGTGGTGCCGCGCGGACCGGTGGAGGCGCCGACGCGGCCGGGCCGCCCGCAGGCGCAGCGGCCCGACGCGCCGATCGAGGCCGGGCTGCCGCGCGACACGCAGCGCAACCGCGTGGCGCTGCTGGTGCCGCTGTCGGGCGCCAATTCGGGCGTCGGCCGATCGATCGCCAATGCGACGATGCTGGCGGTGCTCGACACCGGCACCGACAAGGTGCGTATCACCAATTACGATACCGCGACCGGCGCGGGGGCCGCGGCCCAGCGTGCGATCGCCGAGGGCGCCCAGCTGATCCTGGGGCCGCTGCTGGCCGACGACGTGCGCGCCGTCGCGCCGATCGCCAAGGCGGCGGGCGTGCCCGTGCTGAGCTTTTCCAACGACGTGTCGGTGGCGGGCAATGGCGTGTATCTGATGGGCTATGTGCCCGGCCAGTCGATCGACCGCGTCGTGCAATATGCGCGCAGCCGCGGGGTTTCGACCTTTGCCGGCCTGATCCCCAACGGCCTGTACGGCGAGCGCGCGTCGACCGCGTTCCTGCGATCGGTGGAGGGCGCGGGCGGATCGGTGGTGTCGCTGCAGACCTATGGCCGGACCGCGGGCGGCGTGACGGGCGCGGTGACGCGGCTGAATGCCAAGGCGCCGTATGACGCGGTGCTGGTCGCCGATGCGGGCACGACCGCGGCGGTGGCAGCGCCGCTGATCAAGCGCGGCAGCGGCGCGTCGACGCGCATCCTGGGCACTGAATTGTGGAATTCGGAGAACGGGTTGGCGGCCAAGCCGGCGCTCAGCGGGGCGTGGTTCGCGAGCGTGTCCAACACGCTGTACCGGCAATATGCGGCCAAGTATCGCGCGCGATACAACGCCGGACCGTACCGGCTGTCGAGCCTGGGCTATGACGCGGTGCTGCTGACGGTGCGGATCGCGCGCGACTGGCCGGTGGGGCGTGCGTTCCCCGAAAGCAAGCTGCGCGATGGCGACGGCTTTGCGGGCATCGACGGCGCGTTCCGCTTCGGTCGCGACGGCGTGGCGGAGCGGGCGCTGGAGGTGCAGGAAATTCAGGCGGGCGGGCTGGTGACGGTGTCGCCGGCGCCTTCGGGGTTTGGGAAGTAAGGGGTTTTCGCGCGAAGTCGCGAAGACGCTAAGAAGAGTTTGGTTCACGCGGAGACGCGGAGACGCGGAGGTGTCGCGCCCGCGGCGAAGCCGGCTTTCTAAAGCTCGGTCGCGAAAGGCGGCGAGGATGGGAAGAGAGATGGCCTGCGGCAGCAAGCGCTACACGTCCGCGTCTCCGCGTGA
Organism: Sphingomonas melonis DAPP-PG 224; assembly: GCF_000379045.1. Taxonomy (NCBI): domain Bacteria; kingdom Pseudomonadati; phylum Pseudomonadota; class Alphaproteobacteria; order Sphingomonadales; family Sphingomonadaceae; genus Sphingomonas; species Sphingomonas melonis. The sequence goes on from NZ_KB900605.1 coordinate 1,306,975, forward strand.
CTCCAGTCCTCCCCCGCCAGGGGGAGGTGGCAGCCGTCAGGCTGACGGAGGGGGCGGATAGGAAACGCCCGCTCCGTGTCCTGCCCCTCCGTCACGGCTTCGCCGCGCCACCTCCCCCTGGCGGGGGAGGACTGGATTAGGCGTCGGCGACGACCAGCGGCAGGATCGAATCGAGGAGGAGTGCGCCGGCTTCGGTGACGCGGAGGCGGTGGTCTTCGTGGGCGATCATGCCCTGGTGTGACAGGCGCTCGACCGCGGGCCAGTCGATCGGGGCGGTGCCGCCGGCCAGGGCGGCGACATGGTCCAGGTCGACGCCTTCGCGCAGGCGCAGGCCCATGACGAGCGCTTCGCTGGCGCGGTCGTGGGGGGCGAGCGGATCTTCCACCTCGAGGCCGTGGCCGTTGCGCGCGACGGCGGATAGCCAGTTTTCGGGCTTGCGGCGGCGCTGCGTGGCGAGGCCGTCGCGGCGCCCGTGCGCGCCGGGGCCGACGCCGGCATAATCGCCGTAGCGCCAATAGGTGAGGTTGTGGCGGCTCTCCGCGCCGAGACGCGCGTGGTTCGAGGTTTCGTAGGCGGGCAGGCCCGCGGCGGCGGTCATCGCGCGAGTCATCTCGAACAAATCGGCGGCCGTGTCGCCGTCGGGGATCGTCAGGCGGCCCTGCGCGGCTTCGGTGGCGAAGCGCGTGCCGGGTTCGATCGTCAATTGGTAGAGCGACAGATGTTCGGTGCCGAAGCCGAGCGCGCGGGTGAGTTCGTGTTCCCACGCGGCGAGGCTCTGGTCGGGCAAAGCGTAGATCAGGTCGACGCTGACGCGGCCGAAATGCGCCTGCGCGGTGTCGAGCGCGCGCAGGCTTTCGGCGACGCTGTGCGCGCGGCCGAGAAAGGCGAGCGCGGTATCGTCGAGCGACTGCAGTCCGAGCGAGACGCGGTTGATGCCGGCGGCGGCGAGATCGGCGAAGCGCGCGGCCTCGACCGACGAGGGGTTCGCCTCCAGCGTGATCTCGATGTCGGGGGCGGGCGTCCAATGCGTCTGCGCGGCGTCGAGGATCGCCGCGACGGTCGAAGGTGGCATCAGCGACGGCGTCCCGCCGCCGAAGAAGATCGATCCGAGCGTGCGGCCGGGCAAGGCGGCGGCTTCGTGTGCGAGGTCGGCGAGCAGCGCGTCGCGCCACGCCTGTTGGTCGACGCTCTCGCGGACGTGACTGTTGAAGTCGCAATAGGGGCATTTGGAGACGCAGAACGGCCAGTGGACGTAGAGCGCCAGGGGCCGGGCTGCCGGCGTCTTGTCGGGGGTCATGATGGTGCCGATATGGCGGCGATGATCGCGAAACGCTACCGCGCGCTTGCGCTGCCGCTCTTGTTACTGGCCTGTGCGCAGGCGCCCGAGGGGCCGGAGCGGGTGATCGAGCCGCGGGTGAGCGCCTCCGCCGCGCCGCGCGGGTCGGTGTTGCTGAAGTCGGTGATGCTCGCCGCGCACAATCGCGCGCGGGGCGAGGTGGGCGTGGCGCCGTTGGTGTGGAGCGATACGCTTGCCAGCTCGGCGCGCGGCTATGCCGAGGAGATGGCGCGGACCGGGCGGTTCGAACATGCCGCGCAGCCGATGGGGCCGGGGCGGCAGGGCGAAAATCTGTGGACCGGCACGCGGGGGGCGTATCGCTTTGACGAGATGGCGGGGCATTGGATCGCGGAGAAGCGCGACTTCGTGAACCTGCCGACGCCGAACTTCAGCCGGACCGGGCGGTGGCAGGACGTGGGGCATTATACGCAGATGGTGTGGCGGGGATCGACCGCGGTCGGGTGCGCGATCGCGAGCAATCGGAGCGACGACTATCTGGTGTGCCGCTATGCGCCGCCGGGGAATGTGTTCGGGCAGGTGGCGTTCTGATATCATCGCGCGAAGACGCGAAGACGCAAAGATGTGATTGCTCGCCGCGACAGCGGCTTCTCATCGAAAGCGACAGGCAGGGCGGGAGCGCTGCCGCGCTCGAGCCATCTTGGCGCCTTCGCGTCTTCGCGTGAACTCAAACGATCGCGGCGCTCGTGTACGGGCAATATTCGCGCCAGCCGAGGCTCGCGTAGAGCGCCGCGCCCATGTCGGTGGCGGTGAGGATCTGTTGCGCGCGGGGGGAGCGGCGGGTGGTGGCGAGTGTCGTCATCAGCGCGTGGCCGAGACCGCGGCGGCGGTGGGCTTCGGCGGTGACGATGCGGTCGTAGACGAAGACGTCGTCCAGTTCGGCGGCATAGCCGCTGGCGGCGAGGTCGCCGGCCGGGCCGGTGATCGCGACATGCGCGACGCCCGCAGTGTGCGTGGTGGTGGCGATGTAGCCGGCAGGCAGCGGGCGGCGCGGCGGCGGCGGGCCGTCGGTCACCATCATGCGGTTGGCGTCGGTGATCGTCCAGCGCGGCGGCAGCAGCGCGCGGAACGTGGCGGCGTCGGCGCAGAGTTTGAGGAAGATGGCGGGTTCGGTGATCGTCGCAGCGAGATGGGCGAGGCCGGGGCCGGCTGTGGCGAAGACGTAGCGCTGGCGTTCGGGCTCGGTGGCGGTGTCGACGCGCCAGCCGCCGTGGTCTGCGACGGGGGCGGGGAGGCCGCGGGCGAGGGAGCGGGCGGCGAGCCAGCCGCGGACGAGGGTGGGGTCTGGGTGGGGCGTCATGGGGTGGGGTGGCCTTGCCTGCTCCACTTCGTCACCCCGGACTTGGTCCGGGGTCCACTCTGCGGCGAGGGGGGAGGCTGGAGGCTCCGGCCACTCCCCTGCGGCCCGGTGGACCCCGGAGCAGGGAACCCATCAAAGTAATACTTTGATGGGAACCCAAGTCCGGGGTGACGAAGTGTGGGTGGAGAGAGTGCGCTCCCCACCCGTGCCTCAGAACACAGCGGCGACGAGCTGGCGGAAGGCGTCGGCGCGGTGGCTGATCGCGTGCTTGGCGGCCGCGTCCATCTCGCCGAACGTCTCGCTGCCATTGTCGGGCAGGAACATCGCGTCGTAGCCGAAGCCGTTGCCGCCGCGCGGCGGCCAGACGAGCGTGCCGTCGACGCGGCCTTCGAACCATTCGACATGGCCGTCGGGCCAGGCGAGCGCGAGCGCGCAGACGAAATGCGCCGAGCGCGCCATGTCGGGCTCTTCGTTCAGGCGGTCCTCGACCAGCCGCATCGCGAGGTCGAAGTCCTTCGATTCGCCGGCCCAGCGCGCCGAGAAGATGCCGGGATCGCCGCCCAGCGCATCGACGCACAGGCCGCTGTCGTCGGCGAGCGCGGGCAGGCCGCTGAGGTCGGCGGCGATCCGTGCCTTCAGCTCGGCATTGGCGACGAAGGTGGTGCCCGTCTCTTCGGGTTCGGGCAGGTCGAGTTCGCCCGCCGAGATCGGCTCGACGCCATAGGGGCCGAGCAGCTCGGCGATCTCGCGCACCTTGCCGGGATTGTGGCTGGCGATGACCAGCTGTCCGGGGCGCAGCTTGCGGATCGCCTGCGGGATGTCGCCCTCGCCGCTCACTTCACGGCCCGGTCTTGGGCGGCGAAGATCTCGGCGCAGCCGATGCGGGCGAGGCGGAGCAGGCGGAGCAGCGACTCTTCGTCATAGGTCGCGTGTTCCGCAGTCGCCTGCGCTTCGGCGATGTTGCCGTTTTCGAGCAGCACGAAATTGCCGTCCGCATCCGCCGCGGAGTCCTCGAGATAGTCGAGGTCGAGGACGGGCGTGCCCTGATGGATGCCGCAGCTGACCGCGGCGACCTTCTGCAGAATCGGGTCCGCCGTCAGCTTGCCGCTGGCGAGCAAAGTGTTGACCGCGAGGCGCAGCGCAACCCAGGCGCCCGAGATCGCCGCGGTGCGGGTGCCGCCGTCGGCCTGGAGCACGTCGCAGTCGAGCGTGATCTGGCGTTCGCCGAGCAGCTTCATGTCGACCACCGAGCGCAAGCTGCGACCGATCAGGCGCTGGATTTCCTGAGTGCGGCCCGACTGCTTGCCCTTGGCGGCTTCGCGGTTGCCGCGGGTGTGGGTGGCGCGCGGGAGCATGCCATATTCGGCCGTCACCCAGCCTTCGCCTTTGCCGCGGAGGAACGGCGGCACGCGCTCTTCGACGCTGGCGGTGACGAGTACCTTGGTATCGCCGAACGCGACCAGCACCGATCCTTCGGCGTGGCGGGTGAAGTTCGGGGTGATTGTGATGTCGCGCATCTGGTCTGGCGCGCGGCCGCTGGGGCGCATGGAGGTCTCCTTGGGATGTGGCGTGGCGATAGACCGGACGGCGGGGGGATGCCAGCGGTGTTGCTATTGGTGCCTTTTCCTTCGTCACCCCGGAGGTGATCCGGGGTCCCGCTTTATCGTGGACGAAGGGAAAAAGCGGGACCCCGGCTCAAGGCCGGGGTGACGAAGAGGGGAGGGGCAAGCGGTTGCCCGCCCGGCAAAGTGCCCTAGATTGCACCCATGGCTCCGCCCGTCACCGAATTGACCGACCGCGCGCGCGATATCTTTCGTGCCGTCGTCGATGGTTATGTCGAGAGCGGCATGCCGGTGGGGTCGAAGACGATCGCCGCGGCCTCGGGGCTCAATCTGTCGCCCGCGTCGATCCGCGGCGTGATGCAGGAGCTGGAGGAGCTGGGCCTGCTCGCCAGCCCGCACACCAGCGCGGGGCGCATCCCGACCGAGCGCGGCCTGCGATTGTTCGTCGACGGGATGATGCAAGCGCTGGAGCCGAGTGCGGAGGAGCGGGCTGCGATCGAGGCGCGTGCCGGGCATCATGGCCCGGTCGAGGAAGCGCTGGCGGCGACGACGGCGGCGCTGTCCGGCCTGTCGGCCTGTGCCGGCCTGGTGATGGTGCCCAAGCGCGAGGTGCCGCTGCGCTCGATCGGTTTCATCGGCCTGTCGCCGACGCAGGCGATGGCGGTGCTCGTCAGCGAGGACGGCAGCGTCGAGAATCGCGTCATTGCACTGCCCGCGGGGATGACGCCGTCCGCGCTGATCGAGGCGGGCAATTACATGACCGCGACGCTCGCCGGGCTGACGCTGGGCGAGGCGCGCGCGCGGATCGAGCGGCAGCTGGCGGCGGACCGCCATGCGCTGGACGGTGCCGCGCGCGCGCTGGTCGAGGCGGGGCTGGTGGTGTGGAGCGAGGACGATGCGCGCCGCCCGGTGCTGATCGTGCGCGGGCAGGGGCGGCTGATCGACGCGGCCGCCGCCGCCGACCTGGAACGGCTGCGCGACCTGCTCGACGATCTGGAGGGCAAGCAGGAGATCGCGCAGCTGCTCGACAGCGCGCGCGCGGGCGATGCGACGCGCATCTTCATCGGCGCGGAGAACAAATTGTTCGCGCTGTCGGGCAGCTCCGTCATCGCGCGGCCGTTCCGCGGACCCGGCGGGCGGGTGGTCGGCGTGGTCGGCGTGATCGGCCCCACGCGGTTGAACTATGCGCGCGTCGTGCCCATGGTGGATTTCACGGCGGCAACGCTTGCCCGTTTGATGGGCTGACGACGACAAACAGGGATGTACATGACCGAAGAGACGAAGACCGACGCCGAGGCGCTGCGCCAGGATACGGCGGCGGCGGCGCCCGAAGTGGCGGAGCATGACCGCGTGGCCGAGCTGGAGAACCAGCTGGCCGATGCGAAGCAGCAGGTGCTGTATGCGCAGGCCGAAATCCAGAACGTGCGCCGTCGCGCCGAGAAGGAAATCGCCGATGCGCGCGCCTATTCGACCACGTCGTTCGCGCGCGACATCCTGTCGGTGGCGGACAATCTGGCGCGCGGGCTGTCGGCAATTCCGGCCGAGCTGCGGGCGGACGAGAAGCTGAAGGGCCTCGTCACCGGGCTGGAAGCCACCGGCCGCGAACTCGACAGCGTGTTCGCGCGCAACGGCATCGTGAAGGTCGAGGCGATGGGCGCGACGCTCGATCCCAACAAGCACCAGGCGATGATGGAAGTGCCGAGCGACGCCGCGCCGGGCACGATCGTGCAGGAAATGCAGGCGGGCTATATGATCAAGGACCGCCTGCTCCGCCCGGCGCTGGTCGGCGTGGCGAAGAAGCCGGATTGATCCGATGAGGCCGCGCCATGATCCGCCCAGTGGCCGGCCCGTCGAACTGTCGCTGGCCGAGGCGCTGGATACGTTCGCACGATCATGGGCATCGCGCCGCCGGCGACACACGCCGCGGCGGCGCGGCGAGCCGGGTGGCGAGCCTTGCCCGGTCGAACCGAACCGCCCGCTCGACCAGTCGGGCGGCGCCGCGGCGGCACTGGAGTTTGGCGACTAGGTCGGGTTAAGAGATTGGCATGAACTCCAATCTCACCGCCGATCGCCAGACGTTCGTCACCCACCTGGAATGTTCGCTGACCGGCGAGCGCTACGAGGCGGACCAGCTGCATGGCCTGTCGCGCGCCGGACGACCGTTGCTGGTGCGCTACGATCTCGATGGCGTGCGGACTGCGTTGGCGAAGGACGCGCTGGCGGCGCGGCCGACCGATCTGTGGCGGTGGCGCGAGCTGTTGCCCGTCCGGCGCACGGAGAACGTCGTCAGCCTGGGCGAGATCGAGACGCCGCTGATCCCGCTGGTGAAGAGCGGTGGCGGCGGCAACGTCCTCGTCAAGGATGAGGGGCGGTTGCCGACGGGCAGCTTCAAGGCGCGCGGGCTGGTGATGGCGGTCGCGATGGCGAAGGAGCTGGGCGTTACGCGGATCGCGATGCCGACCAACGGCAATGCCGGCGCGGCGCTGGCGGCCTATGCCAGCCGGGTGGGGATCGAGACGATCGTCTTCTGCCCCGAGGATACGCCCGAGGTGAACGTCCGCGAGATCGCGATGCAGGGCGCGCGCGTCTATCGCGTCAACGGGCTGATCGACGATTGCGGCGCGATCGTGGGGAAGGGCGCCGCCGAGGGGCGCTGGTTCGATTTCTCGACGCTGAAGGAGCCCTATCGCATCGAGGGCAAGAAGACGATGGGGCTGGAGCTGGCCGCGCAGATGGGCTGGGAACTGCCCGATGCGATCTTCTATCCCACCGGCGGCGGCACCGGGCTGATTGGCATGTGGAAGGCGTTCGACGAGTTGGAGCGGCTGGGCTGGATCGGGCCCAAGCGGCCGCGCATGTATGCGGTGCAGGCGTCGGGCTGCGCACCGATCGTGCGCGCGTTCGAGGCGGGCGAGCAGCATGCCGAGCGATGGGAGGACGCGCATACCGTCGCCGCGGGCATCCGCGTGCCGCGCGCGGTCGGCGACTTCCTGATCCTGCGCGCGGTGCGCGAGAGCGGCGGCAAGGCGGTGGGCGTCGGCGACCCCGCGATCCTGGCGGCGGTGGACGATTGCGCGAAGAAGGACGGGTTACTGCTGTGTCCCGAAGGTGGCGCGACGCTAGCGGCGTATCGCCAGGCGCTGCGCGATGGCGAGGTGGACGAGGACGAGCGCGTCGTGCTGTTCAACTGCGCGACCGGGCTGAAATATCCGATGCCGGAGGCGCCGGCGTGGCTCGATCGGCATGGGGCGATCGACCTCGGCGCGTTGTGATCGTCATCCCGGCCGACGAGCTGGGGGGCCGCTTTTTTGGGACGTTGAGGAGACGCGGGACCCCGGCTCTTCGGCCGGGGTGACGGGGAACTTAGCCGAACGGTAGCAGCGTTTCGTATTGGGCGAGGGGCGGCGCGCCGGGGATGCGGGCGCCGTGGCGGAGCAGGAAGGCGTGGCGGACGATCTCGCCCTGCTGTTCGATGCCGTAGCGGTGGAGCGGCTGGCCGGGCTTCAACGCATAATCGTAGCGGCAGAAGGGGTGGCGGGCGAGCGGCAGGCAGATGCCCCGCTGGTGCTGCCAGATATGCACCATCTCATGGATGAAGAGCCCCTGGTCGGTCAGTGCGGCGGCGGCGAAGTCGTCGCGCCAGCCCTGGCCCTTGGGGTGGAAATGGATGCAGCCGCGTGGCGCCATCACCGTGTCGCGTGGCTGGAAGAAGGCCCATTTGCTGCGGGATAACGTCACCCGGTCATAGTCGATCGTGTCGTGGAAGACCGATGCGGCGAGGGTGCGTTCGCCGTCGGTGAGCGGACGGGTGGAGTGCGGCATTGTCGGCGGAGATAGGGGGCGGGGTGGGGGTGTGCCAGTGGTTGGGGTGGGGCGTGGGTGCCGCCTTCCGTCCGTCACCCCGGACTTGGTCCGGGGTCCACTCTGCGGCGAGGGGGGGGCGTTCGAGCCTCTTGCCACCCCCTTGCGGCCCGGTGGACCCCGGAACGAGTCCGGGGTGACGGGGGTGGGTGGGCGATCCTTATGGCAGTTTCAGTGCGCGCTCTCTCGCGCACCGCCCTTGCCATTCGTCATTCCCGCGGAGGCGGGAATCCATAACCTCTGGCCTTGCGGCTGGAGGGGCGACGGTAGCGTGTCTGGATTCCCGCCTTCGCGGGAATGACGGAGTGGGAGGGCGGAGGCTCTCGCCCTCCACGGGGGGCTCATACGAAAAGAGCCGCCGGATCGCTCCGGCGGCCCCTCTCATCGACCGGTCAGGATCAGGACTGACCCTGGCTCAGGAAGCCGATCAGTTCGGGCTTGGACACCGACTTGCTCTTGTCCTTGTCCGCCTGCGCGAAGGCCGAATTGACCCAGGACTTGGTCTTGGCGTCGGTGGCGGTCGCCTTGGGGTCGCTCGCCTGCTTCAGCTTGACCATCCAGCTGGCGAATTCGGCCTTTTCGAGCTTGCCGTCCTTGTTCGCGTCATAGGTCGGGAACTCGGTTTCGACGACGCTCGCCACCTGATCCGCGCCGGTCGCCGGCTGCGTGGTGGCCGGCTGCGCTGCCGCGGTCTGCGTCGCGTCGGCGGGCGCTGCTGCTGCCGTTGCCGAATCCATCGGCGTGGCTGCGGGCTGGGCGTCGGTTGCCGGCGATCCGGCGGGGGCCTGAGTTTGTGGTGCGTTCTGCGTCGTGGCTTGGGTCGGCGCAGTATTGGTCGTTTGCTGCGCCAGTGCCGGCGAAGCAATCGTCATCACTCCGGCGAGAAGAGCATATTTCAGCATTGCTGGTCTCCCATCGTTATTCAAACCGAGCGGCGCGCATCACTTCACCGTGCGCCGCGTCGTCTCAAAATGGGGAATTATGATCTGAACGCAAGCCTGACGGGTTTACGGCTTACGACCCCCGCTGCTAGGAACCCGCGGAAATCCGCGAGTCGCGGCCGATGTGGCCACGACGAACCGTGCAGCCGTCAGGACGAAGGAACACCATGGTCCCCCGCTATTCCCGCCCCGAAATGACCGCGATCTGGACGCCCGAGAACCGGTTCCGCATCTGGTTCGAGATCGAGGCGCACGCCACCGACGCGCTCGCCGAGCTGGGCGTGGTGCCCAAGGATGCCGCCGCGGCGCTGTGGACGTGGTGGAACACCAACCCCGCGATCGACGTCGCGGCGATCGACGCGATCGAGGCGGTGACCAAGCACGACGTCATCGCCTTCCTGACCTGGGTCGCGGACAATGTCGGTGATCAGGCGCGCTTCATGCACCAGGGCATGACCTCGTCCGACGTGCTCGACACCGCGCTGGCGGTGCAGCTGGCGCAGGCGGCGGACATCCTGATCGCCGATCTCGACAAGTTGCTGGGCGTGCTCAAGACTCGCGCGATCGAGCATAAGATGACGCCGACGATCGGCCGCAGCCACGGCATCCATGCCGAGCCGGTGACGTTCGGGCTGAAGCTGGCGCAGGCCTATGCCGAATTCGACCGCTGCCGCACGCGGCTGATCGCGGCGCGCGCCGATATCGCGACCTGCGCGATCAGCGGCGCGGTCGGCACCTTCGCCAACATCGATCCGTCGGTCGAAGAGCATGTCGCTGCCAAGCTGGGCCTGTCGGTCGAGCCCGTCTCGACGCAGGTCATCCCGCGCGACCGGCATGCGATGTTCTTCGCCACGCTGGGCGTGATCGCCAGCTCGATCGAGCGGCTGGCGACCGAGGTGCGCCACCTGCAGCGCACCGAGGTGCTGGAGGCGGAGGAATATTTCTCGCCCGGCCAGAAGGGCTCGTCGGCGATGCCGCACAAGCGCAACCCGGTACTGACCGAGAACCTGACCGGCCTCGCCCGCATGGTGCGTGGCTATGTGACGCCGGCGCTGGAGAATGTCGCGCTGTGGCATGAGCGGGACATCAGCCACTCGTCGGTCGAGCGGTATATCGGGCCGGATGCGACGATCACGCTCGATTTCGCGCTGGCGCGGCTGACGGGCGTGATCGAGAAGCTGCTCGTCTATCCGGAGCGGATGGACAAGAACCTCAACAAGATGGGCGGGCTGGTCCATTCGCAGCGCGTGCTGCTCGCGCTGACGCAGGCGGGGGTGAGCCGCGAGGACGCCTACCGCCTGGTGCAGCGCAACGCGATGAAGGTGTGGGAATCGGACGGGCAGCTGTCGCTGCTCGAGCTGCTGAAGGGCGATGCCGAGGTGACGGCGGCGCTGTCGCCGGCGGAGATCGAGGACAAGTTCGACCTGGGCTATCACCTGAAGCACGTCGACACGATTTTCGCGCGGGTGTTTGGGTGATCCCCAGTCCTCCCCCGCCAGGGGGAGGGGGACCGTTCGGCGTCAGCCGAGTGGTGGAGGGGGCGGTCAGCGAGGCGCTTCGACATGGAGGGCACCCTGTCCTCCCCCTCCGTCAGCGCTAGTGCGCTGCCACCTCCCCCTGGCGGGGGAGGAATTGGGTTACGCCCATTGCGCCAGCCAGTCGGCGAGGCCTTGCGGGGAGAGCGAGCGGGCGTCGGCGAGCGCGGTTTCGCGGCCGGCGTTGACGACGCGGTTGGTCTTTGGGTCGACGATCAGCAGCGCGGGTACGCCGGCGAGGCGCCCCTTGATGCCGTAGCTCGCGGGGATGTCGAGGTTCTTGTCGAAGCGGCCGATGTCCACCGTCACGACCTCATAATGCTTCGCCATGAAGCCGCGCATCGCGGTCAGCTCCATGACGCCGGCGAGCAGGCGGCAGTCGAGGCACCAATTGCCGCCCATGTCGATCAGCAGCTTCTTGTGGCCCTTCAGCGCACGCGCCTTGGCGGCGGCGACCTGCGCCTTGGCGTCGGCGGCGCCGTCATAGGGCAGGGGCAGCGGCTGCGGCAGCTGGTTGAACGTTGCGATGGCGACGCGCGGCGCGGCGACGCGGGCATCGGCAACCGCCGGCAGGGTAGCGACGAGCGCAAGGGCGAGCATGAGCGGGCGGGACATCGACACCTCCGACAAGGGAAAGGCCGATCTCAGCCGCTGGCGTTGGCGTTGGCAAGGTGGCGCGTGCTCCACCGGCGGAAAGCGCGGCTTTCTCGACGATCACCGTCACAGCGTCGTAGGATTGTTACAGTTGCGTGAAACGCATCCGTCATTGCAAGCAACAATATTGCGCGATCGTGTAACGATCTACATATCGCGGGTGCCGGCCATTCCGCCGGCACGGAGACCTTCCATGTGCATGTTCGAAACCGCGGCCAGCTCGGTGCTGGCGATCGCGGCCCAGGCGCTGGTGGTCGGGGTGATCATTTCCGCCCTGTAACCCATCAGCCCGTCCGCCCGCTTTTCGCCTGATGGCGTCGAGGGGGCGGCTAGGGCCTGCGGGGTTTCTGTTTGCCGCCGGAACCAGCGCTGCGCCTGCTCGTCGTGGCGCCATGTTCGTCGACTTTCGCGATGTGCCGCCGCCACCGCCGTGGCAGCCGCCCAAGCGGCCCGATCCGCGGCCGCAGCTGACGCCGCGCCAGCAGAATGCGCTGGCGGCGATCATCGGCGTCAACGTGCTGCTGCTGTTGGTCGCGCCGATCGGCGGCGCGACGGTGATCCAGGCGATCGGCGCGCTGTTTCGCTAGCGCTTGCGTTCGTAACGGGCGGCGAATTCGTCGTCGGACATGATCAGATAGCGGATCATGTCGACGAACGCCCAGGGTGCGGTGACGAGCAGGCCGATGACGGTGATGCTGAGGACCAGCATCACGATCCCCGATCCCGTCCGCCCCGTGTAGAAGCGATGGATGCCGAGCGTGCCGAGCAGGAAGGCGAGGATCGCGGCGACATATTTGTTGCGATCGTTCACCGGTGCGCGGGGCGGCGGGGGTGCCAGGACGTGGCGGCTGCCCGCTTCGGCGGGCATCGGGAAGACGCTGAGCGCGCGGTCGCCCTCTGCTTCGAAATCGACCTTCACGCCGATCTTGGGCTCGCCGCGCTGTGCCCAGTCTTCGGGGGTGAAGCGATAGCGCTTGCCGTCGTCGCCCGCGACCAGCCCTTCGCCGCTCCGCGTATCCACACCCAACACCTGTCCGCGCATGCCCACTCCCCGGCTCGTTCGCGGTGTATTGTGGCGATCAGGCGCCGGGGCGCAAGAGGCTACTCGGCGGCGAGGCGTTCGGTCAGGCGGGCGAGCGTGGTGAGCGCGGCGACATGCGCGGCGAAGGCCTTGCGCCCGGCGCGTGTGGCGGCGGCCCAGGTGCGCGAGCGGCCGTCGCTGCTCGCCTTGCGCAGGCTGACGTAGCCCGCGTCGACTAGCGCCGACAGATGTTTCGACAGCACCGAATCGCTGACCTGCGTGGTCGTGCGCAGCAGGGCGAATTCGGCATCCTGCACCTCCGTCAGCACCGCCATGATCTGCAGGCGGGCGGGTGGGTGGATGACCGGATCGAAGCCGCTCATGCGAGGCTGCCGAGCAGTTCGCGGCGGAAGACGCGGCACCACCACAGGCTGCCGGCATAAGCGATGGCGGCGGCGACGAGTGCGAGGGGGAGCGGGGCCCAGGTCACGCCCCGATCGGCCGCGAGCCAGACGCCGAGCATGTGGATCGGCAGGATGACGAGCAGCATCACCGCGGTGACCCGCCGCGTCTTGCCCGCGCGATAGCCGTTGATGAACATGCCCATCCGCCGCCGGTCCCAGCGGACGATCCAGGCGATGGCGGCGAACAGGCCGGCGATCATCGCGAAGCGGAGCGGGAACGGCACGGCGGTGCTCGCGACCATCCCGCCCATCAGCGCGGCGAAGGCGGCATGGCGGATCGGCGGCACGTCCGATGCCGCGGCGAGGCGCAGGCGCGACTGTTCGATGAAGGCTAGCGCCTCTGCGGCGTTCGCGCTGTTATGGTCCATGACGTTCCCTTTCCAAGTTGGAAAGAGAGTGGCAGCGACTGTCCGATTCGGCAAGTGGTAATTTTCCGGATTGGAAAGTGATGTTGCGGTGGCTGGCGGGGGGCTGGGGCGCGCTTGTTGCCTCTTTCCGTCATCCCGGCCTTGAGCCGGGATCCCGCTTCTTCTTCTGCTGCGGGGGAGAAGCGGGACCCCGGATCAAGTCCGGGGTGACGGGGGGTGCGGTGGGTTATCGCCGCTGGTCTGTAAGGCGCTGAGATGGTGTTCCGACGTGAGGGCGTTGCTTACCTCCCCCTCCGTCACCGCTGCGCGGTGCCACCTCCCCCTGGCGGGGGAGGACTTCGGGGGTATTCTTTTCTCGCGATGGTATCGGCGTGAGGAATCTGGGTGGCTTCGGTCGCGACTGAATCGGGGTCGGTGCGATACGACCACCTGACCGTCATCCCGGCCTTGAGCCGGGATCCCGCTTCTTCTGCTGAGGGGAAGAAGCGGGACCCCGGATCAAGTCCGGGGTGACGGGATGGGGGAGCATGCGCCCCGCCGCCCCCTATCCCGGCTTATTCGCCCGCGAAGACGCTCTTCAGTTTGGCGAAGAAGCCCTGGCTTTCGGGGCATTCGTCGCCGGTTTCTGTTTCGCGGAACAGTTCGAGCAGTTCGCGCTGGCGGGTCGAGAGCTTGGTCGGGGTTTCGACCTCGATCTGGATGACGAGATCGCCCTGGCCGCGGCCTTGCAGCACGGGCATGCCGGCGCCGCGCTGGCGCAGCTGCTTGCCCGACTGGATGCCGGCGGGGATCTTAATGTCGTGCCGGGCGCCATCGAGGCCGGGGATCGACAAGGTGCCGCCCAGCGCCGCGGTGGTGAAGCTGATCGGCGCGCGCGCGAACAGCGTCGTGCCCTCGCGTTCGAAGATCGGATGCCGCGCGACGTGGAGGAAGATGTAGAGGTCGCCCGGAGGGGCGCCACGCGGACCGGCCTCGCCTTCGCCGCTGAGGCGGATGCGCGTGCCTTCGTCGACGCCGGGGGGGACGTTGACGCTGAGCGTCTTGGTCTTTTCGATCCGGCCCTCGCCGCGGCAATCGGGGCAGGGATCGGCGATGATCTCGCCCGAGCCTTGGCAGACCGGGCAGGCGCGTTCGACGACGAAGAAGCCCTGCTGCGCGCGCACCTTGCCATGGCCATTACAATGGCGGCAGGTGGAGGCATGCGTGCCGGGCTTGGCGCCCGAGCCGTGGCAGGTGTCGCACTGCGCCGAGACGTCGACGGTGATCTCGGTCGCCTTACCATGATAGGCCTCTTCGAGGGTCACTTCCATGTCGTAGCGCAGGTCGGCACCGCGACGCTGCTGCTGACGCCCGCCGCCGCGGCCGCCGTTCATGAATTCGCCGAAGACCGATTCGAAGATGTCGGAGAAGCCGCCGAAGTCCTGCGCCCCGCCGCCACCGCCGCCGCCGTTCTGGAAGGCGGCATGGCCGAAGCGATCATAGGCGGCGCGCTTCTGCGGGTCCTTCAGGACGTCATAGGCCTCGCTGATCGCCTTGAAGCGCGCTTCGCTATCCTTGCACCCGGCGTTCTTGTCCGGATGGTATTTCATCGCGAGCTTGCGGTACGACGACTTGATCGTCGCGCCGTCGGCATTCCGCTCGCATTCGAGCAGCTCGTAATAGTCGACTGTGGTGCTCATGCCCGTCCTCTAGCGCGAGATGATCCGGTGGTCCCGATCCAATCCGCAAACCGCCGTTCGTGCTGAGCTTGTCGAAGCACGGTGGGTCCCACCTGCCCTTCGACAGGCTCAGGGCGAACGGGAGGGGATAACGCCGATACCACATGCGGCCCGCGTGTTCGAAACACGGACCGGATGGGGTGGCTGCTCATCTCTCTGTCACCCCACGTTCCACCCGTTGTCCCCCTGCCGGAAAGTCACAAAAGTCACGCCGAAGCATGTGTTGTGCGGGCAGGGGGACGGTGTGGCTTTTACGCCTTGTGGTCGTCGACTTCCGAGAATTCGGCGTCGACCACGTCGTCCTTGGGCGCTTCGGTACCGGCATCGCCCTGCGGCGACGCCTCTGCCGCCTGCGACTTTTCGTAGATCGCCTGGCCGAGCTTCATGGCAACCTGCGCGAGCGCCTGCGCCTTTTCGTTCATCTGGTCGGCATCGCCGCCCTCGACCGCCGCCTTGGCCGCGTCGATCGCCGACTGGATTTCCGACTTCAGCGAATCATCGACCTTGTCGCCATTGTCCGCGAGCTGACGCTCGGTGGTGTGGATCAGCGATTCGGCGTTGTTCTTCGCCTCGGCGCCGGCACGACGCTTCTTGTCCTCTTCGGCGAAGCGCTCGGCATCCTTGACCATCTGGTCGATGTCGGCGTCCGACAAACCACCCGAGGCCTGGATGCGGATCTGCTGTTCCTTGCCCGTGCCCTTGTCCTTGGCGGACACGTTGACGATGCCGTTGGCGTCGATGTCGAACGTGACCTCGATCTGCGGCACGCCGCGCGGCGCCGGCGGGATGCCGACCAGGTCGAACTGGCCGAGCAGCTTGTTGTCCGCCGCCATCTCGCGCTCGCCCTGGAACACGCGGATCGTCACCGCGCCCTGGTTGTCGTCGGCGGTCGAATAGGTCTGCGACTTCTTCGTCGGGATCGTCGTGTTGCGGTCGATCATGCGGGTGAACACGCCACCCAGCGTCTCGATGCCCAGCGACAGCGGCGTCACGTCGAGCAGCAGCACGTCCTTGACGTCGCCCTGCAGCACGCCAGCCTGGATGGCGGCGCCCATCGCGACGACCTCATCCGGGTTGACGCCCGTGTGCGGCTCCTTGCCGAAGAACTGCTTCACCGCCTCGCGCACCTTCGGCATGCGGGTCATGCCGCCGACGAGGACGACTTCGCTGATGTCGCCGGTGCTGACGCCGGCATCGGCCAGCGCCTTCTTCATCGGCTCGATCGTGCGCTTGATCAGGTCGTCGACCAGACGCTCGAGGTCGGCGCGGCTGATCGTCTTGACGAGGTGCTTCGGGCCGTTCTGGTCGGCGGTGATGAAGGGCAGGTTGACCTCGGTCGACGCGGCCGAGCTCAGCTCGATCTTCGCCTTTTCCGCGGCTTCCTTCAGGCGCTGCAGCGCGAGCTTGTCCTTGGTGAGGTCGATGCCCTCATCCTTCTTGAAGCCCTCGGCCAGATAATCGACCAGCTTGTTGTCGAAGTCTTCGCCGCCCAGGAAGGTGTCGCCGTTGGTCGCCTTCACCTCGAACACGCCGTCGCCGATCTCGAGGATCGAGACGTCGAACGTGCCGCCGCCGAGGTCATAGACCGCGATCGTCTTGCCGTCCTGCTTCTCGAGGCCATAGGCCAGCGCCGCCGCGGTCGGCTCGTTGATGATGCGCAGCACTTCCAACCCTGCGATCTGGCCGGCGTCCTTGGTCGCCTGGCGCTGCGCGTCGTTGAAGTAGGCCGGCACGGTGATGACCGCCTGCGTGACCGTCTCGCCGAGATACGATTCGGCGGTTTCCTTCATCTTCTGCAGCGTGAAGGCCGAAATCTGCGACGGGCTGTAATCCTTGCCGCCCGCCGAAACCCACGCGTCGCCATTCGGGCCGCGTGCGATCTTGTACGGAACCAGCTCGGTGTCCTTCTTGGTGATCGGATCGTCGAAGCGACGGCCGATCAGGCGCTTCACCGCGAAGATGGTGTTGTCGCCATTGGTGACGGCCTGGCGCTTCGCCGGCTGGCCGACCAGACGCTCGCCGTCCTTGGCGAAGGCGACGATCGACGGCGTGGTACGCGCGCCTTCCGCATTCTCGATCACCTTGGGCTTGCCGCCTTCCATCACTGCGACGCAGCTGTTGGTGGTGCCGAGATCGATACCGATTACTTTAGCCATGTGTGCTTGCTGAGCCCCTCACGAACAAAAAAATACAAACGAGAAGGGAACCCTTTGCCCCGTTACGGCGACGAAAGGTGCCCGTTGATGGGCGCGATATAGGTGGGGTTGCGCTTGCCGCAAGACGGGGCGGGCCATAGGAACTGCGGGTGAAACGATCCCGTTTCGGGAAGGGATATGGACATGCGACGGCGCGAGGCTTTGCGGGCGATGGTTCTGGCGGGCGTGATGGCCGCGGGTCTGTCGGGCTGTGGCGGACCGGATCGCGTGACCGCGGACGATGCGTGGATCCGCCTGCCTGCCGCGCCGGGGCGGCCGGGGGCGGCCTATTTCACGCTGCATGGCGGCCGCAGCGATGCGACGCTGATCGACGTCAGCGCCGATGTCGCGGTGCGCGCCGAGATTCACGAGAGCATGAGCGGCGCGGGCGGCATGGCGGGGATGAAGCCGCTGGCCAGCGTGGCGGTGCCGGCAGGGGCCAAGGTGGTGTTCGCGCCGGGGGGCAAGCATGTGATGCTGTTCGACATCAACCCGCGGGCGAAGCCGGGCAAGATCTTCAACCTGACGCTGAACTTCGCCAATGGCGGGCGGATGTACGTGCCTGCGACGATCGTGGGGCCGGCCGATCCGGCGCCGGATTTTTGAGGGGGCGGGCGGCTTTTCCTTCCGTCACCCCGGACTTGATCCGGGGTCCAGCTAACCTTCGGAGGCGGGAGAAGCGGGACCCCGGCTCAAGGCCGGGGTGACGGAGTGTAAAGGTCACGCCGGGGTGACGAGGGGGGTCAGATCAACCCCTGCGCCTTCAGGCTGACGTGGCCGCTGACCCCCATGATGATGTGATCGTGGACGACGATCCCCATCGGCGCGCCGGCGTCGGCGATGGCGCGGGTGATAGCCACATCGGCGCGGCTGGGGGAGGGATCGCCCGAGGGGTGATTGTGGACGAGGATGATCGCCGCCGAGCCCAGGTCCATCGCGCGGCGGATCACTTCGCGGACGTGGACGGCGGCCTGATCGATCGAGCCTTCGCTCATCACCTCGTCGCGGATCAGCATGTTGCGGGTGTTGAGGTGGAGGACGCGGAAGCGTTCGATGACGTGATGCGCCATGTCGGCGCGCAGATAGTCGAGCAAGGCCTGCCAATTGCCGAGCACGGGGCGCTCGGCGACCTCCGCCTTCAGCAGCCGGATCGCGATGGCGTGCGCGATCTTGATCGCCGCCGCAGCGCTGTCGCCGACGCCGGGCACGCGGGCGAGCGCTTCCGGATCGGCGGTCAACAGCCCACCGATCCCGCCGAATTCGCGTAACAGGGCTTTCGCGATCGGCTTGGTGTCGATGCGCGGCAGCGCGAGGGTGAGCAGATATTCGATCAGCTCGTGGTCGAGCAGCGCGTCGCCGCCCCCGGCGAGCAGCCGCCCGCGCAGGCGCTTGCGGTGACCGGCGGTGTCGTCAGGTGGCGGGGCGGGGGGCATGGCCTGCGATCCTATGACGCGGCCGGAGCGGGTGCAACGATTGCGCCCGCGCTTGGCCCAAGCCTATGAAGGCGGTGATGGACGATGCCGCCCACCCGCCGCGCGAGACGCTGCCCCGCCGGCGACGGGGCTTCGGTGCGTTCAGCCGGCGCCGCAGCATCGCGCTCGGCGTGGCGCTGGTGGTGCTGGCGGCGCTGATCGCGCTGTGGAGCGTGCGGCGGCCGATCGCGGCGCGCGTCATCGACCGCGAACTGGCGAAGCTGGGCGTCCCGGCGCGCTATACGATCGGCACGTTCGGGACGGGGCGGCAGCGGCTTAAGAATGTGGTGCTCGGCGATCCAGCCGACCCCGACCTCGTCGCCGACTGGCTGGAGGCGGAGACGCGGATCGGGCTGGACGGCGCCAAGGTGGTCGGCGTGCGGGCGGGGCATGTCCGGCTGCGCGCGCGCTGGGTGGGCGGCAAGCTGTCGTTCGGGGCGATCGACCGGCTGCTGCCGGCGCCGTCGGGCCAGGCGACGCCCTTCGCGCTGCCGGCGTTGTTCGTCGATGCAGAGGATGCGCGGCTGCGGGTCGAGACGCCGGCGGGCGTGCTGGGGCTGAAGGTCAGCGGGCGTGGGCGGCTGGACGACGGCTTTGCGGGGAATGTCGCGCTGGTGGGCGATACGCTGCGGCTGAACGATTGCGTCGCGCGCGGGGTGCAGGCGGCGCTGCGCGTGACGGTCGCCAAGGGCGCGCCGACGGTGGCCGGGCCGGTGCGATTGGCGCGCGGCGCGTGCGGAACGAGCCGCATCGCGGATGTGGCGGCCGACATCGACGCGCGGCTGTCGTCGGCGTTCGATGCGTGGCGCGGTTCGGCTCGGCTGGCGAGTGGGGCGGTGGCGGGCGGCGGCGCGGGTGCGGCGCGGCTGACGGGATCGGCGACGTTCGACGGCAATGCGACGGCGACCGAGGGGCAGGCGGACCTTGCCGCATCGGCGGTGCGTGCGCCGGGTGGCGCGGCGCACACATTGGCGGTGCAGGGGCGCTACCGAATCGGGGCGGAACAGCTGTTTGCGGGTACGGTGACGGTGGCCGGCGGGCAGATCGCGCCGCGGATGCTGGCGGTGCTCGACGCCCGGACGGGCGCGGGATCGCCGGTCGCGCCGCTGGTGCGGCAGTTCAGCCTGGCGCTGCGCCAAGCGGGGCAGGCGATCGACGGCAGCGCCGATCTGGCGGTGCGGCAAGCGGGTGGCAGCGGCCAGCTGCGCGTGACGCGCGCGGCGCTGGCGGCGGCGAGCGGCGCGCGGCTGCGGCTGGGGGGCGGCAGCGGCATCGCATACGGCTGGCCGCAGGCGCGCGTGCATATCGATACCGCGGTGCAGATCGCGGGCGGTGGCCTGCCGCAGGCGGACGTGCAGCTGGCACAGGCCCGCGCGGGCGCGCCGATCCGCGGACGCGCGATCGTCGCGCCTTATGCCGCGGGTGGGGCAAGGCTGGCGCTGGCCCCCGTGACGTTCAGCGCGGGCAGCGGCGGCGTGACGCGGATCACGACGCGGATCGACCTCAGCGGGCCGCTCGGCGACGGGCGGATCGACGGGTTGCAGGCGCCGCTCGACCTCGACTGGGACGGGCGCGGGCGGCTGCGCGTCGATCCGGGGTGCGTGGCCGTCGCGATCCAACGGCTCGCGGTGGCGGGGCTGGTGCTCGATCCGGTGGGGACGCGCGTGTGCCCGCGCAGTGGTGCGGCGGCGGTGGTGACGGTGGAACGCGAGCGGATCGGCGGCGGCGTGCGCCTGCCCGCGACGCGGCTGACCGGGCGGCTGGGCGGCACGCCGCTGACGCTGGCGGCAAGCGGCAGCGAGTTGCGGCTGGAGGATAATGGGTTCGCCCTGAGCGGCGTCGCGGCGCGGCTGGGCAGTCCGGAGCGGGTGACGCGGATCGACCTGGGGCAATTGACCGGCCGGATCGCGGGTGGCGGTGTCGCCGGTCAGTTCGCGGGCGGATCGGGCCAGATCGGCAACGTGCCATTGCTGCTGGGCGCGGCGGCGGGCGACTGGAACCTGCGCGGCGGCGTGCTGGCGCTGACCGGCGCGATGACGGTGGACGATGCCGCGGCCGATCCGCGCTTCAAGACGCTGGCGGCGCGCGATGTCACGCTGCGCCTCGCCGATGGCACGATCACCGCGGGGGGCACGCTGTACGAACCGACGAAGGCGGTGAAGGTCGCCGACGTGCGTATCGTCCATCGCCTGTCGGCGGGGGCGGGCACCGCCGATCTCACGGTGCCGGGCATCGTCTTCACCAAGGATGTCCAGCCCGACCTGCTGACCCGCCTGACCTTCGGCGTCGTCGCCGAGGTGCGGGCGACCGTCACCGGCAATGCGCATATCGGCTGGACGCCCGAGGGCGTCACCTCGACCGGCACCTTCGCGACCAAGGATGCGGCGCTGGCCGCGGCGTTCGGCCCGGTGTCGGGTCTGAGCACAACGATCCATTTCAGCGACCTGCTCAGCCTGGCGAGCGCGCCGGGGCTGGTGGCGACGGTGAAGACGATCAACCCCGGCATCGCCGTGACCGACGGGACGATCGTCTACCAATTGCTGCCCGAACAGCGCGTGCAGATCGACAGCGGCGTCTGGCCGTTCGCGGGCGGCACGATGACGCTGCTGCCGACGACGCTCGATTTCGCGCAGGCGGGCCAGCGGCGGCTGACCTTCCGTCTGGACGGGGTGGCGGCGGACCAGTTTCTCCAGCAGTTCGACTTCAAGAACCTCGATGCGACCGGCATCTTCGATGGCGAGCTGCCGATGATCTTCGACGACACCGGCGGGCGGATCGAAGGCGGGCGGCTGACGGTGCGGCCGGGCGGGGGCAGCATCGCCTATGTCGGCGACCTGACGCAGAAGGATCTGGGCATCTGGGGCAATATCGCGTTCCAGGCGCTCAAATCGCTGCGCTATCGCAACCTCACCATATCCATGAACGGCCCCCTGGCGGGCGAGATGGTGACCGCGGTGCGCTTTGCCGGAGTGACGCAGGGCGAAGGCGCGAAGAGCAATTTCATCGTCCGCCGGCTGCAAAAGCTGCCCTTCGTGTTCAACATCACGATCAAGGCGCCGTTCCGCGGGCTGCTGGACAGTGCGCAAAGCTTCTACGACCCGAGTCGCCTGCTGCCCCAGCTGATCGACCGCGAACGGCGCAAGGCGGTCATTCAGCCTCCCGCAAGCGCACCCGTGCCACAACCGAAACAGGATTGAAGATGGTGAAGCGAATCACGACATTGCGGATCGCGATGGGGATGGCCGGGATCGGTATGGCGGCGACGCTGGGCGGCTGCATCAACGTGTCCGCGCCCGAAAAGCCGATCCAGATCAACCTCAACATCAGCGTCACGCAGCAGGTGGTGTACCGCCTGGACGGCGAGGCGAAGGCGCTGATCGACAAGCAACCGGGGATTTTCTGATGACCAAGACCATGATGATGATCGGAGCCGCCGCCATGGCGCTGGCGGGCCTGTCGGGCGCGGCGTTCGCGCAGCGCGACCCGGCCTATGCGGCGGCACGCGAGGCGAAGGAAGTCGGCGAACAGCCCGATGGCTATCTCGGCGTGGTGAAGGGCGGCCCCGCGATCCAGGCGCTGGTTCGCGACATCAACATCAAGCGCAAGGCGGCCTATACGCAGAGCGCGCAGGCCAATGGTTCGACGGTCGAGCAATTCGCCTTCACCACCGGCTGCAACCTCGTCGCGCGCGTGCCGGTGGGCGAGATGTACAAGACGCCGTCGGGCCAGTGGAAGGAAAACACCGGCACGCCGGAGCTGGACGGGCGGTGCAAGTGACGCGGTAGACCCGCTGTCGACCCTCACCCTTCCCACCCGGCTGCGCCGGGCGGGCCCCTTCCCTCTCCCGCCGGGAGAGGGAGGGAGCGCCGAAGGCGCGGAAGGGTGAGGGCGGTGCGAGTGATCGCTGGAGGCGCGGACGAATCTGTGTTCCGTTCGCCCTGAGCCTGTCGAAGGGCGGCTCTCCGCAAGCGTGACGCTCGTGGCAACGCGCCCTTCGACAGGCTCAGGGCGAACGGTGGTGTGAGGACGCCCCTCCCCCTGGCGGGGGAGGAATTGCTTGTGGGTTACTCACCGGTTGACACCCTCGGCACCCCCACCTAAACGGACCACGCCTTGGCGGGATCGGTCGCCCTGCGCGCTTTCTCCCCCGGTTGAACGATACAGGCGAGGGGATGCGCGTGGCGGATGACGATACCGGACGAGACTTCACCAGCGCGGAGGATCCGCGGCTTTCCGCGCTCGACGAGCGGTTGAGGGAAGCCCGGCACGCCGAAGCGCTGCGGACGGGGCAGGGGGCGCCGACGGCCGATGCGGGATATTCGCTCGGCAATCGCGTGCTCGCCGCCTTGATCGGAAGCCTCGTCGGCAGTGCCCTGATCGGCTGGTGTATCGACCGCTGGTTCGGCACGACCCCATGGGCGCTGATCGTGATGCTGTTCCTCGGAATCGCGGTCGCGTTCAGGCAGATCTTACGGATTGCAGGCGAGCGCCCGGAGTAAACCGGGCGTTTGTCGTATCAGGGAGCGAAAGGCCACACGTGGCGGCAGAATCGGGCAGCAGAATCGATCCGATGCACCAGTTCCTGATCGAACCCCTGTTCGGTCGGCATTGGGTCGTCGCGGGATACGACATCTCGTTCACCAACTCCGCGTTGTGGATGGTCGTGACGCTGGTCAGCCTGTGGCTGTTCATGCTGGGCGGGATGAAGCGCGAGCTCGTCCCCGGCCGCTGGCAGGCCGCGGTCGAAGGCTTCACCGGCTTCGTGTCGAACATGCTGACGTCGAACGTCGGGCCGGCGGGCAAGCGTTTCGTGCCCTACGTCTTCTCGCTGTTCATGTTCATCCTGTTCGCCAACCTGTGGGGCCTGTCGCCGGTCGGCGTCGTGCCGGGCTGGCATCCGTTCACCGTCACCAGCCACCTGACCGTCACCGGCGTGCTGGCGATCATCAGCTTCTCGATCGTGCTGATCGTGGGCTTCGGCAAGCACGGCTTCCACTTCTTCAGCCTGTTCGTGCCGCACGGCACGCCGCCGCTGATGATCCCGTTGATCTTCATCGTCGAGCTGATGAGCTTCCTGGTGCGCCCCTTCTCGCTGGGTCTGCGACTGTTCGTCGCGATGACCGCGGGGCACATCCTGCTGAAGGTGCTGGCCGCCTTCGTGATCACCGGCATGAACCTCGGCGTCGGTTACGGCCTGCTCGTGTCGCTGCCCAGCTTCGTGCTGATGATCGGCATCACGCTGCTCGAGCTGCTGGTCGCCGCGATTCAGGCCTATGTCTTTGCGCTGCTGACGAGCGTGTATCTGAACGACGCCGTCAACCTGCACTGAGTTTCGTTTTTAGTTTCAACCCAACTGTTTGATACGGGAGTTTTGACATGGACGCAGAAGCCGCCAAGATGATCGGCGCCGGCCTGGCCGCGATTGGCATGGGCCTTGCCTCGCTGGGCGTGGGCAACGTGTTCGCCAAGTTCCTCGAAGGCGCGCTGCGCAATCCGGGTGCGGCGGACAGCCAGCAGGGCCGTCTGTTCATCGGTTTCGCGGGCGCCGAGCTGCTCGGCCTGCTCGCCTTCGTGACGATGATCATCCTGCTGTTCGTCGCCAACTAATCGCGAGTGACCGGCCGGGTGGCTGATCGCCCGGCCGACCGCTTAGAGGACGCGCATGCCCCAGATATCCCAGATCGCCGCCACCTACGCTTCGCAGATCTTCTGGCTGCTCATCACCTTCGGCATCCTGTATTTCGGGATCGGCAAGATGATGGTCCCGAAGGTCATGGCGACCGTGGACGCGCGTGAAGGCCAGATCGCGGGCGACCTTGCCGCGGCCGAACAAGCCCGCCTTGCCGCCGACCAGGTCGAAGCGGCCTGGCGCGCCAAGATGGACGAGGCGCGCGCCGCGGCGCATGCCGAGACCACCGCTGCCAAGGCGCAGGCGGTCAAGGCGACCGAAAGCCAGATCAAGTCGATCGACGTCGAACTCGCCGAACGTCTCGCGCATCACGACCTCGCAGTCGGCAATGCCAAGGCGCAGGCGATGCTGAACCTGCAGGCGGTCGCCGCCGAGGTGACGCAGGATCTGGTGGCCAAGGTGTCGGGCCTGACCGTCGGCATCGATGCCGCCGCGGATGCGGTGCGCAGGAGCAACGCGCATGGCTAATCCCGCCCCGACCCAGGTTGGCGATCCCAGCGACGCCGCCATCGCCGCCAATCTTGCCCATGCCGCCGACGCACAGGGTTTGCAGCCGCAAAACGTGCGTGACGGCAGCCAGCTGACCGCCAACGTCTCCGAACCCGCGGCGCATCATGTCGAGGAGCCGAAGGCGCTCGGCCTGAACACCACCGGCTGGGTCGGGATCGCCGCGCTGGTCGTGCTGATCGGCATGCTGATCGTGAAGGTGCCGGCGAAGATCGCTGCGAGCCTGGACAAGCAGATCGCCGGCGTGCGCGCCCAGCTCGACGAAGCCAAGGCGCTGCGCGCCGAGGCCGAGCGGCTGCGGGGCGAATATGATGCGAAGGCCAAGGCCGCCGAGGCCGACGCCGCGACGATGCGGGCGCATGCCCAGGCCGAGGCGAACCAGATCATCGCCAAGGCCAAGCACGATGCGGAGGAGCTGATGGCCCGCCGCACCAAGCGCGCCGAGGACAAGATCGCCGCCGCCGAACGCGCCGCGATCGCCGAAGTCCGCGCGCTGGCGGCGGAGACCGCGTCCAAGGCGGCCGCGCTGGTGATCGCCGAAAAGCTCGACGCCGATGCCGATCGCGCGATGATCGATCGCTCGATCGCCGGATTGGGCCGGCCGAACTGACCATAGTCCTCCCCCGCCAGGGGGAGGTGTCATCGCGTAGCGGTGACGGAGGGGGAGGTAAGCGGCGCGCTGCGTAACGGCGTGCGTTCCTTACCTCCCCCTCCACCATTCGGCTTGCGCCGAACGGGCCCCAGGACCGGGTCTGATCGTCCCCCGGACGATCCTTGAGCATGCGGGGCATGCTCAACCCGGTCCTCCCTGGCGGGGGAGGACTTTCTTTTCCGACGTGCGTCTCTTCACGGGTTTCCGGCGCCGTCCCATCTGTCCGAGCCCGCACAGGAGCAATCCGATGTCGTGGCTTATCCTCGCAATCGCCGTCTTTACCGAAATCTGCTGGGCGCTCAGCCTGAAATGGGCGGCGACGCTCGCGACGTGGCAGGCGTCGGCGGTGCCGATCGTGCTGTCGTTCGTGAACATGGGGCTGCTCGCGCTGGCGATGCGGGGCTTGCCCGCCGGCACCGCTTATGCGGTGTGGACCGGCTGCGGCGCGGTGGGCGTCATCATCGGCGGCGTGCTGCTGTTCGGCGACAAGGTGAGTCTGGTGCAGGCGTGCTTCATGGCGGTGACCGTGGTGGGGATCGTGGGGACGAAGCTGTTCGCGCAGGCGTGAGGGGCGATGACCTTACCATCGCCGTCGCCACGGACTTGGTCCGGGGTCCACTTCGCGGCAAGGGGATCGCCTGAGCCTCTTGCCAACCCCTCGCGGCCCGGTGGACCCCGGACCAAGTCCGGGGTGACGAGGAATGACAGGCGGTGCTACAGGTCCCCAACGCGCCACGGCGCGAGGTGAGGTGTAGCCATGTCGATCCTGCTGTCGTTGCTGTTGATCGGAACCCAGACGCAAGCGGCGGACCGTGCGGGGAAATTCTCGCTCGACATCCCGGCGGACGAGACGGTCACTGCCCCGGCCGAACCCAAAGCCGCCACCGAAGAGACGCCGAAGCCCGAGGCGCAACCGGTCGAGGCGAAGCCGGATACCGCGACCGAATCGCCGCCCGCGCCGGCGGAAGCGCCAAGTCCAGCAGCCGCCGCCCCGGCATCCCGCGCGCATTTCTCGCTCGACACGCCGATCGTCGACCTGCTCGCCGATCCCCGCGCGAAGGCGGTACTCGATAAGGATATGCCGGGGCTCAGCGACGACGAGAATCTGTCCAAGTTCCAGGCGCTGTCGCTGCGCCGGCTCGCGCCATTGAGCGGCGGCCAGATGACGGCGGAACTGATGGGCAAGCTCGCCTATGATCTCGCCGCGCTGGGCGGAGGCGCGCCGCCACCGGTGTCGCGCAAGGGATTGCCGAGCGGGCGTTAACCTCTAGCCCCGACCCCGGCCGACTCCTACATGGCGGGCATGTCGTCCTACGGTCCGCCCGATCGATTCAACGAAGAACGCGCCACCTACGCCGTCCGCGGATCGGATACCCCCGATATCGAGGCGGGGGTCGCCGCCATCCGTAACGTGTTGCAAACGCTGCCGACGCGCTCCGGCGTTTATCGCATGCACGATGCCAAGGGCGACGTGCTATACGTCGGCAAGGCGCGCTCGCTGAAGCAGCGGGTGGCGAATTATACGCAGGTGAAGGGGCTGACGAAGCGCCTCCAGCGGATGATCGCGCAGACGCGGTCGATGACGATCGTCACGACGAACAACGAGGCGGAGGCGCTGCTGCTCGAGGCGCAGCTCATCAAGCGCTACCGCCCCGCGTACAACGTGCTGCTGCGCGACGATAAGTCGTTCCCGTTCATCCTGCTGCGCGGCGACCATGATTTTCCGCGCGTCCAGAAGCATCGCGGGGCGCGGCGGGCGCCGGGCAATTACTATGGGCCGTTCGCCAGTGCGGGCAGCGTCAACAACACGCTGAATGCGCTGCAAAAGCTGTTCCTGCTGCGCAGCTGCACCGATGGCTTCTTCAAGACGCGCGATCGGCCGTGCCTGCTGTACCAGATCAAGCGCTGCTCGGCACCGTGCGTCGGGCGGATCGACAAGGACGGGTACAAGGAACTGGTCGACGACTGCCGCGACTTCCTGGCCGGCAAGTCGACCAAGGTGCAGGCCAAGCTCGGCGCGCAGATGCAGGCGGCGGCGGAAAATATGGACTTCGAACTGGCCGCGCTGCTGCGCGACCGGTTGAAGGCGCTGACGTTCGTGCAGGGCACGCAGGCGATCAATGCGGAGGGCGTGGGCGATGCCGACGTCTTCGCTCTGGCGTGCAAAGACGGGGTGATCGGCATCCAGGCCTTCTTCATCCGCGGTGGCCAGAATTGGGGGCATCGCAGCTTCTTCCCGCAGCACACCAACGACGTGCCCGAGGATGAGGTGCTGGCGAGCTTCCTCACCCAATTCTACGAGGAAGTGCCACCGCCCAAGACGATCCTGCTCGACCGCGAGCTGGGCGAGGGCGCGCTGCTGGGCGAGGCGCTGGGCGAGCGCGCGGGATACAAGGTCGCGCTGTCGGTGCCGCAGCGCGGCGACCGGCGCCGGCTGATGGACCAGGCCAAGCGCAATGCGATCGAGGCGCTGGAGCGGCGGCTGGCGGAGAGCACGACGCAGGCCAGGCTGCTGCGGGAGGTGGCGGAGCTGTTCGACCTGGGCGACCCGCCCGACCGGATCGAAATCTACGACAACAGCCACATCCAGGGCAGCAACGCCGTGGGCGCGATGGTCGTCGCGGGGCCGGAGGGGTTCCGCAAGGGCCAGTATCGCAAGTGGAACATCAAGGGAAATGAGGCGGCGACCGACAGCGACGTCGGCATGATGCGCGAGGTCTTCCGCCGCCGCTTCGCCCGCCAGCTGGAGGAAGCGCCCGACCGCGATGACGGGACCTGGCCCGACTTGGTGCTGATCGACGGCGGCAAGCCGCAGCTCGGCGCGGCCAAGGCGGTGCTGGAGGATCTGGGGATTGAGGACGTGTGCCTGGTCGGTATCGCCAAGGGGCCGCACCACGGCCGTGAGGGGCGCGAGGTGTTCCACCTGCTCGACGGGCGCGAATTCCAGTTGCCGGTCAATGCGCCGGTGCTGTTCTACCTCCAGCGGCTGCGCGACGAGGTCCACCGTTTCGTGATCGGGGCGCATCGCGACAAGCGCGCGAAGGCGATCGGCGCGAGCCCGCTGGACGAGGTGCCCGGCATCGGGCCGGCGCGTAAGAAGGCGCTGCTGATGCACTTCGGCACCGGCCGTGCGGTACGCAATGCGAGCCTGGAGGATTTGAAGAAGGCGCCGGGCGTGTCGGCGGGCGTCGCGCAGCAGGTGTACGACTTCTACCACGCGCGGTGATGTAACTCCCCCCGTCACCCCGGACTCGGTCCGGGGTCCACCGGGCCGCTAGGGGGTGGCAAGAACCTCCTGCCGTCCCCCTCGCCGCGGAGTGGATCCCGGACCAAGTCCGGGGTGACGAAGAAGAGCGATAAGTGTTCTTCCACCGCATCCTCATCTTTTCTGCGTTGCCGCTGCATCGTGGGTCGCTAGACTGATCGATATCGGGGGCGGGGGTCATCCGGGGGTGATCGCTTGCACCGTTCGCCCTGAGCCTGTCGAAGGGCCCGTCGCCGCGAGCGTCATGCTTGGGGAGGGGCGTGCTTCGACAGGCTCAGCACGAACGGCGTGTGGTGTGACGTCATCTGCTTTTGGGATGGCAGGGGGGATTATGATGAAGATGCGGCGACTGGCGCTGGTGGCGCTGTTCGGGTCGACCAGTTGGGCGGCGCAGGCGGCCGACAAGGTGCTGTACCAGCCGGTGCCGGCCTGGGTGAAGCCGGCGCCGGGGGTCGATCCCGCCAGCGTCACGCCCGATTCGCCGGTGCTGATGGTGCTCGACAACCAGCAGCGGCTGGAGGGCGGCACGGTGTGGCAATATACCGATACCGCGACGCGGATCGCGACGGCCGAAATGCTGGGGCAGGCGGGGACGGTCAGCCTGCAATGGCAGCCGGCGGCGGGCGACCTGATCGTCCACCGCGCCGAGATCATCCGCGGGCCCGAGCGTATCGACCTGCTGAAGGCGAACGCGGCTGGCGCTAAGGCGGGGTTCGACGTGCTGCGTCGCGAACAGAAGCTGGAACAGCGCCAGCTGGACGGCATGCTGACCGCGACGATGGCGGTGGAGGGGCTGCGCGTCGGCGATATCCTGCATGTCGTCGTCTCGATCACGCGCAAGGACGCGGTGTTGCAGGGTGCGATGCAGGGCTTCCAGCCGCTGCCGTCGGCGCCGCTGAAGATCGGCTATGCGCGGGCCCGCGTGCTGTGGCCGGCGACGGATCAGGTGCGCTGGAAACTCTATGCCGAGGCGCCCAAGCCGGTGGAGAGCGTCGTCGGCGGCTATCGCGAGATCAGCGTGCCACTGCCGCTGGCCAAGCAGTCCGACCTGCCCAATGACGTACCGGTGCGGTTCCAGCGTCTGGGGCTGCTGGAGGCGACGAGCTTTGCCGACTGGGCGGCGGTGTCGAAGGTGATGGCGCCGCTCTATACGACCGACGGGCTGATCGCCGCCGATCCGGCGCTGTCCGCGGAGGTCGCGAAGATCAAGGCGGCGAGCAGCGACCCGATGCAGCGGACGGCGGCGGCGCTGCAACTGGTGCAGGAACAGGTCCGCTATCTGTTCAACGGCATGGACCAGGGCAATTACAAGCCGCAGAGCCCGGCGCAGACGTGGCAGCTGCGCTATGGCGACTGCAAGGCGAAGACCTTGCTGCTGCTGTCGATCCTGCGCGCGCTGGATATCGAGGCGGAGCCCGTGCTGGCGAGCAGCAAGCTGGGCGACCTGTTGCCCGATCGCCTGCCGACGCCTGGCGCGTTCGATCATATCCTGGTGCGCGCGAGCGTGAACGGCGAAACCTTGTGGCTGGACGGCACCGATGCCGGCGCCCGGCTGGCCGACCTGCGCGATACACCGCCGTTCCGTTGGACGCTGCCGGTGCGTGCGGCGGGAGCGCCGCTGCTCGCGCTGCCGATGCGCACGCCGGCGCGGCCGCATATCGAGGCGACGATCGATCTGGATGAGAGTGCGGGTGTCGACCTGCCGGCGGTGCTGACCGCGACGGTCAACCTGCGCGGTCGCATCGGCCAGATGCTGCAGGCGGCGCAGGCGCAGGCGAGCCGCGAGGATATCCGCAAGATGGCGGACAAGATGACGCAGGGGATCATTGGCTCCGCGACCGTGGTCGACCGCACGTTGAAATATGACGCCGCGACGGGCCTGGCCACCGTGACCGTCACCGGCATCGCCTATCCCGACTGGAATCGCGTCGACCAACGCTATCGCAGCGTGATCGACCGGACGGTGGCGGGCATGACGTTCGAACCCGATCGTGCGCGCGCGGCCTGGGCGGCGATGCCGGTTGCGACGGGCGACGCGGCCTATTACCGCAGCCTCACCCGCATCCGCCTGCCCGATAGCGGCAAGGGCTATACGCTGGAGGGCGATCGCAGCTTCGCCAAGCCGATGGCGGGGGTGACGGTGACGCGGACCGTTGCGGAGGCGAATGGCGTGGTGACGATCGACGACCGGTCGGTCCTGTCGGGCGCCGAAGTGCCCGCCAACGAGATCGCCGCCAACCGGGCCGCGATCAGCGCCGCCAAGAACCGGTTGCTGAGCGTCGTCGCGCCCGCCGATCTGCCCAACCTGCCCGCCCGGGTGGAGGCGACGAAACGCGCCGGTGGGTTCGCCAAGCTCGCCGCGCTGTACGATCGCGGCGTCGCCGACCAGCCCGACAAGGCGGAAGTCTATACCAATCGCGCCTGGTTCTACGAGCAGACGTACGACCGGCCCAAGGCGATCGCCGATCTGACGCGCGCGATCGCGATCACGCCCGATGCCAGCACCTATACCCGGCGCGCCGCGCTGTATCGGCAGACCGGCGACCTCAGCAAGGCGTTCGCCGATCTGACCGCCGCGCGCGGCATCGACCCGTCGGACGACGATACCGTCGAGGCGCTGGCGACGCTGCGCGCCGATCGCGGCGAGAAGGACGCGGCGATCGAGCTGGTGCAGGAACGGATCGACGCGGGCGGCAAGAGCAAGCCGGGCATGATCGCGCTGAAGGCCGACGTGCTCGCACGCACCGGCGACAAGGACGGAGCGATTGCGGCGATCGACCAGGCGGTGGCGGCAGGGCCGGGCAATCCGCGGCTGCTCAACAGCCGATGCTGGATCAAGGGCACGCTGAACGTCGCGCTCGATACCGCATTGAAGGATTGCACGCGCTCGATCGAGCTCAGCGATTCGACCACAGCGGCGTTGGACAGCCGGGCGATGGTGTTCTTTCGCATGAACCGCTTCGACGATGCGCTCGCCGACCTCAACGCCGCGCTCGACAATGCGCCGGGGCTGGCGGCGAGCCTGTACATGCGCGGGCTGATCCTGGGGCGGCAGGGCAAGGCCGAAGGCAAGGCGGATCTCGCCGCCGCGCGCCTGATCAACCCGCGGATCGACGAGGATTACAAGCGCTACGGCATCCAGCCGTGATGGCTCTTGCCGCCACGCGGGAGGGCGACCGGGCCGGGTCGCCCTACGCGATCAAGCGGGTCCACGATGGTGGTTTTGCGTGATCGGTGCATGGCAAGCCGATGGGGGGCGGCGCAAGAGCGGCCGAGACATAATTTGTTACGGCCATTTTGGTCTGATATATGACCCGGCCTAGGCATTTGTTCATCGGCTACGGGTAGGGCGGAGGGGATGACGACCTCCGTCTTCCTGACCGTCGATGTCGAATTTGCGTGGCGCCATTATGCCGCGGGATATGACGTCGATACGATCTATGCCCGTTCGATCGAGCCGGCGGGGGTGGGGCTGTCCTTTCAATTGGCACAATTGGCCCGCCACGGGCTGAAGGCGTGCTTCTTCGTCGATCCGATGCCGGCGCTGGTATTCGGCATCGATCCCGTGCGGCGGATGGTGGAGACGATCCTGGCGGCGGGGCAGGAGGTGCAATTGCACATCCACCCCAATTGGCGCGGGGCCGACGAGAGCGATCGCAAGACCCGTTACGGCCGGTTCCAGCTGCACGAATATGGAGCCGACGAGCAGCGCGACTTGCTCGTCACTGCGACCGAGCTGCTGGTCGCGGCTGGCGCACCGCCGCCGATCGCGTTTCGCGCGGGCAGCTATTCCGCGAACGACGACACGCTGCGTGCGCTTGCCGACTTGGGCTTCGTCTATGACAGCAGCCACAATGGCGGCGAGGCGCAGGTCAGCCGCATCCGGCTGGCACCGACGCAGATCGCGCCGGTGATGCGGCAGCTGGTCGAGGTGCCGGTGACGGTGATCGAGGAACTGCCCGGGCGGCTGCGCACGTTCCAGCTGTGCGCGCTGTCGCGGCATGAGGCGGCGGCGGCGCTGGATCATGCAATGGCCGAGGCGCATCAGGCGGTGACGATCGTCAGCCATGGCTTCGAACTCGCCAATCGCGCCGGCACGCATGCCAATGCGGTGCATGTCCGGCGCTTCGATGCGCTGTGCCGGCGGCTGGCCGAGCGCGCGGCGGAGCTGCCGACGCGGCATTTCGCGGACCGGCCCGTATTGGCGCTGGATGCGGACGACCGGCCGCTGGGCCCGGCCTTGTGGCGCCGCCGGGCGCGGCAGGCGGAGCAGGCCTGGTCGAACTGGGTGTCGGAACGGCGCCGGTGAGCGCGATTGCCTTACGGTTTCAGGTGGGTGCGCGGACGCTCGCCACTGTGCGGCGCGATCTGGTGCGCGTGGCGCTGGCGCTGGATGACGTGCTGGCCGGAGCGCTGCCGACGTTGCCGCCGGCGCAGGGCGATGGCTATCTGGTGACCTCGCTGCCCGCGGCACTCGCCGATACGCTTCCCGCGAGCGGGCGGATCGTGCGGGTGCGCCAGCGCTACACGCGCTATTACACGGACCTGTCGATCGGGCATGCGGCGTGGCTGGCGAGCCTGTCGGGATCGGCGCGCGCGACGCTGCGGCGCAAGGCCAAGAAGGTGGCGGCGGCGGGGATGGCGGTGCGTGCCTATCGCGACGCGGCGGACTTCGATGCCTTTCACCCGATCGCGCGCGGTATTTCGGCACGAACCTATCAGGAGCGGTTGCTCGATTCGGGCCTGCCCGCCGCGCCCGAGGCGGTCGCACGGCTGCGCGCGCTGGCGGCGGCGGATGGCCTGCGCGCCTGGCTGCTGCTGATCGGCGGAGCGCCGGCGGCCTATCTATGCTGCACGGCCGAGGGGCACGCGCTGCGCTACGATTATGTCGGCCACGATCCGGCGTTCGGCGATCTGTCGCCGGGCACGGTGCTGCAGGCGGCGGCGTTCGAGGACCTGTTCCACGATCGGTTCGCGCGATTCGATTTCACCGAAGGGGAGGGGCAGCACAAGCGGCTGTTCGCGACCGGCGGGGTGGAATGCGTTGATCTGCTGGTGCTGACGCCGACGCTGGCCAATCGCGCGACTCTGGCGGCGCTGGCGGGGTTCGATGGTGCGGTGGCGGTGGCGAAGCGGGCGATGGGGCATCCGCGGCTGCGGGCGCTGGCGAAGGCCGTGCGGCGGTAAGGCTGTAACCACCGCTCCGCACCCGCCCTCACCCTTCGGCGCTGCGCGCCTCTTCCCTCTCCCGGTGGGAGAGGGAGGGAGCGGCGAAGCCGCGGAAGGTTGAGGGTCGGTACGGCCCCCCGGTTGACCCTCGCCGTGCCACGCCCCATCTCGCGAGCATGCAACAATCCACTACCGATCTCGATCGCGCGCTCGGCTTCGCGATCCCCAGCCGCTCGGCGCGCGGCCGTGTTTTGCGGCTTGGGCCGGCGCTCGACAGCGTGCTTGCCGCCCACGCCTATCCCCCCGCGATCGAGGCGCTGCTCGCCGAGGCGCTGACGCTTGCCGCGCTGATCGGCTCGACGCTGAAGGACCCGAGCGGCCAGCTGACGATGCAGACGCGCACCGAAAACGGCGTCGTCCGCCTGCTGGTGTGCGACTATCGCGGTGGCGAGGTGCGCGGCTATATCGATTACGACGCGGACAAGTTCGCTGAAATGCCGGAAAAGCCGACGCTGTTCGCGCTGTTCGGCCAGGGCTATCTCGCCATCACCTTCGATCTTGCCACCACCGGCGAGCGCTATCAGGGCATCGTGCCGCTGGACGGCGACACGCTGGCGCAGGCGGCCGAAAGCTATTTCGTCCAGTCCGAGCAGATCCCGAGCCTGGTCAGCGTCGGCATCGCGCGCGACGGCGATGGGCATACGATCGCCGGCGGCCTGTTCCTGCAACACCTGCCCGAGGGCGAGGTGGGGCGCGAGCGGTTGCACACGCGGCTCGACCATCCCGAATGGGAGCACGTCGAGGCGCTGGGCCGGACGATGGGCGTCGACGAACTCGCCGATCCGGCGCTGCCGCTCGAAACATTGGTCTGGCGCCTGTTCAACGAGGAGGAAGAGGTGCGCGCACTCGCCTCGACGCCGCTGTCGCGCGGCTGCCGCTGCACCGGCGACTATATCGCCAGCGTGCTCGCCAAATTCACGCCCGAGGAACGGCGCGAGATGGCGGACGAGAATGGGCTGATCCAGGTCGATTGCGCGTTCTGCGCGACCAAATTCCCCATTCCGGCGGATGCCGCCGCGGTGGCGTGAGCCATGGGGCGAATCTGCACCGGATGGTAAGGATTTCCCGCTAATACAGGCGTGTGGATGCTTCAGCGTGGCACGCTTTTCTCCCTAAAAGGGCGCTTGCGCCCTTCCCTTTGAGGCCCGCGCCCCCCGTGCGGGCCTTTTCTTTTGGCCGCGATTCGCCTAGCGGGCGGCGGATCATGATGAACCAGAACCAGGCCGCACCGTTGGCCGTCGTGCTCGTCTCCGGCGGGCTCGACTCGATGATCTCCGCCGCCAGCGCGCGCGAGCAGGGGTATCGCGTGCTCGCGCTGTCGGTGGATTATAACCAGCGCCACCGTGTCGAGCTGGCGGCCGCGCGCCGCGTCGCCAATGTGCTCGGCGCCGAACGCCATATCATCCTGCCGCTCGACCTGTCGGCCTTCGGCGGATCGGCGCTGACCGACGATATCGCCGTGCCCAAGGACGGCGTCGGCACCGAGGAGGGCGGCGGCATTCCCGTCACCTATGTCCCTGCGCGCAATACGATCTTCCTCAGCCTCGCGCTCGGCTGGGCGGAGGCGGCGGGCGCGCGCGACCTGTTCATCGGCGTCAACGCGCTCGATTATTCGGGCTATCCCGATTGCCGGCCGGAGTTCATCGCGGCGTTCGAAGGGCTGGCGGAGATCGCCACCAAGGCGGGCGTCGAGGGCCAGCGCTTCGCGATCCACGCGCCGCTCCAGCATATGACCAAGGCCGATATCGTGCGCGAGGGCCAGCGGCTGGGCGTCGACATGGGGCTGAGCTGGTCGTGCTACGATCCCGCGCCGGGCGGCGTGCATTGCGGAACCTGCGACAGCTGCCGCCTGCGGTCCAAGGGGTTCGAGGACGCAGGGATTCCCGATCCCACGGTCTACGCCGTCCGGGTGTGATGCGATGAGCTATGCGGTCAAGGAGATGTTCCTCACCCTCCAGGGCGAGGGCGTCAACGCCGGCCGGCGCGCGGTGTTCGTGCGCTTTGCCGGCTGCAATTTGTGGAGCGGGCGCGAGCAGGATCGCGCCTCCGCGATCTGCCGCTTCTGCGACACCGATTTCGTCGGCACCGATGGCCTCGGCGGCGGCAAGTTCGCGGACGCAGGCGCGCTGGTCGCGGCGGTCGCGGGCTTCTGGGGCGCGGGGCAGGCGCATCGCTTCGTCGTGCTGACCGGCGGCGAGCCGATGTTGCAGGTCGACGATGCGCTGGTCGATGCGTTGCACGATGCGGGCTTTCGCATCGCGATCGAGAGCAACGGCACGCTGCCCGTCCACCCCGGTATCGACTGGGTGTGCATTAGCCCCAAGGCGGGGAGCGAGGTGGTGCAGCGATCGGGCGACGAATTGAAGCTCGTCTGGCCGCAGCCGGGCACGGACATCGACGCGATCGAAACCTGGGACTTTGCGCACCGTTTGCTCCAGCCGATGGACGATGCCGCCGGCCAGGCGAACGTCGACGCTGCGATCGCGCTGGTGATGGAGCGCCCGCACTGGCGGCTGTCGCTCCAGACGCACAAGCTGCTGGGGTTGCGATAGGGGCGGGGGGCTGGGGCACCGCATATCGGACATGACCCAGCCTCTGCTAGAAGGCAGTCATGACCACGCGTTATGAGCCCACGTCCGATTTTCTAAAAGCCGTCATTGCCGACGACATTCCGCTGTCCGGTTCGCCTTTTGCGGACGCCAACATGCGTCGGCTTATCGCGCTCACGCAGGATGACGATCTGTCGAACCGCGACTGGGCGACGATGCTTTTGGCGCAGGACGATGCCGATACGTGGGAGGTCCGGCAGGCGCTGCTGGCTGCTGTTGCCGATCCGGATGCGGCCGTGCGCGCCGAAGCGCTGGCCGGCTTGGCGCTGCGCGATCCGTCGGTCGCGCTACCCTTTGTTATTGAAGCATTGTCGGGTGATTGTGTCCCGGCACCGGTGTTCGAAGCGGCGGCGACGATCGCCGCTCCGTCGTTGGTGGACCTGCTCCGCCCGTGGACCGAGCCATCGGACAACGCCTATCTTGATGACCTTGCCCGCCAGGCGCTGGCGGCATGCCAAGCCGGCGCGCCGGTCATCGCGCGCGAATAACACCAGCGCCGCCCTCAACATCGACGCCGGTGGTCAATTCATCGCTGCGCCGTCTCGGTGCCCTTTGCGGTGGCCGCGACCGTGGTCGGGGCGGCGGGCGGCCAGGCGAAGGCGCCGCACTTCTTGGTGACCCATTCGCCCTTCTTGTTCCAGCAGATCGGGTCGAACCGCGGCTTGGAGGCGTAATCGCGGCCCAGGTAGCGCTGGAAATGCTGTTCGCCGTAGGGGGTCAGGCTGTTGCGCAATTCGCGGATGCGCGACAGCGCCAGCGGGCCGAAGCCGC
The DNA here is from genome assembly GCF_000379045.1 of Sphingomonas melonis DAPP-PG 224. Classification (NCBI taxonomy): domain Bacteria; kingdom Pseudomonadati; phylum Pseudomonadota; class Alphaproteobacteria; order Sphingomonadales; family Sphingomonadaceae; genus Sphingomonas; species Sphingomonas melonis. The sequence goes on from NZ_KB900605.1 coordinate 1,344,142, forward strand.
CACGCGGCGCGAAGACGGCATCGCGGCCGATCTCGCTGGCGGTCTGGCAGAAGTTGAGCTGGGCGGAGACGGTGGCGAAATTCGAATAGGTGCGCGTGCCGAACTGGTCGAGCGCGTTCTGCCCGTCGCGCGGGGTCTTCGACGTGCGGGTGAAATATTTCGTCAGCGTCTGCCAGACGCCGGCGAGCTCATCCTTATGGTCGAGGAGCACCGCATTGTAGTTTTCGCGCGTCAGCAGCGTCGGTTCGAACTGGCATTGCAGCGCCGCGACGTTGAGCGCCGCACGCAGGTTCCACGCCATCGCGGCGCGCAGCTCCACGGGTGTGGCGCCGGGCAGAACCTGGCCCAGATTGGCTTCCGTCCCCGTCACTTCCTCGCCGTGATAATCGTGCGATCGCAGGAAGAACTGCGCCGACGCGGGCGCCGCCGCCACCAGGCTGGTCGCCGCGCATCCCAGCGCGAGCCCCATCCGCAACTTACTCATCTGAACCCATCCTCGCCGAAGCAATATCGGGCAATTCTAGATGGTTTTGGCGGGCGACCCAATCCCTGATTAAGCATGTTCCGCCAAATTTCGTCGCGAATGCGCCAAAGCGTTGCCCTGTTCGGCCATGGGTCTGTGCCAAAGCTGCCGCCAGGCGCGCCGATACGAAAACGGCCGCCCGGTTGCCCGGACGGCCGTTTCGCAAATGAAATAACCCGAAGCGGGAATTTACATCGCGTTCGTGGTCGTGGTGGTGTTCGACGTCATCATGGTGTCGTTCGCCATCATGGTGTCGTTGGCCATCATGCCACCGTTCGACGCGCCGTCGACGGCGGTCATGTTGTCGCTCATGGTGCCCATGTCGTCGGTCGAGTTCATGTCGGTGACCATGGTGTTCTCGGTGGTCGTCTCGGTCTTCGGGCCGCAGGCCGACACGGCGAGAGCGGCGCCGGCGATCAGCGAGCCGGTCAGGATCTTGGAGATGGTTGCACGCATTGGAAGCTCCCTAGAATAGGATTTGGACGGCTTGCTGGCCCTTTAATTCCCAAATCACGGTAGACATTAATCGCATAACGGCCCGCCCTCAAGCCTCGTTTTCTCCCCGGGGGGATGCGGGGCAGGCGAGGGAGGACAGGAAGGCCGGGGCGGTCAACGCGAGGGCGGCGTCAAAGGTTGCGAGATCGGCGTTGCGTTCCAGGGCCTTAAGGCTGGTGACGGGGAATTCCGGCAGGCCGCAGGGAACGATGCCCCCAAAATGGGACAGGTCGGGCGCAACATTCACTGCCAGGCCGTGCAGCGTGATCCAGCGGCGCACGCGCACGCCGATCGCGCCGATCTTCGCCTCGGGGCCGCCGTCCGTCGTCCATATGCCGACGCGCCCCTCCGCGCGGAACGCAGAGACGCCCAGTTCCGCGAGCGCCGCAATCACCCAGCCTTCGACGCCATGGACGAAGCAGCGCACGTCCTTCCCCCGCTGGCCGAGATCGAGCACCATATAGACGATGCGCTGACCCGGCCCGTGATAGGTGTATTTGCCGCCACGGCCCGTCGCGACGACGGGAAAGCGTGCGTCGATCAGGTCGCCGGGCGCGGCGCTGGTGCCGGCGGTGTAGACCGGCGGGTGTTCGAGCAGCCAGATCAGCTCGCGCGCTTCGCCCGCCAGGACGGCGGCGGCGCGCGCCTCCATTTCGGCCAGCGCCACGTCATAGGGGGTGAGGCCGGGCGACACGCGCCATTCGATGCGGCCCCCGTCTATAGCGTTGGAATTCATCGTGCCGACGTCGATCTCGCTCATCGTCGCCATGTGTGGCAGCGGCGGCACGCTGGCAAGTCGTGCGGGACCGGTTGCGAGTGGCCAAGCCGCGGACGTTGGGCTAGTCCGGCGCGCGAACCGCGAAGGGGGCGAGCCGATGGTCAAGATGGGTGACGTGTGGGACCGGACCAGCGAGGTGCTGGGTGGGCGTGGCGGCGTGCTGGCCGGCATCGCGATCCTGACCGTGTTCGTGCCGGGCGTGATCAATGCGGCCTATACGTCCTATGCGCCGGCCGGCGCCCTGCGATCGGCGATCGTCGTGTTGCTGCTGATCGCGGTGACGATCGCGTCGATCTGGGGGCAGCTGGCGATCATCGCCGCCGCCACCGATCCGGCGACGACGCGCCCCGCGGCGCAGCGGCAGGCGACTGAACGGCTGCTGCCCGCACTGGGTGTGATGCTGGTGCTCGGCATTGTCGCCACCTTCGCCTTCCTGCCGGCGATCGTGTTGCTGGTGATGTCGCACTTGGATTTTGCCGCCATGGCGAACGGTACGCCGCCGGCCAGCCCCGAGGCGTCCGGGCCGCTGCTGCTCGCCGGCCTGTATATGCTGGTCGCCTTTGTCGTGCTGCTGTTCGTGGGCGCGCGCCTGTTGCCGCTGTACGCGGTGGTGCTGCGCGAGCGGCTGGGGCTGGGCGCGATTGGCCGCGCGTGGCGGTTGACGCGGCGGCATACGTGGCGGCTGGTCGGCGCGGTGCTGCTGTTCATGATCGTCGTGATGATCGCGAGCTGGGCGGCGCAGGCGGTCGCAGGCCTCGTCACCGCGCTGGTGCTGGGCGGCGATGCCGTGGCGACGGTGCGGTTCGTCGGCACCGTGGCGGCACAGGCGGCATCGACCGCGCTGACGCTGGTGGCGATCGTCTTCTCGGCGCAGGCCTATGTCGCGTTCGTTGCGCGCGACGCGATGCTGCGGGCGCGGGCCGCGGCGTGAGGATCACGCTTGCCGCCTTGCTGAGCGATGCCTGGGCGCTGTTCCGGCGGGAGGCCGACCTGCTGGTGCGCGCCGCCGGCCTGTTCCTGTTCGTGCCGACCTATGCGCTGTTGCTGCTGGTCGGGCCGCTGCCATTCCCCGATCCCGACATCGCCGACACGCAGGCGCGCGCGCAGGCGTGGATGGACAAATTGGACGTATGGGTCGGCGATTACGGTCTCGGGTCGGTCATCGCCTATGCGATCACCTATTTCGGTACGGCGCTGCTCTATTGCCTGCTGCTCGACCGAAACCGGCCGACGGTGGGCGAGGCGCTGAAGCGGACCGCGGTGATGTTTCCGCGCTACCTGCTGGCGATGGTGGTCGTGTCGATCCCGTCGGGGGCGGGCATGTATCTGCTGCTGCTGCCCGGTCTGTGGCTGATGAGCCGCTTCATGCTGGCCGGCCCGATCCTGTTCGCCGAAGCGCCGGTGGGGGCGATGGCGGCGGTCGGCCGATCGTGGCGGCTGACGCGCAAGGCGCAATTCTCGCTGCTCGGCGCGATCGTCACCGTCTATCTGGGCGCGGTCCTGGCAGGCCAGCCGTTCATGCTGGTCGCGCGCTGGCTGGGCGGCACCGCGGCGGAGGGCGGCGGGGCCAATCCGTTGGCCGTCGCGATCGTCCATGCGTTCGCGGCGGGCGTGGCGACGTTGGCGCAGATCGCGGGCGTGTTGATCGCGGTCGCGGCGTATCGGCGGGTGTCGGTGGCTGACTAACTGGCCCTGACCGGCCACGCCCTCACCCTTCCCACGACCCTCGGTCGCGGGCCCCTTCCCTCTCCCGGCGGGAGAGGGAAGGGGCGGCGCAGCCGCGGAAGGGTGAGGGCTGGGGCCCTGGGCTTGCGTTTTATGCCGCGGTAAACACGCCGCACGCGATGCGGCCGCCGCTGTTGCCCGACGGATCGGTCATCAGGTCGTCCGGGCCGGCGTGGACGACGATCGCGGCGCCGTCGGCATCCAGCATCTGCGCCATGGTCGCGCCGGGCACGGTCATGCCGATCGTGCCGCGGCCGGCGCTGTCGACGATCAGATTGGGCAGGTCGCCTTCGTGGGGCCCCTGCGGATTCATGCTGCCGTGCTTCATCGCGGTCGGATTCCAGTGGCCGCCTGCCGTGGTGAAGTCTGGTGCGTCGCAGCGGCCAACCGTGTGGATATGCGCGCCATGCGTGCCGGCGGGCAGGCCCTTCACGTCGAGCGTATAGCGGATGCCGCCGGCCACTTCGGTCGCGGTCGCGCGGCCGGCATCGGCGCCGGTCGCAGTCTTCAGCATCGCGACGGCGCGCGCGCCGCCGACTACGGGGCTGCCCACCGCCACCTCGTCCTTGGGGGCACAGGCGGCCAGCGCCGCCGTGGACAGGCCGAGGATCAGCATCGCGCGCATCGAAATTCTCCCTGAAAGTTGTCCGGTTCTTACCCGGCCGAACCCGGCAGCGACAGTGCCGGTTCCGCCGCCGTCACCAGCGGCCAGCGGGCGACGGGTTCGTAACTTGCGCCGCCATGGCCCAGGTGGCTCTGGTACAGCACGATATGCGGGCAGGCGAAGTCGGCGCTGGTAAGGCCTGCATGCACCGCCAGCCAGCCCTCGATCTCGGGCGCCATGCCCGCACTACGCGGCAGCCGGGCGAGCGTGATGTGCGGCAGATAGGCGCGGCGTTCCGGTGCCAGCCCGGCGCGTACGCACGCCTGATCGACCTTGCGCGCCAGATGGCGCAGCGCTTCGTGCGGGGCGAGGCCGGCCCATAAGGTGTCCGTCCGCCCCTTGTGCTCGAACCGCCCGACGCCCGCGATCCGCGCCACGGGCGCGGGCGCGTGGATGCCGCCGAGCGCCGCCGCGACGTCTTCTGCCTGCGGTCGGTCGACCTCGCCGAGGAAGCGCAGGGTGCAATGCAACTGCTCGTCGTCCTGCCAGCGCGCATGCGGCACGCCGCCCATCGCGGCGATCAGCGATTCACGGATGGCGCGGGGCGGGCGGAGCGCGACGAAGAGACGCAACATGATGAACGAAAAGCCCTTTGTAATGTTCTGTTGCCGTATCGATCGATCCTAGCCGGTTTCGCTTGAAATGGGACGGGTCGGGGCCGATATTTCGGATAGCCGGCAGTGTCGCCGGCAAAGGAGTTTTGGATACCATGGCCAACTGGTCCGACCCCCGGCAGAGCGCCGCGCCGTTCGGGGCTTCACGCGCCGATGCCGCGCGCAGCGGCGCATATGACGCGGGTCTGCGCTCGTACATGCTGTCGGTGTACAACTACATGGCTTCGGGCGTGCTGCTGACCGGCATCGTCGCCCTGCTGTTCGCCACTAGCGGCGCGGTGAACGCGCTGATCGGCCCGACCGGCCGTACCAACGGTCTGGGCTTCATCGTCGCCTTCTCGCCGCTCGCCATCGTGTTCGCGATGAGCTTCGGCCAGGGCCGGATGAAGACGCAGACGCTGCAACTGCTGTTCTGGGCGTTTGCGGTGCTGATGGGCATGTCGCTCTCGACGATCTTCCTCGTCTACAGTGGCACCTCGATCGCCGGTGCGTTCTTCGCGACCGCGGCGGGCTTCGCCGGCCTCAGCCTCTACGGCTATACCACGAAGCGCGACCTGTCGGCGTTCGGCACGTTCCTGATCGTCGGCCTCGTCGGCCTGATCGTCGCCAGCCTGATCAACCTGTTCCTGCAGTCGGGCGTCATGAGCCTGGTCATCAGCGCGGTCGGCGTGCTGATCTTCGCTGGCCTCACCGCCTACGACACGCAGCGTACGAAGAGCCTGTACTTCCAGGTCGCCGGTACGGACATGGTCGGCAAGGCCGTGATCATGTCGGCGCTGTCGCTGTACCTCGACTTCATCAACATGTTCCTCTTCGTCCTCCGCCTGTTCGGTTCGCAGCGCAACTGATCGACGGTCCGGCGTAACGGATACAAGCCCGGTGGCGCTGCCGCCGGGCTTTTCTTTTGGGTGAAGGACGCCAAGCGATGCGGCTCACTATCGCCGTCGATCTCGATTATGCGATCATCGGCCCGCCGACCGACGTGCTGTTGCAGATCGAGGCGGCGGCAACGCCCGACCAGCGCATCGTCGCCGAACGGCTGACGATCTGGAGCGACCATCCCATCGCCGCGGTGGCGGGCGAGGATGGCGTCGGCCAGCGCTGCTGGATCCGCGCCGAGCAATGGCTGAAGGCGGAATATCGCGCGACCGTGGACGTGAAGCGGGCGCCGGTCGACCTCGCACCGCTGCGCGCGACTCCGGTGCGCGAACTCGCCGGTGCGCTCGTCCCCTATCTGCTGCCCAGCCGCTATTGCCAGTCAGATCGGTTGGAGGGCTTCGTCCGTCGCCGCTTCGCCGGGCTGGAGGGCGGGGCGCTCGCCGCCGCGCTCGCCGCCTGGGTGCAGGCGGAACTGGAGTATCGCAGCAACACCAGCAGCGGCGAAACGACCGCGCTCGATACCTTCGCCAGCCGGTCGGGCGTGTGCCGCGATTATGCGCATCTGCTCGTCGCATTGGCGCGGGCGGGGGAGATTCCGGCGCGCTGCGTTGCCGCCTATGCGCCGGGGGTCGATCCGCCCGATTTCCATGCGGTCGCCGAGCTGTGGCTGGACGGCGCGTGGCGGCTGGTCGATGCGACCGGCATGGCGACGGCCGATACGATCGCGCGCGTGTGCGCGGGGCGCGACGCCACCGATATCGCCTTCATGACCGTGTTCGGCACCGCGCAGTTCGTCGCGCAGGCCGTGCGCGTGACGCAGGGCTGACGGTCCGCCGGCTAGGAACGGAAACGATCGGGCAATCGTTCTTCCCCCGTATTCACAGGAGGATGGGATGACGAACGGGATCGATGAGCGCGCGCTCGACAGCCTGTCGGTGGCGCCGGACGGCGAACAGGCAAGCAACCAGGAACGCAATCCGCGGCAGGATGCCGGGCAGGACGAAGCCATCAACGCGCGTCTGGAAGAGAATCCGGAAGACCAGGACGCACGGCTCGACGCCGGGCTGGACCAGTCGATGGACGCGAGCGATCCGCTGTCGTCGACGCAGCCGGTCCACAGCCAGGAGCCGGCGCCCTCGTCGGGCTATGACGAAGACGCGGAGCGCGCGCGGCAGAAGTGACGCGGTTTGCTTTGGTGTAAGGAGCGGCGGTCCCGGAAGGGGCCGCCGTTCTTGTTTGGGCCGAACCCTAGCCCCACCCACTCCGTCACCCCGGACTTGTTCCGGGGTCCACTCTGCGGCGAGGGGGGTGGTTGGAGCCTCCTGCCTCCCCCCTGTGGCCCGGTGGAACCCGGAACGAGTCCGGGGTGACGGAAGGTAGTGCCGCGCACGATAATTACGCCACGGCGACACAAATCTGCTTTTGCGACGAGCCGCACTCCACCCATCGCAAAGCATGTTGCGATGCAGCGCGTTTCATGATGCTTTTATGACTGCTTCGACCCCCGCCATTCATCGGGTTGTTAACCAACCTGTGGCAAGGTCGGGCGATTGGTAAGGCATGGGGCGGGGTAGACGGATCATGGGTGCCAAGAGAGCCGAAGGCGCGATGACGCTGGCTGAAATGAAGGAATTCGCGAGCTTTCCGGCCGCGACGCAGCGCTACATCCGGCGCAGTCTCGACATCGGGCTGGATCGCGACGACGCCATGGCGCGCTGGTCGCGCGACGTGGTGGAGGCGGCGAGCATCCGCGCGCAGGCGCGGTTGTACCGCGGCCTGCCGGCGCTGCGCCAGATGGTGCCCGACGATGCCGATCTTGCCCTCGTCGAACCGTTCCTCGCGCCGCTGGTCACGCTGGCCGGGTTCGACCTGGGGCAGGGGCGGCTGACCAGCTTCTCGGCGTTTCGGTTCCTCTACGAGCGGCTGATCGGCGCCGAAGCGCGGCCGTGGCTGCCCAGCGCCTTCTGCGCGGCGGCGGCGCTGCCGCACCTCCATCCGGAATTGCGGCGCAAGCTGCTCCAGTCGATCAGCGAGGCGGCGGCGACCGCATCGGGCTGGTCGAACCGGCAACCGGCGTTCTTCCCGCATTGGGTGGAAAAGGTCGACAACGGCTCCGCCGCGCTGCCGCACTGAGGGCCGGTAACGGCCTCAGCGGCAGGCACGCCAGCCCATCGCGCCGCGGTCCGCCTGGTCCAGGTGCAGGTGATCGCGGTGCGCGGCGTTATAGTCGGGGGATAGCGTCGTCGCGAACAGCCGGCACGCCCCGTCGCGCACCTCTCGCAGGAAGGCGGCCTTGTCCCCGGACCCTGTCCAGTCGCCGACGACGGTGATCCGCCGGCCATCGGCGAGGCGGAAGCCCGCGATATCGACCGCATCGGCAGTGGCATGTTCGCTCCACGTGCCCGCGTCACGCCCATAGATGCGGCGGCAGGAATAGCTGCCGAAATGGTCGATGGCGGTGACCCGGCTGCCGAAATGCCGTTGTGCCGCGGGCTGCACCACCTGCCATTCCCACACCGACAGTGCCGCCGCGACCGGGCAGGCGATGCCCAGGCCCGACGGGCGAAACCCGATCTGCCGCGCGCCGCCCGCGGTAAAGCGCACGCCATCGTCATAACCGCATTGCGCGCCGTCGCGCCGCGGCGGCAGGGCGGTGTAGCGGACGCCCGCTGCGTCCAGCTTGGCGCGGCACTGCGGGAAGTCGCGCCCCAGCGCGGCGAGCTTCGCCCCCGTGAACATCCCGATCGGCGCCCCAAGGTCGAGCGGCGTCCACGGCAGATCCTGCGGTCGGCCGCGCGCCATGCCCCAAAGCAGCAGCGCCACCGTGCCGATCACCGCAACCGCGGCGATCCAGCCGACCGTGCGGCGAAGGGCGCGCTGGGCGCTCACCCGCGCCGCACCGCCTGGATCGGTTCGGCGGTGACGGGATAGCCGCTATCCTCGGGCAGGCAGAGGTGCGGCACGCCGTCGCGCACTTCCATATGCGGCGTGATCGTCCGCACCGGATAGGCGCGGGCATTCGCTACGGCCGCATCGAAGCTGTCGAATTGCGCCAGGCGTTCGAGGTTGCGACGCGTCGGGAAGATGATCGCGGCCTCCCCTCTGTCTGCTGCTGCCAGCATGTCCGCCGCGGTCGTCCAGAGCAGCCGCACCGTTTCGGTGGCGTCCACCGTCGGCGCGGCATCGTCCGGCGCGCGGGCGAGGAAGAAGAGCGTGTCGAAAATGCGGATGCCGGGATGGTCGGGCAGCCAGCGCGCGAACGGCACCAGCGCCTCGAGATCCAGCGTCAGGCCGGCCGCATGCAATATGTCGGCAAACGCCTCGCCCGCGTGAAGCCCCGCGCGCATCGCCGCGAGCCGTTCGGCCGATGGCGCCGGCGTGACGCCCACCGCGACGCCCGCCTCCTCGATCGTCTCGCGGATCGCGGCGATTCGCGCGGCGGCATCCGCGCCCCCGCCGATCAGCGTCGCGAGCGCATGGTCGCCCGGATCGATCCGCCCGCCCGGAAACACCATCGCGCCGCCGGCAAAGGCCATCGCCCGCGCGCGTTCGGTCATCAGCACCTCAGGCGGCGCCTCCGCCCGTTCGCGGAACAGGACCAGGGTAGCGGCGGGAATGGGAGTGTCGGCCATCGCGCATCCTAACGCGTCATGCGTGCGATGGGAGCCGGCGATCGTGGGAAAGCAATATACGGGGTGGTGGTGGAGCTGAGGGGAATCGAACCCCTGACCTCTGCAGTGCGATTGCAGCGCTCTCCCATCTGAGCTACAGCCCCGCACCCCGGGCCCGGGTCGCGCCCGGGAGCGCTGCCCTTAGCCGCCCCATTCGGGCGATGCAACAACGGCGATACGTGTCCCCACAAAAAATGCGGTCGATCCCGCCTGCGGCAGCCCGTTCGTCCGGCGTGACGCAAAGTCGTTCCGCAGGTTTAATGACAGGAACGAAGCCCTCTCTTGATGCTTGTTAGGTCCGGAGCAGGCGCACGCGACACGATGTGCCCACCCCGCAGGATGTTTGCTTTCAAGGAGACGATCATGGGCTACGACCGCTATCCCGGCGCCAGTTTTTCCGGTGGTGACGATTACACCCGGGACTATGGCTCAGGCCGCGACTACACCTATTCGAGCGCACGCGATTACGAATCCGCAGGCATGATGGGCAACCGCGATCGCCAATCCAGCGATGATCGTCCCTATGGCGGCCGCGACTATGGCAACCAGCGCTATGGCCAGCGCGATCAGCAGTCGCGCTACGAAACCGGCCGCAGCGGTGGCGGCTATGGCATGCAGACCGATCGCTACGGCGAGCGTGGCCGCTACGGCGCGGATGCGAACCGCGGCTATTCCAGCGAATATCACGGCAGCTACGGTTCGGGTGGCCGCCGGTTCGAGGATTTCGGTGCCTCCAAGCATGCCGACGACGACAATTATCGCGACCGCTATAGCCGGGACTATCGTGGCGACCGCGGCGATCGCGGTCAGCAGGCCTATGGCCGCTCGCAGCAGCAGGGCTATGGCCGTCAGCCGCAGGGCTATGACTATGAAGAGCGCGGCTTCTTCGCGCGCGCCGGGGACGAGGTCCGCTCGTGGTTCGGTGACGAGGAGGCGGAGCGTCGCCGCGAATATGATTCGCGCTTGGACGAGCGTTCCTATGGCGCGCAGGACGACGATTACCACAGCTGGCGCCGTGGCCAGATCGACGCCCTTGATCGCGACTATCACGAATATCGCCAGGAAAACCGCACGAAGTTCAGCAATGAATTCAGCGCGTGGCGCACCAGCCGTCAGGGCCAGCGCGACCTGCTGAACAAGGTCGACGAGCATATGGACGTCGTCGGCTCGGATGGTGAGCATGTCGGTACGGTCGACAAGGTGCGCGGCGATCGCATCATCCTGACCAAGAATGATCCCGCCGCCGGCGGCCACCACCATTCGATCCCGTCGAGCTGGCTCGACTCGGTCGACGGCAAGGTGACGCTGCGCAAGACCGCCAGCGAGGCGAAGGCCGCGTGGCGCGATGAAGAGCGCAACGGCGCCATGTTCGGTGACGATCGTGACCGCGACCAGAATCGTACGACCAATCAGTACGGCGGCCAGTCGACCGGCTCGACCAGCACCACGACGTCCAGCGCAACGACCACCGGCACGACGGGAACGAGCGGTTCCGCCGATGCCGATGGCAAGACGCTCAACCGGAGCTTCTCGGGCACCTATTGATCCCGAGCGGTAACGACAGGAAAGGCCCGGGAGCGATCCCGGGCCTTTTTGCGTTGCATATTGCAACCTGTTGCGCCAGATCATGCTGAGATTCTTGCAGGAGAGACATGATGGCCCGTGCCTGGACGCTGACCTCACGCCCCCAGGGGCTGCCGACGATGGACAATTTCGCGCTGGTGGATCTGCCCGCGCGCGACCTGAATGATGGCGAGGTACGCATCGCCAACACGTGGCTGTCGGTCGACCCGTACATGCGCGGCCGGATGAACGACGTGAAGAGCTACACGCCGCCGTTCGAACTCGACCAGCCGATGCAGGGCGGCGCGATCGGCACCGTCGTCGAAAGCCGGTCCGACCGGTTCAAGCAGGGCGACACCGTCCAGCATTTCGCCGGCTGGCGCGACGAAGCGATCCTGCCCGCCGATCAGGTGCAGGCGCTGCCCCAGCTCGACGTCGATCCGCAGGCGTTCCTGGGCCAGCTCGGCATGCCCGGGATGACCGCCTATTTCGGCCTGCTCGAGGTCGCGGGCGCGAAAGAAGGCGACACCGTCTTCGTCTCGGCGGCGGCGGGCGCGGTCGGGTCCACCGTGGTGCAGATCGCCAAGGCCAAGGGCTGCCACGTCATCGGGTCGGCCGGTGGCGCGGACAAGTGCGCCTGGGTCCAGTCGCTCGGCGCCGATGCGGTGATCGACTATAAGAGCGGCACGCCGGTGGTGAAGGCGCTGGGCGAGGTCGCGCGCAACGGCATCGACGTCTATTTCGACAATGTCGGCGGCGACCATCTCGACGCCGCTTTGGCGCATGGCAACCTGCACGCCCGCTTCGCGATCTGCGGCATGATCGACGTGTACAACAGCGCCAAGCCGACCGAGCTGCGCTATCTTGCGCGCCTCATCGGCATGCGGATGCGCATCCAGGGCTTCATCGTCAGCGATTACATGGACCGCGCGGGCGAATTCTACCGCGACATGGGCGGCTGGCTGAAGGACGGCAAGCTCAAGCGCAACGAGACGGTGTTCGACGGTCTGGAGTCGACCCCCGACGCCTTCCTCGGCCTGTTCTCGGGCGGCAACACCGGCAAGATGCTGGTGCGGGTGTAAGAACGGGCGGACCGGGCGGTATAGCCGCCCGGTCTAACCGGTCAGTCGCGACCAGGGCTTCCTGTGGCGGACGTCGAGCCGGCACAGGCCGCGCAGCCCGTGCGCCCGGGCATAGCGCAGCACGCGCGCGTCATAATCGGGAGTCAGCGGGCTCGAGAAGTTCCAGTCGGGCGGATTGAAGGTCGAAAAGCCGTTGACCGTCGGCACGCGCCACAGTTCGGCGAGCAGCATCGCATCGACGTTATGCGGATAGAGCGCGTGCAATTCGTCGTTGATGTACAGCGGTTCGGTGCGCCGCGTGGCGACGGCGTAGAAGCTGGCGCAGCCCGCCGGCGGGCGTGGGATCGATAGCAGCGCGCGGCGTTGATCGGTACGGCTGAGGCGCGTCGGCGTTTCGGCGCTGAGATTTTCGGCAACCAGCAGCGTCATCAGACCGGCGGCGAGCCACGGCCGCCGCTGCGCCATCCGTACGGCATGGGTTCGCCATGCGGCCACGACGATCAGCAGGAACGGCAGCGTCAGCCACAATTGGTAGCGCGAGACGACCCGCATGCCTTTTGCGCCCGGCACGAGGTGGAAGATGACCCCCCAGGGCGAGGCGATCCAGAATTGCAGCGTCAGCAGCCACGCGATCGCCATCGCCAATGCGAAGGCCCGTATCGCGATCGTGGGAGCGCGGCCATCGGGTGATCGGCGGCGGACGCACATCGTCCATAAGGCGGTCACGACCAGCCCGAACAGGAGCAGCGGAAATCCCGCCGAATGCTCGCCGCCCAGCACCCGGCCCGGCAATGCGGGATCGTCGGGCAGGACGGCATGGACCAGCGCCAGCAGCGGCACGAAGATCCAGCCCCACAGATAGTTGCCGGCGCCGACGTTGATCATGTCGATCAGGGGCGTCACCAGATAGCCGAGCATCTCGTCATAGGGCTCGCCACCCGTCTCGCGCATCTTGGGAAGGTAGAGCAGCAGGAACGGCATGACGGCCACAACAAAGGTGCCGCCGCCGATCAGCAGCGTACCCGCATGTCGCCGCATCAGGCCCAGCATGGCGCCCGGCCGCCAATGGCCGCTGAGCCCGGCCCAGCAGGCAACGTAGAGACACGCGGAAAACAGCGTGAACCACGCCATGTAATAGGACGTCAGCAACCACGCCGCCATCAGCAGCGCCAGCAGGATCGCGCGGACACGTGCGCCGCCGTGGCGGGCGTCCCGCTCGGCACGCGCCGCGCCGATCGCGAGGATCATCGCCAGCGGCAGCAGCCCCACGCTCTGCAACTGCGCATGCACCGCCTGCAGCCAGATGTTGCTCGATACCGTCCACAACAGCGCGACGATCAGCGCGGGCGCGCGGCCCCATCGCAGCGTCCGCGCGACCAACAGGTAGGCCCCGGCAAATCCGATCGTCTTGAAGGTCAGGATGTTCAGCGTGTCGGCGGCGAAGGGGTCGGCGAACAGCCGCCAGAACGCATAGACGATCCCGAACAGCAGATAGCCGTCGTTATAGCCCAGCGTGCCGCCATAAGGGTGGAAATACAGCGTGCTGTCCCAGGCCGACACGCCGGTCAGCACGTTGCGCCAGTGCTCGAGGATGCTGATCTCGATGATCGCATCGCCGCGCTCGCCGAACCCCAGGTCGAATCCGCTGGCCAGGATCGTGCGACAGACCAGCGTCATGGCCAGGGCGTAGCCGGCTATGACAGCCGCCGGCCATGCCGCGCGTACAAGCAAACGGGAAAGCATCGGACGCCCCGTCGCCGGATTATCGCGCGGCGTCCATCCCCTGCCACGGGCCGATCGGGCATCGTTCCGGACGTCGCGCCTCGCACGGGCGGCTAACCGACAGGAAATGCAAGACGATGGCCGAGCGATCGATCGCGGTGCGACGTGCAATTTTTCGCGTCTGTCAGAGGATCCGATCGTCCCGCGACACGCACCACCCCCTCGGCAAGCGTCCGTCGCGCCCTATATTGGCGGCGATGATTGTCTGTCCCGTCGCCGCATGACCGCGCTCACCGCCCGCATGGTGGAGGGCGTGCGCGCCATCCCGGCCGCGCAATGGGATGCGTGCGCCGGCATCGCCAATCCCTTCGTGTCCCACGCGTTCCTCGCCGCGCTGGAGGAATCGGGCAGCGTCGGCGGGCGCTCCGGCTGGCAGCCTGTGCCGATCGTGGTCGATGGGGCGGACGGCGCGCCGGTCGCGATCGCGCCGGCCTATGCCAAGAGCCACAGCCAGGGCGAATATGTCTTCGACCATGCCTGGGCGGATGCATGGGAGCGGGCGGGCGGGGCCTATTACCCCAAATTGCAAGTCGCCGCGCCGTTCAGCCCGGTGCCGGGGCCGCGCCTGCTGCTGCGCGATCCCGCCGCCGCGCCCGCGCTGATCGGCGCGCTGGAGGCGGTGACCGAGCAGAACGGCCTGTCCTCCGCGCACGCCACCTTCGTCGCGCCCGATCAGGTGGCGGCGTTCGAGGCGGCGGGCTGGCTGATCCGCGAAGGCACGCAATTTCACTGGGCGAATCAGGGCTACGCCAGCTTCGACGATTTCCTCGGGCAACTCGCCAGCCGCAAGCGCAAGGCGATCCGCAAGGAGCGCGCGGCGGCGGTCGAGGGCCTCACCATCCGCCACCTGACCGGGGCGGAGATCGGCAAGGCGGAATGGGATGCCTTCTGGACCTTCTACCAGGACACCGGCAGCCGCAAATGGGGTCGGCCCTATCTGACGCGCAGCTTCTTCCCCTTGCTGGGCGAAGCGATGGGGGACCGCGTCCTGCTGATCCTCGCGATGCGCGACGGCGAGCCCATCGCGGGCGCGCTCAACCTGATCGGCGCCGACACGCTGTACGGCCGGTATTGGGGGTGCACCGAGGACGTGCCCTTCCTCCATTTCGAACTCTGCTATTATCAGGCGATCGACGCCGCGATCGCACGCGGGCTGAAGACGGTCGAGGCGGGGGCGCAGGGCGAGCACAAGCTCGCGCGCGGCTATGTGCCGGTGCCGACCTGGTCGGCGCATTATCTGCCCGATGCGGGGTTCCGCCGTGCGGTCGCCGGCTTCCTGGTGCGCGAGCGGGCCGCTGTCACCGAAGAGCAGGCGTATCTGGTGGAGCTCGCCCCGTTCAGGAAGGGCGGGGCGTAAGCATCACCCGGCGGCGCGGCGGCAGCAGCGCCGGGTCCAGCGTCACGGCCGGCGGCGTGCGATCGTCGATCCGATAGAGCACGTCCTTGCCGCTGCGCCAGATCGGCGTCAGGCCGGTCAGGAACTCGGGCCCGACGGGCGGCGGGTTGACCAGCCAGACGTAATCGAACGCCTGTCGCGGCAGGAAGGCGAGCGACACCTTCAACGGCCGCCACCATTCGCCGCGGCAGCGCCGGTCGGTGACGAGCTGCGAGGGATCGTGCGCGAAGGCGCCGGCCGGCGTGTAGCGCACGGTCAGCAGCTGCCCGCCGGCCATCGACCATTGGTCGTTGGCGTAGGCGAGCTTCCGCTCCAGGGCGATGCCGGCGATATGCTCTTCGCGCGAATAGAGCCATTCGTCGTGGCAGGTGCGCCCGACCATGGTCAGCAGCCGCGCGCCCTGGGGCACATGGTCCAGCGCGGTCAGCGTGCGGTCGTATTCCTTGCTGAACTGCCAATAGCTGATCGTCGTCGCCGCCAGCCGCACGCCGAAAAAGGCGAGGCCCAGCGCCGCCAGCGTTGCGGCGCCGCGGAACGACAGGCCGCGCTTCGGCCGCAGCGCGATCAGCAGGATGGCGAGGACGAACGGCGCGAGCCGCATGTCGGCATAGGCCGATCCGAACACGATCCGCGGCAGCAGGACGTAGATCACGGACAGGAACAGCGCCGACAGCAGCAGGTTGCGCGAATATTCGATCCGCTCGTCGCGCACGCCCTTCAGCAGGATGACGAACAGCACGGTGACGGAGGCGAGGTCGAACGCCATCCAGCGGTCGCGCAGGGCCATGATCACCCAGCCCACCTTCGCGCGCCAGTTGAACCAGTCCATCGTCTTGCCGGTGACGTGATCGCCCGAGCGCCACAGCACCATCATCAGGAAGGGCAGCGCGAGCGGCAGGCAGCCGATGCCCGCACGCACCCAGCTTTCCAGCCAATGGCCGCTCTGGCTGTCCTTGCGCCGGTCGTGCTGGCGGATCATCTCGGCCGAGAAGGCGAGGATGCCGAGCACGCCCCAGCCGAAGGTGTGGCAGATCCACAAGGCGCACGACAGCGGCACGAACAGCACCGCGCGCAGCCGCACCTTGCCCAGCCGCCCCATGCGCAGCCACAATGCGAACAGGTTGAGCGCCAGCGCCATCGACAGCGCGAAATTCACGAAGCCGAACTGGAAGGGGTAGCAATAGGCGAGGGGGAGGGCGAACAGCGCGGTCGCCGGGATGCGCCCATGCACCTCGCGCGCGATCCACAGCAGGCCCGACACGGTGAGCGCCGGGATCGCCATCACGATCAGCTTGACCGCCAGTTCGAGGCCGAAGATCGGCGCGAGCGGCTCGATGAGCAGATCGACGCCCAGATTGCCGATCATCGACCACTGGAAGTTGTACCAGTCGTACAACCAGCGATGCGCGCCATCGTCCAGCTGCACGCGATAGCGGCCCATATGGCCGGGCAGGTCGACCAGCGGCGGGATCGTCGGCCACACGAGCGGGATCATCGTCGCGATCACCACCGCCACGACGAACGTTCGCGTTTGCCACCAGTGCAGCCTAGGCCCCTGCATCGCGCCGCCTTAGGGGCTACGGGGTGGCCACGACAAGCATTGTCGCAAAAAGTTCCCGCACGCGTGCGATGAAGCGAGGATTTTGTTGATCTGCGTTGGGGGGACGCGGGCCTTCCTCCGTCACCCCGGTCTCGAGCCGGGGTCCCGCTTCTTTCCGCCGGCGAACTCCAAAAAGCGGGACCCCGGGTCAAGCCCGGGGTGACGGGAGGGGGAGGGCATGCGCCTCGCCCCAGTTACACCGTCACCCCGGACTTGGTCCGGGGTCCACTTCGCGGCGTGGGGGGGGCAGAGGCTCCAGCCGCGCCCTCGCGGCGCGGTGGACCCCGGAACGAGTCCGGGGTGACGCGGGGTGCGTGGCGAAGGCCTCACCCCCAAACAACCGTCATTCCCGCCTGCGCGGGAATGACGACGAGCGACGGTTTACGCGTCCCGCCGCCCCAGCAGCCGCAGGCGCAACGCGTTCAGCTTGATGAAGCCGGCCGCATCGCGCTGGTCGTAAGCGCCCTGATCGTCCTCGAACGTCACGACCTTTTCCGAATAGAGCGAATTGGGCGATTTGCGGCCGACGATATAGACGCCGCCCTTGTACAGCTTCAGCCGCACGGTGCCGCTGACCTTCGCCTGGCTGTGGTCGATCGCCGCCTGCAGCATCTCGCGCTCCGGCGAGAACCAGAAGCCGTTGTAGATCAGCTCGGCATAGCGCGGCGCCAGTTCGTCCTTCAGGTGCGCGGCGCCGCGGTCCAGCGTGATCTGCTCGATGCCGCGGTGGGCAAGGTGATAGATGGTGCCGCCCGGCGTTTCGTACATGCCGCGGCTCTTCATGCCGACGAAGCGGTTTTCGACCAGGTCGAGCCGGCCGATGCCGTGGCGACGGCCCAGCTCGTTGAGCTTGGTCAGCAGCGTCGCCGGGCTGACGCCCTCGCCGTTCAGCGCCACGCCGTCGCCGCGCTCGAAGTCGATCGTGATATACTCAGGCGCGTCGGGCGCGTCCTCGGGGTTCACCGTGCGCGAATAGACGTAATCGGGCACCTCCTGCCACGGATCCTCGAGCACCTTCCCTTCGGACGAGGTGTGCAGCAGGTTCGCGTCGGTCGAGAAGGGCGATTCGCCGCGCTTGTCCTTGGCGACCGGGATCTGGTGCTGTTCGGCGAACTCGATCAGCTTGGTGCGGCTGGTCAGGTCCCATTCGCGCCACGGTGCGATCACCTTGATGTCGGGGTTCAGCGCGTAATAGCCCAGCTCGAAGCGGACCTGGTCGTTCCCCTTGCCGGTCGCGCCGTGGCTGACCGCGTCGGCGCCGACCATCTTCGCGATCTCGATCTGGCGCTTGGCGATCAGCGGGCGTGCGATCGACGTGCCGAGCAGATACAGCCCCTCGTACAGTGCGTTCGAGCGCATCATCGGGAACACGTAATCGCGGACGAATTCCTCGCGCAGATCGTCGATGAAGATGTGTTCCGGCTTGACGCCCGCCATCTGCGCCTTCTGGCGCGCCGGCTCCAGCTCCTCGCCCTGGCCCAGATCGGCGGTGAAGGTGACGACTTCGCAGTTATACGTCTGCTGCAGCCATTTCAGGATCACGCTCGTATCCAGACCGCCCGAATAGGCGAGGACGACGCGGTTGATCTGATCGGTCACGGCACGGGTTCCTTGGACCATGGAATGGATGGCCGCGCCCCTACGGCCCACAGCGCTGCGGTGCAACGTCTGCGTTCACCGCGGGTTTAGGCGCGGCGGCCTACAGGCCCGTTTCGAACATGTATTCCGGAGTTCCCATGATCCGCACCGCACTCGTCATCCTGCCGCTGCTCATCGCCACGCCGGCGCTCGCCGCGGGCAAGGCCGATCCCAAGGCGGCGGCGAAGATCGATCCGCGCATCAAGGCGGATTTCGACAAGACCGATACCAACCATGATGGCTTCATCAGCCGCGCAGAGGTCGACGCCCGCGTCGCGCGCATGGATGTCGGCAAGACGCAGATGCCCGCTGCCAAGGCGAAGGCGATGGCCGATGCCTGGTTCAACACCGCCGATGCCAACCATGACGGCAAGGTCTCGCCTGCCGAGATGCAGGGCCTCTTCCGCGCGATCGCCTCGCGCTACGACCTCAACCACGACGGCGTCATCAGCCTCGACGAACGCGCCGCCGCCCGCGCCGCGGTGATGGGCGGCCCCGCCAAGGCGCTGCCGCAGGGGCGGTGAGGGCGCGCTCCGGTCGCCCAAATCCCATCCGTCACCCCGGCCTTGAGTCGGGGTCCCGCTTCTTCTTCGCCGCCGGATCAAACGGGACCCCGACTCAAAGGCCGGGGTGACGGGAAGGGGGCATGACCACCACACCCGTCATTCCCGCGAAGGCGGGAATCCATAACCTCTGACGTCTCGGCAAGAGGCGCTACGGTAGCGCGTCTGGATTCCCGCCTGCGCGGGAATGACGAACGTGGAGGGCGTTACCGCCCGCGCAACGCCCGCTCGCCCTCGACCATATAGTCCCGCACGATCGGTAGCTCCGTCCGGCTGCGGCTGAACTGGATCTGGAAATTGCACAGCCCGCCATTCTCGAACGCCATCGCGGCGCCGGCGAGGTAGAAGGTCCACATCCGGTAGAAACGCTCGTCGTACAGCGCGACGATCGCATCGCGCGCCTTCAGCGTCCGCGCATACCACTCGTGCAGCGTATAGGCGTAGTGCAGCCGCAGCACCTCGACGTCGGTGAGGAACATCGACAATCCCTCGAACGCCGCGATCGTTTCCGACAGCGCCGGGTTGTAACCGCCGGGGAAGATGTACTTGGTCGTCCAGTCGTCGGTGATGCTCGGCGGCCCGAACCGGCCGATCGTGTGGACCAACGCAACGCCGTCGTCGGTCAGCAGATCGCGGCACTTGCGGAAGTACGTCTTGTACTGCGGCGGCCCGACATGTTCGAACATGCCGACCGACACGATCCGGTCGAACCGCCCCTCGACGCGGCGGTAATCGATCAGCTCAAACTTCACCTTGTCGGCGACGCCGGCCGCTGCGGCCCGCTCCCGCGCGATCTTCAGCTGTTCCTCGGACAAGGTGACGCCCAGCACCTCCACGCCGAAATGCCGGTTGAGGTATAGCGCCATCCCGCCCCAGCCGCAGCCGATGTCGAGCACGCGCATGCCCGGCCGCAGCGCCAGCTTGGCGGCGATATGCGCCAATTTGTCGCTCTGCGCCTGCTCCAGGCTGTTGTCAGGGTCGGTGTAATAGGCGCAGCTATATTGTTTGTCGGCGTCGAGGAACAGGTCGTACAGCCGCGCCGACAGGTCGTAATGGTGCGCGACATTCTGCTTCGATCGGCGCTCCATGTTGATCCGGTCGAGCCGGTGCTTCACCGCGCCGAGACCCCGCACGAAGGCGGAGGGCTGTAAGGCGTTCTGCCCGCGCTCCCAGGGCGAATTGCCGGTCATCAGCTTGACCAGCCCCATGATGTCGTCGCCGTCGACGGTCAGCCGCCCGTCCATGTACATCTCGCCGGCGGCGAGCGCGGGGTTGCGGATGATGCGGCCGGCGACGCCCGAATCGGCGAAGCGGATGGTGATGTGCCCGAACGCCGGGTCGGGCGTTCCGAAGGTTGCGGGGGCCTTTCCGGGCCGATGGAGGGTGAGTTGGCCACGCTTGACGGCGCGGCTGAGGAACATGTCGATCAGCGCCATAAGGAAGCTACTATGCCCTAGATGCCGGCATACCAATCGTAATCGACATTGTCCTCCCAATAGCCGCCTTTGCCTTTGCCTATGCTCTTGAGATCGCTGACCGCGGTGATTCCGGTGACGTATTTGGCGTGCTTATAGCCCAGCTGCCGCTCGACGCGCAGCCGCACCGGCGCGCCATGCGGCACGGTCAGCCGCGCGCCGTTCATCTTCAGCGCCAGGATCGTTTGGGGGTGGAAGGCGTCGATCGTGTCGATCGATTCGTAATAAGGCTCGCCATTGTACAGATCGGCGCAGGTGAACACGACGTAGCGCGCGCTCTGGCGCATCCCCGCCGCCTTCAGCACCGTGCCGAGCATCGGCCCCTGCCACTGGCCGATCGCGCTCCACCCCTCGACGCAATCGTGGCGCGTGATCTGCGAGCGTGACGGCATCGACGCGAGTTGCGCGAGGCTCAAAGACAGCGGCCGGTCGACCAATCCGCCGACCTGCAACCGATAACTCGCGAACCCGTCCGCGACCATTGCCGCATAGGCCGGCGTCCCCGGATCGCGCGTGCCGTTGGCGCGGAACACCGGCGACATCTGCTCGCGCGTGAACTCGGGCGCCAGCGCGCCCCGGTTCATCAGCGCACGCTGCAGCCCCTTGTGCATGTCCTCGCCCGCGAACAGGATTTTGCGCGCCTGCGGGTTCGCCACGACCTTGTCGCACCCGGCGAGCAGCAGCCCCGCCGATCCAACGATCAGATTGCGCCGTGCGAGATCCAGTTTCGGGATCATTCGGGCACCCGCCATTTGCCGGTCAGCATCGATCGCACCTCGTTCCACGCGCCCGCCAGGATGACGAGCACCAGATGGACGACGATGAACCCGCCGATCAGGCTCGCCGCGATGAAGTGGATCGAGCGCGCGGACTGCCGCCCGCCGAACACATCGAGCAGCCACGGCCACGCCGCATCCATCCCCGGCGACAGCGCGAGACCGGTAAAGATCATCACCGGCAACGCGACGAACAGGACGAGGATGTAGCTCCATTTCTGCAAGCTGTTGTACGCCTTGGGATCGTCCGCATCGTGGAAGCGGAAGTTCCAGTGATCGCGTACGTCCGCCGCCAGATGCGCGGCGCTCACGTCCTTGCGGGTCAGCTTCAACCGCGCGAAATGCCGGTTGAGCAGGCTCACGATCATGAACGCCAGCAGGCCGAAGGCGAACACCAGGGCGAAGAACAGGTGCCAGCGCCGCGAGATCGCCAGATTGTAATTCGCGGGAATCGTGATCCACGCCGGAAAGCGCGGCAGCTGCGCCCAGGCATGGTCGAAGTTGGCACCGTAGCGTCCCCAATACAGCCGCGGATGGGCGTTGGAGATGCCGAGCCCGCTGCCCAGCAGGATGAAGACGGACACCGCATTCACCCAATGCCATATCCGCGTCGTGAGCGCGTGGCGCAGGATCGTCGTTCCGGGCGTTTGCGCAGCCATATCATCCGTGTAGCAGGGGCAGCACCATGACGACTAGCTGGCATTTCTACGAACCCGCGAACGGCCATGGCTTGGCCCACGACCCCCTCAACGCGATCGTCGCGCCACGCCCGATCGGCTGGATCGGCAGCGTGTCGGCGGACGGGGTGCCCAACCTCGCGCCGTACAGCTTCTTCAATCTGCTCAATTATCGGCCGCCGCTGATCGGCTTTTCGTCGATGGGGTGGAAGGACAGCGTCGCCAATATCGACGCGACGGGCGAGTTCGTCTGGAACCTCGCGACGCGTGACCTGGCCGAGGCGATGAATGCGACCTCGGCCGGCGTCGGACCGGACGTCGACGAACACGCCCTCGCCGGGCTGGAAACCGCCCCTTCGCGCCTCGTCGCCCCGCCGCGCGTCGTGGCCAGCCCGGTCGCGTTCGAATGCAAGCTCACCCAGATCGTCCGCCTGCAGACCAAGGAGGGGCGCGAACTCGACCAGTATCTGGTGATCGGTGAAGCGGTCGGCATCCACATCGATACCGCGCTGCTCGACGATGGCGTCTACCAGACCGCCCGCGCGCGTCCGATCCTGCGCGGCGGCGGCCCGGCGGACTATTTCGAGATCACCGAGGCCAATCGCTTCGCCATGCGCCGGCCGGGCTAGGAGCGACGCTCTTCCCAAGCGCACCGCCACCGCTTACGCACGCACGACGAGAGGGGAGAGCCGCGAGTTGACCAAGACCGAACGGCGCGAGCCATCCCATACGCTGATCGCCCGCGACCTCGGCATCGCGATCGTCACCGGCCGCTATCCGCCCGGCGGCATCATCCCCGGCGAGGTCGATCTCGCCGCGCAGCGCGGCATTTCGCGCAGCGTCGTGCGCGAGGCGCTGCGCATGCTGTCGGCCAAGGGCCTCGTCGAAAGCCGGCCCAAGGCCGGCACGCGGGTGCGCGAACGTGCGCAGTGGAACCTGCTCGATCCCGACCTGCTCGCCTGGATGTTCGAAGGCGAACCGCCCGCCAGCTTCGTGCGCAGCCTGTTCCAGCTGCGCATGATCGTCGAACCCGCCGCCGCCGAAATGGCCGCGACCTTCCGGACCGACGAACAGCTCGCGCGGATGGCGGCGGCGCTCGACGGGATGCGGCGTCATGGTCTGGGCACCGCCGAGGGGCAGGCGGCCGACCAGAGCTTCCACAATACGATCCTGGAGGCGACCGACAACGAACTGCTCGTCAGCCTGTCGGGCAGCATCGGCGCCGCGGTGCGCTGGACGACGATCTTCAAGTTCCGCCGCCGCACCAAGCCGCGCGATTCGATGCCGCAGCACCACCGCCTGTACGAAGCGATCCGCGCCCGCGACACCGTATCGGCCCGCGCCGCGACGCTCGTGCTGCTGGAACAGGCGCACGAAGACACGGAACGCTCGCTGCTGGAATAGGGGGGGCTATCCTCCCCCTCGTTCGTCGGGATGACGAACGTCGGATGACGAACGAGGAGCGGGGCACCCTTCCTCAACCGTCATTCCCGCGCAGGCGGGAATCCAGACGCGCTGCCGTTTCGATTTCATCACCAGCGGTAGCGATTATGGATTCCCGCCTTCGCGGGAATGACGGGGTGCGGGTCTGCCGCCGCACCATTAACGCCGGACCCGCAGCCGCTGAGAAAGAGAGGTCGCTACCCCATTCGTCATCCCGACGAACGTCGGGATCCATGGACGCGGTGGGCTATCGTAGGCGCACAACCATCAGCCGAGCGGGTCCATGGATCCCGGCGTCCGCCGGGATGACTGGAGGAGAGGGCGCACGGTCTGTACCCCCCCCAATCGTCATTCCCGCGGAGGCGGGAATCTAGACGCGCTGCCGTTTCGGCTCCATCAGCAGCGGTAGCGGTTATGGATTCCCGCCTTCGCGGGAATGACGACGGGGTGGGAGCGCGTGCATCAAAAAGGGGCCCCCCACCCGCATCAATGGTTGTCGCGCGGCAGGCCCATCGTTTGCGCGATGCGTTGGTACTTCTCCGCGCCCTCCAGAATCGCACCGGTGTTCATCTGACCGACGACGGCGCGCTGGATCTCCTGCCACGGCGTTTGCGACGCGGGATAGGCATAGCCCCCCGCCGCCTCCAGCGCGGCGCGACGCTCCATCAGTTCCGCGTCCGAAATCAGCGCGTTGGCGCTGCCGGTGTTGAGGTCGATCCGCACCCGGTCGCCCGTCTTGAGCAGCGCAAGGCCGCCCATCGCCGCCGCTTCGGGCGAGGCGTTGAGGATCGACGGCGATCCGCTCGTCCCCGATTGGCGGCCGTCGCCGATGCACGGCAGCGCATGCACGCCTTCGGTGATCAGATACGCCGGCGGGCGCATGTTCACGACCTCGGCCGCGCCGGGATAGCCGATCGGCCCGGCGCCGCGCATGAACAGCAGTGTCTCCGGCGTGATGCCGGTGGCGGGATCGTCGATCCGGTGGTGGTAATCCTCCGGCCCGTCGAAGACGACCGCCGGCCCTTCGAAGGCATTGGGATCGTCGGGGTTGGAGAGATAGCGGTCGCGGAATTCCTTCGAGATCACGCTGGTCTTCATCACCGCCGCGTCGAACAAATTGCCCGACAGCACGATGAAGCCCGCATCCGTCACCAGCGGCTGGTCGAACGGGCGGATGACCTTCTCGTCCTCGATCGCGACCCCGCGGCAATTGTCGCCCATCGTCCGGCCGTTGACGGTCAGCGCGCCCTCATGGATCAGGCCCTGGCCGATCAATTGGTTGACCACCGCGGGCACGCCGCCGGCGCGGTAATAATCCTCGCCCAGATATTCGCCCGCGGGCTGCAGGTTGACGAGCAGCGGCACCTTGTGGCCCTCCGTCTCCCAATCCTTGATCGGCAAATCGACGCCGATATGGCGCGCGATCGCCGCGAGGTGGATCGGCGCGTTGGTCGATCCGCCGATCGCCGAATTGACGCGGATCGCGTTGTGGAATGCCTCTTTCGTCAGGATATCGGACGGCTTGAGGTCCTCCGCCACCATTGCGACGATACGCTTGCCGGTGAGGTACGCGACCTCCTGCCGGTCGCGATACGGCGCGGGAATCGCCGCCGATCCGGGCAGGCTCATGCCCAGCGCCTCGCACAGCGAATTCATCGTCGTCGCCGTGCCCATCGTGTTGCAATAGCCGGTCGACGGCGCCGAGCTGGCGACCAGGCGGATGAACTCGGCATCGTCGATCTCGCCCGCCGCCAGCATCTGCCGCGCCTTCCACACGATCGTTCCCGATCCGGTGCGCTCGCCCTTGTGCCAGCCGTTCAGCATCGGCCCCACGGACAAGGCGATCGCCGGGATGTTCACCGTCGCCGCGCCCATCAGCATGGCGGGCGTCGTCTTGTCGCAGCCGATCGTCAGCACCACGCCGTCGAGCGGATAGCCGTACAGCGTTTCGACCAGGCCGAGATAGGCGAGGTTGCGGTCCAGCCCCGCGGTCGGGCGCTTGCCGGTTTCCTGGATCGGATGGACCGGGAATTCCAGCACGATGCCGCCCGCCTCGCGCACGCCCTCGCGCACCCGCTCCGCCAGCACCAGATGGTGGCGGTTGCAAGGGGACAGGTCGCTGCCCGTCTGCGCGATGCCGATGATCGGCTTGCCCGAGCGCAGCTCGTCCAGGCTGAGGCCGAAGTTCAGATAGCGCTCCAGATACAGCGCCGTCATGTCGATATTGTCCGGATTGTCGAACCAGGCGCGGGACCGCAGGGCGCTGGGGCGTTTGGGCGTGTCGGTGGTCATAAAAGCTCCGGTCAGCGCGCCACGGAGACGCGATAGATCATCTGATGGTGGTACGGCTTGCCCGGATCGACGCGCGCCGATCCGAACGCGGGCTGGTTGGGCGTGTCCGGGAAGTTCTGCGGCTCCAGCGCGAAGCCATCGCCCATGCGATAGACGTGGCCCTGCTTCCCCACGAACGTCCCGTCGAGGAAGTTGCCCGAATAGAATTGCACGCCCGGCTCGGTCGACAGCACTTCGAGCACGCGGCCCGATACCGGATCCTCGACCCGCGCGGCGAGCTTGGGCTGCGCGGTGCGGCCGGCATCGAGCACGAAATTATGGTCGTAGCCGCGGCCGATCACGATCTGCGGATCGCGGCCGTCGCGGATGCTCTGGCCGATGGCGCGCGGCCTGGTGAAGTCGAACACGCTGCCCGCCACCGGTTTCAATTCGCCGGTCGGGATCAGCGCCGCGTTGACCGGTGTGTAGCGCGCGGCGGGGATCGTCATCCGCTGGGCGTAGATGCCGCCCGCCGATCCCTCGCCCGCCAGATCGAACAGCGCATGATTGGTCAAATTGACGATCGTCGACGCGTCCGTCTTCGCCGTGAAATCGATCGTCAGCGCGCCCGCGTCGTCCAGCGCATAGGTCACCTCGACGTCGAGCTTGCCCGGATAGCCCTGATCGCCCGCGGGGCTGGTCAGCGCCATCGTCACGCTCGCGCGGGGGCCGCTCGGCGTGACCGACACGATCCGCCACACCGCCTTGTCGAAGCCGGTGGTGCCGCCATGCAGCGAGTTGGTCTTGTCGTTGAGCGGCAGCTGATACGTCTTGCCGTCCAGCGTGAAACGACCGCCGGCGATCCGGTTGGCGTAGCGGCCGACGGTCTGGCCCCAGAAATTGGGCTGCGTGACATACGCGGCGGCGGTGTCATGGCCCAGCGTGATGTCGGCGAGCGTGCCGTTGCGGTCTGGTGCCTCGAACGCCTGCAACGTCGCGCCCAGCGTCATCACCCGCGCACGCACGCCATTCGCCCCGGTCAGCGTCACCGCCTCGATCCGGGTGCCGTCGGGCAGTCGGCCGAAATCGGCGCGCGTCGCGGTCGCGGCGCAGGCGGCATCGGCCGCCGCGATCGTCAATATCCCCGCACAGGCCATCTGGAACGCGAAACCCACTTTCATGTTGCGCCTCTCCCCGTTCGTCCCCGGCATTGACCCGGTGGTTCTTCGCTATATAGTCAGACAAATAGCCGGGGCGCAAGGCAGCCTGTGGTAGCGATACAAATAGGGGAGAGGACATGGCTGGACCGATGATGGCACCACCGCCCGCGGCCGCAGGCAGCGGCGTGGCGGGCGGACGCAAGGCGGGCGTCGCGCTTGCGCTCGTCTATGTGACGACGTTGTTCTTCATCTGGGCGTTCGTGACGAACCTGATCGACCCGCTCGTGAAGAGCATGAAGGTCATCTACACGCTCAGCGACTTCGAAACGCAGCTCAACCAGTTCGCCTTCTTCATCGCTTATGGCGTCATGTCGATTCCGTCGGCCTGGTATCTGTCGCGCCGCGGCTACGCCAATTCGATCGTCCTCGGCCTGCTGGGCGTCGTCGCCGGCTGTCTCGTCGCCTGGTCGACCGCATGGTCGAACAGCTTCGTCACCGTGCTGCTCGGGCTGTTCGTCGCCGCGTCGGGCGTCACCTTGCTGCAAGTCGCGGCCAACCCGCTGATCGCGTCGATGGGCGATCCGAAGGGCTCGCACTTCCGCCTCAACCTCAGCCAGGCGTTCAACTCGCTCGGCGCCTATGTCGGCGGCACATTTGGCGCAGCCTATCTGCTGCGCGGCGACCTGTTCGCCAAGGATGCGGTGCTGACGCCGGCGCTGAAGGCGGACAGCCTCGGCTTCGTCACCCACGTCTATCTGATGATCGCGGTGATCCTCGCGGTCTTCACCGGCCTCGTCTTCTTCGCCAAGCGCACGATCAACGCACATGCGCCCGCGCTTGCGACCAACGTCGAATCGCCGCTGTCGGCGCTGCGCTCGCGCTGGGCGAACCTCGGCTCGGTTGCCATCTTCCTGTACGTCGGCGCCGAGGTCTGCGTGATTTCGGGCATGATCTTCTTCCTCGAACAGCGCCACATCCTCGACGTGCCGGCGCAGATCGCCGGCTATATCGCGCCGCTGTTCATGCTGCTCGCGATGATCGGCCGCTTCGGCGGCAGCGTGTTGCTGCGCTATGCCAAGGCGACGACGCTGCTGACGCTGGTCGGTGCGGGCGCATCGATCCTGTGCCTCGTCATCATCGCGACCTATGACATGGCGGCGACGCCGCTCGGCGGCACGATCACATTGCCCGGTGGCTATGTCGCGCCGCTGACCATGGGCTTCGTCCCCGCGGTCGCGGCGCTGCTGCTCGGCCTGATGAACTCGATCATGTTCCCGACGATCTTCACGCTGACGCTGGAGCGATCGACCGCACCCGCCTCGGCGACGTCGGGTCTGATGTGCATGGCGATCTGCGGCGGCGGCTTCGTGTCGATCCTGTACGGCGCGGTGATCGACGCCTTCGCCGGCTTCGCACCCGACGGCGCACGCTCGCTCGCCTTCGTCGTGCCGCTGGTCTGCTACCTCTACGTCCTCTGGTATGCGCGCGCGGCGCTGAAGGCCCCGACGCACGTCATCGAGGAGACGGTCGAGCCGACCGTCTGAAGCGATGACGCAGGGCATGACCAACGGCGCGGTGATCGCGATCGACTGGGGCACGACCAACCGGCGCGCCTATCGGATCGAGCCCGATGGCCGCATCGGGGACCGGGTCGAGGGCGGCGCGGGCGTGCTCGGGTTGGCGCCGGGCGACTATGCCCCGGCGCTCGCCGATCTGCGCGCGCGGCTCGGCGACCTGCCGGTGATCGCCGCCGGCATGGTCGGCTCGACGCGCGGCTGGCACGAAGCACCCTATGCGGCCGCGCCCGCCGACCTCGCCGCGCTCGCCGCGGCGGCGCTCCGTATCGAGCCCGAGCGCGCGACGATCGTCCCCGGCGTCGCGCTGCTGGACGGTCCGCGCGCCGACGTGATGCGCGGCGAAGAGGTGCAGGTGCTGGGCGCTATCGCCGCCGGCCTCGCGCCCGCCGACGCGCTGTTCTGCCAGCCCGGCACGCACAACAAATGGGTCGCGACCGACGGCGGCCGCATTACCGACATCGCCACGGTGATGACCGGCGAACTGTTCGCGCTGCTGAAAAGCCACGGCATCCTCGCCGGCATGCTCGACGGCGCGGTGGCGGAGGGGCCGGCCTTCCGCGACGGCATCGCGCGCGGGGCAGGGGCCTGCGACCTCGGTGCTGCGCTATTCGAAGTGCGCAGCGGCGTGCTGCTCGGCCGTCTCCCGGCGGTGGAGGCCGCCGCCTATGCCAGCGGCGTGCTGATCGGCAACGACGTCGGCGCCCGTGATGTGGCCGGCCGCGCGGTCCACCTGCTCGCCACCGGCGCGCTGGCGGACCTCTACGCCGCCGCGATCGTGACGCGTGGCGGCGCGGTGGTGCCGATCGACGCGACGCAGGCGTTCGTCGCCGGCATCCACCACCTGCGGGCGTTTCTGTGACGCTTTCCTTGCCCCACCCGCATCGTCACCCCGGCCTTGAGCCGGGGTCCCGCTTCATCCGGGCGGTGACAAAAAAAGCGGGACCCCCGCCCAACCCCGGGGTGACGGTGTGGGTCGGCAACCGCCCCGCATTCCACCCGGAGCCCCAAGCATGACCGACCCCGCCACCCGCTTCGCCGCAGCCTTCGCCACCTGTCCGCTCGTCGCGGTCCTCCGCGGCCTCAAGCCGGACGAAGCCGCCCCCATCGGCGACGCTTTGGTCGATGCCGGCTTTACGCTGCTCGAAGTCCCGCTCAACTCGCCCGACCCGCTCGCCAGCATCGCCGCCATGGCCAAGCGCTACGCTGGGCGCGCGATCGTCGGCGCGGGCACCGTCCTCACCCCGCAGGACGTCGTCGCCGTCGCCGACGCGGGCGGCGCCCTCATCGTCTCGCCCAATACCGACCCGGCCGTCATCCGTGCGTCGGTGGAGCGGGGCCTCATCTCGCTCCCCGGCTATTTCACCCCCAGCGAAGCCTTTGCCGCGCTCCACGCTGGCGCGCACGGCCTGAAACTCTTCCCGGCCGAAGGTGCCGCGCCCGCCTTCCTGAAGGCCCAGCGCGCCGTCCTGCCCAAAACGACCAAGGTCCTGGCGGTCGGCGGCATCACCCCCGACACGATGCCGCCATGGCGCGCGGCGGGTGCGGACGGCTTCGGCCTCGGCTCCAACCTCTACCGCGCCGGCAAGTCCGCCGCTGACGTCGCGCGTGATGCCGCGGCGTTCGTCCAAGCCGCAAAGGATCTCGCATGACCGCTGCCCGCCTGCTCCAACAGCGCCTCCCGGACGGCACGCGCCGCGTGATCCTGGCCGAAGAGGCCGCGCACGTCCTCACCGGCGTCGCCACCACCCGTGACCTCGCCCAGACCGCGATCGCCGAGGGCGTCAGCCTGCTCGACGCCGCCCGCGCGCGCCGCTCGGACGAGAGCGTCGACCTGATGGCCGCCCTCGAAGCGGGCGAACTGCTCCCCGCGATCGACCACCCGGACAGCGCCCGGCTGATGCTCGCCGGCACCGGCCTGACGCATCTTGGCTCCGCCGCCGGCCGCGATGCGATGCACAAGGCCGCCGCCGAGGGGAAGCAGACCGATTCGATGCGCCTGTTCCTCGAAGGCATGGAGGGCGGCCGCCCCGCCGCGGGCGTGATCGGCGCGCAGCCCGAATGGTTCTACAAGGGCGACGGCCAGGGCCTCGTCGCCCCCGAAGCGCCCTTCGCCTCGCCCGCCTTCGCGCAGGACGGCGGCGAGGAACCTGAACTCGCCGGCATCTATCTGATCGGCGACGACGGCACACCCTTCCGCCTCGGGATCGCACTCGCCAACGAATTCAGCGACCACGTCACCGAACGCCACAATTACCTGTGGCTCGCGCATTCGAAGCTGCGTCAGGCGTCGCTCGGCCCCGAATTGCTGCTCGGCGAACCGCCGGCGGATATCCGCGGGACCAGCCGTATCGTCCGCGACGGCAAGACGCTGTGGGAAAAGCCGTTCCTCACCGGCGAAGCGAACATGTCGCACAGCCTCGCCAACCTCGAACACCATCACTTCAAATACGCCGCCTTCCGCCGGCCGGGCGACATCCACGTCCACTTCTTCGGCACCGCAACGCTGTCGTGCGCGGACGGCGTCCAGACGCAGGACGGCGACGTCTTCGAAATCGAGGCGGCACCCTTCACCTTGCCCTTGCGCAACGCCCTTGCCACCGCCCCGGCCGACACCGTCACGGTGAAGCCGCTGTGAGCGCGCCGATCCGCCTCGCGCTGATCGGCATGGGCAAGATCGCCCATGACCAGCACGTCCCCGCCATCGCCGGCGAGCCCGCCATCGCGCTCGCCGCGACCGTCAGCCGCAACGGCGAAGGCGTCGAGGGCGTGCCGCACTTCCACGACATCGCCGATCTGATCGCGAGCGGGCAGGGGATCGACGCCGTCGCGCTCTGCACGCCGCCGCAGGTGCGCCGCGCCATCGCGATGCAGGCGATCCAGGCCGGCTGGCACGTCTTCCTCGAAAAGCCACCCGGCGCGACGCTGGCAGAGGTCGCCAATCTCGAATCTGCCGCGCGGGCGGCGGGCGTCACCCTCTTCGCCAGCTGGCATTCGCGCTACGCCCCCGGCGTCGAACCCGCCCGCGCCGCATTGGCCGACGCGCGGATCGACCGGGTGACGGTGACGTGGCGCGAGGACATTCGCGTCTGGCACCCGGGCCAGGCGTGGATCCTCGACGCGGGCGGCTTCGGCGTGTTCGACCCCGGCATCAACGCCCTCTCGATCGTCACCCGCATCCTGCCGCGCCCGTTCTTCGTCACCGAGGCGGAGCTGGATTACCCCGAAAACCGCGATTCCCCGATCGCCGCGCGCATCGCCTTCACCGACGATGCCGGCCTCCACATCGCCGCCGACTTCGATTTCCGCCAGCAAGGCCCGCAAAGCTGGGACATCGTCGTCGAGACGGACAGGGGTACGCTGACGCTCCACGACGGCGGCGCGCGCTTAGTGCTACCCGACGGCAGCTCCCCGACAAAGGCGGCCGCGCTTCACGGCGAATATGCCGGCCTCTACCGGCGTTTTGCAGAACTGGTGCGGGCAGGGGAGAGCGACGTCGACATCGCCCCCCTGCGCCACGTCGCCGACGCCTTCCTCCGCGGCACACGCAACGTGGTGGATGCATTTATCGAATAGGTTTTCGCGCGAAGACGCGAAGGCGCGAAGAAGGTTTGTTCACGCGGAGACGTGGAGACGCGGAGATGTCGTTCTTGCGGCGAAGCCGCTTTCTCCCTCGGACGCTCGGCCAAGCGGAACGGTTGGTAAGGAAGGGCGCCGTCGGCGCCGGGCGAAACCCCTCCGCGTTTCCGCGTCTCCGCGCGAACCAACCTTCTTCTCTTCGCGGCTTTGCGGCTTCGCGCGAACCAAAAAACCGCTGGCAATGTTGGAACAGCTGTGACAGCCCGGCAGTATGCCGCGCGCGTCCTCACCCGCCGCATTCTTCCAGCAACCGGTCCGAACATCCACCCCGCCCCACCAAAGGGTGACGTGCCGTCAACATCGTCCACTTTGGAAATTGCGGTACGTCGCGACTCGGGGCTCACGCCAGCGCCGCTGCCTCGCCGATCGCCGCATAGATCGCGTCCAGATCGGCATCCGTGATGCAATAGGGCGGCATCACGTACACCGTATTCCCCAGCGGCCGCAGCAACAGGTCGCGCTCCCGGAAGAATGCCAGCAATCGCGGCCCCAGCGTCGACAGATAGGCTGCCGCCTCGGTCCCCAGGTCGACCGCGGTGATCGTGCCCAGCGCGCGTGTGTTGCGCACGCCCTCCAGCGCCGCGAGCCGCTCGGCCTGCCGTGCCGCCAGATCGGCGACCCGCGCCAGCACCGGCTCGTCCTCCCAGATCGCGATATTCGCCGCCGCCGCCGCGCAGGCGATCGGATTGGCGGTGTAGCTCGACGAATGGAAAAACATCTTCGCGCGATCGTCGGAATAATGCGCCTGATAGATATCCTCGCGCGCCATCGTCACCGCCAGCGGCACCGCGCCGCCGGTCAGCCCCTTCGACAGGCACAGGATATCGGGCACGACATCGGCCTGTTCGCAGGCGAGCAGGGTGCCCGTCCGACCCCAGCCGGTCATCACCTCATCGGCGATGAACAGCACGTCGTGCCGCGCGCATATGCGCCGCATCTCGGCCAGCACCCAGGGCGGATAGATCAGCATGCCGCCCGCACCGACGATCAGCGGCTCGACGATCAGCGCCGCCGGCCCGGCGCGGCATGCCGCCTCCAGCGCGTCCAGCGTCGCCTGCTCCGCGCCTGCGCCAGGGAAGGGGATCGTCTCCACGTCGAACAGCAGCGGCTCGTATGCGCGGTTGAACGCGCCGCGCGCGCCGACCGACATCGTGCCGATCGTGTCGCCGTGATAGCCATGTTCCAGCACCAGGATACGGTGCCGATCCTCGCCGCGGTGAAGCCAGAAGCCCAGCGCCATCTTCAGCGCCACTTCGACCGCGGTCGATCCCGAATCGGAAAAGAACACCCGCGTCAGCTCGGCGGGCATCATCCGCCGGAGGCCCGCCGCCACCGCCTCGGCCGGCTCGTGGCTCCAGCCGGCAAAGATGATCTGGTCGAGCTTCCCCGCCTGCTCGGCGATCGCCGCCATGATCCGGGGCTCGCGGTGCCCGTGCGTCGTCACCCACCAGCTGGAAATGGCATCGACGATCCGCCGCCCGTCGACGGTATACAGCGCCGCGCCCTCCGACCGCGCGACCACCGGGATCGGTTCGCGCAGACCATGCTGCGTGAAGGGGTGCCAGATCGACGAGCTCACCGGAAATCCTCCACGTCGAACCCGGCGGCAAAAGCGGCAGCGAGGCTGGCGGCGTCGAGATGCTCCACCCGGTCGAGCCGCCCCAGCCGTTTGACCCGTCCGATGCGCGCGATCGTCGCCTCGCTGTCCGGCTCGGGCGGGCCGTTGAACGCGATGCCCAGTACCGGCACGCCGCGGGCGCGCAACGCTTCCAGGCTCAGCAAGCTGTGATTGATCGTGCCGAGCTGCGTGCGCGCGACTAGCACCACCGGCGCCTCCCAGCGGGCGAACAGGTCGGCGTAGAGCAGGTCGTCGGTCAACGGCACCAGCGCGCCGCCGGCGCCCTCGACGACCAGCAGGCCGGCGACCTGCGGCAGCGCCAGCCGATCGGCATCGATCGTCACACCGTCAATCGCGGCGGCGCGATGCGGCGAACAGGGCGTCACCAGCCGATACGCCTCGGGCAGGACGCGGGTCACGCCCAGCCGCTGCACCGTGCCTTCGTCGGTGCCGTCCGCCAGCCCCGCCTGTACCGGCTTCCAATAGGTCGCCCCCAGCGCGGCGGCGAGCGCGGCGGCGAACACCGTCTTGCCGACATCGGTATCCGTCCCCGTCACCACGATCGTATCGGTCATCGCAAAGCCTCCGCCAGTCCCGTAATCGCCGCCGCGTCGACCTGCGTCGTGATCGACAGTCGCAGCCGTGCCGTGCCCACCGGCACCGTCGGCGGCCGGATCGCGCGCACGTCATATCCCGCCGCCTGCAGCCGTGCGGCCCGATCCACCGCCGCGCCGTCGTCGCCGACGATCACCGGCAGGATCTGCGATCCCGTCGCAAAGCCCAATGCGGCTTCGGCCAGTGCGACGAGCGCCCACAACCGCGCCTGCCGTTCGGGCTCGTCGGCGATCATCCGCAGCCCCTCGCGCACCGCGGCCGCCACCAACGGCGACGGCGCGGTCGAAAAGATGAAGCCCCGCCCGCGGTTGACCAGAAAGTCGCGCAGCACGGCGGGCAGGCACAGCAGCCCGCCCTCCGCGCCCAACGCCTTGCCGCAGGTGTGCAAGCTGACGACATTGTCGCGGCCATGAAGGTCGGCCGCCAGTCCGCGCCCGCCCGCGCCGAACACGCCGGTCGCATGCGCCTCGTCTATCACCAGCATGGCGCAGTGCCGGTCAGCCAGCGCGGCGAGTTCGGCCAGCGGCGCGCGGTCGCCGTCCATGCCATACACGCTTTCGACGACGATCCAGGGCAGGCCCGTGCCACCATCGGCACGCCACGCCCGGATCGCATCCTCGAACGCGCCGACATCATTGTGCGCCACCGACCGGACGGGTGCCCGGCCCAGCCGCATGCCGTCATGCGCGCTGGCGTGGATCAGCGCGTCATGCAGGACGATATCGCCGCGCTGCGGCAAGGTCGCCAGCGCCGCCATGTTGGCCCCATAGCCGTTGGCGAAGAACAGTGCCGCCTCGCTGCCGAAATGCGCCGACGCCTCTGCTTCCAGCGCCTCATGTTCGGGATCGTTGCCGCGCAACAGCCGCGATCCGCCCGATCCCACCGCCACGCCGCGGTCGAGCGCTGCGGCCACGGCGTCCCGCAGCCGCGCCGACTGGGCGATGCCGAGATAGTCGTTCGAGGTGAAGTCGCGGCCCGTCCGCCCGCACAGCCGGCGCAATCGTCCGGCGCCATCGAGTTGGGACAAATCGTCGCGGTAGAAGTCCAGCATCGCGCCGCCTTAGCAACTCGGCCGTCCCGTTCCAGTCCGCGACGACGGGGCTGGCCTTGTGGGGCCGCGATCCGGTAGGCGGCGGGCGATGTCACGGCAGGGTGGATGATGATGGCGAGGATGCGGCTGCTGGGGACGATGCTGGCCATCGCGTTGGCGGGTCATACGGCGGCGGCCGATGCGAAGGGCGGGGCGCAACAGGTCCCCGTCGCCGCGGCGCCGCGGACGATCCTGTTCCTCGGCAACAGCTTCACCCAGGGCGCGCATTCCGCGGTGCGCAACTGGCACGCGAGCCGCGTCACCGATATCAACCGCGAAGGCTATGGCGGCGTGCCGGCGCTGTTCAAGGAATTCGCCGACGAATCCGGCCTCAACTATGCCGTCAGCCTGGAAACGCAGGGCGGGCAGAGCCTCACCTTCCACTACGACCAGCGGCGCCAGCTGTTCGACCGGCCGTGGGATGCGGTGGTCCTGCAGGAATATAGCACACTCGACCGCGACCGGCCAGGCGATCCCGCCGCCTATATCCGCGCGGTGGGCCTGCTCGGCAAGCTCTTCCGGGCGCGCAATCCGGCGGTGCGCGTCCATCTGACCGCGACGTGGAGCCGCGCCGACCTGACCTACCTGACCGCGGGCCGCTGGTATGGCCGGCCGATCGCGGCAATGGCCGACGATCTGCGCCGCGCCGCCGATCGCGCCCGCCGCGCGCATCCCTGGGTGGCGGGCGTCGTGCCGGTGGGGCAGGCCTGGACCCGCGCCTTCGCGCTCGGCATCGCCGATCCCAACCCCTATGACGGGATCACCTTTGGCCAGGCGAACCTGTGGTCGTACGACCAATATCACGCCAGCACCGCGGGTTATTATCTCGAGGCGCTGACCGTCTTCGGCGCGGTGACCGGCGTCGATCCGCGCAGCCTGGGCCGGGGCGAGCGGGCGGCCGACGAACTGGGCCTGTCGCCCGATCTCGCCGCGTCGCTGCAACGCGTGGCGCACGAACAGCTGCGCGATCGGGCGGACAGGCTTACAGCGTCTTGATGATGCCGGAAAAGTCCGTGCCGCCGTGGCCGTCGGCGACGAACGCTTCATAAAGCTGTGCGGCGTGCGCGCCGAGCGGCGTCGACGCGCCGGCCTCGTCCGCCGCCTGCATCGCGAGGCGCAGATCCTTCAGCATCAGCGCCGCGGCGAACCCGCCCTGATAGTCGCGATCGGCCGGCGTCTCGGGACCGACGCCGGGAACCGGGCAATAGCTGGTCATCGACCAGCTCTGCCCCGAACTGACCGACGAAATATCGTAGAAGGTCTGCGGGTCGAGGCCCAGCCGTTCGGCAAGGCGGAACGCCTCGCAGGTCGCGATCATCGTCGCGCCGAGCAGCATGTTGTTCGCCATCTTGGCCGCCTGACCAGAACCGCTGGCACCGGCGTGGATCACCGCCTTGCCCATCTGCGCCAGATAGGGCTGCGCGCGATCGAACCCTTCGGCGCTGCCGCCGACCATGAAGGTGAGCGTGCCGCCATTCGCCGCCGCGATCCCGCCCGAGACGGGGGCGTCGACCGCCGTCAGCCCCTTGGCCGCGGCGGCTTCGGCGACGCGTCGTGCGGTGGCGACGTCGATCGTCGAACAGTCGATCAGGATCGCCGACGGCTGCGCCCGACCGAAGACCGCATCATTGTAGACGCCCTCGACGTGGCTGCCGGCGGGCAGCATCGTCACGATCGCCTCGGCACCCTCGACCGCCTCGGCGGCGCTGGCGACGGGCAGGCAGCCGGCCGCCTTCGCCTTGTCGAGCGCATCCTGGCTGAGGTCGAAGGCGCGAACGTCATGCCCCGCCTTCGCAAGGTTCGCGGCCATGCCGCCGCCCATGTTGCCCAGGCCGATGAAGGCGACGCGTGCCATTGATGCTCTCCTCAAGTGTGCCGTTCGGCCTGAGCTTGTCGAAGGCCCTGAGACTCACCTGTGCTTCGACAGGCTCAGCACGAACGGTCGGATGGTGTTCTGTTGTCTTACTGCCGCAGCAGGTCGCGGCCGACGATCATGCGCATGACCTGATTGGTCCCCTCCAGGATCGAATGGACGCGCAGGTCGCGCCAGAAGCGCTCGATCGGATAGTCCTTGAGGTAGCCATAGCCGCCGTGGAGCTGAAGCGCCGCGTCGACGATCGCCGAGCCGTTGTCGGTCGCCAGCCGCTTGGCCATCGCCGAGAAGCGCGACTTGTCGGGGGCGTTGGCGGTCACCTTGGCGGCGGCGAGGTAGAGCAGCGCGCGCGCCGCTTCGAGGTCGGTCGCCATGTCGGCGAGCGTAAACTGTGTGTTCTGAAACTCCGCAACCGGCTGGCCGAACTGCTGGCGTTCCTTGGTGTAGCGGATCGCCTCGTCGAGGCAGCGCTGCGCGCCGCCCAGCGAGCAGGCACCGATGTTGAGCCGGCCGCCGTCGAGGCCCGCCATGGCGATCTTGAACCCCTCACCCTCGCCGCCGACCAGATTGGCGGCCGGCACGCGGCAATCCTCGAAGATCACCTGCGCTGTGGGGGAGGCGTTCCAGCCAAGCTTCTTCTCGGGCGCGCCGAACGACAGGCCGGGCGTGTCCTTCTCAACGACGAGCGCGCTGATCCCCCGGCTCTTTTCCTCACCCGTGCGGACCATGACGACATAGACGTCGTTATAGCCGGCGCCCGAGATGAACTGCTTGGTGCCGTTCAGCACAAAATCGTCGCCGTCGCGGCGGGCGCTCGTCTTCAGCGCGGCGGCGTCGGAGCCTGAACCCGGCTCGGTCAGGCAATAGCTGGCGATCTTTTCCATGCTGACGAGATCGGGCAGGAATCGCGCCTTCAGCTCGGCCGATCCGAAGCGGTCGATCATCCACGCCGCCATATTGTGGATCGAGATGAACGCGGATGTGGCGGGGCAGCCATAGGCCATCGCCTCCATGATCAGCGCCGCCTCCAGCCTCCCGAGCGCGATCCCGCCCGATTCCTCGCTGACGTAGATCGAGCCGAAGCCGAGGTCGCCCGCCGCCTTCCAGACGTCGACGGGATAATGGTGCGTCTCGTCCCATTCCGCTGCGAACGGCGTGATCCGATCGGCGGTGAAGCGGCGCGCGAGATCCTGAATCTCACGCTGGTCTGCGGTCAGGTCGAACTGGTCGGTCATGATGGTCCTAGGCCGGGCAGCGGCTGTAGCGGTCGGTGGTGGCACGATCGGCGGGGCTTTTCACCACGCGGACCAGCGTCTTGCCGTTGTCGAGCAGGGTGAGCGTGGTGGGTTCGCTCCACGTCATGCCTTCGCCGCTCATCGGCAGGTCGAAGGCGATCTGGTCGGCCTGGGTGCGCGTGATCGTCTTGGCGTTGCCGCGCGATTCGAAGAAGGACAATGTATTGCCGGTAATGGT
The DNA here is from genome assembly GCF_000379045.1 of Sphingomonas melonis DAPP-PG 224. Classification (NCBI taxonomy): domain Bacteria; kingdom Pseudomonadati; phylum Pseudomonadota; class Alphaproteobacteria; order Sphingomonadales; family Sphingomonadaceae; genus Sphingomonas; species Sphingomonas melonis. The sequence goes on from NZ_KB900605.1 coordinate 1,382,799, forward strand.
CAGCTTGCCCTTGTCGGCGCCGGTCGACGGATCGCAATCGCCGGCGTTGACGCCCCAGCGGCCCTGGAACCCTTGCGGGATCGTGGTCAGCGCCACGGGCGATGCGGTGGGCAGCGGCACCGGCGCCGCCTGGTTGCCCGGCGCCTCGAGCGGCACGACCATGTTCTGCGGATCGTCGGTCAGGTTGGACGGCGTCGGCTCGACCGCGGCGCTGCCGCCCGACTGATTGTCGAGGTTCTCGCCACCCGAACAGGCGGCGAGAGTCAGCGCGGTGGCGAGGATCAGTGTCGTACGCATTGTCTTCATCCCATGGTGGGAATGACGAACGCATTGCCGCCCTCGACCGCTCCATCGGGCCAGCGCTGCGTCACCGTCTTTACCTTGGTCCAGAATTTGACGCCCTCCATGCCATGCTGGTTGGTGTCGCCGAACGCGCTGCGCTTCCAGCCGCCGAAGGTGTGATAGGCTACGGGCACCGGGATCGGCACGTTGATGCCGACCATGCCGACGTTGACGCGCGCGGCGAATTCGCGCGCGGCATGGCCGTTGCGGGTGAAGATCGCGACGCCGTTGCCGTACTGGTGTTCGCTGGGCAGGCGCACCGCATCCTCGAAGCTCGCCGCGCGGACGATCTGGAGGACGGGGCCGAAGATTTCCTCCTTATAGGCCGACATGTCGGGCGTGACGCGGTCGAACAAAGTCGGGCCGACGAAGAAGCCGTCCTCATGTCCCTGCAGCGTGAAGCCGCGGCCATCGACGACCAGCTCGGCGCCTTCGTCGACGCCGGTCTGGATCCAGTTTTCGACGCGCTGCTTGTGCGCGGCGTTCACCACCGGGCCGTAATGCGCCTCGGCATCGGTCGAGACGCCGACGCGCAGGGCCTCGATCGCCGGGATCAGCTTTTCGCGCAGTGCATCCGCCGTCTTGTCACCCACCGGCACCACCACCGGCAGCGCCATGCACCGCTCGCCTGCCGAGCCGAAGGCCGCGCCGGACAGATCGGCGACGACCTGGTCCAGATCGGCGTCGGGCATGACGATGCCGTGGTTCTTCGCGCCGCCCATCGCCTGGACGCGCTTGCCCGCCTCGACACCACGGCGGTAGACATAGTGCGCGATATCGGACGAGCCGACGAAGCTGACCGCGCTGATCGCGGGGTGATCGAGGATCGCGTCGACCATCGCCTTGTCGCCGTGGACGACCTGCAGAATGCCCTCGGGCGCACCCGCTTCCAGCATCAGTTCGGCGAGGCGGACGGGCACCGACGGATCGCGTTCGCTCGGCTTCAGGATGAAGGCGTTACCGGAGGCGATCGCGACGCCGAACATCCACATCGGGATCATCGCCGGGAAGTTGAACGGCGTGATGCCGGCGCCGATGCCGAGCGGCTGGCGCATCGAATAGACGTCGATGCCGGGGCCGGCGCCCTGTGTGTACTCGCCCTTCAGCACGTGGGGGATGCCGCAGCAGAATTCGATGACTTCGAGGCCACGCTGGATGTCGCCCTTGGCATCGGCGATCACCTTGCCGTGTTCGGAGCTGAGCAGGTGGGCGAGCGCGTCCATGTTCGCCTCGACCAGTTCCTTGAAGCGGAACATGACGCGGGCGCGGCGCTGCGGATTGGTCGCCGCCCAGCCGGGCTGCGCCTTTTGCGCGGCGGCGATGGCACGGTCGAGGTCGGCCTGCTCGCCGAGCGCGACGCGAGCCTGCACGCTACCGCTATTGGGATCGAATACGTCGCCGTGGCGCGTGGCGGTGCCGCCGGCATGGCCGACGATGAAATGGTCGATGTCGCGCATGATGCCTCTCCGTTTGTGTATAGGATCGGCCTGCGCAGGATTGCAGGCAAGGGCGTAAAGTGCGACCCATAGCTGCAATTATGCAGCCGCGTTGGGATGACCTTCAGGATTTTCTGCGCGTCGCCCGCGCCGGCCAGATCGCGCGTGCGGCGGCTGCAGCAGGGGTCGATGCGACGACGCTGGCGCGGCACCTTCGCCGGCTGGAGGGCGCGCTCGGCCAGACGTTGTTTGAGCAGTCGCGGGAGGGGCAGGTGCTGACCGCGGCGGGGGAGGCGCTGCTGGTCGCGGTGGAGGCGATGGGGCAGGCGGCGGCAGGGATCGTGCCGACCGACGACGATCCCGACCGCCTGTCCGGGGTGCTGCGGGTGAGCGTATCGGAAGGGTTCGGCACGTGGTTCGTGGCACATCACCTGCCCGATTTCACCGCGCGCCATCCCGACCTGACGATCGACCTCGTCGCGTCGAGCGGTTTCCTCAATCCATCGCGGCGTGAGGCGGATGTCGCCATCCTGCTCGCCCGGCCGCAAACCGGGCCGCTCGTCAGCAGCAAGCTGACCGATTACACCTTGGGGCTATATGCCGGCGAGCTGTATGCCGCCCGCCACGCGCTGCCGACGACTGCGGCGGAGGTGCGCGACCATCCGCTGGTCGGCTACGTCCCCGATCTGCTGTACGCGCCCGAACTGCGCTATCTCGCCGAGATCGAGGAGGGGCTGTCCCCGCGTATCCGCAGCTCCAGCATCAACGGCCAATATCGGCTGATCGCCGCGGGGGCGGGGCTGGGGGTGCTGCCGCGCTTCATCGGCGACGCGGACAAGTCGCTCAGGCGCGTGCTGCCCGAGCGGACGATCCGCCGGTCGTTCTGGCTGGTGACGCACCAGGACACGCGTGGGGCGAAGCGGGTGCGCGCGTTTCGGGAGTGGCTGACCGCGCTGGTGACGGCGCAGCGGGGGCGGTTCGTATAGCCAAATCCTCCCCCGCCAGGGTGAGGTGGCGCGCCGAAGGCGCTACGGAGGGGGCGGATACGGCATGCGCCGCGTTCGCGGAAACGCCCCCTCCACCATTCGCTGCGCGAACGGTTCCCCTCCCCCGCTAAAGCGAGGGAGGAATTTGACGGATTACACGTCCAGGTTCGCGACGTTCAGCGCATTGTCCTGGATGAATTCGCGGCGCGGCTCCACGACTTCGCCCATCAGCTGGGTGAAGATCATGTCGGCGGCCGAGACGTCGTCGCTGGTGACGCGCAGCATGGTGCGGTTCGACGGGTCGAGCGTGGTTTCCCATAGCTGTTCCGCGTTCATTTCGCCCAGCCCCTTGTAGCGCTGGATCGCAAGGCCCTTACGGCCCGCCGCCAGGATTGCCTCAAGCAGCTGCGACGGCCGCGCGACCAGGCTTTCGCCGCGGCCGACGGTGGTGTTGACGCTGCCGATCTGGCCGTCTCCGTCAGCGACGGGGTCCGCCTCTACGGCGGCCGCGCCCTTGGCGGGGATCAGCTTGCCGGCATGGGCGAAGCTTTCCGCCTGTTCCGCGGCCAGACCGTGGAGCTTGCGCGCCTCGGCGCTGGCGATGAACGTCGCCTCGACGATGTGGTGGTCGGTGACGCCGCGCCACAGCCGTTCGAAGTGGATGCCGCCGTCCTCGGTCAGGCGCGCGGTCCACTTGGCTTCTTCATCGCCCGCGTCGAGCCGGCGCGTCACCTCCGCAACGGTCGCGGCGCGCTGGTCACGGGTGAAGGTCGGGTCGAGCGCACCGGCGAGCGCCAGCACCTCGATGATCCCGGCGTCGTATCGGCGCGGCACGTAGCGCATCAGCGTGCGCATACGGCGGGCATGGTCGACCAGATGCTTGAGGTCGGCCCCCGACCTCGGCCCGCCCGGCGCCTCGAACACCATCGAGGATGCGCCCGCCTCGACCAGATAATCGTCGAGTGCGGCATCGTCCTTCAGATACACTTCCGACCGTCCGCGCGTCGCCTTGTATAGCGGCGGCTGGGCGATGAAGAGGTGCCCACGTTCGATCAACTCGGGCATCTGGCGGTAGAAGAAGGTCAGCAGCAGCGTGCGGATATGCGCGCCGTCGACGTCTGCGTCGGTCATGATGACGATCTTGTGGTAGCGCAGCTTGTCGGCGTTGAAGTCGTCGCGGCCGATGCCGGTGCCCATCGCCTGGATCAGCGTGCCGATTTCCTTCGACGAGATCATCCGATCGAAACGCGCACGTTCGGTGTTGAGGATCTTGCCGCGGAGGGGCAGGATCGCCTGGAAGTGGCGATCACGGCCCTGCTTTGCCGATCCACCTGCCGAATCGCCCTCAACGAGGAACAGTTCGGACTTGGCGGGGTCCTTCTCCTGACAATCGGCGAGCTTGCCGGGCAGGCTGGCGATATCCATTACGCCCTTGCGGCGGGTCAATTCGCGCGCGCGCTTGGCCGCCTCACGTGCGGCGGCGGCGTCGATGATCTTGCCGACGATCGAACGGCCGTGCGCCGGATTCTCCTCCAGCCATTCCGCAAGCTTGTCTGCCATCAGGCTTTCGAGCGGCTGCCGCACTTCGGAGCTGACCAGCTTGTCCTTGGTCTGGCTGCTGAACTTGGGGTCGGGCAGCTTGACCGAGACGATCGCGGTCAGGCCTTCACGCATGTCGTCGCCGGTCAGCGTCACCTTCTCCTTTTTGAGAAGGCCCGACTTTTCGGCGTAATTGTTGAGCGTGCGGGTCAGCGCCGCGCGGAAGGCAGCGATATGCGTGCCGCCGTCGCGCTGGGGGATGTTGTTGGTGAAGGCGAGGACGTTCTCGTAATAGCTGTCGTTCCACTCCAGCGCCACGTCCATGCCGATCGCGTCGCGTTGGCCGTTGATCGCGATCGGTTCGGGGAAGAGCGGGGTCTTGGCGCGGTCGAGCCACTTCACGAACGCGGCGATGCCGCCCTCGTAATAGAGCTCCACCGTCTTCGGCTCGTCATGCCGCGCGTCGGTGAGGAACAGGCGCACGCCCGAATTGAGGAAGGCGAGCTCGCGATAGCGGTGCTCGAGCTTGTCGAAGTCGAATTCGGTGATCTTGAACGTGGCGGGCGAGGGCAGGAAGGTGACCCGCGTGCCCTTCTTGCCCTCCGACGGGCCGACGACCTTGAGCGGTGCGACCGCGTCGCCGTGCGCGAAGCGCATGTAATGCTCCTCGCCATCGCGCCAGATGGTGAGGTCGAGATATTCGGACAATGCGTTGACGACCGATACGCCGACGCCGTGCAGGCCGCCCGACACCTTGTACGCGTTGTCGTCACTGGTGTTTTCGAACTTACCACCGGCGTGGAGCTGGGTCATGATGACCTCGGCCGCCGATACGCCCTCTTCGGGGTGGATGCCGGTCGGGATGCCGCGGCCGTTATCGGTCACGCTGACCGATCCGTCGGCGTTCAACTGAATATCGATCCGGTCGCAATGGCCGGCGAGCGCTTCGTCGATCGCATTGTCGCTGACCTCGAACACCATGTGGTGGAGGCCCGATCCGTCGTCGGTGTCGCCGATATACATGCCCGGCCGCTTGCGCACCGCGTCCAGGCCCTTCAGCACCTTGATCGACGAGGCGCCGTATTCGTTCGCATTCTGGGGTTCTGCCATCGTGCCGATATAGGGGCGGGACGGCTGTAACGAAAGCGAAATGGGGTGGGCAAGGTCCTCCCCCGCAAGGGGGAGGGCGACCATTCGGCGTGAGCCGAATGGTGGAGGGGGCGGGCGGCGGTCACGCTTACCGATTGAGCTCTACCCTTTCCTCCCCCTCCGTCAGCGCTGAGCGCTGCCACCTCCCCCTGGCGGGGGAGGAACTGGCCGATCAATAGCGCGCGAATTCGGTCGCGCGGCGGCCGAGCAGCGTTACTTCGACGCGGCGGTTCTGGCGCATGCCGGCAGCGGTGGCGTTGGTCGCGACGGGATCGCGCTCGCCATGGCCGACCACGCTGAAGCGGGCGCGCGTCACGCCCATCGCGTCAAAGGCGGCGCGGACGCTGGCGGCGCGGCGTTCCGACAGATCCTGGTTGTGGGCATCGGTGCCGCGCGAATCGGTGTAGCCGTCGATCGCGACGCGGACGCCCGGATTATCGCGCAGGTAGCGTGCGAGGGGACGCAGCTTCTCGATCGCGCCGGGACGCAGACGATCGCTGTCGGTGGCGAACAGCACGTCTTCGGACAGCGTCAGCGTCGCGCCGCGCGGCGTCTGGCGGAAGCCGTAGTCATGCATCGCGCGGCGATCCCAGCCGGGGGCGAGCACCTCGCGCGTCTCGACCACGACGGTACGGTCGCGCGCATCCCAGTCGAAGCGATCGCGGCGCGGGCCGGCGATCCGCAGAAAGGCGCCGTTGGCGTCGGCCGCCTCAGCGGGCGAGATGCGGCCGTCACGATTGCGGTCGAAATTGCGCATCACGAACGCGCGGCCGCGGGGCGTGTCGCGCAATTCGGGGATTAGGCCCTGCACGCCCGCGCCGATCAGGCGATAGGGGCGATCGCCCGGTCGGCCGCCGCTCCAGTCCCAGCGGTCCTGCGCCAGAGCCGGGGTGGCGATACCGGCGGCCAGCATGGCGGCGATGATGATGGATTTGCTCATGATACTCTCCATTGGCCCCACGCCCGATGGCGAGCCGAATGGCCGATGTGGCTTGAACGTTCCGTGAGCCGCGCCGACAGCCGGGGTTCAGCCGCGCATGCGCCTCCGAGGGCCGCTCAGCCGAGCGCGATGCGCGTCGCCTCTGCGCCGATCGCGGCGAACAGCGCGGGCTCCGTGCCGGTCATCCACACCTGCCCATGGCTCGCGAGCCGTTCGAACAGTGCGGCACGGCGAAGGGGGTCGAGGTGAGCCGCCACCTCGTCGAGCAGCAGGATCGGCGCATGGCCGGTGCGGCTGGCGACCAGTTCGGCATGCGCGAGGACGATGCCGAGCAGCAGCGCCTTCTGTTCGCCGGTGGAGGCAAGCGCCGCGGCCTGTCCCTTGCCAAGATGTGTCACCGCAAGGTCGGCGCGATGGGGCCCGGCAAGCGCGCGGCCGGCCGCCGCATCGCGGGCGCGGCCGCTTCGCAGATCGGCAAGCAGCGCGTCGGCGGTGCCGCTCCACCCCTCCAGCAGCAGCGCCGCGCGCGCGAACGGCCCGTCGGGCTGCTCCGCCAGCCGCTCGCCGAGCGCCGCTACCGTCTCACGCCGCGCGGCATCGACCGCCGCGCCATGCTGCGCCATCTGCGCCTCGAGTGCGGAGAGCCATTGCGGATCGGCCGGCTCGTCCGCCGTCAACAGCCGGGTGCGGGCGCGCATCGCGGCGTCGTAGCGCGCGGCATGTTGCGCATGCGCCGGCACCAGCGCCAGCGTCAGCCGGTCGAGGAAGCGGCGCCGCTCGCCCGCCGGCTCGACGAACAGCCGGTCCATCGCGGGGGTGAGCCACAGGACGGTCAGCCATTCGGCCAGCGTATTGGCGGTCGCGGCGGCGCCCTGGATGCGCAGCTGGCGCCGTTCGGGCGCCGCCGCCAGCGTGCCGGTCGCGATCTCGACATCGCCATCGGGCAGCGCCAGCGTCGCCGCGATGCCGAATCCGCCCGGCCCGTGCTGCCGCTGCATCGCCGACAGCGACGCGCGGCGCAGGCCGCGGCCGGGGGACAGAAGCGACACCGCTTCCAGCACGTTGGTCTTGCCCGCGCCATTCTCTCCGGTCAGCACGACGAAGCCGGGGGCGGGCGCCAGCACCAGCTCCGCATGGTTGCGGAAATCGGTGAGGATCAGGCGCGACAGCATCGCGGTCGCGCCTAGCAGGTTCTGAAGCGCTTAGGCGAGCGCGGCTTGCGCCCGCGCCTTTTGCGTGGAGGCGTAGGAGGCGAGTTGCGGCCCCAGCGCGACCTGCGCATGGCGATAGATCACCGGATCGGCGATCCCCAGCCGCGCGCGCGCCGCGTCGAGCGGTTCGTGCATCAGCGCCTCATAATCCTCGCCCAGCAGCCACGCGGCGCGTTTGCCGTTGCGATAGCCTTCGCGCACCGCCTTCGCGAGCAGGGTGCCGCCGGTCTCGCGGATCGACTTCAACGCCGCGCCGGTGGCGATGAACGCCCAGCCGAGGCCCCGCGTCTGCGCGTAGGAGAAGGCGACGAGACAGGCCTCGCCCATCGTTTCGTCGGCCTTGTAACCGGTGAGGACGTGCCAGATGTCATGCACGTCGCGGGTGCGCCGCCCCATCCAGGCATAAGGGTGGATGACGTCGGTTTCGGACGGATCGAGCCGGCTGACTTGGACCAGTCCGTCGGCGGAATAGCCGGTGGTGTCGAGAAACTCGCGATAGGCGGCGCCCACCGTGCCGGGCGCGAAGCCGTTCACCCAGTCGCGGTCCGCAAAGCGGCGTGCCAGCTCGACCCGCTCATAGGCCATGCGGCCGCCCTCGGGCGTCGCGATCAGACGGGCATAGGCCTCTGCCGTGTCACCCACGTTCAGCGAACGCATGATGCGGAACACCTGGCCGGTGTCGTCGCCATTGGCGAGCAGCTTGCGCAACGCGCCGAAGGCGGTGCGCCAGTCGCGGCGGCCGGTCGTGCCGGGGAAGGGAGGAAGCTTGGCCATCGGACCGACTCCTTTACTGACAATGATGTCAGCATGGCGCGGAAGTCGTGGCTTGGCAAGCGGTTGCTGCACCGATGATGCGGCCGATCGCACATCGATCGGAACAAGCGGTCGCAGCCTGTGGTTGGTTGGATCTGAGATTGCGAGCAACGACGGGACGATATGCCATGGATTACAAGAAGATCGGCTTTGGGCTCGGGGCCTTTGCAGTGGGCGCGGCGGCCTGGACCGCCGGGACGGCACTGATCGGCCCGAAGGTCGGGGCACGGCGCGCGGCGTCCAACGACGACGAAGGCGCGGGCGCCGTGCCGGGCGACAGCACGACTAGCCCGATCGCGCCGCGCCCTGCGACGATGGCGGCGGCCCCGGTCGGCATGGCGGAGACCGACAAGCATTTCACCGAACGTGCCGGCAATCCCGCGGCCGAGCATGTGCCGACCGATCTGATGGGCGACACGCACCCCGGCAATGACAGCCGGGCGGCCGAACCCTTCCGTCCCGATCCCACCGCGGTGCCGACCGAGGATGAGAAAGAGGCGCTGCGCCCCGCCACCGGCCCCGCCCCGACACTGGTGGCTGATCGCGGCAGCGGCTTCAGCGAAGCGACCGGAGCGGCCTGATCGCGTGAAACCTTTCAGGGGGCCGGGACATTCTGGCCTCACTGCGGGGAACAGGAGGATGCAATGCGGACAGCGATTTTGGCGGTAATGGCGGCGGCGACGACGCTGGCGGGATGCGCGACCTATGGCGACGATCGCTATCGGAGCTATTCGGCCTATGACTATGACCGGGTCGATCCGAGCTATAACGGCTATTACGCCGATCGCTATTACGTCGATAATGCGCGCTATCGCGAACGCCGCCTGTCGTCGAACGATCGCATCTATCGCGGTCAGGATGGGCGCTATTATTGCCGTCGCAACGATGGCACGACCGGCCTGATCGTCGGCGCGGCCGCGGGCGGTACGCTTGGTGCGGCGATCGCGCCGGGTGGATCGGGCCTGCTTGGCGCGCTGCTTGGCGGCGCAGCGGGTGCGGCGCTGGGTCAGTCGGTCGACCGCAACAACGTGCGCTGCCGCTGATCGACGGCGGCTGACGCGACGAAGGGCGGCCTTGGCGGGCCGCCCTTTTTCGTGTCAGTCGTTCCCGAGCAATGAGGATTTCCGCGGGATCGTCTCGCCCTTGGGCTGTCCCTTGTCGAGCGTTTCGCTCGGCCGGCGTGCGTCGCCGTCGCGCTGATGCTCGGTCGACAGATTGGGCGCGCGCGTTTCGGTGGTGGGCGCGGTGGCGTCGTCAGACGAATGGGGCATGCTATCTCTCCTTATGCCGGCACGAACGGCCGGCGACAGGGCGCCGTTCCGCTTGCCGCGCCGCGCTCTTCGGTTAAGCATGGCGGGAATATCCTGCCTTGCCCGGAGTTCCGATGCGTCAGACCCTGTTCGCCGCCCTGCTCGCCACCGCCGTCGCTGCGCCTGCCGTCGCGCAGGGGCTTCACCAATATTACGGCCTCGCCATGGCCCCCGACGGCAGCCGTACCGCGACGATCGAAAGCAGCGGCGGCCACAACGTCATCACGCTGCGCAATGCGACCGACGGGCGCGTGCTGCGAACGATCGATCCCTGCGCGACCTGCGGCTATTCGGACCTGAGCTTCGCGCCCAATGGCGACCTCGTCTTCCTTGCGCGCGATCCGGCCAGCAAGGGCGTGATGCTAGACTATGCGAGCGGCACGGCGACGCGGACGATCGCGACCGTCCCCGGCATCGCGCAGACGCCGCGCGTCTCGCCCGACGGCAAGCGCATCGCGCTGCTGGTGACGCTGGGCGCCGAAAAGGAAGCGGGCGCGACGCAACCGGGCGTGCGCATGATCGGCGAGATCGGTGAGAAGAACGACGAACAGCGGCTCGCCGTGTTCGATGTCGCCAGCCCGTCGTCGACGGTGACGCCGCTGTCGCCGGCCGGCCGCTACGTCTACGAATATGACTGGACGCCCGACGGGCGCGGCTTCGTCGCGACGACGGCGCTGGGCAATGGCGACAACAATTGGTGGGTGGCGACGCTCGACGCGATCGACGCGCAGAGCGGCGCGGTCCGCTCGATCGCCAAGCCCGCGACGCAGATCAAGCATCCGCGCGTCTCGCCCGACGGCCGCACGGTGGCCTATATCGGCGGATTGATGAGCGATTACGGCTCGATCGGCGGCGACGTCTTCACCGTACCGCTCGCGGGCGGTACGCCGACCAACATCACCGCGGGCGCCAAGTCGACGGTGACGACGCTCGACTGGACTGCGGGCGGCCTGCGTACGGTGACGCTGGCGGGTGACGCGACGCAATTCGGCACGCTGGTGCCCGGCAAGCCCGTCGCCCCCGGTTTCGCCAAGCCTGCCACGGCCAGCGCCGGCGACGGCCGCGCCGCCTTCTCCGCGGACGGGCGCTCGGTCGCCGCGGTGGTGCAGGATTACGAACATGCGCCGGCGATCTACGCCGGGCCGATCGCCGCGGTACGGCAGGTCACGCACGACAATGACGCCGCGCCCGCACTGACCCGCGCGAAGAGCGTTAGCTGGAAGAACGAGGGCTACGACGTGCAGGGCTGGCTGCTCGCGCCGTTGAATGCGCCCACCGGCAAGGCGCCGATGATCACGATGGTCCACGGCGGCCCCTCGTCGGCGTCGGTGCCGGGCTATGTCACGCCCAATTCGATGAACGGCGCGCTGCTGAAGGCGGGCTATTATGTCTTCCTGCCCAATGCCCGCGGCAGCTTCGGTCAGGGCGAGGCGTTCACCGCCGCCAACAAGCGCGACTTCGGCGGCGGCGATCTGCGCGATATCCTCGCCGGGATCGACGCGGTGGAGCGCGTCGCGCCGATCGACGACAACCGGCTGGGGCTGGGCGGGTGCAGCTATGGCGGCTTCATGACGATGTGGGCGAACACCCAGACGAACCGGTTCAAGGGCATCGTCGCGGGCGCCGGCATTTCCAACTGGATCAGCTATTACGGCACCAACGGCATCGACCAGTGGATGCTGCCGTTCTTCGGCAAGTCGATGTACGACGACATGAAGGCCTATGAGGACGTGTCGGCGGTGTATCGCCTGAAGAGCGCGCAGACGCCGACGTTCATCTATGTCGGCGAGCGCGATATCGAGGTGCCGCCGACCCAGTCGGTCGAATGGTGGCACGCGCTGAAGGCCAAGGGCGTGCCGGTCAGCCTGGTGATCTATCCCGATGCCGGCCATTGCGTGACCGCGCCGGCGCAGGCCGCCGACGTACGCGCGCGGGCGATCGCGTGGTTCGACACATACGTGAAGAACGCCAAGTAAGGCGTCAGAGCAGGGGCTTGCCCGAATCCTTGAACCGGTCGAGCACCTGGGGTGCGGCGGGCAGGTTGTCGGTCGGGCGCGCCTTGTCCGGTGTGGCGGCGGGCGGAGCGATAGGGCTGCCGCTCGCCACATAGCCGGGCTGGACCTGCTCGGGCCGCGTCATCGGCGGCACCGGTGCGACGCTGGCAATCAGCGCCGGCGACGTCGCGACGGGCGGCGCGATCAGGGGCATGTGCGGGCCGGGGACCGGCTCGCCGCCACGATAGGGCGCGCTGAACGCGGCACTGGTGCCCCAATAGCCCTTCCACCGGTGAAACAGATGCGCGCCGACCACGTCGGTCATCACCAGGCTGCGGTTCCAGGCGGGGGTCACGGCATAGGTGTGGTAGTGCGTTGCCAGCCCGACCGGTGCGTAGACATAGCCGGCGAGCGCCATGCCGGCATGGCGTGCTGCCCTGATCCAGGCCGCCCGCGACGGCATCCGGGCCATGGCGCCGTCGCAGGCGAAGCTGAACTGGCAGCCTGACCGCTCGGACCCCTGATAGACGACGCCGCACACCGTGTGCGGGAAGGCGGGATGACGCACGCGGTTCAGGATCACCTGCGCCACGGCGAGCTGGCCGGCGTCGGGTTCGGACGCGGCCTCGTAATAGATGGCGGCGGTGAGGCATTCGAGCGCGCGGGCGCGATCGACGCTGGAGGCGGCTTTCGTGGAAAAGGGGGCCGCGGCGACCACGCCGGCATCGGCGCGCATCGCTGCAGCTGCGAGCGACGGCGAGACCGGCGTGGCGGGCAGCGCAATCGTACCGGTCACGCCCGGTGCGGGGGCGGCGCCGTCGCTCGCCGTCGACGCGACGGGCATGGCGACATCGGTGTAGAGCAGGGCAGCGCCGGGGAAATGATCCTCCGCCTCATAGCCGGCGGGAGCGGGCATCGGCGGCGGATCGCCTGCCCCATGCGCTACGATCGCCCGCCATGCGCCCTGTGCCGCGAGCAGCGCGAGGATACCGAGCCCGATGGCCACGAGCGCGATCCACGCCCGCGTCAACCTCCGGATCGTCTGCCTGCGGACCTGCATGCCGCCGCCATAGCGTAAGGCACGTGCTGCGTCCGCCATGGATTTCCGGACGTGCCGGACTGGTACGACGGGGCGGTGCGGTAGGACTTTTGGGACGGCGTCCCCGCGAATGCGTGACTGGAATATGTCTGGTTGACCAGATGGGCGGGGCAGACGTCGGCTGCCCCGCCCACCCGCGCTCTTACTTGAGCGTCGCGCTGTTCAGATTCAGCTCGCCCTCGGTCAGCGTTTCTGTGGCCGGACGCGCGGCCTTCAGCGGCGTGAGGAACTGCTTGGCGTCGCCCACCACGGCGACACTCGCCGCCTTGGGATCGAGCAGCGCGGCCGATGCCGCCTGCACCGCCGCCGGCGTCACCGCCTCCACCTTTGCAGTGTAGCGCTGCAATTCGGTCAGCGGCACGCCGTCGAGTACATATTCGCCGATGATTCCGGCGATCCCGTCGGTGGTCTCGACGCCACGGCCGAAATTGCCGACCAGCACCGCCTTGCGCGTCGACAGCTCCGCCTCGGGCACCGGCGTCGCGCCCATCCGCGCCATTTCGGCGGTCATCAGCGAGACGACCTCTGCCGCGGTCTGGTTCTTGGTCTGCGTCCGCGCCGCGATGCTGCCCGTGGTTCGTGCCGCATCGACGCTGCTGCCCGCGCCATACGCAAGGCCGCGCTTGATCCGCACCTCCTGGTTCAGCCGCGACGAGAAGCCGCCGCCCAGCACCGTGTTGGCGACCGCAAACGGATAATAACGCGGATCGGACCGCGGGATGGCGACGCGTTCGACGACGACGCCCGCCTGGCCCGCGCCCGGCATGTCGACGACGACGGTACGCGGTGCCGGCAGCGTGCCGACCGCCGGCAGTGGCGTCGGCGCGCCGGCCGGCGCACGCCAGCCGCCGAACTGCGCCTTGGCCAGCGCCTCTGCCTGTGCCCGCGTCACGTCGCCGACCAGGATCAGCGTCGCCTGATCGGGCCGCCATGTGCGCGCATAGGCGGCGGTGACGTCGGCGCGGGTGATCGCCTTCAGCGAGGCCGGCGTGCCCGATCCGGGCGCGCCATAAGGCGAGGCGCCGAAGGTCGCGCGATCGGCGACCAGCGCGGCGAGCTGCGCCGGGTTTTTCATCGCGACCTTCACCGCATCGACCTGCTGCGTCCGCGCACGCTCCAGTTCCTCGGGCGCGAAGACGGGATGCTGCGCCACGTCGGCGAGGATGTTGAGGGCCGGGGCCAGCTGGTCGGACTTTACCGTCACCTCGACGCTGCCGCCCTCGCTTGCCGCATTGGCGCCGATCGAGCCGCCCAGGCTTTCGACCTGGCGCGCGATCTCGGTCGCCGAGCGGGTCGTCGTGCCCTTGGTCATCAGATTGGCGGCGAGGCTGCTGACGCCCGAACGGTCTGCCGGATCGAGCGCCTGGCCGCCCGTGCCGACCAGATAGGCGGTGGCGATCGGCAGGTCGTGGCGCTCGACCGTGACGACGCGCAGGCCGTTGGCGAGCCGCGTCTCGACCGGCTGCGGCAAATTGGCGGAAACCGGTGCGCCGGGGGCGGGCGGCAGGATGCGCTGGCCTTCGGGCGCGGGCGTGACGATCGCGATGTCGGCAGGCGGGGTGAGCGCTTCGGTCTGCACGGTCGGCGCGACCGTGATCCTGTCGCCAGTCTGGCCGGCGGGCTTGGCGCTATCGGGCAGATAGCGGATCGTCGCGGACTGGGCGTCGCCCAGATACTGGCGTGCGACGCGCTGGACGTCGGCGGCGGTGACCTGCTGGATTGCGGCGAGCTGGCGATCGGCGGCACGGGGGTCGCCATCGATGATCACCGACGAGGCGAGCAGGCGCGCCTTGCCCTCCGCGGTTTCGCGGCTCTTGATCGCGGCGGTGACGATCTCGTTCTTCGCTTCGGCGAGTTCGGCGGCGCTGACCGGTGCGTCGCGGAACCGCGCGATCTCGCGCTTCAGCGCGGCCTCGCCCTGGTCCGCGGTCTTGCCGTCGGCCAGGATCGCATAGGCGACGAGGTTGCCCGTCCCCTGCTTGCTGTCGAGGAAGGACGAGGCATCCTGCGCCAGTTGGTCGCGGTAGACGAGGCTTTCGTACATCCGGCTGCTCTCGCCCGTCGACAGGATCGTGTTGAGCACGGTCAGCGCGGGAATGTCGGCGCTCCGGTCAGCGGGGACGTGCCAGGTCATGAGGACCGCCGGCAAAGGCGTGTTGGGTTCGTAGACGGTGTAGCTCACCGGCTTGGCGCGCATCGGCTCCTGCACCGTGACGCGCGGGATCGCCGTCGTCGGCCGGACGATCTTGCTGAAATAGCGATCGACCCAGGCGTCGAGCTGCTTGGGATCGAAATTGCCGGCGACGACCAGGATCGCATTGTCGGGGCGATAATAGGTGGCGTGGAAGGCGCGGACGTCGTCGATCGAGGCCGCTTCCAGATTCTCGATGCTGCCGATCGTCGAGCGCGCATAGGGGTGCGTCGTGTAGGATGCGGCCGACAGATAGGTGGAGAACAGCTTGCCATAGGGGCGGGCCAGCGTGGACTGGCGCAGCTCTTCCTTCACTACGTCGCGCTCGGATGCGAAGCTCTTGGGCTCGACCACCAGGCTCGCCATGCGATCGGCCTCGGCGAACAGCAGCCGCTGCAGATGGTTGGCGGGGACGACCTCGTAATAATTGGTGTAATCGTCGTTGGTCGACGCGTTGTTATAGCCGCCGACGTCCTCGGTCAGGCGGTCCATCTGTTCGGAGACGAGGTTGCGCGTCGCCTTGAACATGAGATGTTCGAACATGTGCGCGAAGCCCGACCGGCCCTTGGGATCGTCCTTCGACCCCACGTCATACCATACCTGCACCGCGACATTGGGCGTCGACGTATCGCGCAGCGCATAGACGCGCAGGCCGTTCGCCAGCGTGCGTTCGGTATAGGCGATCGGCTTGACGGCGGTCGCCACCGGCGCGGCGGTTTGCGCGGTGGCAGCGAGGGGGAGCAGCGCGGCCCCGAGCAGAAGGGCGGCACGAACGAGGCGCATGGGATGCTCCGGTTAGGACGGGATGATGCCGTCGGTTGAACCGGAGCTTGGGGACCGTGTCAATCGTACCGCTCGTCATCCCGGCGCACGCCGGGATCCATGGTTGCGAGCGGTCGTGAATGGTGCACAACCGATGAGGCTCCCCGTGTCCATGGATCCCGGCGTGCGCCGGGATGACGGGGCGACAGTCGGGCAGCCGCCCCTTAGTCCTTCTTCTTCCCCGAATTGGCGAACAGCACCGCCGCGGCGACCGCGGCCGATCCGATGCCGACGCCGATGATGCGCATCGGCCAATGGCTCTTGCGGCCCTGCACCTTCGCCTGCGCGGCGGCATCCTGCTGCGCCTTGGCGGCGGCGGCGGCTTCGAGGATCTCGTTGGGCTGATCCGACATACTCACTCTCCCTTGCCCCGTTGATACGCTGCGCGAAAACCATTCGCGAACGAGGTCAGTTCACCAGCCGCAATGGCGGCTCTCAAGTCCGCCATCAAGGCTTCGTAGAACCAGATGTTATGTTCGGTCATCAACATCGCACCGAGAATTTCGCCCGCGCGGACGAGGTGGTGGATATAGGCGCGACTCCATGTCGCACAGACCGGACAGCCGCACGTCGGGTCGAGCGGTGCCTGATCCTCGCCGAACTTCGCATTCCGCAGGTTGATCGGGCCGTTGCGGGTGAACGCCTGGCCGGTCCGCCCCGAGCGCGTCGGCATCACGCAGTCGAACATGTCGATGCCGCGTTCCACCGCGCCGACGATATCGTCGGGTTTGCCGACGCCCATGAGGTAGCGGGGCTTGTCCTGCGACAATTGCCCGGGTGCGAAGTCGAGACAGCCGAACATCGCCTCCTGCCCCTCACCGACCGCGAGGCCGCCGACCGCATAGCCATCGAAGCCGATGTCGATCAGCGCGTCGGCGCTCGCCTTGCGAAGGCCCTCGTCGAGCGCGCCCTGCTGGATGCCGAAGATCGCATTGTTCTCGGCATGCTCGCCACCGCTGTTGAACGCATCGCGGCTGCGCTTCGCCCAGCGCATCGAGCGTTCCATCGCCGCGGCCTGCACCTCGCGCGTCGAGGTGGTCGGAACCAGTTCGTCGAACGCCATCACGATATTGGAGCCCAAAAGCCGCTGGATCTCGATCGATCGCTCCGGGCTGAGCAGGTGGCGCGTGCCGTCGAGGTGGCTCTTGAACGACACGCCCTCTTCGGATCGCTTGGTCAGGTCGGCGAGGCTCATCACCTGATAGCCGCCTGAATCGGTCAGGATCGGCTTGTCCCAGCCCATGAAACCGTGGAGGCCGCCCAGCCGCGCGACCCGTTCCGCGCCCGGACGCAGCATCAAATGATAAGTGTTGCCCAGGATGATGTCGGCGCCCGCGTTGGCGACGTCGGCGGGCTTCATCGCCTTCACGGTGGCGGCAGTGCCGACCGGCATGAAGGCGGGCGTGCGGATGACCCCGCGCTGCATCTGGATCGTGCCGGTGCGGGCGCGGCCGTCGGTGGCGGCGATGGTAAAGGCGAAACGGGAAGACATGTCCTGCGCTTTGGCGAAAGCGATCAGCGGTGTCGAGCCGCCGCTACCGCTTGCGCTTGCCGCCGCGCGGATCCGGGGCGTGGGTCGCCATGCTGCGGATCGTCAAACATTCTTTCCGCGTGACGACGCCGTCCCTGTCGATGTCGAGCCGCGCGAACACCCGCGCCATCGCCGCCTGCAATTCGGCGAGGGTGATGCGATTGTCGCCGTCGCTATCCACTTCGAACGGGCTGGGCAGCGCATTGGGATCGCCCAGCCAGCGCGTCGACCAGTCGGCGAAGTCGATATAGCCGAGCGAGCCGGTGTGAGCGGTGTCGATCGCAGCGAAGCTGCGCGCCACGCCGGCGGCAAGCTCGGCGCGGGTGGTGCGGCCGTCGCCGTCGCTGTCGAACGCGGCGATCGCCATCGCGACCGGCTCGACAACCAGCGTTGCGGGGGGCTGGGCCGGGGCGGCAACAGGCGTCGCCACCTGAAGAAAAAGCGTCAGCAGCATCGGCCGCGATCATGCCAGCGGGCGGCCCCGCGCGCCATCGCTATCCGCGCGTCGGCAGCAGCAGCGAGGCGTCGCCGTAGGAATAGAAACGGTATCCCTCGGCAATGGCATGCGCGTAGGCCGCCTGCATCCGCTCGCGCCCCATCAACGCCGATACCAGCATGAACAGCGTCGATTTGGGCAAATGGAAGTTGGTGAGCAGGCCGTCGATGCCGCGGAAGGTGTAGCCGGGGGTGATGAAGATCGCGGTGTCGCCTTCGAACGGGCGGATCACCTGGTCTTCGCCGCTCGCGCTTTCGATCAGGCGGAGTGAGGTGGTGCCGACCGCGATCACCCGGCCGCCGCGGGCGCGGACCGCGTTCAGGCGGTCGGCGGTGGCGGCGTCGATGCGGCCCCATTCGGCGTGCATCCGGTGGTCGTCGGTGTCGTCCGCCTTGACGGGCAAGAAGGTGCCAGCGCCGACGTGCAGCGTCAGCGTCTCGTGGCCAATGCCGGCGGCATCCAGCGCGGCGATCAGATCGGGCGTGAAATGCAGCGCCGCCGTAGGCGCGGCGACGGCGCCGGGTTCGGCGGCGAACATCGTCTGGTAATCGTCGGCATCGCGCGCATCGGTCGGGCGCTTGGCGGCGATATAGGGCGGCAGCGGCATGCGGCCGGCGCGTTCGAGCAGCAGTTCGACCGGCTCGTCCCCCGCAAAGTCGAGCGCGAGGCTGCCATCCTCGCCGCGATCGGTGGCGATGGCAGTGACTCCCGACCCGAAATCGATGCTGTCGCCGTCGCGCAGGCGGCGCGCGTTGCGAACGAAAGCGCGCCAGCGGCGCGGTCCTTCGCGCTTGTGCAGCGTCGCGCCGATCTTCGCCTCGCCACGTCGCCCTTCGAGTTGCGCGGGGATCACGCGCGTGTCGTTGAACACAAGGCAGTCGCCGGCACGCAATTCGGCCGGCAGGTCGCGGACGATACGGTCGCGGGTCGCATCGCCGTCGAGCACCAGCAGCCTTGCCGAATCGCGCGGCGATGCCGGCCGCAGCGCGATCCGCTCGGCCGGCAGCTCGAAATCGAAAAGCTCGACCCTCACTTGCGGGCAGGCGCCTTCTTGGCGGGTGCCGTCTTGCGGGCCGGGGCGACCGCCTTCTTCGGCGCAGCGGTGCCAGCCGATTCGCCGCCGGGCAGCGTCACCGGCGCGCCGAGCGTCACCGGGGCCGGAGCAGGCGCGGGGGTGTAGGCAGGAGGATTGTCGGCGGCGATATACGCGTGGACGATCTTGGTCGGATCCGCGGGCGGCTCGCCACGCTGGATTGCGTCAACGTATTGCATGCCGTCGATCACCCGGCCGAAGACGGTATATTTCTTGTCGAGGCTGAGCTTCGGCTGGAAGACGATGAAGAACTGGCTGTTCGCGCTGTTCGGATCGTCCGCACGTGCCGCCGACACCGCACCGCGGACGTGGGGCAGATAGTTGAACTCCGACGGCACGTTGGGCAGCGTCGATCCGCCGGTGCCGTCGCCCTTGGGGTCGCCGCCCTGCGCCATGAAGCCGTCGATCACGCGGTGGAAGGCGAGGCCGTCATAGAAATGCTGGCGGGTCAGCGTCTTGATCCGCTCGACCATCTTGGGCGCCACGTCGGGACGCAGCCAGATGGTGACGCGGCCACCGTCCGACAGGTCGAGCAGCCAGAGGTTTTCCTTATCGGTGGTCAGCGGCGGCGTCGCACGCTGGGTGACGTCGTCGGTGCCGGGTGCGCTCTGCGCAAAGGCAGGCGCGGCGAACAGGCACAACAGAAACGCAAACAGACGGGCGAACGGGCGCATGAGATTCCCAACCTAGGTGATGCGGTGCGGCTTAGAGCAAATCGCAGGTTGCACCAAACTGAACATCGTGGCGGCAATGGGGCGGGCGGGTGCCTCACTCTTTCGTCACCCCGGACTGGTTCCGGGGTCCACTCTGCGGCGAGGGGGATGGTTGGAGGCTCTTGCCATTCCCCCGCGGTCCGGTGGACCCCGGAACGAGTCCGGGGTGACGGGGAGGGGAAGGGGGCGTCAGCTGCCCCGGCGGCCTAGCTTTTCGACCCGTGCCACCACTTCCTCGCACACGGTCGGCGTGACGAAGCGCTGGATCGGCCCGCCAAACATCGCGATTTCCTTGACCAGACGGCTGGCGATCGGCTGCAGCGCGACGTCGGCCATCAGGAAGACGGTTTCGACGCGCGGATTGATCTGCTGGTTCATGCCCGCCATCTGATATTCATACTCGAAATCGGCGACGGCGCGCAGGCCGCGGACGATGACTTTCGCGCCCTCGCGCTCGGCGAAGTCCATCAGCAGCGAATCGAAGGCAACGACGTCGATCGATCCGGCGATCCCCTCCACCTCGCGGCGGACGATCGCCATCCGCTCGTCGAGGCTGAACATGGGGGACTTGGAGGGGTTGGTGGTCACGCCGATCACCAGCCGGTCGACCAGCTTGGCGCCACGGCGGATGATGTCCATGTGCCCCAAAGTGATGGGGTCGAAGGTGCCCGGATAGACGCCGATCCGCTCGCTCATGTCCGCCCCCTGTGTTCGATCATTATAGTGTTGGATGAATGTCGGTCAGCGATCCCGCTCGACGACGTAGCGCGCAATCGCGCGGAGCACATCGGCCTCAGGCCCGAAACCATGCAGGTGCGCGATCGCCTGGTCGACCAGCATGCGGCATTGGTCGCGCGCGCGGTCGACGCCGAGCAGCGACAGGAACGTCTCCTTGCCGGCCGCACCGTCCTTGCGCAGCGCCTTGCCGACCACCGCCTCGTCGCCCTCGGCGTCGAGCAGGTCGTCGGCGATCTGGAAGGCGAGGCCCAGGTCGTGCGCATAGCCGCGCAAGCTGCGGCGTCCCTCTGGCGGAACGCGGCCCAGGATTGCGCCCATTTCCACCGACACGCCGATCAGCGCACCGGTCTTCATCTGCTGAAGCCGGGTGACGGTGGCGAGGTCGAACGTCATGCGTTCGGCGACCAAGTCCATCATCTGCCCGCCCGCCATGCCCGACGGGCCGGAGGCGCGCGCCAGTTCCATCACCAGTTCGGCGCGAACGAAGGGGTCGGCATGCGTCTCGGGATCGGCGAGCACTTCGAAGGCGAGGGCGTGCAGGCAGTCGCCCGCCAGGATCGCGGTCGCCTCGTCGAACGCCTTGTGGACCGTCGGCTTGCCGCGGCGCATGTCGTCGTCGTCCATCGCAGGCAGATCGTCATGGATCAGCGAATAAACGTGGATCGCCTCGACCGCCATCGCGACCTCGCCCGCGCAGTCGCGGTCGACGCCGAACAGGTCGGCGGTCGCGCACAGCAGCAGGGGGCGCAGTCGCTTGCCGCCACCGATCGCGGCATGGCGCATAGCCTTGTAGAGGTCGGCGCGCGGATCGTCGGGTACAGTGAGCAGCCGGTCGAAGCGTGCGTCGATATCCGCAGCGACGGCGGCGAGCGCCTGTTCGAGCGAGGGCGCGGTCGCGCTGGTCATCGGATCAGCCGGCTGCAAAGGGGCGGGTGCCGGCAGCCTTGCCCTCGGCATCCAGGCGGATCGCCTCGATCCGGGCCTGGGCTGCGTCGAGGCGATCGGCGCAGCGCTGGCGCAGCCGATCGCCGCGTTCGTAAAGCTGGATCGATTCGTCGAGCGTCGCTTCACCGCTTTCGAGGCGGCTGACGATGCGTTCCAGTTCCTTCAAAGCATCTTCGAACGACAGGGTTTCGATCGGCGTATCCATGCGCGTCGCTATGGGGCAGCAGCGGGACGCACGCAAGGATGCGCGCAGACCCCGCCGCTTAGCCGAATCAGACGCGCATCGGCATGAGCACGTAGAGTGCGGGCGCCTTGTCGTTTTCGCGGATCAGCGTCGGGGCGGCGGCATCGTTGAGATGCACTTCCACCACATCGCCATCGATCTGGCCGAGGATGTCGAGCAGATAGCGGCTGTTGAAGCCGATTTCGAACGGCATCGCGGCATAATCGCCCGGCACCTCTTCGGCGGCGGTGCCGTTTTCGGGGCTGGTGACCGACAAAGTGATCTTGTCGCGATCAAGCGCCATCTTCACCGCGCGCGTCTTTTCGGTCGCGATGGTCGACACGCGGTCGACGCCCTCCATGAAGCTCTTGGGATCGAGCTTCAGGATCTTGTCGTTCGCGGTCGGGATGACGCGGCTGTAATCCGGGAACGTGCCGTCAATCAGCTTGCTGGTCAGGATGGCATTGCCGAGGTCGAAGCGGATCTTGGTGCCCGACAGCGAGACGCCGACCGAGCCGTCGATCTCGTCGAGCAGCTTGCGCAGTTCACCGACGCACTTTCGCGGCACGATCACGTCGGGCATGCCCGCAGCGCCCTCGGGGCGCGGCAGCGTGACGCGGGCCAGGCGGTGGCCGTCGGTGGCGGCCGCCTTCAGCGTCGGCTCCGATGCTTCGTCCTGGACGTGCAGGAAGATGCCGTTGAGGTAATAGCGCGTCTCTTCGGTCGAGATGGCGAAGCGCGTCTTGTCGATGATCTGCTTCAGCGTGTCCGCCGGAATTTCGAACTGCGTCGGCAGCTCGCCCTCGGCGATCACGGGAAAGTCGTCGCGCGGCAGCGTGCCAAGGCTGAAGCGCGCGCGGCCGGCGACGATCGTCATGCGGCCTTCGGCGGCGGTCAGCTGCACCTGCGCGCCTTCGGGCAGCTTACGCGCGATGTCGAACAGGGTGTGTGCCGACACGGTGGTCGAACCCGGCTGGTCGACCGCGGCCTGCACCGATTCGTTGATCTGCAAATCGAGGTCCGTCGCCATCAGCCGCAGCTGGCCCTCGGCCGTCGCCTCGAGCAGCACGTTCGACAGGATCGGAATGGTGTTGCGCCGCTCCACGACGGACTGGACATGGCTCAGTCCCTTGAGGAGCGTTGCACGTTCGATCGTCGCCTTCATGGATATCCCCCGTCCCCCGAGTCCGGGGCGTGTTCCTCATCAGTCCTACCCACGAAAAAGGGGTCGGAGCAAGCACTCCGACCCCTCGGGCGATTCCGGTTAACAGCCGGTTAGCGGATTGGCCGCAAATCCGGTGCCGTCCTGCCCCTGATCCGTCACCCCGGCCGAAGAGCCGGGGTGGCGGGAGAGGGCTGACCGTCAGAAGCGCATGCCGACGCCGGCAACAAGCTGGTGGCGATCGACGTCGATATTGTAGCGGCCGACCGAATTGTCGGCCTTGCCGTAGTTCGAGTAGCGATATTCGCCCTTGATATAGGTGTTCGCGCCGATCTGATGCTCCAGGCCCGCGCCGAGGCGGAAGCCGTCGAGATCGGTGTGATCGCGCGTCTCGGTCGTCCCTTGCGTGTAGCGGGTGTCGACGCGGGCGTTGGTATAGCCGCCCTTGGCATAAGCGAGCGTGGTCGGGTTGAGCGGCACGCCGACGCGCGCGCCGAGATAGACGTCGCGGCCCATGCCGACGCGGAAACGATCGCCGGTGTTGATCAGATTGTCAGTGCGCGTGTCGGTGGTCGATCCGGTCAGCTCGCCCTCGGCGCCGACGACGAGATTGTTGAGCTGCACGTCATAGCCGACCGCGCCGCCGTAGACGAAGCCGTCGCTGGTGTCGTGGCCGTCCTTCAGCGCGTCATAGCCGGCGACGCCTTCGATGCGCAGGCCGGTAAAGGGGGCGCCAGTGGTGGTCTGCGCGAACGCGGGGGCGGCGAGGGCGGTGGTGGCCACCGCGGCGAGAATCAGGTTACGCATAAGCTACTCCGTATGACGGGCGCCCCGAACGCTGGGGCGCGATGGGTCAATGGCCCAGACGGAACGGCGTTGCATGAACCTCAGCTAAACACGGAAAACCGTTGCTTTTACGCCACAGCAATCCGAGACAGCGGGGATGACGTCCACCATTGTGCCGGTCCGCAAGGGCCGCGACTTTATCGCGCGACATGGCGAAACCGTGTTCAATGCCGCCCGACGGTTGCAGGGCGATGCCCCGCATACGCCGCTGACCCGCGCGGGCTTTGCGCAGGCCGATGAGATGGGGCGGGCGCTGCGCGATACGCTGGGGGCGGCGCCGGCGCTGACCTTGTGGGCCTCGCCGACAGGCCGCGCGTTGCAGACGCTGGCGGTGATCGCCGAGCGTCTGGAACTCGACTGGCATGGCGCGCATCATGACGCGCGGCTGGTGGAAATCGGCATGGGGCGCTGGGGCGGGCGCTATTATGCCGATGTCGTTGGGGAGGTGGGGCCGGTGATCACCCCCGAGGGCCTGCTGCGTCCCGCCCCCGATGGCGAGGATTATGAGGCGATTGCGGCGCGCGTGACCGCATGGCTGGAAGCGACCGCGGACGATCCCGGCGACCGGCTGGTGATCATGCACGGCATTTCCAGCCGGGTGCTGCGGGGTGTCATGACGGGTCTGCCCGATCACCCCGAATGGCGCGCGCCGATCGCCGACGGCCTGGCGCAAGGATCGCTGGTGATGATCGAAGGCGGCGTCGAAACGCTCGTACACCGCGGTACGGGCCACGCCCCCGCGTGAGGCTGGGGGCGGTCCTGCTGCTGGCGATGGCGGTCGCGGGGCCCGCGGCGGCACGCGAGACGCTGGGCGTCTACAAGGGCTGGGGCGCGTTCCGTGATGCGGCGCCGCACCGCTGCTATGCCATCGCTCGGCCGGTGACGGCGGGGGGACGCAGCGCGGGCTGGGCGAGCGTCGCGAGCTGGCCGGGCCGCGGCCTCAGCGCCTCGCTCCACATCCGCCTGTCGCGGGAGCGCGACCGCTCCGCCCCCGTCACGCTGACCATCGGCGAGCGCCGGTTCGAACTCGCCGCGGGCGGGCTCGACGCCTGGGCGACCGATGCACCCAGCGACCGCGCGATCGTCGCCGCCTTGCGCTCGGGCCGCAGCATGAGCGTCGAGGCGGTGGGCGGCGGGGGGCGCCCCTTCGCCGACGTCTACTCGCTCGCCGGTGCCGCCACCGCCATCGATGCGGCGACCCTGGGCTGCGTCGGATAGCCCGTCCCGGCGGCGGGATGGAAATGGACGCGGTTTTCCGCTATAGGCCCGCGATGCTCGACAGCGTTGCGCCCCCCATGCCCATTCCGGGCCATATCGATCCTGTGCCCGTGCCGCGCGCGAAGACGCTGCGCGAGGATGGTCGGATCGACCTCATCGGCCTCGGCAAGGACGAACTCCGCCAGACACTGCTCGACGCCGGCATGGAGCCGCGGCAGGCGAAGCTGCGCGCCAAGCAGATCTGGCACTGGCTGTACAATCGCGGCGCGACCGAGTTTTCGGCGATGACCGATATCGCCAAGGCGCAGCATCCCTGGCTGGAGCAGCGTTTCGTCATCGGCCGGCCGGAGGTGGTCGAGGCGCAGGTGTCGACCGACGGCACGCGTAAATGGCTGCTGCGCTCGCCCGACGGGCAGGATTATGAGGCGGTGTTCATCCCCGATGCCGATCGCGGGACGCTGTGCGTGTCGAGCCAGGTCGGCTGCACGCTCAACTGCCGTTTCTGCCATACCGGCACGATGCGTCTCGTCCGCAACCTGACCGCGGGCGAGATCGTCGGGCAGGTGATGCTGGCGCGCGACGCGCTGGGCGAATGGCCGAGCCAGCCCGAGGGGCGGATGCTCACCAACATCGTGATGATGGGCATGGGCGAGCCGCTGTATAACTTTGATAGCGTCCGCGATGCGCTGAAGCTGGTGATGGACGGCGACGGCCTGGCGCTGTCGAAGCGCCGCATCACGCTCAGCACCAGCGGCGTCGTGCCGATGATGGCGCGCGCGGGCGAAGAGATCGGCGTCAACCTCGCCGTGTCGCTGCATGCCGTGACCAAGGAGGTGCGCGACGAGATCGTGCCGCTCAACAAGAAATACGGCATCGAGGAGTTGTTGCAGGCGTGCGCCGACTATCCCGGCGCCAACAACGCGCGCCGCATCACGTTCGAATATGTGATGCTGAAGGACAAGAACGATTCGGATGCGGAAGCGCACGAGCTCGTCCGCCTGCTGCGCAAGTACAAGCTGCCCGCCAAGGTCAATCTGATCCCGTTCAACCCCTGGCCGGGTGCGCCGTACGATACGTCGACGCCGGAGCGGGTGCGTCGGTTCAGCGACATCATCTTCGAAGCGGGCATCTCGGCGCCGGTGCGTACCCCGCGCGGCCGGGACATCGACGCCGCCTGCGGCCAGTTGAAGACCGCCGCGGAGAAGAAGAGCCGCGCGCAAATGGATCGCGAGGCCGAGGAAAAGATGGCGGCGCTCGGCTGAGCCCCGGGCAACCCGTTGGCGTAGCGCGGGTTATGACCCGGGCAACGCCATTATGGGATGTCCTTCATGCTACGCTCTTTCCTGATCGGCCTCGTCG
Source organism: Sphingomonas melonis DAPP-PG 224 (assembly GCF_000379045.1). Taxonomy (NCBI): domain Bacteria; kingdom Pseudomonadati; phylum Pseudomonadota; class Alphaproteobacteria; order Sphingomonadales; family Sphingomonadaceae; genus Sphingomonas; species Sphingomonas melonis. The sequence goes on from NZ_KB900605.1 coordinate 1,408,955, forward strand.
CGGGCCAGCGCGGCATGACGCCGCTGGCGGTGGTCGCTGGTGCGGCGCGGCGGGGGACGCTGTCGGCCGAGATGCCGGGCACTCGCCTGTTGGCGCATCCGGTCGGCGCCGGGGGCGCGGTTGCGATGGCGGCGGCGGAGATGACGGGGGACAAGATGGCGACCGCCCCCGACCGCACGATCCCGCCGGGCCTGATCGCCCGCGCGATGAGCGCCGGATTTGCGGGGGCAGCGCTTGCGGAGCGGCGGCGCGTGACGAGCGCGCTCGTCGCCGCCACGACCGCGGTGGCCGCGGCCTATGCGGGTCTCGCGCTGCGGCGCTATGGCATGCGGCGCTGGGGACAGACCGCGACCGGCTTCGTCGAGGATGCCGCCGTGCTGGCCGGCGGTATCGCCATCGCGCGTCTGCCCGCGCGCTGAGGCCTTTTCGTTTGCCGAGCGGCCGGCCCATTGCGGCCGTCATCGCCGCGCGCTAGGCGCCGCCTTCGATGCGGTCCTATCAGCCATCGTCGGACCGTCGTCGAGCGCTGTCGCTGGCGCTGACCATTGCCGCGCACCTGCTGCTCGTCTGGCTGCTGATCCATCTGGCTCCCGTGTTCGACGTGCAGAAGGAGCCGGGCCGCTCGCTCACCGTCAACATGCTGCCGATTGGGGATAATCAGTCGACTGCGACGAAAAGTGCGAAGGCGCCTGCGCGCGCCGCGCGGGCGAGCCGGCGCACCGCGCCCGAACCGCCCGCCGCACCCCGGACGCCCGCCGACGACACGCCGGTGCCGCCCCCGGTCGAGACGCCGTTCCCCGGCTATCTGGTGCTCAGCCGGAACGATTTTCGCGCGTCCGACGTCGGCAAGATGCCCTCGACCCGATCGGGCGGCAGCGCCGGCAAACAGCTGGCCGCGGCGGACGGTCAGGGTGACGGCGACGCGGGCGAGACGAGCGCGTCGGCGGGCATCGGCCCCGGCGGCCAGCGGCTCTATGCCGCCGAATGGTATGTGCGGCCCAGCGCATCGCAGACCGGCCCGTACATGCCGCGCGAGCTGCCGGCGGGATCGTGGGGCGAGATCGCGTGCAAGACCGCCCCCAATTACCGTGTCGAGGACTGCGTCCAGCTGGGCGATTCGCGCCCCGGCCTGGGGCTGGCCCGCGCGCTGCGCGAGGCGGCGTGGCAGTTCAAGGTCCGTCCGCCGCGGATCAACGGCAAGCCGCAGATCGGTGCGTGGGTGCGCATCCACTATGATATCGTCGATCGCGATCCGGGCTGATCAGCCCCGCGCCCGCGCCCGGCGATAGGTGCCGAGCACGCGCACCCATTTGGAATGGAAACCCAGTTCCTCCAGCGCGCGGTCGACCGCGGGGTCGCCCGGCTTCCCCTCGATATCGCAGAAGAATTCGGTCGCCACGAACTGGCCGCCGCGCTGATAGCTTTCCAGTTTGGTCATGTTGACGCCATTGGTCGCGAAGCCGCCCATCGCCTTGTAGAGCGCGGCGGGGATATTCTTTACCTCGAAGATCAGCGTCGTCATCCACGGGCCCTCGCCGACCGGCAGCTTGCCGCCCCGCGCCAGCACGACGAAGCGCGTCGTATTATGTTCGGCATCGGCGATATCGACGCCCAGCAGGTTGAGGCCATAGATCGCCGCCGCGCCCGGCGGGGCAAGCGCCGCGATCGCCGGATCGCCCAGCTCGGCCACGTAGGCGGCGGCACCAGCGGTGTCGGGATAGGCGGCCTGCGCGATGCCGTGCGCCTTCAGCCAGTGACGGCATTGGCCCAGCGCCTGCGGGTGGCTCATCGCCTCGCGCACCTGGTCGCGCGTGCCGGGTCCCATCAAGGCGTGGCGGATCGACAGGAAATGCTCGCCGGTGATGACCAGCCCCGATTCCGGCAGCAGGAAATGCATGTCGGCGACGCGGCCGTGCAGCGAGTTTTCGATCGGGATCACCGCACAATCGGCACGCCCGTCGCGCACCGCGTCGATCGCATCTTCGAAGCTGAAACAGGGCAAAGGCAGGCCGCCGGGAAAGGATTCGGTGACGGCGACATGGCTGTTCGCGCCCGGCGCGCCCTGAAAGGCGACGGCGCGTTCCGGCTCGGCGGCGGCGGCGGCGGTCATCGCGGCGACGATCGGGCGGGCGGGGGCGGCGTAGGTCTCCATGGGGCCGCGGGCCTAGTGGCGTGGGCCGCGACCGGCAAGCGATGCTTGCGGACGGCCCGCGGCTTTCCTATGGGTTCGCTGCGCAAAGTATAAAACAGGGGCAGCGTTAGGCAGATGGATAACCGCACCAATACGATCGCCGGGTGGACGCTGGCAGCCTGCGGGCTCGCGCTCGGTCTGTCGATCGTCGGCGGCATGGCCTTCCACAGCGAGCGCCCCGAAAAGATGGGCTATGCGATCGAGGGCGTCGAGGAAGCCGGTGGCGGCGGCGAGGCCGCTGCGGTGCCGATCGCGACACTGCTGCCGACCGCCGATGTCGCCAAGGGCGCCGAAGTCTTCAAGAAGTGCGCCGCCTGCCACACCGTCAACCAGGGCGGGGCGAACGGCATCGGCCCGAACCTCTACGCGACGCTCGGCGAACCGATCGGCCAGGGCAAGGGCGGCTTCGCCTTCTCCGACGCGCTGAAGGGCGTCGGCGGCAATTGGGACTTTGACAAGATGAACGCGTGGCTGACCAGCCCGCGCAAGTTCGCGCCGGGCACGAAGATGACCTTCGCCGGCCTCGGCAATGCGCAGGATCGCGCCAACGTCATCGCCTATCTGAACAGCCAGGGTTCGAACCTGCCGCTGCCGGCGGCACCGGCCGCGGGCGCTGCGCCGGCGAAGGAAGGCGCGGAAAAGCCTGCGACCAACGCCGCCAAGGATTCGATCACCAACACCGACGCCGCGAACAACCTCGGCAACACCGGCACGCCCGCATCGGGCGCACCGTCGGTCGATCCCAATGCCGCCAAGGAAGGCGCGAAGGCGGGGAAGTAAGCCGCATCTTTGGGCTAAAAGTCTGCCGAAAGCGATCCGTCACCCCGGACTGGTTCCGGGGGCCACCATGCCGCGAGGGGGCGGCAAGACCCGGTTACCCATCACCCGTCACCCCGGCCTTGAGCCGGGGTCCCGCTTCGCCTCCGGCAGCAACGCAGGCTTACGTGACGTCCAAAGCGGGACCCCGGGTCAAGCCCGGGGTGACGGTGGGTAGCGGAAGTCGAAGGGAAACGGGTACTCCGTCAGATGGCGCGTTGCCGCACTGACAGGCGCGCCCCCGCTCAGCCTTCCTGCTTGGCCTGTTCTTCGTAGAACGCCCGCACGACGTCCCACGCCTCTTCGGCGGTTTCGACATAGGTGAAGATGCCGAGATCGCGCTGGCTGACGACGCCTTCGTCGACCAGCGCCTGGAAGTTCACCACCTTTTCCCAGAATTCGCGGCCGAACAGCAGCACGGGGATCGGCTTGATCTTGCCGGTCTGGATCAGCGTCAGCAGTTCGAACAGTTCGTCGAACGTGCCGAACCCGCCGGGGAAGGCGGCCAGCGCGCGGGCGCGGAGCAGGAAGTGCATCTTGCGCAGCGCGAAATAGTGGAACTGGAAGCTTAGCGACGGCGTGACATAGGGATTGGGCGCCTGTTCGTGCGGCAGGACGATGTTGAGGCCGATCGATTCGGCGCCGACATCAGTCGCGCCGCGGTTGGCTGCTTCCATGATCGACGGGCCGCCCCCGGAGCAGACGACGAACTGGCGCATCCCCTTCTGGTCGCGCGGCACGCGGCTGGCGATCTGCGCGAGTTCGCGTGCGACCTCATAATAGCGGCTCTTGTCGACCAGCCGCTGCGCGATCGCGCGGCTGGTGTCGTCGGTGGCAAGCTCCAGCATCGCCTGCGCCTTGGCGGGCTCCGGAATGCGCGCCGAGCCGTACATGACGAAGGTGGAGGCAATCTTTGCCTCTTCCAGCAGCAGCTCGGGCTTCAGCAGTTCGAGCTGGAAGCGGACGGGGCGCAGATCCTCGCGCAGCAGGAAGTCCATGTCCTGAAAGGCGAGCTTGTAGGCGGGGTGCTCGGTCTGCGGCGTCGAGATCGCCTGTTGGGCGGAGGCGGCATCCTGGCTGGCGCGGGGGAAGACCCGCTCGGGTACGCGTGTATCGGTCATCCGAGGGAAGTAGAGCAAAGCTTCGGCCCGCTCAACGGCCTATCGGCACAGGCCGGCATGATCGTCTTCCAGGTGCAGATGGTTGCGGTGCGCGGCGTTATAAGCCGGCGACAGGACCGTGCCGAACCGCCGGCAAGCCGAGGCGTGGATCGTCGTCAGGAAGCGCTGCACCGCCGGGTCCGGCGAGGTCCAGTCATTGAGGATCGAGACGCGCCGCCCGTCTTTCAGCGTGACGCCGCCGATGTCGATCGCGTTGGCGATCGCGTGGCCGGAGCGGCGATTGCCGTGCGCCGTGCCGACGACGTTGCGGCAGGCATAGCTGCCCATGCTCTGCACGCTCGCGAGTTCGCTGCCCAGGATCTGGTAAGCGGCGGGGGCCACCGCATTGCGTACCCAGGCTGAAAAAGCGCGTGCCTCGCCGCAGCGGACCGCGCCCAGGCCGGGGACGGGCACGCCGATTTCGACCAGCTGCACCGCGCCCGACAGGCCGCAGCCGTTGCCGTAATCCTTGTCCGGCAGCACGCGATAGGCGACATTCATGGCGCGCAAGTCGGCGAGGCATTGCGCGGTCTCGCGAATCGACGGGGTCGCGATCGACGCGCGGGGTGCGCGCGCCGGCGCAGGCGCAGGCCGCTCGCGGCTGCCGCAACCGGCGAGCGCAAGCAAGGCGGCCGCCGTCCAAACCCTGTTTACCGCAATACGCACATGCCCCCCAGTCCCAGCCCGGGGACGTTCGGCGATCGGCACGCTCGGCGATAGGGGGGTTACGACAACCGGTGCCGCTGGAGCGACGACAGCTCGGTCATCAGCTTCACCAGCAGGATCGCGAGCGGGACGTCGATGGCGAGGCCGAGCACATACAGCCAATTGGCCTCGATCGCGGTGGCGACGTCCTTCGCCGCCATCGTCGCGCGGAAGGTCACCTAGCCGAACACGTTGGTCGCGAGCCACAGACCCCACCAGACGCGCATCCAATAGGGCGTGGTCACCGCCTCCGGATCGTCGGGTGACACGGTCGCCGCCCAGCTCTCGCGCACGCCGACGAACGGCTTCCATAGCGTCGCGATCGGCACGAAGAACCAGCCGACGTTCCAGCCGGGCGAAATGGTCATGGTTTCGCTCCACTGATGCGCGTTGCGGTTGACCAGGAAAATCCAGCGCAGGACGGCGACACCGCTGAGGAGAAACATCAGCATGAACACGCCGCCGGTCACCGCCGCAATATCGTCGGAGAGTTCGATGGCGGCATGATCGCGCATCGGGCCGCCGAACCCGCCGAGGGCGTTGATCTGCCACAGGCTGGCCAGCGCGATGGCGATATCGCTGGCCAGCCAGAGCCAGACGAGGATGGTGGCGCGGCGCGCGGGGCGTTTAGGGTCGGTCGTCATGACGGCTCCTATCGGCAATGTGTCCGATTCGAACATTCTCCGATCGAGGGTGCCCTGTCGAGGGGCTTTCCCGGCGATGGCCGGGATCAGCGCGCGGTCGTGCCCCGTTGCGTCAGCAGCGCGGCCTGTCGCGCCGAAACCTGCCTGACAATCCGCACCAGCAGGATGACGAGCGGTACGTCGATCGCGAGCAGCACCACGTCCGCCCAGCGTGCGGCCGCGAGGTGCGACGCACGGTGCGCCTCATCCATCAGCGGTCCGCCGATCGGTCCGAACAGATTGGCGAGCAGCCACAACCCCCACCACCAGCGCAGCAGCGCTGGCACCGGCACCGGCACCGTGTCGGGCGCGACCGGATCGACGCTCGTCCGCCAGATTTCGACCATGCCGCGAAACGGGCGCCACAGGTTGAGCACGGGAAGAAAGAATCGTCCGACCGCCCAGCCCGGCGACACCGCGATCCGGTCGCTCAGTGCATGCGCACGGACGGCGGCGCGATACACCCAGCGCAGGACCATCACGATCGTGACGAGATGGACCAGGATCGCGACCAAGCCGATCGCCTCGCCGACCGGTGCCGCTTGGGCAAGACGGTCGGGTGAGGGCGTGCCGCCGAAGGCCGCCACGCTGTTCAGGGCAAAGACGGCATAGGCCGCGACCGCGGCCTGACAGGCCAGCCATATCCATAGCCACGCCACGGTCGCCTTCGCGCCTGTCTTCGGCGCTGCCGCAATGTCCATGGCCTCATCCCCCTTCGCACTGTCAGGTTAGTATCGTGCAGCCCGCGCAAATGGTCGATCCGAACTTTTGCGCGCCTTTTGAGTTGCCAGCGTCGGCACGTGCCACTAGGGCCGTCGGCGGGCCACGCCGTCCCAACGCGGCGCGCGCTCTCTGTGAGGAGAGATACATTGACGGATACCGCCACCGCACCCGACGTTACGGGTGCGACCAAGCCGACCACCAAGCCGGCACGCCCCTTCTTCAGCTCCGGTCCCTGTGCCAAGCCTCCGGGCTGGGATGCGTCGAAGCTCGCTACCGATTCGCTCGGCCGTTCGCATCGCTCAAAGATCGGCAAGCAGCGCCTGCAATATTGCATCGACCTGATGCGCGAGCTGCTTAACCTGCCGGACACGCACCGCATCGGCATCGTGCCGGGCAGCGACACGGGCGCGTTCGAGATGGCGATGTGGACGATGCTGGGCGCGCGACCCGTGACCGCGCTCGCGTGGGAAAGCTTCGGTGAAGGCTGGGTGACGGATGCCGTCAAGCAGCTCAAGATCGACCCCACCGTCATCCGCGCCGATTATGGCCAGCTGCCCGACCTCGGCCAGATCGACTGGACGAACGACGTGCTGTTCACCTGGAACGGCACCACCAGCGGCGTCCGCGTGCCGAACGCGGACTTTATCCCGGAAACCCGCGAGGGCCTGTCCTTCGCCGACGCGACCAGCGGCGTGTTCGCTTATGATATCGACTGGTCGAAGATCGATGTCGCGACGTTCAGCTGGCAGAAGGTGCTGGGTGGCGAGGGCGGTCATGGCGTCCTGATCCTCGGCCCTCGCGCGGTCGAGCGGCTGGAAAGCTACACGCCCGCCTGGCCTTTGCCCAAGGTGTTCCGCCTGGTGTCGAAGGGCAAGCTGACCGAGGGGATCTTCAAGGGCGAGACGATCAACACGCCGTCGATGCTGGCGGTGGAGGATTGCATCGCCAGCCTCGAATGGGCGAAGTCGCTGGGCGCGGGCGGGCTGATCGCGCGATCGGACGCCAATGCCGCGGCGCTCGACCGGATCGTCGAGACACGCGATTGGCTGGGCCATCTTGCCGCCGACCCGGCATCGCGGTCGAAGACCAGCGTGTGCCTGACCGTGGAGGGCGCCGACGAGGCGTTCATCAAGGCGATGGCCGGCGCGCTGGAAAAGGAAGGCGCCGCCTTCGACGTCGCCGGATATCGCGATGCCCCGCCGGGCCTGCGCATCTGGTGCGGCGCGACGGTCGATACAGCGGATATCGAGGCGCTCGGTCCCTGGCTCGACTGGGCGTACGCGACCGCCAAGGCTGCGGCTTAATCCTCATTGTCACCCCGGGCTTGACCCGGGGTCCCGCTTCTTCCCGCTGCCCGCTGCAATTAAGCGGGACCCCGGCTCAAGGCCGGGGTGACGGCGTATCTCTTCAAGGACACTCTTATGCCCAAAGTCCTCATCAGCGACAAAATGGACCCCAAGGCCGCGCAGATCTTTCGCGAGCGCGGCGTCGAGGTCGACGAGATCACCGGCAAGACGCCGGACGAACTGAAGGCGATCATCGGCCAGTATGACGGCCTCGCCATCCGCAGCTCGACCAAGGTCACCAAGGATATCCTCGAGCACGCGACCAACCTTAAGGTCGTCGGCCGCGCCGGCATCGGCGTCGACAATGTCGATATCCCCGCGGCGAGCGCCAAGGGCGTCGTGGTGATGAACACGCCGTTCGGCAATTCGATCACCACCGCCGAACATGCCATTGCGCTGATGTTCGCGCTCGCACGCCAACTGCCCGAGGCGGATGCCTCGACGCAGGCGGGCAAGTGGGAAAAGAACCGCTTCATGGGCGTCGAGCTGACCGCGAAGACGCTGGGCCTGATCGGTGCCGGCAATATCGGCAGCATCGTCGCCGACCGCGCGCGTGGCCTGAAGATGAAGGTCGTGGCGTTCGATCCGTTCCTGACGCCGGAACGTGCGATCGAGATGGGCGTCGAGAAGGTGACGCTCGACGAATTGCTCGCCCGCGCCGACTTCATCACGCTGCACACGCCGCTGACCGACCAGACGCGCAACATCCTGTCGGCGGAAAACCTCGCCAAGACCAAGAAGGGCGTGCGCATCATCAATTGTGCGCGCGGCGGCCTGATCGACGAGGCGGCGCTGAAGGCGGGGCTCGATTCGGGCCATATCGCCGGCGCCGCGCTCGACGTGTTCGTAGAGGAGCCGGCCAAGGCATCGCCGCTGTTCGGCACGCCGAACTTCGTCAGCACGCCGCACCTCGGCGCATCGACCACCGAAGCGCAGGTCAATGTCGCGATTCAGGTCGCCGAGCAGATGGCCGACTTCCTGGTGTCGGGCGGCGTCACCAACGCGCTCAACATGCCGAGCCTGTCGGCCGAGGAAGCGCCGAAGCTGAAGCCCTATATGGCGCTTGCAGAGAAGCTGGGTTCGCTCGTCGGCCAGCTCACCACCGGTGCGATCAGCCGCATCTCGGTGCATACCGAAGGCGCGGCGGCAGACCTGAATGCCAAGCCGATCGTCAGTGCGGTGCTCGCCGGGTTCCTGCGCAACCAGACCGACACGGTGAACATGGTCAACGCACCGCTGCTCGCCCGTGATCGCGGTGTCGAGGTGCGTGAGGTGCGGACCGAGCGCGAGGGCGATTACCACACGCTGCTGCGCGTGTCGGTGAAGACCGCGGACGGCGAACGCTCGGTCGCGGGCACGCTGTTCGGCGATCAGGCGCCGCGCCTGGTCGAGCTGTTCGGCATCAAGGTGGAGGCCGATCTGGCCGGCCCGATGCTCTACGTCGTCAACGAGGACGCGCCGGGCTTCATCGGCCGTCTCGGCACGACGCTGGGCGAGGCGGGCGTCAACATCGGCACCTTCCACCTCGGCCGCCGTTCGGCAGGCGGTGAGGCGGTCCTGCTGCTGTCGGTCGACGAAGCGGTGAGCGCGGACCTGCTCGCGAAGGTGAAGGCGCTGCCCGGCGTGAAGACCGCAATGGGCTTGGCGTTCTGATGATGGGCCGGGCAGCGCCGCGATACGGCGTTGCCCGGTCCCGCGGCTGGCGATAGGGCGGCGTGATCATGACTCCCCTGCTTCCCGAAGGTTTTCGCGACCGCCTGCCGCCCCATGCCGATGCCGCCGCGGCGATCGAGGCGCGCGCGCTGGAGGCGGCGCGCCTCTATGGTTACGAGCGCGCCGATCCGCCCTTGGTGGAATATGCCGATGCGTTGGGATCGCGGTTGAAGGACGGCGCGCTGACCGATGCGGTGCGCTACGTCGATCCCGTGTCGCAGCGAACGCTCGCGATCCGGCCGGACGTGACCGCACAGATCGCGCGCATCGCGGCAACGCGGATGGGGCATCATCCCCGGCCCGTGCGCCTGTCCTATGCCGGCCCCGTGCTGAAGCTGCGCAGTCCCGAACTCGCGCCGGCGCGCGAATGGCGGCAGATCGGCTGCGAGCTGATCGGCCTCGATTCGATTCCCGCGGCGCAGGAAGTGGTGGCGGTCGCGGTGTCGGCGCTGACCGCGGCGGGGGCGAGCGGGCTGTCGATCGACTTCACCTTGCCCGATCTGGTCGATACGCTGGCCGCCGGGCCGTTCCCGGTCGCGGCGGACAAGATCGACACGTTACGCGATCGGCTGGACGCCAAGGATGCTGGCGCGGTGGCGGCGCTGGCACCCGACTATCTGCCGCTGGTCGAGGCGGCGGGGCCGTTCGCATCGGCACTGGAGCGACTGCGCGCGTTCGATCGTGATGGCGTGCTGGCGAGCCGGCTTGACGGCCTCGCCGCGATTGCCGCCGGGCTTGGGGAGGGCGTCGCGCTGACGCTCGACCCGACCGAGCGGCATGGCTTCGAATATCAGACGTGGCTGGGGTTCTCGCTGTTCATCGCCGGGGCGCCGCGCGAGGTGGGCCGCGGCGGGACCTATACCGTGATGCACGAAGGCGGGGCGGAAGAAGCGGCCACGGGCTTCTCGCTCTACGCCGACGCAATTCTGGCGACCGCCGGCCCGGTCGAGCGCCGCCGCCTCTTCCTGCCCTTCGGCACGCCGGCCGACGCGGGTGCGGCGATGCGCGCGGCCGGCTGGGTGACGGTGGCGGCGTTGGAGGCGAACGATACGCCCGAGGCGCAGCTGGCGACGCATGTGTACGCAGACGGTACGGCGCGGGCGCTCTAGTTCCGACGATCGTTTCGTTCTCGTCCTTGCCCTCTGCCAGCCCAGCAGGGTGAAGGTGATCCACCACTACCCGGTTGACCCGCCGTCCGCATCCCGGTAGCTGCGCCCTCGCATTTCAGGACCATCCGTTGCGCCGAGTCCTGTCGAAGGGCGCAAGGGATCACGCCGGCAGGCGGAGACCTGTATCCATGGCCAACGTAGCAGTCATCGGCGCGCAATGGGGCGACGAGGGCAAGGGCAAGATCGTCGACTGGCTCGCCGAGCGTGCCGACATGGTCGTGCGCTTTCAGGGTGGCCATAATGCCGGCCACACGCTCGTCGTCGGCGAGAACGTCTACAAATTGTCGCTGCTGCCCTCGGGCATCGTGCGCGGCACGCCGTCGGTGATCGGCAATGGCGTGGTGCTCGACCCCTGGGCGCTGAAGGCCGAGATCGAGCGGCTGGGCGAGCAGGGCGTATCGGCGACGCCGGAGACGCTGCGCATCGCGGATACCTGTGCGCTGATCCTGCCGCTGCACCGCGATCTCGACGGGCTGCGGGAGGATGCCTCGGGCGCGGGTAAGATCGGCACCACGCGCCGCGGCATCGGTCCGGCCTATGAGGACAAGGTCGGTCGCCGCGCGATCCGCGTGTGCGATCTGGCGCATCTCGACGATCTGGGGCCGCAGCTCGACCGGCTGCTGGCGCATCACGACGCGCTTCGGGCCGGGTTCGGTGCGGCGCCGATCGACCGGGCGGGGCTGCTCGAGGAACTGCGCGCGATCGCAGGCTTCGTCCTCCCCTTCGCCAAGCCGGTGTGGCGCGACCTCAACGAGGCGCGCGGGCGGGGCAAGCGCATCCTGTTCGAAGGCGCGCAGGGCGTGCTGCTCGACGTCGATCACGGCACCTATCCGTTCGTTACCTCGTCGAACACGATCGCAGGCACCGCGGCGGGCGGTTCGGGATTGGGGCCGGCCGCGGTCGGCTTCGTGCTCGGCATCGCCAAGGCCTATACGACGCGCGTCGGATCGGGGCCGTTCCCGACCGAGCTGGACGACGAGACCGGCGAGCGGTTGGGGCAGCGCGGCCATGAATTTGGCACCGTTACGGGGCGCAAGCGGCGCTGCGGGTGGATCGACACGGTTTTGCTGCGCCAGTCGGCGGCGGTCGGCGGCATTACCGGGATCGCGCTGACAAAGATCGACGTGCTCGACGGGTTCGAGACGGTGAAAATCTGCACCGGCTATCGCCTGAATGGCGCGGAGCTCGACTATTTTCCGGCGCATGCCGCGGATCAGGCGAATGTCGAGCCGATCTACGAAGAGATGGAAGGCTGGCAGGAGTCGACCGCCGGCGCGCGCAGCTGGGCAGACCTGCCGGCACAGGCGATCAAGTATATCCGCCGCGTCGAGGAACTGATCCGCTGCCCGGTCGCGCTGGTGTCGACCAGCCCCGAGCGGGAGGACACGATCCTGGTCCGCGATCCCTTCGCCGACTGACGACATAGAAAAAGGGCCGGGTGGCCAAGCCACCCGGCCTTTTTTTAAGGCATTCGCCAAAGATTACGGGGTCGGCGTGGTGGTGCCGGTGGTGCCACCCATGGTGCCGCCCATCGTACCCGTGGTCGACGTACCGCCCATGGTGCCGGTCGTACCGGTGCCGCCCATCGTACCGGTGGTGCTACCCGTGCCGGTGCCGGTCATGCCGCCCATCGTGTCGGTCGTGCCCGGGGCGGGGGTGGTGGTCGTCGTCGAATTCGTCGTGCCGGTCGTGCTGCCGTTCATACCGGCGGTGCCGCTACGGCCACGCTTCATCGACTTGGACGAACGGCTCTGCGTCGTCGTGGTGGTGGTGCTCTGGTCGGTCGGCGACGTGGTCGTCGTCTGGCCACCCATGGAGCCGGTGGTCGAACCGCCCATCGTAGTCTGGGCGAAAGCGGCGGTCGGGATCAGCATGGCAGCTGCCATGATCGGAAGGACCTTACGCATTGTTCTCTCCTGCAAAAATTGCTTGACCCCAACGGGTTAGCATGGAGAGTGTTCCGCCCTTCGCGGCCTCAGCCGCCCGTCTGGCCCCGGTGAAGCAACGCTTGGTCGGCTAAAACCAATGCCGTCATCGCCTCGACGACGGGCACGCCGCGGATGCCGACGCAGGGGTCGTGGCGGCCTTTCGTGGCGATTTGCGTCTCCTCGCCGGTGCGCGTGATCGTGTCGACGGGGGTCAGGATCGAACTGGTCGGCTTGAACGCGACGCGCAAGGTAATCGGCTGGCCGGTCGCGATGCCGCCCGCAATACCGCCCGCATGATTGGCAAGGAAGCGGGGGCCGGTATTGCCGGCGCGCATCGGGTCTGCATTCTGTTCGCCGGTCAGCGCGGCGGCGGCGAAGCCGTCCCCGATCTCGAAGCCCTTCACCGCATTGATGCTCATACAGGCCGACGCGAGTTCGCTGTCCAGCTTGGCATAGAGCGGTGCGCCCCAGCCGGCCGGCACACCCGTCGCCTCGCACGCGACGACCGCGCCGACGGACGAGCCGGCCTTGCGCGCCGCATCGACGATCGCTTCCCAGCGGGCGGCGGCGGCAGCGTCGGGACAGAAGAAGGGGTTGGCGTCGATCTGCGCATCGTCGAATGCGGCGTAATCGATCCGGTCGCCGCCGATCGCCTCGACCCAGGCGCGGATTTTGACCTGCGGGATCACTGCGCGCGCCACCGCGCCCGCCGCGACCCGGCTCGCCGTCTCGCGCGCCGACGACCGCCCGCCACCGCGGTAATCGCGAAAGCCGTATTTGGCGTCATAGGCGTAATCGGCATGGCCGGGGCGATAGGCGAGCGCGACCTCGGAATAATCCTTCGAGCGCTGGTCGACATTCTCGATCATGAGGCTGATCGGCGTGCCGGTCGTCTTGCCCTCGAACACGCCGGACAGGATGCGCACCTGATCGGGCTCGCGCCGCTGCGTGGTGAAGCGGCTGGTGCCCGGGCGGCGCTTGTCGAGCCATGGCTGGATGTCGGTCTCGCTCAAGGCGATCCCCGGCGGGCACCCATCGACGACCGCGCCGATCGCCGGACCGTGGCTTTCGCCCCAAGTGGTGAAGCGGAACAGATGGCCGAAGCTGTTGATGCTCATTCCGATGCCCCCAGTCGCGCAAAGGCGGGTGCATGCGCCGCCTCGCCCCGCACGCCGCACGGGATCAGTCCGCCCTGCAGCGGCAGCGCCATGAAATAGTCGCCCGCATAGGGCGACGCGAACCCGTTCGCGACATCGGTGGCGAAGCCGAAGCGGTTGTAGAAGGCCGGTTCGCCGAGCGCGAAGCAGAGCACGATACCCGCCGCCTCCAGCTGCTCGACCCCGGCGGCGACCAACGCCTCTGCCACGCCCTGCCGCCGCCATTCCGGCGTGACGGCGAGCGGGGCCAGCGCGACCGCGGCAACGGACTTGCCGCCGACGTCGACCCGCATCCGGCTGAACGCGACGAGCCCGGCGAGCGCACCGTCGATCTCGGCGACGAGGACGAGCACCATGTCGCCCTCCACGCACAGGTCGCGGACCAGCGTCGCCTCGTCGGGCGCCGGGAAACAGTCGCGCAGCAGCGCGTCGATCGCGGCGACGTCGCGGCCGGCGGCGGGGCGGATCGTCGGCATCACGCCAGCGCGATGTCGGGCGCGTCCTCTGCCTTCATGCCGATGACGTTATAGCCGGCGTCGACATGGTGGATTTCGCCGGTGACGCCCGCCGACAGGTCGGACAGCATGTAGACGCCCGCGCCGCCGACATCCTCGATCGTCACGGTGCGACGCAGTGGGCTGTTCAGCTCGTTCCACTTCAGGATGTAGTTGAAGTCGCCGATGCCGCGCGCCGCCAGTGTCTGGATCGGGCCGGCCGAGATGGCGTTGACGCGGATGTTTTCCGGGCCGAGGTCGACCGCCAGATACTTCACGCTTGTCTCCAGCGCGGCTTTGGCGACGCCCATGACGTTGTAATGCGGAATGACCTTTTCCGCGCCGTAATACGTAAGCGTCAGGATCGACCCGCCCTGCGGCATCATCGCGCGCGCACGCTGCGCGACGGCGACCAGCGAATAGGCCGAAATGTGCATGGTCATCAGGAAGTTGTCGAGCGTGGTGTCGTAGAACTTGCCGCGCAGCTGCGACTTGTCGGAAAAGCCGATCGCATGGACGACGAAGTCGATCGTCGGCCATTCCTGCGCCAGCGCCGCGAAGGTCGCATCCAGTGCCGCCATGTCCGACACGTCGCAGTCGAACAGGCGGGCGACGCCGAGCTGTTCGGCGAGCGGGCGTACGCGCTTTTCCATCGCGGCGCCCTGATAGGAAAAGGCAAGTTCCGCGCCCTGCTGCGACAATTGCTTGGCAATGCCCCAGGCCAGCGACTTGTCGTTGGCGAGGCCCATGATCAGCCCCCGCTTGCCTGCCATCAAACCCGTCACGCGCTCATTACCTTATCCTGTGGTCGCGGCCTCCTGTAGCGCCGGTTCGGGGGGTTCCGCCAGTGCTGCGTTGAGATGGGCGCCGAAGACGAGGCCCAGACCGATCAGATAGAAGAACAGCAGCATGACGACGACGCCCGCGAGGCTGCCATAGGTAAGGTCGTAGCCGCCGAGCTGGCTAAGGACGAGCGGCAGCAGCGCGGTCATGCTGACCCACCAGCCTGCGGTGAATAGCGCGCCCGGCCATTTCGGGCAGTCGCTGTGGCGATATTTGCCCGGCGTCACCGAGTAGAACAGCAGATACAGCGCCCCGAACATGATGAGGCCGGGGATCAGTCGCGACAGGCCGACCCAGCCTGCGGCGTCGCGCGCGAAGGGCAGCAGGCGATAGATGAACTGTTCGGCAGCGGTCAGGATACCCTGCACCAGGAAGCTCATCAGCGCGATGATGACCGACAGGATGATGACGCCCGACGACGACAGGCGCGACCGCCAGAAGGGCACGCTGGCCTTCACGCCATAGGCGCGATGGAAGATGTCGCGGATCGTCTCGACGAAGCTGCCGACGGTCCATAGGCCGACGAGGCCGCCGAGCCACAGCAGCGACCCCGTCCGCGCGACGAGCACGTCGGCGATCGGCTTGCGCAGAATATCGGCGACGTTGGGCGGCAGGACATGGAGGAAGGAACTGACCGCGCGTTGCGTTTCGGCGCTCTGCCCCAGCAACGACAGCACCGCCGCCGCGGTGATGAAGAACGGGAACACCGTCATCAGCGCGAGATAGGCGAGATTGCCGGCGTGGATGAAGCCGTCGTTGAACACGCCGAGACCGGCCCGCTTCACGACCTCGATCGCGGCGGGGCCGGGCTTCAGCTTAGCCAGTTGATGACGGGCGCCCTTGCGCAGATGCGCGCGGGCTTCGGGGGTCAGGGCTGTCGTATCGGTCACTACCCCCGTCAGACGCCCATCGCGGCGCGCGGGTTCCGTGGGTCCTGCCATCCGTCGGCGAACTGTTGCAACGCTGCATCATCGGTCGGAAGGTCGATCATCAGCGTGACCAATTGGTCGCCGCGGCTGCCATCCTTTTTGTGGAAGCCCTTGCCCTTCAGGCGCAGCGTCTTGCCCGAGCTGGTGCCCTTGGGGATCGTCAGCATCACGGCTTTATCGACGGTGGGCACGCGGACCGCGCCACCCTTCACCGCTTCGGTCAGCGTGATCGGCAGGTCGAGCCGCACGTCGTCGCCGTCGCGCGTGAAGAAGCGGTGGCCCTGCACCTCGATCGCGACGATCGCGTCACCCGCGCCGCCCGGGCCGGGTTCGCCCTTGCCGGCGAGCTTCATCTGCGTGCCCGTCTCGACCCCGGCAGGCAGCTTCAGGTCGATTGCCTTGCCGTCGCCGAGCGTCACGCGCTGCGGCGCCAGCGTCGCGGCATCGACGAAGGGCACCTGCAACCGGTACGTGATCGTCGCGCCCTTGGGCTGCGGGCGGCGGCCGAAGCCACTGGCGAATCCGCCACCACCGCCGCGCTGTGCGCCGCCGAACAATCCTTCGAAAATGTCGCTCATATCGGCGTCGCCGGCGCCGAATTCGAAGCCGGCGCTGCTGAAGCCGCCGCCCGCATTGGTGCGCCCGCCGCCGGGCCGCGCGCCGCCGCCGAAGCCGAAGGGCGAGGCGGGGTTGCCGTCGCCGTCGATCTCGCCGCGGTCGAAGCGTGCGCGCTTGTCCTTGTCGGTCAGCAGATCGTAGGCGCCGGTCACCTGGCTGAAGCGTTCGGCCGCCTTCGGATTGTCCTTGTTGCGGTCGGGATGCAGCTCTTTGGCGAGCTTGCGATACGCCTTCTTGATGTCGGCCTCGGACGCGCCCCGCGCGACGCCCAAAGTCTGATATGGATCGGCCATTGGTTCCCCGTTGGTGTATTATGAACCTATGTGGGGGAGGCCGCGTCGCAACGCAATCGGTGGCTGCTTCGTTGGTGGGTCATCGAGGAGAGTGACGATGACCGACACACAGCCCACGCAGGCGATGAGCACGGATCGCGGCGGATCGAACGACGGCGTCGAGGCGCCGGGCGGCAAGTCCGCGAGCGAGAGCAACGGTGGGGCGTATTCCAATCCGCATACGGGCAAGGACGCGAAGGACCGCGACGGGGTCGGCGGTGGCTTCCTGGGTCATGGCGGGCAGAGCGGGATGGATTATTCCGGCACGGGTGATGGGGATACGGACGAGGATGTCGGCAACGCGAATGCGGTGACGAAGTAGGAGGCTGATTCCGTCACCCCGGACTTGGTCCGGGGTCCACTCTGCGGCGAGGGGGACGATTCGAGCCTCTTGCCATTCCCTGGTGGTCCGGTGGACCCCGGACCAAGTCCGGGGTGACGGCGGGATTTAGGACAGCGGCGCCACGTCCACGCTCACCGACATGCTCTGCGCCTGCGAGCCCAGCACCACACCATCGACCGGCGCGATCTCGGCATAGTCGCGGCCGACCGCCATCACGATATGGTCGCCCGCCATCCAGATGCCGTTGGTGGGATCGAGCCCGATCCAGCCGCGCACCGGGCCACACCACAGCAGCACCCAGGCGTGCGTCGCGTCCGCCCCGACCAGCCGCGGCTGCCCCTCCGGCGGTATGGTGCGGATATAGCCGCTGGCATAGGCTGCGGGCAGGCCGGCGGCGCGCAGGCCGGTAATCATGATCTGCGCGAAGTCCTGGCACACGCCCTTGCGCTGCCGGAACGCCTCGCGCGGTGGCGTGTCGACCAGCGTCGCGTGCGGATCGAAGGCGAAATCGCGCTGGATGCGGCGGGCGAGCGCAATCCCCGCCTCCAGACTGCCGCGGCCGGGCGCAAGGTCTTCGGCGCAATAGGCGGCGATGTCGCGGTCGAGCGGGATGAGCGGCGAGGGGAACAGGTAATTCGCCGGTCCCGCCGCCGACAGGTCACGGCTGGCGAGCGCCAGTGCGGCGATCTCGCCCAGCGTCGGGTCGTCGGCGGCAGGCACCGGCACCAGCCGGTCGACCGTCAGACGCGCGACGCTCTCGATCGTCAGGCTGCGCACCGGCGTATCGACCACCAGCCGCGTGACATGGGCGAGGCCCGCTTCGGCAAGGCCGGTGCTCGTCCGCCCGGCGGGCTCGACGGTCAGGCGGTAATCCTCCAGCACCTGCCCCGGCCAGTTGATCGGCTTGAGCCGCAGGTTGCAGCGCGCGAACTTGACGTTGCCGCCATAGTCGAAACGGGTGACGTGTCGGACGTCGTAGCGCATCGGGTGCGTGGTCATGCGCCCCACCTCATGCCAGGGTAAGCCCGACGGCGCGCAGGGGTTCGGCGCCTTGCAGGAAGTAGCGGCGCGCGATCGCGTCGGACAATTGCGCAAGGCGCCGTTCGATATCGCCGAGCGCATCGGCGTCGATCGCCGCCGCGTCGGTCATCGCCAGCGTCGCGGCGAGCGCGGCGGCGTGGCTTTGCTGCGGTTCGGGCATGCCGTCGTCGCTCAGCACCGGCAGGTCGGCGAGCCGCTGGGTGATGCGCTCGGCCTGGTACGCGAGGCTGCGCGGATTGCCGGGATCGAGCGCGACCAGATCGACGACGGGGACGCGCGCAATCCCGGTCAGATACCGCTGGCGATAGCTGATCTGGCTGTCGGCGAGGTCGAGCAGGGTCGACAGATCGTCCGCGGTCGCGCCGGGCATGCCGAACAGCCGCAGCGCGCGCGTCATCGCGATGGCGCGCTCGATACGCCTGCCGATGTCGTGGAAGCGCCAGGCGGCGGTGCGCCCCATATGCTCCGCCGACAGACCGAGGATTGCGGCATAGCGGCGCTGGAGCGAGCCCGCCCGGTCGAGCATGCCGCGATGGGTGGGGAAGGGCGCTTCGAGCAGCCGCATCATGTCGGCGGACAGGCGGTCGCGCGATCCTTCGCCGATGCCGCGGGCCAGGCGATTGATCTTCGCGACCGAATGCCAGCCCTCGTCCTCCATCGCGGTACGCGCGAAGGCAGTGAGGTCGCCGCGGCGCATCGAGTCGGGGTGAGGGGCGGCGCCATTGCCCGCGATCAATCCGACCAGCTTGGCGACGGTGGCGTCGGACAAGGCCGCGCCGCCGTCCGCCGCGATCGAATGGCCCAGCATCACGCGGATCGCCGCGAGCAGCGCCTCGCCGCGCTCCAGGTAACGGCCGAGCCAATAGACGTTGTCGGCGACGCGGCTGGGCAATGTGCCGGGGTTGCGGCGGACGTTGTGCGAATCGGGGGCGGGGAGGAGCGAGACGGGCTCCACTGCCTCGGCGCCGTGGACGCAGACGTCGGCGGACCACAGCCCTTCGCCCAGCACGCTGGCGCGCGGGTCGGTCGCCTCGCCAATGCGGGCGAAACCGCCGGGCATGACCGTCCAGCCGCCGCTCGCGTCGCGCGCCGCGAAGACCCGCAGCGTGAAGGGGCGCGGTTCCAGCGTATCGCCGATGACGACGGGCATGGTCGACAGGCGCACGATCTCCTGCCCGACATAATCCTGCGGGCGCCGGTCCATGTCGGCGAGGAGCATAGCCCTGGCGTCGTCGTCCAGCTCGCCGCCATACACGGTGCGCCCCTGCGGCAACCCGAGCGGGGCGGGACCGAAGGCGGTGCCGATCAGCATGCGGTCGAGGTCTTCGGCGACGCGCGCACGCTCGGTCGGTTGGCCGCACCACCAGGTCGCGATATTGGGCAGATGCAGGCTCTCGCCCAGCAACCGCGTCGCGAGCTGCGGCAGGAAGGCGCCGAACGCCGGCGCCTCCAGCACGCCCGCGCCCGGCGCGTTCGACAGCACGACATTGCCCGCGGCATAGGCGTCGATAAGACCGGCGACGCCGATCTGCGAGTGCGAATCGAACGCCAGCGGATCGAGCATGCGCGGATCAACCCGTCGCCAGAGCGCGTCGATGCGCTTGAGGCCGGCGATGGTGCGGACGTAGAGCTGGTTTTCCAGTGCGGCGAGGTCGGCGCCCTCGACCAGCAGCAGGCCGAGATAGCGTGCGAGATGCGCCTGTTCGGGATAGCTGGGGTTATACCGCCCCGGCGTCAGCAGGCCGATGCGTGGGTCGGCGCGGCGGCACATGGCGGCGATGCCGGCGCGGAAGGCGGCGAAGAAGGGCGCATGCCGCTGCACGTTGAGCCGCGCCTGAAGCCCACCGAGTGTGCGGCTGACCGCCAGCCGATTCTCGAGCGCGTAGCCGGCGCCCGCAGGCGCGCGCAGGTGATCGGCGAGCACGCGCCATTCGCCGGTCGGCCCGCGGCCGAGATCGATCGCGATGAAGTGCAGATGCTTGCCGCCCGGCGGATCCAGCCCGACCATCGGCCGCAGGAAATAGGGGCTGCCGGTAACCAGCGCCGCGGGGATCAGGCCGCGTTCGACCAGGCGCTGCGGGCCGTAGAGATCGGCGATCACCGTCTCCATCAACTCGGCGCGTTGCGTGACTCCGCGGGCGATGCCGGCCCATTCGTCTGCCTCGATCAGCAGCGGCACCGGACTGACCGGCCAGGGGCGCTCGTCCGCCTCGCCGATGATGCGAAAGCCGGTGCCGATGTCGGCGGCGTGGCGACGCACGCGTTCGCGGACATGATCGAGGTCGTCGGAGGCGACGCTGGCGAGTTCGGCGAACATCGCGGCCCAGGCAGGATCGCCGCTGTCGCACAGCACGTCGCCGCCGCGCGTACGTGCGCAATAGTCGGCGATCCAGCGCCGGGCATGCGTCTCGGCATCGAATATGGGCGCCGCCTGCGTCGCCATCGCTGTCCGTCCGTCCCCCGCTTTTGGTGCGGCGCACCGTCTACACATGCTGGGGCGGATGCAACAGGGTTTGGGGAGGGGTGGGTACTATGCCGGCCGTCACCCCGGACTTGTTCCGGGGTCCACTCTGCGGCTTGGGGATAGCTTGCGCCTCCAGCCGCCCCCTAGCGGCACGGTGGACCCCGGACCAAGTCCGGGGTGACGAAGGTTGGCAGGCGCCCGGAACGCCTCACACGTCCGGCAGCACCTGATCCGCCACGCCCCAGCCGGCCAGCGCGCGCGACGTCGCGCGCTTCAGCAGTTCGTCCGCGTCGCGGACGGTCCAGCGCGCGGCCGTGTCGATGTCGCGCAGCTCGGTCCACGACACGGGGGCCGACACCGGTGCGCCGGCCCGGGCTCGCGCCGAATAGGGCATGATCGCGGTGCTGCCACGCTGGTTGCGCAGATAGTCGATGAAGATGCGGCCCTTCCGCTTCGCCTTGGTCGCAACCGCTACGAAGCGGTCCGGCTCCGCCGCGGCCAGCGCGCGCGCGAAGCGGTCGGCGAAATCTTTCACGCCTGGCCATTCCGCCTGGGGCGTGAGCGGCACGACGACATGGACACCCTTGCCGCCCGATAGCAACGGGAAGCTGACGAGGCCGATCTCGGCAAGCTGCGCGCGGACGTGATCGGCGGCCGCCTTGGTGTCCGCGAATCCCAGGCCCTCGTCGGGGTCGAGATCGATCACCAGCCGGTCAGGCCGCTCGATCGCGTCGACATGGCTCCCCCAGCCGTGGAATTCGATGCCCCCCATCTGCACGCAGGCGACGAGGCCGTCGGCGCTGTCGACGTAGAGGTAGGGTTCGACGCTGCCGTCCTTTTCATGGACGTCGACATGGTGGACGTGTTCGCCAAAGCTGCCTGCGTCGTGCTTTTGGAAGAAGCATTGCTTGGCGCGGCCTTGCGGACAGCGGACCAGGCTAAGCGGGCGGCGGGCGACCCAGGGCAGCATGATCGGGCTGACCGCGGCGTAATAATCGGCGAGCTCGCCCTTGGTGACGTTGCTTTCGGGGAAGATCACGCGGTCGCGATTGCTGACCTTGACGTGGATCGCTGGCGTATCGGCCTGGTCGGGGGCGGGTTCGGGCACTTCCGCGACGACCGTATCGGCGGGTTTGTCGCCGCGCAGACCCAGGAAGCTCGCGTGGCGTAGCAGGCCATCGGGCGTCGTCTCGGCAAAGGCGATCTCCGCGACCAAATCGGGGCGAACCCAGCGCGCGCCGCGGATGGCGGCCCGGAAGGGCTTCAGCGCGGTCGCGTCGACCGGTGGTGCGTCCGTCTTGAGCGTCGCGAGGCGTTCGATGAGATCGTCCATCGTCGCGGTATCGAAGCCGGTGCCGACCTTGCCGGTGTAGCGCCAGCCCCCGGTCTTGCCATCGCCTTCGCGTACACCCAGCAGCAGTGACTTGAATCCCCGCCGCTTGTCGGACGGCACCCAGCCGAGGATGACGAATTCCTGGCGGCGGGTGCATTTCGCCTTCAGCCACGTCCGGTTGCGGCCGCCGGTATAGGGCGCGTCGGCGCGCTTCGACACGACGCCCTCCATCCCCTCGCGGCACATCGTATCGAACAATTGCTCGCCCGAGCCCAAGACGTGCTCCGAGAATTGCAGGTGTCCGTCATCGCCGACGATGCCGCGCAGCCGCTCCTTGCGCTCGACCGTCGTCAGGCCGGTCACATCCTCGCCGTCGAGCGACAGCAGATCGAAGGCGAACAGCGTCATCGCGCCGCCCGCACCGATCGCGTCCTTCAGCGTTGAGAAATCGGGCTTGCCATCCTTGAACGCGACGATCTCGCCGTCGATCAGCGCGGAGGACACGGGGAGGGCGGCGGCGGCCTCTGCTATCCCCCCAAATTTGTCCGTCCAGTCGAGGCCGTTGCGGGTGTAGACCCTTGCCGCCCCATCCGCGACCGCGACGAGGGCGCGATAGCCGTCGTACTTCATCTCGTGCAGCCAGCCGGTGCCCGCGGGCACGCTGTCGACCAAGGTGCAGAGTTGGGGGTTCTGGAAGGCGGGGAGTTTGGCCTTCTTGCCCTTTTTCGCACGCGTCGCGCGCGGGGCTGCCCCTCCACCACCCGCTGCGCGGGCGGTCCCCCTCCCCCGCGGAGCAGGAGAGGACTTACCGTCGGCGATCTCCGCCATCGTGCGGCCGGTTGCGACGCTGGTGAGGCCTTCCTCGACCAACGTGTCCGTCCCGCCGGCGTGAGCGTCGTCGATCTTGCGCAATAGCCAATTCTCGCGCTTTTCCTTGCCGCGCGGCTTCAGGCGGATCAGCAGCCATTCGCCCTGCATCCGCTCGCCATCGAGGACGAAGTGGAGATGGCCCTTATCGATGTCCTTGGCGGACTTGCCCGCGACCGGCGCCCAGGTTCCGCGGTCCCACAGCATCACCGTGCCGCCGCCATATTCGCCTTCGGGAATCGTGCCTTCGAACGTCGCATACGACAAAGGATGATCCTCGGTGCGCACCGCGAGACGCTTTTCGTCGGGATCGAGGCTGGGGCCGCGCGTCACGGCCCAGCTTTTAAGAACGCCGTCCGCTTCGAGGCGGAAATCCCAATGGAGGCGGGTGGCGTCATGCTTCTGGACGATGAAGCTATTGCCGTTGCCCGGCGCGAGCGTACCCGCCGGCTCCGCCGTCTTCGCGAAATCGCGCTTGGCATTGTAGCGGGCGAGCGGGTCTGTCTCAGGCACGCTTCTTCGCCGGGGCGCGTTTGGCGGGGGCCTTCTTCGCGGCGGGCTTTTTCGCCGGCGCGGCTTTGGCTGCCGACCCGCCCGATTTCTCCATCGACTTCTTTAGCGCCGCCATCAGATCGACGACATTGCTGCTCTTGGCGGGTGTGTCGTCGTCGACATCCTCGATCACCTTGCCCTTGGTCTTGCGCTTGCGCGCGATCAGATCCTTCAGCGCATCGACGTAGCGGTCGTGAAATTCCTGCGGATCGAAGGCGCCGCTCTTCTTGTCGATCAACGCTTCGGCAAGGTCGAGCAATTCGCTGTCGGGCTTGGCGTCGGGGATCTCGCGGAAATAGCTCTGTGCCTTGTTCACCTCATCGGCGTAGCGCAGCGTTTCCAGCACCATGCCGCGGCCGCACGGCTTCAGGCTGACGACATATTCGCGCCCGCGCATCGCCAGTTGGCCGAGGCCCACCTTTTTCGTCCGCCGCAGCGCCTCGCGCAGCACGATGAACGCCTCTTCGGCCAGATCGTCCGCAGGCACGACGAAATAGGGTTTTTCGTAATAGAGGACGGGAATTTCGTCGGCATCGACGAACTGGGTCAGCTCCAGCGTCTTCTTCGATTCGAGCTTTACTGCGTCGATCTCGTCCTGCTCCAGCAGCACGAATTCGCCCTTCGACACCTCATAGCCCTTCATGATCTCGTCGGTGTCCACGGGGCCGACGCCGGTGACGACCTTCTCGTAATGGATCGGCTTGCCGCTGGGTTCGTGGATCTGCTTGAAGGCGACGCTGGCACCGCTTTTTGTCGCCGAATAGATTTCGACCGGTATCGACACCAGCGCGAGCCGGATCTGTCCTTGCCAATAGGCGCGTGCGGGCATTGCGAGGGCTTTCCGTTGCGGAAGCGATTCAATTCATGGGAGAAAGAGTCGTTCCCGCCAATTCCTCCCCCTGGCGGGGGAGGATTTTTGTTTGCGGCCATTTTCCGCTAAGGGGCCGGCCATGGCCGACAATCCCTTCGCGCTGTTCGATGCCTGGTATGCCGAGGCGAAAGACAGCGAACCCAATGACCCCAATGCGATGGCGCTCGCCACCGTCGATGCCGCCGGGCAGCCGTCGGTGCGCATGGTGCTGCTGAAAGGGCACGGCCCCGACGGCTTCGTCTTCTACACCAACCGCGAAAGCCGCAAGGCGGGCGATCTGGCGGCGGTGCCCAAGGCGGCGCTGCTGTTCCACTGGAAGTCGCTGCGCCGGCAGATTCGCATCGAGGGCGCAGTGACCCGAGCGACCGATGCAGAGTCGGATGCGTATTTCGCGTCGCGCGGCCGTGATTCGCAGCTGGGCGCCTGGGCATCGGACCAGTCGCGGCCGCTCGATACGCGTGAGACGTTCGAGGCGCGGTTTGCCGAGATGCAAGCCCGGTTCGAGGGCGGCGACGTACCGCGGCCGCCGCATTGGGGCGGCTATCGCGTGACGCCGCAGGCGATCGAATTCTGGCAGGATCGCGCGCATCGTCTGCACGAACGCCGCCTGTTCACGCGGACCGATACGGGCTGGACCGAAGGATTGCTGTTCCCATGACGCGCGACGAACAACGCCGTTTTCTGCCGCTGGCGACCCGCGCCGCGCTTGCCAGCGTCAGTATGGCCTGCTTCCTGCTGGCGCTCAAAAGCTTTGCGGCCTGGCACACAGGATCGGTCGCGATGCTCGGCAGCCTGGCCGATACCGCACTCGATCTGCTCGCCAGTCTCGTGACGCTGTACGGCGTGCGGCTCGCGGCGACGCCGGCGGATCACGATCATCGCTTCGGCCATGGCAAGGCGGAGGCGCTGGCCGCCCTGTTCCAGGTCGCGCTGATCACCGCATCGGCGGCGGGCATCGCATGGCGCGCGATCACCGCGCTGGGCGAGAACGGGCCGACGGCGGACGCCGAATTCGGCATCGGCGTGTCGCTGATCGCGATCGTCGCGACGATCGTGTTGCTGTGGTATCAACGCCGCATCATCCGATCGACGGGCTCGGTCGCGATCATGGCGGACAACGTCCATTATCAGTCCGACGTGCTGCTCAACGGATCGGTGATCCTGGCGCTGGTGGTCGACCAGTATCTGGGCTGGCACAAGGCGGACCCGATCTTCGGCATCGCGATCGCGCTGTGGCTCGCCTGGGGGGCGTTCCAGGCGTCGTCCAACGCGATCGACCAGCTGATGGACAAGGAATGGCCCGAGGATCAGCGGGCCGCCTTCCTCGACGTCGCCGCGCGCCAGCCGGGCCTCAAGGGCATCCACGATTTCCGCACGCGCCGGTCGGGCAGCCACGATTTCGCGCAATTCCACATGGAGGTCGATCGCAACCTGACGGTCGGCGCCGCGCATGACATCGTCGAGGGCGTCGAGCGCAACCTCAGGCAGATGTTCCCGAAGGTGGAGGTGCTGATCCACCTCGATCCCGAGGGCCATGTCGATACCGACAATCCGCTGGTCGAGGCCGACGTGACGCCGCACTGGTTCGGCAAGCGGGTCGGCTATTGATGCGCATCCCCTTCGCCCAGATCGATGCCTTTGCGGAACGTGCGTTCGGCGGCAATCCGGCGGCGGTGATGCCGCTCGCCGCGTGGCTCGCCGATGACGTGCTCCAGCAGATCGCGAGCGAGAATAACCTCAGCGAGACGGCCTTCATCGTGCCGCACGAGGGGGAGGACGCCGATTTCGATCTACGCTGGTTCACCCCCGCCGCGGAGGTGGCGCTGTGCGGCCACGCGACGCTGGCGAGCGGGCATTTCGTGCTGTCATCGGATGCGGCGCTGACGCGGGTGCGCTTCGCGACGCGGCAGGCGGGCATCCTGGAGGTGGCGCGCGATGGCGACCGCTATCGCGTGGCGCTGCCGGCATGGGGGCCGAGCGCGAAGCCGCTGGAGGGCGTCGTCGCGGCGCTGGGCGTGACCGATCCGGTCGAGACGCTGTGGCATGACAAGGGCTATGCGGTGGTCGTGCTCGCTGACGAGGCGGCGGTGCGCGCCGTCCGCCCGGACGATCGCGCGCTGACCGCAGAGGGCCCGATCGTCGCGATCGTCACCGCGCGGGGACAGGCGACCGACATCGTCAGCCGTGCCTTCACGCCTTATTACGACATTTCCGAAGACCCGGTGACGGGCGCGGCGCATGCGGTGGTCGTGCCCTATTGGGCGCAGACGCTGGGGCGCGATCGCTTCACAGCGTTTCAGGCGAGCAAGCGCGGCGGGCTGCTGTCCTGTGCGTTGGAGGGCGAGCGTGTGGTGCTGGGCGGGGCCTGCGTGACGGTGATCGAGGGGACGTTCCTGCTGCCGTAGGGTGGTCCCCGTTTCATAAACCAACGTCATTCCCGCGGAGGCGGGAATCCAGACGCGCGGACCTCCCGAAAGAGCCGCACCGTTAGCGGTTCTGGATTCCCGCCTGCGCGGGAATGACGATGATTGGGGGGAGGAGGCCTACCGCTTCCGCCCCTTGGTCATCGGATCGGGTTTCTTCGGCTTCACCCATCCTGCCGGCGGTTCGACCTGCTGGCGACTCGTGCCGAGGCCCATCGCACCGGGCTGTTGGCGCGTCAGGCCGGCGGGGTCCGCGTCCTCGCCGCCGGCGCGCAACAGGCTGATGCGGTCGCGCAACGCCGCGGCGCGCGCGAAATCGAGCGCTTCCGCCGCTGCCTCCATCTCCGCTTGCAGCGACGCGATCGAAACAGTCATGCCGCCGCCGCGAGCGCTGCGGCTTCGGTCGCTGCGATCCAGCCGCCGCCGAGTACCCGGTCGCCGGCGTAAAGCACCGCCGCCTGGCCCGGCGCGACGCCATATTCGGGGGCATCGAACAGCAAGCGGTCACCTGCCAGTCGCGCCGGCACTGGCTTGGCCATCGAGCGCACCTTGGCGGTGAGTGGCCCGCCATGGTCGCCACCGATCCAGTTCACCCCGCTCAGCCGCGCCGCCGCCACCGCCAGCGCCGCGCGGGGGCCGACGACGACCTGCCGGTTCGCGGCATCGACCCGCACGACATAGAGCGGCTCGGGACTGCCGCCGATCTCGAGGCCGCGGCGCTGGCCGACGGTGAAGTGGATGATGCCGCGATGGGTGCCGAGCTTCGTACCGTTGAGGTCCACGATATCGCCTGCCGTGTCCGCCTCGGGCCGCAGCTTGCGGACCAGCCCGGCATAATCGCCGTCGGGGACGAAGCAGATGTCCTGGCTGTCCGGTTTGCCCGCAACGGCGAGGCCCATCTCCGCCGCGATCTCGCGCACCCGCGCCTTGGGCAGGCCGCCCAGCGGAAAGCGCAGATAATCGAGCTGCTCCTGCGTCGTCGCGAACAGGAAATAGCTCTGGTCGCGCGCGGGATCGGCGCCCCGATGCAACTCGGCGCCCGCGGCCCCTTCGACGCGACGGACATAATGGCCAGTCGCAAGGCAGTCCGCACCGAGATCGCGCGCCAAAGCGAGCAGGTCGGTGAATTTGGGGCCGGTGTTGCACTGAACGCAGGGGATCGGCGTCTGGCCGGCGAGATAGGCGTCAGCGAAGGTATCGACCACCGTCTCGCGGAATCGGCTTTCATGGTCGAAGACGTAATGCGCGATGCCCAGCCGGTCGCACACCGCGCGTGCGTCGCGAATATCGCGGCCCGCGCAGCAGCTGCCCGAGCGCCCCGTCGCCTCGCCATGATCGTAAAGCTGCAAGGTCACGCCGATCGTCTCGGCGCCGGTGCGCGCGGCGAGCGCCGCCACCACCGAACTGTCGACGCCGCCCGACATGGCGACGACGATGCGCCGCGCGGACAGGGGGGCGGGCAGCTGGAAATCCGTGTCGTCCATAACGGTCTTCCCATACGCCGATGGCGGTGGAACCGCAAAGTAAGGATGGTTCACATATTCTTGCGCCGGGCTTTACCCGACCTTCACCCGAACGGGGATAAAGCCGTGTCTCCTTAGTGAGTAACACGAGTGCAGCCGCGTTGGATCTCAGCTTTCCCGGTTTCGACAGACGTAGCGAAGTCAGCCGGCTTCCCCGCGATCTGTCCGCGGCCGTGGCGGATGTGGCGACGCGGCAGGGTGTGCCACCGGCGCTCCGTTCCGACATGCGGAGCGGCCGGACGGGACATCGCTCACGGCTGCTGCACCCGCTCAACTGTGCCTTCAACGGCGCGGTGGCGATGCTGCTGCGGACGTTGACCGGTGCCGGGACCGGCGATGCTCCCGAACATGAAGACGGCGTTTACCTCGGCGTTTCAGCCGATCTTCAAGACCGTGTCGCTAAGGACAGTGCTGCTTTCAGAGAGGGGGCCCCCCGCCCCGATCGAGGTTGAATGATGATTGAAAATCAGAAAATCCGCCCCGCCAAGGTCATCGGCCCGCTCGGCGAATCGCTGACGCTCGATACGCTGCCGCCGCCGTCGACGACGCGCTGGGTGGTACGCCGCAAGGCAGAGGTGGTCGCCGCGGTGAACGGCGGGCTGCTGACGGTGGACGAGGTCTGCACGCGCTACGGCCTGACCGTCGAGGAATTCGCAGGCTGGCAGCGCGCGATCGACCGGTCGGGCATGCCGGGCCTGCGCGTCACGCGCATCCAGCACTATAAGTCGTTGTACGAGCGCCAGCAGAAATATTGAGCGATATCGCACGCTAGACCGAAACGCGTGCGGAACATTTATCCGGCCTCATGAGTCTTTCCGCCAGAGCCCACGCCGGGCGATAAACGGAGGGACTTATGGGTATCATTCTTTGGCTCATC
Source organism: Sphingomonas melonis DAPP-PG 224 (assembly GCF_000379045.1). Lineage (NCBI taxonomy): Bacteria > Pseudomonadati > Pseudomonadota > Alphaproteobacteria > Sphingomonadales > Sphingomonadaceae > Sphingomonas > Sphingomonas melonis. The sequence continues at coordinate 1,438,056 of NZ_KB900605.1, forward strand.
ATCGGCGGTGTCATCGGTTGGCTCGCCAGCATCATCATGCGCACCGACGCGCAGCAGGGCATTTTCCTGAACATCGTCGTCGGCATCGTCGGCGCCTTCATCGGCGGCCTGATCATCTCGGGCGGTTCGATCAACAATGCGCCGCTCAACGTCACGTCGTTCCTGGTGTCGCTGCTGGGTGCGGTGATCCTGCTCGGGATCGTGAACCTCGTGCGTCGTGGCAGCGTGCGCTAAGCGCCGCTTCCCCCTCGAAGGTTGAAGAAAGGGCCGTCCGGGCAACCGGGCGGCCTTTTTCTATGTTCGGGATCCATCACTTGATCGTCATCCCGGCGGACGCGTGGAACCATGGAGGCGGTGCCGGGGCGAGGGGCGTGCCCGCCTTCAAGTGCGTCGCAACCATGGATCCCGGCGTGCGCCGGGATGACGAAGGGGCGGGGCGGTTCATCGCCACCGCCCCCGTTCCCCTCACTGCAACAGGTAGCGCACCGACAGCGTGACGGTGACGTCCTTCTCGCCCGGTGCGATCTCGGTGGCAGCATCCGCCTTCATCGCACGGACCATCATCGGCACGACCGGCGATCCGCCGTCGTTCTGGCCTGCTTCGGCAATCGAGATGACGCGCACCACGCGCATGCCGGCCGCCGACGCATACAGATCGGCCCGCGCACGGGCGCGCTTCACCGCATCAGCGCGGGCTTCGTCCAGCGCGGCATCGGGCTTGTCGATCGACAGATTGGGGCCCTCGATCTGGTTCGCCCCCTCCGCCACCAGCGTATCGAGCACGGTGCCGGCGCGCGCGACGTCGCGGAAGCGGACGCTGACCGTGTTGGTCGCCTGATAGCCGGTGATCGCCGGCGGCTGGCCGTCGGTGTAGCGATATTGCGGGTTGAGGCCGACGTTCGACGTCGCGATGTCGCGGGGCGCGATGCCCGCGCGCTTCAGGCCCGCCATGACGCGCGCCATCCGCTGCGCATTGTCGAGCAGCGCGGCGGCGGCGGTCGGTGCCTGCGACACGACGCCGGCACGGATCGTCGCGATATCGGGCACGCGCGTGGTGCGGCCTTCCGCCTGGATGTCGAGGATCGTGCCCTGCGCGGGCACCAGTGGCTCGACCGTGGTCGGCAGGCTCTGCGCGTGCGCGGCGCCCGTCATCGTCACCAATCCGGCGGCGGCTCCGGCCAGCGCGGTCCAATATTTCATCGCAAGACTCCCGTTGTTGCGTGTGGGGCGGTCTTTGCCGCCGATAAGGTCAACCGTTGCTGAACGACGTCGATCCGTTGCGTAGATCAATGGCTTGCGGCATGACGCGGCGACCGTGCCGCCCATCGTCGCGACCAGGGCTTGAGTGCGGTGATATATTCCGATAACACAGTGCGACGGGTACAGGCCGGACGTAAGCCGGGACGGGGATGGGACGGGCATGAACGAATATAACGGGTCGATCGGTCACGAAGAGCGGATGGCGCTGCCGGGGGAACCGGCGCCGTCGGGCCGCGGACGGACGATCGTCATCACCGTGATCGTGATCGCGCTCATCGGCGTGCTCGCTTATGTCATGTTCGGGCACAAGAAGGCCGATCCCAACGCCGGCAAGAAGACCGAGCAGATGCCCGCCGTCACCTATGTGGTGCCGGGTCGCAAGACGGTGGATCGCACGATCAACGCCACCGGCACGCTGGCCGCGCGGCGCGAGATGCCGGTCGGCGTTGCGGGCGAGGGCGGCATGATCACCCGCGTGCTGGTCGAGCCGGGGCAGTGGGTGAACGCGGGACAGGTGCTCGCCACCGTCGACCGTTCGGTGCAGACGCAGACCGCGCAGAGCCTGGCCGCGCAGGTCGCGGTCGCACGATCCGACCAGACGATCGCCCAGGCCGAACTCGACCGCGCCCAGCAGCTGGTCGACCGCGGCTTCATTTCCAAGGCCGATCTCCAGCGCAAGGCCGCCACGCGCGACGCCGCCGCCGCGCGCGTGCAGGTCGCCGCCGCAGGGCTGCGCGAGGCGCAGGCGCGTAACGGCCGCCTCGACATCCGCGCGCCCGCCGCGGGCCTCGTCCTGACGCGCCAGGCCGAACCCGGCCAGATCGTCAGCGCCGGTTCGGGCGTGCTGTTCCGCATGGCGCAGGGCGGCCAAATCGAGATGCGGGCACAGCTCTCCGAAGCCGATCTCGCGACGCTCCACACGGGCGCGCGGGCGCAGGTGACGCCGGTCGGCAGCGATCGCAGCTTCGCCGGCGAGGTGTGGCAGGTGTCGCCGGTCATCGACACGCAGACGCGGCAGGGCATCGCCCGCGTGGCGCTGCCCTATGATCCGGCGCTGCGGCCGGGCGGCTTCGCTTCGGCGACGATCGTCGGCGGCGCGGCGGTCGCGCCGCTGCTCCCCGATTCGGCGATCCAGAGCGACGACAAGGGCAGCTTCGTCTATATCGTCGGCAAGGACGACAAGGTCGAACGCCGCAACGTCAAGATCGGCCAGGTGTCGGACGCGGGCGTGACGATCACCTCAGGGCTGGACGGCAGCGAGCGCGTGGTGCGGGCCGCGGGCGGCTTCCTCGTCCCGGGCCAGAAGGTGAAGCCGGTCGTGGGAAAGGCGAGCTGACATGAGCTTTCGCAACATCTCCGCCTGGGCGATCCGGAACCCCGTTCCGCCGATCGTCCTGTTCATCGCGCTGACGCTGGCGGGCATCGTCAGCTTCATGCGGATGGACGTGAACAACGATCCCGACATCGATTTCCCGGTCGTCATCGTCGTCATCAGCCAGCCGGGCGCGGCGCCGACGGAGCTGGAAAATCAGGTCACCAACCGCGTCGAATCGGCGGTCCGGTCGCTGCAAGGTATCGACGAAATCACCTCGACCGTCACCGAGGGTCAATCGACCACCGTCGTCCAGCTCGCGATCGGCACGCCGATCGACCGCGCGGTCAACGACACGCGCGACAAGATCGCGCAGATCCGCAGCAACCTGCCCGAAGGCATCCTGGAACCGCAGATCTTCCGCGCGGACACGACGGACAACGATCTCGCCAGCTATTCGGCGATCGCCAGCGACATGACGGTCGAACAGCTTAGCTGGTACATCGACAACACCGTCGCCAAGGAATTGCTGTCGGTGCCCGGCATGGCCGCGGTCAACCGCAACGGCGGCGTCAGCCGCGAAATCCGCGTCATCCTCGATCCGCTGAAGCTGCAGGCGCAGGGCCTCACCGCGGCGCAGGTCAACGCGCAGCTCAGGCAGATCAACCTCAACGCCGCCGGTGGCCGCGCCGAGATCGCCGGGTCCGAACAATCCGTCCGCGTGCTCGGCAATGCGCGCAACGCCAACGACCTTGCGCAGACCCGGATCAGCGTCGGGGATGGGCGGACGATCCGCCTCGCGGACATCGCGACGGTGCGCGATCTCTACGCCGAACAGCGTAGCCGCGCCGCGGTAGACGGGCGTCAGGCGATCAGCTTCGACTTCCAGCGCGCCAAGGGGGCCTCGGACGTCAGCGTCTTCAACGAGACGGTGAAGAAGCTGCAAGCGCTCGAAAAGCGCAACCCGAGCGTCCATTTCGTGCTGCGCTCGAACAGCGTCAAATATACCGAGGCGCAGTACAAGTCCGCGATCCATGCGATGATCGAGGGCGCGGTGCTGGCGGTGCTGGTCGTGCTGCTGTTCCTGCGCGACTGGCGCGCGACTTTGATCTCGGCGCTGGCGATCCCGCTGTCGGCGATCCCGACCTTCTGGTTCATGGAGCTGTTGGGCTTCAACCTCAATCAGATGACGCTGCTCGGCCTCAGCCTCGTCGCGGGCGTGCTGGTCGACGACGCGATCGTCGAGATCGAAAATATCGTCCGTCACATGCGCATGGGCAAATCCGCCTATCAGGCGTCGATCGACGCGGCGGACGAGATCGGCCTTGCCGTGCTGGCGACGACGATGTCGATCGTCGCGGTATTCATGCCGGTCAGCCTGATGCCGGGCATTTCCGGCCAGTATTTCCAGAACTTCGGCCTGACCGTCGTCGTGTCGGTGCTGATGAGCCTCGCCGTCGCGCGCCTCATCACGCCGATGATCGCGGCCTATTTCCTAAAGAGCTTCGGCCACGCCAGCCACGGCGAGGGGCGGCTGATGGACGCCTATATGGCCGTCCTGCGCTGGACGCTCGACAGCACGCGGCAAAAGGCGAGTGCAGCGCGGGGCAGCTATCACCGCGTCACCAGCCGCTGGCGCGACCATCGCATGTGGGTGATGGGCCTGGGCGTCGCCGCATTCGTCGCGACGCTGTTCATGTTCACCGTCATCCCGATGCAATTCTCGCCGCCGCAGGACAATGACGATTCGACTGCGACGATCGAGATGGTGCCGGGCACCACGCTCGCGCAGACCGACGCGGTGGTGACGCGTGTCGCCGACCTGCTCCGTCGCCAGCCGGAGGTGCAGTCGGTCTACGCCCGCACCGGATCGAATGGATCGGTCGCCAATGGCCGCGTGACAGCGACGCTGCGCGACGACCGCAAGGTCACCAGCACGGAATTCGAACGCAAGCTCGCGCCCGAGCTCGCCAAGATCCCCGACGCCCGCGTCGGCTTCCGGTCGCAGTTCGGCTGGGGCTCGTCGGGTCGAGACATGACTGTCGTCCTCGGCAGCGACGATCCCGAGCTGCTGCAGAAGACCGCGAACACATTGGTCGACCAGATGGCGAAGCTGGGGACGATCACCCAGCCGCGCATCTCGGGCAACCTCCAGCGGCCCGAAATCATCATCAAGCCGCGCTTCGACCTCGCCGCTAATCTGGGCGTGACGACGCAGGCCCTGTCCAGCGCGATCCGCATCGCGACCCTGGGTGACATCGACCAGAATTCGGCGCGCTTCAGCCTGGCCGATCGCCAAGTGCCGATCCGCGTTGCGCTCGATCAGGGCGCGCGGACCGAGCTGTCGACGATTCAGAACCTGCCGGTCGCGACGCAGACGGGCGGATCGGTGCCGCTCAGCCTGATCGCCGATATCAGCCTGGGTTCGGGGCCGACGCAGATCGACCGCGTCAACCAGCAGCGCCGCATCGCGGTGGGCGCGGACCTTGCGCCGGGTATCGTCTCCGGGGTCGCGCAGAAGCAGATCGACAATCTGCCGATCATGAAGAACCTGCCGATCGGCGTGAACAAGCTGACGCTGGGGCAGGCGAAGTGGCAGGCGGAGATGCTGCAGAACTTCGTCGTCGCGGTGATATCGGGGACGTTCCTCGTGTTCGCGGTGCTGGTGCTGCTGTACCGCCGGGCGCTGCCGCCGTTCGTCAACATGGCGTCGCTGCTGCTGGCACCGCTGGGCGGCCTGATCGCTTTGTGGGCGACGGGTAACCCCTTGTCGCTGCCGGTGTTCATCGGCCTGCTGATGCTGCTTGGCATCGTCGCCAAGAACTCGATCCTGCTGATCGACTTCGCGCTGGAGGAGATGAACAAGGGCGTCGACACGCTCACCGCGATCATCGACGCCGGGCACAAGCGCGCGCAGCCGATCGTGATGACGACGGTCGCGATGGTCGCAGGCATGATCCCGACGGCGCTGTCGATCGGCGGCGACGGATCGTGGCGTGCGCCGATGGGCATCGTCGTGATCGGCGGCCTGATCCTGTCGACCATCCTGACGCTGGTGATCGTGCCTGCTGCGTTCAGCCTGGCGGTGGGGGTGGAGCGCTATGTCGGCCCGCGGCTGGGCCGGCGCCTGCTCACCTACCGCCCCGGCGACGATGGCAGCACGGTGGTCGGCATCGCGGGGCCGGACACGCCGACGCTGGGGCCGGTGCCCGGGCGGCTGGGCCATGGGGACCAACCGGCGGAGTAAGGGCGGGACCCGGCGTTTGCTGTGATGACGGAGGGAAGGGCTGCACGGCTTCCCTCCGCGTCATTCCCGCGAAGGCGGGAATCCATAACCGCTGACGTGGCGACTCTTTCGCGAGGGTAGCGCGTCTGAATTCCCGCCTTCGCGGGAATGACGGAGAAAGAGGGGCGTTGGAGGGGGCCGGGTAGCGGCAATGACGTCGAGCGACAGAAGGCGCCATGACCACCGCATGCCTCATCCATCACGCCTCTTGAACTTCCCCGGCTTTCGGGGATTGTTTCGCCGATGACGTCCGTTTCCCGTATCCGCGCCGGCGAGGCGGCCCCGCCAGCCCTCGTCAGGATGCGGCGGATCGCGGGTGGATTGCTGTTGGCGATGGCTGCGATCTTCCTCGTCAGCCGGCATTATGCGCCCCTTTACCCCTGGGCGGGGTTCGTGCAGGCGTTCAGCGAGGCGGCGATGGTCGGCGGCCTGGCCGACTGGTTTGCTGTGACCGCGCTGTTCCGCCACCCGCTGGGGCTGCCGATCCCGCACACGGCGATCGTGCCGCGCAACAAGGATCGGATCGGCGACACGCTCGCGACCTTCCTGCGCACCAATTTCCTGTTGCCCGCCATTATCGCCCGCCAGATGCGCCGCGTCGACGTCGCCACAGCGATCGCCCGTTGGCTGACCGATCCGCCGGAAGGGGCGGGGGGGCGGTTCCGCCAGGGTGCGTCGAAGCTGGTGGCGCAGGTGCTCGACGGCCTCGATCCACAGCGGCTGGGTGGCATGGTGAAGGCGGGGATCGCGGCGCGACTGCGCGAGACCGACGTGTCGCCGATCCTCGGCCGGATCCTCACCGCCACGGTGGCCGACAATCGTCATGCCCCACTGCTGGACGGCGCGATCCGCTGGAGTGCCAAGGCGCTGGCCGCCAACGAACATCTGATCCGCCAGATGGTGCATGAACGAGCGGGATCGATCCTGCGCTGGACGGGGCTCGACGAAACCGTCGCGGACAAGTTGATCGACGGACTCGACCGATTGATCGTCGATATGGCCGAAGACCCGCAGCATCCGCTGCGCCTGAAGGTCGAGGAAGGGCTCGATCGGCTCGCCTGGGACCTGCAATTCGACCCCGAAACGCAGGCGAAAGTGGAGGCGATGAAGGTCGAGCTGATCGCCAATCCCGCGATGCAGCGCTGGATGGACGGCCTGTGGGAATCGGCGCGTGCCGGCCTGTTGCGCATCGCCCGCGATCCCGAAGGCGCGATGCAGGGCCAGATCGGCGACCTGCTGCGCCAGCTTGGGCAAACGCTGACCAGCGACCCGCGCCTCGCCCGTACGATCAATCGCTTCGTTCGCCGTACCGTCGTGGGCATCGCCGCGGATTATGGCGAGGGCATCGTCGCGCTCGTGTCGCAAACCGTGCGCGGCTGGGATACGCGTACGATCACCAGCCGGTTGGAAAACGCCGTCGGCCGCGACCTGCAATATATCCGGATCAACGGGACGCTGGTGGGCGGGCTCGTCGGCCTCGTCATCCATAGCGTCGACGTTCTGCTCTGACTTGGGCAGCCTGTCGCGCGCGTCGTGACCGATCGAACCTGACCTGAACACACCGACCGTCCCGCCGTGGGCCGTCGCACCTGCGAAACGCCTTGCCGTTTAGGGCAACTTGCCGCACAAGCCATGGCGATGAGCGGCTCACCGGACTTCCAGCAGGATAGCGGCGGAACGCTGCGCTTTTCCGGCGATCTGCTGCTGCGTACCATCGGTACGCTGCCCGAACGACTCGACGGCGTCGCAGGGCCGGTTTCTCGCATCGATCTCAGCGATGTCGGGCGGATCGATACGGTCGGCGCCTGGGTGATCCATCGCTTCGCCGCCCGCCACGACGCCGAAATCGACGGCCTGGACGAGGGCGGGCGTTACCTGCTCGACCATGTCGTCGCCGCCGACCAGCCGGTTGCGCTGCCGCAGCGCCCGTCCAACGCCTTCGTCCGCTTGCTGGGCGAGATGGGCGATGCGGTCGTCATTACCTTCCGCACGCTGTACGGCCTGCTCGGCTTCCTGGGCGCGACGACGATCGCCTTCGTCAACGTCGTGCGCCACCCCAGCCGCTTCCGCTTCAACGCGACGGTTCACCGGTTCGAGGTGGTCGGCGTGCAGGCGCTGGCGATCGTCGGGCTGATGAGTTTCCTGATCGGCATCGTCATCGCGCAACAGGGCGCGGTGCAGCTTCGACAATTCGGCGCGGAGGTGTTCACGATCAACCTCGTCGGGCGCCTGACCTTGCGCGAACTCGGCGTGCTGATGACCGCGATCATGGTGGCGGGTCGCTCGGGGTCGGCCTTCGCGGCGCAGCTCGGCACGATGAAGCTGACCGAAGAGATCGACGCGATGCGGACGATCGGCGTCTCGCCGATGGAGGCCTTGGTGCTGCCGCGCACGATCGCGGCGGTGTTGCTGATGCCGCTGCTCGGCTTCTATTCGTCGCTGATCGCGATCATCGGCGGCTGCCTGCTGGCCTGGGCGTCGCTCGATATTCCGCCAGTCACGTTCATCCAGCGCATCCGCGAAGTCGTGCCGATCACCGATCTGTACATCGGCCTGATCAAGGCGCCGGTCTTCGGCGCGATCATCGCGATCGCCGGCTGTTTCCAGGGCATGCTGGTCGAATCGGACGCCGAGCAGGTCGGCCTGCGCACCACGTCGGCGGTGGTGCAGGCGATCTTCCTCGTCATCGTGCTCGACGCCTTCTTCGCGGTGTTCTTCACCTGGGTGGGGTGGAACTGATGGCGCAGCGCAACACCGCTCCCGGCGACGACGGCGAGCATGTCATCCAGGTCCGCGGCCTGAAGAATGCCTTTGGCGATTCGGTGATCCACGACGGGCTCGACCTAGACGTGCGGCGCGGCGAGATCCTGGGCGTCGTCGGCGGATCGGGCACCGGCAAGTCGGTGCTGATGCGTTCGATCATCGGGTTGCAGACGCCGGTCGAGGGCGAGATCACCGTCTTCGGTGAACCGACGATCGGCCGCGAGGAAACCGAGGCCACGAATATCCGCAAGCGCTGGGGCGTGCTGTTCCAGGGCGGCGCGCTCTTCTCCACGCTGACGGTCGCGGAGAATGTCCAGGTGCCGCTGCGCGAATTCTATCGCGACCTGAACCCCGCGCTGATGGCGGAAATCGCCGCGTACAAGGTCGTGATGACCGGCCTGAAGCCCGATGCCGGGCCCAAATATCCCGCCGAACTGTCGGGTGGCATGAAAAAGCGCGCCGGCCTGGCGCGCGCGCTGGCGCTCGATCCCGAACTGCTGTTCCTCGACGAACCGACGGCGGGTCTCGACCCGATCGGCGCCGCGGCGTTCGACGACCTCACCCAATCGCTCCAGAAGACGCTGGGGCTGACCGTGTTCCTGATCACCCACGATCTCGATACGCTGTACGCGATCTGCGACCGCGTTGCGGTGCTGGCGGACAAGAAGGTGATCGCGGTGGGCACGATCGACGAGCTGCTCGCGCTCGATCACCCCTGGATCCAAGAATATTTCAAGGGCCCGCGCGGCCGCGCCGCGATCGCCACGCAAGAGGCGAATGCGCGCGATCACCCCACCGAAGTGAAGACCAACCAACTCGCGGCAAGTCCCGCCGCAGCGACCGAACCGGCCGAACAGGCGAGAAGCGACTGATGGAAACCCGTTCCAACCATGTGATCGTCGGCGCGGTCGTGCTGATCCTGCTCGCCGTGCTGGCGATCTTCACCGTCTGGATCGCCCGCCTTGGCGGCGCGAAGACGCACGAATACGACATCTTCTTCAAGCAATCCGTCGACGGATTGGCGACGGGATCGACCGTCACCTATTCGGGCGTGCCGACGGGGCAGGTGAAGAAGATCGCGCTGTGGAAGCCCGATCCCCAGTTCGTGCGCGTGCGCGTGTCGCTCAACGAGGATACGCCGATCCTGCAGGGCACGACCGCGACGATCCAGGGCAGCTTCACCGGCACCAGCACCGTCGCGCTGGACGGCGCGCGCAAGGGTGCGCCGCCGATCGTCTGCCCCGAACGCCCCGATCCGACGCAATGCCCCTATGGCGTGCCCGTGATCCCGACCAAGCAGGGCGGCATCGGCGCGATCCTGAACAGCGCGCCGCAGCTGCTCGAGCGCCTGTCGACGCTGACCGAGCGGCTGACCGGCCTGCTCACCGACCGCAATCAGGCGTCGATCGCCGGCATCCTCGACAATACCAACCGCCTGACCGACGCGCTCGCCGATCGCGGGCCGGAGATTGCGGCGACGTTGGCGCAGACCCGCATCGCGATCCAGCAGGCGGGCGATGCCGCCCAGTCGATCGGCAAGCTCGCCGACACGACGAACGGCGTGCTGGCGGAGGACGTCAAGCCGACGCTCGCCAACCTCAACCAGACGATCGCGGCGGCCAAGCAGAGCGCGGAAACGCTCAACTCGGCGATCCAGGATGCGCGGCCGGGCCTGCAGACCTTCTCGAAGCAGACGATCCCGGAAGCGAACCGTCTGGTGCGCGACCTGCGCGTCACCGCGACCGCGCTGTCCTCGATCGCCGACAAGGTCGATCAGGGCGGGGCAGGATCGCTGATCGGCCAGCAGAAGCTCCCCGATTACAAGGGCAAGTGAGATCATGAAGACCAGACTTCTCCTTCTCGCCGCGGCCCTGCCGCTCGCCGGCTGCATCAGCTTCGGTGCCAAGCCGCCGCCCTCGCTGTTGACGCTGGAGGAGGCGGCGATGCCGGCGGTCGGCAAGGTCGAGAATTCGGCGAACGCCCGTTCGATCGTGATCCAGGTGCCGACGACGCCCGCCGCGATCGCGGTGACGCGCGTTCCGGTCGAGGAAACTCCGACCAGCCTCGCCTATGTCAAGAACGCGCAATGGGCCGAGCCGCCCGCGCGCCTGTTCGCCCGGTTGCTGGCGGACACCGTCACGGCGCGCACCAACATGGTCGTGCTGTCGTCGGTCCAGTCGATCGCCGATCCTTCAGCGACGCTGGCGGGCGAACTGCGTCGCTTCGGCCTCGACGCGACCCGGCGCGAGGCGGTGGTGGTCTATGACGCGGCGCTGACGCCGGCGGGCAAGGACAATGTCGTCAAGCGCCGGTTCGAAGCGCATGTCCCGATCGGCGCGATCGATGCGGCCAATGCTGGGCCCGCGCTCAGCAATGCCGCCAATCGGATCGCTGGTGAGGTCGCGACCTGGGTCGCGGCTAACTGATCTTAGGGGCGGCAATCGCTGCCGACTTGGCGTGACGTGTTAGCATGAGCGGGAGGGCGGTAGGTCGCCCTGCCAGATGACACGAACGTCTAACCCGCGACGGCCGTTATCTCACGGTAACGGCCTAACGCCCTCAACGTTACGGCCGCCGCCGCACCGCCGGCAGGACGTCGCACACCGCTGCCCCGCCCAGGCTGACCATCGGCGCGTCGGGGTTCTCGCGCCGGGTGACCGCTGCGGCGAAGCGGGGATTGTCCGCCGCGCGATATTGGAAGTGCGGCCGTTCGGCTGCCGGCATGTCGCTCGCCAGCCGGACCGACACGATGCCCGTGCGCTCGCCCGGTGTCGCATAGACCCCCATCGGCGCATCGCTGCGCGGCAGGCCGGACAGATAGCCCATCCCCTCAACGATCCGCCCGACGACGGTATAGTTGCGGTCCAGTCGCCGCGCCGACTGGCCGATCGGGGTGAACAGCTCTGCCCCCGAACCCGTGCTCGGCAACGCATCGCGTGCGACACCGACCATGCCATAGCAATGCGTCAGCCACGCCTGCCGCCCGTTGGTCGCGATCGGCCAGCCGTCCGCGGTGATCCCGGAGGCGGTCGAATAGGGATCGGCCCGCGTCATCCGCACCGCGGGGTCGAACGCTGCAATGCCGAACTCGGGCGCCGGCCGGTCGGTCACGCCGGCGGGCAGCGGCTTCTTCTCGGTCGCATCGCCCCATTGCGCGACCCAGTTTTCCTGCACGCGATAGACGCTGGCGTCGTCCCACCAGCGCGCGTGCGCCAGCGTGCGGACATTGCTGACATGCGCGGGGGCGAACCTCGGCGCTAGCCGGATGATGACTTGCTTGCCGCTTGCGAGCGTCATCACCAGCAGTTCGTCATCGGGGATCGTCCGCCAATCGGCCTCGATCGGATCGGCGGGCGTTACGGCCGGGGAGGGGGGCGTTGCCTGGAGCGGCGCGGCGGCGAGAAGCAGGCTCAGGATCATGGCGCCAGACTGACGCAACCTACGGCCACGCGCAATCACTTGCAGCGCGCCGACGGACAGGCTAGGCGCCCCCTTCCAGGACATGCGGAGCGGTGGCCGAGTGGTCGAAGGCGCTCGCCTGGAAAGTGAGTATACGCCAAAAGCGTATCGAGGGTTCGAATCCCTCCCGCTCCGCCACATCTCCGAATACATCTTAAGGCTTAATGGGTTCGTCCAGGTCGGATGGGCGGCCCAACTTTAGAACCCCATACGATGCTTGGTTTTCGTGAAAGCCTGATGCACGGTTTTGCGAATCTATCTGTCATCGCCCAGGCTCCCTTTTCCGGTTTGCAGGCCATAGGATGTGTCACTCACCGCGGTGGATCGCGGTGTGCGGGCGGGGTGGCGAGAGATGTGATGCAACATTGGGCATTTTCGCGCGGATTGGGCGGTATCCTGGTGCTGATCGATTTCGCGAGACGGCATGGCATGTCGCTGAGCGACACGCTTGCGGAGAGCGGGATCACGCAGGCGCAGCTCCGCCAGCCTAACGCGGACGTGGCGGCCACCCAGGAATTGCGCGTCATCGCCAATATCGTCCAGCGCCTCGGCGATCCCGTGCGCCTGGGATTGGACATGGGGCTGAGCTTCCATTTCGCGACCTATGGCATCTGGGGGTTGGCCCTGATCAGCAGCGCGACCGGCCGGGACGCGATGCAATTCGCCTTGCGGTCGCTGCCGCTGACCCACGCCTTTACGACGATCGACTATGAGGAAACCGCGCACCACGCCGCATTGGTCTTCGGCGAGCCGGGCCTGCCGGCCGATCTGGAGGCCTTCCTGATCGCACGGGACATGGCCGCGGCCTCGCTTCTGCAGCGTGAGGTCGTGGGGCCGGACTTTTCCCTCAGGCGCTTCACCCTCGCGATGTCGCGACCAAGCGAAGACACGGCAGCGCTGCCCGACATCCTGGGCGCCAAGGTGGAACTGGGGGTGGGAGGCAATCGGATCGTCTTCGACCGTGTGTTTCTGGAACGACCGCTGCCGCAAGCCAATGCCGCGACCGCCGCGACGTGCCAGACGCTGTGTCGGCATCAGCTGGACCGGCAGCCTGCCAGCCCGCCGATCGCCGGATTCGCATCGCACTATCGCAACGCCGCGTCGGCGAGCGCGCCGGTCCGGCTGACGGAACTCGCACGGATGACCAACGTCAGCGAGCGGACGCTCAAGCGCCGGCTGAAGGCGGAGGGCACGTCCTTCCGCGCTTTGTCCGCCGAAAGCCGGCGCGCACGGGCGGAAACCCTGTTGGCGGCCAACCGCCTGTCGATCGGCGACATTGCCGCAGAGCTCGGCTTCAGCGACCTGTCGAGCTTTTCGCAGGCGTTCAAGCGATGGACGGGCGTGGCGCCCAGCGCCTACCGTCGGCAGGCGTTGGGCGCAGAGACCTCAGGCGACTGACCGATGGTCCGCCGCATAGGCGTTCGAGCCGAGGATCAGGTCCGCCGCCTTTTCGCCGATCATCGCGGTCGGCGCCTGCGTATTGCCGCTGACGAGATGGGGCATGATCGAGGCGTCCGCGATGCGCAGCCCGGCGACGCCGCGCACACGCAACTGCGGGTCGACGACGGAGGCGGCATCGCTGCCCATGCGGCACGTACCGACGGGGTGATAGATCGTATCGGCATGGTCGCGGATGAGCTGGCGCAACGTGTCGTCGTCGTCCTGGCCGGTGCCATAGATCGGGCGCCCCTTCAGCCGGGCGAGCGCAGGGGCCGTGATGATCCTCTGCGAAATGCGCGCGCCCGCCAGCAGCGTATCCATGTCGCGCGGATCGGACAGAAAGCGGGGATCGATGACCGGTGCGTCGCGCATGTCGGCGCTGCGCAGCCGTAGCTCGCCGCGGCTGTAGGGGCGTAGCGAGCAGACGTGGAGCGAATAGCCGCGACCGAGGTGGACCTTGCGATTGTGGTCGTCGACGACCCCCAGGCAGAAATGAAGCTGAAGGTCGGGGCGGGACAGATTCGGATCGCTTTTCACGAATCCGCCCGCTTCGGCGACGTTGGTGGTCAGCATGCCGCGGCCCTTGCGCATCCAGGGATACAGGTCGCGTATGCCGCCGATCGCGGTGGCACCGCTGACGCCGAACAGCCCGGATGCGGCCGAACGCGCGCTGATCGTATAGTCGATATGATCCTGTAGATTCTGGCCGACCCCCATGAGGTCGTGGACGACGGGAATGCCGTGGCGCGCCAGTTCGGCCGCGGGGCCGATGCCGGACGTCATCAACAGTTGCGGGGTGCCGAATGCTCCCGCGGCGAGAATGACCTCCTGCCGCGCGGCAAGTCGATGCTCCGCGCCGCTGCGCCGATAGCGGACGCCGGCCGCGCGCAGGCCGTCGAAGGTGATGCCGGTGCAGAGTGCATCGGCAATGACGACTAGGTTCTGGTGGCCGGCCACCATACCCAGATAGGCGGCGGCGGCGTTGAACCGGCGTCCGGCCTTCTGGAACACCTGATATGCGCCGATGCCTTCCTGCTCGGGGCCGTTGAAGTCGCCGTTATGCGAATAGCCGCATTGACGCGCGGCTTCGATAAAGGCCGCGGTCGCGGGATTGGGCTCGCGCAGATCCTCGACGCGCAGCGGACCGCCCGCGCCGTGCAGCGCATCGGCGCCGCGGGCATTGTCTTCGGCGCGCCGGAAATAGGGGAGGACATCATGCCATCCCCATCCCGAGCATCCCTCGGCGGCCCAGCCGTCGAAATCCTGCGGCTGTCCCCGGATGTAGATCATCGCATTGATGAGGCTCGACCCCCCAAGGCCGCGCCCGCGGGGCTGATAGCCACGCCGTCCGCCAAGCGCGGGCTGCGGTTCGGTCTGATAGGCATAATTGTGACGGCCCCGAAAGGCGACGAGGCCCGCAATGCCGAGCGGGATATCGGAGAGTATGGACGCGCGTGCCGGCCCGGTTTCCAGCAGCGCGACCGTGCGGTCGGGACGGGCGGCGGCAAGGCGTGCGGCGACCGCGCAACCGCCGGGGCCTGCTCCCACCACGATATAATCTGCCGTCTCGATCATCATCCTGCTCCTCTCGATGCCCGCTCTTGCGGCGGGGCCGTCCTGTCCTTCGTGGGATCGTCAGCTTGTCTGGCTCATCATCCTGCGGACCAGCCGGTCGGGCGCGAGGTCCACGAGCCGACGCATCAGGCCCGTCATCCTGCCCACAGGCCAATGCACCTTGCCCGGATCGTCCCTGGCCGTGGCCGCCGCATGGACGGTGCGTGCGACGTCGGACGGCGTCAGCCTGGCACCCATGCGGTCGAAGCTGCGCGCGGTCATCCCCTGAACCATGTCGGTGCGGACGAACAACGGCATGACATCGACGACGCGGATACCGTCCGATTGCCATTCGATGTTGAGGGCCTCGGTCAGCCCCCGGATCGCGAACTTGCTGGCCGAATAGGTGGCGAGTTCGGGCTGGCCGTAGATCGCCGATGCGGACGACATGTTGACGATGCAGGCGCCGGGCCGGCCCGCCAGATAGGGGCGGGCGCTATGGCACCCCAGGATCGTGCCGATGACGTTGATTCCGATCAGCGACAGGTGACGTTCGACGGGCTGGTCCTCGAAGGGGCCCGAGATCAGGATACCGGCATTGTTTACGAGCAGGTCGAGGCCGCCGGCATGGGCCACGAAGCGACGGAGCGCCGCGATCCAGGCCGTCTGGTCGGCCACATCCAGATGCAGCGGAATCGCCTGCCCGCCGAGTGCCGCGGCCACGACGGCACATTCCGCAGCGTCGATATCGGCAACGCCGACCGTCCAGCCCTGCCCGGCGAACAGCTCTGCGGTCGCACGGCCGATGCCGCGCGCCGCGCCGGTGATGATGACGCCGCCACGGCTCATGATGCCCGCTCCCCGGCAAAAGCCCTGCGACAGACCGCGGAATCGCCGGTGTCGATGGTGGGTGTGACGCGCGCGCGTGCGAATTCCGCGACGGTGATTAGCGCCCGGCGGGCGGATCGGAGATATGCCGCCTGAAGGTGGAAGACATGCCACCGCTGCGCATGGATTTCGAGCCGGGTCTCGACCCCGCATCGGCGCGCATGGGCTGCCAGCCGGACGGCATCCGACAGCAGGATTTCCTGATCGCCCGCCTGGATCAGCATGGGGGGAAGACCGGTCAGCGGGGTCCGCAACGGTCGGCCGGTGGCATCGTTGGCGGGCAGGCGATACCAGCCCAGCGCCTGTCGCAGCCATCCGCGCCGGATCATCGGATCGGCGACACCGGAGTGGGTGCCCGGCACCGATCCCGACAGGCTCGGATCGGTCACCGGCGACAGCAGCGCCAGGCCTGCGGGAAGGTTTTCCCCGTCGTCACGCAGCGACAGGGTGAGCGCCAGTGCGAGTGCACCCCCGGCTGAGTCGCCGGCAACGACGATCCGTTCGGCCGGGTAACCGGCATCCCGCATCGCCCGCCAGCAGGATCGCGCGTCCTGCAGCCCGGCGGGATGGGGGTGTTCCGGTGCAAGCCGATATTCGGGCACCCAGACCGGCAGTCCCGCCGCTGCCGCCAGCCGCGTCGTGACGGAGCGGTGCGACCGCGCGTTGCCGAGGCAGAAAGCGCCGCCGTGGAGGTACAGGATCGCACCCGCGTGCAACGCGCTCACCGTATTGCGCTCCGCTTGCGCGGCGCGATCACCTCGATCCGCAAACCGTTCACGTCCGCGCTGCGTCGCGTCACGCCCTTCACCCCCGGCATCAGGCCCGACAGCAGTGCCACGACGCCACGCTGGATCGCGACGGGGAAGGGCGGGCCGATCAGCGGCCGAAACGCAGCTCTCAGGAACAGACGAAGCGACTGCGCCGTCGCCCGCTCGACGATCCCAGACGGCGGCAACAGGGTCACCGCGCCTGACCGGGCCGACCGGCTCTGGAACGTATAGGCATCGAGGCTGCGGCGCCGCGTCAACGCGCGATACGACAGGGTAAAGCCCGGCCAGTTGGTCGTGTTGCGCCCGCGCGCGTCGACGTACCAACTCTTGCACCCCGCCCAGACGGTGCGCGCGAGCCGATCCTGCACATGGCTGTCGTGGCGCCGGAACGCATCGCCATCGACCTCGATCGTTTCGGCGCCGGTGGCCTGCATGCGCGTGCGGCACCGCAGGACATGCGCGATCTGCGATTCGATCATGTAGACGATCGAGTTGTGGCCCAGATTGGTGTTGGGGCCATAGAGCATAAAGAAATTGGGGAAGCCGGGCACCGCCATGCCCAGATAGGCGCTGGCGCCGTCGCGCCAGGCATCGTTCAGTGCGATGCCCTGCCGGCCCCGGATCGTCATCGGCGACAGGAATTCGGTCGCGGCGAAGCCGGTGCCGTAGATCAGCACGTCGACATCGTGCGATCGTCCATCGACCGTCTCGACGCCGGTGGCGGTCAGGCGAGCGATGCGATCGGTGACCAGGTCGACATTGGGTCGCGCCATCGTCGCGAGATAGTCGTCCGAGAGGAGCAACCGCTTGCATCCCACCGGATAGTCAGGCCGCAGCTTGTCGCGCGTCCGCGGGTCCGCCACCTCCCGCGCGAGCATCCGGCGGAACGGCCGCGCGGCGGCGATTTCCATCAGTCCCTTGAACCGCGTGAACGCCAGCGCACGCGATTCATAGCGCAGGTAGATGCCCAGCCGGTGCAGCCGCATCGCCGACGGCACCGCGCGAAACCGGCGTTTCTCCCGCTCCGTGTACGGACGATCGGGTTTCGGCATGATGTAGGCGGCAGAGCGCTGGAAGACGCTGACGCTGGCTGCATCGGCGGCGATCTTCGGCACGAACTGGATGGCCGAGGCGCCGGTGCCGATCACTCCGATCCGTTTGCCCACCAGCGGGATGGAGTGATCCCAATGCGCGGAATGGAAGGCGGGAATGCTCAGGGCCTCCTGCCCCTTCAGCACGGGGATGGCGGGGCGGCTCAATTGCCCGACGGCGCTGATCAGCAGGTCGGCAGTGAAGACGCCGCCATCCGCGGTCCGTACGGTCCAGCATGCCTCAGCCTCATCGAAGGCCGCGCCCAGCACCTCCGTCCCGAACCGGACATGGCGGCGCACGTCCAGATCGTCGGCGCAGCGTTCGAGATAGGCGTGGATTTCGGCCTGGGTGGCAAAGGCCCGCGTCCAGTCGGGATTGGGGGCGAAGGAAAAGGAATAGAGGTGCGACGGGACATCGCAGGCCGCGCCGGGATAGGTGTTGTCGCGCCAGACGCCGCCCACGGTGTCGGCCTTTTCCAGCACGACGAAGTCCTCGACGCCCTGGCGCTTCAGCCCCGCCGCCATGCCGATGCCGGCAAAGCCCGTGCCGATGATGACGGCGGACCATCGGCGGCCGGCGCCACGCTGTTCCTCGCCTGCTGCCGCGCTCGCCTGCGGCGGTGGCCTGCGCACCATCGTGTCTGCCGTGTCGATCGACATGCACCTCTCCCGTTGCCGATCACGCCGGCCGTGCAGGACAGGGTGGAACCTTGCGCGTCAGCGGGGAAGAGCGGGGCAGGCCATCACTTTATCAAATGGGCCAAACATGGCGTCGCTCGGATGGGATCGCTTGGTATGGCAAGCGCCCTAACCAGCGCTCGCGCTCAGCCGCCATAGCGGCGGCGCCATTTCGCATAGGCGGCGGCGACGTTCGCGCCGCTGGTGTTGAACCAGGCATAGCCGTTGCGGCGTTCCAGGCTGATGGCGTTGACGTCGTCGTGGATCGACCGGTCGCGGTCGCCGAAGACGGGGCGTTCGGTGGCCGGGTCATAGAAGCGCGCCCATAAGGTTTTCGCGCCGGGCTGATCGGTCAATCGCCTGCCGCCCGGTGCACTGGCGTCCGTCCACACATGGTTTTCGATGCCATGGGCGGCGAACCAGGCGGCGCCGGCGGTGATCGCCGCGCGCAGTGCCGGCGATGGGTCGGGTTCCGCCATCAGAAAGCGCAGGACCGCGGCGCTTTCGGCGGTGGCGAGCGCGATGGGCTCGAAATTGCGGGCGCCGACCGGGCGGAGCGTGAGTGGGTCGTATTGCTGCGCCCAGATCGTGGGCCGGCCGTCCACGACCACCTGCGTCGCGAGCAGCGTCGCCATCGCGCGCGCCGCGGCCTCTCGCGCGGCGGTGCGCAGCGCGGGGGGCACGAAGCCAAAGTCGCCGGTCCCGGCGGCGACACGCTGCAGCAGCGCAGTCGCCCGCAGCATCGCATCGTCGTTCAGCGTCAGCGCGTCGTGATAGCCGCCCTGCAACGGATAGACCTGCGGCCAGCCGCCCGACGGCTGCTGCGCCTGCAACAGATAGCGGATGCCCTGAACGAAGGCGGTGCGATAGCGTGCGCCGTCAGCGCCCGGCCGCCCCGCCTGCGCGCGCGCCAGAAAGGCGAGCTCGGTCGTAGTCGCATCGTTGTCGATCGTACCCACGAAGCCCCAGCCGCCCGCGAGATCGGCGGCCGCATGCGCGCCGGCCTTGCTGTCGAAGGGGATGTACATCTGGCCACGGACGCGGGCCGGCGCGCTGCGATCCTGGTTCTTGCCCCAGCCGCCGGTCGGCGTCTGGAAGCTGACGATATTGTCCGCGATCGCGCGCGCGGCGTCGCCGGTATACCAGGCGGGATCGCGATCGAGCGGCATCGTCTTGATCTTGCCTTCGGGCGGCGCCGCCGGAATCGTGGCGAGGCCCTGCCGTTCGGCGGCCAGCGCCGCTTTGTCGCGGGCCATCGCCGCGGTCGAGCGGGCGATATACTCTTCCCACGCGTGCCGCTGCGCTGGCGGTAAGCCTGCCAGTCGGTCGACGGTCAGGGACGGGGGCGGCGCCATATGCCCGATCACCGTGGCGGCTGCCGGGGCCAGGGATGTGGCCAATATACACGCCAGAACAAAGCGTTTCATCGCGTGATCCTCTCCACCGTTCGTGTCTGTGAAGACCATCGTGCCAGCCAATGACACCGGTGACAATAAACGCTTGCGACTTTCTTCGAATCGAATAGCTTTAAGGCTGCCATCAGAGTTCAACGGGACCGCTGGCAAGGAGGGGGCAATGACAGATAGTATGACGTATTTACAACGACTTGAGTTGTCACGCCCTCTCTGGCGCAGGCCGATAGTTACCGCGGCGGTGGCACCGGTTTCTACACTGTCGGTAGCTTCCTTCAGCGCCCAAACAACTTGCTATGACACCGGTAACAAAGGGTTTTTTGCTCCGGTGACCCGGTCTGCCGCCTGCATCGAACGGGTGCGAATCGCCATCGCGTCGCTGACCGAACCGCGAGCCCCTCACGCAACGATCTGACCGGCGACGGGGCATAGACCCCGCGCGGCACGCACGTCGACAAGGCCGGGTCCCATGAGGTCACCGGCCATATCCTGGGAGAAGATGATGACCTGTTCGACCATGCCCTTCCTCAAGCTCGGGGCGTCGCTCGGCGCGCTGTCGCTCGCCAGCCTGTTCGCCGGATCGGCACAGGGACAGGCCACCCCGATCGCCCCGGCGCAACAGGCCGGTCCGGTCGTGACCAGCGGCACCCCCGCGTCGACTCACGCCGACGGCAAGGCGTCAGGCGCTCACGACACCGCGGGGAAGGCCACGCACACGCCATCGATCGTCGATGGCCAGAAGGGCGCGCACGCCGACAATTTCGATCCGACCCAGGATATCGTCGTCACCGGCTTTCGCGGATCGATCCAGAATTCGCTCAACCAGAAGCGCTATTCGGACGTGCAGATCGATGCGATCAACGCGCAGGACATCGCCGATTTTCCGGACGCCAATCTGGCGGAATCGCTCCAGCGCCTGCCCGGCGTGTCGATCGATCGTGACAATGGCGAAGGGCGCGGCATCACTGTTCGCGGCCTGGGCGGCGATTTCAACCGCACGCGCCTCAACGGGATCGAGGCGCTGTCCACGGCAGGATCGAACGATTCGGGCACCAGCCCCAATCGCAGCCGCAGCTTCGATTATTCGACCTTCGCCTCCGAATTGTTCAGCGCGCTGAAGGTGCAGAAGACCGCGTCGGCGGAAACCGACGAAGGCTCGCTCGGCGCGACGATCGATCTGGAGACGGGCAAACCCTTCGATTTCAAGGGGACGCGCATCGGCGGGTCGGCGACGGCCAGCTATAACGAGAACAGCAAGAAGGCCAATCCGCGCCTCGCTGGGCTCGCCTCCTTCCGCTTCGGGGCGGACAAAAGGATGGGGCTGCTCGTCTCGGGCGCGTACAACCGAACCGACAATATCATCGACCAGTATAACCGCGGCGTCGGCGCGTCGGACTATCTGTACCGCAGCAGCCAGTTCGTCGGCGAAGGCACGCCGCAGCGCGCCGGCTTTTCGGCGCCGGTCGGCACGATCAATTATGCCAATCCCGATGCGACGGCCTTCCAGACGGGATCGGACCCGACGGCCTATGCCAAGCTCTATCCGGGCGCGCCGTACAATACGCCGGGGCGGTTCGACGATTCGACGGTGCGGATTCCCGCTCTGCCGTCGCTGACGCATCAGGTCGTGCGCAACCAGCGCCTAGGCCTGACCGCGGCCTATCAATGGGACGTGACCGACAAGACGCGCATCTCGATCGACGGGCTCTATTCGCGCTTCCACAACAGCAGCGAAAACGACCAGCTCTCGCCGGTCGGGCTCAATCGCAACAATACCAGCGCCGCCTACAATACGGCCGCGGGGCGGCTGACGCCGGCGGCGGCACGCGCGGCCTATCCGGGGCTTTGCACCCCGGCGGCAGGCAGCGACATCGCCGTGTCACAGGATTGCGGCCAGTCGCTGTACGGGACGAAGCCGGCGTTCGCCACGGCGCTCAACGCGCAAGGGCAATTGGTGTCCTCGGTCCTCGGCACTGCGGCGGTGGTGCCGGGCGCGACCAACCCGAGCAATGCCAATATCTTCTCCACCAATCCCAATAATCTCGACCCGTATGATTATTACAACAACCCGAATTCGGTCGGGTACATTCCGTCGAGCAACGGCCTGGCCTATCGCGGCCAGCTGATCGGTCGGCCGAGCGTCGACGTCCTCGATGCGAACGTGACGAACGGGCTGGCCGATTACCTGGTGCTGCGGAACGTCGACATGCGATCGGCGGTCGATTATTCGGAATATACGACCAAGTTCTGGCAGGGCACGTTCCGCCTGGATCAGGAATTCACCGACAATTTTAAGATGACCGCCATCTATGGCCGGTCGAAGTCGGTGAACTACAGCACTGGGTTGCTCGTCGAGTTCAACCGCATGGATTCGCCCCAGAACTTCGTCTACGATGATCGGGCCCACGGCGACATGCCGTTGCTCGACTTCGGGTTCGACGTCGCCAATCCGGCGAACTGGACGACGGTGAAGGGCTTTTCGGCGATCCGTCACTACGAACGCTACGTCAGCAACACCTATCAGGCGATGCGCGCCGATTTCGACTGGCGGATCAACGACCAGTTCAACATCGGCTTTGGTGGTACGCTGCGCCGCTTCGGCTTCGAGACGTCGCAGGGCGAGCGCAACTTGGATACGCTCAACCCGACGCTGCTGGAGGCGGGGTCGACCACCGCGGCGAACAGCAAGATCGTGTCGTTCGGCCAGGGGCTGCAGACGCCGGCCGGCACCGTGTCGCGCTTCCTCGTGCCCGACCTTGCCAAGTTCAACGACCTGCTCGGCTTCCAGTGCGACTGTATCAACAAATATGGCGACTGGCGCCTGACCACCAAGCGCAACGGCGGGTCGGCGAGCTATGGCGTCGACGAATATGACAAGGGGCTCTACCTCCAGTTCGACTTCAACACGGAGATTTTCGGCCGATCGCTGCGCGGCAATGCGGGCACGCGCGTCGCCTTCACCGATGTGACGTCGACCGGGACCTCGCAAGCGGGGCGTCCGATCATCGGGCGGAACAGCTACACCGACTGGCTGCCGTCGATGAACCTCAATTACGAGATCGTCCGCAACCTCATCCTGCGGATCGGCGCGTCGAAGGTGATGGCGCGCCCGCTGCTGGGCAATCTGTCCCCCACGATCACCTCGATCTCGATCCCAAGCAACGGCGATAATCAGGGTGCTTCGTTCACCATCGGCAATCCCAAGCTCGCGCCGTTCCGGTCGACCAACATCGACCTCAGCGCCGAATGGTATTTCACGCGCAGCAGCCTGTTCTCGGTCGCGGTGTTCAAGAAAGACGTCGAGAACTTCCCGCAGACGGTGCTGTTCGCCGCGCCGCTGTCGCAATTCGTCGACGATGCGACGCGCGCCGCGATCCGCGCGCAATATACCAATGTCAATCAGCTCGCCTATCTCGACAACAACAATCCCTTCATCGCCCGTCAGTATCGCGATGCGCCGGGTGGTTACATCAAGGGGATCGAGATCAACTTCCAGCAGAACCTCACGTTCCTGCCGTGGGTGTTCCGCAACTTCGGCGTGCTGTTCAACTACACGCATATCAAATCGGAGCTGAACTATATCCTCGATCCGGGCGCGGTGTCCGGGACCGGCGTGACGATCCGGCCGCAGCTGCTGGGGAAGGGGCCGTTCCTCGGCGTGTCGCCGGACGCGATCAACGCCACCTTGTTCTACGAAACCAAGGGGTTCCGCGCCCGCGTGTCGCTGGCGCAGCGGGCGGGCTACAGCACGACCTATCCGCTGGCGGCAGGATCGTGCAGCCCGGGCCTGATCACCGTCGGCGGCGGCAGCGTCGAAAGCGTCGGCTGCGACAGCCCGTTGATCAACGACTTCGCCTACAGCCGGGCGACGACCAACGTCGACGCCTCGCTCAACATCAACCTGATGAAGGGGCTGTCGATTTCGGCCGAGGGGCTGAACCTGACCAACCAGACCAGCAATCGCTACGCCTATTCCGGGCAGGAAGCGGTGTCGCAATATGGCAGCTCGGGCCGCGTCTATCGCCTGGGGGCGCGCTTCAGCTTCTGACATTCCCCCATCTCCCCGGGGGCGACTTCGGCTCCGTGTACCGGTAACGGTATGCGGAGTCGCTTTATTCGGAAAAAGGCGTGCCCATGCAACGATATGACGTGTCGCTTCGCCGCCCGATCCGGGACGCTGCATGACCGAATATAGTCGGCGCGATGCGTTCGGCCTTGCCGCGCTGGCAGGCGGCGGCGCGCTGATCCCCGCCAGTCCGGCCGCCGCAGCCGGTGCGGCAGCCAGGCCGTCGCCGTGGCGGCGCGGGTACGAAGGGCAGCGGATCGCCGACCTTGGCGATGGTCGCTTCCTTAATCCGCTGATCGGCGGCGACCGGCCCGATCCCGCGATCCTGAAGGATGGCGCGGATTATTACATGACCTTTTCCAGCTTCGACAGCTATCCGGGGCTGACGATCTGGCACAGCCGCGACCTGGTCAACTGGCGTCCGCGGACGGCGGCGCTGACCCGCAACATCGGGTCGGTCTGGGCGGTCAGCCTCGACAAGCATGACGGCCGCTATCTCTTGTATATCCCGGTCAAGGCGAGCCCCCGGAACGACATCTACGTCATCCACGCCGATCATATCGATGGCCCCTGGTCCGAGCCCATCAGCCTCGGCCTCCACGACCATATCGATCCCTGTCACGCGGTGGGCGAGGATGGCTCGCGCTGGCTGTTCCTGTCCGGCGGCGACCGGATCCGCCTGGCCGACGACGGCCTGTCGACGGTCGGACCGGTCGAACATGTCTACGATCCCTGGCGTTATCCCGACGATTGGGACGTCGAAGGCTTCAGCCCGGAAGGGCCCAAGATCCATCGCCACGGCGACTGGTTCTACATGATCACCGCGGTCGGCGGCACCGCCGGACCGCCGACGGGGCATATGGTGATCGTCGCGCGATCGCGGTCGATCCACGGCCCCTGGGTCAACGATCCGGGCAATCCCGTCGTCCGCACCGTCTCCAACGACGAGACATGGTGGTCGCGCGGCCATGCCAGCCTGGTCGAGGGGCCGGACGGCAGCTGGTGGTCGGTGTATCACGGCTATGAGAACGGGTATTGGACGCTGGGGCGGCAGGTGCTGCTCGATCCCGTCCGCTGGACCGCCGACGGCTGGTTCCGCATGACGGGCGGCGACCTGTCCAAGCCGCTGCCCAAACCGAAAGGCGGCGAGGGCGGTCCGCACGGGCAGCCGCTGTCGGACGATTTCACCCGGCCGCTGGCGCTCGGCGCGCATTGGAATTTCTTTCGTCCCGGCCCCGAAGAACACGCGCGGGTGCGCGTCGATGCGGGCACGCTGCATCTGGCGGGGCGCGGCACGGCGCCTGTGGATTCCGCGCCGTTGCTGTTGACCGCCGGCGATCAGGCTTACGAATTCCAGTGCGATGTGGAGATTGCGCCGGGCGGTACGGCGGGGCTGATCCTGTTCTACGACGACAAGCTCTATTGCGGGCTCGGCTTCGACGAAAAGCGCTTCGTCACCCATCAATATGGCAACGAACGCGGGCGCCCCGCCAATCCGCACGGACGCCGCATGCTGATCCGCATCGCCAACACACGGCACATCGTGGCAATCCACACCTCGGGAGACGGCGGCGCGACCTGGCGGCGGTTCGATCGGGGGATGGAGGTGTCGGGCTACCACCACAATGTCCGCGGCGGTTTCCTGATGCTGCGGCCGGGGCTGTATGCGGCCGGCGCGGGCGAGGCGCGCTTCCGCGATTTCCGGTTCCGCGCGCTGTAACGCGCGCGCGCCGCGGCGCTTATCCGGCGATCTGTTCGGTCCTGCGCCGGCCGAAGGCGAGCAGGGGCGTATGGAATTGCGGCCAGCGATGGCGCGCGCGCGGGCGTGCCGCGGTGATGCGCAGGGGCACCCACGCATCGGCGGCGCGCAGCCCCGGGTCGCTGGCGATCCGCACCACGTCGCGATCGATGGGGGCAAAATAAACGGATTCGCCAAGGCTCTCGCGGATCCGGGCCGCGACGCTGTCCGTATCGACGCCCCGCACATGCAGGTCGATGTCGGCGAGGCCGCGGGTCACCCGGAACAGCATCCAGTGGATGTGACCCAGCATGGTCGCCGGATCGCTGAACAGGCCGGCCTCGGCCATCAGCATTTCGGCATAGACGCCCCACCCTTCGCTGAAGCCGGCGGCATAGCGGAGCCGCAGCGGGTGGGGGTGGGCGAGCGCCTCCAGCGGCATCTGCGCCATATGGCCGGGCAGAAGCTCATGCGCGACGACGCTGGGGAGGGAAAAGCGCGGGCGGCGGCGGATGTCCTTGAGGTCGACGACGTACAGGCCCTGCACGCCCGGGGCGGGAAGGATGCGGTAGCCGCCCTTGCCCGCGGCGATCTCGGCAGCGTCGAGCGGGCGGACGTCGACCGACAGGCAGGCGGCGGGCAGCGGGCCGATCAGGCGGGGCATTTGCGGGCGGATCGTCGCCAGCGTCGCGCGCATCGCCGCCACCGCCGCCTCGCGCCCGGCGGCATCGTCGGCAAACAGCCAGCGCGGGTCGCGCCACAGCGCCTCGAACCGGGCACCCGTCGTGCCACCTGCGATGCCCAGCCGGTCGAACAGGCGCTTCGCGCGCGCGTCCAGCGCGGCTTTGGCGGCGGCGAGATCGCGCGCGACGGTATCCAGCCGCGCGTCGTTGCCCGCGACCCGCTGCGTCTGCAACGAAAAGCGCGTCGCCGCGTCGCTGGCGTTCGTCAGGGCGACGTCGATCGCGAGGCCGGCGCGGGCGGCCTGCAGGTCGAGGCGGCGGCCGGTGCCGGCGCCCGCCGCGGAGAGCGGGGCGAGCAGGTCCAGCGCCTGGGCGGCCGGCAGCGTCGCCGCGGTGTCGAGCGCGGCGCCGATCGTCTGGTCGTCGTCCGTTCGGGCGAAGACCGGCGCGGCGAGGGCGGAGGCCGCCCCCGTGCCGAGCGCCGCGAGGACCTGCCGCCGCCGCATCATCGCGTGGGCTCCAGCGCCACCCGGTTGTTTAGCCGCGTCACTTCGGGGGCGTCACCGGGCAAGGCGATCTCGACGCTCGTCGCCTTGGCGGGGGCGGCGATGCGGATCGTGGCGGTGCGGGGCCGCAGATCGGTCGGCGCGGCGAGCGGCGGGATCGCCGACGTCGCCAGCACCGCGCCGTCGGCGCCGCGCACGGTCAGCGTGCCCCCGGTCGTCGGCTGTGCGCCGAGACTATGGACGGTCACCGTCAGGCCGCGGCCGTTGCGCACCACATCGTCACGGCCGATGCCGATATCGGGACGCTGCTCGACGGGCGCGATCGGCTTGGCGAGCGTAAAGTCATAGACGGTGGTGGTGTGCGGCGCGAAGGCGACGGTGGTGCCGAGGCTGCGTTCGAGCGGCAGCGTGGCCGCGCCGCCATCGGCCACCAGTGTCTTGCCGCCGTCGCTGCTCGTCGCGCGCTGCATCGTCCATTGACCCGCGGTGACGTTCCACGTCGTCATCTCCGCCCGCTGCACGCGATCGGTGCGGTTGTAGGCGATGACGCGGAAGTGGTTCGGCGTCGCGTTCGGCATCAGGATCGCGACGTCGCCGGCGGCGTCGGGCTCAGCGAAGCGCCACGATACCGTATTGCCGGGCCACGTCTGGTTCCGGCGCAGCGCGATGCCGCCCAGCCGTTCGCGTTGCAGGATCTCATTGGGCTGTTCGACGCGGTCGGACCACCAATGGCCCTCGGTGTACATATATTCGTGCCGCGCCTTGTCGGCGATGGCGTCGGCATGCAGCCGTTCGAGCGCGGTGACGTCGCCCGTCGCATCCCAGCGCGTGTAGAGCGCGAACGGATCGTCCTTCGCCGCCGCCGCGATGGCGTCGCGATAGCGCGTGCCTTCGGGCAGGACGGCGAAGGCATTTTCGTTCATTTCGGCAAGCGATGCCGGTCCCGACTTGGCGATGCGGCTGGTCAACGGGCGGAGGTATTTCGCATCGTCGGTGAAGCGCCATGCGCTCCACGCACTCTGCAACGGCGTCGAGATGCCGCCGCCATCGCCGGTCCGCTCGGCGTCGCTGTCCCAGTGGATTTCGTTGGGATAGCTCCAGACGCCCTTCGCATCCTGCTTGCCGTGCGCCATCCAGCCGTCGATCACGCCGGTCACCAGCCCGCGCGCGGCGGGATTGCCGTTGTACAGGCCGATCAGGATCGGTGCGTGCATGACGGTGAAGGCATAGGGCTTCTGCCACGCCCAGGGTGCGTCGCGATACATCTTGCGCCCGCCGTACCAGCTGGAGGCGAAATGCAGGTGCCCGGCGGGGTTCTTCAGGATCACGCCCTGCAAGGCGCGCGTCGTTTCCATCAGCCGCTCGACCGCCTTGGGCTCGCCCCAGTTGAGGTACAGGCGTTCGGCGTCGGAGTTCAGCCCCTCCTCATAGGCGTGGAGCTCGTCCGTGGTGATATAGCCCAGGCCGTTGACGCGCATGCCGTTGGTGTAGACCGCATCGGACAGCGCGCGCAGCGAGGCGTTCACCTTGTCGGGATTGACCCCCATCAGCGCCAAGCCCGGCCATTGCTGCGTCAGGTCGGTATCGTCCGAAATGCCGCCGCCGAAGTCACCATAGGGGACCTGGCGGTGATCGATCCACCAGTCGACGAAGCGGCGGACGTATTTCAGGTCCTCAAGCTGGCGGAACGCCCACAGCGGCTCGCCCTTGGTCGGGACGGGCTGGGTGAAGGGCGGCAGGTTTTCGGGGCGATAGTCGATATCCGCCCAATAGGCCTGCGCCTCCTTATGGTCCGGATCGACCCGCAGCAGATCGGTGATGTCGGCGAACAGGCGGCGATACAGCGCCATGCGCTTCGATGAAGTATGCTCCTCGACCAGGAAGGCCCAATTGTCCTTCACCTGGTTGAAGCGGTCCGCGACATGTTCGGTGATGGCCTGCGCGCGCGGCTTGAACACCAATCGGATGCGCGCGCCGTCGAGGCTCTTGGCGGAGAAAGCGGGGTCGGACGCGGCGATCGACAGGTACAGGCTGTCGTTGGGCAGGATGCGATCGCGCAGGTCGAGCCACAGCGTGCGCTTCTGCCCCGGCGGGACGGTGACCGACAGGTCGATCATGTCACGCTCGGGCCAGATCGGGTCCTTGACGCGGATGTCGAGTGCGACCGGCTTGGTGCCCGGCAGCGCGGGCAGGTCGATCGCGATGCCGTCCAGCCCGTCGCGCAGATTCTGCCAACCGTAATCGAAGGCGCGGGCGACCGGCTGATCGGGCAGCGCATCGCCCAGGCTCGCCGGGATCAGGATATGGACGATCGGCGCCATGCCGGCGGGGCGCGCCACAGTGCCGCCACCGCCCGCCGCGCCGGCGCCCACCGCAGCCTTTACGCCCGCGGTCGGCATCGCGACGACCGTCGCCCGCTCGTCGGGAGCGTAGCGGCCGGCGATGAAGCCGTTGAGCGGTGCCAGCGCCGCGAGTGTCGGCGCCATGTCGGCCCGGATCGTATAGTCGAGCTTGAAGCTGCCCGCCGGTTCGGTGCCGGCGCCGATGTCATAGGCCCACAGCTCCTGGATCGGCTGTTCCTGCATCACGTTGGTGAAGTGCAGCGTGCCGCCGGTGCGGGGCGCGAACTGATCGACGCTGCGCACCACGCCCTTCGGCCGGGTGGCGAGAAGCGTGTCCTTGCCGTCACCCGTCCAGCTGAGGCTGCCATAGGCCGCGCCGCGTAGTTCGACGCGGTTGAAGCGTTCGCCCGCCGGCACGGTCAGGTCGTAGCGCTTGCCGCCTTCGACATAGACGTTCCAGTCGGGCAGCTCGAAATAATCGTCGCGACCGGGCAGGCGCGACCGGTTGTAGACGCCGGGCCACGTCGTCTCGGCGATGCCGTCGACACCCTTCCACATCCACTCCTTCAGGTCCTTCGCATCCGCGAACTCGACCTTGCGCACGCGGGTGACCGGCGCGTCGAGCAAAGGCGGCAAGCCTTTGTCCCAGCCGTAGCGGTGCAGCCATGCCTGCCGCTCCCCTTGCGGGTCGGCAGCGGGCAGGGGCCCCGGTTCCGCCTTCGCCGCCAGCGCGGCGACGTTGGCGGGGGAGAGCATCCGGTCATAGACGCGGATATCGTCGACGTCGGACCCGCGCATGAAATTATAGCGGCTCTGCACCTGATGCGGCGCCAGCACGCGCCCCGCCAGGCCGAACTGGTCGAGGCCGGTGTCGAGGTCGGCGGTCTGGTCCTTGCGGGCGACCTCCCTGCCATCGACGTAGAGCGTCACGCCCTTGGTCTCGTCCCAGGCGAAGGCGATATGCTGCCACGCCTTCGCATCGGGGATGGTCGGCATGCGCCACGACACGCGGATGCGCGACAGGTTCGTGTCGGTGACGAAGGCGTCGAAGCCGTGGCCGTTCCAGTCGATCCGCAGGAACGCCATGTCCCAGCTGGTATGATCGGCGAATCCGGCGCGGAAGATGACGAACGGCGCCTCGCCCAGCGGTTCACGCGCACGCCAGAAGAAGGAGAGGGTGCCGCGGGTGCCGCGCATATTGCCCGGCGCCCGCCACGCGACATAGCCGTCGTCCGCCCAATGCGCCGCACCGCCGATCGCACCGTCGGGCACGATGCGCACGTTGGCGCGGAAGTTCGGCACGGCCTCCCCGTGCGCGACGGTCGCGTCGAAGCCGGTGTCGAGCGGCGCGTGGAACAGCAGGCCGGGCGATGTCTCCTGCGCCTGAGCCGTCGCTGCCGTAAGGGCGGCGGTCGCCAGTGCGAGCGCGGAGGTCAGCGAGCGCCTGCCGCCCCTCACAACGCGTCGACCCGCGCGAGGCGTGGGCTGAGCAGATGGACGACGCCGACCGCGATCAGATAGACGCTGCCCGCCACCGCGAAGATGATCGTGTAGCTGCCCGTCGTCTGCAGGATATAGCCGGTGAATTTCGCCATCATCATGCCGCCGATTGCCCCGACCGTGCCCCCGATGCCAACCACCGATCCGACCGCCGCCCGCGGGAACATGTCCGACGGGATGGTGTAGAGGTTGGCCGAGAAGGCCTGATGCGCCGCGGTGGCGAGGCCGACGATCGCGACCGCCAGCCACAGATGGTCGACATATTGCGCGAAGAAGATCGGCGTCACCAGCAGCGCGCAGGCGAACATCGTCCATTTGCGTGCGGCATTGGCGGTGAAGCCACGCTTCATCAGCCGCGACGACGACCAGCCGCCCGCGATGCTGCCGAAGTCGGAGATCAGATAGATGACGACCAGCGGCGGCCCGAAGCTGACGAGGTCGAGGTGATAGGTCTTGGCGAGGAAATCGGGCGTCCAGAAGAGGAACAGCCACCAGATGGGATCGATCAGGAACTTTCCGAGCGCATAGGCCCAGGTCTCGCGATAGCCGAGCAGCTTCAGCCAGCCGATCTTCTGGACCGGGTCGGCGGGATCGCTTTCGATATAGGCGAGCTCGGCGGCGGACACTTTCGTGCTTTCGCGCGGGCGGCGGTACAGCGCGATCCAGGCGACCAGCCACAACAGGCTGACGGCGCCCGTCACGATGAACGCCATCCGCCAGCCGAAGGCGAGCGTGATGACCGGCACGATCAGCGGCGTCACCACCGCGCCGACATTGGCGCCGGCGTTGAAGATGCCGGTCGCGAGCGCGCGTTCCTTCGCCGGGAACCATTCGGTCACCGATTTGAGGCCCGCTGGGAAATTGCCGCTTTCGCCGATGCCCAGAATGAAGCGCGCGACCGAGAATTGGAACGCCGAGCCGACGAAGCCGCACAGCGTATGGCCGAGCGTCCAGATGACGAAGGCGATCGAATAGCCGATCCGCGCGCCGACCGCATCGACGATCCGCCCGAAGCTGAGATAGCCGATCGCATAAGCGGCCTGGAACCAGAAGATGACGTCGGCATAGGTCGTTTCCGACCAGCCGAGTTCGGCCGAGATCGTCGGCTTCAGCACCCCGATCATCTGGCGGTCGACATAGTTGATCGCGGTCGCTGCAAACAGCAGGCCGCAAATCACCCAGCGATAGCGGCCGACGCTGGCGGGTGCGGCCGTGACCTCCGGCGCTTCGATCGTTGCCATCGGTCTGTCTCTCCTGTGTCAGCGGCCTCTTGGCGGGCCGTTCGTCGTGGGATGGCGCGTTATTGCGCGGTGATCGTGCAGTGGATCGACAGGCGGCCGTCGAACCGCGCCTCCACCCGGTCGCCGACGGCGACCTGATGGACGCCGGTGACCGCACCGGTCGAGATCCACTGTCCTGCCGTAACCGGGATATTGCGTGCGGCGAGATGCTGGAACAGGAAGCGCGCCGCGCCGAAGGGGCCATCGAGCATGTCGGCGGCGATGCCGGTGCCGATCTCCGCATCGTTGATGTAGAGCGCGACCGGCCAGCAATTGAGGTCGGTATCCTGCCAGCCGTCGATCGCGGCGCCGATGACGAGGCCGTTGTTGTTGCCGAAATCCGAAATGGTGACGGTCGGCCCGTTGGTGTTGATCCCGGGGAAGGGGGAGCTCGCGATCTCGATGCCGACATGCACCGCATCGATCAGCGCGCGCGCGTCCGCCATGGAAAAGTCTCGCTGCGCCGGATCGGGCGCACGGCCGATGCGCAGCAGGAATTCCGCCTCCGCAGCGCCGAAGCCATCGGCGAAGATCGGCATCTCGCAATGTTCGGTGTCGGTGACCTGATCGGCGAAGATCGGGCCGGCCAGGCGGTCGAACCCTTCGGCGGGCGGGTTGATCCGGCCGACCTTCCAGCCGGCGACCGGACGATCACTGAGTGCCAGCGCGGCATCCTGCACCGCATAGGCGTTCGCCAGATCGTGCGGAATCGTACCCGGATAGTCCGGCAAAGCCGTGGCGGTCCGTCGCGCCTCCACGAACGCCTGCGCAACCTGCGCGATATCGCTGTCCGGCTTCACCGCAGCCCCTCCCATGTCATTCGTCGTTATCGGATGGATATGGGAAACCGGTGTCATTGGCAAGCATCGCGAGCATCCTCACACGAAAAATCGCGGCCAGTCCGCCGACGCGGCGGCCGTCGCGGCGGCGGCGATCGCGGTGCGCACCTCGGCGTCGGCGGCGATGGCGGACGGCACCAGATGTCCGGCCGCGATCAGCGCGTCGACCACCGCCGCCACGTCCGGTCGCCGCGCGATCGACAGCAGCGTGTCGGCCGCCGGATCGACGATCGCCGTATCCGTGCGCGCGCGCGCCATCAGGAACGCGACCCAACCGCCGAGCGCGCGGACCACATGGGCCGGCATGCGCCCCGCCTGCCGGTTGGCGACCAACGTATCGCCGAGGCGATAGGGCAGTTTCTGCGAACCGTCCTGCGCGATCTGGTCCAGCCGGTGGACGATTGCGGGATTGCGGAACCGCGTCAGGATCGCTTCTGCATAGGCGTCGAGATCGAAGCCCGGCACCGGGGTCAGCATCGGCGCGATATCCTGCTGGATCATCGCGGCGACGAATGCGGCGAGGGGGCCATCCGCCATCGCTTCGGCCACGCTCGTCGCGCCGCGCAGCAGGCCGATATAGGCGAGGGTTGAATGTGCGCCGTTGAGGATGCGCAGCTTAGCCCGCTCATAGCTGGCGACATCCTGCGTCAGCGTCGCACCCACGCTGCCCAGGGCCGTGATGGCGTCCGCCCCGACGTCCTCGATCACCCATTGGACGAACGCCTCGCGCTGGACGGGAGTGTCGTCATCCAAACCGATCGCGTTGGCCACGTCGGCGAGCAATGTCGCATCGCTTGCCGGCGTGATCGAATCGACCATCGTCGAGGGGACGCGCACCGTCTCGGCGATCCATGCCGCCAGGTCCGCATCGCGGGCGGCGGCGAAGGCGACGAGCGCGGCGTGCAGTTTGCGCCCGTTGCTCGCCAGATTGTCGCACGGCATCGCCACGAACGGAGCGACGCCTGCGGCCCGGCGCGCGGCGAGCCCCGCCACCAGCCAGCCGACGATGCTGCGAGGCGGCGCGCCCGCCAGATCGTGGACGATATCGGCGTGGGTCATGTCCAGCGTGCCATCGGCCCGCAGGCAATACCCCTTTTCGGTCACCGTCATCGTCACCAGCCGGACGTTGGGGTCGGCCAGCAGCGCCGCGACCTCTGCATGGTCGTCGGGCCCCAGGAAGCGTTTGTGTACCCCGATGATGCGCATGGCCGGCTCAGCGTCGCGCACCGCGAGCGTATACAGGCCGTCCTGCGCGGCCAAGGCTTCGACCGTGCCGGCGCTGCGCAGCGACACGGCTGCGATGCCCCAATAGGGGTCGCGTGCCAGCAGATCGTCGATATAGGTCGCCTGATGCGCACGGTGGAAGGCGCCGGGGCCGAAATGTACGATGCCGATCTTGCCCTCCGGCCGCTCGCGCGGCGCGGCGATGGCGTCCGGCACCTGGGGCAGGGTGGCGCGGGATAGTCTCATAGCGTGACGCCTCGTTTCCAGATCGCGATCTCGCGCTCGCCGTTGCGTTCGGCGGCAGTGGTCTCGCCCGACGCGACCGCGACGATGCGCGCGAGCAGGGCCTCGGATGCGGCGTCGAACCCGGTGTCGAGCACCGCGCCCGCATCGAAATCGACCCAGCCGGGCTTGCGCGCGGCAAGGTCGCTGTTCGATGCGATCTTGATCGTCGGCACCGGGAAACCCAGCGGCGTCCCACGTCCGGTGGTGAACAGGATCGCCGTCGCCCCCGCGGCGGCAAGGGCGGTGGAGGATACCGCATCGTTGCCCGGCGCCTCCAGCAAGGTGAGGCCGGTCTGCGTCGCCTCGTCGCCGTAATCGATCACCGCGCCGACGCGGGCCCGCCCGGCCTTCTGCACGGCACCGAGCGATTTCTCCTCCAGCGTCGTGATCCCGCCGGCGACGTTGCCGGGGGAGGGGTTTTCCGACACCGGCTCGCCGTGATCGAGGAAATAGCGTTTGAAGCCGTTCACGACGCCGACAATCCGGTCGAATACCTGCGGTGCGGCGGCGCGGTCCATCAGCGTCTGTTCGGCGCCGAAAATCTCGGGGATTTCGGTGAAGACGACGCGCCCACCCGAAGCCACGACGCGGTCGCTCATCTGCCCGACCAGCGGGTTGGCCGTCAGGCCCGACAGGCCGTCCGATCCACCGCATTTCACGCCGAGGACGAGATCGCTGAGCGGGCACGGCGTGCGGTCCGCCCGTGCCGCGTCGGCAAGCGCGACGACCGCGGCGATGCCCTCTTCGACCTCGTCGGCGCTGAGCTGGGCGGTCAGCGAGCGGACCCGGCCGCGATGCTCCGCAGGAACCGCATCGAGCAACGCCGCGACCTGATTCTCTTCGCAGCCCAGCCCGACGATCAGGACGCCGCCGGCATTGGGATGGCTCGCCAGTCCGGCCAGGATCGCGCGGGTGCCGCCCAAGTCATCGCCCAGCTGCGAACAGCCGTGCGGGTGGGTGAAGGCGTGGACGCCATCCACCGCATCGCCGACCTGTGCCGCGGCGCCCGCCGCGATCCGCTGCGCCGTCCGCGCGACGCAACCGACCGTCGGCAGCACCCAGATCTCATTACGCGTCGCAACCCGCCCGTCCGCACGACGATAGCCCATGAAGGTCGGGGCCTCGGCCTGCGGCAGGGTCGCCGCGGGCACCGGCGCGTAGCGATAGTCGAGCGTCGCATCGAGCGCGGTCGACAGATTGTGGCTGTGAACGTGCGCGCCGGGCCGGATGGCGGCCGTGGCATGGCCGATCGGAAAGCCGTATTTGAGGACGGGCGCTCCGAGGCCCATCGGCAGCAGCGCAACCTTGTGCCCGCGCGCGATATCGTCTTCGAGCGTGATCGCGCGGCCGATCGCGTCCCCGGCGGCGCCGTCGACCGTCAGCGTGTCGCCGGCGCGTGCATCGTCCAGCATCGTGGCGACCGTATCGGTCGGCGCCACCTTCCATGCCCTCGCCATGCCATCCTCTCGACATTCGTTTCGGTAACCGGTGTCAGATGTGTCCTGTCCGGACGATCTTTGCAAGGGCGTGGGACTGGCGGGATCGTTTCGCCCGCTTTACACCCGGTGGCATGCAGAAGACCGGCCAGCCGACGATCAACGATGTGGCGCGCGTCGCCGGCGTATCGAAGAAGACCGTCAGCCGGGTCATCAACCGTTCGCCCTTGCTCAACGAAGAGACGCGCAAACGCGTCGAAGAGGTGATCGCGGATCTTAGCTATATCCCGAACCCGCAGGCACGGGCGCTGGCGCTGCGCCGCAATTTCCTGATCGGCCTCGTCCACGACAATCCCAATGCGCAGACGGTGATGAATGTCCAGCAGGGCATGCTGGAGGCGCTGCACGATACCGAATTCGAAATGGTGGTGCGCCCGCTCGATCGCGGCTCGGCGACGATGCTGGAGGATCTGCGCCACTTCCTCGAACGCCAGCGCCTGTTCGGCGTGTTGCTGATGCCGCCGATCAGCGAGAACGATTCGGTGGCGAAGCTGTGCGACGATATCGGCTGCCGTTACGTGCGTATGGGGTCTGCGGTGCTGGATGCGGCCGACCATATGGTCGCTTCCAACGACCGCGAGGCGGTGCACGGCGCGGTCGCCTATCTGATCGAACAGGGGCATCGGCGCATCGGCCTGGTCGCGGGGCCGCACGGCTTCCGCTCGGCGCGCGAGCGGCGGCAGGGCTTCGAGGATGCGCTGGCGGAGGCGGGGATCGCGCTGCCGCGATCGATGATCGCCGACGGCAATTATACCTTCGATTCGGGGCTGGTCGCGGCGGAGCGATTGCTCGATGTCGTGCCGCGCCCGACGGCGATCTTCTCCTCGAACGACGAAATGGCGGCGGGCGTGATCCATGCCGCCCGCCAGCGCGGCCTGGAGATTCCGCGCGACCTGTCGATCATCGGCTTCGACGACACGCCGATCGCTGCGCATGTCTGGCCGCCGCTGACGACGGTGCGCTGGCCGATCGCCTCCATGGCGCGATCGGCGGCGCTCAAGCTGATCGCGGGCGGCATGGAGCAGGAACCGGACGTGGAAGAACCCTCGCTTTTTCTGTCGACGCTGATCCGCCGTGCATCGGTCGCGGCGCCGCGCGAATGAGGCTGGGGGTTGCGTCGCGATTTGACACCGGTTACCAAGCTGGCAGCCGCCTGCCGAAGGGCGCTTCGAGAGGATAGAGATGGCCCGGGCTTTGCGCCTCGACCCCGACCGCCTGTTTCCGGCTGATCCGACGACACGCAGCATCGCGCGCACGCTCTATGCCGGTGTCGCCGACTTGCCGATCGTCAGCCCGCACGGCCACACCGATCCCCGCTGGTTCGCCGAGAATACGAACTGGACCGACGCGACCTCGCTGCTGCTGGCGCCCGATCATTATCTGTATCGCATGCTCTACAGCCAAGGCATCGCGCTCGACGCGCTGGCGATTCCGCACAAAAGCGGCGTGCCTGCCACCGATCCGCGCGCGGCATGGCGCGTGTTCGCGGACCATTATCACCTGTTCCGCGGGACGCCCTCGCGCCTGTGGCTCGATCATGTCTTCGCCGAGGTGTTCGGGATCGAGGTGGCGCTGGAGGCGGAAACCGCCGACCTCTATTTCGACGCGATCGGAGAGGCGCTCGCCACCGATGCATTTCGGCCGCGCGCGCTCTTCGATCGCTTCCGCATCGATTTTCTCGCGACGACCGAGGGCGCGCAGGACAGCCTCGATGCGCATCATGCGATCCACGCATCGGGCTGGGGCGGACGCGTCGTCACCACCTATCGCCCCGATGGCGTCATCGACGTCGAACATGAGGCGTTCGTGCCGGCGATGGCGCGCTTCGCCGAGTTGACCGGCGAGGACGTCTATGGCTGGCAGGGCTATCTCGCCGCCCACCGCAAGCGCCGCACCCACTTCCGGGCGGCGGGCGCGACCGCGACCGATCACGGCCATCCGACGGCAGCGACCGCCAATCTGACGCCGCAGGAATGCGAAGCGTTGTTCGCGCGGATCGTCGGCGGCGATTGGACCCCGGCGGACGCCGAGCTGTTCCGCGCGCAGATGCTGACCGAAATGGCGGCGATGAGCATCGAGGATGGCATGGTCATGCAGATCCATCCCGGTAGTTTCCGCAACCACAATGCCGGCCTGTTCGCCAGTCACGGTCGCGACAAGGGTGCGGACATCCCGACGCGCACCGATTACGTCCGCGCACTCAAGCCGCTGCTCGACCGGTTCGGCACCTCGACCGATCTGTCGATCATTCTCTTCACGCTGGACGAGAGCGCCTATGCGCGCGAACTCGCGCCGCTCGCCGGCCATTATCCGTGTCTGAAGCTGGGCCCGTCCTGGTGGTTCCACGACAGTCCCGAAGGCATGCGCCGCTTCCGCGAGATGACGACCGAGACCGCCGGATTTTACAATACCGTCGGCTTCAACGACGATACGCGCGCCTTCTTGTCGATCCCCGCGCGGCACGACGTCGCGCGCCGCGTCGACTGTGCCTTCCTGGCGCGGCTCGTCGCCGAACATCGCATCGCGGACTGGGAGGCGGCGGACCTCGCGCAGGAGCTGACCGCCGGCCTCGTCCGCCGCGCCTATCGTATCGACCAGAGCACGGCTGCCGCGCGCGGCCCGAAGGAGTGACCATGTACGACCGGACCTATTACGCGACGCATCCGGACATGATGGAGTGCGTGTCGAACGACGAGTTGCGCGACCGCTATCTGATCCAGGGGCTGTTCCGCGACGGCGAGTGCGTGTTGAACTACACGCACGCCGAGCGCTTCGTGATCGGCGGCGTCGCGGTGGCGAGCGGCAGCGTGAAGCTGCCCGACCAGACCGAGCCGGCATCGGCGGCGGGGCACCCGTTCCTCGAACGCCGCGAGATGGCGGTCGTCAACGTCGGCAAGGTCGACGGCATTGTGACGGTCGATGGCGAGAGCTTCACGCTGGGCAACAAGGACTGCCTGTACGTCACGATGGGCGCGAAGGACGTTCAGTTTTCCGGCGACGGCGCGCGCTTCTACCTCGCCTCGTGCCCGGCGCATCAGGCCTATGCGACGCGCAAACTCGGCATCGCCGACGCCAATGCGCTCGAGCGCGGCAGCCTCGCCGAATCGAACGAGCGCACGATCTTCCAGCTCGTCATCCCCGGCATCTGCGACAGCGCGCAGCTGGTGATGGGCCTCACCGTGCTGAAGCCCGGCAGCGTGTGGAACACGATGCCGCCGCACATTCACGAGCGCCGCAGCGAAATCTATTTCTACTTCGAGCTCGACAATCTCGATACCGACCGCGTCATGCACTTCATGGGCGAGGGCGAGGCGACGCGTCACATCGTGATGCAGAACGAGGAAGCGGTGATCAGCCCACCCTGGTCGATCCATATGGGCGCCGGGACCAAGGCCTATGCCTTCATCTGGGCGATGGCGGGCGAGAACCAGGATTATACCGACATGAACGTGCTGGATATCTGCCAGCTGGCGTAAGCCGATCCTCCCTCCCCTGACAGGGGAGGGTCGGGGAGGGGTGGCGTGCTCGCGGTACGGACGGGCGAGCGCTGCCGGCCGGCCACCGTCTCCCCGGACCCCACCCACCCCCGGCCCCTCCCTTCCAGGGAGGGGAGGAGCATAACGATGAACCCCTTCGATCTTTCGGGCCGCGTGGCGGTCGTGACCGGTGCGAACACCGGCATCGGGCAGGCGATCGCGATCGCGCTGGCGCAAGCGGGCGCGGACGTCGCGCTGGTCGGGCGCACCCCGGCCGAAGATACCGCCGCCGCGATCCGCGATCTCGGCCGCCGGGCGCTGATCGTGTCGGCTGACCTGTCGAGCATCGCGCCTGTACAGCGCATCGTCGACGAGACGGTGGCGGGACTCGGCGGGCTCGACATTCTGGTCAACAATGCCGGCATCATCCGCCGCGCCGATGCGGTGGACTTCACCGAAGCGGATTGGGATGCGGTGGTCGACACCAATTTGAAGTCGGTGTTCTTCCTCTGCCAGGCCGCCGGGCGCCACATGATCGCGCAGGGCAGGGGGCGAATTATCAACATCGCCTCGATGCTGACCTTCCAGGGCGGCATCCGCGTGCCGAGCTATACCGCGTCGAAGTCGGGGATCGGGGGCCTCACCAAGCTGCTCGCCAACGAATGGGCGAAGCATGGGCTGAGCGTGAATGCGATCGCGCCGGGATACATTGCGACCAACAACACCGCCGCGCTGCAAGCCGACGAAGCGCGCAACGCCGCGATCCTCGATCGCATTCCGGCGGGGCGCTGGGGCGATGCCGCCGACCTCGGCGGCGCAGCCGTGTTCCTCGCCTCCGACGCCGCGGCGTACGTCCAGGGCCATATCCTCGCCGTCGATGGCGGGTGGCTGGCGCGATGAGCCGGCTGCTTGCCTTCGGGGAGATCATGCTGCGCCTGTCGCCCCCGGGGCGCGAGTTGCTGATGCAGACGCCGCGGCTCGACGTCTGGGTTGCGGGGGCGGAGGCCAATGTCGCGACGCAGCTCGCGCGGCTGGGGCACGACGTGCGGTTCGCCAGCCGCGTACCGGACAACGATCTGGGGCGCGCCGCAATCGCCACCCTGCGCGGGCATGGCGTCGACACGTCCGGCATCGCCTGCGGCGGCGACCGGATGGGGCTGTATTTCGTCACATCGGGCGCGGGCCTGCGGGCAACCGAAGTGCTGTACGACCGCGCCGGCTCTGCCTTCGCCGAGGCGTCGGCGGCGGATTGGGACTGGGACAGGCTGCTCGCCGGCGTCACCCGGCTGCATCTGTCGGGCATCACCCCTGCGCTCGGCCCGGTCCCGGCGCAAAGCGCGCTTGCTGCGGTCGAGGCGGCGTCGGCACGCGGC
This sequence comes from Sphingomonas melonis DAPP-PG 224, assembly GCF_000379045.1. NCBI lineage: Bacteria > Pseudomonadati > Pseudomonadota > Alphaproteobacteria > Sphingomonadales > Sphingomonadaceae > Sphingomonas > Sphingomonas melonis. Next base: position 1,478,777 of record NZ_KB900605.1, read on the forward strand.
ATCGCGATTTCGTTCGACGGCAATTGGCGCGGCAAATTGTGGGCGCGCTGGAACGGCGATCCGCGCGCGATCCTGTCGGGCATCGTCGCGCACGCCGACCTGATGTTCGGCAACCATCGCGACATCGCGCTGCTGCTGGGCCGGGACGATTTTGCGGGTGAGGGCGAAGATCGTCGCCGGGCTGCAAGCGAGGCCGCCTTTGCCGCTTTCCCCCGCCTTCAGACGATCGCATCGACCGCGCGCGAGGTTGAGCATGTCGACCTGCACCACCTGTCGGCGCGGATCGACACGCGCGACGACACGGCGCAGACCGAGACAGTGGTGCTTGCCGGCATCGTCGACCGGATCGGCGGCGGCGACGCCTTTGCCGCCGGCGTGCTGCACGCGCTGGAGACGGGCGCGGGGATCGCTGACGCCGCGCGCACGGGACTGGCGCTCGCCGCGCTCAAACACTCGCTGCCCGGGGACGCCGCATTGTTCCGCCAGGCCGATCTCGACGCCTATCTGGCCGGCGGGCTCGATGTCCGGCGCTGAGGGCTGGACGCGGCGGGCGGCGATCGGCGGGAGCGCCGCTCTGCTCGCGAGCGCGGCGACGGGGGCCGCGCCGCCGGGCGCGGTTCGTACGCGCGTGGGCAATTTCATCGGCACGCGCGACGGCGGTGTGCGCGCGTTTCGTGGTATCCGCTACGGCACCGCGCCACGGTTCCGCGCGCCGGTCGCCTTCGCAGCGCCCGGCCAGACCATCGCGGCGGACGCCTTCGGGCCCGTCTGTCCGCAGCGCGGCCCCTATGGCCCGCAGGACGAAGACTGCCTGTACCTCAACATCTGGACCGAGGAGGCCGATCCCCGCGCGCGCAAGCCGGTGATGCTCTACATCCACGGCGGGGCCTATTCGAACGGCAGCGTCACCGATCCGCTCAACGACGGGCAGGCGCTGGCGGCGCGCGGCGATGTGGTGGTCGTGACCGTCAACCACCGCCTCAACGCGCTGGGCTATCTCTACCTCGCGCGGTTCGACTCGCGCTTTGCCGATAGCGGCAATGTCGGGCAGCTCGACCTGATCCTGGCGCTGCAATGGGTGCGCGACAATATCGCCGCCTTCGGGGGCGATCCGGGGCGGGTGATGGTCTTCGGCCAGTCGGGTGGGGGCGCGAAGATCGCGACGCTGATGGGCATGCCCGCCGCGCGCGGCCTGTTCCACCGCGCTGCGACGATGAGCGGACAGCAGGTGACCGCCTCGGGTCCGCTGCACGCGACCGAGCGCGCCCGCGCCTATCTGGCCGCGCTGCGCGTGCCCGAACACGACCTGTCGGCGGTGCTGGCGGTGCCGACGCAGCGGCTGGTGGAGGCGCTCGACACACGCGATCCGATCCTGGGCGGCGGGCTCTATTTCGGGCCGGTGCTCGACATGCACTGGCTGACCCGTCACCCGTTCTGGCCCGACGCCAATCCGATCGGCAACGGCATCCCGATGATGCTCGGCAACGTCCATGACGAAACGCGCGGCTTCCTGTCGCCCGATTCGCCAACGCTACGGGGGCTGAGCTGGGACAATCTCGCCGACCGGATGGCGCCCGAACTCAAGATCGACATCCTGCCCGAATGGGTCGTCGCGCAATATCGCGCGCATTTTCCGACCTGGTCGCCGACGCAGGTCTTCTACGATGCGACGACCGCGGGACGCAGCTGGCGCGGGCAGGTGATCGAGGCGGAGGCGCGGGCGGCGGCGGGCGTGCCCGGATTCGTCTACCAGGTCGATTTCACTTCGCGGACCGATCCGCGTCGCGGTGCTTTCCATACGATGGATATCCCGCTGGTGTTCGGCACGCTGGGGGCGACCGGATCGCAGACGGGGCAGGCTGCCGACGCCCGTGCGGCGAGTGCGGCGATGCAGGAGCGCTTCGTCACCTTCGCGCGGACCGGTACGCCCAATCGCACCGGCCTTGCACCCTGGCCGGCCTATGACCTGGGCCGCCGCGCGACGATGATCTTCGACGCCAAATCACGCGTCGAGAACGATCCCCGCCGCTGGCAGCGCGAGCTGTTCGCGCGCGTGCCCTACATCCAGCCCGGCACCTGACGCGACCACGCCACATCGGCGCAAGACTAACAGGCATCAGCCAAAAAGGCTGTTGACACCGGTTACCACAGGACGCACACACGACGTGGATCAGCAGGCGAAGACCTGCGATGTCCGGGGAGGATCGAGACGGCGCGCGGAAAATCCGCGGCAAAAGGCCCTCCTCATCATGAATCCGGTTCCGGTCACACCGTTCGTGTCCGTAACCGGTGTCAGTGCGGTTTCGCCGCAGGGGAGAGCAAGATGGCGAACGGTGTTGCGATACGGAAGACGGTGCGCGCAGGGCAGTTGCGCGGGATTTCTGCGGGCGCGCTGATCCTGGCGCTGGCGATGCCGGGTGCAGCGCTGGCGCAGGCGGCGCAGATCCCGGCCACCGCGTCACCGGGAACGCCGACCCACACCGATCCGTCCCCCGCCCAGACCGCCGTCGTGCCGACGACGACGGAAGCGACGCCGCAGGCCGCGGACGGCGCGGCGGTGACCGCACCGCAGCAGGACGGCGACGGCGCCGCGCCCGATATCGTCGTCACCGGTTTCCGCCGCAGCCTTGACGCCGCGCTGAATGTTAAGCGCGAATCGGTGTCTTCGGTCGATGCGATCGTCGCCGAAGACATCGCGAAGTTCCCAGACCAGAACCTCGCGGAATCGCTGCAGCGCATTCCCGGCATCTCGATCCAGCGCGACGCCGGCGAAGGCCGCGCGATCACCGTCCGCGGTCTTGGCGCGCAGTTCACCCGCGTGCGCGTCAACGGCCTGGAGACGGTGGCGACCTCGACCGACGGCGCCTCATCGAACCGTGATCGCGCCTTCGACTTCAACGTCTTCGCCTCGGAGCTCTTCAACTCGATCGTTGTCCACAAGACGGCGGAAGCGTCGCTGGACGAAGGGTCACTGGGCGCGGTCGTAGACCTCAACACCGGCAACCCGCTGGGCGGCAAGACGGGCTTCACCGGCGTGCTGTCGGCGCAGGCGAGCTACAACGATCTCAGCAAGAACACGCGGCCGCGCCTCGCCGGGCTGCTGTCGTACAAATCGCCCGACGGCACGTTCGGCGCGTCGGTATCGGCGGCGTATCAGAAGACCGACAATCTCGAACTCGGCAACAACACGGTGCGCTGGGCGCAGGCACGGTTCGATTCGGTCAACGGCACGCCGTGCTTCTATAACAGCAACACCGGCACGACCCCTGTCGCCAATGCGGGCGGCTTCTACCGATCCAGCGCAGCGTGCGACCAGGCGGCGCTCGCCTTCCACCCGCGCATCCCGCGCTATGGCGAAGTATTCCACGGCCGCGAGCGTCTGGGGGTCACCGGCAGCGTCCAATGGGCGCCGTCGGAGGCAACCAAGGTCTCGATCGACGGCCTCTATTCGCGCTTCAAGGAAACGCGCGAAGAGAAATGGGCGGAGGTGCTGCTGCGTTCCAACGAGCGTTCGATCGACCTCATCAACCCCGTGTACGATTCGAAGAACAACCTCGTCTCAGGCACGCTCAACGACGCGTGGGTGCGGACCGAGCATTACAAGCGTCAATCGGAGACGGAATTCTACCAGCTTGGCGGCAGCTGGGATCAGGACGTGACGGACACGTTCCGCTTCACGGTGCTCGGCGGCTTCTCGAAGTCGACCGCCGACATTCCGGTGGAAACTACCGTCGTGTTCGACGATCGCGACGCGCAGGGCTACAAGTTCGATTACACCAACAGCCGCACGCCGCTTCTTAGCTTCGGCACGAGCGTCACCGATCCGGCGAACTTCCAGCTCGCCGAAATCCGCGATCGCCCGTCCACCGTGACCAATAAGTTCCGCACCGCTCAGCTGCGGACCGAATGGGACGTCGCCGAAGGCTATACGCTGAAGCTCGGCGGCATGTACCGTCGTTTCGATTTCGACAGCGTCTCGTTCCAGCGCGATACGGCGATCTGCGGCAATGGCGGAACGGACCTGGTGCTGGGCACCATCACCTGTTCGCCGACCAGCGCGTTCGGTCCCAACGCCGTCTACGGCTATCAGGTGACGCCCGCGCTCAGCGAGCTGTTCACGCTCGGCAATGCGGGCCAGCCGTCGGGCACGACGACGCAATGGCTGGTTCCCAACCTCGATGCCGCCACCGCCTACACCAAGCTGTATAGCCGTACGCCGACGCTGGTCGTCGGCGACAACCGCAGCGTGACCGAAGAGGTGAGCGGAGGCTATTTCCAGGTCGATGCGAAGGGCGAACTCGCCGGCCTCCGCTACGCGCTAAACGCAGGCATGCGCTACGCGCACACCGCCCAGGGATCGACGGGCATCAACTCGGGTGCGGTCGTGACGGTGAAGCGCGACTATGACGACTGGCTGCCGGCGGTGAACCTCGCGCTGTTCCCGACCGAGAAGCTGATCCTGCGCGCCTCCGCCGCCAAGGTGATGACGCGCCCGACGCTCGGTAATCTGACGCCCGGCGGTTCGGCCGACGGCTTCAACTATCGCGTGTCGTTCGGCAATCCGCAGCTCAATCCGTTCCGTGCCGCCGCTTACGACCTCGCAGCGGAGTGGTATTTCGCGCCGCAGTCGATCCTGTCGGTGGCGCTGTTCAAGAAAAACGTTGAAAGCTTCCCGGTCTCGCAGTCGATCACCAACGCGACCTTCACCTCGACCGGCCTGCCAACCTCGGTGCTCGCGGCGTCTTCGCCCGCGGCGCTCAACCCGGCGCAGCAGGCACAGCCGATCTGGACGATCACCACCACGGTGAACGGCACGGGCGCTTCGCTGAAGGGCGCGGAGATCGCGCTGCAGGCGACGTTCAAGTTCCTGCCGGGCTTCCTCAAGAATTTCGGCGTGCTCGCCAACGCGACCTTCGTCGATTCGAACGCGAACTATCTGGTACAGGGTCCGGCGGTGTCGGCTTGCGTGCCGGGAGCCACGCCAGCGGCGGCCTGCTCGTTCGGGCCGCTCGTCAGCTCGACGCGCAACGCGACCTTGTTCGGTCTGTCGAAGCGGCAGTATAACGGCACGCTCTACTATGAGGACGCCAAGTTCTCGGCGCGCGGGTCGATCAGCTATCGTGGGCCGTATATCGATGCCAACAGCGGCACCGGCAACATCTTCGAAGGTTATAATTCGACGATCAACGTCGATGCCTCCGTCCGCTACAAGCTGACGCCGAATGTCGAACTGTCGCTCGAGGGCACCAACCTGACCGACGAGTATCGCGATCGCTACACCGATCTCGATGCCAACCGGAACTACGAATACAATCACTTCGGTCGAACGGTGCTGATCGGCGCGCGCTTCAAGATGTGAGGGGGTGGGTGCGCCGGTCATCAACGCCGGCGCACGCGTTGATGGAGGATATGCGGGTGGCTGGCATCGATCGCCGTCAGGCATTGCTCGGAACGCTGGCGGCGGCTGGCATGGCGGCATCGACGCGCGCGCGCCGCCCCGCGGCGGGGGTGGGCCCCGCCGATCCGTCCGAAACCATCCTGTTATGGCCGGGCGGCGCCCCCGGTATGCCCGCGACGCCGCCCAAAGAGGTGATCGACGAGCGCAGCACGGATCCGGCGGTCCGCGACCGCGCGGTCCATGGCATCACCCGGCCGCGGCTCGTCGTCTTCCGGCCCCGCGTGCCGAATGGCAGCGCGGTGCTGGTGATGCCCGGCGGCGGCTATCGCTGGGTCGTCGTCGACAAGGAAGGCTATGAGATCGGCCGCTGGCTCGCGGAGCGAGGCTATACGGTCTTCGTCCTGTTCTATCGCCTGCCAGGCGAGGGGTGGGCGGCAGGCCCCGACGTCGCGCTGTCCGACGCGCAGCGCGCGATGCGCCTGATCCGCGCGCGGGCCGATACCTATGGCATCCGCCCGGATCGCGTCGCGGCGATGGGCTTTTCGGCGGGTGGCCACGTCTGCGGCGACCTGGCGACGCGCTTCGCCCGGTCGACCTACGCGCCGGTCGATGCGGCGGACCGGCTGTCCGCCCGGCCCGACGTCGCCGCACTCCTCTATGCCGTCCAGTCGATGACGCCGCCGCTCGCCCATGCGGGGTCGCGGGCGCGCTTGCTCGGGCCCGATCCCTCGCCCGCACTCGAGAAGGCGCACAGTCCGGCCGCGAACGTCCGTCGCGATACGCCGCCCTGTTTTCTGGTCCATGCCGAAGACGATGATGCGGTGGCCGTCGACAACACGCTGGCGATGCGCGCGGCGCTGAAGGCGGCGGGCGTCTCCGTGGAAACTCATTTGTTTGCGAAAGGCGGCCACGGCTTCGGCCTGCGCCGCGCGGCCGGCAAGCCGGCGGCGGCATGGCCGGAGCTGTTCCGCCAATGGGCGATGTCGCAGGGACTGGGCTGACGGACGCCGTCAGCCCGGTGCCGGATGATCAGGCCGACACTTCCGCGCGGACGATCGCGGCGCCTGCCGCCAGCGCGTGCAGCTTGCCCTGGGCGACGCCGCGCGACAGGGGGGCCATGCCGCAATTGGTGGCGGGGTAAAGCTTGTCCGCATCGACGAAGCGCAGCGCGTTGCGCAGCGTGTCCGCGACCTCTTCGGGTGTTTCCACGCGATCCGTCGCGACGTCGATCGCGCCGACCATCACCGTCTTGCCGCGGATGAGTTCGATCAGGTCCATGGGCACGCGCGAATTCTGGCATTCCAATGAGACGATATCGATCGTCGAGGCCTGCAGATTGGGGAAGGTCTGCTCATATTGCCGCCATTCGGACCCGAGCGTCTTCTTCCAGTCGGTGTTCGCCTTGATGCCGTAGCCATAGCAGATGTGGACGGCGGTTTTCGCCGTCAGCCCTTGCGCGGCGCGTTCCAGCGTGGCGATGCCCCAATCGTTCGCTTCGTCGAAGAAGACGTTGAACGCAGGTTCGTCGAACTGGATGATATCGACGCCGACCGCTTCCAACTCGCGGGCTTCTTCGTTGAGGATGCAGGCAAATTCCCAGGCCAGCTTTTCGCGGCTGCGATAATGCGCGTCGTAGAGCGTATCGATCATCGTCATCGGCCCGGGCAGCGTCCATTTGATCGGCTGGCGGGTCTGCGCGCGCAGGAAGCGGGCATCGTCGACGAAGACCGGCGCGGGGCGCGACACCGCACCAACGACGGTCGGAACGCTGGCGTCATAGCGGTTGCGGATGCGTACCGTCTCGCGCTGTTCGAAATCGACGCCGTCCAGATGTTCGATGAACGTGGTGACGAAATGCTGGCGCGTCTGTTCGCCGTCGCCGACGATGTCGATCCCCGCCTGTCGCTGGTCGTCGACCGCGAGGCGCAGCGCGTCCTGCTTGCCCGTGGTCAGGTCGTCGCCCTCCAGCCGCCACGGCGACCAGAGCGTTTCGGGTTGGGCGAGCCAGGCCGGTTTGGGCAGGCTGCCCGCGGTGGTCGTCGGCAGGAGTGTCGTCATGATCAGGATACCTTCGCGTTCGGGGCGATCACAGGCCGCAGGTCGCCGACCAGCGCTGCAGCGCGGGGCCATGCGGTTTGATGAGATGGGCTTCGGCAAATCGGCCCTGCTCGACGGCGAGGCGGCTGCGCTCTTCGCGATCGTAGACGATGCGGGTCAGCGAATAATCCTGCTCGTCCAGGCTGGGCTGATAGCGGGCGGCGGCCGCCGAATTGGCGTTGTAGATTTCGGGGCGGTAGATTTTCTGGAAGGTCTCCATGACGCTGATCGTGCTGGCGAGTTCTAGGTTGGTATAGCCGTCGACCAGATCGCCGATATGGTAGAAGGCGAGCGGCGCGACGCTGTGCGGTGGCATGAAGTAGCGCGCCGTCATCCCCATCTTCGCAAAATACAGATCGGTGGGCGAACGCGTGTCGGCCGCATATTCCACCCCCAGGATGGGGTGGACGTTGGTCGTGCGGTGATAGACCTGCTTGCTGGACACGCTGAGGCAGATGACCGGCGGCTTGTCGAATTGCTCGCGATAGGCGTCCGACGACAGGAAATGCTTGAACAGATTGCCGTGCAGGTCGCCGAACTGGGCGGGCGCACCGGTGTTGCCCGACTGGCGCAGATGATCGGGCAGCACGACGCTGAAGTCGTAATCGCGGATGTAGGACGAGAAATTGTTGCCGACCATGCCGGCGATGCACGCGCCGCTGCGCGTGTCGGTGACACGCGTGTGCAGGATTTCGATCAGCGGAAACGCCTCGTCCTGCGCATCGGGGCCGATGCGCAGCGCGGCCGACACGATGTCGAGCGCCACGGTGTAGCGGTCACCCGTCGGATTGTCCCAATGCATCAGCGAATTGAAGCGCCGGTCGATCATCACCAGCGTGTTGCGCAGATTGTCCCGGCGGCTCTCCCCGCGTGCCAGATTGGCGAAATTGGTGGTGATGCGCGTGGTGTCGGCGGGGCGATAGTCCTCGTCGAACGGGATGCTGCTTATGGTGAACGTAAAGCCGCTATTCGTCATGACTCACCTGCTGTTGACGAACAGGGGCATGGAAGAGCGCGCAAGGCGTGAGCGAGGCCCGGATGGCGTGCGCCGTGGACCGTCCGCGTCAAGCGCGATCCACCGGAGGAACCCCCGTCCGAGGAACGTTATGGCGTCGGAGGCAGGTCTCCTGGCTCACGGGTCAACGCGGTGGTTCCGGCCTTCCCGGGCGCGGGTGCAGCGCCCAGTGACACGAATTGGAACCGCCGCTCGCCGCTTACAGTTGCGGGGGCAGCGCCGGATTTTGCCCGCAGGGGGCATCACCGGCTTCCCGTCTTAGCCCCATCGCCATGCCTGGGATGGGGAACCTCGACCCGCGTCTTAGGCAGGATCGCGGGGCATTTGTCAAGCGCGATATAAAGATATCTTTATATCGTTATGTCGGGTTGGTGGGCATGCAGCCATAGAAAAGCAGCGCCGATGGGGTGCATCGGCGCTGCTGAGGAAGGCCTGCTTTTGGCTGGCGGGCGGCCTCAATAGGCGGCCGACAGCGTCAGGAACCACTGGCGCGGCGGGATCGGGAAGCCCGAGTAATTGTTCGTCGCCGAGCCGACACCGAGGGTCGAAATGCCCTTCTTGTCGAACAGGTTGGTGACGTTGAGCGCCAACTCCGCCTTGCGCAGCGGGATGACGCCCTCCGGCACCCGCGCCGCGACGCGCAGCGAGGTGAGGAAGTAGGAGGGCACCTTCGCATCGTTGCTGAACGTCGCGTAGCGCGCGCCGACATAATCGCCGATCACCTGCACCTCGACCGGATCGAGCGAGAGGGTCGCGACCGACTTGTTCATCCATTTGGGAATGCCGGGCAGCTGCTTGCCGCAGGTCGGCACGATGCCGCCGCTGACCAGATAGCCGCCGATGCACGTGTCCGTCGCCGCACCGATACCGCTGGCGGTCGAAGTGTAGTCGCGCTTGTACTTCGACAGATTGTACGACGCGGCATTGTACAGCGACAGGACACGGCCGAAGCGCAGCGTGAAGGCGGCGTCGACACCATCGGTCTTCACGTTGCCGACGTTGACCAGGATCGACGTGCCGCCGGTGATCGCACCGCCGGCGATGCCGCCCGGATTGGTCGAAATCGCCAGCAGCCGGTCCTGGAAGTCGACGTGGTAGTAATTGACCTGCGCGCTGAAGCCGATGCCGCCGCCGAAGCTGCGGTTGCTGCGCAGGCCGGCTTCATAGGTCCAGCTGCTTTCCGGCCGGCCGCTCTGCGCGAAGGCGTCGAACGCCGCCTGGCTGCCGGTGAACCACGGGCCGCCGCCGCCCGCCAGATAGGCCTGATATTGCCGCAGGTTCTTCTGCGCGTTGGCATAGAGCTGTTCGTGGCCGTTGACGTCATAGGTCGCGCCGACGGCGGGCAGGAACCAGCGCAGCGTGTCGATCCGCCCCTGCGGCAGGTTGCCGGTCAGGCCGGAGAGCGAGCCGACCACCGGCTGCACCGGGAAGCGGCCGGTCGCCCATTGCGCGCTGGTCTTGAAGCCCGCCTGGATCAGCAGACGGTCGAATGCCTGCCAGCTGTCCTGCAGGTGCAGCTGGAGCTGTTCGATCTTCGCATCGCCCTGATATTGCGTGAACAGTGGCTGTGCGACCGAGAGCGGGCGGATGTAGGGCGTGCTGTTGCCCGGCGTATTGACGTCGACGCCATACCAGCGGCGCCACTGCGTCGTGCTGTTGTGTTCGAACCAGCCGCCCAGTTCGATCTTGTGTGCGCCGAGATCGAGGTCGAGCGCGGAGATGACGCCCCAGCGATCGATGCGATATTCGGTGGTGCGGGTGATCAGGCCCGACCCGCCCGTCGCGGCGACCAGCGCGGCCCCGGCCGCCGCCGCCTGCGCATCGGTGCGCGCAGTGCAGTTCGTCGGGCGGATACCGTTGGTATTGGCGGTGAAGCGGCAGTTGCTGGGCAAGGTCGCATACGCCGGATCGAGATAGGCCTGCGCGGTCGTGATCGACTGGCCGAGCGGCCCCGCGACGACGCCGACGCCGTCATTGTGATGATAATAGGCCGTGTTGGTCAGCGTGATGTTCTTGGCGAGGCGTGCCTCGTACCGGCCGTAGGCGAGGTAATCGGTGCGCTGCGCGTCCGAGTAATAATTGCGGTAATTGCCGCCTTCCGCCGCGGGCGAGTTGCCGAGCGCGCTGAGGTAATTGGTGCGATAGCCGTTGAAGTCGGGGTAGAAGAACGGCTTGGTATAGGGCGTGTAGAGCTGCGTCGCGCTGGCGGTGCCGCCGGCCGAGGGCTTGAAGAAGACCGTCGAATCCTCGTTCGGCTGCGTCATGTCGTTATAGTCGAAGTACAGCGTCAGCTTGCCGAGGCTGTCATCGTGGACGAACTTGGCGTTCGCCTGCCAGCCGCCCTGAATACCGTTGAAGTCCCAGGCGCGGGCCCGCTGGCGGACGCCCGACACATAGGCGCTGTTGGTACCGCCGCCGAAGGTGCCGGTGTCGATCCGCACGAAGGTGCGCGACGTGTCGTAGCTGCCGACGGTCTGCGCGGCCTGAATGCCGAGCGTGGACAGCGGGCTGGACGAATAGGTTTCGACCGTGCCGCCCAAATTGCTGTTCGACGCGGTGGCCAGGTCGCCCGCGCCGGTCGCGACGACGACGCGGCCGACGTTTTCCGAAATCACCGCGCGCTGCGGCGACAGGCCGTTGTAATTGCCGTAGCTCTGGTCGCCGAGCGGAATGCCGTCCATCGTATAGCCGAGCTGGTTGCCGGCGAAGCCATGGATGAAGATCTGGGCGTTCTGTTCGTTGTTCCCCCACGGGTCGGCGGTGACGTACAGCACGCCGGGCAGCGTCTGGATTGCTTTGAGCGGGCTGACGCCGGGCAGGATTTTCTGCATCTCGGTGCCGGGCAGCTCCACCGCGGTACGCGTGCGGCCACCGGTGACGACGATGGCGGCGGGCTCCCCGGCGGCATCCGCCGTGTCGTCCGCAGGGGCGGGGGCCGTCTGCGCCTGCTGCGCACGGACGGCGACGGGACTGACGGATGCGACGGCTACGGCCAGTAGCGACACGGACGGACGGATCATGTTCGGCTTTTCCCCCACAACCGCAAAGACGTATGCGGCTGAGCGGCGCGGTAGAGCGCTTTCGCGGCAGTTTTGCTGCACCGCGACAACAGATCGGTGACATGTCTGCGGCGGTTCGATGACGCCGTGGCGCAAGGCCCGAACAAGGGTGGGGGGTGTCACGAAACTGTCTTTGACGCGTCATGACGGGCATGCCGAATTGTAGCACGGCCGTAACGATCGCCGCCCAATGCCGCCCCGACAGGCCGAATGGGCCAAAGGGGACCTACATCATGATCGCTTGCAAATGGCTTCTGTGTGCCGCGCCGATGGCGCTCGTCGCGGGCAATGCCGCGGCGCAGACCGTGTCGGCGGATGCCGCCGCGACGGCGCAGGTCGAAACGCCCGCCGCCACGGATGCCACCGACGCTCCGTCGGGCGACATCGTCGTGCTCGGCTTCGGCCGGACGCGTCAGGTGCAGACCGTGTCGGCGATCGAGATGGAGCGCCTGACCCCCGGCACGTCGCCGCTGAAGGCGATCGCCAAGCTGCCCGGCGTGAACTTCCAGTCGGCCGATGCCTTCGGGGCCTATGAATGGTCGACACGCATATCGCTGCGCGGCTTCAACCAGAACCAGCTGGGCTTCACGCTCGACGGCGTGCCGCTGGGCGACATGAGCTACGGCAACGTCAACGGCCTGCACATCAGCCGCGCGGTGATTTCGGAAAACCTCGCCAGCACCACCGTGGCGCAGGGCGCGGGTGCGCTCGGCACCGCATCGACCAGCAATCTCGGCGGTACGATCGAATTCGTCAGCCGCAAGCCGTCGGACACGTTCGACCTGGTCGGCTCCGGCACCTATGGCAGCAACAACACGTGGCGCGGCTTCGCGCGGCTCGACACGGGTGATCTCGGCGGCGGGCTGAAGGGCTATATCAGCTACGGTTATCTCACCACCGACAAGTGGAAGGGCTTCGGTTCGCAGCGCCAGCATCAGGTCAATGCGAAGCTGATGAAGGATCTGGGATCGCGTGGCAGCATCACCGCCTTCGTCGATTATTCCGACCGTCGCGAAAACGACTATCAGGACCTTAGCCTCGACATCATCCGTCGCCGCGGGCTGAACAACGACAATATCTCGGACAACTACCCGCTCGCGCTGCAGATCGCGCGCGTCTACCAGAATCAGGCGACGCTGGCGGCCTATCAGGCGGCGAACAATGGATCGTCGGTGGGGTATGTCGCGCCCTGGACCGGCGCGGGCTTCACCCTGCCGAGCGGGTTCGGCACGGCCGACGATGCCTATTACGACGCGGCGGGCCTGCGTCGCGACTGGCTGGCCGGCGTCACGTTCGACGGCAAGCTGACCGACGCGCTGTCGATCGTCTCGACCACTTATTACCATCACAACAAGGGGCAGGGATCGTGGATCACGCCCTATTCGCCGACGCCGGCCGGCGCGCTCGGCGGCAATGGCCAGCCGCTGCCGCTCGCGTCGACCGCGGCCTATAACCTCGCCTCGCCGCTCGGCTTCCGCACCACCGAATATGGCATCGATCGGGGCGGCAACATCACCCGCCTGACGCTGGAGACGGGCGCGAACCGGCTGGAGTTCGGCGGCTGGTACGAAAGCAACAGCTTCACCCAGGCGCGGCGTTTCTATGGGATGAGCAACACGACGCCCGATCGCAACGCCCGCGATTTCCAGTCGAACGCCTATCGTACGCAGTGGAACGGCAAGTACGACACCGAGACGCTGCAATATTTCGTGGCGGATACGCTGACGCTCGGCGACCTGACGCTGAACGGCGGCTGGAAGGGCATGCGCGTCAAGAACCAGGCGAACCTGCTGGTCGGCACGCTGGTCAACGGCAAGATCAAGGCGGAGGACTGGTTCCTGCCGCAGGTCGGCGCGGTCTATCGCCTGGGTGGCGGCGCGGAGCTGTTCGCCAGCTATACCGAAAACATGCGCGCCTTCGTCTCGTCGGCGACGACCGGTCCGTTCGCGACGACGCAGGATGGCTTCAACGGCATCCGCAACACGCTGAAGCCCGAAACGTCGAAGACGGTGGAGGGCGGCGCGCGTGTGCGCAGCGGCGGTTTGCAGCTGTCGGCGGCGGGCTATTTCATCGACTTTTCGAACCGCTTGCTCACCTTCTCGAACGGCGCGGGGATCATCGGCAATCCGCCGACGCTGAACAATGCGGGCAGCGTCCACAGCTATGGCGCCGAAGTGTCGGCCTATTACCGCGTCGTCCAGCCGCTCTCGCTGTTCGCCAGCTATTCGTACAACCACGCGACCTATCAGAACGACGTGCGCAATGCCGCGGGCACCGTTTTGACCGCAACCGCAGGCAAGACGGTGGTGGATACGCCGGAGCATATGGTGAAGGGCGAGATCGTCTATGACGACGGCAGCGTCTTCGCCCGCGCCGGCGCGGACTATATGTCGAAGCGCTACTTCACCTATCTGAACGACCAGTCGGTGCCCGGCCGCGTGCTGGTGGATGCCAGCATCGGCTATCGCTTCGGCGAGGGCACGGGTATGTTCCATGGCTTCGCGATCGAGGGCAGCGTGACCAACCTGACCGACAAGAAGCACATCTCGACGATCGGGTCGAACGGCTTCATCGCGAGCGGGGACAATCAGACGCTGCTCGCGGGCGCGCCGCGCCAGTTCTTCGTCACGCTGCGTCGGGGCTTCTGATGCGGCGGCTCGCGACCCTCATCGCGCTGCTGCTGGCAAGCCCGGCAGCGGCATCGCCGGTGCTGCTGATCTCGCTCGACGGCCTGCGCCCCGGCGATATCAGCGACGCGAAGGTACGGGGCATGACCCTCCCCGTGCTCAGCGGCCTGCGGGCGGAGGGCGCGAGCGCACAAGGGGTGGTGGGCGTGCTGCCGACGCTCACCTACCCCAGCCACACCACGCTGGTGACGGGCGTGTCGCCCGGCCGGCATGGCGTGGTGAACAACCTGACGTTTGATCCCGAACAGAAGAACCAGGGCGGCTGGTATTGGTATACGTCGGACGTGAAGGTGCCGACCCTGTGGCAGGCGGCGCATGCCGCGGGCCTATCGACCGCCAACGTCCACTGGCCGGTGACCGTCGGCGCGACCGGGATCGATGAGAATTTGCCGCAGATCTGGCGGGCCGGCACCGAGGACGATCGCAAGCTGCTGACCGCGCTGGCCACGCCCGGCCTCGTCGCGCGGCTGGAACGCCGCGTCGGTGCCCGCTATCCGCAGGGGATCGACGAGACGGTGGAGGGCGATGCGCAGCGCGTCGCCTTTGCCGAGGCGCTGCTGGCCGACAAGCCGCAATTCACGACGGTGTACCTCGCCGGTATCGATCATACCGAACATCACGACGGCCCGGACTCGGCGGCGGCGAAGGCGGCGATCGAGGCGACCGATGCGCTGGTCGGGCGGCTGGTGCGCGCGGCGCGCGCGGCGATGCCGGACGTGACGGTGGTCGTCGTGTCCGACCATGGCTTCCTGCCGGTGAGCACGGACATCAACCTGTTCAAGCCGTTCATCGATGCGGGGCTCATCACGCTCGATGCCAAGGGGCAGGTGACGGGCTGGCAGGCGATGCCGTGGATTGCGGGCGGCACGGCGGCGATCCGCCTCGCCCGGCCCGACGATGCCGCGCTGATCGCCAAGGTGCGCGGCGTGCTCGCGGCGATGGCCTCGGATCCGGCGTATAAGATCGCCAGCGTCCTCGACCGCAGCGCGATCGCCAAGGCGGGCGGGGATGGCGAGGCGAGCTTCCTCGTCGCGATGCAGCCGGGCACGGAGACGGGGCGCGATCCGGCGGCGCCGATCGCGAAGCCGTCCGTCTATAAGGGCATGCACGGCTACGTCCCCTGGGACCCGGCGATGCGATCGACGCTGATCGTCGCCGGGCCGGGGATCGCCAAAGGCAAGGATCTGGGCGTCGTCGACATGCGCGCGATCGCGCCGTCGATCGCACGGCGGCTGGGCGCGAGCCTGCCGTCGGCGGAGGTGCCCGCGGTCTTCTGACGATCCGGGGCACCGTTCGGCCGCATCCGTCCTGATACAGTGTAACATTCGGCTTGTGCCGGATGCCGCCATCGACCAAAGGGCACCGGCCGTTGCGCCGCATCGTCGTGGTCCTGCGCACCGGGCGAACCCACGGAGACTGGCGACGATGACGGCTGCTTTGCCCGCCACGGTGACGATGGTGGCGGACACGGGGGAGCGGCGCGCCGCTCGTCCCACGACGCGCCTGCGATTGCAGGGGATCGACGCGCTGCGCGGCTTCGTCATGCTGGTGATGCTGCTCGATCACTTACGCGAAACATGGTTTCTACACGTTCCCGTGCCCG
Organism: Sphingomonas melonis DAPP-PG 224; assembly: GCF_000379045.1. Classification (NCBI taxonomy): domain Bacteria; kingdom Pseudomonadati; phylum Pseudomonadota; class Alphaproteobacteria; order Sphingomonadales; family Sphingomonadaceae; genus Sphingomonas; species Sphingomonas melonis. The sequence goes on from NZ_KB900605.1 coordinate 1,494,636, forward strand.
ATCCGGTCGATGCGCGAGTGATCTTGCCCGCTTTGTATTTGGGTCGGCTGGCGGCGAGCCTGTGCGCGCCGGTGTTCGTCGTGCTGACCGGCCTGTCGGCCTATCTGTTCTACACCCGGCATACGTTGGCGGAGACGCGCGCGTTTCTGGTGAAGCGCGGGCTGGTGCTGATGGCGCTCGACGTCTTCTTTCTATCCGAATTGTATTGGGGCGTCGCGAGTCCGACGATCTGGCTGCAGGTGATGTGGTGTATCGGCGTATGCATGATCGTACTCGCAGCGCTGATCGGTCTGCCGCGCCGGGTGCTGCTGGCGGTGGGTCTGGCAATCGTGTGCGGGCACAATCTGCTCGATCCCATCCATCTGCGTGCCGGCGATCCGCTGTTCCCGTTATGGGCGATGCTGCACCAGCGTGACGTGATCGCGCTGCCGTTCGGACTGGTCGCCAAGACGACCTATCCGGTGCTGCCGTGGATCGGCGTCATCCTGCTCGGCTGGTCGATTGGGCCGTGGTTCGGCGGCGACGTACCCGCGGCCGCCCGTCGCCGGCGGCTGGTCATGACCGGCGGCGCGATGCTGCTGCTGTTCGCGGCGCTGCGGCTGGCCAACGTCTACGGCGATGCGCCCTGGTTCGTCGTCGCGGGCGATGCGATGCGAACGTGGATGAGTGTCTTGGCGCTCACCAAATATCCGCCCTCGCTGCTGTTCCTGCTGCTGACGCTCGGCTGCGGTGCGCTGCTGCTCGCGGCGTTCGACCGGCTGGATGGCACCAGGCTGGTTGCGGCGTTGGCGGTGTTCGGGGCGGCGCCGATGTTCTTCTACCTGCTGCACCTGACCGTCCTGCGCCTGCTCTACCATAGCGCCTTCGCGATCTGGGGGGCGACGCATGGCGCGACGTTCGGCGTGGATGACTACGGCTGGGTGCTGTTGTGGTATGTCGCGTTGATCGTGCCGCTCTACCTGCCGACGGCCTGGTTCGCGCGGTTCAAGGCGCGGCGGCGGGACATCGCCTGGCTGAAATATCTGTAGCGGCCGCTATCGTGCCGCCGGCACCACGCGCTTCAGGAACGCGGAGACGGGCCGTTCCCACACCGACGGATCGGCCTTGGCGAAGGTCTTGTGGCCATCGTCGCCGAAGGACGGCAGGCCGACGAAGGTGACCGGCGGCGTCGAAGCACCGGCATAGGCCGCATACATGCGATGGGCGAGGTCGCGGCGGAAGAAATGGTCGTTAGCGGCGTAGAGCCACACTTGCGGCACGCGATTGCCCGCGCCGAAATGGCCCTCGGCGGCGATTAACCGGTCTTCGCTGCCGCAGATATGCTCCTTGCCGTCGCCGCCGCGCCCGCCGGCAAAGCTGATGACGCCGACGACACCCGGCGGCGGCGCATCGGCGAGCGCGACCGCGCCGAAACCGCCGGCGGACTGGCCGACCACGACGATCCGCGCGGGGTCGGCGCCCGGCAGCGTTGCGGCGGCGGTGACGATGGCACGCTCGACCGCGGCGGTCTTCTCTCCCGCGGCGACGTAATTCTCGTCTTGGCATCGCCCGGCGGCCTCGAGATACGATCCGCTCGACGTGCCGAAACCGGGGCGGAGGGCGGTGACGACCATATAGCCATGGTCGACGAACCACGCGGCGGCGCGGACGAAGCCGAGCTCGACGCCGGGGAACTTGCTCTTGTCGGGCGGCGTGCCGTGGTTGATCACGACCAGCGGGAAGGGTCCCGACCCCGCCGGTCGGTACACGCGCGCGGCAAGCTGATAGCCGGTGCCGTCGATCGTGATGGGCAGCGTGCCGTCGGCCACCGTCGCGCGGGGCGCCGCCATCGCGGGCAAAGCGATGGCGATGCCGCATGTCGTCAGTGCCGCGATCAGGACCTTGCGCATTCGAACTGCCCTCCAGCGTCGTGTGCGGCGCAGGATGCGGCGCGGCGCGGGGGCGAGGCAAGTGAACTCGGTGACAGGTTTCCGACATGTCCGGCGTCAATTGCGACAGGCCATCGACGGAAAGTGCGCGCTGCTGCATCTAGGGGTGTCGGGGAGAAGCCGTGCATTCGGATCAGCTAGTTGCCTGGGTCGGTCGTCACATCCTGCCGCATGAGCGGCGGTTGCGCGTCTGGCTGCGTGCGGCCTTCCCGACGGTGGACGTGGACGATGTGGTGCAGGAAACCTATTGCCGGATCAGCGGGCTGGACCGGTTCGATCATATCGACGATCCGCTGCGCTACGTCTTCCGCACCGCGCGCAACGTGGTGCTGGAGCAGATCCGGCGCGAACGCGTGGTGAGCATCGAGGCGGCGAGCGGGCTGGCCGAGCTGGAATTGGTGCCTGAGCCCGCCGGATCGCCCGAAGAGATCGTCGCCGGCCGTCATGCGCTGGCACGGATCGAGCGACTGATCGATGCGCTGCCCGATCGCGCGCGTACCATCTTCCGCCTGCGCAAGATCGAAGGCATCGGCCAGCGCGATATCGCCGCACGGCTGCGGATATCGGAAACGGTCGTCGAGAATGACGTGGCGCGGGGTCTGCGCCGCATCCTCGAACAGCTGACCGAGGAAGAGAAAGCGGAACTGCCGATCCGTCGCCGCCGACCGGCGGCCGTGCCGCGGGCGCGCGGCCGCGACGGGGAGACGCGGCGATGATCGCGGAAACCGCCAGCCGCTGGGCGGCCGCGCTGGATCGCGGGCTCGATGCGCCGGAGCAGGCCCAGTTGGCCGCCTGGTTGCAGGACGATCCGCGCCACCGCGGCGCGTTACTCCGCGCGCAGGCGGCGCTGAGCCTGCTCGACCGTGGTCGCGCGCTGTCCGGCATCGAGCAGGCGGCGCAGGACGAGGCACCCCTGCCATCGCGCAGGCGGTGGTGGCGCCTGGGCGGTGCGGCGGTTGCGGCGGCGCTGGTCGCCGGTGTCGGCATCGGTCTATGGCCCGATCGGGCGGCGCGGATCGACACGGCGCTCGGCGAGATCCGGCGCATGCCGCTGGCCGACGGATCGGTCGCGGTGGTCAACAGCGGCACGGCGCTGCGCGTCGCCTTCACGCCCGCGCGCCGCAATGTCGAACTGGCGAGCGGCGAGGCGTGGTTCCAGGTCGCGCACAATCCGAAGCGGCCGTTCGTGGTGGCGAGCGGACCCGTGCGCGTGCAGGCGGTCGGCACCGCCTTCGACGTCCGGCGGCAGGGGGATGCGGCGCGGGTCGTGGTGACCAAGGGCGTCGTGCGCATCTGGACCGAGGGAAGCGGCGTCGCACCGATCGATGTCAGCGCCGGCCATGCCGCGACGATCGACGCCAGCGAGCGGATCGCGGTGCGGACGGTATCCGCCCAGACATCGGACCAGCAACTGGCGTGGCGCGACGGGCGCATCGTGCTCGACGACATGACGCTGCGCGACGCCGTCGCGGAGTTCAACCGCTACAATAGCGATCGGCTGGAGGTGGCGCCGGCGCTGGCCGGGCGGCGCGTGGTCGGCTGGTTCCGCACCTACGACATGGAAGGGTTCGCCAACGCCAGCGCGGCGATGGTCGGCGGCCGCGTCGAACGGCACACCCTGTCCGGCGGGGGCGAGGTGACGCGGATCGTCCCCGCAAAATAATTCGTCCACCACTGACGGAAATAGGGCCGCAATACATCCTTGAGGGCACGCGCCATGCGAAGCGCGGACACAGTTTCAGGGAGGGGTTCCATGCGCACCGGTCATATCTTCAGTCTGCCTCTGGTTTCGGTCGCGGCGATCGCCGCAGGGATCGCGACGCCTGCCGTCGCCGCCCAGCCCGCGGTCCGCACGTTCAACGTGCCGCGCCAGCCCGCCGCCACGGGCCTCGTCCGCTTCGCGCAGCAGGCCGGCATCCAGATCCTCGCACCCAGCGACGTCACCCGCGGCCAGACGGTCGAGGCTGTGAAGGGCCAGCTCAGCATCCAGGAAGGCCTGCGTCGCCTGATCGCGACCAGCCGCCTGCGCCTCGTCTCGTTCGACGGCCGTACCGCGGTGATCGCCGCGGGCGCGCAGGGGGCTGTCCCGCGCACCGTCAGCTATGGCGCGCCCCAGGACACGACCGCCGCGCCGACCGGCACGGACCCCACGCAGGTCGCCGACACCGCCGCCGCGGACGACAACCCGCAGAACGACATCATCGTCACCGGCAACACCTCCGACAAGCGGACGCTGTTCAACTCGTCGTCGAACGTGACGCTGGTCAACGCCGCCGACCTGCTGCGCAAGGCGCCGCGCTCCACCGCCGACACGCTCGAACTGGTGCCGGGCGTGTTCGTCGAAGGCACGGCGGGCCCGATCTCGAACAATTATTCGGTGCGCGGCCTGCGTGGCGGCGGCCAGAGCTTCATCACGCTGGAAGAGGACGGCATGCCGATCCTGTACGGCGGCGGCGGTGCCGACTTCTATTTCCAGAACGACATTACGATCGCCCGCATGGAAGCGGTGCAGGGCGGCACGTCGGGCGTGCTGGCGCCGAACGGCGCGGGTGCGACGATCAACTTCATCTCGATGAAGCCCGATCACGACAAGGCGACCGCGATGGTGCGCTACACCGGCACCACCTATGGCGACCTGCGCGCCGACGGCTATTTCTCCGCACCGATCGCAGATGGCTGGGCATTCAACGTCGGCGGCTATGTCACGTCGCAGCGCGGCGTGCGGCGCACGCCGTTCACCTTCAACGCCTATGACGTGAAGGCGATGCTGGAGAAGCAGTTCGCCGGTGGCGGCTTCGTGCGCTTCACCGTCAAGCATGGCGACAAGCACTTCCCCTATTACGCCGACATGCCGTTCCGGGTGGCGACCGACGGCACGATCAGCAGCGTGCCCAGCCTGGACCTGAAGCGCGACGACGTCGGCGGGCGCGGCTTCACCCAGTTCCTCGTGCCCAATGCGCCCGCGACGGGCCAGAGCCTGCGCCGCTTCAGCTCGGCGGATGGCGTCCACGTCAAGTCGACGACCTATCGCATGGATGTCGAGGTGCCGGTTACCCCGAGCCTGCGCCTGTTCGGTCGCGCGCGTTATCTGGACGGATCGTATGACTTCAACGGCATCTTCCCGGGCAGCGGTTCGGGCACGGCGGGCCTGACCTCGGCGGTCAACTACCTCAATCCCGCCGTCTCGCCGCTCGCCGGGCTGACGCCGCTCAATGGCTCGACGCTCACTTATTTCCAGGTGGCGGCGGCGCGCTTCCCCAACACCGCGCAATATGGCCTGCGCAACATCCGTACCGGCCAGGTGATCGCCGCATCGGATACGGCGACGCTGAACGCGCTGAACGGCAACGGCCTGCTCCAGCAGACGGTGCTCAACCACCAGACGCTCGCGACCAAGGACTTCGGTAGCGACTTCGGCGTGAAGTGGGATGCGGGCGGCAGCAATATCGACAACTCGCTGACCGTCGGCGGCATGGTGTACAACGTACGCCGTCGCAACAACCAGTCGGCGGTCGCGACCGTGCTGAACGACGTGCGTAACGATTCCAACGTCTATGATATGGTGGCGCTGAACGCCGGTGGCGGCGTGATCGGATCGCTGACCAACAATGGCATGGTCAATTACGGCAATTGGGGCCAGGGTCTGTTCAACGACGAGGTCACGTCGCTCTCGGCCTATTTCAACGACGAACTGACGATCGGCGACAAGCTGCACATCGACTTTGGTGCGCGCTACGAACACCAGCACGTCCGCGTCGACATCGGCAATACCGCCGGGACCAACGCGCTCGTCCCGGCCGGCACGCCGGGTATCTACGACAATGTCGGCAGCACGTTTAACGGCACCTACACGCGCCAGACGGCGAATTACTCCGACTGGGCCTATACCGCCGGTATCAACTATGAGCTGACCGACCATGTCGCGCTGTACGTGCGCGGCGCCCATGGCTTCCAGACCAATGGCGGCGACACGGGCGGTACGCATGCGCCGACCGGGCTGACGCTGTATGAAGGCGGCGTGCGGTTCAATGCCCGGGGCTTCAACGCCTCGGTCATCGGCTTCCGCACCGAATTCCGGGACCAGAACTATCAGTTCATCAACCCGGCCAACCCGGCACAGGCGAGCAATGCGCTGGCGGACAATTTCACCAATGGCGTACAGGTCAATGCGACGCTGCGTCCGGTGCAATTCTTCAGCGTCGACGTGCAGGGCGTCTATCAGGACCCCAAGCTCAGCAACCTGCGCTTCAACGGCGTCGCGCAGCCGCAATATAACGGCAACACGCCGGAGCGGACGCCCAAGAAGCTGCTGACGGTGACGCCGTCGTTCATCCTGCCGGGCGGGCTGGGCGAGATCTATGGTCGCTGGAAGTATATCGGCAAGATCTTCGCCGACAGCGGCAACGGCATCGCGTTGCCCGACTATAGCGTCTTCTCGGTCGGTGCCAGCATCGACGCGACGCCGCGGCTCAACCTGTCGGTCAGCGTCGACAATCTGACCGACACGAAGGGCTTCACCGAAGGCAACCCGCGGCAGGGCCAGACGCAGACGATCGTCAACGGCTATTTCTACGGTCGTGCGATCGTCGGTCGCAACGCGCTGTTCAGCGCGACGCTGAAGCTGTGAGCGTGAAGGCGGGGTTGCGGCTGTCGCTGGGTCTGGCGATGGCTTTGGTGCTGACCGGGGCGGGCGCCGCGCCTGCTCAGGTCGAGCATTATGCGGTGCGCGAGGGGCTGAACGTCAACAGCTTCACGCGCGCCGGCCCGGTCGCGGCGCATGTCGTGCTGCGATCGGGCAAGCAACCCCGCCTGCTCGTCGCCTTTCCGGCGGGCAATAGCGGCACCGCTCTCTGGTTCGAGCCGCTGGCCAAGGACGCCGAATGGCGGCTGGAGGGCGAACCGCAACCGGTGACGGTGCGCGATGCCAAGGGGCGCCCGCTGCATGGCGTGCGCTTCGTGGCGACGATCGCGGCGGACCGGCTGGTGCCGCGTCAGGCGGTGCTCTCCAGCATCCGCGTGCTGCGCGACTATCAGGCGCTGGGCAAGGCACCCGCCGAGGTGCTGACCGCGGCCCGGATGACCGGTGACACGATCCGCTGGTCGCGCGATCGGCTCGACGGGGCGGCGGGGTACGATCTCGCGATGCGGGTGACCGACGGTGCGATCAAAAATGGCGCCATCCTTGCCGGCAAGGACGGAACGATCCGCTTCGTCGTCACCGCGCTGACCGGCGAGACGCCGCTGACCCCGCGCGGCGGCGCGGACCTGCTCAATACCAAGGCCCAGCCCGATCCGGGTGCGCGCAACGCGCTGACCTTCCTCAGCTATGCCGAAAAGTATCTGGCGGGGTCGTGGCGCTTCGACACCTATTTCGGGCGCGACACGCTGATGTCCGTCCGGCTGCTGATGCCGGCGCTGCAACCCGCGGCGGTGGAAACGGGGCTGGCCTCGGTTCTCGCCCGCCTGTCGCCGCAGGGCGAGGTGGCGCATGAGGAGGATATCGGCGAGTTCGCGATCCTCGATCATCAGAAGGCGGACGGCAGCCTGTCCGACGCGCCGGTCTACAATTACAACATGGTCGACAGCGACTATATGCTCGCCCCGGTCGCGCGGGCGTGGCTGCTCGATGATGCCCGTGGGCGGGCGCGGGCGGTGGCGTTCCTGGCGCAGCGTGTCGGGGCTGAGACGATGGGCGCGCGGATGGTGCGCAACCTGCGCTTCGTGCTGCAGCAGGCGGCTCCCTTCGCCAGCGATCCGGTCGCCGCCAAACTGATCGCGCTGAAGCCCGGCATGGATGCCGGCGAATGGCGCGATAGCAACGATGGGCTGGCCGGGGGGCGCATCCCCTATGACGTCAACGCGGTGCTGGTCCCCGCCGCGCTGGATTCCGCCGCGGCGTTGCAGGCGAGCGGGCTGCTCCGTCCCTATCTCGCGGCCAGCGACGCGCCGGCGTTCGCGGGCGCCCGTGCAGTCGCCGATGTATGGCGCGCCAAGGCCCCGCCGCTGTTCGACGTCAGCCTGCCCGCCGCCGCGGCACGGCAGGCGGTGAGCCGCTACGCTGCCACGATCGGCGTGCCCGCGTCGCCCGCGCTTGCGGCAATCGGCACTGCGCCGGTCCGGTTCCCGGCGATCGCGCTCGACGCGCAGGGACGTCCGATCCCGGTGCAGAACAGCGATCCGGGCTTTGCCCTGTTGTTCGAAACGCCGTCGGCCGACGCGCTGCGCGTGATGGCGGGTGGCTTCATCGATGCGTTCCCGGCGGGGCTGCGCACGGGCGCGGGCATGCTTGTCGCCAATCCCGCCTTTGCCGATGCGGCGATCCAGCGGAAATTCTCGCCCAACGCCTATCACGGCACGGTGGTGTGGAGCTGGCAGCAGGCGCTGGTCGCGGCCGGGCTGGCGCGGCAGCTCGAACGGCGCGATCTGCCGGCCGACGTCCGCGCACAACTGACCCGCGCACAATCCTGCCTTTGGGACGGGATCGATGCGACGAAGAGCGTCCAGAGTTCGGAGCTGTGGTCGTGGCGCTACGCCGATGGCCGCTACAGTGTCGTGCCGTTCGGCGCGGCGGGCGCGGATGTCGACGAATCCAACGCGGCGCAATTGTGGAGCACGGTCTACCTCGCGCTGCGCCGACCGACCGGGACAGCGGTGGCCTGCACGGGGCGATGACGCTCGCCGGCACAATCCCGATCGGATAGGCTCGGCGGTATGAGCGACACACGTATTCGCCGCATCGTGATCCTGGGCGGGGGAACGGCGGGCTGGATGACCGCCGCGGCTTTGTCGCGCGCGCTGGCGGGGCAGGGGGTCGCCATCACGCTGGTCGAATCCGACGCGATCGGGACGATCGGGGTCGGCGAGGCGACGATCCCAACGATCCATTGGTTCAACCAGATCATCGGCCTGGACGAGCGCCAGTTCATGGCCGAAACCAAGGCGACGGTAAAGCTCGGCATCGAGTTCGTCGGCTGGAACGGCGAGGGCAGTCGCTACTTCCACCCCTTCGGCACGTTCGGGCCGCCGGGCGACGGCGCGATGTTCCTCCACCGCCTGATCCGCGCGCGCGCCGATGGCGATACCGCGTCCACCGAAGCCTATTCGTTGACCGCGCAGGCCGCGCGCGCCGGCCGCTTCACGCGACCGGTGCCCGATCGACGCTCGCTGCTGTCGACGCTGGGCTATGCCTATCACTTCGATGCCGGGCTCTATGCGCGCTACCTGCGCGGGCTCGCCGAACGCGCGGGCGTCACGCGGATCGAGGGCATGGTCGCGTCGGTTGAACGGCATGACGACAGCGGACACGTCCGGTCGCTCACGCTGGCGGATGGACAGGTCGTCGCCGGCGACCTCTTCATCGACTGTTCGGGGCTACGCGGCCTGCTGATCGGCGAGACGTTGGGCGTCGGCTATGACGACTGGTCGCACTGGCTGCCCTGCGATCGGGCCTGGGCAGCGCCCAGCGCGGCGGAGGTCGGCCGCACGCCCTTCACCCGTGCGACCGCAGCCGAGGCGGGGTGGCGCTGGCGCATCCCGCTCCAGCACCGGGTCGGCAACGGCTATGTCTTCGCGAGCCGCTTTCAGGACGAAGAGGCGGCGCGCGCGTCGCTGATCGCCGGGATGGACGGGCCGCCGCTCGCCGATCCGCGCCTGATCCGCTTTACGCCCGGCATGCGACGTGAGGCGTGGCGCGCTAATGTCGTCGCGATCGGCCTCTCGAGCGGCTTTTTGGAACCACTGGAATCGACCAGCATCCATTTGATCCAGAGCGGCATTGCCAAGCTGCTGTCGCTGTTTCCCGCGGCCGATTGCTCACCGCTGTTGGCGCGGCAGTTCAACCGCGTGTTCGGGCAGGAAATGCTCGACGTGCGCGACTTCTTGATCCTGCACTATCACGCCACGACGGGCCGTACCGAGCCGATGTGGCAGGAGCGGCAGGCCATGGCGATCCCAGACACGCTCGCCGAGAAGATCGCGCACTTCCGTGCCTCGGGCCGGATCGTGCTGTCGAGCGACGAGCTGTTCCGCGACGCGAGCTGGTTCGCGGTGCTCGACGGGCAGGGGGTGCGGCCGGGCGATCATAATCCATTGATCGAAGCGGTGGGGCGCGACGACAATTTGCGCCAGCTGGCGGCGTTGCGCGCCGACATTGCGAAGGTGACGGCCACGTTGCTACCGCTACCGGCGTGATGCGCCGCTGATGTTGCGCCCCGACCTGCGTCGGAACCGCATCCGCGAGCGGCGAGGCCACCCCGTTCCGTGTTGATGGTCTGGCGAACGCGGCGGGCAACGCCGCGAACGCCAAGCGGCTGGCGGATGCGCTCCCCGACCTGCCGGCCCGATAGGCCGGTCAGTTCGCCGGCGTCGCGGTCTTGCGATAGTCGAGCGGGGGTTTGCGATCGCCGAGCATGGCCTTGTAGGTAAAGCCGGGGCCGCGGCGGCGGTTGAGTTCGGCCTTGGCCTCGGCGAGGGTCTGCGGGCTGCGCATCAGATCGGCGGCGGTGAGCGCGATCGTCTTCGCCGCGACCGTACCGCCCTTCGCGCCGATCGACATGCCCGAGGCGGCGACCGCCTGCCAACTGTGGGCGGGCGTGCCCGGCACCCAGGTCGCCGCGCCGAGGCCGATGGTCGGCACCACCCACGATACGTCGGCGACGTCGGTCGATCCGCCGCCATCGCCATCGGAGATCGGCGCGACGGTGGAGACGCTGTCCAGCGCGCGCTGCGTCGGCAGCGTCGGCTGCAGGCGACCGGCCCAGGCGGTTTCCTCCGCCGTCCAGCGGGGACCGCCGACGGCGTGCAGGTTGGCGTCCATCACCTTGGCCAGCGTCTCGCTCGCCAGCATCGAATAGACGCCGCCGGTCGCCTCGAACTCGGATGTCGTGCCGGTCGCCAGCGCCGCGCCCTCCGCCGCCTTCTGGACGCGCGCCATGACGTCGCGGACGACCTGCGGGTCGGTGTGGCGGACGTAATAATAGCTTTCGGCGAAATCGGGGACGACGTTGGGCGCCTCGCCGCCGTTGGTGATGACATAATGGATGCGCGTTTTCATCGGGATGTGTTCGCGCAGATAATTGACCGCGACGTTCATCACCTCGACGCCGTCGAGCGCGGAGCGGCCCTTGTCGGGCGCGGCGGAGGCGTGCGCCGACACGCCGTGGAAGCGGAACTTGCCCGAGATATTGGCCTGGCTGGCGCCAGTGCTGACACCGTTCGAATCGCTGGGATGCCAATGGAGGACGGCGTCGACATCGTTGAACAGGCCGGCGCGAACCAGATAGACTTTGCCCGATCCGCCTTCTTCTGCCGGCGAACCGTAGACGCGGACTTCGCCATCGATCGCGTTCGCAACCATCCAGTCCTTGACCGCGATCGCCGCGGTGACCGACGCCGCGCCGAAGATGTTGTGGCCGCAGCCGTGGCCGGCGGCCTGGCCGGGAATGGGATCGCGCTTGGTATCGGCACGCTGGGCGAGGCCGGGGAGGGCGTCATATTCGGCGAGGATGCCGATCACTGGCCCCTTGCCGCCGCGTTTGAAGCTGGCGACGAAGGCGGTCGGCATGCCGGCGACGCCCGGCGTGACGGCGAAGCCGGCGCGCTTCAGTTCGGCCTGGAGCAGCGCGCTGCTCTTCGTTTCCTGATAGCCGACCTCCGCCGCATTCCAGATCGCGAGCGCGGTCTTGGCGAGATCGGGCGAGCGAGCGTCGACGTCGGCGAGGATCGCCTGCCGCTCCGGGGCGGCAATCTGCGCGGTGGCCGGGGTCGCGATGAGAAGGGCGATGATAGGAGCGATGGCGGGGCGGTGCATGGCGGGCATCCTGCTTCGGTGCGTCACTTGACGGGAACGGCGGCGGCGTCGGGGCGGCGGGTGTCGGCGGCACCGAGGAAGCGGGCGCCCTCGACCATGATCGACTGGATCGAGCCCATCGTGTTCGAGCGGCGGACCTTGTGGCCCTTCGCCTCGAGCAGCGGCACGATGTCGGGCGAGAAGCCTTCCTCCAGCTCCAGCGCGGAATCGCCGCCGCCCTGGTTGATGCGGGGCCGTTCGGCCGCCTCGCTGACGTTGAGGCCATGGTCCATGACGTTGGAGAGCAATTGCACCATCGTCGCGATGATATAACCGCCGCCCGGTGTGCCGGTGACCAGCCACGGGCGGTCGTTGTCGAAGACGATTATCGGCGTGATCGTCGATCCGACGCGCTTGCCCGGCACCGGCAGCGTGGCGCGGCGCTCGGCTGCGGCGCCGCGGCGACCCCAGGCGAGATTGCCGAGCGAGTTATTGAGCAGAATACCGGTGCCCGGTGCGACGACGTGCGCGCCATAAGAGGCGGACAGCGTATAGGTGTTGCTGACCGCGTTGCCCGCCGCGTCGGCGACCGAGAAGTGCGTCGTGTCGCGGCTTTCGTACGGATAAGGGTTGCCGTCGGGCACGTCGTCCTTGCCGAGGGCGCGGTCGGGGCGGATCAGCTTGGCGCGCTGAGTCGCATAGCCTTTGCTGGCGAGGCCGATCGCCGGGGTCCGCCAGTCGGGACCGCCGCCCACCAGCCGGCGGTCGGCGGACACGATCTTCATCGTTTCTGACAGCAGGTGCAGGTTGGCGACACTGCCCCATTTTTGCGCGCCGACGGGGAAGGTTTCGAGGATGTTCATCGCCTCCGCGACGCTGACGCCCGAGGCGGTCGGCGGCATGTAGGCGATGCGCTTGCCGCGATAGCTCGACCAGATCGGCGTCGAGACAATCGCGCGATAGCCGGCAAGGTCGGCAGCATCGATGACGCCGCCGCCGGCGCGAATGCCCACCGCGATGCGGGTCCCGAGCGGGCCGGTGTAGAAGCCGTCGCGACCCTTGGCGGCGATCGTCTTCAGCGTCGCAGCAAGGTCAGGCTGGCGGAACGTCTCGCCAGCGGCATAGGCCGCCCCGTCGGGCTTGAAGAACATCGCCATCGCCGCGGGATCGTCGGCCATCAGCTTGCGCTGTGCGGACTGGGCCTGCGCTTCGTCGTCCGAGAGGATGACGCCCTGTTCGGCCATGGCGATCGCGGGGGCGATCAGCGTGCCCCAGGGTAGCGAGCCGAAGCGGCGGTGCGCCTCCCATAGTCCGGCGACGGTGCCGGGGATGGCGACGCCCTTCATCGACATCACCTTCTTGGCGTCGACCTTGCCGTCCGGACCAAGCAACAGATCGTCGGTGATGTGGCGCGACGCCTGACCGTAATAGTCGATCGCGATGTCCTGCGCGGGCTTGCCGTCCGTCGCCGCCATATGGACGAGCATATAGCCGCCGCCGCCGACATTGCCCGCGCGCGGCAGCGTCACCGCCAGCGCGAAGCCGACCGCCACCGCGGCGTCGACCGCATTGCCGCCCTTGCGCAGAATGTCGGCGCCTACGGCGGCGGCGAGCTTGTTCTGGCTGACGACCATGCCGCCGCGCCCGACGATCGGCTTGTGGATTTGGTCGTAGGCGACGATGTCACCACCCGATGGCGATCGCGCCTGCGGCTCTTCTTCCTGCGCGATGGCGAGCGACGGAACGAGCAACAGGGCGAGGGCGAGGTGCCGCACGCGCATCAGAACGACGCCCGGATGTTGGCATACCAATAGCGGCCGTACGGGTTGTACAACGACCCGAGGAAGCCGTTCGACGACAGCGGCGGGGCTGCGTTGGTGAGGTTTCGGACGCCGATACGCATGCGGTACTGGCCTTCGCGTTTGTTGCCGACACTGACTTGGCCGTAGAGGTTGTACGTCATCTGGTCCTTGATCAACCAGGCCGCGCCGGTCGAATCGATGAGGCCCGTGTCGTCGACGTCGCTGGTATATTGGGTGAAGCCGCCGAGCTGGAACCAGCGGTAATTCCACGTCGCAGTGCCCGTCACGCGCCAGCGCGGCTTGCCGTTCTGGCGAACGAGGTCGCCCGCATCGGCGATCGCGGTGCCGGCGTTAATCGTGCCCGCCGCGCGCGCGTCGATCAGCTGCTGGATCGGTTGCGAGGGTTCGAGGAAGAAGCGGCCGAGGTAGGCGGCGTTGGCCGACAGCGTCAGGCGCCCCGCGCCAAAGTCCGGCAACCGCCAGTTGAGACCGAGGTCGAGGCCCGACGCCTCCTGCGGCAGTAGGTTGACGTAGCGGTCGTTGACGAACAGCACGCGGCCCGCCGGTTGCAGGCCGGAGCCGGCGAACAGCGCGATATCGTCCGCGGTCGGCGCGGCGCGCACGACATTGGCGTTGGTGGTGCCCTGTACGCGAGCCAGATAGTCGGCGATCAGCGCGTTGCCTTCGCCGAAGATGCCGACGATCCCCTTCTGCTTCACGTTCCAATAATCGGCGGTCAGCGTGATCCGGCCGATCGCGGAATCGAGGAAGTGCGGCTCCAGCACCACGCCCGCGCTCCAGGTGGTGGATGTTTCCGGCTTCAGGTCGGGGTTGCCGGCGCGCTGCGCGCTGATCGCGAAGGATTGGGCGCAATTGGCGAAGGAGCTGATCGCCCCGGTGCGCAGCTGCGCCTCGCAGCGGACATAGTCGACGCGGGTGTTCGAGCGGGTGACGACGCGCGCGTTGATCTGTTCGAGGTTGGGCGCCTTGAACCCTTGCGCATAGCTGCCGCGCAGGCGGATGCCGCTGACCGCGTCCCAGGCGCCCGCGATCTTCGGCTTCGCGACCGAGCCGACGTCGCTGTAATGTTCGAACCGTCCCGCCAGCTGGAATTCGAGATTGCGCACCAGCGGCACATTCATCGACGGGCTGATGACCGGGACGGCCAGTTCGGCATAGGCGGCGGCGACGATCCGCCGGCCGCTGGTGTCGGGCGACGGGCTGGTGCCGACGAGGTCCGAGCCATAGGTGATGCCGCTGACGCTGTCGGTGAAGGTCGTCGTGCCGTCGACGCGCGGATCGCGGTCGTCGAGCTGCGTTTCGCGGCGGATTTCGGCGCCGAGCGCCAAGCCGAGATTGCCGCCGGGCAGCGACAGCAGGCGGGCGTTGGACAGCTTGAGGTCCGCCAGCGCCAGCGTCGCCTTGCTGAAGCGCGTCGTCTTGATGCGGATCGCCTGCAGCGCCGCGTCATTGCTGGGCGTCGCATCGCGGCCCGAGGGCGTGGTGAGGTCGCTGCCGTTGAAGGGGTTGTAGGCATCCGGTGTCGACAGCGCGAGCTGCCGCTGGAGCAGCGTCGCGCTGATCCCGTCCGACGTGTCGCGCACGCGCGCTTCCGAATAGAGCGCGGCGCTTTCCCACTGGAAGCCGAGCCAGTCCCAGCGCAGTCCGGCCAGCACGCGATACTGGTCGTTTTCGACGTGGACAAGGTTCGGGCCGGCGTCGGCGACATTGTAGCTCGACAGCGTGACGGCGAGGCCGCTGGCGGGTGCGTTGATGCCGGGCAGGCGGTTGGGGTTGGCCGCGCCGTTCAGCGTCGTCGGACCGAAGGGGTTATAGTAATTGGTCGCCGGCACGATGATCGGCAGCGAGCTGAGCGTGCCCGACGACGACTGAATGCTGTCGGTCGTCGCCTTGTAATAGCCGGCCTCGCCGAACAGCTCGAGGCCCGGCGTCAGCTCGTAATGGCCGTTGGCGAACAGGTTGATCCGCTCGACCGAGGGGATGATGTAGGTGTCGTAGGCCGCGCGCGGATCGAAGCGCAGATTGCGGTCGGCGGCGGCGGTGTTGGTGCCGTCGTCGATGCACAGGCCGTTCTTGAGGCCCGTCGTCGCGTTGGTCTGGCAGCCGGCATTGGTGAGCGGCTGGATGTGGAACTGGCCCGATGCGTTGGTCAGGACGGTCGTGCCCTGACGCACCTGGACGTTGCCGACCGTCTGAAACGAGCCCCAGGGTGTGATCGACGAGCGGCCGTCGAGCGCGGTCGCGCCGTCGAAGCGCGTGCCGGCGAACAAGGGGCGCTTGTCGTCGGAGGCGGTGTAATCCTGTTCCGAACTGCGCAGCGGCGTGCGGTTGGTGTAATTGGCGAACAGCGTGATGTTGCCGCGGCCCTTGCCGATGTCGGTGCCCACCAGCAGGTTGACGGTGCTTTCGGTCTGGCTGGTGCGCTCGGGGTAGCCGACCTGCCCTTCGATCTGGACGCCGGTGAAGTCGGTGCGCAGCACGGTGTTGACGACGCCCGCCACCGCGTCCGAGCCGTAGATGGCGGCGGCACCGTCGCGCAGCACCTCCAGCCGCTCCAGCCCGAAGACGGGGATGGCATTGGTGTTGTAGGTCAGCACGGGGACGAGATTGTCGTCGGCGCGGCTGGTCGGGTGGTTCACCACGCGGCGCCCGTTGAGCAGAACCAGCGTGTTGCCGACGCCGAGGTTGCGCAGGTTGACCGAACCGACATCGCCGCGCGCCGCGTTCGAGCTGTTGGGCAAATACGAACTGTTGAACGTGACGTCGCCCAGCTGCGGGATCGAACGGAACAGCTCGTCGCCGCTGACCGCGGCGGTGGCGGCAATCTGCTGTTCGTCGACGATCGTGACGGGCAGCGCGGCGGTGTTCTTCGCGCCCTTGATCTGCGATCCGACGACGACGATGTCCGATGCGGGTGCCGCGGCGCCGGGGTCGGCGTTGACCGCCGCTTCGACCGCGGCGTTCGAAGGAGCGAGGCGTTCGTCGCCCACCTGTTGCGGGGCCGGCGCCGCCTGGACGAAGTTGACGGGCGTGAGCGACGCCGTGTCGATCGGCATGACGCGCACGGTGCGCGGGCCGGTATAGCGCCAGCCGAAGCCGCTGCGCGCGAGCAGCATGTTCAGCGCGGCGTCGGGCGTGTAGCGGCCGGCGATCCGGGGCGCCTGGCGATCGGCGACGGCGGGATCGGTGAAGACGAGTTGCAGCCCGGCCTGCCGCGCCACGCGCATCAACGCTTCGTCCAGACGGCCGGCCGGCACGTCGATCGCAACGATCCGCTGTTCTTTCGCCGTCGCCGCGCTCGGCAATATCATCGCCGTCGCGCATGCGGACAGCAGCAGTCGATAGGCCCTGGTCATGTCGTGTCCCCCCGGATCGGTATCGCAGCTTTCCGCTGCCCCCGATCCTATCGACGCAACGCGGCCACCAATGCGAACCCCATGCACGACATTTCTTTACATTTTTACGTCGCGGGGTTCGCGATCCGCCCGAACCCGCGTCATAGAGGACAGGGGGGACGCACAGAGACGTGCAGCAGGATGCGAACAACCGGATACCGCCGGCTGGCGAGGGGGAGGGCGCGACGATCGTGGCCGACTCGCTCGGCGCCTATCGTGCCGCGCTGCGGGCGTTCGTCGCGCGGCGCATCGCCGATCCGCACGAGGCCGAGGATCTGGTGCAGGAGGCATGCGCGCGGCTGATCGCCACCGCACAGCAGCGGTCGCTCGAAGAGCCGCAGGCCTATCTGTTCCGCATCGCCGCCAATCTGATCGCCGATCGCGGCCGCCGCGGGCTGGTGGTGGTGCCGCTGACCGACGAGATGCATCCGTCGATCGCGCCGCGACAGGAGGAACGCCGCCGCGTCGTCGACCTGCAACAGGCGCTGGAGGCGGCGCTCGCCGAACTCAGCCCGCGGGCACGCACGATCTTCGTGATGCGCCGGTTCGATGAGATGGGGACGGGCGATATCGCCCGCGCGCTGGGGATCAGCCCGCGCATGGTCCAGAAGCATCTGACGCATGCGGTCAGCCACCTTTATGCCCGGCTGGGGCATCTGCGCGAGGTGACGCCGTGAGCGATCGTCACGATCTGGGCCGGCGCCGCGATGCGGTGTTCGATGCGCTGCTCGGCGAGCGGGCCGACGATCTCCACCCCGACGATCGCGCCGAGGCCGCCGCTTTCTGGGACTGGCTGGGCGAACAGCCACGCCCCGCGCCGGTGCGCGACATGCCGCGCCGGCCGGCGTGGATCGGTTGGGCGGCGGCTGCGGCGCTGGTGCTGACGGTCGGCGCCAGCACGCAGCCGTGGCTGGCGGATGGCGACACGCATGCGCCGTCGACCCGCTATGTCGCCGGGCGGGCGGAGCGCAAGGTCATCCGTCTGGACGATGGCTCCACCGTGATCCTGGGCGCCCGGAGCGCGCTGACGGTCAGCTTCACGGCAGACCGGCGTCGCTTGGCGCTGGAGGGGGGCGAGGCGCTGTTCCAGGTGGCGCACGATACCAGCCGGCCGTTCGTGGTGCAGACGCCATTCGGGGCGGTGACCGCGGTCGGCACCGCCTTCGATGTGACGATCGGTCGCCGGGCGGCCGATGTCGCGGTGACGGACGGCACGGTCCGCGTCACGGTCGCGGTCGATGCGCGTGACGAGGGCACGCCGGTCGCCAAGCTGGCACGCAAAGGCGAACGCGTGGCGTTCGGGACGATGGAACAGGGCGGCGCGCGCATGGGCTTCATCAGCCAGGCCGAACCGGTCGGCGTCGCCGATGCCGACGCCTGGACGCGCGGCCAGCTCGTCTTCCATGGCGAGCCGCTGGAGGAGGTGATCGACGCGGTCAATCGCTATGCCGTCCGTCCTGCCGACGAACTGTCGCTGACCGATCGCAGCGCCGCGCGCACGCCGGTCTTCGGCATCGTCGATCAGGGCGATCCCGCCGCGATCCGCGATCTGATCGATCGTCCGGAGGCCGTCGCGCCGCGTCGCGACGGAGCGATGGCGCCGCGGTGATGCCCGCTAACGCGGTGCGCCGGTGGAGGCGCGGATCGCGAGCGTCGCGGGGACGATAAGCGGTTCGGTCGAGGGTTCGCGACCCGCCTTGTCGGCGATGACGCGCTCGACGGCGTTGGCGGTGACCTCGGCGATCGGCTGGACGATCGCGGTGAGCGGCGGGTGGACGAAGCGGACGATCGGCGTGTCGTCGAAGCTGACGATCGACAGGTCGGCGGGAACGTCGAGGCCGCGCTCGCGCGCCAGTTCCAGCGTGGCGAGCGCCATCTGGTCGCTGCTCGCGACGATCGCGGTGGGCGGGGTCGCGCCGTCCAGCAAAAAGGTGGCGGCGGCGCGGCCGGATGCGAAGCCGAAATCGCCCTGCGCGAGCAGGTTCTCGGTCGAAAGCCGCGCATCGGCCATCGCCTGGCGCCAGCCGTCGACACGCCAGCCGCTCAACGCATAATCGTCGGGGCCGGCGATGAAGCCGATCCGTTCGTGGCCGAGGCCGATCAGATGCTCCGTCGCGAGCCGGGCGGCGCCATCCTCGTCCATCGCCACCGCAAAGCCGCTGCCGGGCTGGCGCGAGCCGATGCGCGCGAAGCTGATGCCCTGCGCCTCGAGCAGCTGCGTGATCAGCGGGTTTTCCGAATGCGGCGGGGTCAGGATGACGCCATCGGGTTGCAGCGCGGCGATGGCGCCGAGCAATTCGCGCGCAATATGGTCGCTGTGCGTGTCGATCAGCTCGACCATCAGGCGATAGCCGTGTTCGGCACAGGTCAGCATGCCGCCGAGCAGCATCTGGTCGACCCAGTCGGTGCCTTCGCGATTGCGCCAGCCGGCGATGGTGCGTTCGCGATCGTTGAGCGCGACGATCAGATAGGATCGCGACCCCGCCATGCGCTGTGCGGCGATCGAGGGGACGTAGCCGAGCTTGGCGATCGACGCCTGCACGCGCTCCATCATCTCGGGCCGGACGTTCGGCTCCTTGTTGATGACGCGGCTGACGGTCTGAAGCGACACGCCCGCATCGGCGGCGACGTGGCGGATCGTCACCGCCTGACGACGGCGGACCATCAGGCCGGCGCCGCGCCGCAATAGCGCGCGACATAATCGGCATGGGCGGGCAGGCCGCGCACCGTCGTCGCGACGCCTTGGCGCAGGCCGCCGAGGAAGCGGGCGAGTTCGTCGTCGGGCAGCTTGGCGGCGATCGGGTGATGGGTCTGCGGCACGATGCCCTGACCCAGCATCACCTGAATCCAGCTGTTTTCCGCGAACAGCTCGTCGTTGCGGCGGAAGACGCGCCCGGTCTCGCGGAACAGGCCGATCTTCTGGGCGAGGCTGTCGGGGATGTCCATCGCGGCGCACTGACGCCAGAACGGGGAATCGCGGCGTTCGGTGACCTTGTAATGCAGGATCAGGAAGTCGCGGATCTGATCCATGTCGGTCAGCTGCTGGTCGTTGAATTCGGCGATGTCGTGCGCCGAGATCGCACCTGCCGGCGGCAGCAGGCGAATAAGCCGCAGGATCGCGCGCTGGATCAAATGGATGCTGGTCGATTCCAGCGGCTCCATGAACCCGCCCGCCAGACCGATCGCGATGCAGTTGCGGTGCCATTGCTTCCGGCGCGCGCCGGTGACGAAGCGCAGGCGATTGGGCTCGGTCAGCACCGCACCCTCGACATTGCCGAGCAGGCGATCGAGCGCGGCGTCCTGCGACAGATAGCGGCTGCAATAGACGATGCCGTTGCCGACGCGATGCTGCAGCGGGATGCGCCACTGCCAGCCGGCGTCATGCGCCATCGCGCGGGTGAAGGGGACGGGGGGGCGGACGCTTTCGGTTTGCACGGCGATTGCCGCGTCGCACGGCAGCCAGTGCGTCCAGTCGTCATAGCCGACGTGCAGCGCCTGTTCGATCAGCAGCGCGCGAAAGCCGGTGCAGTCGAGGAACAGGTCGCCCTCCACCTGGGTGCCGCCGTCCAGCACCAGCGCGGCGATGTCGCCGCTCTCGCCGTCCAGTTCGACACGGGCGATCTTGCCCTCGATCCGCGTCGCGCCGTCGCCTTCCGCCATCCGGCGCAGGAAGCGGCCGTACAGTGTCGAATCGAGCTGGTAGGCGTAGCTCATCCGGTCGTCGGGCAGATGCGCGAACTTGCCCTCGCGCGCCGCGACCAGTTCGAGGCAATAGTCGTCGTAGGACTCGGTATGGCCGCGTGCCTGGCCGTCGAGCCAGAAATGCTGGAAGCCGGCGGCCCAATGGTCCTTCCCCGTCAGGCCGAAGGCGTGGAAGTAGCTGTCGTCGGGGCCTTTCCAGCCGTCGAACTGGATGCCGAGTTTGAAGGTCGCCTGCGTCGCCGCCATGAACTCGGCCTCGTTGATGCCGAGCAGCCGGTTGAAGGTGATGAGCGGCGGGATCGTCGATTCCCCCACGCCGACGGTGCCGATCGCATCGGATTCGACGAGCGTAACGGTCGCGGTGCGGCCGAGCGTGCGGGTGAGGGCGGCGGCCGCCATCCAGCCGGCGGTGCCGCCGCCGGCGATGACGATACGGCGCGGGGTGACGGCGTTCATCGGCTGAGCGCTCGCAACAGATAGGCGCGCAGTCGCGCGGCGAGCTCGGGTGTCATCGGGTCGAGCACGCCGCGGCCCCCTTTGGGAATATGCGCCGTCACGGCGTCGTCATTGTCGAAGACGTAATAGTCGAACATGTCGCGCCAATGGGCCTTCTGGTCGGCGGGAAGGTCACGGATCGCCATCAGCGCGTGGTTGAGCGCCTCCTGCGGCTGACCCATCCAGCGCGGCGTCTGGCGCCACCAATAGTTCACCAGCACGTTGAAATCGTCCAGCCCCTCGACATGGTGCCACCATAAAGCCGGGATGTAGAGCGCGTCGCCGGGCGCCATCTCCACCATTTGGCCATGCGCCATCGCCTCGGCGAAGCGCGGATGGCGGGCGAGATCGGGGTTGTGGAAATCGACCATGCTCACCGCGCGGCCGGCGGGGGTGTTGTCGACGGGGCCGAGATGGAGGTTGCGAAACTGGTCGCGCGGGAACAGCGTGAAGCGCCGGTGCCCGACCGCGACGACCGCAAGATTGTCCGGCACGTCATTGTGCGCGGCGATGCGCGTGCGCGTGCCCATCCAGATGCTGGCAAGCGGTTCGCGCGTCCCCAGATCGATATGGTTGGCGGCGTGCAGCCCGTCGAAATACTGGTGCATGTCGATCGAGGCGAGATAGACGGCGGGCGCCTCCGCCTGTCCGGTGAAGGAGGCGATGCGCGCGAAAATCTCGGGCAGTTTCGCATCGAACGTGCGGAAGTTCATCGCCATCGCGGCGTCATAGAACAGGCGCCCGCCACTGCCCGGCTGGCCGACCGCGACGGTGAAGGGACGATCGCGATGATGGCGCAACAGATAGTCGCGCGCGGCGTCCGCCGATTGCAGGCCGGCGCGGACCAGTGGCCAGTCGCGCGCCAGCCCGCGGACGACGAAGGGCGTGTCGGCCGTGCGCAGCCGCGCGTCGAGGTCGGCGGCGTCGGCAACCGTGACTTCGGGCACGGCGGCAAGGCCGGCCAGCGGCCCCGGATCCGCCTCAGCCATGGGAGAGGCGGCGGTTGCGGCGCTCGACCAGATCGCCGAGCTGCGCCAGCGAGGCGATCGCCATAAACATGGGCTCCAGATGGCCGCCGGCGTGCAGGTCGGCGAGCGCCGCCCCGTCGAGGGCCGCGAGCCGATCCTCATCGATGATGTGGAAGCCGACCAGTCGGTTGCGGGCGCCGTCGTCCAGCGTCACGTCGAGCGTGAAGGGTTCGAGCAGGTCGTAGCGTTGGAGCGCGGCGAAGAAGGCGGGGGCGGCGCGATAGCCCTCGTCGAGCGTACCCAGCTGACCGGCGATGCGATCCAGATAGGGGGTGGGCTGGCCCAGGTCGTCGAACAGCCGCGTGCCCTCTCCCGTGGCGCTGATCCGGGGGGAGGAGAGGTCGATGTGGACCTGCCCCGGTCCTTCGTGCGTGGCACTGCCGCCGATCAGGAAGGGCTGGATCTCCATCGCTAGCGGACGATAGCGCGCGTCCCAGCGATGGCCGTCGAGGAACAGGTTTTCACCATTTTCGAAGCCGAACATGGCGAGCGCGGTGAAGCGATCGCGCGTGTCGCTGAGCCGGAACAGGATGGGGTAGGTGCCCTGCACCGCGCGAAATTCGGTGGGGACGGTGATGCAGCACATCTGGGCGTCGCCGAGGGCCGCAGCCCGCTCGGTACGGATGGCGAGATCGCGGTGCGCCTCCGCGGTCAGGATCGCGTGCTGGCTGGTCATCGAACGCACCACTCTTAGTCAAAATCTGCTCGTGCGCAGGGGTGCCGTCCCTGCACGAAAAAAGCCAGCCTTCTCTGGAGGGAGAAGGCTGGCAGGCCCGTGGGGGAATTAGAAGGTGAAGCGGGCGCCCGCCGAGTAGCGCGCATCCTGCTTGGTCACGAAATTGATGTTGCGGTCCGAGCGAAGGTGGCCGCCGCGATTTTCGCCCAGGATGTTGATCCCTTCGGCAAAGATCGTGACGTGCGGCGTGATCGCATAGCTGATCGTGCCGTCGAGCTGGCCATAGGTGTTGACGTAGACCGGGTTGGTGCCCGCTGCGGCCAAGAACCCCTTGCGCCAATTGTAGGCCGCACGTGCGTTGATGCCGTATTTGTCGAAGAACAGCACGGCATTGGCACTGTCCGACAGACCCAGCACCGCAAATTGCGCAACGCTCGAGGGCTTGGTGTTGTCGTACTTCTGATTGCTGTTGACGATCGTGTAGTTGAGGATCGTGCCAAAGCCGGTGTTCCAGAAATTGTGCTGGATCGCGAATTCGAAGCCATCGATCGCGGCGGTCTGGCTGCTGTTGAACGGCGTCGAGACGATGAAATTCACCAGCGGATCATTCGCCTGCGCGATGATCGTGCCGTTGACCACCGAGCCCGGATAGTTGGTACCGATGTAATCGCGGATGTTGGCGAAGGTCAGATCCTGGCCACGCGCGGTAAGAGCTGCGACCGCCGCCTGATAACGGGGGCCGTTATACGGCGTGGTGATGCCCGGGATCGTCGTGTTGACCTGGGTCGTGCTGATGTAGTTCGACACGTCCTTGTGGAAGTAGCCGACCGAGATGTAGCTGTCGCGGGTGTAATACCATTCCGCCGACAGATCGATGTTCTTCGACTTGTAGGGCACGAGGTTGGGGTTGCCGACCGCACCGGTGCCGCCACCGACGCGGAACAGCTGGTCGATCCGGCGACCGCCCTGCAGGCTGCCGTAATCCGCACGGGCGATCGTATGGCTATACGATGCACGCAGCTTGACGTTCTCCAGCGGCTGGAAGTCGAAGTCGACCGAGGGCAGCCAGTTCTCGTAACTGCCCTTGAACGTCGTGAAGCCGCTGCCCTGGAACAGCACGTTGAATTCGTTCTGCGAATTCTGCCGCGCGCCGACCGGCGTGGGCACGAGCGCAGACGCGGAAACGTCGGTATGTTCGTACCGCAGCCCGGCGATCAGGTGCGCGGTGCGCGAGAATAGGTCGAACTTGCCGTTGAACTGGGCATAGGCCGACATCGTCTTTTCGTGGACGCGCGAATCGGTGTTGTACGGGATCAGGCACTGGCCGTTGCCACCGCAGATCTTGTACGCCTGGTCGAGCAGCTTGACGACGCTCGGCAGGTCGAAGCTGTAGAACGACTTGATGATGTTCGGATCGTTCGCGCCGCTGATCCCGGAGAACTTATCGGGGATGCTGGTCAGCTTGAACAGATTGTCGGGCAGCAATGCCGCCGCCGCGGCGCGCTGCGCCGGGCTGTCGCCGCCGGTGCCGCCCCAGGTATCGTTCTGCAGGACGCTGTAGGCCGAGCGTACCGAGTTGTCGGTATATTCGGTGCCCCAGTCCAGGCTGTCCATGAAGCCGTGGCCGTGGTCGTAATGGCCGCGCACCATGACCTGGTTGATCTCGTCGCGGAAATAGGAATTGCGGAACGCGTTGCCGGTGGGAACGATATTGGCCGCATTCAGCGGATCGATGCCCGAATACATGTTGTACGAGATCACGGGCAGTTCGTGATCGAAGTTCAGCGTCTGGTTCTGGACGCCGAAGACGGCGGTGCCGACCGAGTTGCTGTTGCCGTACGGGCTGTTCGGCTTCGATTCGGCAGTCGAGTGATGCGCATCGAGCGTCATCGTCACGCCACCCGGTGCGTTCCACGTCAGGTTGCCGCCGAGCGACTTGTTTTCGTTGCGCACCGAGGTCTGCGACGCCGAATAGGCCAGATCCTTGGTTTCGCCCGCGCCAAAGCGCTCGGTGTAAAAGATCGGGCCGGCGACCGGGCCGTTGGTCCACGCACTCAGCGTGTCGTTGTGGTTGTACCAGATGCCGACGCTATTATCGCGAATGTCGATCGTGTTGCGTGCGTAGGTGTAATCGATCGTTGCGGTCAGATCGTCGGTCGGGCGGAATTGCAGCACCGCCTGGCCGTTGATGCGCTCGCGCCGGCCGTTGATGACGTCGTAGCCGCCGTTCTGCGGCACCTGATACACGTCGGTGGCCTTGGGCCGGTTGGTGATGTTGGCGTAGCGCGGGTCGCCCGGCATCGCCAGCGACCCCCAGTTGTTCTCGTTGCCCAGATAGCCGTCGCGCCAGCCGATGTTGGCGGTGTTCGAACTGAAGTTGCGGCGCTGGTAGGTGCCGTTGATCAGGATCCCGATCCGGTCGTCGGCGAACGTATCGGAAATGATGCCCGAGATTTCGGGCGTGACGTCCTTGCGGCCGTTCTGCGAGGTGTCGACGACGCCGCGTGCCGCGATCGATCCGCGCAGGCCGGGCTTGTCGAGCGGGCGGGGGGTGCGGACGTTGACCGTCGCGCCGATGCCGCCGGTCGGAATGCTGGCGCGACCGGACTTGTAGACCTCCAGCGCGGCCACGCCTTCGGACGCGAGCGTGGCGAAGTCGAACGCGCGCGAGCCCGGCGCGCTGTTGCCGTCGCCGATGAACGACGTCGGCATCTGGCGACCGTTGAGGGTGACGAGGTTATAGTCGGCGCCGAAGCCACGGACGGTGACGAACTGGCCTTCGCCGTTCGACCGGTCGATCGACACGCCGGTGATCCGCTGCAGCGATTCGGCGAGGTTCGTGTCGGGGAACTTGCCCATGTCCTCGGCGCTGATCGCGTCGACGATACCCTGGGCGTTGCGCTTGATGTTGACCGAGTCGCGAAGCGACGCGCGGATGCCGGTGACGACGATGTCGCCGTCCGCCTGGCCCGCGGTGCCATCGGCGGTGGCGGGCTGGGGATCGGTCTGCGCCGGGCCGGTCTGGCCGACGGTGGCGGCGGCATCCTGCGCCGCGGCGGCAGCCGGCAGCATCAGGGCGGCGGTCGAAACGCCGATAGCGAAGTGCGAAAGCAGGCGAGCATGGACGCTGCGCATGGAAATCCTCCCCAATAACAAAAGGGCGCGGTTGTCGCCGCGCTTCTTGGGAACGTTCACTCGTGCAAAGGCCCGAATGTGTCAAGACGTGTCCGAACTGCGCGATCCGCAATTGTGAACGTTCTCTGGACAGGCTGGCAGAAATGCAACACAAGCGGCCAAAATCGGATAGTCGGGAGGATGACGGTGACGAAGGCAAGGATGGCCGGCGGGCTGGCGACGATCGCGCTGGTCGCAGCGGGCATGACCGCACAGGCGCACGCGCAGGCGGTTTCGGCGAAAGCGCAAACCCCGGCGAGCGACGAAACACGCGGGCCCTCGTCGCCCCGTGCCCGCGCCGACCGGATCGTCGCGCGGATGACGCAGGCGGAGAAGTTCGCGCTGGTCCATGGCCTGTTTCCACCGATGGCGGCGGGCAAGACGCCGAACGAACTCATCCCCTCCGCCGGCCATATCGACGGCATCCCGCGCCTCGGCGTGCCGCTGGTGCGCGAAAGCGATGCGTCGCTTGGCGTTGCCAATCAGGTGGAACAGCGCAAGGGCGACGTCGCTACCGCGCTACCCTCCAGCCTTGCCACTGCGGCCAGCTTCGATCCCGCGATCGCACAGGCGGGCGGCGCGATGATCGGGTCGGAGGCGCGCGACAAGCGCTTCAACGTGCTGCTGGCCGGTGGCGTCAATTTGACGCGCGATCCGTGGAACGGCCGCAACTTCGAATATCTGGGCGAGGATCCGCTGCTCGCGGGCACGCTGGGCGGCGCGCATATCGCCGGGGTCCAGTCGAACAACATCGTCTCGACGATCAAGCATTTCGCGCTCAACTCGCAGGAGACTGGCCGCATGGTGGTCGATGCGCGGATCGGCGAGGCGGCACTGCGCATGAGCGATCTGCTCGCCTTCCAGATCGCGATCGAAAAGGGGCATCCCGGATCGGTCATGTGCGCGTACAACAAGGTCAACGGTGACTGGGCGTGCGAGAACAAGCACCTGCTGACCGATGTGCTGAAGCGTGACTGGAACTATCCCGGTTGGGTGATGAGCGATTGGGGCGCGGTGCATTCGACCGTGAAGGCGGCCAATGCGGGGCTCGACCAGGAATCGGGGCAGGAACTCGACAAGGCGATCTATTTCGGCGCGCCGCTGGCTGAGGCGGTGGTAAAGGGCAGTGTCTCCGAGGCGCGGCTGGACGACATGGTCGCGCGCTATCTGACCGGCCTGATCGAGACGGGCGCGTTCGACCGGGCGGTGCCCGCACGCACCGTCACCCCCGATTATGCCGCGCATGCGCTGGTCGCGCAGCGTACCGCCGAGGCAGGCATCGTGTTGCTGAAGAATCAGGGTGACCTGTTGCCGATCGCGCGCACCGCAAAGCGGATCGTCGTGATCGGGGGCAATGCCGATGTCGGCGTCCTGTCGGGCGGCGGGTCCAGCCAGGTCCGATCGGTCGGCGGGGCGCCGGTGGAGATTCCGCTGTCGACCGGCGGATCGGCGTCGTTCGCGCGGATCACCTATCACGCCTCCTCGCCGCTCGACGCATTGCGCAAGGCGCTGCCGGGGGTGAAGGTCGATTGGGTCGACGGGCGCAATTTCAACGCGACGCTGGACGCCGCGCGCTCGGCGGACCTCGCCATCGTCTTTGCGACGCAATGGACGACCGAGGCGGACGACGTGCCCGACCTGCATCTGCCCAACCAGCAGGACGCGCTGATCGCTGCGATCGCGGACGCTCAGCCGAAGACGATCGCGGTGATGGAAACGGGCGGTCCGGTGCTGATGCCCTGGATCGCCAAGGTGCCGGCCGTGGTGCAGGCCTGGTATCCGGGCCAGCGTGGCGGCGAGGCGCTGGCCGCGATCCTGACCGGCAAGGTCGCGCCGTCCGGACGCCTGCCGATCACCTTCCCCGCCGACGCGTCGCAGCCGCCGCGCCCGCGGCCGGTAGGCCTCGACACAATGACCGACCTGCAGGCGGCGGCAGCGGCGAACCCGGCGGCAGCCTCCAATTATCAGCTGCAAAGCTTCCCGGTCGAGTATGTCGAGGGTGCCGATGTCGGCTATCGCTGGTATGAGAAGAAGGGGCTGAAACCCCTGTTCCCGTTCGGCCATGGTCTCACCTACACGCGCTTCGCCTATAGCAACCCGGTGGTGACCGGCGGCAAGACGCTGAGCGTGACGTTCACCGTGACCAACGTCGGACGGCGCGAGGGCGTGGACGTGCCGCAGATGTACGTCGCGCGCGACGACGGCGCGACGCCGATGCGGCTCGGTGCCTTCACCCGCCTCGCCCTGAAGCCGGGCGAGACGCGGCGCGTGACGCTGACCGCCGAACCGCGCATCGTCGCCGATTACGACACCGGACTGCCCGGCTGGCGGATCGCGGGCGGGCGCTATCGGGTCGCGCTGGCGCAGGATGCGGCGGATCGTACGATGGTGTCGACCGCGACGCTCGAAGCGCAGACGATGAAGCCATAGGGCACGGCCGCTGACGTGGATTGCCGGGCGGCGCAAAGGAGCGCAGGGGAGGACGATGGCGTCCCGATTTCCCTTGCGCTCGCCCGGCTTCCTCGGGGCGGTGGCGCTGGCCAATGCCGGTGGCGTCATCGCCTATCTGCCGCTGCTGACTTTGCTGCTGCCGCTCAAGGTCGAGGGGCTGAGCGGTGAGGCGCGGATCGGCGTCTTTACCGCCACGGTATTCGCCGGTGCCATCGCCGCCAGCATATCGAACGTGCTGTTCGGCTGGCTCAGCGACCGGTCGGTGGCGCGCGGCGGCGGGCGACGGGCGTGGATGGCGGGCGGCGTGGCGGCGACCGCGGCGAGCTATGGCGGGCTGATCGTCGCGGCGACGCCGCTCGCGCTGGTCGCGGCGCTCGTCGCGTTTCAAATCGCGGTGAATGCGCTGCTCGCGCCGATGATGGCGATCATGGCGGAAGAGGTGCCGGACGCGCAGAAAGGCGTCGCGGGCGGCCTGTTCGCGCTGGGCGGACCGCTCGCGTCGATCGTTTCGACCGTGCTGGTCGGGCAGGCGACGCTGACGGAGGCGGCACGGTTCGCGATCCTGCCGGCGGCGGTTGCCGCCTGTATCGCGCCGCTCCTGCTGGCCCGCGCCCGCATCGCGGTGGCGGATCGCGATCCGCGTGGTGACGTGCGCGCGTCGCGTCGCGACCTGATCGTCGCGGGCGTGGCGCGCCTGTTCGTCCAGATCGCCGGCGTCGTGACGCAGACCTATCTGCTCTATTATTTCGAAAGCATCGTGCCCGCGGCGGAGCGAGCGGGATTGCCCGGCCGGATCGGGCACCTGCTGACGATTGCGTTCATCGTCCCATTGCCCGCGGCACTGATCCTGGGCCGTCTGTCCGACCTGACGCGACGGCGGAAGCCCGCGATCCTGCTGGCCGCGCTGATCGCGGCTGCGGGGCTCGCAGGGATGGCGCTGGCGCGGGGATGGCCGGCCGGGGCGGCGGCATTCGTCGTCTATACGCTGGGGTCGTCGGTGTTCGTCGCGCTCAACGCGGGCGTCGCGATGCAATTGCTGCCCAATCCACGCCATCGCGGGCGCGACCTGGGCCTGCTCAACCTCGCCAACACCTTGCCCTCTCTGCTGGGGCCGCCGCTCGCCTGGGTCTTTGCGACGCCGCACGATTTCGTCGGCGTGATGCTGGCGTTGGCCGTATTGGCGGTGGGCGGCGGGCTGACGATGCTGTGCGTTCGGACGGAGCGATAGCGGATCGGACGTGACGGCACAGGCGGAGACCGGGATGCCGGTCTCCGCCTGCCGCCTTCGCACGCGTCAGAAGTCGAAGCGGATCGCGGCGCCGATCGTACGGCCGTTGATCGAGCGCGCGCGGACCAGCCCGTTGGCCGGGATCGCGGCGTCTTCCGCTTCGGTGATGCCCTTTACGTTGAAGATGTTGTTGGCGTTGACGTTGATGCTGACATTGTCCGCCGGGCGGATCACGATGAAGCCGTTGACCTGCGTATAGGCCGGCATCTTCAGCTGGTTGACCGGCTGCGTGTAGCTGGACGTGGTGCCGATGACGTTGGCGCCGACGCTGATCCGGCCGAAATCCACCTGCGGCGTCGCCTGATAGACGAAGGACGCCTGCCGCTGCGGGCGCTTGCCGTTCAGCGTCGCGTCGGTCGCATCGCGCGTGATCTTCGAGTCGGTGTAGGTGCCCGCGGCGGTCAACGAAAAGGGCCCGCGGCGGAAGCGGCCTTCCAGCTCGACACCGGTCGCTTCGTAATCGCGGCTGGTGAATTGCTGCTGCGAGAGCAGGTAGTTCGTCTCCTGCGTCCGCGCGTTGAACACGGTCGCGTACAGGCCGATCGGGCCGGAATTGAACTTCACGCCGCCTTCGGCCTGCTTGACGAAGTCGTAGGGCTTAGCGCCGTTCACGAGCGCGCCGGTGGTGGTGTTGACCAGCGGGCCGAACAGCAGGCGATCGGCGTTGACGCGGCCGCCGCGGCTGTAGCGGGCGAAGACCGCGAGCGTGTCGCTGAGGCGATAGTTCGCACCCGCCGAATAGGACAGGTAGTTGTAATCGTAGTTCACCGGCGCGCGGTTGGCGGGCAGGAACGCCACCGTCTGTTCGGCGGGCGAGATCACGCCGTTGCCGTCCATGTCCTGCGCCCGCGTCGTGACCGCGCCCGGCAGATCGCCGCGAATCCCGCCCTTCGCCGAGCCGAAGTCGTAGCGGACGCTGGCGTCGACGTTGAGCCGCCCGACCTCGAAGCCCAGCTGCGCGAACGGCGCGTTGGTGGTGTAGCGCACGTCATAGCTGCGGCGGCAGCAATTGCCGAAGAAGGCCGCCGAATAGAGCGTGCCGCCCGCGGTTTGCGATACGCCCGCCGCGTTGCGGATGTCGACCAGCACCGATCGGCCATCGCCCTGCACCGTCTGGAAGAAGGACGTCCACAGCCAGTCGGTCTTCACGTCCTGCCGCGAATTGTACATGCCGGCCGCGATCGACAGCGCGCCGCCGCCCAGATCGACCTTGCCGTTGATGCGCAGGTCGTTGGTGATGTTGTCGAGGCTGTTGAGCTTCACGTCGAACAGCACGACGCTGGCGAGCAGGCCGTTGCCGCCGAGCGCCGACGGGTTGGTGATCCGCTGTCCGGCGAGCGGCCCGCTGGCGTAGAAGAGCTGCGCATTGGCGCCGGCAAAGCCGTTGGCGGTCGTCTGCGCGTCACCTACCGATGCGGGGAAGGGCGAGACGAAGTCGCCCGAAATCGCCGAATAGCGGAAGCGTTCGGTGATGTTCCAGCCGTCGGCGATGCGGAACTGCCCTTCGAACCCGACCGACTTCACGTCCGGATGCATGCCGTCGCCGATCTGCCGGCGGACGGGGTTGTTGTTGCCGTCCAGCGTCAGCACCGACTGGATATAGCGGCTGTGCAGCGTATCTTCGTTGATAGAGAAGCCGGGGACGTTCTGATAATTGGGGTCGCCGTTGCTGCCCGTCACGCGCACCGGATTGGGGAGGAAGGCGATGCTGCGGTCGTCGAGATACTTGCCGTAGAGGCGGATATAGCCGCCGTCGAATTCGCGGGTGATGTTCGCCTTGATCTGGCCGCCGCGCATGGCGTCATAGCCGACATGGCGCGGGCCGTCGCCGATCCGGTAGAAGCCGCTCATTTCATAGCGGGTGTTGGCGTCGATATGGCCGCCATAGGCGAAGTCGGCGCGATATTCGCGATAGTCGAGGCCGCTCGACAGCTGGAACGAGCCGCCGTCCTTTTCGCCCGTCTTCGAGATGAAGTTGATGATGCCGCCCGGCGAATTGCTGGCGAAGGTCGAGGCCGAGCCGCCGCGAACCGATTCGATGCGGGCGAGCGACAGGTCGTTGCGGATGAAGATGTCGGCATTGCCGAAGATGATGTCGCCGAATTCCAGCACCGGCAGGCCGTCTTCCTGCAATTGCAGGAACTTCGAACCACCCGAGGCGACGGGCAGGCCGCGGACCGAGATATTGGCATTGCCTTCGCCGCCCGATGCCTCGACGCGAACGCCGGGCAGGTTGCGCAGGATTTCGGCGGTGTTGCGCGGCGGGATCTTCGAGGTGAGATCGGCGTCGAGCGAGCTGACCGAGATCGACGTGTCGAGGCGATTGCGCCCTTGGGCGACGCCGGTGACGACGATGTCCTGACCCTGATCGGGCGCCGGCGCGGCATCGGTCTGCGCGGTATCGTTCGCTGCCGTATCTGCAGGCGCGGGCGCGACCTGTGCGTGGGCGGTGCCGGCGATCAGCAGCGCGGCAGTGGTCAACAGATAATGGCGAGCCTTCATGCGATCCTCCCTGACACCGACTCTCTTTCGAAGTCTGCAAGACTGCCAATAGCATGACGGCAATCGATTGCAACGCTCATTTTCAATCGATTGCGATTACGACAGACGTGTGGCCGATGGGCGACACGGTGGCGCGGCGCAGGCGCCCTTGGCGTTGCAGGGCTTGCTCTGCCATGAGGGGGCCACACGGCGGAGAGGATGAGGGCGATGCGACGGGCGATGACGGGATGGCTGGCCGGCGTGGTCCTGATCGCGGCCGCGCCCGCCGCGGGCTTGGCGCAACGCGTCACGCGCGTGTCGATCACGCCGCCGCGCCTCGCCGCGCTGCCGATGGCGGTCCATGGGCGCGCGGCGCGGGACGGAGGGGGAATCGTCCGTCAGTGGCCGGGCGGCTATATGGAAACGGCGGTGCGCGGCGGTGGCGTGCTGTTCCGGGTGGGCGCGGGGGAGGTGGCGCTCCTTGTCCTCGTCGACGGACAGGTGGTGGACACGCTCGTCAAGCCCGCGCCGGGGCTCTACCGGATCGGCGGGCTGTCGGACGCGCGCCATGTCGTACGGGTCGAGGTCACGTCCGAAAGCCAGGCGGCGCCGACCGGCTTCGGCCCTTTCTATGCCGAGCCCGGCACCGTGGCCGAGCCGCTGCCCCGCCGTGCGCGACAGATCGAGTTCGTCGGCGACTCGCACACCGTTGGCTATGGTGTCACATCGCCTACACGCACCTGCTCGGAGGCGGATGTATGGGCGACGACCGATACGTCCCGCGGCTTCGGTGCGATGCTGGCCCGGCGTTATGGGGCGGACTATCAGGTGAACGCGATCTCCGGCCGCGGCGTCGTGCGCAACTATAATGGCTTCGCCGCACCGAAACTGCCCGAGGCCTATCCGTACGTCCTGTTCGATCGCGCGACGCAGGCGTCGGAGCCGGAGTGGCACCCGCAGGTGATCGTCGCGGCGCTCGGCACCAACGACTTCAGCACGCCGCTGCATGCCGGTGAGCGATGGGCGACGCGCGCGGCGCTGCACGCCGATTATGAGGCGACCTATCTGCGCTTCCTGCGGACGCTGCGGGCGCGCGATCCGGATGCGCTGATCGTCCTATGGGCGACCGACCTCGCCGATGGCGAGATCGCGGCGGAGGAAGGCAAGGTGGTCGCCGCGATGCGCGCGGCGGGGGATCGCCGCATCGTCTTCGTGCCGGTGACGGGCCTCGTCTTCGGGGGCTGCAACGCGCACCCCTCGCTCGGCGATCAGCGCATCATTGCCGATCGGATCGGCGCGGCGATCGCTGCCAACCGGCCCGGCTGGCGTTAGGAGGCCACGGGGACACCCAGGCGGTCATCCCGGCGGAGGCTGGCATCTTCCGGTGGGAGCACGCCGCCTGTCCCGCGCGTGGCGCCGTCCTGTCCGGCTATGGCGCCAGACGCACCGTCACCACCGGCTGCGGCGTGTCGCGCAACGTCAGCCTCAGCGTCCCGTCCGCCGGGGCCGGCACGGGAATCGAGGCGCCGGTAAATCCGTCCGGCACCGGCACGCTCTGTCCGCCGCTGGCAATGCTGCGGATCAGGAACAGCGCGTCGCCGGTCAGCGTGCAGGACCCGCTCTTCGGGCAGTGCCAGGCGGTCAGCGTCGGCAGGCGCACCAGCGTCGCCAGCGGCTGCCACGGACCCGCGACGCCGCCTTGCAGCAGCCGGAAGCGCAGCGCCCCGTGCGCCGATGCGCCCAGTGCCGTGGCGGGGACGAGAGACGCGATCCCCACCTCCGCATCCTGGAGCTGCAGCGGCACCGTCACCGATCGCGAGGCGTCGCTTGCCGTCACCTCTACCGCATCGCCGGGTGACAGGCGCGCATCGCCCCCGACCCGCAGCGAGAAGGTCAGCCGCGCATCCTGCGGCACCAGATCGTCCCCCGTCAGCGCGATCGGCAAGGCAGGGGCGGGGCCGACCCGTTCCACGGATTTCGCAACCAGCGTCGCCTGCGGGCGGGGTGCGCCGATCGTCACCTTCAGCGCGATCTGGCGGCCGTCGCGCAGCGTCACCTTCGCCTCGCGTGCCTGTTTGGGCTGGAAGGCGCCGACATCGGCCATGTCCGTTACCATCGGCAGCCGGTCGCCCGTGCCGGAGCGCTCGAGCGCGCCAGGGCGGAAGAGCACGCCCGCCATGTCCAGGCTGGCGACCTGATCCAGCCGCGTGCCGGTCAGCACACCCTGCCGGTCACCCGCGTGCAGGTCGAACCCGGCGATCCGGCTCGATTCGGCGAAGGTGCGCAAGGCCAGCCGTTGCGGCTGGTCCGATCCATAGCCGTACAGCGCCAGCGTCACCGGCCCCGGCGTCGCATCGGCGAGCGGCACCTTCAGCGACAGGCTGTCCGCATCCGCTGCCGTCCAAGCGACCGGGCGGGCGGCACCGTCCGCCTGTTCCAGCACCACGCGCGTGACGCAGGGCGCGGCGCCGCCGACCAGCCGTAGCGGCGTTTCGCGCCCGACGATCAGCGTGGCGTCGTCCGCCACGCGCCACGTGCGGCCCGCGGTCGCCACCAATCGGAACGTCGGCCCCTCGAACGGCTGATAGCCCCACAGGCCGTGGACCGTCGCGTCCGCGCTGGGTTCGAAGGCGCCGTCGGTCTTGCCGAGGACGAAGCCGCCGCCGACCGGATCGATCGTCAGCGGCACCTCGCGCGTCTGTCCGTTCGCGCTCTTGACGCGCAGCGACAGGTCGCGGGCATAGCGGGTCGCGAACACCAAAGGCGCCCCCGCGACCGGCAGCAGCAATCCGGGCCGGCTGGCGCACAGCGCGCCCTCCACCCGCGCCGACAGCGGCGGCAGGATCGGCGCGGCGACGCCGGGCAGCGCGGCGACCAGCACCGATTGCGGCTTGCGGAACGAGGGTACGGTGTTGAGCAGCAACGCGGTGCTCGCGTCATGCTGTACGCCGAGCGCCGGAATGAACTGGAGCTGCGCCGACTGGAACGCGCCGAACAGGCGCACGACGTCGCGGATCACGCCGATATAGGGGCTGTAATAGCCATAGCCCGCCTGGGGCGTTGAACTGAGCTGCAAGGCGATGTCGGCAGGCGTCCCGGCCAGGGTCTGCGCGATCGAGCTGGTCTGCGCATCGGCGAGCACGGCGGCGTTGCTCGATTGGGTCAGGCAGGCGGCGCGCGCATCGGGCTGGCGCAGCAGACAGTCGGTATCGAGCTTTACCGCAAGGCTGCGCGCGAGCTGCGGCGAGACGTCGGCCAGCTCTGCCGGATCGCGATGGGTGACGTTGGCGATGAACGTCTCCAGTCGCGCCCGGTCGAGCATCGCCTGATTCAGCTCCTGCGATGCGCGCACGAACGCACCGGGTCGCCCCCGGATCGCCGACGACACGGCATCCAGCGCGCCGCCGGTATCGGGGACCAGCAGCACGATCGCCTGCTCCGCGCCCGTGGGGACGGTCGCGTCGATCGTCGCCTTCTTCGCCTTCCACGGTTCGGCGTCGAACAGCCAGTCCTTGGGCGGCGGATTGGTCGCGCCGCGCAGGAAGGCGAGCACCAGCCGATAGCGCGCGCCTTGCGCCCGCGGCAGGTCGACCGCGACGCGGACGCGGTCGCCGACCGCCAGATTGGGCACCTGCGACAAAGGGAGTGTGACGCCGCCGTGCGTGACGCTGACCGTCAGCGACGGGCCTGCCAGATCGAACCCCGTCGATTGCGCCCCGGCGTTGCCGACACCCATTGCGGCGAGCGCACAGGCGGCGAACAGGACGCGGGTCCGGCGAGCGAGGGCGGTAGCGGTCACGGCCTCGCCTCTTACTCCCGCGGCGCATCAAGGCAATCGCCACTGGTCGCATTCCGGCATCGTGGCCCGGGCAGCGACGGCCTATGCACCGGGACTCCGCTATGGCATCCGTCCGGACCAGAGTGACGAGGGAGGGGCCGCATGGACGACGCCACGGGACGGATCGATCGGCGCGCGCTGCTGCTGGGCGCAGGCGCGGCTGCGATGGTGGCCGGCGCGGCATCCGCGGCGCGCGAGCCGCTGCACACGCCGCCCGGCGGCGGCGAACTGCCGCCGGCCTGGGAAGCGGCGGAGCGGATACCCTTGTGGGACGGAGCGCCGCCGGGCGGTCCGTTCGTGGCGCGCAAGGACCTCGACCGGCGCGGCCCCACGTTCGTTACCGGCGTGACGATGCCCGACCTGCACGTCTTCCAGCCCGCCAAGACGAACGGCCGGGCGCTGCTGGTCATGCCGGGCGGCGCCTACAGCTTCGTATCGATCCGCAACGAGGGTGTCGGCGTGGCGAACGTGTTCGCCAGATTGGGCTATACCGTGTTCGTGCTGACCTATCGCCTGCCCGGCGAGGGCTGGACGCCGCGCGCCGACGTGCCGTTGCAGGATGCGCAGCGGGCGATGCGACTGATCCGGGCGCGGGCGGCGCGATATGGCGTCGATCCCGCCAAGGTCGCAGTGCTGGGCTTTTCCGCGGGCGGGCACCTCGCCGCCTCGCTGCTGACGGGGTTTGACGAGCGCGTCTACGCCCCGCGCGACGCCGCGGACCGGGGCAGCGCGCGACCGGATGCCGGCGGGCTGCTTTATCCGGTCATCGCCGCCGCGCCGCCGCTTACCCATCCGCTGTCCGCACAATTGCTGCTGGGGCCGAACCCGGATGCGGCACTGGTGGCGCGGCGTTCGCCCGCCCAGCATGTCACCGCGACGACCCCACCGACCTTCCTCGCGCATTCGATGGATGACGGCGCGGTGCCGTGGCAGAATAGCGAGCTGTTCCTCACCGCGCTGAAGGCCGCGAAGGTGAAGGCGGAGGCGTATTTCTTCGAAGAGGGCGGCCACGGCTACGGCATCGGCCCCGACAATGCGCCTGCCGGCCTGTGGCCGCAGCTGTTCGCGCGCTGGCTCGACCGGACGCTGGGGTAACGCCCTCTCGACATCGCCGGCCGCGCAGTCGATGGGGCGGGGATGGAGCAGGAACAGCGTGAGCCGGGCCGTGTCGGCCGATGGCGCCTTGCGGGCTTTGCGGCCGGCGACTTCGCCTTCAACCTCTATTGGCAGAGCGCCATGCTCTACCTGCTGTTCTATTACACCGACGCGCTCGGCATCGGGGTGGAGACGGCGGCAGCGATCTATTTCGCCGCATCGGTGTGGGACGGTATCGTCAGTTTCGCGGTCGGCGCGCTGGTCGATCGGCACGCCGCACCCGGCCGCTATCGTCTGGCGCTGGTCGGGGGCGCGGTGCCGCTGGGGCTCGCCTTCGTCGCCGCCTATGCGCCGCCGCCGGTGACGGGCGTGGCGGCGACGGTGTTCGTCGTCGTCGGCCATCTGCTGTTCCGCACCGCCTACGCCTGCGTCAACATCCCCTATCTCGCCATGTCGGCGCGCGTGAGCGGCGACGATCGCGACCGCTCGTTCGTCGCGGGTTTGCGGATGCTGGCCGGCACGCTCGCCGCGGTGGTCGTGGCGATCGGCACGGTGCCGCTGGGCGGCGCGTTGATGCAGGTGGGGGAGGGGCCGCGCGCCTTCCTGGGCGCGGCGTGGCTGTTCGCCGGGATCGCCAGCCTCGTGCTGGTCGGCGTCGGCTGGACGTTTCGCGATGCGATCGCGGCGCAGGACGGGCCGGCAGGGCCGGTGCCCTCGATCGCCACCTCGCTGCTGCTGGCGGCGCGCAACCGGGCGTTCGTGACGCTGGCGGGGGCGATGATGGCGATGATCGTCGCGACCACTGTGCTCAACAAATCGGTGCTCTATTATTTCAAATATGCGGTCGGCGACGAGGGCGCTGGGCAGCTGGCGCTGGCGTCGATGATGGCGGTGAGCGCGGTGGCGGTGCCGGCGTGGATGGCGGTGGCGCGCGGCATCGGCGTGCGGCGGCTGTGGTTCGTTGCGGTCGGCCTGTGTGCCGCCGGCCTGATCGTCTTCGCACTGGCCGATGTCACCCGAGCGGGCACGGCGCAGCTGTTCCTGATCGCGATGCAGGCGGCGACGGTCGGCCTGCACTTCGCCTTTTGGGCGATGCTGCCCGATGCGGTCGAGCACGGCCAGCGCACCACTGGCGTGCGGGTCGAGGGTACGCTGTTCGGCCTCGCCGCGCTGTTGCAGCGGGTTGCGATCGGCCTGGCGACGGTGGTGATCGGCCAGGCGTTCGGACAGGCGGGCTATGTCGCCAATGTGGCGCAGACGCCCGAAATGCTGGCGACGATGCGGACGACGATTGCGCTGATCCCGCTGGCCTGCTTCGCGCTGTCCGCGCTGGTGATGGCGTTCAACCCGATCCGCCCCCGTCGGTAGCCATAAAGCCGGACGGCATGACGGAGAACCGTTCGCCCTGAGCCTGTCGAAGCACAGGCACCCGCAAGGACGGACCTTGCAAGGGGCGCCCCGCCCTTCGACAGGCTCAGGGCGAACGGTGCGGTGGGATCAACGCCCTGTCATCACGCTATGGGCATTCAGCGGACCAGATCGAAGGTCCCGTGGACGCCGTCGGCCTGGGCGGACGGCGCGATCCATATGTCGAACGTACCCGGCTCCACGGTCGGCGCCAGATCCTTGCCCAGGAATTCCAGCTGGGCGCGGGTGAGCGTGAACGTCACCGTCTCGCTCTGGCCGGGCTTTAGCGCAACCTTGCGGAACGCCTTCATCTCGCGCACCGGCCGCGTGATGCTGGCGACACGGTCGTGGATATACAGCTGTACCAGTTCCTCGCACGCGCGCTTGCCGGTGTTGGTCACCGTGGCGGACACAGTGATCTTGCCATCCCATGGCAGCGTCGCGGGCACGACGGGCGCGTCGTAGCTGACTGCGCCATAGGTCAGGCCGTGGCCGAACGGATAGAGCGCGGCATTGGGCGCGGTGCGCCATTGCGCCTTGTACGGCTGGCGCGGGCCGGCGGGCGCGGGGCGGCCGGTTGCCTTGTGCGCGTAATAATAAGGCTCCTGCCCGCTTTCATACGGGAAGCTCAGCGGTAGGCGGCCCGACGGCCCGACTTTGCCGAACAGCACGTCGGCGATGGCGTTGCCGGTTTCGGAACCGAGGAACCAGGTGACGAGGATCGCGGATGCGTCCTTCACCGCACCTTCCAGCGCGAGGCCGCGGCCGTTCTTGAGCAGGACGACGATCGGCTTCCCCGTTTTCGCCACCGCTTCGGCGAGCGCCATCTGCGGCGCGGGCACGGTGATCGAGGTGCGCGACTGCGCCTCGCCCGACATATTCTCGCTCTCGCCGATCGCGAGCACGACGACATCCGCGGCCTGCGCCGCCGCGACCGCCGCGTCGATGCCACCGGCCAGCGGCTCCTCGACGTTCGACCCCTGCGTCACCGTGACATTGGCAGCACCCGCATTGCGCAGGCCGGTGGCGAGGTCGATCGCCTGCTTGTTGTCGCCATAGACGACCCATGGGCCGTTGAGGTCGTGCTGGCCGCTTGCGAAGGGGCCGATCAGCGCGATCTTGCGGGCGGGGTCGAGCGGCAGCAGGTCGCCGTCGTTCTTCAGCAGCACCATCGATTTCTGCGCCGCCTCGCGCGACAACGCGATCGCCGCCTTGGTCCGCGACCGCGCCACCTCGCGCTTGCGGTCGATGCGGCGGAAGGGGTCGTCGAACAGGCCGAGCATCTGCTTAACCGCGAGCACGCGCCGCACCGACCGGTCGAGCACCTCCTGCGGCACCACGCCTTCACGCACGAGACTAGGGAGGTATTGTGCGTAATAGTTCGACTGCATGCTCATATCGACGCCCGCCAGGAAGGCGATGCGCGTGGCGTCCTTGCCGTCCTTGGCGAAGCCCGCGGCGATCATCTCTTCGTCGCCGGTGTAATCGGACACGATGATGCCCGGGAACTTCCACTCGTCGCGCAGCACCTGCTTCATCAGCCAGGGGTTGCCGGTGGACGGGATACCGTCGATCTCGTTGAACGAGGCCATGCCGCTCATCGCGCCGGCATCGAACCCGGCCTTGTATGGCGGCAGATAGACTTCGCGCAGCGTCCGTTCGGACAGGTCGACGATATTATAGTCGAGGCCGCTTTCCGCCGCACCATAAGCAGCGAAATGCTTGACGCAGGCCATGACGGCATCGTTCGCGTCGAGGCTCTTGCCCTGGAAGCCCTTCACGCGCGCCGCGGCGAACAGGTTGCCGAGCAACACGTCCTCGCCCGCGCCCTCCATCGTGCGGCCCCAGCGCTGGTCGCGCGCGATGTCGACCATCGGGAAGAAGGTCCAGTCGATGCCGGCCGCCGCGGCCTCGAACGCTGCCATGCGCGCGGTGCGCATTGCCAGATCGGGGTCGAAGCTGGCGGCTTCGGCGACCGGCACGGGGAAGATGGTGCGGTGGCCGTGGATGACGTCGGCGGCGAAGATCAGCGGGACCTTGAGGCGCGAATCGCGCATCACCGCGGCCTGCATCCGCCGCGCCATTTCCGCGCCATTGCCGTTGAACACGCCGGTCAGCTTGCCCGCGACCGCGTCGGCGACCTGGCCGTCGAAGCTGGGCCCGTTCGACGGCGGGTTGAGGCCGGTGGCGACGCCACCGCTCCACGCCGCGGCGTTGAGCTGCAGCTGACCCGCCTTTTCCTCCAGCGTCATCGCCGCCAGGATCGCCTCGACCCGCGGCGGCAATGCGACGCCGTCCGCCTGCGCCAGCAGCGCGCGCGCCGGGCTGGCCGCCCATGCGGCGACCGCGCCCGCGCCGAGCAGCGCCGCGCGGCGCGAAATGGTGTGATCCGTCATGTTCCAGCCTCTCCCCTGATCTGCTATCGTCCAGCGTCCGCGCTTGCACGGATGCTTCCGGCTTTTCGCGTTGACCGTTGCCTGTAACCGGTTACACAGGCCGGGCGTGCGGTACAAGACGTGTCGGTTCACGCACGGATGATCGTTCGCGGCCAGCGGACGGCAGGGGGAGGATAAGGGTTGAAGTCGGCATCGGCCACGATCCGCGACGTCGCGCAAGTCGCTGAAGTATCGGTCGCATCTGTCTCGCGTGCTTTGAACGGCCATAGCAGTGTCCATCCCGATACGCGCGCGCGCGTACTCGCGGCGGCCAAGGCGCTGGGCTATGTGCCGCACGCCGGCGCGCGCAGCCTGTCGCTGGCGCGCAGCCATGCGATCGGCGTGGTGCTGCCCGACCTGCACGGCGAGTTCTTTTCCGAAATCGTGCGCGGCATGGACCGTGAGGTCGGCGCGCGCGGCTATCATCTGCTGCTGTCCAATATGCACGCCGATGCCGAACTGGCGGCGCAGGCGATGCGATCGATGCGCGGGCGCGTCGACGGGCTGATCGTCATGGCGCCGCAGCTGGATGCGGAGGGCTTGCGCGAGGCGCTGCCGGGCGGCGTGCCGGCTGTGCTGGTCAATTCGCTCGACGGGGCAGGGCGCGCCGGCTTCCGCATCGCCAATGCCGAAGGGATCGCGACGGTCGTCGCGCACCTCGCCGCGACCGGGCGGCGGCGGCTGGTCCATGTCGGCGGGCCTGCGGGCAATATCGACGCGCGCGAACGCTGCGAGGGATTCCTCACCGCGATGGCGCGCCACGCGCCCGACATCGAACCGGTGGTGATCGAAGGCGACTTCCGCGAGGATTCGGGCGCGGCGGCGGTCGCCATGCTGCGCGCGCGCGGCGTCGCCTTCGATGGCATCGTCGCGGCCAACGACATGATGGCGCTGGGCGTGCTCGCGGCCTTGCGCGAACAGGGCCTGTCGGTGCCGGGCGACGTCGCGGTCACCGGCTTCGACGACATTCCCCTCGCGCGGTATCTCGGCCTCACCACCATGCGCGTGCCGCTCGCGGAAATGGGCGCGCGGGCCGTCGCCCGGCTGATCGACGCGCTG
This sequence comes from Sphingomonas melonis DAPP-PG 224, assembly GCF_000379045.1. NCBI lineage: Bacteria > Pseudomonadati > Pseudomonadota > Alphaproteobacteria > Sphingomonadales > Sphingomonadaceae > Sphingomonas > Sphingomonas melonis. The sequence goes on from NZ_KB900605.1 coordinate 1,536,698, forward strand.
CAGGGCGGCACGCTGACCCCCGACACGCAGGTCGTCGCCACCGATCTCGTCATCCGCACCACCACGGAAGCCCTAACGTCATGACCCTGTCTCTCGATCGCCGCGCGCTGTTGCGCCATGCGCCGCTTGCCGCCGCCGCGAGCGCGCTGCCCCGCCACGCGCTGGCCGCCCCTGCCGCAACCACGCTGCCGGCATGGTTCGGCGACCTCGAACAGCGCACCTTCCGCTATTTCTGGGACCTCGCCAATCGCAAGAACGGGCTGGTGCCCGATCGCTGGCCGACGCCGTCCTTCGCCAGTATCGCCGCGGTCGGCTTCGCGCTGACGGCCTATCCGATCGGCGTGGAGCGTGGCTGGATCACGCGCAAGGAAGCCCGCGACCTGACACTGACGACGCTGCGCTTCTTCGCGACTGCGCCGCAGGGCGATGCGCCGACCGGCATGACCGGGAACAAGGGCTTCTTCTACCACTTCCTCGATATGGAAACCGGGCAGCGCTATCGCGACACCGAACTGTCCAGCGTCGACACGACGTTGTTGTTCCTCGGCATCCTGTTCGCCGGTGCCTGGTACGATCAGGCCGATCCGGTGGAGGCGGAGATCCGCCGGCTTGCCGAATTGATCACCGATCGGGCCGACTGGCCGTGGTTCACCAATGCGCGCGGCACCGTGTCGATGGGCTGGCATCCCGGCAAGGGCTTCATCGAGCGCGCGTGGGACGGGTATAACGAGGGGATGATGGTCTATGTCGTCGGCCTCGGCAGCCGCGGCCGGTCGCTTGCCGACGGGGCGTGGGACGCCTGGGCGCAGAGCTATCCCGCCTTCTGGCGCGGGCAGGGGGACACGCGGCACCTCGCCTTCGCGCCGCTGTTCGGCCATCAATACAGCCAGATGTGGATCGACTTCCGCGGCATTCGCGATGAGACGATGCGGGCCGCCGGCTTCGATTATTTCGAGAACAGCCGCCGCGCGACCTATGCCAATCGGGCCTATTGCATCGCCAATCCGATGCACTGGGACGGTTATTCGCGCGACATCTGGGGCCTGACCGCCTGCGACGGCCCCGGCAACTTTCAGCTGCCGTTCAAGGGGCGGACCGCGGAGTTCTTCGGCTATGCCGCCCGAGGCCCGCTCGGCCAGCCCGACGAGCGCGACGACGGTACGATCGCGCCGACCGCGGCGCTGGGCAGCCTCGCCTTCGCGCCCGAGATTTGCATACCGGCGGCCAATGCGATGCAGCGCTGGCCGCACCTGTATGGCAAATACGGCTTCCTCGACAGCTTCAACCCCTCGTTCCGCTATACCGACGTTAAGCTGGAGACGGGGTCGGTCGACCCGAAGAGCGGCTGGGTGGCGCGCGATTACCTGGGCATCGACCAGGGTGCGATCGCCGGCGCCATCGCGAACACCCGCGACGAGGGCGTGTGGCGCGTCATGCGCCGCTCGCCCGCGATCCGCCGCGGCTTGCAGCGGGCGGGGTTCTCCGGGGGATGGCTGGGGTGAGATAAGCCCGCCTGTCATCCCCGCCTGCGCGGGGATGACGGCTATTGGGACGTAATATGTTGAGCGAGCCTTCGATGACCGACGCCCATCCCAACCCCCCGCTCAAGACGATCACGATCGTCGGCGGCGGCACCGCTGGCTGGATGGCTGCGGCACTGCTGTCGCGCCTGACGCTGGGCGCCTACACGATCCGGCTGATCGAATCGGAAGAGATCGGCACGATCGGCGTCGGCGAGGCGACCATCCCCGCGATCCGTACCTTCAACGGCCTCGCCGGCATCGACGAGTTCGAGATGGTCCGCGCGACGCAGGCGACGTTCAAGCTCGGCATCGAATTCCGCAACTGGGGCGCGCCCGGCGACAGCTATATCCATGGCTTCGGCAAGATCGGGCAGGACCTGTACTGGCTGCACTGCCACCAATTCTGGCTGAAGGAGCGTGCGGCAGGGCGGGCGAAGCACCTCGACCATTATGCGCTCAACACGCTGGCGGCGCGGATGAATCGCTTCGCGATGCCCGACCCCAGCAATCCGCAGTCGCCGATCGCCGACATCGATTACGCCTATCATTTCGATGCCTCGCTGTTCGCGCGCTTCCTGCGCGGCCGGGCAGAGGCGGCGGGCGTCGAGCGGATCGAGGGACGGATCGTCGCCGCCAACCGGCGTGGCAGTGACGGCTTCCTCGACCATGTCGTGCTCGCCGATGGCAGCAGGGTGGATGGCGACCTGTTCGTCGACTGCTCCGGCATGCGCGGCCTGCTGATCGGCGACGCGATGGGCGTGGGCTATGAGGACTGGAGCGAGTGGCTGTTGTGCGACCGTGCCCTTGCGGTGCCGAGCGCGCGCGGGACGGGGCCGCTGACGCCGTACACGCGTGCGACCGCGCACGGGGCGGGCTGGCAGTGGCGCATCCCGTTGCAGCATCGCACCGGGAACGGCCATGTCTATGCCAGCCGCTTCGTGTCGGACGAGGCGGCGGCGGCGACGCTGCTCGAACATCTCGACACCCCCGCGCTCGGCGATCCGCGCCCCGTCCGCTTCCGCCCCGGCAAGCGCCACCGCGCGTGGGAGAAGAACGTCGTCGCGCTGGGTCTGGCCGGCGGCTTTCTCGAGCCGCTCGAATCGACCAGCATCCACCTGATCCAGACCGGCATCCTGCGGCTGATCGCGCTGTTCCCCGGGCGCGGCTTCAACGCCGCCGATACGGACGAATACAACCGCCAGACCGATTTCGAATATCGCGACGTGCGCGACTTCATCATCGCGCATTACAAGGTGACGGCGCGCGAGGACACGGAGTTCTGGCGTTACCTGAAGCATATGCCCGTGCCCGACAGCCTGACCGAGCGGTTGGAGCTGTTCCGATCCTCGGGCCGGTTCTTCATGCATGCCAAGGCCGAACTGTTCCGCGAGGAGAGCTGGGTGCAGGTGCTGCTGGGGCAGGGGTTGCAGGCGCATCACGACCCGATGGTCGACATGATTCCCGCCGAACACACCACCGCTTTCCTGAAGGATGTCGAGGACGTGGTCGCCGATGTCGCCGCCGGCCTGCCGACGCACGAAGCCTTCATCGCGCGCCACTGCCAGGCGCCCAAAGTCGGCTGAGCGGCTCCGCCCGCCACCGACTGTGACACGCAAGCAACAATCCGGCGGATAATGAACCGATCCTGACCGGCGCGTCAGACAGGCGGTTGTAACCGGTTACGCGGGCGAGTAACCGGTTCCATACGCCCTCCGCGATCCGTGGAGCCGTCGCGCGTCGGCGGTTTCCACGGGAGCAAAAACGGGGCGATGGGACCGACGTGGAGGGGTTTGAAATGGCATCCAGGATTCATCGTGCGCGCTTCGGGCGCGGCATTTCGGCAGCGGCCCTCGCCGCGACGCTGGTCATCAGCGCGCCGGCGATGGCGCAGATCAACTCGACGCTGCGCGGCCGCGTGACCGGCGCGCAGGCAGGCGCGACCGTCACTGCGACCGACGTGAATACCGGCCAGCGCATCAGCGGCCGTGTCAACGCCGACGGCAGCTACACGATCGCGGGCTTGCGCCCGGGCACCTATCGCGTCGAGGCGACCGGTCTGCCCGCCGAGCAGCTGGTCATTCCGGTCGGTCAGGTCGTAACCTTCGACATCGGTGCGGCGGCGCCTGTGGCCGATACCGCCGGCACGGACGCAGGCACGGGCACCGACATCGTCGTCACGGGTCGCCGTGGGCAGGAAGTCCGCTCGGCGATCGTGTCAACCAACGTGTCGACGCAGCAGATCGACAGCCTGCCGCAGAACGATCGCAACTTCCTGAACTTCGCCGCGCTCGCGCCGGGCGTCGCGATCTCGAACTCGCCGGGCAGCCGCCAGGTGCAGGCCGGTGCGGTCAGCGCCGACAACATCAACGTCTTCATCGACGGCCTCAGCCAAAAGAATCCCGTCAACCACGGCGGTATCGCCGGCCAGAACTTCAGCCGCGGCAATCCCTTCCCGCAGCTGGCCGTGCAGGAATTCCGCGTCGATACGCAGAACTTCAAGGCGGAATACGAACAGGCCGGCTCCGCGATCATCAGCGCGGTGACGAAAACCGGCGGCACCAGCTTCCACGGCGACATCTTCGGCGAATGGCAGCCCAAGGCGTTCATCGGCATTCCGTATTTCGATCGGCCCGGCAAGACGAACAACCGCGAGGGCCGCCCGAAGGCGGATTACGATCGCAAGCAATATGGCGGCGATCTGGGCGGTCCGATCATCAAGGACGTGCTGCACTTCTACGGCGCGTTCGAGGCGACGGACCAGAAGCTGCCGTCGACGGCGGTTAACCTGCAGACCACGCGTACCCTCGACAACGGCACCGTTGTACCCAACGTGCCACAGTCGATCGCGAGCCAGTTCAACGGGACTTATCCGCAGAGCTTCAAGCAGCGCCTGTATTTCGGTAAGCTGACCCTGTTCGCGGGCGACAAGGACACGATCAACGCCAGCGCGTTCCTGCGTCGCGAAAGCAATCTGTCGGACTTTGGCGGAACGTCGGTGCCTGAGCACGGCCGCCTACTTACCAGCAACAACGACACCTATCAGCTGGAATGGACCCACCGCGGCGATGGGTTCCTGAACGAGTTTACCGGCGCGTATCAGAAGGTTTTCAACGGCACTCCGCGCATTGGCTCGGGGCCGGAAATCATTCTGTCGCAGGGGCCGGCATCCGGGCCGGTTGGTGTCGGCGCGTCGACCGATACGCAGGCGGCGCTTGGCGGAGCGTCGTTCCAGCAGTCCGACGATCAGAAGAGCTGGACGATCAAGAACAACGTCACTTTCTTCGGTGAAAAGCACATCGTGAAGGGCGGCGTTCGCGTAGCCTTCAACAAATACGGCCGGACTGAGGATTCGCGCAGCAACGGCACTTTCTTCTTTGCCGCGCCGTCCTACAGCACCTTCGATGCATCGACTCCGTTTGCGGGTTCGGTGACGACGGTGCCGGTGCGCGCCGCGACCGCGAACAACACGCAGGTGGGCCTGTTCCTGCAGGACGATTGGTCGCCCGACGAGCATTGGACGATCAATGCCGGTATCCGCTGGGACTATGAAAGCAACGCCAAGAACGAGAACTTCGTGACCCCCGCGCGTATCGCGACTGCGCTGCGTAACTATCAGGGCTGGAAGGCCGCGGGGATCAACCCCGAGGACTATATCTCGACCGGCAACAACCGTAAGCCCTACTGGAAGGCGTTCCAGCCGCGCCTCGGCGTATCGTACGACGTGTACGGCGATCGCGACACGATCCTGTTTGCCGGTGCCGGCCGCTATTACGACCGTCCGCTGTTCATCACGGCGGGCATCGAGACGGTAAAGGCGATCTACCAGTCGGCGCCGACGGTGTATTTCTGCGATGGCGCCGGCCAGCCGACCTGTGCGCAGGCGCGCGCATCCAACGGCGGCGTGCTGCCGAACAACTATCTCGCCTACAATGCGTCGCTGAAGACGGTCGATGGCCTGCGCTCGGCGGTGACCGCTTCGGGTCTGGGTGGTGACGTCTGGCTGCTCAACAACGATACCAAGCTGCCCTATTCGGATCAGTTCAACTTCGGCGTGCGCAAGCGCTTCGGCGGGATCCAAACGGCGGTGACGTTCAGCCACGTCCGCAGCCACAACATCTTCAAATTCGTGCGCGGCAACCGCTTGCCCAACGGCCTGTACACCACGCAGGGCGACCAATGGATCGAAGACGGCTTCCCAGAGTCGGGCCAGTTGCCGGGCTATTCGGGCAAGCTGAACATCGGCTCGAACGACGGCAAGGCCTATTACACCGCGATCTACTTCACTGCGGAAAAGCCGTTCGTGACCGGGTCGAGGTGGGGCTTCACCTCGACGCTGACGCTGCAGCGCGCACGTTCGAACGTGCCGCAGGAACTGCAGGGTGACGAGCTGTACAACGCACCGCGCTTCGGTGCCTATGGCATGAACTATGTCGCGGGCGTCGAAAAGTGGCGCTTCGTCGGCACCGGCATCGCACGTGGTCCGTGGGATACGAAGGTGTCGCTGACCGGCACGTTCAGCTCGGGTCCGTCGTTCGGCCAGGTCATCTTCCCGGCCAACAAGCCGGAGAACGCTTGCTGCTACGGCAACTTCGGCGGTGTGTTCTGGCCGGGTGAAGTCGTCGGCTACGGCAGTGTCGATGCCCGCATCTCGAAGACGTTCAACCTGCCTTGGGGCCGCGGGCTGGAGGTCAGTTTCGCTGCCTTCAACCTGTTCGACTCGATCAACCGCAACTATTCGGCTTGGGGCGCCGGATCGGGCACCAACCCGATCAAGAAGAATGACGGCGACGGCACCACGGGTGTTCCGCGGTCGTTCCAGGTCGGTGCGAAGTTCAGCTTCTGATCTGGTGGGGGCGGGGGTCGTGACGATCCCCGCGTCTGCACGCATGGCCGCGGCGGTCGCATGACGCCGCGGCTGATCCGGGTCGGGGCCAGCGACAGTCCCGTCGTCGTGGTCGACGATGTCGTCGGCGATGTCGGCCGGATCGTCGATCTGGCTGCGGCGCTGGCGCCGTTTCCGGCGGTGGCGGGCAGCTACTATCCCGGCGTGCGGCGAGTGCTGACGCCGGCGGACGGCGCGGCGCATGATTATGCGACCGCGCTGCTCCAGACGCTGGCGCCCTTCATCGGCGGGGCGTTCGATGTCGAGGGCTTCGACTGGATCGAGGGCAGCTTCTCGATGGTCACGGCGCCGCCCGCCACGCTGTCACCGGCGCAGCGCGCGCCGCATTTCGATGCGGTCGATCCGGGCTATCTCGCCGTGCTCCACTATCTGTCCGATACGCCGGGCAGCGGCACCGCCTTCTATCGCCAGCGCAGCACCGGGATCGAGCGGGTCGATGCCGGCAACCGCGACGCCTTCATCGCCGCCGCCCGCCGCGATAGCGCTCTGTTGTCGGGCTATACCAATGCCAGCAACGCCGCGTTCGACCAGATCGGCGCGGTCGCGGCGAAGCGGGACCGCGTCGTTCTCTATCAGGGTTGCCTGCTCCATTCGGGCATCATCCCCGCCGACATGCCGCTGTCCACCGATCCGCGCGTCGGGCGGCTGACCACCAACCTCTTCGTACAGGCGCACCGATGACCCTGCTGCTCTCGATCCTGGCGGCCGCGACGCCGCAGACCTACGCCAATCCGGTCGACATCGACTATCGCTACAATTTCGAGCAGGTGAACGAGGGGGTGTCGTACCGCACCGGTGCCGACCCGGTGATCGTGCCGTTCAAGGGCGCCTATTATTTGTTCCTGACGCTCGCCGACGGATATTGGCGATCGACCGACCTCCTCACGTGGCACTTCATCACGCCGAGCCGCTGGCCGGCCGAGGGGATCGTCGCGCCTGCCGTCACGTCCGACGGCACGCGCCTGCTCATCATGCCGTCGATGACGACGCAGGGCACGATCTACAGCACCGAAGACCCGGCGAGCGGCAAAATCGACTATTACGTCCGCCGCATGCCGCCGCTGCCCAGCGCGGTAAAATCGGGGCTGGAGGATACGATCAAGCCGGGGCAGGTGCCGCCGGGCCCCTGGGACCCGGACCTGTTTCAGGACGACGACAAGCGCTGGTATCTCTATTGGAACTCGTCGAACGTCTTTCCGATCTATGGCGCGCCGGTCCACTTCGCGGACGGCAAGATGACCTATGGCACGCCCCGCATATCGTTCATCCTGCTCGATCCCGATCATCATGGCTGGGAACGCTTCGGCCAGGATCACAGCGGCACGTTGCCGAACGGTACGCCGATCAAGCCCTTCATGGAGGGGGCTTGGATGACGAAGGTCGGCGGACGCTATTATCTGCAATATGGCGCGCCCGGCACCGAATATAATGCCTATGCCACGGGCACCTATGTCGGCACGTCGCCGATGGGGCCGTTCACCTACGCCGCCTACAATCCCGTCGGCTACAAGCCCGGCGGGTTCGTGCAGGGGGCAGGGCACGGCAATACGTTCCAGGATCTCAACGGCAATTGGTGGAATACCGGTACGCCGTGGATCGGCTACAATTGGACGTTCGAGCGGCGGATCGGGATGTGGCCGACGGTGTTCGACGCGGACGGGCAGATGCGCGTGTCGACGCGCTTCGGCGACTTTCCGCAGCGCATGCCGACGCGCCGCTTCAGCGATCCGGATTCGCTGTTCACCGGCTGGATGCTGTTGTCCTATCGCAAGCCCGCGACGGCGAGCGCCAGCGTTCCCGGCTTCGCGCCGGACCAGGCGACCGACGAAAACCCGCGCACCTTCTGGCTGTCGCCGAGCAAGGCGCCGGGCGCGACGCTGACCGTCGATCTGGGCGGGCCGAAGACGGTGCGTGCGGTGCAGGTCAACTTTGCCGATTACAAAGCGGGCCGCTTCGGCGATGCGCCGGATATCTACACCGAGTTTCGTCTGGAACAGTCGCTCGACGGCCGGACATGGCGACCGCTCGCCACGACGGAGGGGCCGCGTCGCGATCGGCCCAACGCTTATATCGAGCTGCCGCAGCCAGCACGCACCCGCTATGTTCGCTACGTCCACGGCCATATCGGGGGGGCGCACCTCGCGATCAGCGACCTGCGCGTGTTCGGCAATGCCGATGGCCCGCCGCCGGGCGCGCCAGAGCTGCTCGCGGCGACGCGGGCGGCGGACACGCGTGATGCGACGATCCGCTGGCGGCGCGTGCCGGGCGCTGTCGGCTATAATGTGCGTTGGGGCATCCGCCCCGATCGTCTGGCGCTGACCTACCAAGTATTCGCCGACCGGGTCGCGCGTGGCGACGCGGCAACGCTGCCGCTGCGCGCGCTGACCACGGGCCAGCGCTATTATGTCGCGGTGGAGGCGTTCGACGAGCGCGGCGTGTCACGGCTCAGTCGCGTGGTGGCGATGTAGCCGCGTCCGCGAGCCGCTCGGTCAATTCCATCCAGTTGCGCGCGGCATCGCGATCGGCAGCGTCGGGAAAGACGATATCGAGAGCAGGTGCCGCGCCCAGCATGTGCAGCAGCGTCCACAGGGCGAACCGTCGTGCGCGATCGGTTTCGAGGCCGAGATCGACCTGCATCCGCTCGATCCCGGCGTCATAGGCCGCGGGCGGCACCGCATCGAGGTCGGCGGTGCCAAAATAGCGGCGCATCTGGTCATCGAGGTCCATCCCGCCCCCTAACGCGGGACGACCCCCGATGCCATCAGCGCAGCGTGTCCTTGGCGGGCATCGTATAGGGGACGAAATCGCCCAGCGAGACGAAGCCGCGCGGGAATTGCGAGGCACGATCGACCAGGCGGACCGTGTCGATGCTGCACAATTGCGATCCGATGGTGTTGGTCACCAGAATGTCGTCGTCGCGCAGCGAGGGCGCACCCGATCGCGGTTCGTTGAGATAGAGGCGCCCGCCGACCCGGTACAGGATCGCCTTGCCGTCGATGATGCGGGTCGAGGTGACGCTGGCGAGGTTGATGCAGCTCGTCGGCTTGCCGGCGACGCGTCCGGCAAGCGCGGTCTGCAATTGCTCGTCCGGCGTGGGTTGCGGCTTGGCGGCGGAGGCCGCGGCGGTGGTCAGCGTGAGGGCGACGCCGACGAGGAGCAGGGGCTTTTTCATACTTCGAACCCTATCACGAACAGGCTGAACCGAGCCTGACCGGCGACGAGTCGTGCGGGGATCGGGTAGTGAGCGGTCCGGCGTCGATGGGCGTTCACAGGGCGCCCGCTTTGCAGTGGGTCGATATTGGTCTAGTGTAAAAAGAAGGTGGTGACGCAATGACCCGATGTTCGGGGTGGTGCGTTACCCGATGTAGAATGAGCTACTACTCCATGGCGGACGTCGATCAGGTCCCTAACCGCGCGACCGGACAGGATTTCCTGACCGGCGGAGGGGCATGCGGCACGCTGATTGGAGAGCGTGACTGGTCGGCGACGCCGCTGGGACCGATTGGCGACTGGCCGCAAAGCCTGCGCACCGCGACGGCATTGCTGCTCCGCTCGCCGGTGCCGATCGTGATGCTGTGGGGCGAAGACGGCGTCATGCTCTACAACGATGCCTATTCGGTCTTTGCCGGCGGCCGGCATCCGCAGCTGCTGGGATCGAAGGTTCGCGAGGGCTGGCCGGAGGTCGCCGACTTCAACGACAATGTGATGCGCGTCTGCCTGTCGGGCGGAACGCTGCATTACCATGACCAGAAACTGACGCTCTATCGTCACGGTTCGCCCGAGCGCGTGTGGATGGACCTCGATTATTCGCCGGTCCTCGACGAAAGCGGCACGCCGGGTGGCGTCATCTGCGTCCTGGCGGAAACGACCGAACGCGTCGCGGCCCAGCGGCGTACCGCCTTTCTGCTGTCCCTGTCCGATGCGCTGCGCGGGCTGGGCACGCGGGAAGCGATCAATGCGCTCGCCTCCGAACGGCTGGCCGAATGGCTGGACGCCGATCGTACCTTCTACGCCGAAATCGCCGATAGCGGCTGGATGACGGTGCCGTGTGATCATTGTCGGGGCGTGCCCTCGATCGCCGGCCTGCATTCGCTCGAATCCTTCGGGCCGGACCTGCTCAAGGCCTATCGCTCAGGGCAGCCGATCGTCGCCTGCGACATTCCCGGTGACGAGCGGCTGAGCCTGGATGCGCGCGCCGGACTGGCGGAGCGCCGGGTCGCCGCCTTCATCGACGTCGTGGTGTTCGACGAGACCGAATATGTCGGCGTGCTGGCCGCGCAGTCGGCGACGCCGCGGGTCTGGACGGCGGCGGAGATCGCGCTGGTCCAGGACGTCGCCGAACGCGTCAAGACCGCGATCGAGCGGGCCCGCGCCGAAGAGGGGCTGCGCCAGCTCAACGAAACGCTGGAGGAACAGGTCGCCGCGCGCGTCGCCGAGCGTGACCGATTGTGGACGCTGTCGCAGGACATGCTGGCGCGCGCCGATTATGTGGGGATGATGTCCGCCGTCAGCCCGGCCTGGACGCAGGTGCTGGGCTGGAGCGAAGCGGAGCTGCTCAGCCGTAGCTACATCAGCATCATGAACCCCGAGGATGTGGCGCACACGACGGCCGCGATCGCCGACATGGCGCAAACGCGTCGCCCGGCCCGGTTCGAAAACCGGATCGCGACGCGCGACGGGGGTTGGAAGCATATCGAGTGGACCGTCTCGCCCGAAGCGGACGGCGTGAATTTCGTCGCGATCGGCCGCGATCTCAGCGATGCCAAGGCGCGCGAGGCGGATCTGGAAACCGCGCGCGAAGCGCTGCGGCAAAGCCAGAAGATGGAGGCGATGGGCAGCCTGACCGGCGGCGTCGCCCACGATTTCAACAATCTGCTCACCCCGATCATCGGTTCGCTCGACCTGCTGGTGCGCAAGGGCGTCGGCACCGAACGCGAACAACGGCTGATCGAGGGCGCGCTGCAATCGGCGGAACGCGCGAAGACGCTCGTGCAGCGCCTGCTCGCTTTCGCGCGGCGCCAGCCGTTGCAGGTGACCGCGATCGATGTCGAGCGCGTGGTCGAGAATATGGCGGGTCTGATGGCGGCAACGCTGGGCCCGATGATCGACGTGCGGGTCGACCTGTCCGATCTGCCGCCCGCCCGCGCCGATCTCAACCAGCTGGAAATGGCGCTGCTCAACCTGGCGGTCAACGCGCGCGACGCCATGCCCGACGGCGGCGAACTCAGGATCAGCGCACGGCGCGAAAGCGTGGCGGCGCTCGACGACCGTGCGCTGCCGCGCGGCCATTACGTGCGGCTGAGCGTCAGCGATACCGGCGTCGGCATGGATGCCGATACGCTGCGCCGCGCGATCGAGCCGTTCTTTTCCACCAAGGGCGTCGGCAAGGGCACCGGGCTGGGATTGTCGATGGTGCATGGCCTGGCCGCTCAGCTTGGTGGCGGCCTGACGATCGAAAGCGCGCCGGGCGCGGGCACGACGATCAGCCTGTGGCTGCCGATCAGCGCGACCGCGGCGCTCGACGACGAGCCGCCGATCGAAGTGACGCACGTCGTCAAGCGCCTCGGCATCGCGCTGCTGATCGACGACGAGGACTTGGTGCGGATGAGCACCGCCGACATGCTCGCCGATCTCGGCTACGACGTGGTCGAGGCGTCATCGGCGGAAGAGGGCCTGCGGCTGATCCACAACGGGCTGGAGCCGGCGGTGCTGGTTTCGGACCATCTGATGCCCGGCATGAGCGGCGCCCAGCTGGCACGCGAGATTCGCCGGTTGCGGCCCGGCCTGCCCGTGCTGATCGTGTCGGGCTATGCCGAGGAAGAGGGGATCGACCCCGACATCCCGCGTCTGACCAAGCCGTTCCGCAATGCCGAGCTGGCCGCCAGCCTGGCGTCGGCGCCGGCGTCCGTCGTGCTGCCGGCCACCGCCGCCTGAGCCACGCGCCATGGCGAAGCGCAAGCGGCTGCTGACCGCCACTCTGTCAGATGGCTATGTGAAGACGATCGGGCCGACAGCCGCGCCCTTCACCCATTATTGGCGGATCGTCGCGGTGACCGAGGCGGGCGGCACCGAAGTGTTCTGGGGCCATAGCAATTCGCTGCGCGAGGCGAACGGCAAGCGCGCCGCCACGGCCGACGCCGCCCGGCAGCGCGGCTGGACCCGCTACGATTTCGAGGTCGTCGAGCTCGTCGAAAGCTGAGCGTCGCGGATCGAGAATGCGTCCCCCGCCAAGCGTCAGCGTCGGCGCCGGAGGGAGCGTGGAGACTGCCATCGCTTGGGAAGACCGCGATCTGCCAATCGAGCACGCGGTCGTCGTCGATGTCGATCGACTGGGTGGCGATGTTCACCCGCAATGCCGATATCTTGCGCCCGCGCGGCCATTTCGAGCGCCTGCGCTTGAGCCCTCACCGGCACGGTCGCGCAACACCGCTCCGTCATTGACCCATAATACGGCGCCCGCTAACGCAACTAAATCGCAATAACAACAGCGGAACGAAAGAGCCGGATGACGCGCAGGATCCTGTTTCAGATCCACTGGTTCCTGGGGATCACTGCGGGCCTGGTGCTGGCGGTCATGGGCGTGACCGGCGCGATGATCAGCTTTTCGCCGGAGATCATCGCGGCGATCAATCCCGGCATCGTCACCGTCACGCCGCAGCCCGGACCGCATCTGTCCGGGCCCGATCTTGTCGCCCGGTTCCAGGCGCAACGGCCCGATGCCCGGATCGGCCGGCTGGTGGTCGAACGCGATCCCACCCGCGCCACGATGGCGAGCTATACGACGGGAGCGTCAAAGACACGTCACGTCACCTATCTCGATCCCGTGACGGGTCGGGCGCTGGGCACGCCGCGTGGCGAAGCCGTTCTCGACACGGTGGAAAATCTGCACCGGTGGCTCGCGCTGCCCGGCGGGGGCAAGGGGATCGGGCGGCAGATCACGGGCTTTTCGGCGCTGGCGCTGATCTTCTTCGCGCTGTCCGGCCTGTATCTGCGCTGGCCGCGCCGCCCGCTCGATTGGCGCAACTGGTTCGTGCTCGACCTGCGGCGCACCGGGCGCAACCTGTACCGTGCGCTGCATGCCGTGGTCGGCGGATGGGTGGTGCTGTTCTACCTGATCAGCGCCAGCACGGGCTTGTGGTGGTCGTACGACTGGTATCGCACCGGTGTGCGGCATCTGCTCGTCGCCGAACAGCCCACAGGCAAAGCGGGCGCCGCTGGAGAGCGCAAGGGTAAGGGCAAGGCCGATGCGCCCGTCGACTGGCGCGCCGCCTGGACGGCGTTCGACCGCGCCACGGCGGGCCGATCCTATGCGGCGGTGACGGCGACCGCGCGCGAGGGCAAGATCGAATTCCGCGCGAAGCTGCCCGATGCGCGGCACGATCGCGTGTCGGATGAGGTGACGATCGACGCGCGTACGAACAGGGTGACTACCTACACCCCCTATGCGCAGCGCAGCTGGGGGCAGGACATCGTCTTCGGCATCTACGAAATCCATCGCGGCGCGTATTTCGGTCTGGTCGGCCGGCTGGCGATGACGCTCGCCAGTCTGACGATGCCGCTGTTCACGATCACCGGCTTCCTGCTGTATCTGGCGCGGCGCCGTCGCAAGGCCGCGCTCGCCGAAGTGATGGCGGACGATTCGCCCACGATCGTGCCGGACGATGCCCGGACGCTGGTTGCTTATGCGTCGCAGACCGGCACGGCCGAACGGATCGCGCGCCTGACCGCGCAGGCCTTGCCCGATGCGGTTGCCATGCCGCTGTCGGCATTGGACGAGGCGGCGCTGGCCCGCGCCTCGCGCCTCTTCGTGGTCGTCAGCACCTATGGCGAGGGCGAGCCCCCCGACACGGCACGCGCCTTTGCCCGGCGCCTCACGCAAGCGTCCGGCGACCTGTCGCACCTCAATTATGCGGTGCTGGCGCTCGGCGATCGCGAATATCCCGATTTCTGCGCCTTCGGTCATCGAATCGATCGCTGGCTGCACGCGGGCGGTGCGACGCGGCTGTTCGATTGTATCGAGATGGACGGTGATGCGGCCGACGCGCAACGCCAGTGGCAGCAGCAGCTCAGCGCGCTCGGCGCGCGCACCGATCAGCCTGACTGGGCACCGGCACCGATGGGCGACTGGCGGCTGATGGAGCGGCGCCTGCTCAATCCAGGCAGCAGCGGCGGCGCGACATGGCATGTCGCCCTCGAACCCATGGACGCGCCGGCCGACTGGGCGGCGGGCGATATCGTGGAAATCCTGCCGCAGCACGACCCGCGGCGGGTCGAGGCCGTTCTGCAGCGCGTGGGCTGGAACGATACGCCCGAGCTGCGCGCATGGCTCGCGACCCGGATCCTGCCGGATGTCGATGCAGGCGTCCTCGATCCCGAATCGCTGCCGCCGCTGGCGCATCGCGACTATTCGATCGCCTCGATCGCGCCGTCGGGCCGCGTCGAGCTGATCGTGCGGCACTGTCTTGCCGCAGACGGACTGCCGGGGCTGGGATCGGGCTGGCTGACGCAGGGCTCGCCGATCGGGGGCGTCGTACGCGCGCGCGTCCGCAGCAACCCGGCGTTTCATGCGCCGCAGGCGGATGCGACGCCGCTGATCCTGATCGGGAACGGCACGGGCCTTGCCGGATTGCTCGCGCACGCACGCCACCGGCATGTGACCGGCGGCGGTCCGGTGTGGCTGTTTTGGGGCGAGCGCCACCCGGCGCAGGACGATTATCATGCCGCGGAGCGTGCTGCACTGCGCGACAGCAATACGCTGACGGCGGAGCATGTCGCATGGTCCCGCCTGGGCAGCGGCCCCCGCTACGTTCAGGATGCGCTGACGGCACAGGCCGGGATCATCGCGCAGGCAGTGGCGGACGGCGCGGCGATCTACGTCTGCGGCAGCCTTCAGGGCATGGCGAGCGACGTCCATAACGCGTTGGCGTCGATACTGGGCGAAACGTGCCTGGAGATGTTGCTCGAAACAGGCCGGTATCGGCGGGACATCTATTGATCCGTATCAACCCGTTATACTGACTAAATAAAATCCAGCCCGATCTATGGGTTGAAAACCTCATTTGGCGCTCTGTTTATTGAGGTATGACAGCGAGCATTACCTTAAACCACCATTTTGAGTAGAAAAGCCTTTGCGGCTCGAATTTTTTACTTCGTCGAATTGCCGCCGGCCAGTCAGTCTTAAATGGACATTAACCGTTAAGTCCTAATTGGCCTAATCAGCCAAGGGGGCACCGACATGACTAGCATCCCAACTGCGCCATCGTCGCTGACGATGGCGTCGATACACGACTTCGCCCTGACGATCGGGCAGTGCCAGCAGGGAGGCGAAGGCCCGCTGACGCTCGACCTGTCGCAGGTCGCAGCACCCGATCTCAGCCTTTTGCAGCTCGTCGAAAGCGCCCGTGCGCAGGCGCGCGTCGGTGGCGGCAGCGTCCGCCTGTCGGCGCCGGCTGCCGGTCCGCTCGCGGCGTTGCTGGGCCGCGCCGGCTTCACCGACGCGATGACGCCCGACGACCTCGATTTCTGGTTCCACGGAGACCTGCCACAATGAGCGCTTCCATTCTTGCCGTCGATGATTCCGCCAGCCTGCGCATGGCGATCCGCATCGCACTGACCGGCGCGGGCTATACCGTCACCGAAGCGTCCGATGGCGTCGATGGCCTGACGAAGGCCAATGCGACCCGCTTCGACATGATCGTCACCGATCTCAACATGCCCAACATGGATGGGCTGACGATGATCAAGGAAATCCGCAAGAACCCGTCGCAGGCGGGTGTGCCGATCATCTTCCTGACCACCGAATCCGATCCCGAAATGAAGAACCAGGCCAAGGCGGCCGGCGCCACCGGATGGCTGGTCAAGCCGTTCGTGCCCGACCAGCTGGTGAAGGTCGCCCGCAAGGTGCTGGGGCAGTGAGCGCCGACGATCCGATCGCCGCCTTCCGCGTGGAGGCGGGCGAGCTGCTCGACCAAGTCGAACAGGGGCTGCTCGATCTCACTCACCGGCTCGGCGACATGGACCTCGTCAATGCGGTGTTCCGCGGTCTGCACACGCTGAAGGGCTCGGGCGCGATGTTCGGCTTCGACGCGCTCGCCGGCTTCACCCACCATTGCGAAACCGCCTTCGACCGCGTCCGCAAGGGGCAGGTACCTGCAACGCCCGCGCTGGTCGGCGTGATCCTGTCCGCACAGGACCATATGCGCGGGCTGGTGGAGGGCAATGCCTCCGAAAGCGAAGGCGCCGCGATCCTCGCGTCGCTGCAAGAGGCGGTGGACGCCGCCTCCGGCGGTGCCGCGGCCCCGGCAAAGGATGCCGCCCCGGCGGCGCCTGCTTCGGCAACCACCGCCGTCGCACAGGCCGCCGGCTGGAACATCCGCTTCCGCCTGCCGCCCGATTCGATGGCGAATGGCACCAACCCGCTGATGCTGCTCGACGAATTGCGCGAGCTGGGCAGCTGCACCGTCGTCGCGCTGACCGATCAGGTGCCGCCGCTGCCCGACCTCAATCCGACGCACTGCCACATCGGCTGGGACGTCACGCTGATGGGCGACGTCAGCCGCGATGCGATCGACGATGTCTTCATCTTCGTGATGGACGACATGGAGCTGACGGTCACGCCGATCGCCGATGCGGCCGAGCCGGCTGCGGTGGAAGAGGCTGCCCCGACAGCGGTCGTGGAGGCGGCAGTGGCGCCGTCCGCTGCGCCGCCCGCCGCCGCCAACGATGCCGCCGCCGCGCGCACCCCGGTGAAGGCCGACGAAAGCGTCCGCGTTCCCGCCGCACGGCTGGATTCGCTGATGGATCGCGTCGGCGAGCTGGTCATCGCGCAAAGCCGCCTGTCGCAGCTTGCGCATCATGGCCACGACCTCGTGCTCCGCTCCGTCTCCGAAGAGATCGAACGGCTCGCCGGCGAACTCCGCGACACGATGATGGTGCTGCGCATGGTGCCGGTCGCCAGCCTGTTCGGCCGCTTCCGCCGCCTGATCCACGATCTGGCACGCGACACGGGCAAGAACATCGTTTTGGTCACTGAGGGCGAGGCGACCGAGGTCGACAAGACCGTCATCGAGCGCCTGTTCGATCCGATGGTCCATTTGGTCCGCAACAGCTGCGACCATGGCCTGGAAAACGCCGAACAGCGCGTCGCCGCAGGCAAGCCGGAGGCGGGCACCGTGCGCCTCGGCGCGCATCAGAGCGGCGGCGAGGTGGTGATCACCATTCGCGACGACGGCCGCGGCATCGATCGCGCCCGCGTCCGGGCCAAGGCGGAGGCGAACGGCCTGATCCAGCCCGATCAGGTGCTGTCCGATCAGGAGCTGCTGCAGCTGATCTTCGCGCCCGGCTTCTCGACCGCGGCGCAGATCACCAACCTGTCGGGCCGCGGCGTCGGCATGGACGTGGTGAAGCGCACGATCGAGGGGCTGCGCGGCACGATCGACATCCAGTCGGTCGACGGGCAGGGATCGACGATCTCCCTCCGCATCCCGCTGACGCTCGCCATCATCGACGGCCTGCTCGTCCGCGTCGGCGCCAGCCGCTACGTCATTCCGCTGACCGCGGTCGAGGAATGCCTGGAGCTGAGCCTCGAGGACGATATGCGCCATCGCGGCCGCAGCCTCATCACGCTGCGCGAAAAGCTGGTGCCGTTCCTGCGCCTGCGCGAACTGTTCGCCAGCGGTACGAAGCCCGATCCCTATCAGAAGATCGTCGTGGTCGCGACGGGGCAGGGTCGCGTCGGGCTGGTCGTCGACCAGATCATCGGCAATCACCAGACCGTCATCAAGCCCATGTCGCCGCTGCATCGCGGCGTATCCACCTTCGCCGGCGCGACGATCCTCGGAGATGGCGAGGTCGCACTGATCCTCGACATCGCCCAGCTCGTCGCCGCGGGCCAACCCCAAGAGGAGAGCCTGCGTGCAGCCGGATGAATCGCGCCGATCCACGGCCATACCATGGACCGATGACGGCCAGCTCGAAGTGCTGGTGTTCGATCTCGGCGGCCAGAGCTTCGCGCTCGAGGCGGTGCTGGTCCGCGAGATCCTGGACATGATGCCCGAAACCATGGTGCCGGGGGCGCCACCGCTGGTCGCACATGTCCTCAACTTCCGTGGGCGGATCATTCCGCTCGCCGACCTGCGTCTCGCCTTCGGCATGCCTGTCACCGGCGCGACGCTCGACAGCCGCATCGTCGTGATCGAACTCGATCTCGATGGGGAGGCGACGTTGATCGGCCTGCGCACCGACAAGGTGCACGAGGTCGCGACGTTCCATGCGAATACCAGCGAGGATGCACCCGTCGTGGGGCTGCGCTGGCGCCGGGATCTGGTGCGCGCACTGATCCGGCACGAGGGCGACGACATCGTCGTGCTGCCCGATCTCGAAGCGATTTTCCTGAACCTCGCGCACGGCGACGCCGCGGCGCGCTCCATCCACTGATTTCAACGGGGGGGACCCAACACATGCGTGCTACGATTAAAATGAAACTGGGGGCAACATTCGGTGTCCTCATCTTGGCCCTGATCGCCGTCGTGACCGTTGGCGTTACGCGGATGGCCAGCCTCAATGAGGGTATCTCCGAGGTCATTTCCGGCCCGGCCCATCGTCTGAGCGTCGCCCAGCAGATCGCGACCGAAGTCAATTTCGTCTTGCGTTACGAAAAGAACCTCGCGCTGACCAACGACGAGGCGCTGATGCGGACGTTCGACAACCAGATCACCGAACATCGCAAGAAGATCGACGGTCTCGTGGTCGAAGGCGTCTCGACGGCCAGCGAACAGGGTAAGCCGTCGTGGCTCAAGGTCCAAAGCCAGTGGGAAGCGTTCAAGCCGGTCAATGATCGCGTGCGCGCACTAGGCTTGGCCAACAAGAACGTCGAAGCCGCCAATCTGTCGATCACGCAATCGCGCAAGGTGGCGGGCGAGCTCACCGCGACGATCGACCAACTCGTGTCGATCCAGCAGGATCAGATGCAGCAGGCGGATAAAGACACCAACGCGCTCTACACGGAATCGCGGACGATGCTGATCATCGTCGCGGCGATCGCCACGCTCATCGCTGTGGCAGGTGCCATCTGGATTTCGTTGCTCGTGTCGAACGGCCTGAAGCGGATCGGCGTCGCGCTGGACGCGGTGGCGATCGGCGACCTCGACCAGGAGGTCAAGGTCAACAGCAACGACGAGATCAAGGATCTGGTCAACACCGTCAACGGCATGACCGCCAACCTGCGCAAGAGCGCGGGGCTGGCGACCGAGATCGCCGGCGGCAACCTCACCGTCAACCACCAGCCGCTGTCGGACAAGGACGGCCTGGGTCTGGCGCTGGTGTCGATGATCGAGCGTCTGCGCAACGTCGTGGGCGATGCTTCGGCGGCGGCGGATAACGTCGCGGCGGGCAGCCAGCAGCTGTCGGCGTCGTCGGAGCAGGTCTCGCAGGGCGCGACCGAGCAGGCCGCAGCGGCCGAGGAAGCCTCGGCGTCGATGGAGCAGATGGCGGCCAACATCAAGCAGAACGCCGACAATGCGGCGCAGACCGAAAAGATCGCGCGCCAGTCGTCGAAGGACGCCGAAGCGAGCGGCGTGGCGGTCGACCGTGCGGTGGGAGCGATGCGCACGATCGCCGACAAGATCGGCATCGTGCAGGAAATCGCCCGCCAGACCGACCTGCTCGCGCTGAACGCGGCGGTCGAGGCGGCCCGCGCCGGCGAACATGGCAAGGGCTTTGCGGTGGTCGCATCGGAAGTGCGCAAGCTCGCCGAGCGTAGCCAGACCGCGGCGGCCGAAATCAGCTCGGTCTCGACCGAGACGGTGAAGGCCGCGGCCGATGCGGGCGAGATGCTGGGCAAGCTGGTCCCGGATATCCGCCGCACCGCGGAACTGGTGTCCGAAATCAGTGCGGCGTGCCGTGAGCAGGATATCGGTGCCAGCCAGATCAACCAGGCGATCCAGCAGCTCGACCAGGTGACGCAGCAGAATGCCGGCGCCTCCGAGCAGATCTCGTCCACCTCGGAAGAGCTGGCGGCCCAGGCCGAGGAACTGCAGCAGAGCATCGCCTTCTTCCGGGTCGAAGATCGCGCCTCGCCGATCGCCCGCGCCGCCACCGCGCAGCGCAAGGCCGCCCCGGCCCGCAAGGCGGCGCCCGCCAAGAAGGCTGCGCCGGCCCCGCGCCCGAAGGCCAACTCGGTCGCCGACCAGCAGGCCCGCGCCCGCGGCTTCGCCCTCGACCTGACCCAGGGCGGCCCGGACAGCGAGGACGCCGACTTCGGTCAGGCTGCCTGATCCACGCATCGGGGGCGGGCCGGCGCCCGCCCCCAACCTTTTTGTATCAAGACGCTCGGCCGCACGCGGCCGACTTCGGAGACGCGGCATGAGTGAGCATGCGACAGTACAGGCCGTCACCTTCGGCCTTGGAGATGAGGTGTTCGCGGTATCGGTGACGCTGGTCCGCGAAATCCTCGATTATGCCCCCGCCTTTCGGGTCCCCAACGGACCCGGCTGGCTGCTCGGGCTGACCGACGTGCGCGGGCAGGGGGTGCCGACGGTCGATCTGCGCGTGCGCCTGGGCCTCACGCCTGCGGAACCGACGCTGTCGACGCGAGTGCTGATCGTCGACGTGCCGCTCGCCGACCGCACCGTGTCGCTGGGCCTGGTGGTCGATCGCGTGCTCGCGGTCACCACCTTCGCCGCAGAACGGCTGGAATCGGCGCCCGACATCGGCATGCGCTGGCGCTCGGACTATATCGAGGGCGTCGTGCGCGAACCCGAGGGCTTCGTCGTCGTCATCAACGTCGCCGAAATCTTCTCCCGCGACGACATCGACGCCACCGCGCTCGCCGCCGCGGCCTGACCCGGCGTCGGTCTTTCTAAGAGGAGCCGCAGTCGCTGCGGCTCCCACCCCCCTTTCTCTCACTGACGACGGCCCGGACCCCCGGTTCCCGTTGATGGAACGACCATCATGGCTGCTGTCGCCAAAGCGCTTGCCCCGTCCGATCTCGATCACCTCAGCGCCGACCGGTTCACCCGTCTCGCCGCGCTGATCTATGATGAAACGGGCATCAAAATGCCCCGGACCAAAGCGACGATGCTGGAGGGGCGGCTGCGGCGCCGCGTCCGCGACACGGGGACCGCGTCGCTCAACGCCTATTGCGACCTGCTGCTCGCCGATCCGACCGCCAATGGCGAGATCGATCATCTGATCAATGCGGTGACGACCAACAAGACCGACTTCTTCCGCGAACCCGGTCATTTCGACTTTCTGGCGGGCACGGTGCTGCCGACCATGCTCGCACAGGGCCGGCGCCGGATCCGCACGTGGAGCGCGGCCTGTTCGACGGGGGCGGAGCCCTATACGATGGCGATGGTGCTGGATCGCTTCGCCGAAGCGAACCGCATGGAATATGGCATCCTCGCCACCGATATCGATACCGAGGTGCTGGAGACCGCGCGGCGCGGCATCTATCCCGCCGAGCAGGTCGATCCGGTGCCGTCGGTGATGCGTCAGCGCTACGTCGCCGCCTCGACCGACCGGCGGGCGGCCAAGGTGCGGATCGCGCCCGAACTGCGGTCCGCGATCGGCTTTGCGCGGCTGAACCTGATGGACACGCATTATCCCGTCGGCGAGCCGATGGACATCATCTTCTGCCGCAACGTGCTCATCTACTTCGACAAGCCGACGCAGGAGGCGGTGGTCCGACGATTGTGCGACTGCCTGCGCCCCGGCGGCTATCTGTTCCTGGGTCATTCGGAATCGATCGCGGGCATGGATCTGCCCGTGAAGACCGTGTCCTACACCGTATTCGAGCGCTGCTGATATGAAACCCGTCCGCGTCCTCATCATCGACGACAGCGCCAGCGTCCGCCAGGCCATGACCGCGATCCTCGGCGAGGATCCCGACATTCAGGTAATCGCCGCCGCCGCCGATCCCTTCGCCGCCGCCCGCTACATCCAGGAAGAGGTGCCCGACGTCATCACGCTGGACGTCGAAATGCCGCGGATGGATGGCGTCACCTTCCTGCGCAAGCTGATGAGCCAGCGCCCGATCCCGGTCGTCATGTGCTCCTCGCTGGTCGAGGAGGGGTCGGAAACGCTGCTGCAAGCCCTGGAAGCCGGGGCGGTCGACGTCATCCTCAAGCCGCGCATGGGCGTCGCCGAGCATCTCACCGAAGCCAAGCTGATGATCCGCGAGACAGTGAAGGGCGCGGCCAAGGCACGGCTCGGCGCGCGGCGCCAGGCGCGGGCAGCGTCGCCGGCGCAGAAGCTGACCGCCGATGCGGTACTGCCGCCTCCCACCGGTCGCGCGATGAGCCGGACGACGGAGATGGTCGTGTGCATCGGCGCGTCGACGGGGGGCACCGAGGCGCTGCGCGAGGTGCTGGAGGCGTTGCCGGCCAATTCGCCCGGCATCGTCATCGTCCAGCACATGCCCGAAAGCTTCACCCGCGCCTTCGCCAAGCGGCTCAACGGCCTGTGCCAGGTCGACGTCAAGGAGGCGGAGGATGGCGACACGGTGATGCGCGGCCACGTGCTGATCGCGCCGGGCGGGCTGCGCCATACGCTGCTCGAACGGCAGGGCGCGCGCTATGTCGTCTCGGTCAAGGAAGGGCCCTTGGTGTCGCGCCATCGCCCGTCCGTCGACGTGCTGTTCCGCTCGGCGGCGCGCAATGCCGGGTCCAATGCGGTCGGCATCATCATGACCGGCATGGGCGACGACGGCGCGCGCGGTTTGCTGGAAATGAAGCAGGCAGGAGCGCGAACTTTCGCCCAGGACGAAGCAACCTCCGTCGTGTTTGGCATGCCCAAGGAAGCCATCGCCCGCAACGCCGCCGACAAGGTCATACCATTGGGCAATATCGCCCGCGAACTGCTCCAGGCGACGGCGCGATGAGCGCGCCTGTCCCGCATTTTCTTCTCGCCCGCAAAGGATAGGCCATGCTGCACACCTCCATCACGGCCGATCACGCCTTGGACCAGAGTGTCGGCGATCTGCAACGGACGCTGGCGCTGATGGCGGCGGGTATGGATGCGCATTTCGTACGCGCTGGGACCACGCTCGCAGGAGCCATAGAAACGATCGATCGGATCATCTCCGCGATCGACGGCGTCACCGGCGCACTCGACGAAAGCGTCGCGGGGATCGCAGTGACTAATCTGAAAGGGGTCGCGGCCGATCTCGCCAACCTGCCCGTGGTGCAGCAGGAGCGCGACACCGACATGGTGCGGGTGAGCGGCGCGGCGCGGATGTTGCGCGATCACATCATGGAGATGCGCCAAGCGTTGCGCGTGCTCCATATCTACGGGCTGAATATCAAGATCGCGGCGTCGGGCGAGCCCGCCTTCGTCGGCTTCGTCGACAGTATGGGGCATCGGCTGGCGGCGGGCGAGGAGCATCTGGAAGGCTTCCTCGCCAAGCTGAAGGACCTGAAGGACAGCGTCGGCGCGGTGCAGCAGGCCGGGCGCCTCGTCACCAAGGAGGCGCGACAGGTCGTTCCCGCAGTACCAGAAAACCTGGTGCGTCACGCCATCGCGCTGCACGCGCATCTGGGCACGACCGCCACGATGGCGCAGCAGGTGGCGTCGATCGCCCGCACGGTGCAGGGGCGCGTCGCGACGATGCTGGGCGCGTTGCAGGTCGGCGACAGCACGCGCCAGCGCCTGGAGCATGTCGTGTCCGCGTTGCAGATGCTGGAGGTCACAGGCCCCTCCATCGATCCCATGGTGCGCATGGAGGTTTGCGCGGTCATCCATCCGATGCTCGCGGCGCAGTTGGAGGCGAGCGCGGTCGATTTCGACCGCGACACGCGCCTGCTAGTCGATGCGCTGCGGGCGCTGAGCCCCGACACGACCGCGCTGCTGGGCCTGATCGACAACGACGCAGGCAGCAACGGCCGCCCCTTCCTCGCCGAGATCGACAAGGCGGTAGGCGAGGTCGCGTCGATCACCGCGCAGTTGCAGGATGCCGACCGGCGCTCGACCGCGATGCTGGGCATGATCGGCGAGACGGTGTCCGAACTGACCGGGCGGCTGGCGCTGTTGCAGCGCGTGCAGTTCGACGTGCAGGACATCGCCACCAATACGCGGCTGCTGTGCCGCCGGCACGGTGACCTCGGCAAGGCGGTATCGGTCGTCGCGGGCGAGGTGGACGTCCACGCCCAGTCGCTCGGCAAGGCGATGGGCGGAATCCGCCAGCCGCTCGACGAGCTGGCCGCGGTGAACGCGACGCTGGTCGAAAAGCGCGCGGCGGCGGACGATCGCGATCTGGGCAGCAAGCTGTCCGATGCGCTGGCGGTGATCCGCGAAGGGTGTCAGCGGACCGAGGGCGCGGTGCGCGTCGGCGGTGACGATGCGCGGCAGATCATCGAGATGCTGGCCTCGGTCGGCGATGAGATCGGCGCGGAAATGGCGCTGGGGGGCAAGATGCGCGACGCGGCGCTCGTGCTCGGCGTGATGCCCGCGATGAGCGATCCGTCGGAGGCGGCGACGGCGATCCTCGCCGACGTGCTGCCGCGCATCGCTGCGCTCTACACGATGGCACAGGAGCGCGAAGTCCAT
The DNA here is from genome assembly GCF_000379045.1 of Sphingomonas melonis DAPP-PG 224. Classification (NCBI taxonomy): domain Bacteria; kingdom Pseudomonadati; phylum Pseudomonadota; class Alphaproteobacteria; order Sphingomonadales; family Sphingomonadaceae; genus Sphingomonas; species Sphingomonas melonis. The sequence goes on from NZ_KB900605.1 coordinate 1,561,667, forward strand.
GCCGCCTATCTGCCCGCGCACCTCGCGCCCGCGCCGGCCGTGGCGGCCGTCGCCGAGGATGACGACGACGACGGGTTGTTCTGACGAAGAAAGCCCCGTGTCCGCGATGGCGGCACGGGGCATCCGTTACAGAGGCTGTATCTAAGAGAGGGGCCGTCAGGCCCCTGTGTCGTGCCAGTCGATCCACGCCCCATAAGCGTGGCAGGTGGCGAGATGACGGGTCACCCCGTCGGGCCAGGTCGTCAGGCACAGATGGACTGCGTCGCGCGCCTCGGTCCATTCGAACCCGATGCGGGCCAGCGGGCGATCGGCATTCGCCTGCGCGCCCGCCTCGGCAAAGGCCCGCTCCACGGCGGCATGGCCGCTGGCGTCCAGATATTGCAGCGCCATCGAATGAACGATCGTGCGGCAGACCCCTGCGGTCTGCGGTGCGGTGAGCATCGCCGGCAGCCACCGGGTGATGTCGCCCGTATCGACGACGGGCGGGTGTGCGCGTGCGATGCGCAGCGCCTGCGCCAGGCGTTCGGCGCGGTCGGCCTCGTCCGCCCAGATGAAGGCCATCAGCCGTTCGCAGGCGGCGGCGTCGGTCACGTCGAGGGGGCTGAGATCGACACCGCGCACGGACGCCACGGCGATGGGACGGATGACGGGCACGGCGCCGTGCCATGCAGGCGCGACGCGGACGGACGAGGCCGGATCCCCGGCGACATGGCCGCCCAGATCATAGGCATAGCGATCGAGATTGAGGTTCAGTCCGGCGCTGGCGCCGAGTTCGCGCAACTCGCACGGCATGTCGAACCGGCTGCGCAGCGTCATCAGCGCCGCCATGATCGCGGCGGTACGCCCGACTTCGTTGGTCTGCGGCGGCGTGCGCATCCATTCGGCGATATGCGCATCGGCAGCGTGCATCGCTGCGCCGATCACGGCATCGAAATCGCCGTCCAGCCGCCGGTACAGGTCGGTGAGGGCCGTGTCGTGGCCGGCCCGCGCCAGCGCATGCAGCGCGGCGTTGAACCGCATCGCCAGCGCGTCGGCGGCGACATCGCGCGGCCAGTCGGCGATCAAGGCCGCGGTGCGTGGCGCGCGGTACAGCTGACGCTCTCCCGCTGCGAGCACCGCGGCAACGAACGGCGATCCCATCTCGCGGACGGCCATCGCCTGCCGGGCGAGCGGCCCCGGATCGATGCCGCCGATCGTGTCGGGCAGGGGCGCCCCGCGCATGGGCCCGGGGCGCACGGCCATTGCGATCAAAACGCGTCCCAGTCGCCATTCGCGACGCGGCGCGGCGCAGGAATGGCGGTCGGACGCGGAGCCGCGGCCGCGGGACGGGATCGCGCCGGCCGGTAATCGGCAGGGGCAGAAGCGGGGGCAGGGGCCTGACCGTCGATTTCGAAGGTCGCGACCGATGCGGCGAGCTGCTGCGCTTCCGCCACCAGCTGGCGCGCCGCAGCGGAGGTCTGTTCGACCATCGCGGCGTTCTCCTGCGTCATCTGGTCCATCTCGCCGATCGCGACGTTGATCTGGCCCAGGCTCTTGGCCTGATGATCGGACGATTGCGCGATCGAGTCGATCGAACCGCTGACCGCACCGACGCTGTCGATGATCCGCGACAATGCCTGTCCGGTCTGGTCGACCAGATCGACGCCGGCGCGGATATGGGTGGAAGCGGACGTGACCTTCGTCTTCACCTCGGTCGCGGCATCCGCCGAGCGCTGGGCGAGCGCACGGACTTCGGATGCGACGACCGCGAAGCCCTTGCCGGCTTCACCCGCGCGCGCTGCCTCGACGCCGGCATTGAGCGCGAGCAGATTGGTCTGGAAGGCGATGCCGTCGATCAGGCTGATGATCGCCGCGATCTCGTTGCTGGCCTGTTCGATGCCCTGCATCGCGTCGATCGCCTGCCGCACGATCGTGCCACCGCGTTCGGCCTCCGTGCGGGCCTGCGCCATGGCGGAGCTGGCACCGATCGCCGCCCCCGCGCCCTCGCGGATCGACTTCGTCACCTCGTCGAGCGCCGCAGCCGATTCCTGCAAGGCGGCGGCTTCCTGTTCGGTTCGCTGCGCGAGGTCGAGCGCGGCCTGATTGATCTCGCCCGAATTGTGCTTGATCGACTGCACGCTGCCGCGCACCTCGCCCAGCACGCGCGACAGGCTGGCGGTGGCGGTGTTGAAATCGTCCGACAGTAGGCGGAATGCCTGCGGCACGTCGGCGATGCGTACCGTGAGGTCCGCGTCCGACAGGCGATGCAGGCCGCCGCCGATCGCGGTCATCGCCGCCTCGCGGTCGGCATCGTCGGCCACCTTGGCCGCGGCGGTGTCGCGGAACACGGCCACCGCGCGCGCCATGTCGCCCAGTTCGTCGGTGCGGTCCGCCTCGACCACGATGTCATGCCGTCCGCTGGCGAGTTGCGCCATCGCATCGGTCAGCAGCGTGATCGGCCGCGCGATCTGGCGGCTGAGCAGGACGGACAAGGTGATTGCCACACCGATCAGCGCGATGCCGCCGATGGCCAGCGCGATCAGTGCGGTCAGGATCGCCTTTTCCTGGCTGGCCGCGGCAGACTCGATGTCCTGCGTTTCCGCGGCGCGCAGATCGCGCAGGGGGAGGGCGATCTTGCTGACCAGCACCGCAGCGCCAGCGTCCCGCACCGCCTGCTGCGCTTCGTCGCGGCGCCCGGCCTTCACCCAGCCGATCAGCCGGTCGCCCCAGTTACGGCGCCATTTCAGCGTTTCGCGACGGGCCGTGTCGAGCTGGCGCAACTTGACCGGATCGGTCAGCAGCGTGTCCAGTTCTGCGGCGGTCCCGTCGAACTCCTTGCGCGCTTCCTCGTATGACTTGAGGTAGGTGACGTCGCCCGTCACCAGAAAGCCGCGGAACTGGCTGTTCTGGCGGAGGATCGCCGTCTCCAGCGTCAAGGCCTTGGCATAGATCGTCTGGGCGAAGTTGTTCCGATCCGTCGACTGCCTGATCAGCATGATCGTGCCGAAGAGCACCATCATCACGACCGCTGCGGTCGCGATGATGGTGAGGAACGACAGGCCCAGTTTGCGCGGTATCTTCATAATGTCCACGGGTCCCGGATCAGTGGAAGGGCGTTCAGAAGCGCGAGCGCAGCGTCACGCCATAGGTACGCGGTTCGGCGAGGTACGACGAGAAGATCGCATTGCCCGTCGCAAAGTCGGGCGAGCCGAAGGCGGCGACCTGCGACGCGCTGCCCGCACCCTGGAAGGGGGCGGCGAAGGCGACCTGCTGGTAATTGGTGTTGAGGACGTTCTGTCCCCAGAATTCCAACGCCCAGCGCTGGTCGCGGCCGCGGATGCCGATGCGCGCGTTGACCAGGAAGAAGCCGTCCTGGCGCTTTTCCAGGAACAGGTCGGAGCCGGTGTTATAATCGCTGGTCAGGCGGCTATCGACGTAGAACAGCGCGTGCATGCCATTGTCGCCGATCGGCGGCGTCCACGACGCCGAGCTGGTGACGGTGTGGCGCGGTGCGTTCGACATCTGCGCCCCCGGCAGTAGGAACAGCGCGGCGTTCAGCGCCTCGCCCGCATCGCTGCCGACCAGATTGTTGCGATATTGCGTGTGCGCATAGGTGTAGCCGAGGTTGAAGGTCAGATCCTCGGTCGGATAGGCGCCTGCCTCCAGTTCGAAGCCCTGCGTGATGACGCCCGAGCGCACCTTGCCCGTGCAGGCGCCGGTGGTCGAGGAATTGTCACGATCGGCACCGTTCAGGCCGGTGCTGCACGACCCGATATTCTGGACGATATAGTTGGTGCCGTTGAAGGTGTTCAGCTGGAAGTTCTTGAACGCCGAACGGAAGCCCGCGAGGTTCGCGGTGAATTTGGGCGTCGCATATTTGATGCCGATTTCGAACGCCTGCACCGTCTCGGGATCGAAGCGCAGGTTCGATGCGGCCGCCGCGGTCGGCGTGGCGAAGACGGTGGCCGACAGATCCGACTTGTCGAGGTTGAAGCCGCCCGCCTTGTAGCCGCGGGCGTAGGACGCGTACAGCAAGGTGCTGGGCGCGGGCTTCCACGATACGACACCGGTGCCGGTGAACTGACCCTCGGCGATCTTGTCCTTGATCGGCACGCCGGTCAGCGCCGACGTCGAATTGCCGGTGCAGGTGAGCGTGATGATGCCGCCGATCAGTGGCTTGAGCGCTGCGGGCACCGCCGCACTGGCGAGCAGGGGGCTGAGCGCGGCCTGCTGCGCCGGGCAGACGGTGTTGTTGTTGTTGAAGCTCGCATCCAGGCGCTTGTGCTCGTTGGTGTAGCGCAGGCCGCCGGTGATGCTGAGCGTGTCGGTGATCTTGAAGATGTTGTGCGTGAAGAAGGCGTAGTTGCTGCTCGTCTGGTGATACAGGTCGCGCACGCTGCCGACGTTGTTGACGGTGCTGAGGCGATCGATGCCGCTGATCACCGCCTGGCCGACCGCGGGGGTCAGCACGGCGCGGCCGGCAGCGCTCAGGCAGCCGCTCGCCGTCGGATCGCGCAGCGCGGCGGCCGGGTTCACCGTCGCGACGGCACGGCATGCGGCGAAGGCGCCATATTGCGAGCCGAAGCGCAGATTATCGACGACGTCGAGATCCTCGTGCGCGTAATAGCCGCCGACCAGCCAGTCGAGCCGGTTGTTGAACAGGCCGCCGCTGAGGCGGGTTTCCTGCGTGAACGTCTTGAACTGGCGATAGGCGTTGCCGTCGTTGGGGCGGTAGACGATGTCGACGTTGCCGTAGTCCATGTCGCCTGCGCCGCCGGCCTTGTACTCGCGATAGGCGCTGATCGAGATGAGCTGCACGTTGCCCAGCGTCCAGCCGATGCGCGCCGACACGCCGCCGTCGGTGGTGACGTTCGAATAGGCCTGGCCCTTGGTCTGGGCGATCTGGCGGTTGTAGGGATTGCCCATGCTGGGCAGCACGCCGCCCAGGCTCTGCAGTATCGAGACGATGCGGTTCTGCGAGGCGATCGAGAAGTCGCCCGGTACGCCCGGCGTCGGATCGAACTTTTCGCGCGTGTCGATATAGACGGCGCCGCAGCACTTTTCGTCGCGATGCGTGTAATCGCCGATCAGGCGGACCGAAAAGTCGGACGACGGCTTCCAGAACAGCTGACCGCGGACGAAATAGCGGTTGCGGTTGTTGAAGTCGGTGTTGTTGACGACATCGTGCAGGAAGCCGTCGCGCTTGCCGTAGACGCCGTCGATGCGGAAGGCGAGCTTGTCGGCGATGATCGGGCCGGTCAGCGCGCCGGCGAGGCGGACGGCATCGTAATTGCCGTAGCTCGCTTCGCCATAGCCGCCGAACTTGAATTCGGGATATTTGGTGTAGATGCTGATCGCACCCGCCGACGAGTTGCGGCCCGACAGCGTGCCCTGCGGCCCGCGCAGCACCTCGATGCGTTCGACTTCGCCTAGGTCGTTGAGGCCCGAGCCGGTGCGACTGCGATAGACGCCGTCGATGAACACCGCGACCGAGCTTTCGAGGCCGGGGTTGTCGCCGACGGTGCCGATGCCGCGCAGACGCGCGGTCGCATTGGCTTCCGATCCGGTGGACGACACGATCAGCGACGGCGCCAGCTGCGCCATCTGGCGGATATCGGTCGCGCCCGAATTCTGGAGCGCTGCGGTGCTGTAGGCACTGACGGCGATCGGCACGTTCGACAGGCGCTGCGAGCGGCGCGTGGCGGTCACAACGATATCGGCAGTATTTTTCGATTCGGCTTCGGCGCGGGCCTTTTCCGCTTCGGCCTGCTTCCCCGACGGTACAACGCCGCGCAGGCCCTGCGCGCCGGCTGGCGCGACCGCGCCCACGCACGACGCCGCCGCTGCCAGATATACCCACTTCCGCATCGATTATGCCCCTCTTTGATCCATTCCCTTGGCCAAGCCTTGGCCGGAAAGGGGATAAAGAGGCGTTAACCGTGCGGAATTTACCGCGTGATCTTCAGGACATGCGTCGGATCAGCCGACGTCTTCGACCTGATCCAGATAGGCGCCGTAGCCTTCCGCCTCCATCGCATCGCGGGGCACGAAGCGCAGCGAAGCGGAGTTGATGCAATAGCGCAGCCCGCCGCGATCGCGCGGACCGTCGGGGAAGACATGGCCCAGGTGGCTGTCGCCATGCTTCGAACGCACTTCGGTGCGCACCATGCCGTGGCTGCGATCGTGCAGTTCCTCGACATTGGCGGGCTCGATCGGCTTGGTGAAGCTCGGCCAACCACAATGCGATTCATATTTGTCGGTCGAGGCGAACAGCGGTTCGCCCGAGACGATATCGACGTAGATGCCCGCGGCCTTGTTGCCGAGATATTCGCCCGTACCGGGGCGTTCTGTCCCGCTTTCCTGCGTCACATAATATTGTTCGGGCGTCAGCTTCGCGATCGCTTCGTCGGTCTTGCGGTAATCGGCCATGGTCGGCTCCTCAGCTAAGCGGCGGCTGTCCGTTGGAGGCCGAGAGGCCACCGTCGACGGGCAGGTTCACACCGGTAATATAGTGCGCATCCTCGCTCGCCAAAAAGGCGATGGCCCCGGCGATGTCGGCAGGCTCCGCGCCGCGGCCGATCGGGATGCGCTCCTCGAATTTCGCGATGAGGTCGGGCTGGTCCTTCATGCCTTCGGTCAGCGCGGTATAGGTGAGCGACGGGTTGACCGCATTCACGCGCACGCCGGCCTTCGCTTCGTCCATCGCCAATGCACGGGTGAAGTTGGTGACCGCACCCTTGGCCGCGCAATAGAAGCTGTGGTTCCAGTCGCCGCCAAGACCCGACACCGAAGAGACGTTGACGATGCAGCCCTTGGCCGCGCGCAGATGCGCGATCGCGGCGCGGCTCATCTGGACGACGCCGTACAAGTCGGTTTCGATCACCTTGGAAAAGGCGCTGAAATCGCCTTCGTCGAGCTTGCCGAGATGATCGACACCGGCGTCGTTGACCAGCACGTCGATGCCGTCGAAGCGGCTGACGGCAAGGTCGACCAGCGCCTCGCAATCGGCCATGCGACTGACGTCCACCTCCAACGTCTCGACTGCATCGCCCAGCTCCGCGGCGAGGCGCTTGAGGCCCGCCGCGTCCTTGTCGCCTAGCACGAGGTGCGCACCTTCCGCCGCAAAGCGCCGCGCCGCGCCCTCACCGATGCCGGAGGCGGCACCGGTGATGACGACGACCTTGCCGGCGAACCGACTGCTGTTCACGCGCTCGCGGCCTGCTCGGCGTGGCGACCTTCGGCGACTTCCTCGATCAGCTTTGCGCAGAAGGCGGGGAGATCATCGGGGTTGCGGCTGGTGACGAGGCCCTTGTCGACGACGACCTCCTGATCGACCCAATTGCCGCCGGCGTTGCGGATGTCGGTCTGCAGGCTGGGGAAGGACGTGAGCGTGCGGCCCTTCACCACATCCGCCTCGACCAGGGTCCAGGGCGCGTGACAGATGGCGGCGACGGGCTTGCCGGCTTCGAAGAAGGCGTGGACGAAGGCGACGACCTCCTTCGAGGCGCGCAGCTTGTCGGCGCCGACGCTGCCGCCGGGGATGACGAGGCCGTCGAACTGATCCGCGGACACGTCGCCGATCGCCTTGTCGATCGCGAAGGTCTTGCCGGGGTCGAGGTCGTTGTTCACCGTCTGCGCCTCGCCCGTTTCCAGGCTGATGACGACGACCTTGCCGCCGGCCTGCTCAACGGCATCCTTGGGCTGCGCGAATTCGGGTTCCTCGGTGCCGCGGGGGGCGATGAGAATGGCGATCGTCTTGCCGTCGAGGGTCATGGAATGTCTCCGAAGGTCAGGGAAGTCTTTGAAAGGGGGCTCCCTCGAACGATCGATTTTCGCAGCGGTTGCGTGGGGGGCGGGATAATGTCGGACGCCCCCGAAACGACAGCGGGGCGCTGCCGCGATCGGCAACGCCCCGCTGTTCTAAGCCTATTGCGGATCAGGCGAGCGTCAGGCCGACGTCGACGTTGCCGCGGGTCGCGTTCGAATAGGGGCAGATCTGATGCGCGGCATCGACCAGCTGCTGCGCCTGATCGCGCTCCAGGCCAGGCAGATCGACGAGCAGATCGGCGGTGATGCCGAACCCGCCGGCATCCCGCGGGCCGATCCCCACGGTCGCGGTCACGGTGGTGGCGTCGGGCACCTTCACCTTCAGTTGCTGGCCGGCGGCCTTCAACGCGCCGATGAAGCAGGCCGAATAACCCGCGGCGAACAATTGTTCGGGGTTGGTGCCATCGCCACCCGCGCCGCCCAGTTCCTTGGGCGTCGACAATTTGGCTTCGAAGCGGCCGTCCTCGCTGCGGGCATTCCCTTCACGGCCGCCGGTGGCGGTGGCGCGGGTGGCGTATTTGACGTCGACGGACATGATGCATGCTCCTTGCAGAAACTGTTATTGCAACAATGTATATCGCGATACTGATTTGTCCAGTGGCGTTCCGCCGTGGAGGAAAAGCGTGTACGACCTGTCGATGACCATGCCGCCGTCCCACCCGCTGTCGCTGGACGAGCAACTCTGCTTCTCGCTGTACGGCGCGTCGATCGCGATGACGCGCGTGTACAAGCCGATGCTCGACCGGATCGGCATCACCTATCCGCAATATCTGGTGCTGCACGCCTTATGGGAAGAGGACGGGCGGACGATTGGGGCGATCGCCGAGCGTCTGTCGCTGGAATCGAGCACGATCACGCCGCTGGTGAAGCGGCTGGAGGCGGGCGGGCTGGTGCGGCGGGCGCGGGATACGCAGGACGAGCGGCAGGTGCGCGTGCTGCTGACCGAGGCGGGGCAGGGGCTGCGCAGCGAGGCGACATGCCTGGCGGAGGCGGTGTTTGCGAAGACGGGCCTTAGCATCGACGAATTGCGGGCGCTGACCCAGAACGTCCGGCGGTTGCAGCGCGCGCTGGCATCAGAACCAGCCGCGGATCCCGAGCGCGAGTGACACGCCGCCGCTGCCCTCGCCATCCGCGCGGGCATAGCGCGCGGTAGCGCCGTAGCGGCGTTCCCAGTTGACCCCGACATAGGGCGCGAATTCGCGGGCGATTTCGTAGCGGAGGCGAAGCCCCGCCTCGACGCTGGACAGGCCGGCACCGATGCGGGCGTCGGGTTCGTCCTGGGCGGCCAGGTTCACCTCTACGCGGGGTTGCAGGATCGCGCGCTGGGTCAGGCGCTGGTCATACCATGCCGATCCGCGGGCGCGGACGCCCTTGTCGGAGGCGAACAGCGTCGCCTCGACGTCGAACCAATAGGGCGCGAGGCCCTCTACGCCGATCGCGGCATGCGTGCGGCCGCCGTTCGGCCCGAGATCCTGCCGGGCGCCGGCCAACAAATTGAAATAGGGGCCGATGGCATGGGCGTAGAGCGCCTGCACCTCGGCCTGGTCGATCGATCGGCCGAACGTACCTTCGCCTTCGCTCTTCAGCACGACGCGGTCGATATCGCCGCCGAACCAGCCTTCGCCGTCCCAGCGATAGCCGTCGCCGCCGTGGCGGACCTGCACCTCGGCAAGGTTGAAGAGGATCTGGGAGAAGCGCATCCCGCCATGCTCGGCGCGCATCGTGCGATCGGCAGCGGCCATGGCGGCGGGGTCGTAGAACCGATCGGCGGCGCGGGTGGTCGGGGGCGGGGGCGGCGGGGCGTTACCGGCGGGCAGGTCGGTGCCGCTTTTGGTGGCCGCTGCCGCTGGCATGGCGTGCATGCCCGGCATCGCATGCATTGGTATGTCTTGGGGCATGGCCGGCATCGCAGTCTTGGGAGCAGCGGATGCCGCAGGCGTGCAATGGCCCATCGCCGCATGGTCGGGCGGACAGTTCGGATCGGCTGCGACGGGCGTCACTGGCATGGCCATCACGTGATCCGGGCCGGGGTGCGCGTGGCTTTGCGGCCGTGCCGGGGAGCGGGCCGGGGGCTTGGGCTTCGTCTTGGGCTTCGGCTTAGCCTTGGCGGCAGGCTTCGGCGCGGCGGGCATCGTCATGCCCGGCATGCTCATGCCGTCCATATGGTGCATCTGCGCCATCGCCGGCGCGGGGAGCAGGGCAAGGATCGCCAGCGCCGCCCTCATGCGGCATCCTCCGCGCGCACCGTCACGACCTGCATCATGCCGGCGTGCATGTGGTAGAGCAGGTGGCAGTGGAACGCCCAGTCGCCGATCGCGTCGGCGGTCAGGTCGAAGGTGACGGTGCCGCCGGGGGCGACGTTGACGGTGTGCTTGCGCGGCGCGTGGTCGCCATGGCCCGTCACCAGTTCGAAGAAATGGCCGTGCAGATGGATCGGATGCGCCATCATCGTGTCGTTGACGAGGCGAACGCGGACGCGCTCGCCGGCACGGAAGGGGATGGGCGCGGTGACGGCGTTCAGCTTCACCCCGTCGAACGCCCACATATAGCGTTCCATGTTGCCGGTGAGGTGGATGGTGAGCTGGCGCGACGGCGCGCGGACGTCCGGATTGCGATCCAATGCAACGAGATCGCGGTAGACGAGCACCCGATGGCCAACGTCGGCGAGGCCCTGTGGCGGTTCGCCGGTGCGGTCCATCGGCATGGGGGCGACCGTCTGCACGGCAGGGGTCTTGGGCAGGCCCGGCGCGTTCGCGAAGTCGCGCATGCTGTGGTGCATCGGCTCGGCAGGGCCTGCGGGTTTGCAATGGCCCATGGCGGCGTGTTCGGGTGGGCAGGCGGCGGGCGCGGCGGCGTGGTCCATGCCGCTCATACGGGCCATGCCGTCCATGTGGCTCATGTCGCTCATGTCCATGTCGCCCATACCCATGTCGGTCATGGTGGCGAGCGGGCGCGGACGGAGCGCGGGCACCGGCGCGACCATGCCGACCTGCGGGGCAAGCGTGGCACGCGCCATGCCGGAACGGTCCCAGGCTTCGGCGACGAGCGTATAGGCCTGCGCCTCCGGCTCCACGATCACGTCATAGGTTTCGGCGACGGCGATCTGGAATTCGTCGACCGTCACTGGCCGGACGTTGAGGCCGTCGGCCTGGACGATCGTCAGTTTCAGGCCTGGAATCCGCACGTTGAAGTTCGTCATCGCCGAGGCGTTGACGATGCGCAGCCGCACCCGCTCGCCGGCCGCGAACAGCGCGGTCCAATTGTCGGCGGGGCCATGGCCGTTGATCAGATAGGTGTAGGTGCTGCCCGTCACGTCGGACACGTCGGTCGGGTCCATCCGCATCGCGCCCCAGGCGAGGCGGTCCTTGAGCGGCTGGTCCTTGCCCGCGAGCAGGCCGGCGAAGGTCTGCTTCTGGTAATTGAAATATCCGCCCTGCAACTTCAGGCGGCGGAAGATGGCGTGCGGGTGCAGTGGGCTGTGATCGGACAGGACGATCACATGTTCGCGGTCGCTCGCGATCGGGTCCGGGCCGGCGGGATCGATGACGATCGGGCCGTAATGCCCCATCTGCTCCTGCAGGCCCGAATGGCTGTGATACCAGTAGGTGCCCGCCTGGCGGATCGGAAAGCGGTAGGTGAAGCGGCTGCGCGCCGGAATGCCGGGGAAGCTGATGCCGGGCACGCCATCCATCTGGAACGGCAGCAGCAGGCCGTGCCAGTGGATCGAGGTCTCTTCGTCCAGATCGTTGACGACGGTGAGCGTGGCATCCTGCCCTTCGCGGAAGCGCAGCAGCGGCGCCGGCACCGAGCCGTTGATGCCGATCGCATGTTGCGGCTTGCCGTCGATCGTCATCATCTGATGCGCGACGTGGAGCGTGACGTCCGGGCCGGTGAGCGTCGGCAGCGGGGCGGCGATGCCGGCGGACACGGGCTGCGCCCATGCGGGGAGCCACGGCACGGCGGCAGCGAGCGGGGCAGCCTGCAACAGATGGCGGCGCGTCAGGGGCAAGCGGGTATCCTTTGGCGGAACGGTCGCCGATATAGGGTCAGGGCCGCCGGTCCGACAGGGTGGCCATGATCGCGCGGCGCCGGTCGGGCGTCATCTGGCCCCAGGCAACGATTTCGTCGATCGTACGGGCGCAGCCGCGGCACAGGCCGTCCGGCTCCATCACGCAAACGCCGATGCAAGGCGTGTCGATCGCGACCGGGGGCGTCCGCTCGATCACCATGACGGACGTCCCCGGATGCGCTCAGGGTGCGATCGTGGCGTGGAGGAAGTCCGGGATCGGGCCGTTCCAGCCATCGTCCGGGCCGTCATCACGGTTGGGGTCACGATCGGCGTAGCGATCGTCGCGGCGGGGACGGCGGCGGTCGTCGTTGCGCGGCTGCGACGCGGCGGCGGCTGGGGCGGCAGCGGGACGGCGATCGTCGCGGGCCGGGCGGGCGGGGGCCGGTGCGGGCGCCTGCTCGACGGGGGCGCTGTCGTTCGCCTTGCGACCGCGGCGCGGACGGCGAGGTTCCTCGGCCGCCGGCGCGTCCGCCTCGGGCGCGTCGCCGAGGTCGAGGCGTTCGATCGTCTGGCCGGTCAGCTTTTCGATATTCTGGATGTTCTCGGCATCCTCGCTGGTGATCAGCGTATAGGCGACGCCGGTCGCGCCGCCGCGGCCGGTGCGACCGATGCGATGGACGTAATCGTCGGGATGCCAGGGCGCGTCGAAGTTGAAGACGTGGCTGACGCCCTTGATGTCGAGGCCGCGCGCTGCGACGTCGGAGGCGACCAGGATGTTGATCTTGCCCGACTTGAACAGGTCGAGTTCGGCGAGCCGCTGCGGCTGTTCCATGTCGCCATGAATTTCACCCGACTGGAAGCCGTGCTTCTTCAGGCTCTTGTTAAGCTCGCGTACCGTCGTCTTGCGGTTGGCGAAGATGATCGCGGTGCGCACCTCGTCCTGACGGAGCAGGCGGCGCAGCGCCTCGCGCTTTTTGAACGCGTTGGTCGGGGTGGGGACCAGATACTGCTTGATGTTGAGGTTGGTCGAGGCAGGGCGCGACACCTCGATCGTCTTGGGATTGTCGAGGAATTTGTCCGCGAGCTTCTTGATCGGCGGCGGCATCGTCGCGGAGAACAGCAGGGTCTGGCGCTGCTTGGGCAGCTTGGTGCAGATTTCCTCGATGTCCGGGATGAACCCCATGTCGAGCATGCGGTCCGCCTCGTCGATGACGAGCATCGAGCAGCCGGTCAGCAAGATGTTGCCGCGGCCGAACAGGTCCATCAGGCGGCCCGGCGTCGCGATCAGCACGTCGACGCCCTTTTCCAGCGCCTTGATCTGGTCGCCCATCGACACGCCGCCAATCAGCAGGGCCATCGAAAGCTTGTGACCGGCGCCGTACTTCTCGAAATTCTCGGCGACCTGCGCGGCGAGTTCGCGCGTCGGTTCGAGGATGAGGCTGCGCGGCATGCGCGCGCGGCTGCGGCCGTGCGCCAGGATGTCGATCATCGGCAGCACGAAGGCGGCGGTCTTGCCGGTGCCAGTCTGCGCGATGCCGATCAGGTCGCGCATCATCAGGACGCTGGGGATCGCCTGCGCCTGGATCGGCGTGGGTTCGCTATAGCCCGCGTCGGTGACCGCGGTCAGGAGTTCGGGGGAGAGGCCGAGATCGGCGAAGCTCATGCCAAAAGGCTCATGCAAGGGTCCGGAAATAGACGCACACGGGTGCGGCACGCCGAGCGTCGCGCTTGCCGATCTGGGCGCGAAAGTCAAGGAAAGGGTGGGTGGAGGGGCTATGACGGCGCGTGTCTGGCCTGCCTCGCGATGCGGGTCCGGCGTCCCCGTATCTTGAGGGGGACGGCGACGAGGACGAACAGCATCAGGCCTACGAAAAGCCAGAGCGGACCGGTCAACCCTTGCAGCCAGGCGATCAGGATGGCGCAAGGGACGGCGATCACCGGCGTGATCTTCGTCAGCCACCACAGCATCGCGCCCCAGCCAGGCCGATCGCGCATGCCTTTGCCGACGCTCAGCAGGATGATCGTCGCCACGAGCTTCGCGCCCAAGGCGAGAGCGACGATCCAGCTCAGCGTTGCGATCAGGGGCGAGGGGCTGAAGAGCATGGCGTCATCATGCGGCGGCGTTCGCGGGGTGACAAGCGGGGCGATTCGGGGGCGAAAGGAGACGAAAGCGTCGGTGGCGCCTAGGGATTGCCGGCTTCTTCGGCGCGGAAAGAGAGCATCGAATGTCGGAACGCGTGCAACGCCTCGCTAAGGCATTTGACTGTTGGCGGGGGCGCATCCTGCGGGACGGCTTCGTCCACTTTGAGCACGAAGGTGGCGTAGGGAAGTCCGGGCGCGTTCCGGTGAAATTCGCTCCGTATCGCTCCGCATGCTCTTGCCATTTGCTGGCTGGTGCGTGCGGTGAGCAGCGGCTTTTCGCCCCTGTCAGTCGCGCAGCCTGCGGTCATCAGTACAAGCGCCAGCCCCATTCCATGTCTGCTTATCGCCAAGTTTGTTCTCCACCGGGCGATCGCCCGATTCGGACGATGTCACGGGCAAGCGGAGACTGGCAATGGCGCGGAAGTGGACGAAGTGGACGGTACGTTATCGTCGGAATGCCTTCCCCGGCGAGGACACGTTTCGGGCGTGGTTCACCGTGTCAAAAAGCGGGCACGACGATAGGCATAATCGGGGCGTGTAGGACAGCGTTTTCGTGCGGATCGCCGAACCACGAAGCCCGTCATGCCGGACTTGATCCGGCATCCCGCTTCTTGCGCCGGTAGAAGAAGCGGGACCCCGGCTCTTCGGCCGGGGTGACGGGGTGTGTGGCTGCGGCGCGGATGGCTCGATAGCTGAGGGCCTCGCCCCCTCAGCGGGCGACCAGCGTTCGGAACTTGGCGATGCCGCAGCTGGCGCCGGAGCGCATGCGCAGGACGTCGCGGTCGGCGCAGACCTTTCCGTCGGCCTTGGGGCGCAGATAGAAGCCGTTGTAGAAATCCATGGGCCCGCAATCGTCGTCGAGGTGCGCGCGCAGGCGCTTGCCGCCGGCCATCACCAGGTCGACCGCGTCAGGGGCGGAGACGAGCGCACCGCCGATGTCGGCGACGGCGATGCATTTGGGCCCCTTCTTTTCCTTCCACTGCATCGGCTGCGGCACCGACAGCCGCGGCGCGGCGGCGGGGCCGCGCGCGGGGCCCACGCGCGGCACGCGGATGATAATGCGTTCGCGGACGGTCATCTGCGCGAACTGGACGCCGTTCAGCCGGTCGGGCGACTCGCTGGCGGAGACCAGCACGGGCGCGGTGCCGGCCAGGAGCATGGGTGCGATCAGCGCGGCGGAAAACGCAGGAGTCGGCATGTTCGGTGTCGGCTCCTAGCGGCGATCGTTGAACGGAGGATGAACTTGCGCCATCGGCGGCGAAGGCGGGCAGGGGCCACCTATGGTTGAGCGGCGGGGCGTCCGGGGGTAGCGGACGCGCATGACTCCCGCCCAAACCGCACTGCTTGCCGATCTCGCCCCGATGCTGGGGCCGAAGGGTATCGTGACCGATCCCGCCGATATCGCGCCCTGGACGATCGACTGGCGGCAGCGGTTTCGCGGCACCGCGCCGGCGCTGCTCGCACCGGCCTCGACCGCCGAGGTTGCGGCGGTGGTCGCTGCGGCGGCGCGGCATCGGGTGGCGCTGGTGCCGCAGGGAGGCAACAGTTCGATGGTCGGCGGGGCGACGCCGCCGGGCGACGGATCGGCGCTGATCCTGTCGCTGCGGCGGATGAACCGGATGCGGAGCGTCGATGCGGCGGCGGGGCTCGCCGTCGCGGAGGCGGGGGTGATCCTGTCCGACCTGCACGATGCGGCGCTTGCGGAGGGGCGGCGCTTTCCGCTGACGCTGGGGGCGAAGGGCAATGCGACGGTCGGTGGCCTCGTCTCGACCAATGCGGGCGGCACGCAGGTGCTGCGCTTCGGGTCGATGCGCGGGCTGGTCGCGGGCGTCGAGGCGGTGCTGGCAGATGGCAGCGTGCATGATGGCCTCGCGGCGCTGAAGAAGGACAATCGCGGTTACGACCTGACGCAATTGCTGGTCGGCGCGGAGGGGACGCTGGGGATCGTCACCGCGGCGACGCTGCGACTGGTGCCGCTGCCCGCCACACGCACGACCGCCTGGGCAGCGACGGGCGATCCGCAGGCGGCGCTGGCGCTGCTGCGTCGGTTCCAGGCGGCGACCGAGGCGCTGGAGAGTTTCGAGATCCTGCCCGCCGAATCGCTCGCGGCGGTGCTGGCGCATGTCCCGGGTGCGCGCGCGCCGGTGGCGGGGGCGCATCGCTGGCACCTGCTGATCGAACAGACCGACCCGCGCGGTGCGGCGCTGACCGAGGCGGTGCTGGCCGACGCGCTGGCGGATGGGCTGATCCAGGACGCGACGATCGCGGCGAGCGAGGCCCAGGCGGCGGATTTCTGGCGCATTCGCGAATCGATCTCCGATTCGGAGCGCGCGCTGGGGCCGGCATCGCAGCACGACATTTCGGTGCCGGTCGAGGGCATGCCGCGCTTCATGATCGAGGCGGCGGCGGCGTGCGAGGCGCGCTTTCCCGGGACGCATGCCAGCGGCTTCGGCCATCTGGGCGACGGCAACATCCACTTCCACGTGCGCGCGGCGCCCGGCACCGACCCGGCGCGCTGGTATGCCGAGGATGTGCCGGTGGTCACACGCTTCGTCGACGATCTGGTGATCGCGGCGGGCGGATCGATCGCGGCCGAACATGGCATCGGCCAGATGAAGCTGCACGAGTTGGAGCGGCTGTCTTCGCCCGCACGCCTTGCGGCGCTGCGCGGGGTGAAGGCGGGGCTGGACCCGCTCGGAATCCTGAACCCCGGCAAGCTTGTGACGCTTGCGCCGGGGCAGCCGGATCAATAGAGCAACGCGCCAGCGTGCGGCCCGCAGGCATTGCGGGTCCGCAAACTATCCACGACGGAGAGAGTTCCCATGGCCAGCGCGCCGCTTCCCCTGTTCTACAACGGCCTGGAGCCGCTCTCGAGCGAGACGCACGCCACCTGGCGCGTCCGCCAGCTGGATGCCGCCCCCTTCCTGGTCGGCCAGCATGCCATTCCGATCACCACCGACGAATTCCCGCTGGTGCAGCGCTTCATGCCGATCGTCTTCTCGATCGGTGACGATGCCATTCCGCTGGCGCTGATGGGCCTGAACGAAGGCGTCAACGTCTTCGTCGGCGACGACGGCAAGCTGACCGAAAACAATCTGTACGTCCCCGCCTACGTCCGCCGCTATCCGTACATGCTGGCGCGCCTGCGCCCGGACAGCGAAGAGCTGTCGCTGTGCTTCGACCCGACGTCGGAAGCGATCGGTGCGTTCGACGAGGGCGATGCCTTGTTCGAAAACGGCCAGCCGAGCCAGGTGACGAAGTCGATCCTCGATTTCTCCGAACAGTTCGAACAGGCCGGCGCGCGCACGCAGGCGTTCATGAACGAACTGCGCGAGCTCGACCTGCTGATGGAAGGCGAGGTCACGATCCAGCCGGAGCAGGAGCAGCCGCCGTTCGTCTATCGCGGCTTCCAGATGGTGAACGAGGAAAAGCTGGCCGCGCTGCGCGGTGACCAGCTGCGCAAGATGAGCCAGTCGGGCATGCTGCCGCTGCTGTACGCGCACCTGTTCTCGCTGTCGCTGATGCGCGAAATCTTCGGCCGCCAGGCGCAGCAGGGCAAGATGCCGCAGCCGCAGTTCGCGCCGGTCGGTTAAAGACCGGGGCCGTTCCGCCAGCCGGAACCGCCGATACTTAGACGGGCGGGTGTCGCAACGCGCGACGCCCGCCCGTTTGCGTTGGGGCAGCCCGCTTGACCCGGTCGCCGATCCGGCAGACTGTCGTTCCGACCTCGAAGGGACATGACGGATGACAGGCTGGGCTCGCGACGCACGCTATTCGACCGTGGCGATCGCGTTTCACTGGACGATCGCGGTGCTGATCATCGCCAATCTGATCATCGGCATCGGGCATGACGGCATTCCGGCGCTGCGCGCGCTGATGGGGGCGCACAAGGCGATCGGCATCACCGTGCTGGCCCTGACGCTGGCGCGCGTCGCCTGGCGGATCGCGCATCGGCCGCCGCCGCTGCCCGCGCACATGCCCGGCTGGGAAAAGGGGCTGGCGCATGCGACGCACTGGTCGCTCTACCTGCTGATGCTCGCGCTGCCGCTGACCGGGTGGCTGATGGTGAGCGCGCCGCCGACCGACGGGCCGGCGCGGCCGCTGACGTGGTTCGGCCTGTTCGACATTCCGCGCCTGCCGGCCAGTGCGGGGGCGGCAGGCTTCGGGCATGAAGCGCACGAGCTGCTCGGCTGGGTGATGGTGGCGCTGGTCGTGCTGCACGTCGCCGGGGCGCTGCGCCATCATCTGATCCTGCGGGATACTGTACTGGCGCGGATGGCGCCGTCGCTGCGCCGTTGAGACGAACGTTCATGATGGTGCGGTGAAAAAAACGTCACGAAGTGTTGCGGGGGTTGAACCAAATCGCGCCTCGCCTATTTTGTGACTTGTACGGCGCTCGTGTCCCCCCTTTCGCGAGACCGTATGGCACACCTTCGGGTGTGTCTCCTCCCTGAACCTTGGCCACTCCGTGCTTTCAGCACGGGGTGGTTTTTTTATGGGCCCGCGTCTTATTCGGCGGCGAGGGCGAAGGGGGGCGTGCCGGCGAGCGCCTCGTCCGCGACGGCGGCGAGCAGGCTGCGCAGCAGCGCGACGGTGCGATCGAAGCCGGGGCCGAGGCCGTCGAGCCGGGAGTCGAGATAGAGAGCGCGGTCGATCTCCACCTGCACGGCATGAATGCCGCGGGCCGGCGCGGCGTGCGTCTGCAGGATATGCGCGCCGGCATAGGGCGTGTTGCGCTGCGTCGCGATGCCCATCTGCGCCGCCGCGCCCTCGATCCGCGCGAGGAAGCGCGCATCGCTGGTCGCGCCGAAGCGATCGCCGAGGACGAGGCGCGCGTGCGGGCCGACGGTCGGCATCGAATGGATGTCGACCAATATTGCGACGCCGAAGCGGGCGCGTGCCGCGGCCAGCGTGGCGGCGAGCGTCGCGTGATAGGGGCGGTGATCCTCCGCAATGCGGCGCGCGACGTCGGCGCCGGTGAACCGCCCGCGCCACAGGTCGCCCGCACCGCCCGCACGACGCGGCACCAGGCCCAGGCCGCTGCGGATCTTCATCGACTGGCCGGACTGCGCCTGCGGGCGGACGCCGTCGTCGACGCGCGGGTCGCGCTCATATTCGCTGCGGTTGAGATCGATCCAGGCGCGGGCGCGGCGCTGCACCAGCATCGTCTCGTTCGTCTGCGCGGCGCGGGCGACGGCATCGACGTGGCGATCCTCCAGCACCACCAGCGCCGATTCGGGGAGGCGCAACGCGGCGCGCAGGGCGGGGGGATAGTCGCGGCCCGCATGCGGGACCGAGAGGACCACGGGACTGGCCGGCACGGGCGGAGTGTCGAGGCCGGAGGGGCTTTGCGGCGAGGCGAAGGGTGTGCCGGGGGGCACATTGTGCGCCTGTGCGCCGTCGATCCGGTCGAACGAAGCGTCCATCTGTGGCACGCCTTAGCCCATCCGCGCGTTCGGCGCTCTGGAAATCTTCATATCTGCCGGTCCATACAGGATCGACCGCAACGCTAAGGACCCGAAAAGGCGATGATCCGTATCCTGCTGGCCGAAGACGACCAGGTCATGCGCGAATATCTGACGCGGGCGCTGGAACGCGCGGGCTATGCCGTCGCCGCGGTCGACCGCGGCACCGCGGCGATCCCACTGCTCGAAACCGAGCCGTTCGACCTGCTGCTGACCGATATCGTGATGCCCGAGATGGACGGCATCGAACTCGCCCGCCGCGCCGCCGAGATGGTGCCGGGCCTGCGCGTGATGTTCATCACCGGCTTCGCCGCGGTGACGCTGAAGGCGGGGCGCGAAATGCCCAATGCGCGCGTCCTGTCCAAGCCGTTCCACCTGCGCGACCTGGTCGCCGAGGTGGACCGCGTGTTCGAAATGGGCAGCGCCAGCGGATTAAATTGAGCGCGGCGTGAAATCAGGGCTTGCCAGCCCGAAGCAACCTGCTAATTGGCCCACCTCCGGCGGGCGTGTAGCTCAGTGGTAGAGCACTGTGTTGACATCGCAGGGGTCGCAAGTTCAATCCTTGCCACGCCCACCATCGAAAACCCCGCTAGGCCAATGGCTTAGCGGGGTTTTTGGTTTTCAGGCCCTTGCGCCTGATTTGGCGACCGTCGCCATCCTCTATCGATCACTCCGCGTGGCGCAGCGTGCGGCGCAGGGCGTCGTGCCAGCCGGCGACGAGCGTGGCGCGGCGATCGGCGGGCATGGCGGGTTCGAAACAGGCGTCGCGGGCCCAGAGGCGTTCGAGTTCGGGCAGGCCAGACCAGATGCCGGTGGCGAGGCCGGCGTGGAAGGCGGCGCCGCGCGCGGTGGTTTCGAGGTCGGCGGGGCGCTCGATCGGCACGTCGAGCAGATCGGCGAGGAAGCGGCACAGCCAGTCGTTCGCGGCCATGCCGCCGTCGACGCGGACGCTGGCGGGATGGCCGCCGCCGTCGGCGATCATCGCCTGGACGAGATCGAGCGTCTGATAGCCGACCGCCTCCAGCGCCGCGCGGGCGAGATGCGCCTGCGTCGCGCCCAGCGTCAGGCCGAAGATCGCAGCGCGTGCCTCCGCATCCCAATGCGGTGCGCCGAGGCCGACGAAGGCAGGGACCATGTAGACGCCGTGATTGTCGGGCACCTGCGTCGCCATGTCGTCGGTATCGCGGGCGTGGGTGATGACGCCGATGCCGTCGCGTAGCCATTTGATCGCCGCGCCCGCAACGAAGATCGAGCCTTCGAGCGCGAAGGTGGTCTGCCCGTCCAGCCGGTAGGCGGGGGTGGTGAGCAGGCGCTGTTGCGAGCGGATCGCCTCCGTTCCCGTATTGAGCAGCATGAAGCAGCCGGTGCCGTAGGTGGATTTCGTCATGCCGCGGGTGAAGCAGGCCTGGCCGAACAGCGCGGCCTGCTGGTCGCCTGCAATCCCCGCGATCGGGATGGGCGCACCGAACAGGTCGGGAGCCGTCGTGCCGAAGATGTGCGCATTGTCGTGGACCTGCGGCAGGATCGCCATCGGCACGCGGAGCAGGCGGCACAGCTCCGCGTCCCAGTCGCCGGCGCGGATGTTCCAGAGCAATGTACGGGCGGCGTTGGTGACGTCGGATGCGTGCGTCGTGCCACCGGTGAGGCGCCAGAGCAGGAAGCTGTCGATCGTGCCGAAGGCAAGCTCGCCGCGGTCGGCGCGGGCGCGCGCGCCGGGAACGGAATCGAGGATCCAGGCGATCTTGGTCGCGGAGAAATAGGGATCGAGCAACAGGCCGGTCGCCTCGCGCACGCTATCTTCGGCGCCATCGCGGCGGAGCGCGGCGCAGACGTCGGCGGTGCGACGGTCCTGCCAGACGATGGCGCGGTGGATGGGTTCACCGGTGGCGCGGTCCCAGACGACGACGGTTTCGCGCTGATTGGTGATGCCGATGCCGGCGATGTCGCGCGCGCCCACGCCGCTGGCGTCGATCGCCTCGCGCGCGGTGGACAGGACGTCGCGCCAGATATCCTCGGGGTCATGCTCGACCCAGCCGGGTTGCGGGTAATGCTGCGCGAATTCGGTCTGGGCGACCGCGACGCGGCGCGCCTGTGCGTCGAACAGGATCGCGCGCGTCGAGGTGGTGCCCTGATCAATCGCGGGAATGTGCTTGGCCATGAGGGTCCTCTCCCGTCCGGCCTTCCAGTGTCGCGGGCCGGCGGGCGGCGTCAATGGCGTGGGCCGATTTTCGGATCGCACTGCGGCGGTTCGGCGTTAGGATCGCCGGACGGAGGGCGTGCGTGGCGGAGACGGATTACGACCTGCTGATCGTCGGCGGCGGCATCAACGGCGCCGGGATCGCGCGCGATGCGGCGGGGCGGGGCCTGACCGTCCTGCTGGTCGAGGCGGACGATCTGGCCGGGCACACGTCGTCGGCGTCGACCAAGCTTATCCACGGCGGCCTGCGCTATCTGGAATATGGCGAATTTCGGTTGGTGCGCGAGGCGCTGATCGAGCGCGAGCGACTGTGGGGCATGGCGCCGCACATCATCTGGCCGCTGCGCTTCGTGCTGCCGCAGACGCATTCGCCGCGGGCGGCGTGGATGGTGCGGCTGGGGCTGTTCCTCTACGACCATTTGGGCGGGCGTAAACGGCTGCCGGCGACCGAGACGGTGGGGCTGGCAGCGACGCCGTATGGCGCGGGGCTGCGCAATACGGCGGGCAAGGCGTTCGTCTATTCGGATTGTTGGGTCGAGGACAGCCGGCTGGTCGTGCTGAACGCGCGCGACGCGGCGGATCGCGGGGCGACGATCGCGACGCGGACGCGGCTGGTGCGGGCACGGCGCGAGGGCGAGCGCTGGGTCGCGTCGATCGCCGATGCCGCGGGCGAGCGCATGGTGTCGGCACGGGTGCTGGTGAACGCGGCGGGGCCGTGGGTGGACGACGTGCTGTCCCGCGTCGCGGGCGGGCATGCCAAGAACGCCGTGCGGCTGGTGAAGGGCAGCCATATCGTCGTGCCGCGCCTGTATGCCGGCGATCATGCCTTCATGCTGCAGAACCCGGACCGGCGGATCGTCTTCGCCATTCCCTATGAAGGCGACTTCACGCTGATCGGGACGACCGACCAGCCTTGGGAGGGGCCGCCGGCGAAAGCCGCAATCGATGCGGGCGAGACTGCCTATCTGCTCGACACGGCCAACCGCTATTTCGCGCGCGGGCTGCGCGAGAGCGATATCGTGTGGAGCTATGCCGGGATCCGGCCGCTGCACGACGACCATGCCGGCAATGCCTCTGCGGTGACGCGCGACTATGTGCTCGACCTCGACGCGGCGCCGGGGCGGGCGGCGATGCTGAGCATTTTCGGCGGTAAGATCACGACCTATCGCAAGCTCGCCGAACATGCGCTGGCGGAGCTGGGCGCGGTGCTGCCGGATATAACGGGGGCGTGGACGGCGGGGGCGGTGCTGCCGGGTGGCGACCTGCCCGGCGGGGATTTCGAGGCGTTCGTGGCGGCGCTGGTGCGGGCGCGGCCAGGGCTGCCGGCGACGCTGCTGCGGCGGCTGGCGCGCGCCTATGGCACCAGGGTGGCGGCGGTGCTGGGCGATGCGCAGGCGATGCGCGATCTGGGCGAGGATTTCGGCGGCGGGCTGACCGCGCGCGAGGTCGACTATCTGGTCGCGCAGGAATGGGCGCGGACGGCGGAGGATGTGCTGTTCCGGCGTAGCAAGCTGGGGCTGCATGTGCCGGACGAGACGGCGGCGCGGGTGGCGGCGTATTTGCGGGACATAGGCGCATAGACTGGCGCCATCGACGGCGCCCCGATCCGTCATTGCGTCGCGAGGGCTCGCAATGACGGATCGGTGGGTGGCGGTCGGTGCGTCGAGACCCGCGCCGTTCAGCGCACGCGGGTGATGATATTCTCGATCCGCTCCTGCTGGCCCGAGCGGGGGCGGGGGTTGAGGTTCTGGCTGACGGCGAGGTCGGCGATGGCGGCAAGGTCGCTGTCGGCGATCTGCTGGCCCAGGGCGCCGGTCCAGCCCGCGTACCGCTCGGCCTTGATCGCATCGAGACGGCCGTCCTCGATCAGCGCGGCGGCGTTGAGCAGGCCCTTCGCCACGACGTCGATCCCGCCGACGTGACCATGGAACAGGTCGGCGGCGTCGATCGACTGGCGGCGGACCTTGGCATCGAAGTTGAAGCCGCCCGTCGTAAAGCCGCCCGCGCGCAGGATTTCGAGCATCGCGAGCGTCATTTCCTCGACCGAGTTGGGGAATTGATCGGTATCCCAGCCGTTCTGCGGATCGCCGCGGTTGGCGTCGATCGAGCCAAAGATGCCGAGCGCGCCCGCCGTCGCGATCTCATGTTCGAAGGTGTGGCCCGAGAGGGTCGCGTGGTTCGCCTCGATATTGACGCGGACCTCGTCCTCCAGCCCATAGCGCTTGAGGAAGCCGTACACCGTTGCCGTGTCGAAGTCGTATTGGTGCTTGGTCGGTTCGTGCGGCTTGGGTTCGATCAGGATCGTGCCGGTGAAGCCGATCTTATGCTTGTGATCGACGACGAGGCTGAGGAAGCGGCCGAGATTGTCGAGTTCGCGCTTCATGTCGGTGTTGTGGAGCGTCTCATAGCCCTCGCGACCGCCCCACAGCACGTAGTTGGCGCCGCCGAGGCGGTGCGTCGCTTCGAGGGCGTCGCGCACCTGCATCGCGCCCCAGGCGAACACCTCCGGATCCGGGTTGGTGGCGCCACCGGCGGCATAGCGCGGGTGGCTGAACAGATTGGCGGTGCCCCACAGGAGCTTGCGGCCGGAGGCGGCCTGAAGCTGTTCGAGGTGATCGACGGCGTCCGCGAAATGTGCGCGGTGTTCGGATACCGTCGTGGCATCGGCCATCACGTCGACGTCGTGGAAGCAATAATAGGGCACATCGAGCTTGCTGAAGAAGTCGAAGGCGACCGAGCGTTTGTGTTCCGCTGCGGCGGCATCGTTGGCGCCGCGGTGCCAGGGGCGATCGAAGGTGCCGCCGCCGAAGACGTCGCTGCCCGGCCAGCAGAAGGTGTGCCAGAAGCAGGCAGCGAAGCGGAGATGCTCCTCCATCGTCTTGCCGAGGACGACACGGGTCTTGTCGTAATAGCGATAGGCGAGTTCGGTGTCGCTCTCCGGCCCTTCGTAACGGATCGTCGGAATGTCGGCGAAGTATTCGGCCATTTTAGAGGCTCCTGATGCGGGAATAAGCGTCGCGGAAGGCGGCGTATTTGGGGGCGAGGCGGTCGCGCAGGACCGCATCGGGTTCGATGACGTGCGCCGTGCGGGGCGCGATGCAGATGTCGGCGGGCGGGCCGCCATCGACCGCGAGCTGCGCGAGGCGGGCGGCGCCGAGCGCGGGGCCGACCTCGCCCCCGTCGAGATAGACGAGGCGCGCGTCGAGCGCCGCGGCGAGCGTTTCGCCCCAGTATAGCGAGCGGGCGCCGCCGCCGATGACGGAGAGCTGCTCGATCGTCGTGCCCGCCTCGCGCATCACGCGCACGCCATCCGCCAGCGCGAAGGCGACGCCTTCGAGCACGGCTTGCGCCAGGCGTTCGGGGCCGGTGTCGTGGTCGAGGCGCAGGAAGGCGCCGCGGACCTGCGTGTTGTTGTGCGGCGTGCGCTCGCCGGAGAGGTAGGGGAGGAACAGCTCGGGGCCGCTGGCCGGGCCGGCCTGTTCGGCGCGGGCGAACAGATCGGCGGCGCTGCTCGCCCCGGTGAGCCGCGCCACCCAGTCGATGCAGGCAGCGGCGGAAAGGTGGACCGCCATCTGATGCCACATGGCGGGCACGCAATGGCAGAAGGCGTGGACCGCGTCGGCGACATTGGGGCGGAAGTCCTGCGTCGCGACGAAGATGACGCCCGACGTGCCGAGCGAGAGCAAGGCGTCGCCGTCGCGCACCGCACCGACGCCGGCGGCGCCCGCGGCATTGTCGCCGCCGCCGCCCGCGACCGGGACCGGCGCCATGCCCCACAGCTCGGCGACCGCGGGAAGCAGCGTGCCGGCGGTGTCGCTGCCCTCGACGAGGCGCGGCATCTGGTCGGTCGTCAGGCCGGTGGCGGCGAGCAACGTCTCGCTCCAGCGCCGGGCGGCGACGTCGAGCCACAGCGTGCCGGCGGCGTCGGACATGTCCGAGGCTTTTTCGCCGGTCATCAGCAGGCGGACATAGTCCTTGGGGAGCAGCACGGTCTTGATCGCCGCGAACGTCTCGGGTTCGTGGTGGCGGATCCAGGCCAGCTTGGGCGCGGTGAAGCCGGGCATGACGAGGTTGCCGCCACGTTCGCGGAAGGCGGGCGTCGCGGCGTCTAGGCCAGCGCATTCGGCGAAGGAGCGGCCGTCGTTCCACAGGATGGCGGGGCGCAGCGGCCGGTCGTCGGCGCCGAGCAGAGTCGCGCCGTGCATCTGGCCGGCCAGGCCGATGCCACGCACCGATCGCCGCACCGCGGGATCGATGGCAAGGACTGCGGCACAGGTCGCCTGCCACCAGGCGACGGGGTCCTGCTGCGACCACAGGGGCTGCGGGCGCTGGATGGTGAGCGGGGCGGTGCCTTGCGCGACGAGCGTGCCCGACGCGTCCACGACGACCGCCTTGACGCCCGACGTGCCGATATCGATGCCGAGGAACATGCCCTCAGTCCTTGAACGGATCGATGGTCTGGATGCTGCCGTCCGGGGTGAAGTGCAGCTGCGTCACCTTGGCGGAGCGCAGGTGGTTTTTCCCCGACGCTTGCGTGTCGTGGTAGAACAGCCACCACTTGCCCTGAAATTCCACGATCGAATGGTGCGTGGTCCAGCCCTGAACGGGCTTCAGGATATGCCCCGCATAGCGAAACGGACCGTAGGGCGAGGTGCCGGTGGCGTAGTTCAGATAATGCGTGTCGCCGGTCGAATAGGTGAAATAATAGGTGCCGCCCCGCTTGAACATCCAGGCGGCCTCGAAGAAGCGGCGCTCGTGATCGCCGCCGAGGACGGGCTTGCCCCGTTCGTCGAGGATGACGATCGGGCGCGGGCTTTCCGCGAATTGCTTCATGTCTGCGCGCATCCTGGCGACGCGCGGGGCGATCGCGGGCTGGTCGTCGCGGTGCAGGTCCGTGTCGCCGGCCTTGGCCTCGTAGCGATTGCCCTGCCAGCGCTGCAGCTGGCCACCCCAGATGCCGCCGAAATACATGTAGCTGGCGCCGTCGCTATCGGTGAAGACGGCGGGGTCGATCGAGAAGCTGCCGCGGATCGGCTGGGGATCGGCCTTGAACGGGCCGGTCGGTGACTTGGATGTGGCGACGCCGATGCGGAACACGCCGGCTTTGTCGCGCGCGGGGAAGTACAGAAAATAGGTGCCGTTCTTATAGGCGGCGTCGGGTGCCCAGGTCTGTTTCGAGGCCCAGGGGATCTGTTTCACGTCGAGCGCGACGGGGTGGACGGTGACCGGGCCCCCGATCCGGTCCATGCCGAGCACGCGATAATCGTGCATCGCATATTGGTTACCGAGATCGTCGTCGGCGATGCCGGCGTCGACGTCGTGGCTGGGATAGACGTAGAGTCTGCCGTTGAAGACGTGCGCGGATGGATCGGCGAAATAGAGGTCTTTGACCAACGGCTGTGCGAGGTAGCGCTTGCCGTCGGGGCTGCGCGGTTCGGCGCTTTGCGCGAGGGCGAGGCCGCTCGACAACAGAGCAGCGAGCGCGAGCAGGCGGGGGCCGCGGGCGGGCATCGATATTGTCCTTCCTAAGATCGGCCCTCTGGCGAGGCCTGAAACATCTGGATAGCGCTACCATATGGTGATTGCCATCCGGCGGCAAGGGCCGATGGCGGCGATTTCGACGATCGGGCGCGGGGGGAGGCCGCGGGGTGCTGATCGTGCGTGGCGCGATGCGCGGCCCGATGTGGGTGATCTCGCTGGTGTTTGGTGTCGGATACGGCGTCCCGATGATGACGCCGACGTGGAGCTACCAGCGTCGGCGCAGGTCAACCGGCGGGGCGACAGGAGACCAATTGGGGACAGCGGTACGGTAACGGTCGCAACGTGGCGCTTGCCGTGGACGCGCTTTTGCGTCCATGTCGGTGGGGCTGTTTCTTCTGGGACCCGATCCGCCCGCATGGCTTCCTCACCCCCTCCCTCGCGACCCTCCCGTCGATCGGGTTCGGCACCGACGATCAGCGATGTGGCGAAGCTCGCCGGCGTGTCGCCGATGACCGTCAGCCGCGTCATCAACGCCGAAACCAACGTGCGGCCTGCGACGCGCGATGCGGTGAACGTGGCGATCCAGACGCTGAACTATGCGCCCAATCGCGCCGCGCGCAGCCTGGCGGGGGCGGGGCAATTGCGGGTCGGGCTGCTGTACAACAATCCGTCGGGCGGCTTTCTGTCCGAAATGCTGCTCGGCAGCCTGGATCAGGCGAGCCGCAACGATGTGCAGATCGTGATCGAGAAATGCGAGATCGGCGACGATCACGAGCTCGCGGTCGCACGGCACATGATCAAGGGCGGCATCGACGGCATCGTGCTGCCGCCGCCCCTGTGCGAATCGCCCGCGCTGCTCGACCTGCTGGCCCAGGCGGGCGTGCCGATGGTCGGGCTGGCGACGGGGCGCGCGGGCGAGGGCGGGCTGGCGATCGGGATCGACGATCGTGCCGCGGCGATGACGATGACGCGGCACCTGATGGACCTGGGCCATCGGCGGATCGGCTTCATCGGCGGCGATCCCAATCTGTCGGCGAGCGGTGCCCGGCTGGCGGGCTATCGCGCCGCGCTGGAAGGGGCGGGGATCGGGATCGAGGACGGGCTGGTCGTCGATGGCCTGTACACTTATCGGTCGGGGCTGGATGCGGCGGAGCAGCTGCTCGACCTCGCCGAACCGCCGACGGCGATCTTCTCGTCGAACGACGACATGGCGGCGGCGACGGTGGCGGTGGCGCACCGCCGCGGGCTGGACGTGCCGGGCGACCTGACCGTCTGCGGCTTCGACGATACGGTGCTGTCGACCGCGATCTGGCCCGAGCTGACGACGATCCGCCAGCCGATCGCCGATATGGCGCGCGGCGCAATCGAAGGGCTGGTCGCGCTGCTGCGCCGCCAGCGCGGAGGCGACGATGCCGCGCCCGAAGAGCCGACGCGGCTGCTCGACTATACGCTGATCCGCCGCCAGTCCGACGCGCCGCCACGGCGCCGGCCGCGGGTGATCGAGGGATAGGTCTGCCGCGGCGCCCTGCGCAGGGTGGCCACGGCACGCGCCAAACGGCTTGACCGCCCGGACTGGCGTGATAGCGATATCACATTGCACACGGCTGGCGGACGACCGGCATGAGGAGAGCGATGTGACGGACAGGCGGGGGGCGGGGCATGCCCCGGGGAATCTGGATGCCGGGCAGGGCGTCAATCACGGCTTCATCGCCGGCATCGTCGCGGTCGCGACGATCGGCGGCTTCATGTTCGGCTATGATTCGGGCGTCATCAACGGGACGCAAAAGGGGCTGGAGGCGGCATTTTCGCTCGGCCACCTAGGCATCGGCGTCAACGTCGGCGCGATCCTGGTGGGATCGGCGATCGGTGCGTTCGGCGCGGGGCGGCTGGCCGACGCGATCGGGCGGCGGCGCGTCATGATGCTGGCCGCGCTGCTGTTCCTGGTGAGCGCGCTCCTCGCCGGTGCGGCGGGCGGCTCGATCGTGTTCATCCTGGCGCGGATCATCGGCGGCCTGGGCGTCGGCGCGGCGAGCGTGATCTCGCCCGTCTATATTTCCGAAGTGACGCCCGCCGCGATCCGCGGGCGGCTGTCGAGCGTGCAGCAGGTGATGATCATCACCGGCCTGACCGGCGCGTTCGTCGCGAATTTCGTGCTGGCCCGCTATGCCGGCGGTTCGACCGCGCCGTTCTGGCTCGACTTTCCGGCGTGGCGCTGGATGTTCTGGCTGCAGGCGATCCCGGCGGCGATCTATCTGGCGGCGCTGACCGTCATTCCGGAAAGCCCGCGCTTTTTGGTCGCCAAGGGCCGCGAGGGCGAGGCGAGGGCCGTGCTGACGCGTCTGTTCGGCGCGGGCGAGGCGGAGCGCAAGGTGGTCGAGATCCGCAATTCGCTCGCCGCCGATCACCACAAACCGAAACTGTCCGACCTGATCGACAAGACGACGGGCAAGATCCGCCCGATCCTGTGGGCGGGCATTGGCCTCGCCGTGTTCCAGCAGTTCGTCGGCATCAACGTCGTCTTCTATTACGGCGCGGTGCTGTGGGAAGCGGTGGGCTTCACCGAGGACAATGCGCTGCAGATCAACATCCTATCCGGGGTGCTGTCGATCGCGGCCTGCCTGTTCACGATCGCGACCGTCGACCGGATCGGCCGCAAGCCGCTGCTGCTGGTCGGATCGGCGGGCATGGCGGTGACGCTGGCGACAGTGGCCTGGGCGTTCTCCACCGCGGTCACCGATGCGGCGGGCACGGTGAGCCTGCCCGGACATAACGGCCTGATCGCGCTGGTCGCGGCCAATCTGTACGTGATCTTCTTCAACGCGTCGTGGGGACCGGTGATGTGGGTGATGCTGGGCGAGATGTTCCCCAACCAGATCCGCGGATCGGGGCTTGCCGTGTCGGGCTTTGCGCAGTGGATCGCCAATGCGGCGATATCGGTCAGCTTCCCGGCGCTCGCCGTGTCGCCGGGGCTGGCGGTGACCTATACCGGCTATGCGCTGTTCGCGGCGATCTCGTTCGTGTTCGTGCAGAAGCTGGTCCACGAGACGCGCGGGCGCGAACTCGAGGATATGCAGGGATAAGGGCGATTGGGCGCTGGCGTTACAGCGCCCAGTCGAGCTGCATCCAAAGCTTTTGCGTGTCGGTGAACAGCCGGTCGGCGCGATAATCGGCATAGCGCAGGCTGGCGGTCGTCTTGCCGAGCTTGGCGCTGGCAAGCAGGTTGAGTTCGTCGCCGTAGCGTCGCGACAGGCGGTCGCTGTCGAACCGGTGGTAGACGGCGGTCAGCGACACCGCCTTCAGCGTGCCGATCTGCTTCCACCCCCAGCCGGCGCTCGCATAGGCGTCGCGAATGCCGTCGGCGGGGGTGGTGGTGAGCTTGTCGGCCCAGCCCTGGAACTTGAAGATCGCGGAAAAGGGTGTCTGGAAGCTGGCGTATGCGGCGCCTGCGCTGGCGCCACGGCCCGCGCCGAGCACTTCATAGCCCCCGCCGACCTTCGGGCCGTTCAGATCGAGCGACAGGTCGGCGAGCCAGTAATCCGCGGCGTACATATTGGGGTTGCGGTGATAGTCGGACTGGCGCGCATAGCTGAGCTGATAGGCGAGCTTGGCGGTGCCAAGCGGCTGCGCGCCGGCCAGGCGGCCACCATAGGTCTGGCTGGACAGGCGATAGCCCTGCACCGCCGCTTCGTCCTCATCGATGAGATAGGCAAAGCCCGTGACCTTGCCGATCGGCGAATCCCAGCCGAGGTTGGCGAGGACGGTGTTGCCGCCGATCGCGGTCGGCCGCGCGCCGCGCCCCTCGATGCCGTTCACCGTGCGGACCGACCAGACATAGCTGACGTCGGCCTTCAGGCCCTGCACGGCGGTGATCTCGGTGCGCACGGCGTCGAAGGTCTGGCCGTTGTTACGGAACGCGGCGGCGCCGACGAAGCGTTCGTCGTCGAGCTGGATCACCTGTCGCCCCGCGGTGATCGCGACGCCCGGCGCGGCATAGCGCAGCTGCGCGCGATAGATGGCGACGCTGTCGGGATCGGCGATCAGCGGGCGCAGCGTGGCGGGGCCGTGCAGGCCGTCGAAATAGTCGGGCAGGATCGCGAGGTTCCCCTGCGCCTGGACGAGGCCGGAGAGGCGGCCGATCGCAGCCTGCACGCCGGTGCGCAGCCGCACCGTCACCGCGTCGCTATCCTGCGGCAGGCCATCCTGTTCGACATGTTCGTACCGCAGCCGCGCCTCGGCAAGCGGCGTCACCGTCTGCGCCGCGGCAGGCAGCGCCGGCAGGACGGTGGCGAGGGCGAGAAGCGGGGCGGTGAGGCGCATCGATCGGGTCCGTACGGCATCGGTGTCGCGCAGGAATGCGCTGTCCATTGTCGACCTATTAGGCGCGGAATGGTTAACAGGCTGATGACGTTGCGCTTCGGCTACGGAACGCACGGGCGGCTGAGCCGTATGGGGGATGGCACTTATGCCATCAGGAGATCGCATGGGCCTTGCTCCGCGCCTGTCCGGGCGGGTGGAAGCCCGGGCGCATCACTCCCCCGCCGCGCGTATCCTAGAGCGGATCGGGCCCTTCTTCGCGATCGGCGAAGTGTCCGGCGGGCCGTTGCTGATCGCGTCGCTCGTCGCGCTGATCGTCGTCAATTCGCCCTGGGGTGCGGACTATGTGCGGCTGTGGGATCGGCCGATCCGGCTGAGCTATGGCGCCTGGGCGTTCGCGCGGCCGGCGGCGGAATGGGTCAACGACCTGCTGATGCCGCTGTTCTTCCTGATTATCGGGACGGAGGTGAAGCGCGAGTTCGTCAAGGGATCGCTCGCGTCGCGCAAGACCGCGCTATTCCCGGTGGCGGGCGCGATCGGCGGGCTGGTGGTGCCGGTGGCGATCTATCTGGCGTTCAACTGGGGTACGCCGGCCGCGCATGGCTGGGGCGTGGTGGCGGCGATGGATACCGCGTTCAGCCTGGCGGTCGTCGCGATGTTCACGACGCGGCTGCCGCCGGCCGTGCGTGCGGTGCTGCTGGCATTCGCGGCGATCGACGATGTGTTCGGGCTGCTGGTGATCGCCTTCGCCTATACCGCGTCGGTACAGCCGGTGTTCCTGGGGGTGGCGGCCGCGGCGTATCTAGGCATCGTCGGACTGTTGCGGCTGCGCTGGGTGGCGTCGATCCCCTATGTGCTGCTCGGCGCCGTGGTGTGGATCGGCATCTTCGGGTCGGGCGTGCATCCGACGATCGCGGGCGTGGCGGTCGGCCTGTTGCTGCCGACGCGGTCGCGGCTCAGCCATGGTGACTTCGCCGAACGCGTCGAGCGGCCCTTGGACGAGTTGCGCGCGGCGCAATCCGAACAGGCGCGCGCGGGCGATGCCGCGGAGGCGGAGGAAAAGGAGGAAGCGGTCGAGGCGAAGCTAGGGTACATCCACGAAATGGTCGCGGCGACCGACGAGGCGGCGGAGCGGCTGGTGCGCATCCTGACGCCGTGGGTGTCCTATGTCGTGCTGCCGCTGTTCGCGCTGTCCAACGTACGCATCCATTTGTCGCCCGACGCGATCGCCGAGGCGCTGCACGCACCGCTGAGCCTGGGCATCGTCGCCGGCCTGGCGATCGGCAAGCCGCTGGGCTTCATGGCGTCGACATGGATCGCGACACGCGTGCTGGGCGCGCGCCTGCCCGACGGGGTGACGTGGCGGATGGTGCTGGGGATCGGTGGCGTCGCCGGGATCGGCTTCACGCTGTCGCTGTTCATCACCGAACTCGCCTTCACCGACGTGGCGCAGACCGAGATGGCGTCGCTGGCGATCCTGTGCGCATCGCTGGTGTCCGGCCTGTTCGGCTATGCCATCTTCTGGCTGGCGACGCGCTCAGCCGAGCGCGTACCAGACCGGTGAGGCGGTGAAGATGTCGGCGGCGGCGCAGGTGGTGCCGTCGGCGAAGCGGATCGTCGCGTCCGGAACCTCGGTGCCGCGGATCAGCGCGGCGACGCGCAGCGTGGCGCCAGCGTGGTGGCGGCTGAAGGCGAGGATGCGGTCGCTGCCCTCGACCTGTGCCGGACGATAGTCGCCGTCGGCGAACAGCGCGGGCGCGGCGCGGCGCTGCGCGAGCAGGTCGGCGATCAGGCGGAACTTGGCCGGCGCGTGCGGTGCGTCGAGCAGCGCCTGACGCTGCGCATAATCGACGGGGCGGCGGTTGTCGGGATCGACGAGGCTGAGGTCGGCGAGTTCGGTGCCCTGGTATAGGTCGGGCACGCCCGGCACGGTGTAGCGGAGCAGCGTCTGGATGAGCGTATTGGCGTCTGCAATCGGCGCCAGGTCGGCGACGAAGGCGGTGACCTCCGCGACGAAGCGCGCATCTGCGAGGAAGGCATCGGTCAGCGCGGCGGCGGCGGCTTCATAGGCCTCGTCCGGGGCTTCCCATGACGAGCGGAGGCGTGCTTCGCGCAGCGCCTTTTGCTGCCAGGCCTTGATGCGGTCGGCGAAATCGGGCGTCGCGCCCTCGTCCGGCCAGGCGCCGACGATGGTCTGGAGCAGCATGTAGCGGTCGGCGCCCGAGACGTCGTGATCCCAGGCCCAGGAGAGCTGGTCCCATGCCTCGACGCGGGAACGCCAGGCGTCGGGCATGACGCTGAGTGCGGCGAGGCGGGCGCGGAGGTCCTCGCCGCGCTTGTGGTCGTGCGTCGCGGTGGTGAGCATCGCGTGCGGCACGTCGTGCGCGCGGGCGGCCATCAGGTCATGGAAGGCATCGACGCCGATGCCGAGGATCGTCGCGTCGAAGCCGACGTCGTTGCGGGAGAGCAGGCGGGCGGAGCGGTAGAAAGCGGTATCCTCGACCGATTTGGCGGCGATCGGCGCGGAAAGCTGCTGGAAGCGACGGACCGCGTCGGCCGCGTCGCCTGGCCCTTCACCGGCGAGCCACGCGAGGATCGCATCGACGACATGCGCCTCGCCCGGCGGGATGAGGTCGGTGACGCGTTCGCGCACCGCGCCGCGGATCGCGGCGTCGCTGGCGGGGGCGGCACCGCCGGTGCCGTAAGTGCGATAGACGGGGAAGACCCACAACAATCGCTCGATCGCGCGGCGCAGCATCGCGGGCGTGACGGCGTCATCGGTGTTGAGCGCGACGAAGGCGGCGACGCAGGCGTCGAGCTGGCCCGCAAATTGCCAGGCCAGCAGGTCCTGCCGTGCGGCGAATTCCTCGCTTTCGAAATCGAGGTAGCGGTGGCTCATGTCCTGCCACAGCTCCTCGAGCGGCAGCGCGCCGAGCGGTTCGTGGATCAGCGTCGCGACCTGCTCCATAAAGTCGTAGCCGCTGGTGCCGTCGACGCCCCAGCCGACGGGCTGGCCTTCGCCGGCGCCGAGGATCTTCTCGATGACGATCCAGGCATCGGGGCTAAGGCGGTCGCGCAGCGTGCGGCAATAGCCGATCGGGTCGGTCAGGCCGTCGACGTGATCGATGCGGACGCCGTCGATCAGCCCTTCGTCATACAGGCGGACATAGAGCGCGTGCGTCGCCTCGAACACGGCGGGGTCTTCGATGCGGACGCCGGCGAGGTCGTTGACGGTGAAGAAGCGGCGCCAGTTTAGCAGGTCGTTGGCGGTGCGCCAGCTGGCGAGGCGATAATGCTGGCGGTCGAGCAGAGCGGGCAGGTCGGCGGTGTTGCCCCGGTCTTCGGGGCGGATTGGGAAACGATGTTCGCCATAGGCGACGATCTGATCGCCCTCGACCGCGATGTCGCCGTTGGCGAGCGCGGTGTCGAGCGTATCGCCGAGCACGGGGAGCAGGATCGGGCGGCTCCAGTCGATGTCGAAGACGCGGGCGTGTTCGCTGTCCTGCCCGCGCGCGAGGACGTCGTTCCACCATACGTTGCCGCCGCCAGCGACGCCCATATGGTTGGGGACGATATCGATGATCAGCCCCATGTCGCGCGCCTTGAGCGCGGCGACGAGGCTGCGGAAGGCGTCCTCGCCGCCGAGTTCCGGATTGATCGTCGTGGGGTCGATGACGTCGTAGCCGTGCATCGACCCGGCTGCCGCGGTGGTGAC
Source organism: Sphingomonas melonis DAPP-PG 224 (assembly GCF_000379045.1). NCBI lineage: Bacteria > Pseudomonadati > Pseudomonadota > Alphaproteobacteria > Sphingomonadales > Sphingomonadaceae > Sphingomonas > Sphingomonas melonis. Next base: position 1,596,796 of record NZ_KB900605.1, read on the forward strand.
CGGCGAGGCGTAGATGTGGCTGATGCCGAGCCGGTCGAGATAGGGGACCAGCGCCTCGGCGTCGGCGAATGTGAAGCCCTTATGGAATTGCAGGCGATAGGTGGCGCGGGGGCTCATGCGGGGCTCTTGTGCGAGAGGATGGCGGTGCGGCGGGCGACCTCGGGCCGGGCGAGCAGCGCCTCGGTCGTGTCGGGCATGCGGCGGCGCCAATTGGGGTGTTCGTCGGTCGTGCCGGGCAGGTTGGGCTGTTCCTCGATCCCGACCAGGTCCTCGAGCGGGACGATGGTGAGCGGGCAGGGTGCCTGCGCGGTGAAGGCGAGCGCGGCGTCGATCGCGGGCGCGGCATCGTGCGGCACGGGGCCGCTGGCGACACCGGCCTGCGTGGCGGCGGTCCATAGCGCCTTCTTTTCGCCGATGCGGCGGAGGCGGTCGCTGGGTTCATCGCTGTCGCTGCGCTTCAGCTTGTGCGCCCAGGTGATGTCGTGCCCGGTCCACCAGCCGGCGAGCGTCGCGGTGTCGTGTGTGCCGGTCATCGCCACGGCGCAGGCGTCCCATGCCTTGGAGGGGGTGAAGCTGTTCGCGTCGCGCTCGAAGGGCAGGACGCGCATGCCGTAGATGCCACGCGCGGTCAGCGTGTCGCGGAAGCCGGGCGGCACCGTGCCGAGATCCTCGCCGATGACGATCGCGTTCGCCCGATGCGATTCGATGGCGAGGATGCGGAGCAGATCGGTGAAAGGCATGGCGAGATAGGCGCCGTCGCCGGGCTTGCCGCCCTCTGGAATGACCCACAGGCGGCACAGGCCGAGGGCGTGGTCGATGCGGATGCCGCCCGCGTGCGCCAGGCCTGCGCGGACGGTGCGGATGAAAGCGTCGAAGCCGGTGCGGCGCAACGCGAACGGGCAGAGCGCGGTGATGCCCCAATTCTGCCCCTGCGGCCCGAGCGGATCGGGCGGCGCGCCGATCGACAGGCCGGTCAGCAGGTCGCTGCGGCGGCTCCACGCATGGCTGCCGCCCGCATCCATGCCGACGGCGAGATCGGCGATCAGGCCGATGCGCATCCCGGCGTCGCGCGCGGCGGCGTGCGCGTCGGCAAGGCCGGTGTCGGCGCGCCATTGCAGGAAGCTATAGAAACGGACGGCGTCGGCATGCTCCCGCGCGAAGGCCTCGACAGCCGGGGCGGTGGGATCATGATAGGCGGTGGGCCAGTCCTGCCATCCGTGCGCGCCGCTCTCCGCGAAGAAATGGGCGTGCAGCGCGTCGTAAAGGGCGTGCTGCTGCCAGTCGGGGCGGCGGGCGGCGGCGGCGTCGAAGCGGGCGATCTCGTCCGGCGTTGCGCGGTCGAAGGCGTGGCGCAGCGCGGCGAGGCGGCGGGGGAGGACGGCTTGCCAGTCGATCAGTGCGCCCGAGTCCGTGTCATCGTCGGCGGTGCTGGCGAGCAGGGCGTGGTGGACCAGCCGGCTCGACGGAGCATAGGGGCTGAAGCGCGACGGGTCGGCGGGGAAGAGCGCATGCGTCGGGCTGATCGCCAGCGCGTCGGCTCCGGCACCGGCAAAGGCACGGGCGGCCTCGGCAAGACTGCCGAAGTCGCCATACGGGGCAGGGCGCGATCCGCGCAGCGCCGGGATCTGGACGGCCGGACTCCAGCTGTGGCCGGGCGGCGCGGGAATGCAGCGACGCGGCGCGATGGCGAGGGTGATGGCGCCGCGCGCGGTGTCGAGCCGGTGATAGCCGGGTTCGCCTATCGGTGGGATGGTGCCGTCGGACGCGACCTGCACGATCCGCTGGGGGCCATGCTCCAGCGCCAGCGTCGCGGCGCCGGGTGCGGCGGTGGTGACGATCGGCATGCCGACATCGGCGGTGACGAAGGTCGCCTCGCCGTCGGTCGAGCGGTCGAGCCGGTCGAGAATGGCGGCGAGCGTATCGTCGGCGACGGTGCGCTGGCGGCCGGTCGCATCTTCCCAGTGCACGGCGATGCCGGCGGCCTTGGCGCGGGTGGCGAGGTCGCTCATCGCGCGATCCAGGCGGCGAACCGGTCGCCCTCGGCATGCAGCAGGTCGCCGTCGCCTGCGGCAAGCGGCGCGGGCGTGTCGGCGAGGTCTAGCGCGATGGTGAGCATGCTGCCGTCAGCCAGGCGCCAGCGGGCGGTGACCGCGGCGTCGCCGGTCGCCTCCGCACCGATCGCCATCGCGCCGGCAAGGTGGGGGACGATATGGGTCATGCGCAGCGTGATCAGGTCGCGGTACAGCGCACGCCATGTGGCGGCGTCCGGGCCGGGCTCGGGCCGCGATGCTTCGAAGGTGCTGCGGGCGTTGGGATCGGGAATGCGTGCGCGCGCCTGCGGATCGGCGAAAGCGTCGAACTTGGCGAATTCCTTGCGCCGCCCCTCACGCACCGCATCGGCGAGGTCGTCGTGGAAATCGGTGAAGAACAGGAAGGGCGTCTCGCTGCCGTCGGTGTCGCCCATGAACAGCAAAGGGATTTGCGGGGCGAGCAGCAGCAAGGCGGTCGCGGCACGCAGCTTGGCGGGATCGGTTAGTACGGTCAGCCGCTCGCCGAGCGCGCGATTGCCGATCTGGTCGTGGTTCTGGAGGAACGACACGAAGCGGGTCGGCGACAGATGCGCGCTGGGCGTGCCGCGCGGCGTGCCGTCATGGTTCGCCGATCCTTCGCCCTGATAAATGAAGCCTTCCGCGAGGCAGCGGGCGAGGCGCTCGGCCGGGCGATCGGCGAAGTCGGTGTAATAGGCGCTGGTTTCGCCGGTCAGCAGGACGTGCAGGACGTTGTGGAAATCGTCGTTCCACTGCGCATCATAGCCGCCATCGCGCAGCCGTGCGGCATCGTTGCGTTCGTTTTCGAGCACGAGGTGGATGTGGCGATCGGGCAGCGCCTCGCGGATTTCCGTGGCCATGGCGTCGAGAAAGGCGTCGTCCGCGATGGCGTGGACTGCGTCGAAGCGCAGGCCGTCGATGCGATAGTCGCGCAGCCACATCAGCGCGTTGTCGACGAAGAAGCGATGCACGGACTCTTCGTGCATCGCGACTGCGCCGCCCCAGGGCGTCTGGACCTCGGCATCGAAGAAGCCCGCGGCATATTGGCCGATGTAATTCCCGTCGGGACCGAAGTGATTGTAAACGACGTCGAGGAAGACGGAGAGGCCGAAGCCGTGCGCGGCGTCGACCAGCGCATGCAGATCGGCGGGGGCGCCGTAGCTTTCGTGCGGCGTATAGGGCAGCACGCCGTCATAGCCCCAACCGCGCGTACCGCCGAAGGCACCCACGGGCATGAGCTCGATGGCGGTGATGCCGGTCGCGGCGATGGCGGGGAGCTGATCGATGACGCCGCGGAAACCGCCGAGCAGGCCGGGATGCAGCTCGACGAGCACCGTCTCTTCCCATGGCCGCCCGCGCCAGTCGGTGACGGTCCAGGGATAGGCCGGGTCGATGACCAAGCTCCAGCCATGAACGCCGCCCGATTGCGCGCGGGACGCAGGATCGGGGACGATCGTGTCGCCGATGCGGAAGCGATAGCGCGTTCCGGCAGGGGCCTGCGTCGTCGCGACGAACCAGCCGTCGTCGCCCGCCACCATATCGGCCGGCGGGGCGCCGTCGATCTCCAGCTCGACGCCAGCAGCGTCCGGCGCCCAGAGCGCGAAGCGGGTGCGCCCGTCGTCGAGCGGCGTCGCGCCCCAGCACTTGGTCATGCCTGGTCCTCGAATGCGCCGGTCCAGGTGAGGAGGACCGCGCCTTGCGGCGCAACCTCATAGGCGTCCTCGATCTCCACCTCGCCCTGATCGGGCTTGGCGCTGTCGATCAGGACGATGCGCGTCGCGTGCGGCGGGGGAAGGTGGAAGGTGACGGGATCGGGCGAACCGTTGAGCAACAGCGACACGACGTCCAGCTCGCCGGCCGCATTGCGGCTGGCACGGCGCATCATCAGCGCGCGGCCTTCGGGGTTCTGCCAATCCTCCGCGCTGAGCTGCTGCCCGCGCTCGTCCCACCATTCGATGTCGTTGACGCCCTGTCCGGGCGTATCCTGCCCGTAGAGGAAGGTCGGCGCGCGCAGCACGGCGTAGCGGCGGCGCAGGTCGGTCAGGCGGGCGACGAAATCGATCTGCGTCTGGCCTTCGGGCGTCGCCGCGGCGTCCCAATCGAGCCAGCTGATCGCATTGTCCTGGCAATAGGCGTTGTTGTTGCCCTGTTGCGTGCGACCGAATTCGTCGCCCGCGACCAGCATCGGCGTGCCGAGCGAGGCGAGCAGCGTCGTCAGCATCGACCGTTGCACGCGTCCGCGCGCATCGTTGATCGCGGAATCGTCGGTCGGCCCTTCGTGGCCCCAGTTGCGCGAATGGTTGTTGTCGTGGCCGTCGCGATTGTCCTCGCCGTTCGCTTCGTTGTGGCGCTCTTCGTACATCACCGTGTCGGCGAGGGTGAAGCCGTCGTGCGCCGAGAGCAGATTGATGCTCGCCCAGGGACGGCGCGAGCGCCGGTCGAACAGGTCGCCTGATCCCGACAGGCGCGCGGCGAGATCGGCGCGCTGGCCGGCATCGCCGCGCCAGAACTGGCGGACGGTGTCGCGATATTTGTCGTTCCACTCCGCAAAGCCGGGCGGGAAGTTGCCGAGCTGATAGCCGCCGGGGCCGACGTCCCACGGCTCCGCCATCAGCTTCAGGCGGCCGAGTACCGGGTCCTGCCGGACGACATCGAAGAAGGCGGCACCGGGATCGAAGCCATGCTCTTCACGCCCCAGCGTCAGGCCGAGGTCGAAGCGGAAGCCGTCGATGCCGAAGCTGGTCGCCCAGTAGCGCAGGCTGTCGGTCACCATCTGGATGACGCGCGCCTTGCTGAGGTTCAGCGTGTTGCCAGTGCCGGTGTCGTTGATGCTGTAGCGCGGCTGGTCCTTGACCAGGCGGTAGTAGCTGGCGTTGTCGAGCCCGCGCCACGACAGGGTGGGGCCCTTTTCACTGCCTTCGCAGGTGTGGTTGTAGACGACGTCGAGGATCACCTCGATCCCTGCCTTGTGCAGGCGATGGACGGCGCGACGCAGCTCGTCCTGGCTGTCCGACGCCATATACGCCTGTTCCGGGGCGAAGAAGCCGAGCGTGTTATAGCCCCAATAGTTCTTCAGGCCCTTCTCCTGGAGGAAGCGGTCCTGCGTGAAGCTGTGGATGGGCAGCAGTTCGAGCGCGGTGACGCCGATGCGCTTGAGGTGCGCGATGACCGCGGGGTGGCCGAGGCCGGCATAGGTGCCGCGCTCGTTCGGCGGAACCAGCTCCATCAGCTTGGTCAGACCCTTCACATGCGCTTCGTAGATGACGGTGTCGGACCAGGGGGTGTTGGGCTTGGTATCGCGCGACCAGTCCCAATGATCGTCGACGACGACCGCCTTGGGCATCGCGGGCGCGCTGTCGCGCTTGTCGAAGGACAGGTCCTCCTTCGGATGGCCGACCTTGTAGCCGTGCAGCGCGTCGGTCCATTTGATCTGGCCGTGCAGCTTGCGGGCATAGGGATCGAGCAGCAGCTTGTTAGGATTGAAGCGGTGGCCGTTCTCGGGCTCGTAGCGGCCATGCGCGCGATAGCCGTAAAGCAGGCCCGGGCCGGCGTCGGGCAGATAGCCGTGCCACACCTCGTCGGTGCATTCGGGCAAGGCGATGCGCTTCAGCTCGCGCTTGCCGGTGGCGTCGAACAGGCACAGCTCGATCGCATCGGCATTGGCGGAATAGACCGCGAAATTGACACCGAGGCCGTCGAACGTCGCGCCGAGCGGATAGGGCGAGCCGGCGTCGAGCCGGTCGGGCAGGCTGTGCAAGATGAGGACCCCCATGATGTGTGCGTGCGAGAACGCAGGCGCAGCATGGAAGGTCCCCGTCGATCGCAGCCCGACCGCACATCCCGCCATGAGGCGGGCGTGCGGTCAGCATTCCGGAGGATCACTTGCCCGGCAGCGGGTCGATACCGTCGGTGCGCCATTGGCCGAGCAGCTTGCAGGTCTTGGTGGGGATGCGCGTGCCGGTCGGGTAATCGACGATGCAGACGCGCGGGTTGTAGCGGCCCTTGGCGGGCTGGGCGGCGGCGTCGCTCTGGCCGGCGGCGGGCGCTGCGGGGGCCGGGGCCGGCGCGGCGGCGGGCGTGGTGATCGACAGGATGGCGGCGGCGAGCGTGGTGGCGAACATGGACTTTCCTCCCAAAGGCGACAGCCCGATGCGGCTGCGACTGTGGTAGTGCATTATGCATGCCAAACACTGGAATGGCGGAAATCTGCGGTTTTTGGTTTTGGTGAAGCGCGAAACACACCGAAAGCTGGTGCATCTTGCCGATCGTCGGCAGCTTTGGCCTGGGCGGTTTGAGCCGCCCACCCTGCGTCGTTGCTTCGCTGCACTCGCAATGACGGATCGACCGTTGTCCCTCTAACGCGCAGGCCGGCTCAGGTAGCGCGAACCGGCGAGACAGAAGCGCCATGGCGTGTCGATCGCGCGGGTAATGCCGATGCGGGGGCCGGCGTGCAGGGGCGCTGCGCTGGTGGCGGGGATCAGCGTGAAGGGTGGCGCATCGATCGGGGCGTGATCGAGCCGCGCATCTATGCCGAGCGCCTGGCACAGCCGCCCCGGGCCGGCGCAGAGCAGGCGCGGATCGGCGAGGCCGCGGCGCGCGATCATCGTATCGAGACCGTGCGTGGGTTCGAGCGCGCGGATCAACACCGCGCTGCCGGGCGCACACACGATGTTGAAGCACCAGTGGATACCGTAGCTGCGGTAGACATAGGCGCGGCCCGCCGGCCCGAACATCGCGGCATTGCGTGGCGACGGCCCGCGCGCACTGTGCGAGGCGGGATCGTCGGCATCATAGGCCTCCGTCTCGACAATCGTGCCGCCGACGCCATCGACCAGCAAGGTCGCGCCGATAAGCGCCCGTGCGACCTGTTCGACGTCGCGATCGAAGGCGACGGCGGGCGCCGGCATGGCGCGGGCCTCGCGCTCAGTCGACCTTGGCGAGCCAGCGCTCCAGATCGTCGCTGCCGCCGATGACCTCTCCGTCGATCTCGATCAACGGCGTGGTCGCAAGGCCGCGCTCCGCCTTGAACGCATCGACCTCTTCGCGGGTGCGCAGGATATGGTCCTCGACTTCAAATCCTTCGGATTGCAGGATCTGCTTGGCGCGCACACCGAACGGGCAGATATGGTCGGCAAGCACCATCCGGTGCAATACGGCCTTGCGGGTATCGGTCATGACGGCTCCTGACGACTCTGCGGTGTTCGGGGACATAAAGGTGGAGGGCCAGCGCCGTTCCGCAAGGGATCGGATGACGCTGTATTTCGATGGCGGCGCGCGCGGCGATCCGGCGCGGATGGAAATCGGCGTGGTCGCGCATGGCCACAGCTACATTCGGGACGACATGGGCGTCGGCGACAATTGCACGGCGGAGTGGCTGGCGCTGCGGTACGCCGCGGCGATCGCCACCGCCGCGGGCGCGCGCGATGTGCTGTTCATCGGCGATGCGCGGACCATCGTCGAACAGGCGCTGGGGCGCTGGGCATGCCGCAGTCCGCAACTGCTGCCGCATCGCGATGCCTGGGTACAGGCGCGCAAGGGCTTCGATCGCGTCCATGTCCGCCATGTGCCGCGATCGAAGAACCTGGCCGGCATCGCTCTCGCGCGGCGTCATCCGCGCTGAGCGTGATACCGGGCGTGGCTTAGGCCTTCAGGCCCTTGGCCATGTTGAGATGCGCCGCGACGGTGGGGGCGAGGCCGGTGGCGAAGGTCTTCAGCGCAGGTACGTCGCCGCTCGCGCCATAGGCGGTCAGCATGTCATAGGCCTGTTGGTGCGCCTGCTGCTGTGCCGCGATATAGGCGGTGTCGAAGGCGGTGCCGGTCAGGCCCTTCAGCGAATCGAGCTTCGCCTGCTGATCGGCGTTGAGCGTCGGGTCGGGCGTGATCGCCGGGGTGAGGCCCGAAACGGTCGCCTTCAGCTTGTCCGTCGACGCGGTATGGGCGGCGATCATCTGGTTGGCGTATTTCTTGATCGCGGCCGACGAACTGTTGTCGAGCGCGAGCTTCGAACTAGCGATCTCGAATGCGTCGCTTGCCGCCGCGGTGTTGACGAAGGTCTGGCCGGCGGCGGGACGCGAGGCGGCACCCATGTTGGCGCCGGTCGCACCGGCGTTGGCCGCGTCGAAGCCTGCGGTGTCGTTCGCCATTGTGGCGTCCGCGCTGTTGGCGGTATCGGTGCGCGACCCGCAGGCGGACAGCGCCAGCGCGAGCGCTGCGGCCGACGCGATCCCCATGAAATTCTTAGACATTGTCCACTCCCTCAATCCGGGGTGGCCAACGTTCGGACGCGGCGCTGCGTTCCGGCGCGGGGAGCATTCGGCGCGCATCGACGTTTGATGGCGCGACGGTCGCTGTTTCGGCGACGCAACGGGAGCATGACGATGAGCATCTTCGGCAGCATCATGAGCAAGGTTTTCGGCCACAAGCCTGCCGCTTCGGCCGCCCCGACCCCGGCGCCGGCCCAGGCTGCTCCGCAGGCGCCGCAGCCGACCTCCGCGCCGCCGCAGGCTCCTGCCGCTCCCGCTGCGCCGACGCCCGCGGCGCCGGTCGATGTCGGCGCGGTGCTGTCGGAAATGGCGACGATGAAGAATGGCGGAGGCAATTACCAATCGTCGATCGTCGATCTGCTGAAGCTGCTCGACCTCGATTCCAGCCTCGCCGCGCGGCGCGAGCTGGGACAGGAATTGGGCGTCCATGCGGGCGAGGACGGCAGTGCCGAACAGAATATCGCGCTGCACAAGGCGGTGATGGCAAAGCTGGCCGAGAATGGCGGCATCGTGCCGGATTCGCTGCGCAACTGACGGGCTTTCCCGATGTCGGCGTTCGGGTTAGCCCGGACGCCATGACGCTCGCCGCCACGCGCCTCGATTCCCCCGTGGGTGTTCTGACGCTGGTGGCGAGCGACGTCGGGCTGGTCGCGGTGCTGTGGCCGGATGACGATCCGCGACGCGTGCCACTGCCCACGCTCGGCCAGCATGACGACCATCCAATGTTACGGGCCGCGACCGCGCAGCTGACGGCCTATTTCGCGGGTGAGCGGCGGGTCTTCGACGTACCGCTCGATATGCGCGGCACCGACTTTCAAAAGGCCGTGTGGGCGGCGCTGCTGACCATCCCCTATGGCCAGACGCGCAGCTATGGCGCGATCGCGCTGGCGCTGGGCCGGCCGGATGCGTCGAGGGCAGTCGGCGCGGCGAACGGGCGCAACCCGATCTCGATCATCGTGCCCTGCCACCGCGTCGTCGGATCGACGGGCAAGCTGACCGGCTTTGCGGGCGGCATGACGGCGAAGGCGCACTTGCTGGCGCTGGAACGACGCGACGGCGAACTGCCGTTCGGCTGAGGGCGAGGCGCCCCGCCGGTCGTTACGGTCAGTCCGCCTCGCGTTCCAGCTTGCGCGCCTGCACCGGTGTCTCGCCCGTTCGCGCTGCGGCGATGGCGGCCTGGAGCGCATCGGCACCATAAGGTTTGGCGAGCAGCACCGCGCCGGTGCCCGGGGGCACGCCCGCGGTGTCGCCGGTCGCGAAGACGATGCCGACACCCGGACGCAGATCGCGCGCGCGGGCCGCGAAGGCCGGGCCGGAGGCGCCGGGCAGATTGACGTCGGTGACCAGCACGTCGATCGGCACCGTCTGGAGCGCGGTGGCGGCATCCTCCGCACTCGCCGCATCGACGACGACATAGCCGCAGGCCTGCAGCATTTCGGCGGTGGTCGCGCGGATCACCTCGTCATCCTCGACTAGCAGCACCGTGACCTGTCCTGCCGCACCCGCGGCGCTGCGCAGCGGGGCAGGCGCCGTGGTCAGATCGCGCGCGGCCAGGCTGGCGCTGCGCTGGCGCTGGTTGGCGAGGACCGTGCGGAACTTCCGGGCCAGCGCCTCGCGCGTATACGGCTTCGACAGCAGCTCGACGCCGGCGTCGAGGCGGCCGCCATGCACGATCGAATTTTCGGTATAGCCGCTGGTGAACAGCACCGCGAGTTCGGGCAGGCGCTCCTTCGCCTTGCGCGCGAGTTCGGGGCTCTTCAGCGTGCCGGGCATCACCACGTCGGTGAACAGCATGTCGATCGGGATGCCGCTTTCGATGACGCTGAGCGCGCTTTGCGCGTCGACCGCCTTCAGCACGCGATAGCCGAGATCGCCCAGCATCTCGACGACGGTGGCGCGCACCTCGTCATCGTCCTCGACGACCAGCACCGTTTCGGTGCCGCCCTCGATCGCGCCGGTATTGACGATGACCTCGACGTCCTCGCTGTCCATGCTGCGCGGCAGGTACAGTTTGATCGTCGTGCCGTGGCCGGGCTCCGAATAGATTTTCACATGGCCGCCCGACTGTTTGACGAAGCCATAGACCATGGAGAGGCCAAGGCCCGATCCTTTGCCCTCGGACTTGGTCGAGAAGAAAGGTTCGAAGACCTTGTCGACGATATCGGGCGTCATGCCGGTGCCCGTGTCGCTGACCGCAAGCATGACATACTGGCCCGGCTCGACCTCGTCATGGGTGCGAGCGTATTCGTCGTCGAGATGCGCGTTGGAGAGTTCGATGGTCAGCTTGCCCTGGCCGCTCATCGCGTCCCGCGCGTTGATCGCGAGGTTGAGCAGCGCATTCTCAATCTGCGCGGGATCGATGAAGCAATTCCACAGGCCGCCGCCGAACACCGTCTCCACCTCGACGCCCTCGCCGATCGCGCGGCGCAGCATGTCGTCCATGCCCTGGACAAAGCGGGTGACGTTGACGACCTTGGGTTCCAGCGCCTGGCGCCGGCCGAAGGCGAGCAGCTGCGCGGCGAGCTTCGATCCGCGCGACACGCCGGCCATCGCATTGGCGACGCGGCGTTCGGCGCGATCGTTGCCGGCGATGTCCTTGGCGAGCAGCTGAAGGTTGCCCGACACGACTTGCAGCAGGTTGTTGAAATCGTGCGCGACGCCGCCGGTCAGCTTGCCGATCGTCTCCATCTTCTGCGCCTGGGCCAGCGCCGCCTCGGCGCGGCGACGCTCGCCGATTTCGGAGATGACGCGCGCTTCGAGATGTTCGTTGAGGTGGCGCAACTGTTCCTCGGCCCGTTCGCGATGGCGGACCTGTCGTTGCAGATGCTCGGCCTGATCGCGCAGCGACTGTTCGGCGGCGCGCTGTTCGGTGATGTCGGTATGGACGCCGACCCATTCGACGATCTCGCCGTCGGCATCCGTGATCGGCTGCGCGCGGATCAGGCAGTTGCGCCACGCGCCGTCATGGCGGCGGACGCGATGTTCGAACACGAAGACCGATTTGGCGGCGACCGCGGCATTCCACGCCGCGACGGTCGCATCCGAATCCTCGGGATGGACGGCGTCCGCCCAACCATAGCCGGCATAGTCTTCGCGCGATTGCCCGGTCAGCGCCGCCCAGCCGGGCTGCTCGCCGGTCATCTGACCATCCCGCGAATTGGTCCACAAGACGCCGTGGACCGCCTCCATCGCTCCGCGGAAGCGGTCGTTGCTGCGACGGACCGCCGCTTCGCGTTGCGCGCGCTCTTCGACGTCGGTCACCAGAACATGGATGCCCAGCACGTCGCCATCGTCACCGATGCGGGGGATGTACCGGATGTCGGCGCGGTGGAAGCTGCCGTCGCGATGCGGCAGACGTCCTTCCGACGCGATCGGTTCCCCCGCGAGCGCGCGTTCGACCAGCGGCAGGCGCTCGGCGTAACTCTCCTCGCCCAACACCTCGCGCAGGTGGCAGCCGACCATCTGATCCGGCGTACGGCCGAACCACTGCTGATAGGCGCCGTTGGCGAATCGGTAGACCAGATCGCGGTCGAGATACGAGATGAGGACCGGCAACGCGTCGGTGATGGTGCGCAATTCGGCGACGCTGTGCGCGACCGCCACCTCCGCGCTGACGCGCGCGGTATTGTCGATCACCGTACACATCGCGCCGCCGACCGTCCCGTCGTCGAGGTAGACGGGGGTGTAGAACAGGTCGAAGAAGAAGGTCTGCGGTACGCCGTCGCGCAGCAGCGTCATCGGCTGGTCGCGATAGGCGACGACCTCTCCGGTCGCGGACCGATCGAGGATCGCGCGGTTCCAGTCCCAGATTTCGGGCCAGACGCCTTCGGCGGTGCCGCCGAGCGCCGCCGGATGCTTGTCGCCCGCGATGGCGGTGTAGGCGTCGTTGTAGATCAGGACATTGTCCGGCCCCCACATCAGCACCTTCGGCACCGGCGAGTTGACGATATTGGCGACCGTCGTACGCAGCGCGCCCGACCAGTCAGCAACCGGCCCCAGCGGAGTCGCGGACCAGTCATGATCGCGGATCAGCGCACCGCACTCTCCGCCGCCGAGCGGCCATTGAGGGGCGGAATCAAGGGTCTGTTTCGGACGCAACGCGGGCATGGTGTTGAAATGGGCCGGGGTCGGGCGCGAGTCAAACCCTTAGGCAGGCCAATTCGTCGGATCGGTATGGACGCGCGGCCTGCCGCCCGGCAAAGCTCGCGACCATGACCCAGGATGTTTTGATCGAGATCAATGGCGCGCTCGGGCGGCTGCGGTTGCACCGGCCGCGCGCGCTGCATGCGCTCAACATGGCGATGTGCGAGGCGATGCTTGCGGCGCTGGAGGATTGGCGTACCGATGGCGACATCGCGGCGGTGATGATCGACCACGCGCCCTCAGCGGACGGCGATCCCAAGGGCGCGCGCGGCTTCTGTGCGGGCGGCGATATCCGCATGCTGGCCGACAGCGGCGCGGGCGACGGGGCGGCGGCGCGGGCCTTCTTCCATACCGAATATCAGCTCAATCATCGGCTGTTCGCCTATGCCAAGCCGACCGTCGCGTTCATGGACGGCGTGACGATGGGCGGCGGCGTCGGCATCGCGCTGCCGTGCCGCTATCGCGTCGCCACCGAGAACACGAAGTTCGCGATGCCGGAAACGGGAATCGGCCTGTTCCCCGACGTCGGCGGCGGTTGGTATTTGTCGCGCCTGCCGGGGCGGATCGGCCAGTTCATCGCGCTCACCGGCCACCGACTCGACGGGGCCGAGGCGCATGCGCTGGGCCTGGCGACGCATTACCTGCCCGCGAGCGCGCTGCCTGAGGTGAAGGCGGCGATCGCCGCCGACCCGCACGGTATCGACGCGATCCTGACTGCGGCGAGCGTCGCGGCGCCGCATGCAGCGCTGCTCGACCATCGCGCCGACATTGACCGGCTGTTCGCCTCCGACACGCTGGAAGAGGTGTTCGCGGCGCTGGAGGCGGATGGGGGTGACTTCGCCGCGCAACAGCTGGCGATCCTCAAGACCAAGTCGCCGCAGTCGATGAAGGTGTCGCTGCGCCTGCTGTACGACGGCAGCCTGATGCAGAGCTTCGCCGACGAGATGCGCCAAGAATATGCGGTCGCGACGCATGTCGTGCAGCGCCACGATTTCCTGGAAGGCGTGCGTGCGGTGATCGTCGACAAGGACAATAGCCCGCGCTGGAACCCGGCGACGCCGGAGGCCGTGACCGATCACCTGATCGACCAGATCTTTGCGCCTTTGCCGCCCGCCGAGGCGTGGACGCCGAATTAAGGAGAGGCCCCCTATGTCCGATTACAAGACCATCCTCGTCGAGCGGCGCGATGCCGTGACGCTCATCACGCTGAACCGGCCGGAGGCACTGAACGCGCTCAATGCGCAGGTGCTGGCCGACCTGCTGGCGGCGCTTGCGGCGTTCGACGCCGACGCAAGCCAGGGCTGCGCGGTGCTGACCGGCAGCGCCAAGGCGTTCGCAGCGGGTGCGGACATCAAGGAAATGGCCGCGATGGACTTCGCCGCCATGTACGGGACGAACCATTTCGCGGGCTATGAGCGGCTGACGCAGACGCGCAAGCCCGTGATCGCGGCGGTGGCCGGCTATGCGCTGGGCGGCGGCTGTGAGCTTGCGATGATGTGCGACTTCATCCTAGCAGCCGACACCGCCAAATTCGGTCAGCCCGAAGTGAAGCTGGCGGTCAGCCCCGGTATGGGCGGATCGCAGCGGCTCGCCCGCGCGGTCGGCAAGGCGAAGGCGATGGAGATGTGCCTGACGGGACGGATGATGGATGCCGCCGAGGCGGAGCGCGCCGGCCTCGTCAGTCGGATCGTCCCGGCGGCCGATCTGGTCGAGGAGGCGGTGAAGACCGCCGCGTCGATCGCCGCGATGGCGCCGCTTGCCGTGCTGGCGAACAAGGAAATGGTGAACGCCGCGTTCGAAACGCCGCTGGCGCAGGGCATCCAGTTCGAGCGTCGGCTGTTCAACGGGCTGTTCGGCACGGCGGACCAGAAGGAAGGCATGGCGGCCTTCGTCGAGAAGCGGCCGGGGAATTGGTCCGGGCGGTAAGGGTGTTTCGGCCGTCTTGTTAAGAAACGGCAGCCCGGTTTAGTCCGTCATTGCGAGCACAAGCGAAGCACGCTTCGCTCGCGATGACGAATCCGGTGCCTCATTGCGCCTCAGGCCAAGCCGGCGCGAGTGCCACCTCCACCGACACATCGGCGCCGGCGCGCGACAGCATCGTGATCAGCGACGCGATCGAAATCCGGCGGTTGTCGTGGTTGAGGATGTTGTTGAGCGTCGAGCGCCCGATCCCGAGCCGCGCGGCGGCGGTCGATTGCGGCACCTGCCACGCCTTCACCTGATCGGCCAGGGCCAGGCGCAGGTTTGCCCGGATCGCTTCGGCTCGAGCGTCGCAGGGCGGTTGAGGGTCGATCGTCGTCATGAGGGAAAAGGAAGACCCCGGGTTGCCCCGGAGCCTTCCGATACAGGTTAGAACTTGACGTTGACGTTCGCGAAGAACGACCGGCCGACATAATCATAGCCCGAATAGAGTGGGGCGTTGCCGATGGTCGTGAACCCGATGGAGGTGATCCGCGGGGGCTTGGTGTCGAGCAGGTTGCGCACGCCGAAGGTGAACTGGTACTTCTTCTGCACGTTGAACTGCACCGACAGCTGGTGGAGGACGTAGCCGTCCGCTTCCAGGAAGTAATTGTCGCGATACTGCTGAACCAGCGCCGGATCGGTGATGCCGGTCAAATTGTCGAATGCGAAGTAATTGTACGTCTTGTTGTGGTCACCGCCGATCCAGTCGAGCCCGTAGCGGACCGTCATCGGACCGACGGTGTAGTTGGCGTCGAAGTTGCCGACCCATTCCGGCGAGGTGACGATGCCGTTGGCGTCGGTCAGGAATTCCTCGGGGAACAGGCGGGTCGACTGTTCGGTGTATTTGGTGACGTTCGCGTTGAAGACGAACTTGCCGCCGAACAGGTTGCGGGCGTAGCGGCCGTTGAACTCGTAACCCTTCACGATGTTTTCGGACAGGTTCACGAAGCTGCTGGTGACGGTAAGCGCCTGATTGGCGTCACGCTGCACGAAGCGGCAGAACCCGGCGTTCGCATCGAAATTCGGGTTGCTGTAGCAGCGCGACAGGATCGTCGCACCGGACAGGTCCGACACGCCGTTGTCGACCTTCACGTCGAAATAGTCGAGCGACAGCGACAGCTGGCCGACCGATTCCGGCAGGCGCGGACGCAGCACCGCGCCGACCGTCCAGTTGGTCGAGGTTTCCGCGCTCAAGCCCGCCTCTGCCCCACCGACGCGGAACGAGGTGATGCTGTTGCGCTGTTCGAAGTCCGCCGGCAGGCCGATCGAGGCGCAGTTGCGCGCGATGATCTGCTGGTTGGGCGACTGCTGCGCGGGCACCGGCAGGCCGCTGCACGGGTCCGAGTTGGTCGGCAGGAAGCCGCTGGTCGCGCCCAGGAACTGTTCGGCGAGCGCCGGCGCGCGATACGACGTGCCGTAGCTGCCGCGGAAGCCGAAGCCGCGGAACGGTTCCCACTCCGCCGAGACCTTGTAGGTCGTGCCCGAGCCGTAGGAGGCGTAATCGGTATAGCGGCCCGAGGCGGTGACGTTCAGGCGATAGGCGAAGGGCAGGTCCTGCAGCAGCGGCAGGAAGATTTCGCCAAACGCTTCCTTGACGTTGTCCTTGCCGACCGTCGGCGTCGCGGCGGTCAGGCCGTACAGATTGCCGTTGATCGAGTTGAGGTCGGGCTGGTCGTTGATGCTCTGGCGGCGGTGCTCGACGCCCAGGGCCAGCTGCGCATCGCCGCCCGGCAGCTTGAACAGTGGGCCGTCGATATTGAAGGCATAAGTCGTCTCACGGAACGCCGTCGTGCCGCGGGTATTCGCCAAGATGTAGTTGCGGAAGTTCTGCGGCAGCTGGCCGCCGATCACCCCGGCGGTCAGCGCAGGGGCGGCGACGCAATTGGGGTTGGAGGCGGCGCTGGCGCAGCTGAAGGTGCCGTCGGGGTTGGCGACGACGTTGAGCGAGTTGGCGAGGCGATCGATCAGGAACGACTGACCGGTGTAGACGCCATCGTTCCACGACTTGCCGACATAGGCGTCATAGCGCCAGCCGGGGAAGAAGAAGTCGCCGCGGATGCCGCCCGAAGCGCGGACGTAATCGACGGTCTGCGCGTCTTCGGTCAGGCCGAAGCCGATAAAGGCGCGCGCCGCGATGATTCTGCCGCTCGACGTGTTTGTCGGGTTGGCGAACGAGCCGTTGCGGATGTTCGCCGGGAGCAGCGGGCTGCCCTGGAGATAGTCGAGCGACAGCTGGCGATACAGCGGCGATCCCGACTTGCGGCGGGTTCCGAGCAGTTCGCCATAGACCTCTGCATTGCCGAGCGCCTGCAGCTTGTAGGTCGCCGACAGATAGCCCGTGTAGGTTTCGACGCCGGTGACGAGCGGTTCGCGCTGCATCGCCGGATCGAACGTGTCGCGATCATAATTGCCGACGCCGAGATAGCCGGGGAACGGCCCGGTGGTGACGACGGGGGCGGGGACGAAGCGGTTGAAGTTGCCGAGCACGCCGCTGGTGCGGCCGATCGCCTGACGCGTCGGCAGGCCGAGCGTGTTGATCGTGGTGCCGCCATTGTCGATCGTGAAGCAGTTGCGCGGATCGCCGACCGGGAAGGGATCGCCCGAGCCGAAGGCCGACCCCTCGCCATCGAGGAACCCGCCGATCGGGCAGTTGAAGAACGGCACGTCGCCGCGGGCGAGCGCGTTGCGCTTGCGATATTCGAGCGAGCCGACGATGCCGAGGCGATCGGTCTGCATGCCGAAGCTGGCGCTGGCGCGGCGATCGACGCCGGCGCCGACGGCGGGCACGTTGGTCTGCAGGTCGAGCTGCAGGCCGGTCAGCGCCTTGTCGGTGATGATGTTGACGACGCCCGCGACCGCGTCGGAGCCGTAGACCGACGACGCGCCGGACTTCAGCACTTCGATCCGGTCGATGATCGCAGTCGGCAGCACATTGAGGTCGGCGGCGACCACCGAGCCGCGCGTGCCGCCTGGCGCCAGGCGGCGGCCGTTGAGCAGGATCAGCGTGCGGTTCGGGCCGAGGCCGCGCAGGCCGAGCGTGTTCGCGCCGGTGCCGCCGTCGGTGACGAAGCCGCCGTAGGTGTTGTTGATCTGCGACGTGCCCTGGGTGATCGCGTTGCTCTGCAGCGCGTCGGCGGCGCTGGCGAAGCCGGCCTGCGTGATCTCGTCCTTGCCGATGACGGTGATCGGATCGGAAACGGAGAATTCGTCGCGGCGGATGCGCGACCCGGTGACGACGATGTCGCCGCCGCTCTGCGTGTTGCTGCCCGCGTCGGCGTTGGGCGACTGCGGGTTCTGCTGGTCGGTCGGGACCTGGGTGGGATCGGGGACCGGGCTGGTCTGGGTATCGGTGGCGGTGGTCTGCGCGAACGCAGGCAAAGCAGTAGCGAGGGCGAGCGGCAGGATCGCCGTCGCCGCATAGAGATGCGACAGTTTCACGAATTAACCCCTTTGGTCCCAGCCCCTTACGGAGCCTCTAGGGGCCATAAGATCGGTTCGCCGCATTCGGATCAAGCAACAAAATGACAGCATTGTGAACGTTTCTTGGCATTGTGATATGTATGCAACATTGTCTTATTATGTTGCGCTCGGGGATTGGAAAACGTCGCGATGACGGTCTCTGGCGCATGAAAGGTCCGAATTGCTGACGGACGCTGATGCCTGTGCCATCGCGCATCGCATCATGGGCTGATCCGGGATCGGCCGAAGTCCCCTATGGCACCCGCTCCGCACTTCGCTATGTCTCGGGGCGAGCGGCGGACGGACCGGTGGAATCGACGCTGTACGGGAGAGGAAGACGTGACCATGGCGTATGAGCATATTCTGGCCGAGCGGCAGGGCGCGGTCCTGGTGCTGACGCTCAACCGGCCCGATCGGCTGAATGCGGCGCCGCCAGCGCTGTTCGACGAGCTGCGCGACGCGCTGGCGCGACTGGATGGCGCGCGGGCGGTGCTGCTGGCGGGGGCGGGGCGGGCCTTTTGTTCGGGCGCGGACGTCGGCGGCGGCGCGCTGGGCGCCGACGATCCCGGCGAGGCGACCTATGCGGCGCTGACTGACCAGTACAACCCGACGATGCTGGCGATCGCCGATCTTGGCGTACCGGTGGTCAGCGCGGTGCGTGGACCGGCGGCGGGGATCGGGTGCAGCCTGGCGCTGGCCGCGGATTTCTGCGTGGCGAGCGAGACCGCCTATTTCCTGCAGGCGTTCGTCAATATCGGGCTGGTGCCGGACGGTGGCGCGTCGTGGATGCTGCCACGGCTGATCGGGCGGGCGCGGGCGGCGGAGATGATGTTGCTCGGCGAGCGTGTGCCGGCGGCCAAGGCACTCGACTGGGGCATGATCCACCGCGTCGTTGCCGACGAAGCGCTGGAAGCCGAGGCACTGGCGCTCGCGACGCGGCTGGCGGCCGGGCCGACGGTGGCGCTTGGCCTGATGCGGCGCGCCTTGGGCCGGGCGATGGAAAGCGACTATGCCGCGGCGCTGGCCGCCGAGGCGGATGCGCAACGCACCGCGCGGGGATCGGCGGATTCGACCGAGGGCGGCATGGCGTTCCTGCAAAAGCGCAAGCCGGCGTTTCAGGGGCGCTGATGACGCGGACGTGACATTTTGCGACATAAAAGCGCTGGACGCGGTGCGGTGTGTTGATCACACAGGACGCATGGCTCGCCTGACCGCTTCCCCGTTCGCCGCTCCGGCGCTCGCCGCGCTGGCCCTGGCGGGCTGCACCGTCGGCCCCGATTATCGCGCGAAGACGCCCGCCGAGCTGGGCGTTCCTACCGCCTATTCGGTGCCGGCGCCGGCCAGTCCGGAAGATCTGACGCGCTGGTGGTCGAACTTCGACGACCCCGTGCTCGGCCAATTGGTCGAGCAGGCGCGTGGCGCCAACACCGATATCGCGCAGGCGATCGGGCGGCTGCGGCAGGCGCGCGAGGCGCTGGTGCAGAGCCGCGCGTCGCTGCTGCCGACGCTGTCCGGGTCGGCGGGCTATCAGCGCAACGAGAACCTGCGCGGCGGTGGCCGCTCGTTCACGCTGCCCGACGGCACCGTGGTCGACACGGGTGGCGGCGGCACCAACAGCTTCTCGGCCGGCCTGTCGGCGAGCTATCAGGTCGGCCTGTTCGGCGAGATCCGCCGGACGGTGGAGGCGAGCCGCGCGCAATATGACGCGAGCGGGTTCGACTATGCGACCGTGCTGCTAAGCGTCGAAAGCGAGGTCGCGCGTAACTACGTGCTGGCGCGCGCCTATCAGGCGCAGCTCGCCAATGCGCGCGCCAGCCTGGCCATCCAGGACGACAATCTGGAGATCGCGGGGTTCCGCGTGCAGGCGGGCCTCGTCTCGTCGGTCGATGTCGAACAGGCGCGCAGCCAGCGGGCGCAGACCGCGGCGAGCGTGCCGCAGATCGAACAGCAATATGCCGCCGCCGTCGCGCGGCTGGGTGTGCTGACCGGGCAGGCGCCTGGCGCGCTGCGTAGTGCGCTCGCGGCGCCGCGTGCCATTCCGAAGGGGCCGGCGAGTGTTGGCGTCGGCATCCCCGCCGATGCGCTGCGCCGCCGCCCGGACGTGCGCAGTGCCGAGCGCACGCTGGCCGCCGCCACCGCGCGGATCGGCGTCGCCAAGGCGCAACTCTATCCGGCGCTGGCGATCACAGGGAACATCAACAGCAACGCGACCAGCCTGACGGGCCTCGGCGATGCGATCACCGGCGGCCTGTTCGCGGGTCTGACGCAGGCGATCTTCAACGGCGGCCGGCTGCGCGCGCAGGTGCGGAGCAACGAGGCGGCGGCGGATACGGCCTTCGCCAATTACAAGGGCGTGGTGCTGCTGGCGCTCGAGGATATCGAAAATGCCATCGTCGCGCTGGATTCGGCGCGGCGGCGCGAGACGCAGTTCGCCATCGCCTATGATGCCGCCAACGCCTCGGCGATCTTGAGCCGCAGCCAGTATCGCACCGGGCTTACTGACTTCACGACGCTGAACCAGCAGGAAGCCGCGTTGCTTTCGGCGCAGAACGGCCTGACGCAGGCGCGCTCCGACCAAGCGACGGCACTGATCGCGCTGTACGATGCGCTGGGCGGTGGCTGGGACCCCAGCGTCGTGCCGCAGGCGCCCGAGCGCGGCGCTACCCCCATTTTCGCAACGGAACCCCGCTGATGGCCGACGCACAGCTCGACGATTTCCTCGGCGTGAAGCCGGTGCCGGTGTGGCGCCGCTATGTGAAATGGGCGCTGGTCGCGATCGGCGTGGTGCTGCTCGCACTGCTGCTGAAGAGCTGCTTCGGCGGCAAGGCCGAGGCGGGCTATGCGACGCAGGGCGTGGAGCGCGGCAACCTGACCGTTACCGTCTCCGCGACGGGCAAGCTCGCGCCCACCAACCAGGTGACGGTCGGCTCGCAGCTGTCGGGCCTCGTCACCAAGGTGGTGGTCGACGTCAACGATCGCGTCCGGGCGGGCCAGCCGCTCGCGCTGATCGACCCGCAGCAGATCGACGACCAGATTCGCCAGCAGCGCGCGCAGATCGCCGCCAACCAGGCGCAGGTGAACCAGGCGCAGGCGACCGTCGCCGAAAGCCGCGCGCAGCTCGCCCGCCTCGAAGAGGTGTACAAGCTGTCGAACGGGCGCGTGCCGTCGGGCACCGAGCTCCAGTCCGGTCGCGCCGATTACCAGCGGGCGATCGCGGCGCTGAAGACCGCGCAGGCGAACGTCAGCGCCTCGCAGGCCCTGCTGGCGCAGAGCCAGACGCAGCGGCAGCGCGCGATCATCCGCTCGCCGGTCAACGGCGTGGTGCTGGCGCGCCAGATCGATCCGGGTGCGACCGTCGCCGCCTCGTTCAACACGCCCACTTTGTTCGTGATCGCCGAAGACCTGTCCCAGATGAAGCTGGAGGTCGCGATCGACGAGGCCGACGTGGGCGAGGTGAAGACCGGGCAGAAAGCGACCTTCACCGTCGACGCCTTCCCCGGCCGCACCTTTCCCGCGACGATCAGCCGCGTCGATCTGGGATCGAACCTGACGGTCAATTCGGCGAGCTCCACCGCGACGACGGCGACGACCGCTTCGTCGAACCAGGTGGTGAGCTATGCCGCCGACCTGACCGTCGCCAACCCGTCGTTGCAGCTGCGCCCGGGCATGACCGCGACCGCGGATATCGTGACGTCGGACAAGCAGAACGTGCTGCTCGTCCCCAATGCAGCGCTGCGCTTCAAGCCGAGCGACGGCGCGTCGGCTGGTGGATCGAGCGGCGGTATCGCCGGATCGCTGACCTTCCGCCCGCGCCGCGACCGGCCGGAGCGGACTGCGACGCTGGGCCGCGGCGCGACGCAGACGGTCTACGTCAAGGGCGCCGACGCCCAGCCGCAGCCGGTGCAGGTGACGACGGGCGACACCAACGGCACGATGACCGAGGTGCTGAGCGGCGACCTGAAGCCGGGCCAGCAGGTGATCACCGGCCAGCTGGCGGGCAATGGCGACAAAGCCGGCGGATCGCGGCGCGGTGGCGGTGCGGGCGGTGCCGGTGGCGGCCGTCGCGGGGGCGGGGCCGGTGGGCAGTAAGCGCGCCGTTGCGGGGATTGTGGAAATGCGGCGACGTCTGCCAAGCCACCCCCGTCACCCCGGACTCGTTCCGGGGTCCACCGGGCAGCGGCGGCACCGCTTGAGCCTCCAGCCATTCCCCTCGCCGCGGAGTGGACCCCGGAACGAGTCCGGGGTGACGGGTAGGGCGTGGCGCTGTTGCGTGCCTCTCTCCGTGGCGGGAAAGCGGGACGTTGCCCATGGCTGACCCGCTCATCTCCCTCCGCAACGTCACGAAGGTCTATGGCACCGGCGCGACGCAGTTTCAGGCGTTGAAGGGCGTCGATCTCGACATCCAGGCGGGTGATTTCGTCGCGGTCATGGGGCCGTCGGGGTCGGGCAAGTCGACGACGATGAACATTCTTGGCTGCCTCGACGTGCCGTCGGGCGGGACCTTCCTGTTCCGCGGCCACCATGTCGAAACGCTGGATCGCGACCAGCGCGCTCTGCTGCGGCGGCGCTACCTGGGCTTCGTGTTCCAGGGGTTCAACCTCTTGAGCCGCACCAGCGCGCTGGAGAATGTCGAGCTGCCGTTGCTCTATCGCGGCGAGGACAAGAAGACGCGGCGCGAGCTGGGTATGGCGGCGCTGGAGAAGGTGGGGCTCGATCGCTGGTGGGATCATACGCCCGCGGAACTGTCGGGCGGCCAGCAGCAGCGCGTCGCCATCGCGCGGGCGATCGTGACGCAGCCCGACGTGCTGCTCGCCGACGAACCGACCGGCAACCTCGACAGCGAACGCTCGGTCGAGATCATGGAGTTGCTGACCGACCTCAACCGCACCGCCAACATCACCGTGCTGATGGTGACGCACGAACCCGACATGGCGGCGTTCGCGCGCACCGTGGTGCATTTCAAGGACGGCTTGGTCGAGCGGATCGAGGCTCAGCATCGGCAGGGCGAGGCGGTGGCATGACGGTCCCTCTCCCATCGGGAGAGGGAGGGAGCCGGCCGGAGGTCGGCGGAAGGGTGAGGGCGACTGGGCGCAGCCGTCACGCTCCCACCCTCACCCGGCGCCGCCGAAGGCGGCTTGCCCCTCTCCCGACGAGAGAGGGGAAGAAGGATCATCAATGCTAGGCACCACCTTCATCCTCGCGATCCGGTCGATCCGGCGGCATCTGCTGCGCTCGTTCCTGACGATCCTGGGCATCGTCATCGGCGTCGGCGCGGTCGTCACGATGGTGACGCTGGGCAAGGCGACGACGGCCGCGGTGCAGCAGCAGATCAGCGCGCTGGGCAGCAACGTGTTGCAGGTGCGACCCGGCCAAGGCTTTGGCCGGGGTGGCGGTGGTCCGCCCCCGCCGCCGTTCAAGATCGGCGATGCCGACGCGATCGCGACGCAGATCGCGGGCGTCACAGCGGTCGCGCCGCAGACCAACGCCAGCGCCACCGCCATCTACGAAGGCGCGAACTGGTCGACGACGATCAACGGCACGACGCTGGCGTTCAACACGGTGCAGCCGTGGCCGCTCGCCGCCGGGCGCTATTGGTCGCCGGCGGAGCAGGAGGCGGGCAAGGCGGTGTGCCTGATCGGCAATACCGTGCGCAAGAACCTGTTCCCGTCCGGCAACGCGGTGGGCACGCGCATCCGGCTGGGCAATGTCAGCTGCGACGTCATCGGCGTGCTGACGACGCGCGGGCAGGGCGGCTTTGGCGACCAGGACGATGTGGTCGTCATGCCGATCAAGACGGTGCAGCGCCGCTTCGTCGGTAACGACGACGTGCGCGTGATGCTGGTCGGCGTCGATCCGGCCTATTCCAGCGCGACGGTGCAATCGTCGATCACCGCACTGCTGCGCGAACGCCGCCACCTGACCGGCGCGCGGCCGGACGATTTTAACATCTTCGACACCAAGCAGATTTCGGACACGCTGACCGGCACGACGACCTTGCTGACCCGCATCGTCGCAGCGGTGGCGGCGATCAGCCTTGTGGTGGGCGGGATCGGCATCATGAACATCATGCTGGTGTCGGTGACCGAGCGCACGCGCGAGATCGGCATTCGCCTGGCGATCGGCGCGGTGGCGCGCGAGGTGTTGCTGCAATTCCTGGTCGAGGCGGTGGCCCTGTCGTGCCTGGGCGGGATCGTCGGGCTGATTATCGCGCAGGGCGTGATCCTGGCGCTGGTGCCGCTGATGCAGGTGCCCTGGACGTTCGATCCGCAGATCAACCTGATCGCGTTCGGCATATCCGCGGTGATCGGCGTGGTGTTCGGCTATTTCCCGGCGCGGCGCGCGGCGGCGCTGAACCCGATCGATGCGCTGCGCCACGAGTGACGTGCGCGGCAACATGGACAAGATGAACGCCTGAATGGGTTGGGGTGGGTTGCGTCCAACGCCGTCGCGGGCCCGAAGACGTCAGCCTTCGTCATCCCTGCGCAGGCGGGAATGACGACTGGGTGAGGGGCGGGGCGCTACGCCGCTGAGTGTATCGTCACCCCGGACTTGATCCGGGGGCCCGCTGTTTGTCGGGGCGGTCGAAGAAGAAGCGGGACCCCGGGTCGAGCCCGGGGTGACGGGAAAGGTGGCGGTGCCTTACGACCGCCGAAGGCGGGTGTAGGTTTCGGGGTCGCCGACCAGCGCGCGGAGCCGCTCCAGTTCCTCAGGCGTATCGACGTCGATCAGTTCGGCGGGGGTCGTGACGACGTGCTTGCCGCCGCGGACCATGTCGCGGGCGCCCTGGTCGCCTTCCAGCGCCAGCAGGGCGTCGAAGCGGTTGCGGCCGAAGATGGCGGGGGGCTTGGGGCTGATGCCGTCGCTGGAGGCGACGACGGCGTCGGGGCCGTCCGCGGCTTCGAGCAAATGCCAGATGTGCGTGGCGGTGACGCGTGGCATGTCGGCGAGCGCGACGACCACCGCCTGCGCGCCATGCGCCCGCGCGCAGTCGACGCCGAGCGCGACCGATCGACCCAGCCCAAGTGCGGGATCGTCGTTCCGCACGGTCGTATAGCCGTGCGCGGCATAATTGCATTGTGCCTTGCCGACGACGGCGACGCGTTCGCGGAACGGCATGTCTTCGAGCGCGACCGCGACGTGCAGGCCGAGCGCGCGGCCGAGGAACGGTTCGTCGAGCTTGCTGCCGAGGTCACCCATCCGCTGCGAACGCCCGGCGGCGAGCAGTACAAGCACGCAGTCTTCAGCGGCGATCATGGAACGCCCCCACCATCGCCGCGGCGATCGACAGCGCGATTTCCGACGGGCCGATCGCGCCGATATCGATGCCGACGGGCGCGTCGATCCGATCGATCTGCACCGCGCTGAGGCCCTCCGCCGCTAGCCGTTCGCGGCGCGCGGCGTGGCTGCGGCGGCTGCCGAGCGCGCCGACATACGGCGCGTCGGTGGCGAGCGCGGCGATGAGCGCGGGATCGTCGATCTTGATGTCGTGGCTCAAGGTGACGACGGCGGTGGCGGGGCCGGGTTTCAGCGCGGCGATCGCCTCGTCGGGCCAGCGGTCGTCGAGCGTTACGCCGGGAAAGCGCTCTTCGGTGAGGAAGCGCGCACGCGGGTCGATGACCGTCGTGGCGATGCCGAGCGTCGTCGCCAGCGCGGCGAGGCTCTGCGCGATCTGCACCGCGCCGACGATCAGCAGGCGGCGCGGGGGATCGTAGCGGTTGACGAAGACCTCTCCCGTCTCCTGGGGCCTGAGATCGCTATGCCCGGTGGCGAGGTCGGTGGTGACGGTCAGCGCCTCACCGCGGTCGCGCGCGTCGGCGATGCGGTCGAAGAGTTCGGGGTCGAAGCCGGCGGCAGAGACGGGCTGCACCATCACCGCGATCTCGCCGCCGCAGGGAAGGCCGACCTCCCAGGCCGCGGCATCGGCGACGCCGTAGCGCTTCAGCTGGAAGGGCGCGCCGGCGATGACGTCGGCGGCGGTCTGCAGGATGTCGCTTTCGACGCAGCCGCCCGACACCGATCCTTCGAACCGGCCGTCGCCATGGACGAGCATGTGGCTGCCCTTGGGGCGCGGCGCGCTGCCCCAGGTGGAGACCACGGTGGCGAGGGCGAGCGGTTCGCCTTTCCATTCGCGCGCGGCGGCGAGGACGGAGTCGTTTTCGGCCATATCGTCTTTCCTTCAGTCCTCCCTCGCGTCAGCGGGGGAGGGGGACCGTTCGCGCAGCGAATGGTGGAGGGGGCGTTTCCGCAAGCGACCGAGGCCGTCGCGTACCTCCCCCTCCGTCAGCTTCGCTGCCACCTCCCCCTGGCGGGGGAGGAGTTTTAGAGAGCGGGCAAGCCCGGCAGCAGGGCGTCGAGCGTGACGGGGAAGTCGCGCACCCGCACGCCGGTCGCGTTGTAGATGGCGTTGATCACCGCCGCGCCCGCGCCCGAGATGCCGAGTTCGCCCACCCCCTTCGCGCCCGCCGGGTTGGCGCTGTCGTCGATCTCCTCGACGAAATGCACCTCGATCTGCGGCACGTCCGCGTTCACCGCGACGTGATATTCGCCGAAGTCCGGGTTGACGAAATGGCCCGAGCGCGGGTCGACGACCGCCTCCTCGCTGAGCGCATAGGCGATGCCCCACACCATGCCGCCGATCAGCTGGTTCGCGGCGGTCTTTGCGTTGAGGACGCGGCCGACGTCGAACACGCCGAGCATACGGCGCACGCGCACCTCGCCGGTGATCGCGTTGACCGCGACCTCGACGAAATGCGCGCCGTGGCTTGCCTGGCTGGTGCGCTGGCTTTCCTTGCCGGGGGCAGTCTTGCCGCGGGCGACGATTGGCTCCCCGCGCAACAGGTCGGGCAGCGCGACGCTGCGGCCGCCGGCGGTGACGCAGCCGTCTTTCAGCGTCAGGTCTTCGGGCGCGGCATTCATGCGGCGGGCGAGGTCGCTGAGGATATCCTCGCAGGCAAGCGCCGCGGCGGCGCAGGCGCTGCCCGCGCCGAACGATCCGCCCGAGCCGGCGCTGGGCGGCAGGTCGCTGTCGCCCAGGCGAACCTCGACAGCGGCGATGGGCAGGCCGAGCATCTCGCCGACGGTCTGCGCCAGGATGGTGTAGGTGCCGGTGCCGATGTCGGTCATGTCGCAGGCGACGACCGCGCGGCCGTTCGCCTCCAGCCGCACTTCGGCTTCGGCCTTGACGGTGAAGTTGCCGCGCAGTGCCGCGGCCATGCCGTGGCCGATCAGCCATTCGCCCTCACGGCGCGCACCGGGCGTGCGGTTGCGCTGGTCCCAGCCGAAGCGGCGGGCGCCCTCGTCATAGCAATCGAGCAGGCGGCGCGTGGAGAAGGGCTTGCCACTGACCGGATCGACATCGGGTTCATTGATCCGGCGCAGCTCGACCGGGTCCAGCCCCAGCCGTTCGGCGAGCTCATCCATCGCGCATTCGACGGCGAAGGTGCCGATCGCTTCGCCAGGCGCACGCACCGCGCCGGTAGCAGGCAGGTCGAGCCGGACGAGGTCAGTGCGAAAGCGACGGTTTTCGCCGCCGTAGAGCGGTAGCGAGCCGAACGGGATGGGTTCGAGGAAGCGCGCATCGTCGTTCTGCGCGGCGACGCCTTCGTGGGCGAAGGCGGTAATGCGGCCATCCTGCGTGGCGGCGATCCGCACGCGCTGCGTCGTCGCCGAGCGGTGGTGGACCAGATAGGCGGTCTGCCCGCGGGGGAGCGCGACCTTGACCGGACGGCCGGTCTTCTGTGCGGCGATGGCGGCGAGGATCACCTCCGGCCCGACGCCGGTTTTGCCGCCGAACCCGCCGCCGACGAAGGGGGCAAGGACGCGGACTTTGTCCGTGTCGAGGCCGAGTGCTTTCGCGATCGTGGTGCGCGCGGCGCCGATCACCTGGTTGCTGGTACGGACGGTGAGCGTGCCGTCCTGCCACCAGACGGTGCTGGCATGCGGCTCGAGCGCGGCGGGGAAATGGACGGGGGTGGTGTAGGCGAGGTCGACCGTCACCGGCGCGTCGGCCAGCGCGGCGTCGAGGTCGCCCTTGTCGATCGCGGGCAGGAAGCCAAGGTCGTGGTCCTGCTCGATCGCTTGCTCCGCCATGGCGAGGCGGGCGGGGGCCTCTTCGACCGATACGATGACGCGGCTGGCGGCGTCGCGCGCGATCGCCTGATCCTCCGCAACGACGATCGCGACGGGCTGGCCGTAATGGAAGATCGCGTCGGTGCCGCTGTGCGCGGCGCCCTGCGAATTGCTGCCACCGGTGACCATGCGGGGGTCGTCGTGGATGACCGCGACGACGCCGGACAGTGCTTCGGCCGCCGCTGCGTCGATCCCCGTCACACGGCCGCGCGGCACCGGGGCGCCGACGATCGCGGCGTAGAGCGTGCCCGCGGGCGCGTCCTCATAGGCATAGGTGGCGGTGCCGCTGACCTTCGCCGGCCCTTCGATCCGCGCGATCGGCGCGCCGAGCACGCCCTGTTGCCCGTGCGCCAGCCCGTGGGGGCGATACGCGCGGTCCATCGTCATCTCGTTCATACAGGCTTCTGATCCTTGCCCGGGACCGGGTGAGGGCGAATGTAAGGTGTTGGGCGGGGAGGGGAAAGGGTGGCCCCTTCATACTTCATCACCCTTCCCGTCATTCCCGCGAAGGCGGGAATCCATAACCTCTGACGATTGCGACAGAGGCGCGACGGTAGCGCGTCTGGATTCCCGCCTTCGCGGGAATGACGGTTGAGGGGCGGGGCGAGGGCATCACACCGCGGGCAGGCCCTCCAGCAATTTGTCGAGCGTCACCGGGAAGTCGCGGACGCGCACGCCGGTGGCGTTGTAGATCGCATTGCCCACCGCGCCCGCCGCGCCGCAGATGCCGAGTTCGCCGATGCCCTTGGCGTGGAGCGGGTTCGCCTGGATGTCGCGTTCGGGCAGGAATTCGACGTCCAGCTGCGGCACGTCGGCATTCACGGGGACGTGATATTCGCCGAGGTCGCGGTTGACGATCTTGCCGTTGCGCGGATCGTGGACTAGCTCTTCCGACAACGCGCAACCGATGCCGAAGGTCATGCCGCCCAGGCATTGCGAGCGCGCGGTCTTGGCGTTGAGGATGCGGCCAGCGGTGAACACGCCGAGCATCCGCTTGACGCGCACCTCGCCCGTCACCGCATGGACCGCGACCTCGCAGAAATGCGCGCCATAGCTCGCCTGGTTGAAGGTCTTTTCCTGGCGGCCGGGGCTGACTTCGCCCGTCGCCTCGATGCCGTCGCCGACCAGTTCGGCCAGCGGCACGCTGCGATTGTCGGCGATGACGCGGCCGTCCTTTAGCGTCATCGCGTCTTCGGCGACACCCATCGCCTTGGCGATCTTGGCGCGCAACGCCTCGCAGGCGAGATAGACTGAGGTGCCGGACGATCCCGCGCCCCACGACCCGCCCGACCCCGCGCCTGGCGGTGCATCGGTATCGCCGAGGTGGACGGTGACGTCCTCGATCGGCAGGCCAAGGATCTCGGCGGTGATCTGACCCAGGATCGTGTAGGTGCCGGTGCCTATGTCGGTCATGTCGGTTTCGACATGCGCCTTGCCCTGGCCGTCGATCGAAACCTTGGCGGCGGACTTCATCAGCATGTTCGACCGCGCGGCGGAGGCGACGCCCATGCCATGCAGCCAGTCGCCGCGCCGGTCGGTGCCGGCGGGCTTGCGGCTCGACCAGCCGAATGCTTCCGCACCCCGCTCCAGACAGGGGATCAGCGAGCGGGACGAATAGGGGATGTTCTTTTCCGGATCCTTCTCAGGCTCGTTGCGGCGGCGCAACTCGATGGGATCGATGCCCATCTTTTCCGCCAGTTCGTCGATCGCGCCCTCCAGCGCTATCAGCCCGACCGCTTCGCCCGGCGCGCGCATCGATCCCGCCAGCATCCAGTCGAGCCGGACGATGTCGTGCGTGATGCGCCGGTTGTCGCCCGCATAGAGGAAGTGCGTCGCCATGCCGGTGGGTTCGAAGAAATCCTCGCCCGGCAGGTTGCTGACCAGCGTCTCGTGGCCGATCGCGGTGAGCTTGCCGTCGGCGGTGGCGCCGAGGCGCATCCGCTGTTCGGTGTTCGATCGGCGCACGGTCGCGTCGAACACCTGTTGGCGCGCCATCACCGCCTTCACCGGGCGGTTCAGACGCTTGGCGGCAATCGCCGCGGCGACGCTTTCGGGAGCGATGCCGAGCTTCGACCCGAAGCCGCCGCCGACATAGGCCGCGACGATGCGCACCTTGTCCGCCGACACGCCCAGCGCCTTGGCAAGCTGCTGCTTGTCGGACGAGGGCATCTGGTAGGCGCCGTACAGCGTCAGCGCGCCGTCTTCCCACACCGCCAGGCTGGCATGCGGCTCCATCGCGGCGGAGTTCTGCGAGGGCGTGGTATAAGTGACGTCGACGGTGAAGGCGGCGTCGGCCATCGCCTGGTCGATATCGCCCTGATCGTGGTGCGGCGGGATCTGCTGCGGCTTGGGCTTTTCCGCCTCGCCCTTGTGCGCCTCGAAGTCGTAGCGGCCTTCCGCGGCGTCATATTGCACGTCGACGTGCAAGGCGGCGTCGCGTGCCGCCTCATAGCTTTCGGCGATGACGATCGCGATGATCTCGCCGTGGTAAGCGACATCCTCGACGCCCTGCGTCGGCGCGGTCGTCTCGCCGCCCTGCTGCGGGTTGCGGATGAAGCTGGCGTAGTCGGTGATGACGTCGATCACGCCGGGCAGCGCCTTGGCACGGCTTGCGTCGAGCGACGTGATCTTGCCCGCACCCACCGTCGCGCGGACGAGATAGCCGTAGGCGACGTTGTCGAGCGCATATTCCGCCGCATAGGTCGCCTTGCCCGACACCTTCTTGGGGCCGTCGATCCGGTCGATCGGCTTGCCGATCACGTCCTGCGACGAGGTGTCGAGCAAGCTATCGGGATGGCTTGCATTCATGGTGAGCGAATTGGTGTCGCCCTTACCGAAACCGAACATGCCTTATTCTCCCGTCAGGTCGCGAAGCGTGGCGACGAGCACCCGGCGCGTCAGCGGGATCTTGAAGTCGTTCGAGCCATAGCCCGTGGCATCCGCCAGCAGCGCGTCGGCGGCGGCGTTGAATACGGCGTCGGACGGCGCCTGGCCGACCAAAGCGGCCTCCACCGCCGGGTTGCGCCACGGCATCGGGCCAAGGCCGCCGAAGGCGAGTGATGCAGACGCGATCTTGCCGTCTTCGACACTCACCACGCCCGCGATCGACACGATCGCAAAGGCATAAGACGCGCGGTCGCGGACCTTGCGGTACACTTGGCGTCCCTTAGGCGGCGCAGGCAGTTCGATGTGGGTGATCAGTTCGCCCGTCTCCAGCACCGTCTCGATGTTCGGCGTGTCGCCGGGCAGGCGGTAGAATTCGTGGATGGAGATACGGCGCTTGTCGCCGTCGGGGCGCTGCGTGATAATCGTGGCATCGAGCGCGCGCATCGCCACCGCCATGTCGCTGGGATGCGTCGCGATGCACTGCTCCGACGTGCCGAGCACCGCGAGGATGCGGTTGAACCCGCCGATCGCCGAACAGCCGGTGCCGGGCTCGCGCTTGTTGCAGGGCATGGCGGTATCGTAGAAATAATAGCAGCGCGTCCGCTGCAGCAGGTTGCCGCCCGTGGACGCCTTGTTGCGCAACTGGCCGCTCGCGCCGGCGAGCAGGGCGCGGCTCAGCACCTCGTACTTGGCGATGACGCGGGGGTCGGCGGCGAGGTCCGAATTGGGCACGAGCGCGCCGATCGTCAGCCCGCCATCCTCGCGCTCCTCGATCTCGCCCAAGGGCAGCCGGCTGATGTCGACCAGCTTTTCGGGCGTTTCGATCTGCAGCTTCATCAGGTCGAGCAGATTGGTGCCGCCCGCGATGAATTTGGCGCCCGAGCTGTGCGCGTCGCGCACCGCGGCATCGGCGCTGTCCGCCTTGGCATAGGTGAAGGTCTTCATGCCTCTGCCTCCGCCTTGGTGTTGCTATGGCGCAGCGCGATATCGACCGTACCGTTCGCCTCCGCCACCTCGCGGATTGCATCGACGATGTTGGGATAGGCGGCGCAGCGGCACAGATTGCCGCTCATCCGTTCGGAGATTTCGCCATCGTCGAAGCGCGGCGCGTCGAGGTCGTCGGTGACGTGGCTGGGCCAGCCCTTCTTTACCTCGTCCATCATGCCGACCGCGGAGCAGATCTGGCCCGGCGTGCAATAGCCGCACTGATAGCCGTCGTGGCGGACGAAGGCGGCCTGGAGCGGGTGGAGGTCGTCGGGCGTGCCCAGCCCCTCGATCGTCACGATCTCGTCGTCCTGGTGCATCACCGCGAGGCTGAGGCAGCTGTTGATGCGGCGGCCGTTGACCAGCATCGTACACGCACCGCACTGGCCGTGGTCGCAGCCCTTCTTGCTGCCCGTCAGCCCCAGATGCTCACGACACAGGTCGAGCAGCGAGGTGCGGATATCGGGCTCCGCCTGATAGGACTGCCCGTTGATCGTGAAGTGCATGGAAACCCTCGCAGTTCGGGGGTGTCGCACCCCTGTCAGATTAGGGCCGTAACGCTCTGGGTCATGATGGTTTCCGCTTTGCGAATCGCTCTCACCGGGATGCTGCTGGCATCCGTTCCCGCAACCGGGCAGGATCGCCCCATGACGCATGCTCCCCTGTCATCGCCGCCCCTGTCGCCCCCTATCGTGATCGCGCACCGCGGCGCGAGTGGATCGCGCCCCGAACATACGCTGGCCTCGTACGAGCTCGCGATCGAACAGGGCGCCGATTTCATCGAGCCCGACCTAGTGCCGACCAAGGACAATGTGCTGGTCGCGCGCCACGAAAATGCGATTGGTGGCACCACCGACGTCGCGCAACATCCCGAATTCGCCAGCCGCAAGACGACCAAGACGATCGACGGCCAGACGCTGACCGACTGGTTTACCGAGGATTTCACGCTCGCCGAATTGAAGACGCTCCGCGCGAAGGAGCGCCTGCCGCAGCTGCGCCCCGGTAATGCGACCTACGACGGCAAGTATCAGGTGCCGACGCTGGCCGAGATCATCGACCTCGCCAAGCGGCGGTCCAAGGAACTGGGGCGGACGATCGGCATCTATCCCGAAACCAAGCATCCGACCTATTTCGCCAGCATCGGCCATCCGACCGACGTCCTTCTGGTCGAACAGTTGCGCAAGGCGGGGTGGCATGACGCCAGCGCACCGGTGTTCATCCAGTCGTTCGAGGTGAAGAACCTGCAACGCATCCACGCGATGACCGGCATCCGCCTGATCCAGCTCGTCGCGGGCGAGGGGGCGCCTGCGGACGGCGCCGCGCCCTCCTATGCCGCGATGCTGACGCCGGGGGGGCTGAAGCAAATCGGGACCTATGCCTTTGGCATCGGGCCCGACAAGGCGCAGCTGTGGACGGACAAGACGGCGACCACGCCCTCCACGCTCGTCGCCGATGCGCATGCCGCCGGCGTCCGCGTCCACCCCTGGACGTACCGCGCCGAAAACGCCTTCCTGCCGCCGCGCTTCCAGCGGGGGACGGACAAGGCCGCGCATGGCGATATCGCGGGCGAAATCACGGCGGGGCTGGCGCAGGGGATCGACGGATTCTTCACGGATTATCCGCTAATTGGCGTAGAGACCCTTCGGTCGGCCAAGGATCATCCGTAAATGCGTATCGCTCCTGTTTCATGCGTTCTTCTGATACCGCTCGCGCTCGCCACCACCGGCTGCGTCAGCACCGCCGCTACGATCGTGAAGGCGCCGTTCAAGGTCGCCGGCAAGGCGATCGACTGGACGACGACCAGCCAGGACGAGGCCGACCGCAATTACGGCCGCAAGATGCGCAAGCAGGAAGCGAAAGAGGGGCGCGAACGCCGCAAGGCCGCAGAGCAATGCCGCAAGCATCCCGACGATCAGGATGCGTGCCGCTATTCCGGGTATCGCGCGGGGTATTGAGGGGGGCGTGGCGTCGCGTTTCCTTACGCCCCTTCCGTCATCCCGGCGAACGCCGGGATCCATGGACACGGGCGACTG
This sequence comes from Sphingomonas melonis DAPP-PG 224, assembly GCF_000379045.1. NCBI lineage: Bacteria > Pseudomonadati > Pseudomonadota > Alphaproteobacteria > Sphingomonadales > Sphingomonadaceae > Sphingomonas > Sphingomonas melonis. Next base: position 1,630,702 of record NZ_KB900605.1, read on the forward strand.
ATGGTAGCACGCGACAACGGCGTTTACCGCAACCATGGATCCCGGCGTCCGCCGGGATGACGAGAGGGGGGAGGCGGCGCCTGCGACCCCTACGTCCGTCATTCCCGCGAAGGCGGGAATCCAGAACCTCTAACGGTTGCGATGGAGCCGCACGGTCAGCCAGTCTGGATTCCCGCCTACGCGGGAATGACACCTATATGGCTTTAGCTAAAGTATTCATCCGGCACGCCCCCGCCAATTCGTCATCCCGGCGGACGCCGGGATCCATGGACACGGGCGACTGATAGAGCCGCGCGACGATGGCGTTCACCGCAACGATGGATCCCGGCGTTCGGCGGGATGACGAGAGGGGGAGAGGCGGCGCCTGAGACCCCCACGTCCGTCATTTCCGCGAAGGCGGAATTCAGAACCTCTAACGGTTGCGATGGAGCCGCACGGTCAGCCCGTATGGATTCCCGCCTTCGCGGGAATGACGGGTGGTGGTGGGCAAGGCGTTCCCGAACGTCTCCTCACCGATCCTGCGCCACTGCGCCCTTCGCCAGCGCCGCGGCCACGGCGATCATCACCTCCGGATGGATATGCACGCCCAGGTGGCCGCTGTTCACCTGCACCGCCTCGGCGCTCGGATCGTGGCAGATGAAGCCGTTGACGAATCCGTCGTGCGGGCTCCAGATCGCGGTGCAGGGCACCGGCAGCGGGGCGGCGATCGCTTCGCTGCGGGCGATGACGGCGGGGTCGTCGACGCGCTCGCCTGTCGCCCATTCGAACGCGCGCCAGACGTTGGTGGCGCGGCCCCAGCCGGCATAGGGCGAGCTGACCGTCACCACGCGCCGCACCAGATCGGGCCGGCGATGCGCGACCAGCCGTGCCATGATGCCGCCGAGGCTGACGCCGACCAGCGTCACCGGCCCGTCCTCCGCCTCCAATGCCTCGACCCGGGCGATCAGCCGTTCGGCCTCCGCGCCGACGCTCTTCACGCCCAGGTTCCGGCCCAGCCCCCAGCCTTCGGCGCGATAGCCGAGGCCTTCGAGGAAGCGCCGCAGCACCAGGCTGGAGCCGTCGGCGTCGAACAGGCCGGGCAGGATCATTACCGTGCCGCCCGCGCCCTGCGGCACGGCGGCGAGCGCGGCGGCGTGCCGCCAGCGGGTCGCGAGCATCCAGGCGACGCGCGGCACCTCGCTCGCCGCGAGCGCCTTGGGCGGGGGCGGGGGCGCGTCGAAGCGGTCGCCGAAGCGGGCGTGCGACGGCGGTTCGCTGCGCCAGCGGGCGAGGCCCGTCTGCAACCGGCTCAGAACCATGACAGCACCGTGATCGGGAAGGGCGTCCAGCGCCCGACCCGCACGCCCGCGTTCGCCAGCGTCGCGCCGACCCAGGCGTTGCACGTGCGCCGCGCGCTGTAATGGCCGGTGCCGGCATAGAAGACGTCGTTCGCGCCATAGCCGCGGAAGCTGCGGCGGACCGGCGCGGCGCTGGCGCGGATGCCGGCCGCCAGCCGGCGATATTCCTCGGGCCGCAGCGTCACGACGCGGATGCCGTCGCCAGGCGCGGGCGCAGGCACGTGCTCGACATGGAGCAGCGTCGCGTCGCTTCCGATCGCGGCGTGCAGGATGGTCGCCAGCCGTACGTCCGCCCAAGTCGGCGTATCGAGAAAGAAGGTCCGTTCGCCCCAGCCGATCGCGATATGGTCATAACGGGCATAACGCGGATCGGCGAGGTCGGCTCCCGGGGCCCAGTCGCGCCAGTCGATTCCGGCCGCGACCTTGGGCAGCACCAGCGACACATGCACGCCGTTCGATTCGAGATAGACGGGTATGCCGCGCGTCGGCGGCCGCCAGCCGGCGTTGGCGGGGATCGCCCCACCGATCATCCCGGCGCCGGCATAGCCTGCGACGACGACGGCCAGCACGGCAAGCGCCACGAGCAGCCCCCGTCCCATCCGTCGTATCGCCGCATATAGTATCATCCGAAACCTTATGTTACGCCGTCGTCATGGCCACAGACACGCACGCGCTCGCTTCGCCCCCCACCGATGCCGCCGCAGACTGGACGATCCCCCAGAACTGGCAGCATTACACGGCGGAGGAGCATGCGACCTGGGATACGCTGTTCGCGCGCCAATCCCAACTGCTTCCCGGCCGCGCATCGGACGCCTATCTGCGCGGGCTGGACGTGCTGAAGCTGTCGAAACCGGGCATCCCGGATTTTGAGGAACTGTCCGAACGGCTTATGAAGCTGACCGGGTGGCAGGTGGTGGCGGTGCCGGGGCTGGTGCCGGACGATGTTTTTTTCGATCACATGGCGAATCGCCGCTTCGTCGCGGGCAATTTCATCCGCCGGCCGGACCAGCTCGACTATCTGCAGGAGCCCGACGTCTTCCACGACGTGTTCGGCCATGTGCCGATGCTCGCCGATCCGGTGTTCGCCGACTACCTGGAGGCGTACGGCCGCGGCGGCCAGCGCGCGATGCAGCATGATGCGCTGAAATACCTGGGGCGGCTATACTGGTATACGGTGGAATTCGGGCTGATCCAGGAGCCGGAAGGCCTGCGTATCTACGGCTCGGGCATCGTGTCGAGCTATGCCGAAAGCCGCTTCGCGCTCGACGATCCCAGCCCCAATCGCATCGGCTTCGATATCGCGCGGGTGATGCGGACGGAGTATCGGATCGACGATTTCCAGCAGAATTACTTCGTCATTCCAAGCTTCGACGAACTGCTGCGGGTGACGGTCGAGACGGACTTCGCGCCTTTGTACGAAGCGCTGAAGGCGCAGGACGACATTCCGGTCGCGGCGATCGTCGAGGGGGACGAGGTGCTGACGCACGGCACGCAGGAGTATGCGCGGGGGAAGGCGGGCTGAGCGTTCCGCCGATGTCACGCGNGGGGGGGGGGGGCAGTCGTTCCCGATACGATTCGTCACCCCGGACGTGTTCCGGGGTCCACCGGGCCGCACGGGGTCGCTTGAGCCTCTTGCCCCCCCCCCCTCGCCGCGGAGTGGACCCCGGAACAAGTCCGGGGTGACGGGGGGAAGGGGGATTACAGATCCAACGCCCAGCCGTCGCGGCCCTTGGGGTCGAAGGGCGCCGTCGGCACGTAGCGCTCCGCGCCGGCGGTGAGGCGCAGGACGGTCCAGTCGCCGCGGCGGTCGATCGCGTCGAGCGTGCAGCCGCAGGCGACATAGGCCGCGACGACGGTGTCGCGCTGCGTTTCCAGCAGGCCCGCCAGCACGATGGTCGCGTGCGGCGCGGCGATCGCGGCGAGCTCGGGCGCCATCGATACCAGGGGGCCGGCGAGGATGTTGGCGATCACCAGATCGTAGGGCGCGGCGGCGTCGATATCGGGGTGGCGCGCACCGTCGGCGACGAACAGCGTCACCGCGTCTGCCGCAATGCCGTTCAGCGTAGCATTGTCGCGCGTCACGTCGACCGCGACGGGATCGATGTCGGTCGCGACGACCAGCGCGTCGGGCCATAGCTCGACCGCGGCGAAGGCGAGCAGACCGGTGCCGGTGCCGACGTCGATCGCGCGGGTGAAGGTCTTGCCCGCCACCGCCAGGTCATCGAGCATGGCGAGGCAACCGCTGGTCGTGCCGTGATGACCGGTGCCGAAGGCCTGCCCCGCATCGATCAGGAAGGCGCGCCCACCCGCGGGCGCCGCGACGGGATGCGCGCTGGTGTGGACGACGAAGCGGCCTTCGCGGATCGGCTCCAATCCCGCCTGGCTCATCGCGATCCAATCCTCGTCGCCCAGCTGCGTGACCACCGGATCGTGGCCGCTCGCGCTCGGCACCAGGGCGTGGATCGTCGCGAGCATCGCCGCGTCGGGCTCATGCTCGACATAGGCGTCGAGCCGCCAGCGTTCGACGTCGTCCTCGACCTCTTCGGTGGTCATCAGCACGGCATCGATCGCGAGATCGGACGCGCTGTCGATCGCCTCCGCCTCGGCGCGGGTGCAGGGCAGGGTGATCCGCCAGCTCGTGCCGTTGGACTCAGCGGACATAGGAGGCTCCATTGATGTCGAGCACCGCGCCGGTCATCGAAGCGGGTGCCTCCAGCGCGCAGAAGCGGGCGAGCGTCGCCACCTCGTCCGGATCGGCGACGCGGCCCAGCGGAATGTCGGCGAGCAGTTTGTCGCCACCGCGGCTGGCCAGATAGTCGTCGGCCATGCCGGTCATGGTGAAGCCGGGGCAGATGGCGAAGGCGAGGATGCCGTCCTTCGCATAGGCGCGCGCGATCGTCTTGGTCATCGCGACCATGCCTGCCTTGGCCGCGGCATAATGCCAGTGCGCGGGGCTGTCGCCGCGATAGGCGGCGCGGCTGGCGATGTTGACGATGCGGCCGCCGACCTTCCGGTCCTGCCAGTGCAGCACGGCAAGGCGGCACAGTTCGGCGGCGGCGGTCAGGTTGATGCGCTGCGTCCGTTCCCAGTCGGCGACCCAGTCGTCGGACGCGCGGTCCAGCGGATTGGCCTCGAACACGCCGGCATTGTTGATCAGGACGTCGATCGTGCCGCCCGCGCGGGCGAGCGCGGCATCCCACAGCGCGCGGGGGGCGGCGGGGTCGGCGAAATCGGCGGCGATGTCGGCCCCGTTGCCCGTGGCGGTCGCCTGGCCGATGACGGCATGGCCGCCGTCGCGGAGCGTCGCGAGGATGCTGGCGCCGATGCCGCGGCTCGATCCGGTAACGATGATGGTCATGGCCGCGGCCCTAACCGGCGGTGGCCGGGCGGGCAACCGTCGGTGATAGGCGCGGAAAGCCGCGTCAGCCCACGCTGGCGGAGAAGCTTTCGGCGGAGCGTTGCAGTTGCGCCAGCCGGTCGCCGACCTCGCTGAAGCCGGCGCCCAGGCACACGATCTCGCCGACGACGGCATGCGTGTCGTCGCGGATCGTATCGACCGTCGCCGCCATCGTGTCGGCGGCGAGCGCGCCTTCGTCGATCGCAGCGGTGATGGTGTCGACGGTGCGCGCCTGTTCCTCCATCGCGCTGCGGATGCGCAGCGCCGAGTTGCGCGCCGCGTCCACCGTCTGGCGGATGCTGATGTTGGTTTCGACGGTGGACCGCGTCGCTGCCTGGATCGCGGCGATCTTGGCAGCGATATCGTCGGTCGCGCGCGCGGTCTGGTTGGCGAGGCTCTTCACCTCCTGCGCGACGACGGCGAAGCCGCGGCCGGCATCGCCCGCCCGCGCCGCCTCGATCGTCGCGTTGAGTGCAAGAAGGTTGGTCTGCCCGGCAATATCGCGGATCAGGCCCAGGATCGATTCGATCGATTTGGCGTGATCGGACAGCGTTTCGCTGGCACGCACCGCATCGACGGCATGTTCGCTGGCGCGCGTCGCGATGCCGGCGGCAGCCTCCACCTCGGTACGGGCGCTGTCGATCGCATGCGTCAGGCCGGCGGCGGTCTGCGCGGCGCTGCGCATCGCCAGCGCGGTTTCCTCGGCGTTGCTGGCGACGATCCGCGCCTTTTCCATGACGGTGCGGGTCGATGTGGAGGCCGCGTCGGCCTGCACGCGGATGCGCGCGCCCAGCGCCACCGCCGCTTCGATCGAGACGGCGATGCTTTCGCGGAAGGCGGCGGAGCGTTCCTGCCGTTCGCTGCGCGCCTCGTTCTCATGAACCTCGGCAAGATAGCCCGACATCAGATCGGCCTCGACCAGCGAGATGCGCTGCACCGCATCGCACATCCGCAGCAGGCGCGGCGTGTCGCCCGTGCAATAGCCTTCGAGGATCCGGACCGTGTGGCTGTGCGAATGGGCGAGCGCGGCCTGCAAGCTGGGCAGGGGGACGTTCGATCGCATGCACTGGTCGGCATGGCGGTGGGCGATCTTCACCCAGCCGTCGTCGAACGGGTCGCCGTATTTCAGCCGGGCATATTCGATGCTCTCGCGCATCCGGCGCTCCAGCCGATCGCCATGGAACAGGTGGCGGACCGATTGCGTCGCGGGCAGCGACAGATACTGGTCCCAGAAGCAGCGCGCGATGTCGCGATAATCCGCCTCCGACAGCAAGGCGCAGATATCGCGCGAGGTGTCGGCGAGCGTGCCGTCCCAGTCATATTCGCCCAGATGGTCGACGATGCGGCGTTGCATGATGCTGTCAGCCCCGCTGCGAACGGAGCGACGGAATGGCACGGGCCATCAGGCGGCGACCTTGGCGACGAAATCGCCCGCGCTGCTCTTCAGCGTCTGCAAGCGCCCGTCGAGCCTGTCGAAGCCGCGGCCCACGCCGTCGATCTCGGCGGCGACGGTTTCGGTGTCCATGCGGATCGTGGCGATCGTGCTCGCCATCGAATCGGCGGCGAGCGCGGTTTCGTCGACCGCGGCGGTGATCGCGGTGACCGTCTGCGCCTGCGCCTCCATGGCGAAGCGGATGCGATCGGCCGATTCCTGCACCTCGGTCACCGTCGTGCGGATGCTGGCGTTGGTTTCGACGGTGGATTTCGTCGCCGACTGGATCGAGGCGATCTTGGCAGCGATGTCGTCGGTCGCGCGCGCGGTCTGGTTGGCGAGGCTCTTCACCTCTTGCGCGACGACGGCGAAGCCGCGGCCGGCGTCACCGGCGCGCGCCGCCTCGATCGTCGCATTCAGCGCCAGCAGGTTGGTCTGGCCGGCGATGTCGCGGATCAGGCCCAGGATCGATTCGATCGATTTGGCGTGGTCGGACAGCGTTTCCGACATGCCGACCGCATCGGTCGCCTGGCGCGAGGCGCGGCTGGCGATCTCGGCGGCGGCCTCCACCTCGGTGCGTGCGTCCTCGATCGCGCGGATCAGGCCCGCGGCGGTCTGCGCAGCCTCGCGCATCGCGACGGCGGATTGTTCGGCGGCGGCGGCGACCTCGCTGGTCTTGCCCAGCATGCCGCGTGCCGAGCCGGAGCTGCGCTCCGCCTGTGCGCGCAAGGTGCGGCCTTCGACGGTCGCGGTCTCGACCGCGTCGGCGATGCCTTCGCGGAAATCGCCCGCCAGCCGCTCGCGCGCCGCATGGGCGCTATAGCCGGCAAAGCCGGCGAACAGGGCGACGGTCAGCTCGGTCTCCATGCCGAACAGCCGCATCAGTGCGTCCACCAGTCCGGTGCGGTGCATCGTATCTTCGGGCAGGCGCTTCTTCAGCGCCTTCAGGACGGCGCGGTCGCTGGCGCACGACATGGCGAGCAATTCCATCGTCTCGACACCCGCTGCATAGGCGGCGGCGACCGAGCGTTCGAGCGATTCGACCCAGGCGATCCCTTCCAGATGGCAGAAGCGGTTGCGCAGATAGGCCACGCCCGCTGCGCGGCGACGCTCGCCTTCCATCGGCGTCCAGGTCGGCGCGCCCGGATTGGCGGCGCGCCAATGATCCCAATAGGCATCGACGATCTCGCCCGCATCGGGTTCGATGATCGTCCACAATTCCCGTGCCTGCGCGACCAATGTGTCGTCGCCGCCGTCGAACGCCTTGATTCGACTCGGCAGGTCGATCCTGGCGGCGATGCTGGCCGGGGGCGGCAGGGCAATGTCGGGCAAAGCTGAAGTCTCCGGCGAACGAGCGACGTGCCCGGTAAACGGGCCTCTCGACCGTCGTGCCTACCGCCCAAGTGGTTAATGCTCCGTTAGGAGCGGATGCTATGGGTTGCATCGGCGAACGCGTGGCCTAATAGGCACTGCAATCGATCTTGCCCGAGGACCGTTCATGGCATCCCGTACCCCGGCGCGCCCGCGCAGCCCGCATCTTTTCTCGGGCTTTATGAAGCTCCACTACAGCTGGGGGCCGCATATGCTGGTCTCCATCCTCCATCGCGCCACGGGTTCGGGGATGGCGACGGTCGGCACGGTGCTGCTGGTGTGGTGGCTCGCCGCGATCGCGGGCGGGGCGGAAAGCTACGCGACCTTCCGCGACGTCTTCACGCATGACAGCGGCGCGCTCAATCCGCTCGGCTGGGTGATCGGGGTCGGCATGACCTGGGCGTTCTTCACGCACGCGCTGAACGGCATCCGCCACCTGGTGATGGACGCGGGCGCCGCGTTCGAACTGAAGCGCAACAAGATGTTCAGCATGGTCGTCATCGTCGGCGGCGTGGTGCTGACCGCGGCCTTCTGGCTCTACCTGGGGATGAAGTAATGGGTTCGGGCACCAGCATCGGCCGCGTCCGCGGCCTCGGCAGCGCCAAGGAAGGCGCGCATCACTGGTGGCGCCAGCGCGTCACCGCGGGTTCGAACCTGTTCCTGACGCTCTGGTTCGTCTTCTCGCTGCTGCGCCTGCCGGGCTATGACTATGCCAGCGTCCACGACTGGCTGCGCAACAGCTGGGTCGCGGTGCCGATGATCCTGCTGATCGTGTCGGTCTTCTACCACTTCCGGCTCGGGCTGCAGGTGGTGATCGAGGATTACCAGCACGGCGAAAAGCGCGTCGCCTATATGATCGCGCTCAACTTCTTCACGGTCGCGACCGCCGCGATCGCCATCTTCGCGATCCTCAAGGTCGCCTTCGGAGCTGCGGCATGAACGCGCCTGCCTATAAGATCATCGACCACACCTATGACGCCGTCGTCGTCGGCGCGGGCGGTTCGGGCCTGCGCGCCGTCATGGAATGTGCGCAGAACGGCCTGAAGACCGCCTGCATTACTAAGGTGTTCCCGACCCGGTCGCACACCGTCGCGGCGCAGGGCGGCATCGCCGCGAGCCTCGGCAACATGGGCCCGGATCACTGGACCTGGCATATGTACGACACCGTCAAGGGGTCGGACTGGCTCGGCGACCAGGACGCGATCGAGTACATGGTCCGCGAGGCGCCGGCGGCAGTGTACGAGCTGGAACATGCCGGCATGCCCTTCAGCCGCACCGACGAGGGCCGCATCTACCAACGCCCGTTCGGCGGCATGATGCAGAACATGGGCGAAGGCCCGCCCGCACAGCGCACTTGCGCCGCGGCGGACCGTACGGGGCATGCGATGCTCCACACGCTCTACCAGCAGTCGCTGCGCTATGACGCCGACTTCTACGTCGAATATTTCGCGCTCGACCTGATCATGGAAAACGGCGTCTGCCGCGGCGTGATCGCTTTGTGCATGGAAGACGGCAGCATCCACCGCTTCCGCAGCCACAACACCGTGCTGGCGACGGGCGGCTACGGCCGCTGCTATTTCTCGGCCACCTCGGCGCACACCTGCACCGGCGACGGCGGCGGCATGGTGCTGCGCGCGGGCCTGCCGTTGCAGGACATGGAGTTCGTCCAGTTCCACCCGACCGGCATCTACGGCGCCGGCGTGCTCATCACCGAGGGCGCGCGCGGTGAGGGCGGCTATCTGACCAATTCCGAAGGCGAGCGCTTCATGGAGCGCTATGCCCCGTCGGCGAAGGACCTGGCGTCACGCGACGTCGTGTCGCGCTCGATGGCGATGGAGATGCGCGAAGGCCGCGGCGTCGGCAAGAACGGCGACCACATCTTCCTGCACCTCGACCACATCGATCCCAAGGTGCTGCATGAGCGCCTGCCGGGCATCACCGAGACGGGCAAGATCTTCGCCGGCGTCGACCTGACGCGCCAGCCGCTGCCCGTCACGCCGACCGTCCATTACAACATGGGCGGCATTCCGACGAACTTCCACGGCGAGGTCGTCAACCTGGTCGACGGCAATCCGGACACGGTCGTCCCCGGCCTGTTCGCGGTCGGCGAAGCGGCGTGCGTGTCGGTCCATGGCGCGAACCGCCTTGGCTCGAACTCGCTGATCGACCTCGTGGTGTTCGGCCGCGCGACCGGCAAGCGCATCGCCGACATCTGCAAGCCCAACACGACGCACAATCCGCTGCCCAAGGGTTCGGAAGAGCTGTCGCTGACGCGCCTCGACAAGTTCCGCAACGCCGCCGGCAGCACGCCGACCGCGGAAATCCGGGGCAAGATGCAGCGCACGATGCAGAAGCATTGCGCGGTGTTCCGCGACAACGCGCTGCTCAGCGAAGGCCAGGCGCTGATGAAGGACATCTACGCCTCGATGCAGGACGTGCAGGTCAACGACCGCAGCCTGATCTGGAACACCGACCTGATTGAGACGCTGGAACTCGACAATCTGGTGGCGCAGGCGCTGGTGACGATCGATTCGGCGGCCAACCGCAAGGAATCGCGCGGCGCCCATGTGAACGAGGATCACCCGGATCGCGACGATGCGAACTGGATGAAGCACACGATCGCCACCTTCACCGGCTGGGGCGGCGTCGGCGGCGCGACCGCGATCGATTATCGCCCGGTCCACGATTATACGCTCACCGACGACGTCGAATACATCAAGCCGAAGAAGCGGGTGTATTGATCGCCTAATTCCTCCCTCGGCATCGCCGGGGGAGGGGGACCGCCGGCGTAGCCGGTGGTGGAGGGGGCGTCTCCGCATACGGCGCCCGTGCCGTATCCTCCCCTTCCGTCAGTGCTTCGCACTGCCACCTCCCCCTGGCGGGGGAGGCTTTACCGTCAGCCCATCACCAGCGGCGCATGCCGGTCGACGAGCACCGCGCTCGCCGCGTTGAGCCCGACCAGCTCCACCACCATCCCATGGCTGCGCATCTTGGCGACGACGTCGTCCAGCGCCGCGACCGCCGTCACGTCCCACAGATGCGCGTGCGTCAGATCGATCCGCACGCGCGTCGCGGTGTCGCGCAGGTCGAACCGGTCGGCGAACATTTCGGCACTGGCGAAGAACACCTGCCCCGACACGGTATAGACGCGCGTGTCGATGCCGGCGTCATAGGCGACGTCGACGCGCATCATCCGCATCACCTTGAACGCGAAGAACACGCCGCTCAGCAGCACGCCGACCGCGACGCCCGCCGACAGATCGTGCGTCGCCACCGTCACCGCGACGGTGGCCAGCATGACGACGCCCGACACCTTGGGATGGCGGGCGAGGTCGCGCAGCGATCCCCAGGAGAAGGTGCTGATCGACACCATCACCATGATCGCGACCAGCGCTGCGACCGGCACCTGCGCGACCCAGGGGCGCAGCGGCACCATCACGACGAGCAGGAACACGCCCGCGACCAGCGTCGACAGCCGCCCGCGCCCGCCATAGCGGACGTTGCCGACGGTCTGGCCGATCATGCCGCAGCCGGCGATGCCGCCGAACAACCCCGCGGCGACATTGGCGAGGCCGAGGCCGGTCGCCTCGCGCGCCTTGTCGCTGCCGCTCTCGGTCAAGTCGTCGACGACGCGCGCGGTCATCAGCGATTCGAGCAGGCCGACCGCGGCCATCGCCAGGGCATAGGGAGCGACGATGGCGAGCGTGCGCCATTCGATCGGCACCGCGGGCAGCGCAAAGGCGGGCAGGGCGTCGGGCAGGCGCCCGAGGTCGGCGATCGTGCGCAGCGGCATCGGAAACGCGACGCTGACGGCGGTCAGCACGACGATGCAGATCAGCGGCGACGGAATGACGGTCGTCACGCGCGGTGTGAGGTAGATGATTGCGAGGCCCAGCCCGATCATCGCATAGGTGTGCCAGTCGACGCCGAGCAGCTGCGGCACCTGCGCCGAGAAGATCAGGATCGCGAGTGCGTTGACGAAGCCGGTGCGCACCGACTGCGACACGAAGCGCATCAGCACGTCGAGCCGCAGCAGACCGAACAGCACCTGCAACAGGCCCGCCAGCACGGTCGCGGCGAGCAGGTAGGACAGGCCATGCGCCGTCACCAGCGCGGCGGCGACCAGCGCGACCGAGCCGGCCGCGCCCGAGATCATGGCGGGGCGCCCGCCGAAGATTGCGATGACGATACCGATGACGAAGGAGGCGAACAGGCCGACCTGCGGGTCGATGCCGGCGACGAAGGAAAAGGCGATGACCTCTGGGATCAACGCGAAGGTGCCGACCATGCCGGCGAGGATGTCGCGGCGCGCGGCGGCGGGGCCGCTATACCATTCGGCGCGGTAGCGGGCGAAATCGAAAGTCATGTAACGAGGGTCCGTATCGACCGCGCAAGGTGAGGCATCACCGGCAAAGGCAATGGTATGAAGTGGCGCGGTATACGTTGTCCGGCGGATCGGCGGCCGGAATAGCCACCCGGAATTGCACCGGGTCCATGCGAATGCGGCGCGGTTAGCGCGAAGCGCGCCGCGATGCAAATCCGAGGCGATGCAAATCCGGGGCGATGGGGAGGATGGGGGACGGCGAGGGGATCGCCGCGGCCGCCCCACCCCCTCCGTCACCCCGGACTTGGTCCGGGGTCCACTCCGCGGCGAGGGGGAAGGCTGGAGGCGCGAACGCTCCCCCGCGGCCCAGTGGACCCCGGACCAAGTCCGGGGTGACGAAGTGTGCAGGGCGACGGAAATGAGTCGCCGCCAAAGCGTGTTGGACGCCGATCACAACCCGGTCGGCGCATCTCATTGCCCGGCAACCGGAAATCCCGCCGCCAGACCCACCCCCTGTCCTATTCCCCAAAACCATGATCCTCCCACACCGTCACAGCAGGGGAGCGCATCATGACCATCCATGCCCTTATCGACCGGTTGATCGCCCGCGAGGGCGGCTATGTCGACCATCCCGCCGATCGGGGCGGCGCCACCAATTGGGGGATCACCACCGCGGTCGCCCGTGCCAACGGCTGGCAGGGGGCGATCCGCGATCTGCCGCGGATGCGTGCCGCCGAAATCTACGAACGCGTCTATTGGCGGGGGCCGGGCTTCGACCGGATCGCCACGCGGGCGCCCGTGCTGGCGGGCGAGCTGTTCGATACCGGCGTCAACATGGGCACCGCGACCGCGATCGGGTTTCTCCAGCGTGCGCTCAACGCACTCAACCGCGGGCAGGCCGATTATCCCGACCTCGCCGCCGACGGAGCGGTGGGCGCGCGGACGCTCGCGGCGCTCGATGCCTTCCTCGCGCGGCGCGGCAAAGCGGGGGAGGCGGTGCTGGTCAAGGCGATCGATGCCTTGCAGGGCGAACGCTATGTCACGCTCGCCGAGCGCCGCCCCGCCAACGAGGCCTTTCTGTACGGCTGGCTCGCGGGGCGCGTCTCGTGACGCCGCGCCGGCCGTCTGCGGAGGACCCCTGGGTGCGGCGTGCGCGTCCCGCCTTCCTCTACGTGATGTACGCACTGATCCTGTGGACCATCCCGATGAGCCTGATCGCCGCGATCCGGCCCGATGTCGCCATCGCCATGGCGCGGGGGGCGGGCGCGTACCTCAATGCCATTCCCGAACCGCTCTATGCGCTCTTCGGTACAGGCTACCTCGGTTACACGGCCGCGCGGGCGTGGGGGAAGGCGAAGGGGGTGGAAAGGTGATTCACGCTAAGACGCTAAGACGCGAAGGAGAAGGGTGATTCACGCGGAGACGCGGAGCCGCGGAGAAGAAGAGGGCGCGCCGCGTTAGCGGCCCCCCTGCGATCGTCTCGTTGGGGGGAGAGACGCTTCGCGTCAGGCGCAACCCCTCCGCGTCTCCGCGTCTCCGCGTGAACCCCCTCTTCGCGTCTTCGCGTCTTCGCGTGAGCAGCCCCCTTTGCACCCCCGGTGCGCGACCCTACATCGCGGGCCATGAGCGGGAACGATCCACACGCCATGCCGGTCTGGCATGGCACCACCATTTTGTCCGTCCGTCGCAATGGCAAGGTCGTCGTCATCGGCGACGGCCAGGTCTCGATGGGCCAGACGGTTATGAAGCCCAATGCGAAGAAAGTCCGCCGCCTCGGCAGCGAGGGACAGGTGATCGGCGGCTTCGCCGGCGCCACTGCCGACGCCTTTACGCTGTTCGAGCGGCTGGAGGCGAAGCTGGAGCGCCATCAGGGCCAGCTGATGCGCGCCGCGGTCGAGCTGGCGAAGGACTGGCGCACCGACAAGTACCTGCGCAACTTGGAAGCGATGATGATCGTCGCGGACAAGGACGTCACGCTGATCCTGACCGGCAACGGCGACGTGCTGGAGCCGGAAAACGGCGTCGCGGCGATCGGATCGGGCGGCAATTACGCGCTCGCCGCGGCCCGCGCACTGGTCGATTACGAACAGGACGCCGAGACGATTTGCCGCAAGGCGATGGCGATCGCGGCGGAGGTCTGCGTCTACACCAACGACCGCACGACGATCGAAATGCTCGACAGCGCGAGCTGAAAAACACGCGCATCCGCGTGACTTTTGTGACCTTTCAGATCGCCAGATTCCGGCGAACAGGCAGATAATGAACGAAAATCTTACCCCCAAGGCGATCGTCGCCGCGCTCGACGCCCATATCATCGGCCAGGCCGACGCCAAGCGCGCGGTCGCGGTCGCGATGCGCAACCGCTGGCGCCGCCAGCAGCTCTCGCCCGACCTGCGCGATGAGGTGACGCCGAAGAATATCCTGATGATCGGCCCCACCGGCTGCGGCAAGACCGAGATCAGCCGCCGCCTTGCGAAGCTGGCCGACGCGCCGTTCCTGAAGGTCGAGGCGACGAAGTTCACCGAGGTCGGCTATGTCGGCCGCGACGTCGAACAGATCGCCCGCGACTTGGTCGAGGAAGCGATCCGGCTTGAGAAGGAGCGCCGCCGCCTCGCGGTGAAGGACAAGGCGGAGGATGCGGCGATGAAGCGGCTGCTCGACGCGCTCGTCGGCAAGGACAGCAGCCAGGCGACGCGCGAAAGCTTCAAGCAGCGCTTTGCCGACGGCCATCTCGACCAGACCGAGATCGAGATCGAGCTGGAACAGGCGCCGTCGATGCCGTTCGAGGTGCCCGGTGGCGCGCCGCAGATGATCAACCTGACCGAGATGATGAAGTCGTTCGGCGGTGGCCAGCAGTTGAAGCGCCGCAAGCTGACCGTGCGCGCGGCCTGGGACAAATTGGTCGAGGAAGAGGCCGACAAGCGCCTCGACCAGGATGAGGTGAGCCGCACCGCGCTGGCCGACGCCGAGGCGAACGGCATCGTCTTCCTCGACGAGATCGACAAGATCGCGGTCAGCGACGTCCGCGGCGGTTCGGTCAGCCGCGAAGGCGTGCAGCGCGACCTGCTGCCGCTGATCGAGGGCACGACCGTCGCGACCAAATACGGGCCGATGAAGACGGACCATATCCTCTTCATCGCCAGCGGCGCCTTCCATGTCGCTAAGCCCAGCGACCTGTTGCCCGAGTTGCAGGGCCGCCTGCCGATCCGCGTCGAACTGAAGGGCCTGACCGAAGCCGACTTCATCGCGATTCTGTCCGACACCAAGGCGTCGCTGCCGGCGCAGTACAAGGCGCTGATCGCGACCGAGGGCGTCGACGTCACCTTCACCGACGACGGCATCGCCGCGATCGCCCGCATCGCTGCGGAAGTGAACGGCCAGGTCGAGAATATCGGCGCGCGCCGCCTGCAGACGGTAATGGAAAAGCTGCTGGAAGAGGTGAGCTTCGATGCCGAGGACCGCAGCGAACCGGTGACGGTGGATGCGGCCTATGTGGAAAAGCAACTGGCCGGGATCGCAAGGAACACGGACCTGAGCCGGTTCGTGTTGTAACCGGGACGCCGCCCCACCCAACCCGTCACCCCGGACTTGAGCCGGGGTCCCGCTTCTTCTGCACCGCCGCAAAACAGCGGGACCCCGGGTCAAGCCCGGGGTTACGGCGGGTGTAGGGCAGGCGCATACGCACCCCGCGATCCGCCCGGAATGTGAGCAGGTGAAACCATCCCCCGGATGGTTTCAACCGGGCCGTTGGCCCGGCAACCTGCTCACCCCTCCCTCGCCAACGCCTTCAGGCGATACAGCGTGTCCAGCGCCTCGCGCGGCGTCAGCGCGTCAACGTCGAGCGCCTCCACCTCCGCCCGGATCGCGTCGCACGTCTCTTCCTCCACCTGCGCGGCGGCCGCGAACAGCGGCAGGTCGTCTAGCCCCGCAGCCAGACCGCCGGTCTTCGCGCGCCCCGCTTCCAGCTTGGCGAGCACCGCCTTCGCCCGCGCCACCGTTGCCGGCGGCATCCCCGCCAGCCGCGCGACGGCGAGGCCGTAGCTGCGATCCGCCGGCCCGGTGGCCAGTTCGTGGAGCAGCACCAGCTCGCCCTTCCACTCGCGTGCCCGGACATGGTGAAGCGTCAGCGCGTCGCAGCGTTCGGCAAGGCGGGTCAGCTCGTGGTAATGCGTCGCGAACAGGCAGCGGCAGCGATTGTCCTCATGGATCGCCTCCACCACCGCCCAGGCGATCGCGAGGCCGTCATAGGTCGAGGTGCCGCGACCGACCTCGTCAAGGATCACGAAGCTCTGCGGTGTCGCCTGCGCCAGGATCGCGGCGGTCTCGACCATCTCGACCATGAAGGTCGAGCGGCCGCGGGCGAGATTGTCAGACGCGCCGACACGGCTGAACAGACGGTCGACCAGCCCCAGCGTCGCGCTGGTCGCGGGCACGAAGCTGCCAGCCTGCGCCAGCACGGCGATGAGGGCGTTCTGGCGGAGGAAGGTCGACTTGCCGCCCATGTTGGGGCCCGTCACCAGCCACAGGCGGGAGTCGGGCGACAGCGTGCAGTCGTTGGCGACGAAGCGCTCGCCGGCCTTGGCGACGGCGGCCTCGACCACCGGATGCCGACCACCGATCACGTCGAAGCAGGGATGGTCGGCGATCGTCGCGCGCGCCCAGCCGCCTTCGGCCGCGCGTTCGGCAAGGCCTGCGGCGACGTCGATCCGGGCGAGCGCATCGGCGGTGGCGGCGATCGCCTCGCGCTGCGCCAGTGCCGCGGCGGTCAGCTCTTCCAAGTGCGCCGCTTCGGCGGCGAGCGCATGCGCGCCAGCCTGCGACACCTTAGCGGCGACCTCGTGCAGTGCGGGCGTGTTGAAGCGCACGACGCCCGCCAGCGTCTGGCGATGGGTGAAGCCGCTATCTGGTTGCATCAGCGCGTCGGCCGATCGCGCCGGCACCTCGACGTGATAGCCGAGCACATTGTTGTGGCGGACCTTCAACGTTGCGATGCCGGTCGCGGCCTTCATCTCCGCTTCCAGCGCGGCGATCGCACGGCGCCCGCCCGCGCCGGTATCGCGTAGCGCGTCGAGCGCGTCGTCATAGCCCGCCGCGATATAGCCACCGTCGCTCGCCTCGATCGGCGGCGAGGGGACGAGCGCGCGGCGGAGCAGGTCGATCAACGCGCCATGGCCGCGCAGCGCGGGCGCGATCCGGCGGAGCAGCGCCAGCGGCGCGTCGATCTGGCCCAGCCGCTCGCCGAGGTGCCACGCGCCGTCCAGCCCGTCGCGCAGCTGCCCCAGATCGCGCGGCGACCCGCGCCCCGCCGCCAGCCGGCCGATGGCGCGCCCGATATCGGGCAGCGCCCGTAGCGCGGCCCGCACCTGCTCGCGCTGGCCCGCCTGATCGTGGAAGTGCTGCACCAGATCCAGCCGCTCGTCGATCGCACGGGCGTCCATCAGCGGTGCGCCGAGATCGCTCGCCAGCGCCCGTGCGCCCGCGCCCGTCACCGTCCGGTCGATACAGTCGAGCAGGCTGCCCTTGCGCTGGCCGTTGGTGGTGCAGGTCAGCTCCAGGCTTTCGCGCGTTGCGGCGTCGATCGCCATCGTCTCCGCGGCACGGGCCAGCTGCGGCGGGCGGAGGAAGGGCAGGGCGCCCTTGGCGGTATGCTCCAGATAGGCGACGAGGCCGCCCGCCGCCGCCAGGCCTGCGCGGGAGAAGCTGCCGAAGCCGTCGAGCGTCGCCACGCCGAACAGGGCTTTCAGCCGCGCCTCCGCGCTGCCGCTGTCGAAGCCGCCGCGCGGCCGCAGGCTGGTCGCCGCGTCCGCATGGTCGCTGGTTTCGGACGCCACCACCTCGGCCGCACCCAGGCGCGCCAGTTCCGCACCCAGCGCGTCGGCCGAACAGTCGATCACCACGAACCGCCCGGTCGACACGTCCGCCGCCGCCAGCGCCACCGCGCCCGCCGCCTCGCCGATGGCGACGCACCAATTGTCGCTACGCGCGTCGAGCAGCGCCTCCTCGGTCAGCGTGCCGGCGGTGACGACCCGCACGATCGCGCGGTTGACCAGCGCCTTGCTGCCGCGGGCCTTGCGGGCGGCCTCGGGGCTTTCGGTCTGTTCGGCGATGGCGACGCGGTGGCCCGCCTTGATGAGGCGCTGAAGGTAGGCGGTCGCGGCATGGACGGGCACGCCGCACATCGGCACCTTCTCGCCGTCATGCTCGCCGCGCGCGGTAAGGGCGATGTCGAGCACCTGGCTCGCCACCCGCGCATCGTCGAAGAACAATTCGAAGAAGTCGCCCATGCGGTAGAACAGCAGGCAATCCTCCGCCTCCGCCTTTAGACCGAGGTATTGCGCCATCATCGGGGTGGGGGGGGTCATGATTCGTCAGTCGGCATCGGGTTGGCGTGCGCCATGCCGGATGGCGAGGATCGTGACCAGATCGCCGTGTACGTCGTAACGTAGAATATAGGGCGGAACATTCGTCATCTCGCGCTGACTGCCACCCGCGGGATGCCCGCGATGGGGGAAGTCGGCAAGGCTCTCGCCGAGGTTGAACAGCCTCGTGCCGATCCTGTCCGCCGCCTGTGGATCGAACTGTTCGATATAGGCGATCGTACTGTTCAGGTCTGCGAGCGCCGCTGGGTCCCAGACGACCTCAGCCATTCTGGTCGTTGAGCCAGTCCTCGAAAGTCTTGCGACCGGGCTTGCCCCAGGTCAGCAGCCATTGTCCGACGACGGCGTGCTCGACCGGGGCGCCCGCGGCACACGCCGCCTTGGCACGCGCAAAGTCGCCGGCGTCCGGAATGCGGCGCGGTCGGGGGACGATGTCGGCCTCGTGCTTCATCCCGCGATCATACCTGCTCCGCCTTTGGGTTGAAAGCCTGTGCCGGAACGGCCAAGAGCCGTAGCGTCCTTCCCCGGCAGCGAGGTCCCATGTCCGACACAGCGTCCGTCCAGTTTTCCGAGCGCGAGGCGCTGCTGTTCCATTCGGAGGGGCGCCCCGGCAAGATCGAGATCATCGCGTCCAAGCCGATGGCGACGCAGCGCGACCTCGCGCTCGCCTATTCGCCCGGCGTCGCGGTGCCGGTGCAGGCGATCGCCGACGATCCCGCCACCGCCTACGACTATACCGCCAAGGGCAACCTCGTCGCGGTCATCTCGAACGGCACCGCGATCCTGGGCATGGGCAATCTGGGCGCGTTGGCGTCCAAGCCGGTGATGGAGGGCAAGGCAGTCCTCTTCAAGCGCTTCGCCGATGTCGACTCGATCGACATCGAGCTGAAGACCGAGGACGTCGACCGGATCATCGATGCGATCGAACTGATGGAACCGAGCTTCGGCGGCATCAACCTGGAGGACATCAAGGCGCCCGAATGCTTCATCATCGAGCAGACCCTTCGGGAACGCATGAACATTCCGGTCTTCCATGACGACCAGCATGGCACCGCGATCATCTGTGCGGCGGGGCTGATCAACGCCTGCCTGCTGACCGGGCGTCGGCTGGACGAGGTGAAGGTCGTCGTCAACGGCGCGGGCGCCGCGGCGATCGCCTGCACCGAACTGATGAAGGCGATGGGCGTGCGCCACGACAACGTCATCATGTGCGATCGCGAAGGCGTGATCTACCAGGGTCGCGAGGACATCAACCAGTGGCAGTCGGCGCATGCCGCCGCCACCGACCGCCGCACGCTGACCGAGGCGCTGAACGGCGCCGACGTCTTCCTGGGCCTGTCCGCCGCGGGCGCGCTGAAGCCCGAGATGGTCAAGGACATGGCGAAGGCGCCGATCATCTTCGCCATGGCCAATCCCGAACCGGAAATCCGTCCCGAACTCGCCAAGGCGGCGCGCCCCGATGCGATCATCGCCACCGGCCGGTCGGACTATCCGAACCAGGTCAACAACGTCATCGGCTTCCCCTTCATCTTCCGCGGAGCGCTCGACGTGCGCGCGACCGGCATCAACGATGCGATGAAGATCGCCGCCGCCAATGCCATCGCTGAACTGGCGCGCGAACGCGTGCCGGAAGAGGTGGCGATGGCCTATGGCGTGCAGCACAGCTTCGGCCCCGAATATATCATCCCCGCGCCGTTCGATCCGCGGCTGATGGAGCTGGTGCCCTCCGCCGTCGCCAAGGCGGCGATGGATTCGGGCGTCGCGACCAAGCCGATCCTCGACATGGAGGCGTACCGCCAGCAGCTGCGCGCGCGGCTGAACCCGACGACGTCCGTGCTCAGCCTCGCCTATGAAGGCGCGCGCGCGCGGCCCAAGCGCGTGCTGTTCGCCGAGGGCGAGGAGGAAGTGGTGCTGCGCGCCGCCATCGCCTTCAAGGAAGGCGGCTATGGCACGCCGGTGCTGGTCGGCCGCGACGACGTCTACGATCGCCTGAAGGCGCTCGGCGTCTCCAATCCGCAGGAATATGAGGTTCACAACAGCCGCCATTCGCCGCTGGTGCCGAAGATGGTCGACTTCGTGTACAACCGCCTACAACGCCGCGGCTATCTGCGTCGCGATGTCGAGCGGATGATCAACCAGGACCGCAACGTCTTCGGGTCTGCGCTGCTCCAGCTGGGCGAAGCGGATGCGATGATCACCGGCATTACCCGCACCTGGGCGGAATCGATGCGCCAGGTGAAGCGCGTGATCGATCCCGAGGCGGGGCGCACCCCCTTCGGCATCCACGTCCTCGTCGGGCAGAGCCACACCGTCTTCATCGCCGACACGACGGTGAACGAACGGCCGACCGGCGAACAGCTCGCCGACTTCGCCGAACAGACCGCGCAGGTCGCGCGCCGCATGGGCCACGAACCGCGCGTCGCGATGCTCAGCTATTCGACCTTCGGCAACCCGAAGGGCGCATGGGTCGACAATATCCGCGACGCGGTGTCCGAACTCGACAAGCGCAATGTCGGCTTCGAATATGAAGGTGAGATGCCGCCCGACGTCGCGCTGAACCCCAAGCAGCTGGCCAACTATCCCTTCGCGCGCCTGTCGGGCCCCGCCAACATCCTGATCATGCCGGGCCTGCAATCGGCGCACATCGCCGCCAAGCTGTTGCGCGAACTGGGTGGCGACAGCGTGATCGGCCCGATGCTGATCGGCATGGAAAAGCCCGTGCAGATCGCGCCGATGACCTCGACGGCGAGCGAGCTGGTGACGCTGGCGGTGCTGGCGGCGGGCGGCATAGCGCGCTGACCGGACACGGGCCGGCGGCGGGCGATAGCGTCTTGCCGCCGGTCTCGGCCTGCGTATGATCCGCTTCGGAACCAGTTCCGGGGGGATGCATGAACAGGATGATGGTGGCCGCGAGCCTGCTCGCGGCGTGCGGCACGGCGCATATCGCTTACGCACAGGCGACGCTGCCGGTGACCTATGGCGGCACCAAACCGCCCGCCGTGGCGCAGACGCCGGCCGCCGATCCGCGCGATACGCCTGAAGAGATCGCCAAGGATGCGGCGCGCGACCTGAAGGACAGCCATTTCTATAATCGGCCGGGCGCGACGCGCGCGCAATATGACGCGGCCTGGCAGCGCTGCCGCCTGATCGCGCGCGGGTCGCGGACGCCGTCGGGGTCGATCCCTTATTACTACAACCCGGCGCTGATGTCGCCGATCGCCGCGGGGATCGGCGGCGGGCTGGGCGGCCTGATCGCCGGCGCGATCGCCGAGGGGCAGCAGCGCCGCGCCAACCGCCGCAATTGCCTGCTGATCGATGGCTGGCGGGTGGTCGAGGTGTCGAAGGAGAATGCCGCGCGGGTCGGTGCGATGACCGACGCGGATCGCGACGCCTATTTCAACGGCATTGTTGGCGCGCAGACCGTCGATGGCACGATCACCGAACGCACGACCTTCGCGCAGCCCGAGGACCTCGTCGCACGCGTCGATGCGCCGCTCAGCGCACCCGGTACGCTGTTCCTGGGCAAGAAGGTGGATGCCGCCGCGCCCTTCGTCCTGGCGCCCGGCGAGGCGGCGGTGGTCGTCGCCTTCCGCCGCCCGAACGCGGCGAGCGCGGGCCGCTCCGGCTTCGTGCAGCTGACGCGGTACGACACGAAGGGGCGGGACCTCGTCTATCGCCCCAAGGACTGGAAGAAGACGGGCGACAAGACCGTCTACGACCTCGCCGTCGGCAGCGCCGATCGCAAGGCGCCCTATGAGGTGCAGGTGCTGCGCGTGACGCCGGGCGACTATGTCATCGCCTCGACCGCGGTCATCACCAAGATGGCGACGACGACCAACTGCTTCGGCGCTCCGACCTTCCACGTCGAGGCGGGCGAGGTGGCCTATCTCGGCGACTTCATTCCTGTCGTCGACAGCAAGTCGGCGCTCGGCGTCTCGACCTCCGGCATCGCCTATGTCCGCCATGCCGATGACGCGCAAAAGGCGCTGGCCGGATCGCAGCCGGCCCTCGCCGCCGCGATGAAGCCTGCGACCTTCCGCAACAAGGCGACCTATGCCTGTTCGGCGATCACGATGGATCGCTGGGACCTGCCCGGCGTCGAGGCGTTGCCCGATACGCCCGCACCCGCCGAGACGGCTGCCGTCAGCGCGGCGGGGTGAGGGGACGCGCTGGCCGGGACGGACATCGCCGTCCCGGCCGCTCCGCTCAGGCGTCGATGCTGGTGCCCAGCGCGGCGTGGACCAGGCCGCCATCGACCGTGATCGTCTCGCCGATCACGTAATCGCCAGCGCGCGACGCGAGGTAGATGGCGGCGCCAGCCATGTCTTCATCTGTGCCGATGCGGCCGGCGGGTATGCCTTGCGCGACGTCGTCGCCATGGTCGCGGGCGGCCTTGTTCATGTCGCTGGCGAAGGCGCCCGGCGCGATCGAGGTGACGTTGACGTGGTTGCGCACCAGCCGCGCGGCCATGCGCTTCGTCAGATAGATCAGCGCCGACTTGGAGGCGTGGTAGCTGTACGTCTCCCACGGATTGAGGCGCTGACCGTCGATCGAGGTGATGTTGATGACCTTGGCCGGGCGGCCCGGTGTGCCGGCGGCCTTCAGCAGACCATGCAGCGCCTGCGTCAGGAAGAAGGGCGATTTGACGTTGAGGTCCATCACCTTGTCCCAGCCGCTTTCCGGGAATTCCTCGAACGGCACGCCCCAGGCGGCGCCAGCGTTGTTGACGAGGATGTCGAGCTTGTCCTCATGCGCGGCGAGTTGCTCGGCGAGCGCCTTGCAGCCGGCGACGGTGCTGACGTCGCACGGCAAGGGGATGCAATTGGGGCCGAGTTCGGCTGCGGTGTCGTCGCAGGCCGGCGCCTTGCGGCTAGAGATATAGACCTTCGCGCCCTGGGCGATGAAGCCGGCGGCGATCATCTTGCCGATGCCGCGGCTGCCGCCAGTGACGAGCGCGACCTTGCCGTCGAGGCGGAAGAGGTTGGTGGTGTCCATGATGTTTCTCCTGGTTACGCGCCGCGGCAAAGCCGCGTCGTCAGTCGGGTTTGCGTGCCGCGTCCCGCAGGCCGCGGTAGGCCGCCGAGTCGCGGATCAGCGGGCTGATCCGCTGCGGCCTACCCCCCGCGTTTCATCGTTTCGCGCGCGATGATGACCTGCTGGATCTGGCTGGTGCCTTCGTAGATGCGGAACAAGCGGACGTCGCGGTACAGGCGTTCGATGCCGTAATCGGCGATATAGCCGGCGCCGCCATAGACCTGCACCGCCTTGTCGGCGACGCGACCCACCATCTCGCTGGCGAAATACTTCGCCGCCGCGCTTTCCAGCACCACGTCTTCGCCGCGATCTTTTTTGGCCGCCGTTTCCAGCACCATCGCACGGGCGACGAGCGCTTCGGTCTTCATGTCGGCGATCATGCCCTGGATCAGCTGGTGTTCGGCGATCGCCTTGCCGAATTGCTGGCGGCCGGTGGCATAAGCGACGCTGTCGGCGATCAGCCGTTCGGCGACGCCGACGCAGACCGCGCTGATGTGCAGCCGGCCGCGGTCGAGCACGCGCATCGCGATCTTGAAGCCTTCGCCCTCCGCGCCCAAGCGATTGGCGACCGGCACCGGCACGTCGTCGAAATGGACGTCGGCGACCTTGGCGCCCTTCTGCCCCATCTTCTTTTCGGGTTCGCCGATGGTGATGCCGGGCAGGTCCTTGGGCACCAGAAAGGCCGAGACGCCGCGCGCGCCCTTCTCGTCGCCGGTGCGCGCCATCACGGTGAACAGCTGCGCCTTGTCGGCATTGGTGATGTAGCGCTTGGTGCCTGACAGGCGGTAGACGTCGCCATCCCGCACCGCGCGCGTCTTCACGCTGCCGGAATCGCTGCCGACATCGGGTTCGGTCAGCGCGAAGCTGGTGACGATCTCGCCGCTCGCGATGCGCGGCAGCCATTCGGCCTTCTGTTCGGGCGTGCCGGCCATCACCAGCCCTTGGCTGCCGATCCCGACATTGGTGCCGAACGTCGATCGGAAGGCGGGCGTGGTCCGCCCCATCTCGATCGCGACGCGGCATTCCTCGACCATGTCGAGGCCCAAACCGCCGTATTCCTCGGCGATCGACAGGCCGAACAGGCCCATCTCCTTCATCTCCGCGACGACCGCGTCGGGGATGGCGTCGGCGGCCTCCACATCGGCTTCGAGGGGGCGCAGCCGTTCGCCGACGAAGCGACGGACGGTGTCGATCAGCGCGTCGAAGGTTTCGGGGTCGAGGGCCATGCCGTATCCACTGCGATGCCCTGATGCGGGCGGGTTGTGACCTGATTATCCTATGATCTGGACGAAGCGGCTGCAAACCCGAAATTCGAAAGCGTGATTGACCACCCCCGGTGCGCGGCTATGATCCCCGACAAAACAGGAGCTTGCATGCGACCGGTGGCAGAGGCGACAGCAGGGACGGCGGCCGTACCGGCGGCACGGCGCCTGCGAAGCGGTGCGATGGGCAGCTACGCCTTCGGAGCGGTCGCCTATGGCGTGAAGGATGCCGGGTTTGGCACCTTCCTGCTGCTGTTCTACAATCAGGTCGTCGGCCTGCCCTCCGCCACCGTCGGCCTCGTCGTGATGGTCGCCTTGCTGATCGATGCCTTCGTTGACCCCGCCGTGGGCTTCCTGTCCGATCGGACGCGCACGCGCTGGGGACGGCGGCACCCGTGGATGTATGGCTCGGCGCTGCCGATCATGGTCGGTTGGGTGCTGCTGTGGAATCCGCCGGCCGGTTGGGGGCAGGGCGCGACGCTCGGCTGGCTGTTCGCCTGCGCCGTCCTCGTGCGCACCGCGGTGAGTGCCTATGAGGTCCCCTCGGTCGCGCTGACACCCGAACTGTCGTCGGACTATGACGAGCGGACGCGGATCATGGCGTGGCGCTATCTGTTCGGGTGGGCGGGCGGGCTCACCATGCTGGTGTCGGCCTATCTCTATTTCCTCGCGCCGACGCCGGAGCATGCCAACGGGCTGCTCAACCGGCAGGGCTATATCGGCTATTCGATCCTCGGCGCCCTGCTGATGGGCGCGGCGATCCTGACCTCGGCGGCGGGGACGCATAAGGAGATCCCCAATCTGCCCAACCCGCCGATCGAGCGTCAGACGTTCCGCGAGAACCTGCGCGAACTGGCGGACACGGTGAAGAACCGCGCCTTCGCCATCCTGATGCTGGCGGGCCTGTGCGCCTATACGGTGCAGGGCATCAGCTATGCGATGTCGACCTATCTCTACACCTATGTCTGGGGCTTCCAGGGCGTCGTGTTCGTCTATGCGACGGTCGCGCTGTTCGGCGGCGTCCTGGTCGCCTTCGTCGCCGCGCCGCGCATCGGCAAGCAGATGAGCAAGCCGCGCGCGGCGGCGGGCGCGGTGGCGATCGGCGCGACGCTCAACATCGCGCCGTACGCGCTGCGGTTGCTTCATGTGTTGCCGGATGTGGGGCAACCCGCGCTGCTGCCGATCCTGCTCGTCTTCTTCGCCGCCGCGACCGCCTGCAACGTCAGCGCGTTCATCCTGGGCGCGTCGATGATGGCGGACGTCGTCGAGGATTCGGAGATGCGCACCGGTCGCCGCTCGGAAGGAGTGTTCTTCGCCGGCTCCTTCTTCGTCCAGAAATGCACGTCGGGGATCGGCATCTTTCTGGCGGGCGTCATCTTGGCGATCGCCGGCTTCCCCGAAAAGGCGGTGCCCGGCACCGTACCGGTCGACACGATCAACCGGCTGACGCTGACCTTCGGCGTCACCTATCTGCTGATCGCCGGCTGCGCGGCGTTCGTCTTCACCCGCTTTCCGTTCGGCCGTGCTGAGCATGAAGCGCGGCTGGCGCGACTTGGGGCAGCAAAACTGGCTGATTCCTGAGCATTTCGCCGTTCAGCCTGGCGACAGGATCGCGATTCACCGCTCATCCCATCGCTTCGTCGGCGCGCAAACACCGTTGGGCGCTTATGGTTCCCGCGCCTGTTGGCGAAAGCCGACCCCCTGTGTAGCGACATCCTCGACGAACGGGTTTTGACCGGGGGGTCAGCAAATGACTTTGAAGGCGTTGGCAGCGCGTTTTGCGCTGGTGGTATCGTGCGGCCTGATGATGGCCACCCCGGCCATGGCGCAGTTCTGGCAGTGCGCGCCCTATGCTCGCGAAATCTCGGGCATCGACATCCACGGCAACGCCAACACCTGGTGGAGCCAGGCCGCCGGCCGGTACGAACGCGGCCACACGCCGAAGGTCGGTGCGGTCCTCGCCTTCCAGTCCACCCGCCGCATGCGCGTCGGCCATGTCGCGATGGTGTCGCGGGTCGTCAGCGATCGCGAAGTGCTCCTCACCCACGCCAACTGGTCGCGCCCCGGCGCGATCGAGCGCAACGTTCGCGCGATCGACGTCTCGGCGGCCGGCGACTGGAGCGAAGTGAAGGTGTGGTACGGCCCGACCGGCGGCCTCGGCACCTCGAGCTATCCCACCAACGGCTTCATCTATTCGGGCCATGCCCCGGCGATCGATGACGAGCCCGCCACGCCGACGGTCGACATGGACACCAGCATCATCGCCACCGCTGCCGCCGTGCCGGTGGTTCCGGTCGCCGCGAAGTAATCCACACTCACGGGCTTACCTTCAGCGCCGTTCGCCCTGAGCCTGTCGAAGGGCAGCTATCCGCGGATGTGACGCTTGGGGCAGGGGCGCGCTTCGACAGGCTCAGCGCGAACAAAAGAGCACGGACGACTATCCCGCCCGGAACGTCATCGCCACGCCGTTCATGCAATAGCGCTTGCCGGTCGGCTTCGGCCCGTCGTCGAACACATGGCCCAGATGCCCACCGCAGCGGCTGCAATGCACCTCGACACGCTCCATCATCAGGGACCGATCGCTGCGCGTGCCGACCGCACCCTTCAGCGGCGCATAGAAACTGGGCCAGCCGGTGCCGCTTTCGAACTTGGTCTTGGACGAAAACAGCGGCTGCGCGCAGCCCTTGCAGGCAAAGGTGCCGGCGCGATGTTCGCCATTGAGCGGGCTGGAATAGGGCCGCTCGGTGCCCTCGTGCCGCAGCACGGTCCACGCTGCATCGCCCAACTTCTTCCGCCAGGCCGCATCGCTCATCTCCACAGGATAGCGTTCCGCGGCTGCGGCGGGCGCGTTGCGGCACCCCCACAGAAAGGCGCCGACGGCACCGGTAGCGGCGAGGGAGAGAAGCGAGCGGCGGCTGGGCTGATCGGTCATGATCGTGATGTAAGACGCGATGCGGCGGGTTTCATCCCCACCCATGCTATTGATCTAGCCGGGAACCTCGCTTCCCATTCGCGCGCTTGGCATGACCGAGAGGTGATACCATGTCGTTTCAGCAGCTCGATCCGCCGCTTCCCGTCCACGTCCTCGACAAGGGGGCAGGCTATGCCTTCGCCGTCATCGATTACGGGCAGGAGCACAATCTCATCTGGGTCACCGCGATCAACGACACCGGCGAAATCTGGTGCGCGCCCAACCCACGCGTGCGGATGCAGGCGAACTGGACGATGGGTCGCAGGAAGCCGGCTGCGGTCGCCAAGGCGGAAGCGGGCGACTGCTCGGGTGTGGCGCCGGTGAGCGTCGAGGTGGTGAAGCCGAACTGAGGGACGGCCCTGCGTGACCCTCCTTCGTCATTGCGAGCGAAGCGCGGCAATCCAGGGCGTCCTGGTGCGGCTCTGGATTGCTTCGCTACGCTCGCAATGACGAAATTCCGGACGTGACGCTCAATAGCGGCTGATC
The DNA here is from genome assembly GCF_000379045.1 of Sphingomonas melonis DAPP-PG 224. Classification (NCBI taxonomy): domain Bacteria; kingdom Pseudomonadati; phylum Pseudomonadota; class Alphaproteobacteria; order Sphingomonadales; family Sphingomonadaceae; genus Sphingomonas; species Sphingomonas melonis. The sequence goes on from NZ_KB900605.1 coordinate 1,658,693, forward strand.
TCCACTGGCAACTGCCGGTAACCATGCACGAAGCAGGCGGCGACGCGCGTCGGTTCCCCGACCACGTTCACCCGCATCCGCCGCTTCGCCATTTCCTCCATCAGGATGCCGATCTGCAACTCGGCCAGCCGTGCGCCCACGCAACGGTGGATGCCGTGGCCGAAGGCGAGGTGCCGGCGTGCATTGGGCCGGTCGACCACGATTTTGTCGGCATCCGGGCCGAACACGCTCTCATCCCGGTTGGCGGAAATATACCACAGCGCCAGCTTGTCGCCTTCGCGGATCGTCTGCCCCATCAGTTCGGTATCGCGCGTCGCGGTCCGGCGCATATGCGCGAGCGGCGTCTGCCAGCGGATGATCTCCTGCGTCGTGTTGGGGATCAGCGATGGGTCCGCCTCCAGCTTCGCCCGCTCGTCGGGGAAACGATCGAGGCCATACGCGAGCGCGGTCATCGAGTTGCGCGTCGTGTCGTTGCCGCCGACGATCAGCAGGATCAGGTTTCCGATGAATTCGAAATGATCCATGTGGCTCATCGCGTCCGAATGGATCATCATGCTGATCAGGTCGGGCGTCTGCGGCTGGCCGACCTTCGCGTTCCACAGATTCTGGAAGTAGGCGCCGCATTCGTACATGTAGCCGAGGCGCTGCTTGCGCAGTTCCTCGTTCTTCACCAGCTCGATATCGCCCGCCCAGTCGGACCAGAAGGTGAGCTTGCGCCGGTCCTCCCACGGAAAATCGAACAGGATCGCGAGCATCTGCGTCGTCAGCTCGATCGAGACCGTATCCACCCAGTCGAACCGCGTGTTCCACGGCAGGCTGTCGAGGATTTCGGCGGTACGGCGGCGGATGTCGTCGCTCATCCGCACCATTTCGGACGGCGTGAAGGCGGGCGCCACGGTGCGCCGCTGCCCGGTATGCACCGGCCGGTCGCGCGCGATGAACATCGGCATGCGCACGTCGCTTTCGGGGATGAAGTCGGCGAGGGTGATGCCGCCGACCTCGGACGAATAAATCTCAGGTAGCGATTCGACCTCAACGATCGGCTTGTAGGTCGAGACGGACCAATAGGGGCCGTAGTCGCTATGCTCGCAGCGATAGACCGGGGCCTCGGCTCGCAATTGCGCGAAGGGCGCGTGCCAGGTGTCGTCGCGGTACAGCTCCGCGCGGCTGACGTCGAACGGATCGACCGCGGGTGCGGTCGCCTGCATGAGGGTCGCCATCATCACTCTCCCGTCTTTTGCCGACAGGAGATACCCGACTGACACTTATGTCAATTGGCTTTCGCGCGCTTCCAGAACGGCCGGGCGCTGCCCGATTGCAGCACGCCGCGCCGAAACAGCCGCGCGCCGAGCGTGATGAAGATCGATACCCACAACAGCTGCCAGGCGATCGCCGCGAGATGCGGCCAGATCGCCGGCGAGGTCGCGGCGCGGCCGGCCATCGCGAAGGGCGACGACAGCGGGAACAGCTCCGCCACCGTCGCCACCCAGCCGGTGGGGTTGGCGGTGCCGGCCAGCGCCAGCGCCAGCATGCCCATCTGCAACACCGAAATCGGCAGCGCGAGCATCTGGATCTCGCGCGGGGTCGATGCCTGCGCGCCGACGACGAGGAAGGCCGAGCCGAGCAGCAGATAGGCCATGGTGAAATAGGTGACGAACAGCGCGACGAACACCGGCGTGCCGACCGCGGTCTGGATCGCCAGCGCGCGCGCGATCTCTGGCGGCAGGAACGAGCCCAATTTCGCGATGATCGTTCCCCAGAAGCCGACGAACAGCAACGCGACGCCGAACATGCCGAGCAGCTTGCCCAGGAACACGCTTTCCAGCGGCACCGCGGCGGCGAGCACCTCGATCACCTTGTTGTTGCGCTCTTCGGCCATCGTGCCGACGACCTGGCTGGCGAGGAACAGGTTGAGCAGGAACACGCCGAACACCGCGAACGACGCGGACTGGCGGCGATTGCCCGCTGATCCGCTCTGCCGTTCCAATGGCATCTTGGTCGCGACGACGCGCGGCACGGCGCTGCCCAGTCTGTCGGCGGTCAGCGTTTCCTGCGCCAGTACGCCCAGATAATCGGCGGCACGCTTGCCGCGCGGGCCGTACAGGATCTGCGGCCGGTCGAGCGGGCCGTACAGCACGGCGCTCGCCTCGTAATCCTTGCTCTCGAACGCGGCGCGCGCCTGCGCCGCGGCGTCGCCCGTCGGCGTCAGCGTGGCGAGGGCGGGGGGCGCTTCCTCGTCGCGGCGGAACACGTCGCGCAGGCGATCGTCCGCGTCGGTCATCACGCGCGCCTGATCGGGCGATACGATGGCGACCATCCGCGTCTTGTCGGCGCGGCCATCGGCGACGCTCGCCGCACCCATGCCGCCGATCGCGCCGAACGATCCCATGATGACCGGCGCGAACAGGAACAACAGGAAGATCGGCGTGAACACGGTCGCTATGAAGTCGCGGCGTGCGATGGTGAGCGCCTGGCGCAGCGTGCGGGCGAGGTTGGTCATGCGGTGGCTCCCCCATTCGGCTGACTGGCGCCCGGCGGGTTGGCGGCATCGCGGCCGACGATGCGGACGAAGGCGTCATGCAGGCTGGGCCGTTCGATCGACAGGCCGCCGATGCCATAGCCGCGCGCGATCAGCGTGCCGAGCAGCCCTTCGATCCCCTCGCCGGGCAGCTGGAAGCGCCAGCCTTCGCCGTCGCGGACGGCATCGTGCGGCAACACCTCGGCGATCGCGGCATCAGGATGCGTCGGCAGGTAGCGGACCTGGCTGGGCAACGTGCCCCGCGCCGCGTCCACCGTCCCTTCGAAGCGGCGCTTGCCGCCGGCGATGATCGCCAGCCGGTCGCACACGCGCTCGGCATGCGCCATGATATGCGTCGAGAACAGCACCGTCGCACCGCGGTCGCGCTCGGCGAGGATCAGCGATTCGAGCTTTTCCTGATTGACCGGGTCGAGGCCGCTGAACGGTTCGTCGAGCACCAGCAGATCGGGGCGATGCACGACCGACCCCAGCAGCTGCACGAGCTGCGCCATGCCCTTCGACAGTTTCTTGATCTTTTCGTCGATCGCATGGCCGAGGCCCGCCGCCTCCATCATCTCGGCGGCCCGTGCGCGGCCGGTGCGGCGATCGAGGCCGCGCAGTGCGCCCATGAAGGCAATCGCGTCGCGCGCCTTCATCGACGGGTACAGGCCGCGCTCTTCGGGCAGATAGCCGACGCGGTCGCTCGCCTCGCGTGGGGCGGCGTGGCCCAGGATGGAGCGGTGCCCCTCGTCGGGTTCGATGATGCCGAGCAGGGTGCGCAGCGTCGTCGTCTTACCGGCGCCATTGGGGCCGAGCACGCCGTAGATCGCGCCGCGCGGCACCGACAGATCGACGCCGTCGACGACGCGCCGCTCGCCGAAGCGCTTGACCAGATGTTCGGCAAAAACCGCCGGTTCGCTTGATCCCACCATCCGCCCCCATTCGCTCGACCCGAATGGGTGAGTGTGTCGTCGTGACGTCTGTGGTAGCGGGCGCGCGTGGCGAAAGACAAGCCTTCCCCGACCCCTATCGAAGCGCGGATCAAGGCCGAGGCGGCGGCGCTCGGCTTCGTCGCGTGCGGGATCGCGCACGCCGATGCCGCGCCGCGCAGTGGCGAACGGCTGCGCCAATGGCTCGATGAAGGCCGTCACGGCGGCATGATCTGGATGGAGGAACGCAGTGCCCAGCGCGCCGCGCCGGCCGCCCTGTGGAGCGACGTGCGCAGCGTCATCGCGCTCGGCATGAGCTACGCGCCCGCACGCGATCCGCTCGCACTGGCGGGCGAGGGGGAGCGCGGCCGCATCTCCGTCTATGCGCAGGGCGGCGATTATCACGATGTCGTCAAGCGCGCGCTGAAGGCGCTGGGCCGCTGGCTGGCGCGCGAGGCGGGGTGCGATCTCAAGGTGTTCGTCGACACTGCGCCGGTGATGGAAAAGCCGCTGTCCGAGGCGGCGGGCCTCGGCTGGCAGGGGAAGCACACCAATCTCGTCAGCCGGGATCACGGCAGCTGGCTGTTCCTCGGCGCGATCTACACGACACTCGACCTCGTGCCCGACACGCCAGGGCGCGACAGCTGCGGATCGTGCGACGCCTGCCAGCGCGCCTGCCCGACCGATGCTTTCCCCGCGCCCTATCGCCTCGATGCGCGGCGCTGCATCTCCTACCTCACCATCGAACATGCCGGGCCGATCCCGGAGGAGTTTCGGGACGGCATCGGCAACCGCATCTATGGCTGCGACGATTGCCTGGCGGTGTGCCCCTGGAACAAGTTCGCCGCCAGCGCCGCGGCCAACATGGCGTTCCACCCGCGTGCCGAGCTGACCGCGCCTGCGCTCGCCGATTTGCTGGCGCTGGACGATGCGGGGTTCCGGCAGGTCTTTTCCGGATCGCCGATCAAGCGCATCGGGCGCAATCGCATGGTCCGCAATGCTGCGATTGCCGCGGGCAACAGCGGCTCGCCGGCGCTGATCCCGGCGCTCGATCGGTTGCTTGGCGACGATGACCCGGTGGTGGCGGAGGCGGCGGCCTGGGCCCGCGCGCGGCTTGACCGCACGGGGAGCGGCGGCTAACCGCCCCGCCAGCATCAAGAGTCGAACGACGTTCGACGCCAACCTGCTCCCCGAGCAAGGTGGCGCCCCCGGCAACGGGGGGATGTGGCCGGACCGGCAACCAAACGGGACCTCACGCCACATCGTCGTTCGTCTCCGGGTGCAGACCGTTTTGCACAAGGATCCGACGCCGTGACCGCCCAGCCCCAGCAATTCGCGAGCGACAATTATGCGGGCGCCTGCCCCGAGGCGATGCAGGCGATGCTCGCTGCCAATGCCGGATCGGCGGTCGCCTATGGCGACGACGACTGGACGCAGGCGGCCGCCGACCGTCTTCGCGCGCTGTTCGCGAAGGATGCCGAGGTGTTCTTCGTGTTCAACGGCACCGCGGCCAATTCGCTGGCGCTCGCCTCGCTGTGCCAATCGTACCACAGCGTTATCTGTTCGTCGGCGGCGCATGTCGAAACCGACGAATGCGGCGCGCCGGAGTTCTTCTCGAACGGATCGAAGCTGCTGCTGGCGCCGTCCGCCGACGGCAAGCTGACGCCGGATGCGATCCGCGCGCTGGCCACCAGCCGGTCGGACATTCACTTTCCCAAGCCGCGCGTCGTCACGATCACCCAGCCGACCGAGACGGGGCAGGTCTATACGATTGCCGAGGTGCAGGCGATTTCCGCGGTGTGCCGCGAACTGGGACTGAAGCTGCACATGGACGGCGCGCGCTTCGCGCATGCCTGTGCGGCGCTGGGATGCTCCCCCGCCGCGATCACATGGGAAGCGGGCGTCGACGTGCTGTGCTTCGGCGGCACCAAGAACGGCCTGGCGATCGGCGAGGCGGTGATTTTCTTCGACCGCAGCCTTGCCGAGGATTTCGACTATCGCTGCAAGCAGGCGGGGCAGCTCGCGTCCAAGATGCGCTTCCTGTCGGCGCCGTGGATCGGGCTGATCGACAGCGGCGCATGGCTGCGCAACGCCGAACACGGCAATGCCGCGGCGCGGCGGCTGGCGGATCAGGTGTCGGGGCTGCCCGGTATCGACCTGCTGTTCCCGGTCCAGGCCAATTCGGTGTTCCTGATCGCGCCCGAACCGGTGCTCGATGCGCTGCGGCAGCGCGGCTGGCGCTTCTACACCTTCATCGGCGGCGGCGCGCGCTTCATGTTCGCATGGGATGCGGATCCGGTGCGGGTCGATGCACTCGCAGCGGATATTCGCGAGGCGTGCGTCGGATCACAGGTGGAACTGGCGGCGTAGCGGCCCCGCCTTCTTCCTCATCCCAGCCTGCGCTGGGATGACGTATCCCCAGGATCGATCGACATTCCTTCACGCCAAGATGCGAAGACATGAAGACAAGACGATTCACGCGGAGGCGCGGAGGACGCAGAGGTGTGGGGTCGGCCGCGCGAGCGGCCTGTCTATCTTGGTCGAGGTCAAGGCGAAGCGTTGCAACGCGCGTGACACCTCTGCGTCCTCCACGCGAACAAAACTCTTTTTCTTCAGGTCTTTCCGCTCGTCGGGAAATCCATCACGACGGTGAATGCCGATCGGCCTTGGCTCACCCCAACCGCCGCCCGAAACCTGCACCGGGCCGCCGCGGCACGAGCGGGTTCGCCTCGCGCTCCAGCAGCGCCAGCGTTTCGAAGAACAGCGGGCGCAGGCGCACGACATGCTCCAGCGCCTCTTCGCAGGTTTCGTGGCGCTCGACGCAGTCGCGCGCGAATTCCTCGATCGTCTCGGCCAGCATCGCCAGCGGCTCGGCACCGAACTGACGCGCCTCGCCCTTCAGCGTGTGCGCCGGAATCACCATCGCGGCGGCGGTCTGCGCGCGCATCGCCTGTTCGATCGCCGACACCGATTTCACGCCGTCTTCGCGGAAATAGCCCAATATGCGCACGAAGCCGGCGCCCAGTTCGGCGCGCGCCTGGGCGAACGCCGCCCAATCCACCAACGTGCTGCCTTCGAACGACACGGCCTTCTCCCCTCAGGATCAGGCCAACCATATTGAGCAGCGGTAAACAGCTGGTTGCCGATGCGGCCGATTAGGGCGGACCCTAATCTTTGGTGTCGAAGGGATTCTTCGGCGCGCGGAAGGTCAGGCGAACAGGAACTGCCCCAAATCCCAGATCCTTACGCATCGAATTGACCAGATAGCGTTCATAGCTCGCCGGCAATTGATCGACGCGCGTGCCAAAGATCACGAAGCTGGGCGGCCGTGTCTTGATCTGCGTGACGTAGCGCATCTTGATCCGCTTGCCGCCGGGGGCGGGCGGGGGATTCGCTTCGACCGCGCGTTCGAACCAGCGGTTGAGCTCGCCGGTGCCGACGCGCTGCGACCAGGCTTCGCGCGTTTCGAAACAGGCCTGGATCAGCTGGTCGATACCCTTGCCGGTCGCCGCTGACACGGTCATCACCGTGACGCCCTTCACCTGGGAGAGCCCGTCCTCCAGCGCGCGCTTGACGCCGTTGAACAGCGATGAGGCGTTTTCGGCGACGTCCCATTTGTTCAGCGCGATCACGAGCGCGCGGCCTTCGGACAGCACCTTGTCGGCGATGCGCAGGTCCTGTGCCTCCAGCCCCAGCGTCGCATCCAGCAGCAGCACGACCACCTCGGCGAAGTCGACCGCATGCAGCGCATCGGCGACCGACAGCTTTTCCAGCTTGTCCTGCACCTTGGCGCGCTTGCGCATGCCGGCGGTGTCGATCAGCCGGACGGCGCGGGGGATGTTATCGCGGTCGTACCACGTCCAGTCGACCGCGATCGAATCGCGGGTGATGCCGGCTTCGGGCCCGGTGATCATCCGGTCCTCGCCCAGCATCTTGTTGATCAGCGTCGACTTGCCCGCATTGGGGCGCCCGACGATGGCGAGCTTCAGCGGCGCGTCGGGGGAGTCGTCGTCCTCTTCCACCGGCATCGCTTCGATCGCGGCTTCCAAATGCGGCAGCAGCGCCTCGAACAGGTCGCTCATGCCTTCGCCATGTTCGGCGGACAGTTGCACCGGATCGCCGAAGCCCAGCGCCAGTGCCTCGAGCACGCCCTGTTCGCCGGCCTTCCCCTCCGCCTTGTTGGCGGCGAGCACGACGGGGGTGGACGACGAGCGCAGCCAGCGCGCGATCTCTTCGTCGAGCGGCACGACGCCCGCGCGCGCATCGACCAGGAACAGCGCGACGTCGGCTTGGCCGATCGCCGCCTCGGTCTGCAGGCGCATGCGGCCGGGCAGCGTCTGGGCGTCGTGATCCTCGTAGCCGGCGGTATCGACGACGCGGAAGTCCATGCCGATCAGCGTCGCATCGCCCTCGCGCCGGTCGCGCGTTACGCCCGGCCGATCGTCGACCAGCGCGAGTTTCTTGCCGACGAGGCGGTTGAACAGCGTCGACTTGCCGACATTGGGACGGCCGACGATCGCGACGATAGGAAGACGGGACATGGCGGTGCTTTAGGGGAGGCGGGTGCAAACACCAAGTCCCGGGGGACACGCCTATCGCCCGGCGCCGTCCGCCTCCAATCGCTCGGCACGCTCGCGATCCTTCTGCGCGCGCTTGGCATCGCCGCGCGCCTCCCGAATGTCGCTGCGCAGGCGATAGGCGCGGGCGGAGCGATCGAGGCGGATCGCGTGGTCCATATCCTTTTCCGCCCGCGCCAGGTCGCCGCGCTGCCGATAGGCGAGCGCGCGGTTCAGGTAGGCGCTCGCCAGGTCGGGGCGCAGCGCGATGGCGCGATCCAACGCGCCGATCGCGGCAGTAGAATCGCCAGTCTCCAGCGCGGCGAGACCGGTGCGCAAGGCCATATCTGCGGGGTCGGCGGCAATGCTGGAGGCGCGTTCCGTGTAGCGACCGACGCCGGTGCGGCGCGCGACGCGCGATCCCGTAACCACGACGTCCTGCGCCTGAGCCGGGGCGGACATCGGTGCCGCGGGCGCGGGGGGCGGGGGCGGCGGTGGAGGCGGCGCAGGTTCCACCACGGCTTCCGGCACCGGCGCGGGCGCGAATGCGGACACGGGTGCGGGCGCGGATACCGGCGCGGGCACAGAAGGCGGCGGCGGAACGGCATCCTCCTGCGTATCCGTCGCGCGGCGTGCCGTTGCGGCGGGGGTGGGGGTCGGTTCGGCCTTCACGGCGGATGGCGGCGCCGGCGTCGTCCGGTCCGCCACGATCCGTTCCGGCCGTGCATCGCCGTTGGGTTGTTGGCGCGCGACCTCGCTTGGCACGTCGCGATGATCGAGCGCCATCGGGATGCCCACCAGTGCGACGAGCGCGATCGAGGCGAGCGCGCCCACCGGCCCCGGCCGCAAGCGCCAGCCGGCACGTGCGGGCGGTCGGCGGCTGGGCGGAGCGGGCGCCTCCACCCCATCGAACCGCGCCATCGCCGCATCCAGCGCCGCCCGCCGCGCGGCGGGGCGCGGCGGCGGTGGATCGGGCAGCTGGCGGGCGAGATCGTCGTCCATCGCGGCTCAACCGGCCGGGCAGGGGGGAAGGACGCGCGCCATCCCCCCGGCTATAGCGGCATCGACGCGGCCACCGAAAGCGTCAATGCCGCCCGCCATCGCTCAGCGCACCAGCGGCGGCATCGCCTGCGCGGCGCGTGCCTTGGCGACGAGGTCGACGAACTCGGCGCGATAGCCGAACGGATCGGCCCCCTTCGCCCCCATCGCGATGCGCGCGACATCGCCATAGTCGAACCGCCCTTCATAGGTGCCGCCGCGCAGCAGTTCGGCGAACCCGGCCACAGCGGTGGCGAAGCGCGCGTCGCGCGGCGCATCGGCGAAGCGGGCGGCATGCGTGGCGGGGATCGGCCGCGCGATCAGCCGGCTGGTCGATGCCTTCGGCAGCTTGTAGCGGATCTTGACGAAGCCCAGCTCGGCGGCGCGCGCCTTTGCCGCGCTGGCCTTGGCGTCCTTGCGATAACGCAGCGGATCGACCGTGCGCGGACCGCCGACCGGCACCACTTCGTACAGCGCCGTCACCGTCCGCCCGGCGCCGACATCGCCGGCATCGACCTTATCGTTATTGAAGTCTTCGCGCGCCAGCAGCCGGTTTTCGTAGCCGATCAGGCGATATTCGGCGACCGCGGCGGGATTGAACTCCACCTGCACCTTCACGTCCTTGGCGATCGGGAACAGCGACGAGGTCGCCTCCGTCACCAGCGTCTTGCGTGCCTCGTTCAGCGTGTCGATGTAGGCGGCGACGCCATTGCCGTTCTGCGCCAGCGTCTGCATCAGCGCATCGTTGTAATTGCCCATGCCAAAGCCCAGCACGGACAGATAGACGCCCTTCGTCCGCTCCGCCTCAATATAGCCCTTCAGCTGGTCCTGATCGGTGATGCCGACGTTGAAATCGCCGTCGGTCGCAAGGATCACGCGGTTCACGCCCTTGGGATCGAAGTCGCGCTCGGCGAGCGCATAGGCCTGGCGGATGCCCTCGGCGCCCGCGGTGCTGCCGCCCGCTTCCAGCCGGTCGAGCGCCGCGAGGATGCGGGTCCGGTCGCTGGCGGGCGTCGGCTCCAGCACGGTGCCGGCCTGACCCGCATAGGCAACGATCGCGACCCGGTCGTCCTCGCCCAGGCTGTCGAGCAGCAGCGTCAGCGACTGCTTCACCAATGGCAGCTTGTTGGGCTTCATCATCGATCCCGACGTATCGACCAGGAAGACGAGGTTCGCACGGGGCCGCGTGGTACGGGTCAGGTCATAGCCGCGCACGCCGACGCGGACGATCAGCCGCCCCGGCGCCCAGGGGCTGGGAAAGACCGACAGATCGGTGCTGAACGGCTCCGCCGCGCTCTTCGCGGGGGCATAGTCATAGGGGAAATAGTTCACCAGCTCCTCGGTCCGCACTGCGTCGCGCGGCGGCAGCGTGCCGCGGTTCAAAGACGCACGCACGAACGCATAGGAGGCGGTGTCGACATCGAGCGAAAAGGTGGAGACGGGCGCCTCGGCGACGCGCTGGAAGGCATTCTGCTTGATCGGCGTGAAGCGGTCGCGGCCGGTCATCGGGCGGGGCGGCAGGTGCGGCGCGAAGGGGGCGTTCACGCGGTACGCTGACGACATCATGATCGGCGCCGGTGCGGGCGGCGGCGGGGGCGGCGGTGCCGGTTCGTTGGGGGTGGTGACGCGCGATCCCGTCAGGACGATATCGTTGGCCGCCTCCTGCGCGACAGGCGTCGGACTCTCTGCGCCGGTCCGCCGCGTGGTATCGGCACATCCAACGACGAACAGCGCGGGCAGGCCCAGTGCGGCGAGCAGGACAGGGCGGGCGAAGCGGGCACGGGTCATGGCAGTCTCCTCGAAGAACCGGCGGCACATCGTCCGCCTGTTCCTTCGACGCGGCAGCCCGCATGATCCTTGGGAGCGCCCGCGCATTTTTTTACACGCCCCCGCCCAGCCGCTTGCGCGCCTCGTGCAGGCGCCACGACACCGTCGCTTCGGCGACACCCAGGATCGCCGCCGCCTCGGCATGGGTCAGCTGCTGCCCCGCAACCAGCACTACGGCGTCGCGATAGGCGGCGGGCAGCTTCATCACCGCGCTCTTCACCCACATCGCATCGTGCAGATCGGCAGGGTCGCCGCCGCGCCCGATCCCGGCGATCACCGCCAGCCGGTCGGTCAGCCCCCGAAACGCGCGGCCGCGGCGCCGCGCATCGCGGCAGGCGTTGAAGACGATACCGCACAGCCAGGTCGAAAAGCGCGCCTCGCCGCGAAAGCTGCCAATCCGCCGGACGAGCGCACAGCAGACATCCTGCGCGATATCCTCCGCATCGCTGCGGGATCCGGTCAGCTGCCAGGCGAGCGCGTGGATTCGGTCATAATGCCGATCGATCAGCGTCCCGAACGCGTCGCGATCTCCCGCTATCGCCGCAGCGACCAGATCGGCGTCGGGGTCTGTGGTCGGCGCAGTGGATGACAGCGCATCGTCCGATCGCGCCTGCCCATCAAGACCGTCCCCCGCCATGCCCGCTGTCTGCCCGATCGCGCCGCGCGACGCCATGGCCGGTGTGCAGGACACCCGTTTTCACCAGCGGCGGGGCGACGTCGTGGGATGAGAGCAGTATGCTTCGTCATTGCGAGCGCAGCGAAGCAATCCAGGGCGTCCTGATCCGGCTCTGGATTGCTTCGCTGCGCTCGCAATGACGATCGGGGATGTTCTGCGGTGCCGTCTCTGGCGTCGCCAAGAGGTTTAGGCCGGCTATGCGTGGCTGACCGCGGCCCCAGCGAATTGGACGAATACGCCCCTAATCGCTGCGCAATCCTCGGCGTAGCGCGGTCAGATCGATGCCATGCCGCTGCACCTTATAGTAGAAGGTCTTTCGCGGCAGCCCCAGCCGCTCCATCGCGATGCTGGCGTCGCCGCCCGCCGCGCGGATCGCCTCGACCATCGCTTCGCGTTCGAAGGCGGCGACGCGGTCGGGCAGCGTCGCGGAGGACACGGCGGGGGCGCCATCGCCCGGTTCCAGGTCCAGCACGACGCGATCGGCGAAATGCGCCAGCTCGCGCACGTTGCCCGGCCAGTGATGCTCCGCCAGCCGCTCGCGCGCCATCGCGGTCAGCGGCGGCACCGGCATGCGCAGCCGCGCGGCGGACGCGTCGACCAGATGCGCGAACAGCAGGGGGATGTCCTCGCGCCGTTCGCGAAGCGGCGGCAGCCGCAGGCGGACTGCGGCGAGGCGATAGAAGAGCTCGGGGCTAATCGCCGCCGGCCCATGCTCACCCGCTTCGCCGCCCGCCGCGATGATACGCAGATCGATCGGCGCGGGCGCCCGCGTGCCCGTCCGCACCGCGCGCTCCTCGATCAGCGGCACCAGCCGGGCCTGGAGGCGCGGCGAGGCGCGATCGATATCGTCGAGGAACAGCGTTCCCCGGCTCGACGCCATCACGCCCGTGTCGCCGGGGCCGAACAGCTCGCCGTCGATCAGCTCCTCAGGGATCGCGGCGCAGGCGACGGGGACGAAGCGGTGCCGCCCGCGGCGCCCCGCCCGGTGGATCAGCCGCGCGAGCAATTCCTTGCCCGTCCCCGTCTCGCCCTCGATAAACAGGTCGATGTCGGCATTGGCCAGCACCGGCACCATTTCGCGCAGCCGCCGGATCGCCGGGCTGCGGCCGACCAGCGCCGCGGCGACGCCGCCGCTCTCCGCCTCCTCGGCCGCGGCGCGCAACTGCCGGTTTTCCAGCGTCAGCGCCCGGGCCGTCGCGGCGCGGCCGACGGCCGCGACCAGCGCATCGGGATCGCACGGCTTGCTCAGGAAATCCCACGCGCCCGCCTTCAGCGCGCCGACCGCGGTCGCCACATCGGCATGGCCCGTCACTAGGATCACCGGCAGCGCCGGGTCGCGCGCATGCAGTGTGGCGAACAGCTCCAGCCCGGACATGATCGGCATGCGGATATCGCTGACCACGACGCCGGGATAGTCGGCGCCCAGCGCGTCGAGGGCGGGCGGCGCGGCGGCGAAGCTGTCGACGGTGAAGCCGGCCAGCGACAGCCATTGCGCGGTTGCGGCGCGCAGATCGTCGTCATCGTCGACCAGCGCGACGCGGGGCGTGATATCGCTCATGCGCGCCGCATCGCGATGGCGAAGGCGGCGCCGTGCGTGCTCGGCACCAGCCGCAGCGATCCGCCGAGGTCGTGCATGATATCCTGCGCGATCGTCAGCCCCAGCCCCAGCCCAGTCGGGCGGCTGGTGGCGAAGGGGGTGAACAGCCGTTCGGCGATGTCCGGCGCGATGCCGGGGCCGGTGTCGGCGATCGTCAGCACCACGCACTCGCCCTGATCGTCCAGCGCAATCGTGATCGCGGGTGCCGGCTGGCCATCCAGCGCCTCGACCGCATTCTGCAGGATGTTGACCACCACCTGTTCCAGCCGCACGCGACCGGCGACCACCATCAGGCCGGGCGGCAGGGTGGGCCAGCGCACCGCGACGCGCGCCAACCGTTCCTTCAGGATCAGCCGCGCGCCGTCGAGCACTTCGGCGAGCGCCACCGGGCCGATCGCGCCCGACCCCTTGCGCGAAAAGCCGCGCAGCTCCGCCGTCACCGCGCCGATCCGTTCGGTCAGCCGGGCGATGGCGTGCAAATTGCCGCGCACCTCCTCCAGTGCGCCGCGATCCAGCAGCGCCTCGCCCGCGGCGGCATAGGTACGGATCGCCGCGACCGGCTGTGCGGTCTCATGCGCGACGCTGGCGGTGATCTGGCCCAGTGCGGCGAGGCGGTTCGCCTGGCGCAGTCCCTCGCGCAGGTCGTCGGCGCGCGCCTCCGCCGCGGCCCGTTCAGCGATCTCGCGGCTCAGGTCCGCGGTGCGTTCGGCCACCGCCGCCTCCAGCGCCTCTGTCCGTTCGGCGCGGCGGCGGGCACGCTCGCGCAACGCCCAGCCCATCGCGACGAGCGCCAGCATCGCCAGCGCCGCCGCGCCAGCGGCATTGCGCATCGCCGCGGTGATCGCGCCGCGCGTCGGCATCGCCAGCGTCACCCGCCAGCCGGCAGCATCGGCCGGGCTGGTCGCCATCATCAGCGTCTCGCCACTCGCGCCATCGGTCAGGCGGCCGTCGGCATCGCGCCAGGGGCGGGGGCCCAGCGCCGCGATGCCGAAGTCGGCCCGGGCGGCGGCGGCGGCGGCGGGCGCCAGCGGGCGCGTCTCGGCAAAGCGCCACGATTCGCGACTGGTGACCAGGATGACGCCCTGCGGTCCCGTGGCAAAGGTGATGCCGCCGGCCTGCCGCCATTCGCGCTCGACCCGGTCGAGCTCCAGCTTCACCACCACGACGCCGCCGTCGCGGGTGCGCCTGGACAGGTACAGGCCCGGCCGATGGCTGACGGTGCCGAGCGCGAACTGCTCCGCCTGACCGGTCCGCGCGGCCTGAGCATAATAGCGGCGGAAGCGATAATTGTTGCCGACGAAACTGTCGGGCATGCGCCAGTTGCTCGCCGCCAGCGTGTTGCCGTCGCGGTCGATCACATAGATCACCGCCGCGCCGGTGCTCGTGGCCAGCCCCTCCAGCTTCCGGTTCAGTGCCGCCGCCATCCCGGGCATGCCGGCCAGCGTGCCCACGACGTCGCGATCGTCCGACAGCGCTTCGGGCAACAGGCGAAACCGGGCGATCTCGCTGGTCAGCAGCGATTGGCGCAGGCGGACGTCGGCGGTCAGCGCGGCCTCGAACCGCGCGCGTGCATTGCGTTCGGCGACCATGCCGATCGCCAGTGCCGCCAGCACGCTGGCTGCCAGCGCGGCGAGCACCCATCCGATCCGGCGCACGATTCTCGAATCCCGCATGCCGGCATCGTACGCCGGTGACGGCGCGTGTGCAATTTTCGGCACTGGACGGTCTGGCGGAGGCGAATAGTGACACGTCGTTCAACGGATGATCTACGCTAAGCCGCTACAAAAAAAAGATTTAAATATACGCGGTGCACTGTTTCAGTCCGCGCGGCGCGTCCGGCAACACTCGACCCAACCACACCGCGACGCACGCGGGTCATTCGAGAGGAGCCGCATCCATGACGATCTATCCGGCCACCAGCGGAACGCCGCACGCGGTTCCGCCCGCGGCACGCCCCTGGTACGCACACCTCTATGTCCAGGTGCTCGCCGCGATCGTCGCGGGCGTGCTGCTCGGCCATTTCGCGCCCACCACCGGCGAAGCGCTCAAGCCGCTCGGCGACGCCTTCATCAAGCTCGTGAAGATGGTGATCGCGCCGGTCATCTTCCTCACCATCGTCACCGGCATCGCCGGCATGCGCGATCTCGCCTCGGTCGGCCGCGTCGCGGGCAAGGCGTTCATCTACTTCCTGTTCTTCTCCACGCTGGCGCTGATCATCGGCATGGTCGTCGCCAATGTCGTCCGGCCGGGCGCGGGGCTCAACATCGATCCCGCGACGCTCGATACCAGCAAGATCGCCGATTTTGCCGAAAAGGCGCATGAAACGACGCTGGTCGGCTTCCTGATGAGCATCATCCCCGACACGTTCCTGTCGTCGATGACGGAAGGCAACATCCTGCAGGTCCTGCTCGTCTCGATCCTGTTCGGCGTGGCGCTGGCGCTGGTCGGCGATCGCGGCGCGCGTGTGCTCGACCTGCTCGAGGACGTGTCGATCGCCTTCTTCAAGCTGGTCGGCATCGTCATGAAGGTCGCGCCGATCGGCGCGTTCGGCGCGATGGCTTTCACCGTCGGCAAATACGGGATTGTGGCGCTGAAGGGCCTCGCCTGGCTGGTCGGCAGCTTCTACTTCACCTCCTTCCTCTTCGTCATCGTCGTCCTCGGTATCGTCGCGAAGCTCGCCGGTTTCTCGATCTTCACGCTGATCCGCTATCTGAAGGCGGAATTGCTGCTGGTGCTCGGCACCTCGTCGTCGGAAAGCGCGCTGCCGGCGCTGATCGAAAAGATGGAGCGCGCCGGCTGCCCCAAGTCGATCGTCGGCCTGGTCGTCCCCACCGGCTATTCGTTCAACCTGGACGGCACCAACATCTACATGACGCTGGCGGCGCTGTTCATCGCGCAGGCGTGCAACGTCGATCTGACGATCGGCCAGCAATTGCTGCTGCTGGGCGTCGCCATGTTCTCGTCGAAGGGCGCGGCGGGCGTCACCGGGGCCGGGTTCATCACGCTGGCGGCGACGCTGTCGATCGTTCCGTCGGTGCCGGTCGCCGGCATGGCGCTGATCCTGGGCATCGACCGCTTCATGTCGGAATGCCGCAGCCTGACCAATTTCATCGGTAACGCCGTCGCCACCGTCGTGGTCGCGCGGTGGGAGGGCAAGTTCGACCAGCAGCAGTTCGACCTGGCGGTGGCCGGTCGTCTGCCCCGCGTCGAGGATCTGCCCGCGGGTGCCGTCGCGGCCGAATGACCGCACCAGACGGCGGCGCCGGTGATGCGCCGCCGTCCCACCACCGACTGAAAGATCGATCCCATGTCGAACATCGCGCGCCAATTGGTCGCCACCGCCACGCTCGCCCTTCTCGCCGCCACTCCGGCGCTGGCCGAGACTCCCGCCGCCCCCGCAACTGCAACCGCCGCCGCAACTGCAACCGCGACCGCCGGACAGGCGCTACCGCCCAAGGAACGGGGCAATCAGGTTCCAGCCTCTCCCGTGTCCGAAGCCTATCCCGCCGAAGCGATCGGCGATGGCGTCACCAGCGGCGGCTACAACCAGTCGCGCTGGGTGGAGGACTGGCGCCGCTATCGCGACCCCAAGAAGCGCGACGACATCCTCGACCGGCTGAAGTTCATCCCGCTCGACGGCAAGGGCGACATCTATCTGACGCTGTCGGGCGAATTACGCTTCCGCGTCAACGAAACGACCAACCCCAATTTGCGCGCGGGTGAGGCGCAACGGCAGGACATCACACGCATCGTCGGCGGTGCCGATCTGCATCTGGGCAGCCACGTCCGTCTGTTCGGCGAACTGGCGCATGGCGGCCTCGCCGGCCAGAATCTCGGTACGATCACGCCGCAGATGCGCAACGATCTGGTCGTCCAGCAATCCTTCGTCGACCTCACCGGCACCATCGCGCAGGCCGACGTCGGCATCCGCTACGGTCGCCAGACCTTCGCCGACGGTCCGAACCTGATGGTCGTGCCGCGTGACAACAATACGATCTTCACCGTCTACAACGGCACCCGCGCCTGGGCGCGCGCGAAGCAGGTGCGCGTGGACCTGTTCGATTTCCATACGACCCAATTGGGCGTCGGCGGCACCGGCGACGACATCAGCGATCGCGGCCGCCGCTTCTCGGGCATTTCGGGCGGTATCGTTCTGCCCAAGACGCTGTTCGGCGGGTCGAAGCTCTACCTCGACCCCTTCTTCTGGCGGCTGCGCAATAGTGCCGCCACCTGGGGCCGTACGACGACCCGCGAAGAACGCTTCTTCTACGGCCTGCACACGCTGGGGGACATCGGCCCGGTCAACCTCGACTGGACGGTCAATCATCAGGGCGGCCATTACGACGGTCGGCCGATCAGCGCCTGGCTGCTGCTGTTCGCGCAGAACTATCGCCTTGGCAAGGATCGCGGCGCCCCGCGCGTCGGCTTCCACGCCGATTACGCGTCGGGCGGCGGGGCCTATACCGGCGGCACGCTGCGCAATGCGCTCGCGCCCTTCGGCAACAACATCTATTACAGCTACCAGCTGTACGCGACGCCGACCAATCTGATCGCGCTCGCGCCGACCTTCACCTTCAACCCGCTGAAGACCGTGCGCCTGTCGGCGGAATATCAACTCAGCTGGCGCGATACGGTCCGCGATGCGGTGTATCGTGCGAATGGCACCGCCTTTGCCGGCACGCAGAATGTCCCCGGCCGCAAGATCGCCGACACCGCGCGCCTGCAAGCGGTCTGGACGATCTCGCCACGCGTCAGCGTCACCGGCCGCTACGAACATCTGATGGCGGGTCCGGCGCTGAAGAACGCCGGCTACAGCAGTTCGGACTTCCTCGCCGGCTGGCTCAGCCTGCGCTTCTGATCGGGCGGGGGCCCATATGACATTAGGCCACGTCCCGCGGGGAACGTGGCCTAATGTCGTCTCGAACGAGATACACGCCGCCGCTCATCGTCGGCTGAACGAACCACCTGAACAAGCAAGTGGCGGAGACGGAGGGATTCGAACCCTCGGTACGGTTTCCCGTACGACGCTTTAGCAAAGCGTTGGTTTCAGCCACTCACCCACGTCTCCGAGCTGCGGCGTCGGGCGGCTATAGCGAGGGTCTTTCGGGGGATCAACGGGGTTGAGGCCCGCATTCGATCGTAATTTCGGCGCCGCCCGCCGTTCGTTCATTGCCGGGCAAGCGCCGGGGTGGTTAACGAGGGGCGGCGCCGTGTGGCGCGACGAGGGGGAATGGTGATGCGGGTGATCGGTTTCGCGCTGGCGGCGAGTGCGCTGGTGGCAGCAAGTGCGCCCGCACAGGTGACGACGATCGATCCCAATCGCGCGATCGACGGCGATCTGTCGACGCAGGGGCGGACGACATCCTCCACCCCGCGCACCGCGCCGCGCCCCACGCCGACCCCGGCTCCCTCGGTGGAGCGGGATTGGGCGGCGCAGCCGGAGACCACGGCCGGCGCGTCCGGTGCCGGCTTCACCCAGGCCCCCGCACCCGCCTATGCCGGTCAGACAACCGAGGCGCAGCAGCAGGCGCAGGCCGACGCCACCCTGAAGGCCGCTTCCACCTATCAGCGCGAAGACCTGCTCGCCGCGGGCGAGGGCGTGTTCGGCAAGGGCGCCGCGGGCCTCGCCGGCATGCTGGAAAAGGTGCTGAAGGAGCAGGGCGAGCCCAACGCCTATATCGCAGGCCGCGAAGCCGCGGGCGCGTTCGTGCTGGGCGTGCGCTATGGCTCGGGGATCATGAGCCACAAGGTGGAGGGGCAGCAGCCCGTCTATTGGACCGGCCCGTCGGTGGGCTTCGACGTCGGCGGCGACGCCAACAAGGTGTTCGTCCTCGTCTACAACCTCTACGATACCGAAGAGCTGTTCCGCCGCTTCCCGGCGGTGGAAGGGCGGCTGTATCTGGTCGGCGGCTTTGCCGCGACCTATCTGCGCCGCGGCAACATCGTGCTGATCCCGATCCGCCTCGGCGTCGGTTACCGCGCGGGCGTCAACGTCGGCTATATGAAGATTACGCACAAGGCGAAGTGGCTGCCGTTCTGATCGGTCGGGCGAGCGCTGTACGCTGGTCGGAGCGACGCTCCACCCGTAATGCCTAGGCCCATCCGTTATTGCGAGCGCAGCGCAGCAATCCAGGGCGTCCTAGTCCGGCTCTGGATTGCTGCGCTGCGCTCGCAATGACGACGGAGACCCGCAGCCCTTTGCAGTGAAGCTCAGGCGAGCAGCGTCGCGATCCGCTCCATCCGTTCGCCAGCGTCGGCAATCCGTTCGGCCAGGATCAGCCGGCCGTTCTTTGCCTCCAGCCCCTCGAGCTGCCCGGCGATATCGCTGTCCGCCCGCGGCGTCAGTGCCACCGCGGCGGGGCCGGCATCGATCCGTGCGACGCCATGTGCGCGGGCCAGTTCGCGCACCCGGGCCAGCGCGATCAGCCGCATGGCCGCGTCGGGCACATCACCGAACCGGTCGCGCAATTCCTCCTCGAACGCCTCGACGTCCTCGACGTCGCGCAATCGCGCGAGCCGGGCGTAGAGCGACAGCCGCAAATCCTCGTCCGGAATCCAGTCGGCCGGCAATTGCCCTTCCAGCCCCAAATGCAGTTCGGGCGTCCAGCGCTCCACCGTCTCGCCGCGCGCGGTGCGCAGTGCGCCTTCGAGCAACTGTTGGTACAGCTCGACGCCGATCAGCCGCATATGCCCCGCCTGCGTCTCGCCGAGCAGGTCGCCCGCGCCGCGCATGTCGAGATCGCGCCCGCTGATCGCGAACCCCGCGCCCAGTCGGTCGAACGCCTCCAGCGTCCTGAGGCGCTTCAATGTGCGCGGCGCGATGTCATGCTCGCCATCGGTGAACAGCAGCACCTGCCCGCGCCGATGCCCGCGCCCGACGCGCCCGCGCAGCTGGTGCAATTGGGCGAGGCCGAAGCGGTCGGCGTGGACGATCGCCATCGTATTGGCGCGCGGCACGTCCAGCCCCGCCTCGATGATGTTGGTTGCGAGCAAGACGTCGCCGTCGCCGCGCCCAAAGCGCACCATCGCCTCGTCGATCTCGGCAGCCGGCATCTTGCCATGCGCCTGCAACAGCTCGAGTTCGGGCACCAGCTTGGCGAGCTGGTCCGCGAGCGGCGCCATGTCGGCGATGCGCGGCACGACGACGAAGCTCTGCCCGCCGCGCGCGCGCTCCCGCAACAGCGCCGCGCGCAGCGTCTCGGGCGCGAAGGTGGAGACGGCGGTGCGGATCGGCTGGCGGCGCGCCGGCGGCGTCGCGATCACCGATAGTTGGCGCAGCCCCACCAGCGCCGCCTGCAGCGTGCGCGGGATCGGCGTCGCCGACAGCGTCAGAACATGGCCAGCCGACCCATCGCCGGCCGACAGCGCCTGCAGCTTGGCCTTGTCCGCGGCGCCGAAGCGCTGCTCTTCGTCGACGATCACCAGCGCCAGGTCACGATAGGCGACGCCCTTGCCGGCAACCGCGCCCGTGCCGATCACGATATGGATACTGCCGTCCTGCAGCCCCGCCTTCACCCGGCGTGCCTCGGCGGCGGTCGACCGGCGCGACAGGCCCGCGACGACGATATCCGTGCCTGCGAAGCGCTGCGTGAAACTGTCGAGATGCTGGCGGGCGAGCACCGTCGTCGGCGCGGCAAGCGCCACCTGTTTGCCCGACAGCGCGGCGATGGCCGCGGCGCGCAGCGCGACCTCGGTCTTGCCGAAGCCGACGTCGCCGATCACCAGCCGGTCCATCGGCCGCCCGGAGGCCAGATCGCTGCGCACCGCCTCGATCGCGAGCAGCTGGTCGGGCGTTTCGGAGAAGGGAAAGCCCGCGGCGAAGCGTTCATATGCGGCGGGATCGGGATCGAGCACCGGCGCCGTCCGCTCGCCGCGCTCGGCGGCGAGGTTCGTCAGGCCGCGCGCGGTTTCGGCGATCGCGGCGTCGATGCCGACGCGGCGCTCGTGCCAGCTCTTGCCGTCGAGCGTGTCGAGCTTCACCGCATCGTCCTCGGCCCCATAGCGCCACAGCCGGTCGGCGTCGGCGACGGGCACCAGCCGCACCGCGTCGCGCGCATAGACCAGCTTGATCGCGTCGCCGCCGGTCTCCCCGTCCTCGGCCAGCGACTCCAGCCCTGCGACGGTGCCGATGCCGTGATCCTCATGGATCACCGTATCGCCGACGCGGATTTCGGTGGTCTGGAGCAGGTCCGGGTCGACGCGCCGCACCGCCCCGTCGTCGCGATCCGCACGGCTGCCGATCAGGTCGGCAGCGGCGACCGCCAGCACGCCCTTCGTCGTAAACCCGCGATCGGCGGGGGCGGCGAGCGTCAGCAGCGATCCCTTCGGCGCCTTGGCCACGGCGGTCCAGTCGTCCAGCGCGGTCGCGCTTGCGTCGACCGCCTTCTCGATCCGTTTGGTCAGGAAGCGCAGGTCGCGCGCGCTGCCGAGCAGGACGACCCGCGTGCCCGCGGCCAGCGCCGCCTTGGCGACCTTCGCGAAGGCTCGCATCGGCCCGCGCTGTTCGACGAAGCGGGGCGGGGGATCGCCCGCCTTGGGCAGAGTCTTGACGGTCCGTTCGGCCATCGCCGCGGTCCACGCGTCTTCGTCCACGACCTCGCGCGCCGCCCGGCGGGCACCCCGCGTGGCGGCATCCGCGCTCAGCAGCAGCAGGCGGCGGCGGCGATCGTCCGCCGCGGGCGACACGACGATCGTCGCATCGGGGAGATGGTCGATCAGCGTGCAGCGTGCCTCGCCCAGCGGCGGTTCGGCGACGCGGCCCAGCTCGCGCTGCTTGACCTCGCCCGTGCTGCGCTGGTCGGCGGGGTCGTAGGATCGGATCGCGACGACATGGCCATCGCCCACCTCGATCCGCAGCGGCGCGTCCGCATCGGCGGGAAACACGTCGAGCACCGCGCCGCGCAGCGCCAGCTCGCCCGGTTCGTCGACCCGCTCGTCGGCGATATAGCCAAGGTCGGTCAGCGTCTCGGCCAGCGTCGCCAGATCGCATGCGCTGCCGACCGTCACCCGCGGCGGTTCGGCGTCGAAGGCCGCGGGGGCAGGGCAGGCGCGGGCAAGCGCCTCACCCGTCGTGATCAGCGCGATCCGCGGCCGGCGACGCTTGGCGAGCGTGCAGCGGACGGTGCGCAGCGCCGACACGCGCTGCCCGACATTGGCGGGGGAGGCGGGCGCCTCGTCCCCGGGCAGCGCGTCGGTGCCCGGACACACCACGACCGTCGCCGCGGGCATCATCGCGGCGAGCGCGCGGGCCAGCGCCGCCGCGCGCACCTCGTCCGCCTCCGCCGCCAGCACGTCGCCCTTGCGCAGCAGGCCGGCGAGCCCCGCCGCGGTTTCGGCAATGCCCAGCCGCCGGTGGGGCCGGTCGTCGCCGGGGGCGAGGGTCGCGATCTCTGCGGCGGACAGCGTACGCATGAACTGGGGCATCCTGTTGAAGGATAACGGGAAACACCCGCCCGCCCATCGCCGTTCCGCGCGTCGGCAAAAGAAGATCGCCCGCATGCCCGCGGATCGCCCCGCGCAGATGATCGTTGGCAGCGCGCCCGCGTCGCGGCATCAGACCCGCAGACACTCCTCCCTTTCATGAGAGACGCCATGACCCAGACCGCCCTCATCACCGGCGCCACCGCCGGCATCGGTGCCGCTGCCGCCCAAGAATTCGTCGGCGCCGGCTGGCGCGTCATCGCCACCGGCCGCCGCGCCGACCGGCTGGACGCGCTGAAGGCGGAACTGGGCGATGCGGTCCACACGCTCGCCTTCGATATTGCCGACGACGCCGCCACCGCCGCCGCGCTCGACAGCCTGCCCGCGGACTGGCGCGATATCGACTTGCTCATTAACAACGCCGGCCTCGCGCTCGGCACCAAGCCCGCGCAGGAGGCGAAGCTCGACGACTGGCGCACGATGATCGCCACCAACGTGTCGGCGCTCGTCGCGCTGACGCACCGGCTGCTCCCCGGCCTGATCGAACGCCAGGGCGCGATCATCAACCTGTCGTCGGTCGCGGCGACCTATCCCTATACCGGCGGCAACGTCTACGGCGGGACCAAGGCGTTCGTGGAGCAATTCTCGCTGGGGCTACGCTCGGACCTGCACGGCACCGGCGTGCGCGTCACCTCGATCGAGCCCGGCATGGTCGAAACGGAATTCACCGTCGTGCGCACCGGCGGCGATCAGGGCGCGTCCGACACGCTCTACAAAGGCGCTGACCCGATGACCGCGGAGGATATCGCCGCGACGATGCTCTGGGTCGCGACGCTGCCGCCGCACCTCAACATCAACCGGCTGGAACTGATGCCCGTCAGCCAGTCCTTCGCCGGCTTCCAGGTGGCGCGGAAGGGGTAGGGGCGGACTAAAAACTCCGTTCGCCCTGAGCCTGTCGAAGGGCTGGGTGCTCCGCGCGGTGCGGTTCGTGCGTACAGGCGTGCTTCGGCAGGCTCAGCACGAACGGGGGATATATGGCCCGTTAGTCCCGCCCCGCGCAGGGGTCGCGCAGATGCTGCGACAGAAAGGCGATCAGCGCCTCGACGCGGGCGGGGCGTAGCGCGCTGGGCGGGGTGACGATGTGCAGCCCGATTGGCGCCGACGCCCAGTCCGCCAGCAGCGGCACCAGCGCGCCGCTCGCCAGGTGCGGGCCGACGATGAAGGCCGGCAGGCGCGCGATTCCCAGGCCGGCGAGCAGCGTGGGCACCAGCGCCTCGCCGCTGTTGGCGACCAGCGGCCCCTGCGGTCGGATCGCGACGTCGCTGCCGTCGGCGTGCTGGAAATGCCACGGCCCCGTGACGTTCGAATAGCCGAGCAGCCGATGCGCCGACAGCTCCGCCGGATGCGTGGGCGTGCCATGCTCGGCCAGATAGGCAGGCGACGCGACCAGATGCGCCGCGATATCACCCAGCCGCCGCGCGCGCAGGCTGCTGTCGGCCAGTTCGCCGATGCGCAGCGCCACGTCGAACCCTTCGGCGACGATATCCACCCGTGCGTCCGAACAATGCAGGTCGATCTCGACGCCCGGATGCTCTTTCAGGAACGTCGCGAGCAGCGGCGCGACGTTGCTGATCCCGAAGCTCATCGGCGCCGCCAGTCGGACGCGTCCGGTCGGTACGCTCGCCGCATCGCGCGCCGCTTCCTCCGCGGCGCGCGCCTCGCCCAGGATGCGCGTCGCATGGTCGGCGAGCGGTCGCCCCGCCTCGGTCAGCGCCAGCCGGCGCGACGTGCGGTGGAACAGCGACTGGCCGATATGCGCCTCCAGCCGGCTGATCGCCTTGGACACGGTCGCCTTGCTCAACCCGATCGCATCGGCGGCGCCGCTAAAGGATCGGTGCTCCACCACCGCGGCGAAGATCGCCCAGGCTTCCAGATCCGGCAGTCGCATCGATCCCCCCACAGGTTGCAACCGCCAGCCTTACCCAAAGGAACCGCTTGAGGAAACGATCGGTTTCCAGCGTTTCCGTTTACGCGCTGATGGCCGCGCGCCATCTTGCTGCCCACGACAGATGGAGATGTTCGCGATGACCAAGGTTCTGGTGCTCTATTATTCCTCCTACGGCCATATCGAGAAGATGGCCGACGCCGTCGCCGAGGGCGCGCGCGAGGGTGGGGCAGAGGTCGCCATACGCCGCGTCGCCGAAACCGCGCCGGACGAGATCGTCAAGGCGGCAGGCTTCAAGACCGACACCGCGCACCCGCTGATCGAGGGGCCCGATGCGCTCGCCGACTATGACGCGATCATCGTCGGCGCGCCGACCCGCTACGGCCGGATGCCCAGCCAGATGGCGGCCTTCTGGGACACGACGGGCGGCCTGTGGTTCAAGGGCGCGCTGATCGGCAAGGTCGGCGGCGCCTTCACCTCGACCGCCAGCCAGCACGGCGGGCAGGAAACGACGCTGTTCTCGCTCATCACCAACCTGCTGCACCACGGCATGGCGATCGTCGGCCTCGATTACGGCTTCCAGGCCCAGATGGGCGTCGACGAAGTCCGCGGCGGTTCGCCCTACGGCGCCACCACGATCGCCGGCGGCGACGGCTCGCGCCAGCCGCATGCCGAGGAACTCGCCGGCGCCCGCTACCAGGGCAAGCGCATCGCCGAGACGGCGGCGAAGCTGAAGGCGTAACGGCCGTGCTCATTCCTCCCCCTGGCGGGGGAGGACTATGCCGATGCGCTGCAAGGGGAAGGCTGGAGTTTCCGGCCATCCCCGTGCCGCACGGTGGACCCCGGAACAAGTCCGGGGTGACGGGATATTTGGGGCACGCGTCACGCCCCCCACGCCATGATGACGCCCGCCCGTCACCGCGCTACCACCCGCGCATGACCCAAGCCCCCACGCACACCCCACGCCCGCGTCTCGCCTATCACCACACGCCGGGCACCGGTCCGACGATCGTGTTCCTCCCCGGCTACGCCTCCGACATGACCGGCACCAAGGCGCTGGCGCTGGAGGCCTGGGCGGGCCGCACCGGCCGCGCTTTCCTGCGCTTCGATTACGGCGGCTGCGGTGCGAGCGAAGGCGACTTCGCCGACCAGACGCTCGCCGGCTGGCGCGACGATACGCTGGCGATGATCGACCAGATCGTCGCCGGGCCGGTGGTGCTGGTGGGCTCGTCGATGGGCGGCTGGCTGATGCTGCTCGCCGCCAGGGCACGGCCCGATCGCGTGCTCGGCCTCGTCGGCATCGCGCCCGCCCCCGATTTCACCGACTGGGGTTTCACGCTCGACGAAAAGATGGCGATCCTGCAGCAGGGCAAGCTGGAGCACGCCAACCCCTATGGCCCCGAACCGACGCTCTATACCCGCGCCTTTTTTCAGTCGGGCGAAGCCAACCGCTTGATGTTCGGCGCTATTCCCTTCGACGGTCCGGTGCGGCTGGTGCAGGGGCAGGCGGACCCCGACGTGCCCTGGCATCGCACCGTGCATCTGGCCGAGCTGATCCGTTCAGCCGACGTGCAGACGTGGCTGGTCAAGGACGGCGACCACCGCCTGTCGCGCGACACCGACGTCGCGCTGATCGTCCGCGCGGTCGAGGACGTGCTGAGCCGCTTATGATCCTGTTGTTCGCCGCCGCATTGCAATCCGCCACCGCCCAACCTGCCGACCCGAGGGAGGCGCGCTTCGACCGCTGCGTCGCGCTCGCCCGCACCGATCCCGCCGCCGCCCGCGCCGAAGCGGTCCGCTGGGGCGCCAGCGGCGGCGCCTGGTTCGCGCGCCAATGCGCCGGCCTGGCGTACACGCAGGAGGGCAACTTCCCCGCCGCCGCCGTCGAATTCGAAGCGGCGGCCAAGGCGGCTGAAACCGCGCACGACAAACGCGCCGCCAATTACCGTGCGCAGGCGGGCAATGCCTGGCTCGCGGCCGGCGACGTGCCCAAGGCGCGGTCCAACCTCGACACCGCGCTGATCGCGGGGACGCTGGAGGGGCTGGCGCTCGGCGAGGCACAGCTCGACCACGCCCGCGTCCTGGTCGCGGCCGGCGAGCCCGAGGGCGCGCGTCGTGATATCGACATGGCGCTCAAGACCGCGGGCGACGATCCGCTGGCGTGGCTGCTGTCGGCGACACTGGCGCGGCGCGAGGGCGACGTGATCCGCGCCAAGACGGACATTGCCGAGGCGCTGAAACGCTCCGCCGACGACGCCTCGGTGCAACTCGAGGCGGGCAATATCGCCGCACTCGCCCGCGACGAGGCCGGCGCCCGCGCCGCCTGGGCCGAAGCCGCACGCCTCGCCCCCAACGCCCCCGCCGGCAAGGAAGCCCGCGCCGCGCTTGCTCAGTTCGGCGACGTGTCGGCGGCAAAGGCGGCGCCGGTGGGCCGCTGACGCCAGCCCCACTCCGTCATGCAGCAGAAGGGCAAGCCGACGATCCGCGCGGCCCTCAGTCCTCCCCCGCCAGGGGGAGGTGGCATGCCGAAGGCATGACGGAGGGGGCGGACGGGAACGTCTCTAGTAACGAAGCGCTACCCTTACCTCCCCCTCCGTCACCGCCTTCGGCGGCGCCACCTCCCCCTGGCGGGGGAGGAATAAGGCCGCCACCCCCACCCCGTCACCCCGGACTTGGTCCGGGGTCCACTGATCCTCAGGGGCAGCGCCTGAGCCACTTGCCGTCCCCCCGCCGCACGGTGGACCCCGGAACAAGTCCGGGGTGACGAAGTGGACCCCCTCGACGGCACCGACGCCGTCCCTTACGCGTTGGGGCACGATCGTTCCCCAAGTCCAAGGGCAAGGCATGCATTACCTCCACACCATGATCCGCGTCAGCGATCCCGACGCGACGATCGCCTTCTTCAACGTGCTAGGCCTCCACGAAGTCCGCCGCATCGACAACGACCAGGGCCGCTTCACGCTGATCTTCCTCGCGACGCCCGAAGACGCCAAGCTCGGCGAACGCCGCGCCGAGGTGGAGCTGACCTACAATTGGCCGGCACAGGACGGCAGCGCGCCCGAAAGCTACACCGGCGGCCGCAATTTCGGTCACCTCGCCTATCGCGTCGACAATATCTATGACAGCTGCCAGGCGCTGATGGACCACGGCGTCACGATCAACCGCCCGCCGCGCGACGGCAACATGGCGTTCGTGAAGACCCCCGACGGCATTTCGATCGAGCTGTTGCAGGCGGGCGACCCGCTGCCGTCGGCCGAGCCCTGGGCGTCGATGCCCAACACCGGCAGCTGGTAACGCCATGACGCTGGAGATCGTCCGCGTTCCCGTGCTCAGCGACAATTACGCCTGGCTGATTCATGACGATGCCAGCGGCGAGACGGTCGCGGTCGATCCCGGCGAGGCGGCGCCGGTGCAGGCTGCCGCCGCGCAGCGTGGCTGGCGGATCGATCAGGTGTGGACGACGCACTGGCATCCCGATCACGTCGGCGGCAACGCGGCGTTGCGGGCGGCGGGCGCCCGCATCACCGGTCCGGCGCGCGAGGCCGCGAAGATCCCGACGCTCGACGCGACGGTGGACGAAGGCGACGTGGTCCGCATCGGCGGATCGGTTGCGCAGGTGCTGCACGTGCCCGGCCACACCGCCGGCCACATCGCCTTCCACCTCGCCGATGATCAGGCGATCTTCACCGGCGACACGTTGTTCGCGCTCGGCTGCGGCCGGTTGTTCGAAGGCACGCCGGCAGAGATGTTCGCCAACATGCAGCGCTACGCCGCGCTGCCCGACGCGACGCGTGTCTATTGCGGCCATGAATATACGCAAAGCAACGGCCGCTTCGCGCTCAGCGTCGAGCCGGACAATGCGGCGCTGGTGGAGCGGATGCGCGACGTCGACGCGGCGCGCGCGGCCGGCGAGGCGACCGTGCCCACCACCATCGGTCTGGAGCGCGCGACCAACCCGTTCCTGCGGGCAGGGGATGCGGACGAATTTGCCAAGCTGCGGGCCGGCAAGGACAATTTCAAAGGCTAAGACGTTTTACCCGGCGACAGGAGCGACATATGGCGATCAGGACACCCCTTGCGTTGGCGACGCTGCTGCTGGCGGCGGCCTGTGCCCAGACGCCTCAGCAGCGCCTTGCCGCCGGACATGACAGCGCCGCCGCGGCCAGCGGCTTACAGAAGGAACTCGCCGGCCTCACCCCCGGTCAGCCGATGGCGTGCATGCCGCGTTTCAACAATACGCAGGTCAAGGCGTTCGGCCTGACATTGGTTTATTCGGTCAGCCGTACGCTCAAATACCGCACCGATACGTCGGGCGGCTGCGAGCGCGTCGCGCGCGGCGACATCCTCGTCACGCAAAGCCCGATGAGCCAGGCGTGCCAGGGCGATATCGCGACCACCGTCGACCAGGGATCGCGGATGATGTCGGGCAGCTGCTCGCTCGGTCCTTTCGTCCGCTACGAGCGGCCGGCGCGATGAAGGCGCTGGCGCTGCTCGCCCTCGCGCTGCCGCTGATGGCGGCACGGTCGGACCCGCTTGCCGACCGCATCGCCGGGCAGCCCGCCGACTGCATCTCGCTGTCGAGCACCAACGGTCCGGAGATCGTCGATGCGCACACCATCCTCTATCGCCAGGGTGCGGGCCGCACGGTGTGGAAGACGGGGCCGGTCGGTGCCTGCCCGTCGCTCGCGCCGCTCAATACGCTGATCGTCGACGTGTGGGGCGGGCAGCTCTGCCGCAACGATCGCTTCCGCGTGCTGACGCCGGGTACGTCGATCCCCTCCCCCTATTGCCGCTTCACCCGCTTCACGCCCTATACGCTGCCGGACAAGCGCTGATTGACCTGTAGACGTCACCCCAGCGCAGGCTGGAGTTATTCGCGGCTCCTGCCGCGCCCAGCCTATGCCGGGATGATGGCCGGATCGGATGACGGCGACGCTGGCACCGGCACCACGATCCCCCTATCGTGCCGGCATGATACGCCCCTTCCACCTCGCCTTTCCCGTCCACGATCTCGCCGCCGCGCGCGGTTTCTACGGCGGCACCCTGGGCTGCGCGGAGGGCCGGTCGAGCGATGCCTGGATCGATTTCGACCTGTACGGCCATCAGATCGTCGCCCATCTCGATCCCGCCGCCCGCGCGGTGCGCGTCCGAAATGCCGTCGACGGCCATGACGTGCCGGTCCCGCATTTCGGCGTGGTGCTGACCATGCCGGACTGGGAAACCCTGCGAGACCGCCTCGTCGCGGCGGGCACGCACTTCGGCATCGCTCCGCATGTCCGCTTCGTCGGCCAACCCGGCGAGCAGGCGACGATGTTCTTCTACGACCCCTCTGGCAACGCGCTGGAGTTCAAGGCGTTTGCAGACGACGCGATGCTGTTCGCCACCACGAAGGACCCCGCATGACCGCGCCGATCGAGATCAACATCCCCCACCAGCTCGGCAAGCAGGGCGTCCGCGACCGCCTGGACGGCGGTATCGGCAAGATCGGCCGGCTGATCCCCGGCGGCGCGCAGGTCGATCACCGGTGGGAGGGCGACACGATGCACTTCACCGTCGGCGCGATGGGCCAGCAGATCGGCTGCCGCGCCACTGTGTCGGACAGCAACGTCCACGCGATCGTCGACCTGCCCGGCTTCCTCGGCCTGTTCGCCGGCAAGATCCGCGACGTGATCCAGCAGGAAGCGCCCAAGCTGCTAAAGTGAAACATTCCTCCCCCGCCAGGGGGAGGGGGACCGTTCGGCGTCAGCCGAATGGTGGAGGGGGCGGACGGCGGCGCCCGTCATGACTGAGGGCAATTCTTACCTCCCCCTCCGTCACCGCTACGCGGCGCCACCTCCCCCTGGCGGGGGAGGATCGATGCTACCCCATATGCCGCTTGTCGAGCTTCCGCGCCAAGGTTCGCCTGTGCATCCCCAGCCGCCGCGCGGCCTCCGAAATGTTGAAGTCCACATCGGCCAGCGTCTGGTGGATATGCTCCCATTCCAGCGTCTTGATCGACGTCGGCGGGGCAGGGGCGATCGTCGCGTCGGCATCGCCCTCGACGCGTGCGAACGCCGCCTCGATATCGTCGGTATTGGCGGGCTTCGTCAGATAGTTGGTCGCGCCCAGCTTGATCGCCTCCACCGCGGTCGCGATGCTGGCAAAGCCGGTGAGGACGACGATCTTGATCCCCGGATCGAGCGCATGCAGCGCCGCGACACAGGTAAGGCCCGACGCCCCGCCCAGCCGCAGGTCGACCACCGCATGGTCGGGCTTGAACGCCGTCGCCGTTGCCTCCAGCGTGTCCGGCCCGTCGATCATCGCGACCGCATAGCCGCGCCGCTCGAACGATCGGCCCAGCGTGCGCGCGAAATTGGCGTCGTCCTCGACGATCAGCAGGCGGCGGGCCTCGCTCATCCGCGCGCCTCCAGCGCCAGGCTGGCGATCGGCAGCCGCAGCACCGTCTCCGCGCCGCCCTCCGCGCGGTTGCGCGCCTGCAACGTGCCGCCCAGCGTCCGCAACACGTTGGTCGCGAGGAACAGGCCCAGCCCCGCGCCGCGTCGCGCCTTGCTGGTGTTGTACGGCCGCCCCAGGCTGTCCAGCACCTGCGGGGGAAAGCCGCTGCCGTCATCCTGCACCGTCAGCACCAGCATCGCCTCCTCCATCTGCGCTGTCAGCGCGATCCGCTCCGCGCCCGCCTCAACCGCATTGTCGAGCAGGTTGGTCAGCGCCTGCCCCAGCGCGCGATCGGCCACGATCGGCGTATCGTCGGACAACGCATCGTGGAAGGCGACGGTGCCTGGCCAGGCGTCGATCAGCTGGCGCAGGAACCGGCGCACCGTCGTGCGTTCGGGGGCGACGCCGGTCACCTCGCCCGCGGCGAACAGGATGCCCGACACGATCGTCTTGCAGCGCATCACCTCGGCCTGCATCTCCGCGACTTCGGCGGCGAGGCGGGGATCGTGCGTGACGGCCGGATCGGCCTTCCAGTCGCCCAGCAGCACCGCGATCGACGCGAGCGGCGTACCCAGCTCATGCGCCGCGCCGCTGGCCAGCAGACCCATGCGCACGATCTGGTCCTCCTCCGCCGCTCGGCGACTCAGGTCGGCCAGATAGGCGTCGCGCTCGCGCAGATTGGCGGCGATCCGCGTCACGAACAGCACCAGCAGCACCGCGGCGAGTACGAAATTGCACCACAGCGCCAGCACATAGACGGGCGACAGATGTGTCGCGAACCACGGCGGCAACGCCAGCGGCGGGCTGACCGCCGCAACGACCGCGAAGGCGACGGCGGTGAAGCCGACCAGCGCCCAGCTCGACCAGGCATGTAGCAGCACCGCGCCCATCACGACCTGCAACAGGTACAGCGACACGAACGGATTGTTCGCGCCGCCCGACAGATACAGCTGCACCGACAGCGCGAAGACGTCGCACACCAAAGTGCCGAACAGCTGGAAATTGGTGACCGGCCAATGCGGATGTCCCAACCACGTCATGACGTTCAGCATCACGAGCCCGGCGAGCACGACGAACATCTGCGCGATCGGCAGCGTGATCCCGAAGCCGTAATGCACCGTCAGAATCGTCGCGAGCTGCCCACCCACCGCCATCCAGCGCAGCAGCACCAGCTGCCGCATATTGCGCGCCGCGGCATCGTCAGGCGCAGGCGGCGGCAGGCGGACGGCATGGGTCATACTCACCGTGGTAGCGCGCGGCGCCCCGCCCGTCATCCCGGCGCAAAGGGGAGGGGCCGAAACACACCCCACCCACGCCGTCACCCCGGACTCGTTCCGGGGTCCACCGCGCCGCACGGGAACGGCCAGAGCCTCTAGCGCCCCCCTCGCCGCAGAGTGGACCCCGGACCAAGTCCGGGGTGACGGAGCGGGTGGGGCAACGCCCCGCACGGCCGCCAGCCGACAAGAGCAGGCGTACGAGCTGGATGCCCCAAGCCGCCACCCTGTCTAACCCATCCACGGAAATCGGCCCGACCGCCTATCCCACCCACCGCGTCACCCCGGACTTGGTCCGGGGTCCACCGCGCCGCACGGGAACGGCCAGCGCCTCCAACTCCCCCCTCGCCGCAGAACAAACCCCGGAGCAACGAAGCAAACGACGCCCCCCTCAGAACCCCCAGTCGACCCTATCCGTCTCGCCCTTGCAGATCCCGCGCAACGCCGCCCACTCGCGTGCGTCCAGCGCAGGCGTATACACCGCGCCCTTCACGATGCTCGCCCGGAACCGCTTCGCCCGGTCTGCGGACATCGGATGGCTGGCGATATAGGCGAACATCCGCTCCGTCCCGCCCGCGCCCTTGCCCAGACGGTCGAAGAAGCGCGCGGTCGGCACCGGCGACAGCTTGGCGTCGCGCAGCATCTCGATCGCCCGGCCATCGGCGCGCGCCTCTGCATCGCGCGAATAAGCGGTGGCGAGCAGCGCGTTGGTATAGCCGCCGACATGCCCCTCCATCCCGCCGAGCAGCACGGACAGGCCCATCTGCCGCAGCAGCGATTCCATCACATCGCGCCCGCGGACATGGCCGATTTCATGCGCGATCACGCCCGCCACCTCGTCGGGCGACTGCGCCGCCTGGATCAGCCCGTCGAACACCACGATCCGCCCGCCGGGCAGCGTCACCGCATTGACCATCGGCAGTTTGACGACATGCACCTCCAGCGTGCGATCGTCGGGGTCGATGCGCTGCACCAGCGTCGCCAGCGCGGCGCGTCCGGCGGGATCGGAACAGCCCTTGCGACCGAAATCGCCCATCATCACGTCGCCCAGCCGCTGTTCGGCCGATGCGGGGATCAGCCGCGCGAGCAGTGCAGGGGTGCGCAGGACGACGACCACGACGATGGCCGCCAGCACCGCAAAGATGCCGACCGCACGCCACAGCCCCAGCCGGTCGACCCAGCGGCCATAGCGATGCGCGCCCGGCAGCGCCGCGGCCAGATCGGCCGGCACCGCGCCATCGAAGGTGATGCGCCAGCCGGGGTGCCCCTTGCGCCCGAAGCTCGCATGGCCGGCGTCGCCGTCGCCCGGCGTCAGCTCGGCGAACGGCACCCGCGCGCCGGCCTGCCCGTCGTCCACCAGCGTGAAGCCGTCGCCCTCGGCGACCAGCTCCACCCGGCGGCGCAGCGCGGTGACGCCGTCGTAATGCCAGACGCCTGCGCGCATGGGCTCAGAACGCGCCGACGTCGAACGCGTCGAGCAGCCCTTCGCCCTGGCCCGGTTCGCGCGTGCGCGACTGGGTCAGCGTGTCGATCTCCACCTCGCCATAGGCCGCGAGGTGACGGATGAAGAACGCCCAGTTGCGGTACGGCACGAAGATATAGCCGACGCCGAAGGTGACCACCGTCAGTCCCAAATTGCCGAGGTACAGCTTCACCCAGTCCATCGTCGACGCCTCGAACCCGAACTCCAGCTTGCCCAGCGACGTCGCGCCGATCGCTTCGCGGAAGAAGGCGGCGTAGAAGGCCATGGCGATCAGGCCCAGCACGCCGAAGAACAGCACGTAGAAGCCGACGACGGCCAAGACCACCGTCGCGATCACGCCCGCCGTCGGCGGCGTACCGGGCTTCATCCCGGCAAACGCCCCTGCAAACAGGAAGCCCAGGATGCCGGCCGCCACGACGATGAGGATCGGCGCGACGTAGAACAGCAGGAACCGCTTGAACACCGGCTGCCAGCGCGCCTCGCTGCGGAAGGGCAGCGAGCCGAAGCTCATCGCATTCCACCGCTGGTTCCACAGCCTGGCCATCGCCCAGGGCGTCATCAGATAGATGGTCAGGAACGACAGCAATGTCCGCCAGAAATAGCTCCAGCCATAGGCGACGCCCTGGTCGTCGCTGCCGCCGCGGATGCCATGCCACAGCGTGCGGCTGAGGCGGTAGCGCAGCGCCCGGAACCGCGCGACGCCGAACAGGTAGAGGATCGCGAGATACAGCAGCCCCACCATCAGCCCCGCCGCACCTTGATGCCCGCGCATCATCACGCCCTGCAGGACGAGGTTGATGATGCCGAGCGGCAGGACGAACAGGACGAAGGCGAGCAGATAGCCGACGAACAGCTCCAGCCCCGTGCCCGTCCATTCCAGCCGGTCGTCGATGAACTGCGTCCGGCTCCATAGATACCGCCGCGTCCGCGTCCGCGCCCAGAAGACGTAGACGCCCAGGGTGACGATCGTCAGCAGCAGGTTGGTGAAGGCGATCGGCGCATAATCCTGCCACCGCCCGGTGAAGCGGAACGCCCGCGTCGCTGCCTGTTCGTCACTCATGTCCGTCCCCCTCGCGGGGCAGTGGAGCCGAGCGCCGGGGACGGGTCAACGACAATCTGGGCCATGGACAGGGCAATCCCCCCGCCGGCGAGCCGTCCGCACGGCTAGCCGGCGCCTAAGCCCCTCACCACGCTCGCCTTCGTCGCCCGGATCATGATCCAGCATTTTTTGCCACTGAAGCGGGACGACGGCTCGGGTCCCGGGTCCCGCTTCCTCGCCCCCAAGAGAAGAAGCGGGATCTCGGCTCAAGGCCGGGATGACGGGCGCGCTGGCAAAAACGGACCGCCACCCCAAACCCCCTCCGTCACCCCGGACGTGATCCGGGGTCCCGCTTCTGCACCACGGCCGCTCAGATCAAGACCGAACCAGCATCACCCCGCAAACTTCTCCACCGCCGCCTGAAACGCCGCGGGCTGGTCGAGCATCACGAAATGCGCCGCATCGCCGATCCCCACGAACCGCACGTTCGGCGCGCCCGCATAGGCCGCGGTGTACAGCGCCTTCGCCTGCGTCTCGCTCGGTCCCGACGCCGCCCAGGGATAGACGAGCGTGATCGGCGTCGCGATCTGCGGCATCGCGGGACGCAGGTCGGTGGTCATGTCCTCGTACATCGCCTGTGCCGAAACGCGCGGATCGGCTGCCATCGCCCAGGCCGTCACCTTGGCACGCGCTTCCGGGCGCAGCGCCAGCCGGTCGGCGATCGCGGTCGCGGTCGCGGCATCGGCGGGCTTGCCATAGCTCGCCGCCTGCATGTCGCGCATCGCCTTCGCGCGCGGTTCGATCATCGCGACGGTCGCGGTCGGCGCGAACAGCGTGCCGATGAACGGCAGCGAATCGACGATCATCAGCTTGCCCGCATCGCCCGGATGCGCCTTCGCCAGCATCAGCGCGGCGAGCCCGCCCATCGAATGGCCAGCCACCGCAGCGCCTGCGATCTTTTCCTTGGCGATCAGCGCGTGCAGGTCCGCGACCACGCCGTCCAGCACCCCCGGCGACAAATTCGCCCCCGGCGCATCGCCACCGAAGCCGTTGACCTGCACCACATAGACGCGATGGGTCTTCACAAGGCCCGGCACCACGCCGTCCCACACCGTGCGCGGGGATGACAGGCCGGGGATCAGGATCACTGGGCTGCCCTTGCCGGTCGCCACGACCGAGATATGCGGCATCCGCGTTTCGGCCGCCGGCGTCGCGGCATGGCTCGGCGCCGGCTGCAGGACGACGCCCAGCGTCAGGGCGGAGGCGGCAAGGCGCATACCGAGAAACCGGATCATGTTACTTCTCCTTGGACGGACTGACGAAGACGTCTTCGATGGCAAGCTCGAACAGTTCGGCGATGCGGAAGGCGAGGGGGAGCGAGGGATCGTAGCGCCCCGTTTCGATCGCATTGACGCTCTGCCGGCTGACCTCGAGCTGTTCGGCGAGATGCTGCTGACTCCACCCCCGCGTCGCCCGCAGCGCGCGCAGGTGGTTGTTCATGCGCCGTCCCCGGCAAGGCGGTCGCGCAGCCCCATCGCGCACTGCCACAGGCCGAAACAGCCGCACCAGACGGGGAAGGTCAGGAAGGTCGGGAAGTGCCCGACCGCGCCGCCATTCTCCAGAAACCCCCAGACGGTGGTGATGACCAGCATGACGCCGAGCCCGCCCAGCATCGCCGTGGCCAGCCGCGTGCGGATGAACTCGTCGCGCTCCTCGATCAGATAGGCGCCCATCACTAGGATCGCCGCCACGATCGGCAGCGCCGGCGCTACGGACAGAAGCGCGAGCAGCGCCCCCTGCGGCTTCTGATCACGGATCATGGCCGTGCAGGCGAACAGCACCAGCACGTACATCGTCATCGCTGGAAAGAAGCGGCGCAGATAGCGGCGCTGCGCGGGGTTCAGCTTTTCGCTGCGTCGAATCGAGAACATCACGGCCTCCTTCGTATGTGAAGGAGGCTTTACATGGAAAGCTCGCTTTACGTCAAGCACGCTTTACATCAGATAACGAACTCCACCGATCGGCGCTGCGCCTCGTCGGCGCGCTTGGCGACGATTTCGGCGTGGAGCGCGCTGATCGTGCGGCTGCCGGTGGTGGTGAACAGGAACGGGAAGACGCCATGCGCTAGCGCGCCGAGCCCGCCCGCGATCATCCGCAGGCCGAACCGCGTCGCGACGCCCAGATGCTGCGTATAGCTTTCGCCGACCGAGGCGGGGTGGTGGGTAAAGGGGTTCATCGGACACCTCCTGCCCCGGATGCTATCCTCTCGCGCGCAGGCTTTCCAGCATCTCGGCGGCGAGCAGGCTCAACGTGTCGTCTCTCGCGCCCATCACGACGATTCGATCGCCCGGCCGCGCTTCGGCGACCAGCAGCGCCGCCGCCTCCGCCCGGTTAGCGACATGGCGCGCATCGCGGCCGGCGGCGGTCAGGTCCGCCACGATGTCGGCGCTCGTCACCTCGCGGTTCACCGTGCCGCCATGATAGACCGGATCGGGCAGGACGAGCAGGTCGTCGGGCCGCAGCCGCTGCGTCAGGCTCTCGACCAGCTCGCGCCGCATCACCTTCAGCGGGCCATAGCCGTGGGGCTGGAACAGGATGCGCAGGCGCCCGGGAAAGGCGTGCAGCGTATCGAGCGTCGCGGCGATTTTGTCGGGGTTGTGCCCGAAATCGTCGATCACCGCGACCCCGCCCGCCGCGCCGACGAAGTCGAACCGGCGCCTGAGGCCGGTAAAGCCGCCGATCGCCTCCACCGCCTGCTCCGGCGGAATGCCGGCCGCAACGACGGCGGCGATCGCCGCGAGCGCGTTGGCGACATTGTGCCGGCCGGGCACGGCGAGTTGCACCCGCAACCGCGTCTCACCCTCACCCTTCCGCGCCTCCGGCGCTCCCTCCCTCTTCCATCGGGAGAGGGAAGAGGGCGCGAAGCGCCCGAAGGGTGAGGGTGTGGCGATCACGAGATCGAACCCAATCGCAAACGGCTCCGGCACCAAATTTTCGGCGCGAAGATCCGCCTCCGCCTCCACCGCAACCCGAACCACATTCGCCATCCCGGCGACCAGCGCCGCCGTTTCCGCATCCCCGACATTGGCGATGACGACCTCCGCCTTGCCCGCAAAGTCTGCGAACAGCCGCCGCAATTCGTCCAGCGCCTTGTGATCCAGGCTGACGTTGTTCAGCACCGCAACCCGCGGCACGTAGCGCGCGATCGATCCGTCGCTTTCGTCCACCTCGCTGACGAAGGCGTCGCCCCCCTCCTTTCTATTGGCCCCCACCAGCGCGCTCGCGAACGGCGCATCCGGTGCCGCGAAGTTCTTCATCACCGCGCCGTTCATCACCGTGGGGTCGCGCCCCATCGCGTGCAGGATCCAGCCGATCATGCCCGTCACGGTCGATTTGCCGCTGGTGCCGGCGATGCCGATCGGCAGGTCGCTCGCGTTGAACAGGGCGCTCAGCAGCTCGGCGCGGCTCATCCGCGCGCAGCCCAGCCGCGTGGCGGCGACAATATCCGCCACCGTGTCCTCGACCGCGGCGGAGGCGACGACGATCTGTTCCCCCGATACGATGCCGCTGCCGTCCTGCGGATGCAGGCGGATGCCGCGCGCGATCAGGCTGTCGAACTTGGCGGGCACGCGCCCCTGGTCCAGCCCGCGATCCGATCCTTCGACGATCGCGCCGCGTCCGGCCAGGATCGTCGCCAGCGGCAGCATGCCGGATCCGCCGATGCCGACCAGAAAGAAGCGCTGACCCTGTACCGTCTCGGAAATGTTGCCGTTCGCCATCGGCCCGCGCTATCGCCGGGCATCGGCAGGCACAAGGCTCTGTCGGCGAGCGGGGATACGCGCATGCGGATTGGAGTGGTGGCGCCGGCGAGCATCGGCAACAAGGATGCCGAGGCGCCGTTCATCGCCTTCACCGCTTTGGCCTATCCCGAGGTCGACCTGATCGTTCACCCGCAATGCTGGGAGACGGACGGCCATTTCGCGGGCAGCGACCGCCGCCGCGCCGACGCCTTCCTCGAATTCGCCAACGATCCCGGCTTCGACGCGATCTGGTTCCTGCGCGGCGGTTATGGTTCGAACCGCATCCTGCCGCTGGTCATGCCGCAGCTGGGGCCGGCGGCGCGGCACAAGACGTATCTCGGCTATTCCGACATGGGTTTCCTGCTCGGCGCGCTCTATGCCCGGCGGATCGGCCGGCCGGTCCATGGTCCGATGGCGAGCGACATCCGCCGTACGCACGGCGACCAGACGATCGCGCGCTCGCTCGGCTGGCTGGCGCGCGGCGACCGGCAGGGGCTGGAGCCGGGGCTCGACGGGCGTCCGGCGGCGGCGTTCAACCTGTCGATCCTCGGCGCGCTGATCGGCACGCCCTATCTGCCCGACCTCACCGACCACGTCCTCATCATCGAGGAAGTGTCGGAACCCATGTACAATATCGACCGGCTGCTGTTCCACATGGGCCATGCGACGCAGCTGAAGGGCATCGCCGGCGTCCGCCTCGGCAGCGTCACCGCGGTGACCCCGAACGAGCCGCAGTGGAACGAGGACATCGAATACATGGTCCGCCGCTGGTGCGGTGACCTCGGCGTGCCCTATTTGGGGAGGGCCGACGTCGGCCACACCCAGACCAACCGCGTGGTGCCGTTCGGGATCGTGTGAGGCGCGACGGTAGCCACCTCCACTCTGTCACCCCGGACTCGTTCCGGGGTCCACTCCGCGGCGAGGGGGGAGGCCAGAGGCTCTAGCCCCGCCCCCGCGGCCCGGTGGACCCCGGACCAAGTCCGGGGTGACGAAAAGAGGCCCTGTCCTACACGCCCCGTTTATGCCTAAGCTCCCCGCGATGGCCCATGTCGCGCCTCCGCCCATCACGCCGGCACCGCCGCGTTGGGACAGCACGGGTGGCCCTTCCGACCATAACCTATCGTCCACTTCGTCCACTTCCAGCGCGCCGAACGGCCGCCGCGCCCCCGAATCGCCCCCGCGACTCGCCTTGCGTCCTTCGCTCCCCCGCGTGCATAAGCCGCGCTCTCAATACCCAAGGAAGCCTTGAACCCATGTCTGTCATGTTCCGTATCACGCTGCCCGACGGTTCCGTCCGCGAGGTTGCGCCGGGGACTACCCCCGCGGACGTGGCCGCCGCCATCGGTCCGGGTCTCGCCAAGGCGGCGCTCGCCGCGCGCATCGACGGGCAGGTGCGCGATCTCAATCGCCCCTTCGACGGCGACACGCAGCTCGCACTGGTGACCGCGAAGGACGAAGCCGACGCGCTCGAACTCGTGCGCCACGACCTCGCGCACGTGATGGCCGAGGCGGTGCAGCATCTGTTCCCGGGCACGCAGATCACCTTCGGTCCCGCGACCGACGACGGTTTCTATTACGACTTCGCGCCCAAGGACCGCCCCTTTACCGAGGACGACCTGCCCGCGATCGAGGCCGAAATGCGCCGCATCATCGCGAAGAACGAACCGTTCACGCGCGAAGTGTGGAGCCGCGAACAGCTGATCGAGACCTGGACGAAGCAGGGCGAGACCTTCAAGGCCGAATGGGCCGCCGAACTGCCTGAGGGCGAGGAACTGACGATCTACCGTCAGGGCGAATGGCTCGACATGTGCCGCGGGCCGCACATGGTCTCGACCGGCAAGCTTGATCCCAACGCCTTCAAGCTGACGCGCGTGTCGGGCGCCTATTGGCGCGGCGATCAGAAGAACGCGATGCTCAGCCGCATCTACGGCACCGGCTGGCTCAACAAGAAGCAGCTCGACCAGCACCTCTTCATGCTGGAAGAGGCCGCCAAGCGCGACCATCGCAAGATCGGTGCGGAGATGGACCTGTTCCACCTCCAGTCGGAGGCGCAAGGCTCGGTGTTCTGGCACCCCAAGGGCTTCGTCCTGTGGCGGCAGATGGAAGCGTATATGCGCCGCCGTCTCGACGCCGCCGACTATGCCGAGGTGAAGACGCCGCAGCTGATGGACGCGCGCCAGTGGGAACAGTCGGGCCACTGGGGCAAGTATCGCGAAAATATGTTCGTGGTGCCGGACGAGATTCCGAACACCGAGGACGAGGGCGCAATCCTGTCGGGCGATGCCGACCTGATGGCTTTGAAGCCGATGAATTGCCCCGCGCACGTTCTGATCTTCAAACAGGGGATCAAATCGTACCGCGACCTGCCGATCCGCATGGCCGAATTCGGTTGCTGCCACCGCAACGAGCCGCACGGCGCCCTCCACGGCATCATGCGCGTCCGCCAGTTTACGCAGGACGACGCACATATCTTCGTGCGCGAGGACCAGCTGGTCGAGGAGGTCCGCAAGTTCTGCGAGCTGCTCCACTCGGTCTATCAGGACCTCGGCTTCACCGATTATGCGGTGAAGCTGGCGCTGCGCCCCGAAAAGCGCTTCGGCTCTGACGAAATGTGGGACCAGTCCGAACAGGAACTGCGCGACGCGGTGCAGGCGTCGAACCTCCCTGAGGACATCAAGGCGAAGTTCGAGGAACTGCCGGGCGAGGGCGCCTTCTACGCGCCCAAGCTCGAATTCCATCTGACCGACGCGATCGGCCGGACGTGGCAGGTCGGCACCATCCAGTCCGACCGCGTGCTGCCCGACCGGCTCGATGCGAGCTATGTGGGGGAGGACGGCAACCGTCACCGTCCGATCATGCTCCATCGCGCGATCCTCGGCACGTTCGAACGCTTCATCGGCATCCTGATCGAACACCACGCCGGCCGCTTCCCACTCTGGCTGTCGCCGGTGCAGGCGGTCGTCGCGACGATCGTCTCGGATGCGGATGATTATGCCGAGGACGTCGCGGCGCGCTTGCGCAAGGCGGGCCTGCGCGTCGAAACCGATCTCCGCAACGAGAAGATCAACTACAAGGTCCGCGAACACTCCGTCGCCAAGGTCCCGGTCCTGCTCGTCGTCGGCAAGCGCGAAGCGGAAGAAGGCAAGGTCGCCATCCGCCGTCTCGGCAGCCAGGCCCAGCAGATCGTGACCATCGACGAAGCGCTCGCTATGCTCCGCGACGAGGCACTGGCGCCGGACATGCGCGGCTGAAGGAGACGGCGCGTCTTTCAAAAGGCGCGCCGATCCCTTATATACGTTGGCAAACCACCACAGGAGCAATACCCATACGTCCTCCCATGATGCGCCGGCCGAACCAGGCGCCGCCGATGAACGGTCCTCGTTTCAACGAATGGATCCAGAGCCCCAAGGTCCGCGTCATCGACCATGAGGGTGAGAATCTTGGCGTGATGTACACGCGCGAGGCGATGGCGCAGGCGCAGGAAGTCGGCCTGGATCTGGTCGAGGTGTCGCCGAACGCCGATCCGCCCGTCGCCAAGTTCCTCGACGTCGGCAAGTTTAAGTACGAGGCGCAGAAGAAGGCGAACCTCGCGAGGAAGTCGCAGAAGACGCAGGAGATCAAGGAGATCAAGATGCGTCCGAACATCGACGACCACGATTACGATACCAAGATGAAGAAGGTCGCCGAATTCATCGAGGATGGCGACAAGGTGAAGGTCACCATGCGCTTCCGCGGTCGCGAGCTCAGCCACGGGCAGCTTGGCATGAACGTGCTGCAGCGCGTTGCGGAGCAGGTGCAGGAGATCGCCAAGGTCGAAGCCTATCCGCGCATGGAAGGCCGTCAGATGCTCATGGTGCTCGCGCCGAAATAAGCATCCGGCCGGATCGGCGCTTTCCGTAGCGTCATCTGAAATCGGTCTTTTTTGAACACCGGGTCCGGCAACGGGCCCGGTGTTGCGTATGGGAGACACTGCATTCGAAAAGCATGACGCCATTATGAAAATAGTGGACGCTCACGCCTGCGACCACCTAGCCTCAAAAGAAAACCCGATATTCGAAAACAATCGAAATCGATCTGGAGAGGAAGCCCATGCGCCTTACCGCGTACCTGCTGTCGGCAGCGACGATCGCCATCGCCTCGCCCGCGATGGCCCAGAACAACAGCCCCGAACCCTCGAGCGCGGCGACGCAGACGACGACGCCCACCGCCGCCGGGTCGGTGACGCAGGACGACCAGATGGGGGCGGACATCGTCGTCACCGCGCAGGGCCGCGCGCAGGCGCTGGCCGACGTGCCGGTCGCGATCTCGGCCGTCTCGGCCGAAACGCTGCAGAA
This sequence comes from Sphingomonas melonis DAPP-PG 224, assembly GCF_000379045.1. Taxonomy (NCBI): domain Bacteria; kingdom Pseudomonadati; phylum Pseudomonadota; class Alphaproteobacteria; order Sphingomonadales; family Sphingomonadaceae; genus Sphingomonas; species Sphingomonas melonis. The sequence goes on from NZ_KB900605.1 coordinate 1,701,564, forward strand.
TTCGGGCGCCAGCGACATCCGTCAGCTCAACCAGCTCGCGCCGTCGCTGCTGGTCTCGTCGACCGGATCGGAAGCTAACGGCTCGGCGCGTATTCGAGGAATCGGTACGGTCGGCGACAACCCCGGTCTCGAAAGCTCCGTCGCGGTATTCATCGACGGCGTCTATCGCTCGCGCTCCGGCATCGGCCTCACCGAACTCGGTGAAATCGACCGGGTCGAGGTGCTGCGCGGCCCGCAGGGCACGCTCGGCGGCCGCAACTCGTCGGCGGGCCTGATCAGCATCGTCAGCAAGGCGCCGTCCTTCTCGGGCTTCAGCGGCGGCGCGGAAGCGACCTACGGCAACTACAATTTCTACCGCTTCGCCGGGAATCTCAACCTGCCGCTGAGCGAAACGATCGCGGCGCGTGTCGACGGCGTCTATGTAAAGCGCGACGGCTTCTACCGCGATTACACCAACAACACCGACGTCAATAACCGCGATCGCTACTTCCTGCGCGGCCAGCTATTGTTCGAACCGAGCAGCGACGTCACCTTCCGCCTGATCGGCGACTATACGCATCGCGACGAAAAGTGCTGCGCGGCGACCTATGTCGATCGTTCGGTCAACGAAGCCGTCGGCAACCTGAACGATCCGGTCGCTTCGGTGAACGCGGGTCTCGCCGCGGGCAGCAACGGCAACAACATCGTCAACGTCATCCGCGACCTCGGCCAGCCGCTGAACTACGTCAACGCCGCCGGCTATAGCCGCGACGTGTCGGTCAGCCCCGGCCGCAGCTTCGCCGGCATCACCAAGGATTGGGGCGTGTCCGGTCAGCTCGACTGGAATATCGGCGGCACCAAGCTGACCTCGATCACCGCCTATCGCGATTACGATTCGAGCCAGGGGTCGGACACCGACTATAGCCGCGTCGACATCCTGTATCGCGCCGCCAACGGCAATTCGGCGCGTCGCTTCCGCACCTTCACGCAGGAACTCCGCCTGAACGGCTCGCTGTTCAACGACAAGCTCGACTGGCTGGTCGGCGGCTTCTTCGCGAACGAAGACCTCCGCGTCCTCGATAACCTCCGCTTCGGCAGCCAGTACGGCCGCTTCGCGACCTGCCGCCTGGTGTCGGGCAGCGCGCTCGCGCAATTCTATGCGCCGGGCAATGCGGGCTGCTTGAGCGCGACGGGCCGTGCGGTCCTCAGCGGCGTGGTGCCGGGCGTCGCCTCGCCCTTCGGCGCGGCAGGTCCGACGATCGTCGGCGCGATCGATACGCTGGATGCGATCAACGACAAGGGCGCGACGCGCGACGTCTACAATCAGAACAGCCGCAACTGGGCGCTGTTCACGCATAACATCTTCCACGTCACCCGCACCGTCGATCTGACGCTGGGCTTGCGCTACACCAACGAACGCAAGCGCTTCGACGCGACCTTCACCAACGACAACGTCGGCTGCGTCGCTAACCAGCGCGCGCTGCTGCCCTTCCTGTCGAACGCTGGCCTTGCCGCCACCGCGGGCGGCATCATCGGCCTGTCGTGCCAGGGCAATTCGACCGCAGAGCTCAACGGCGTGTCGATCAACAGCGTCCGCAAGGAAGACCAGTTCACCGGCACGGCGGTGCTGTCGTGGAAGCCGATCGACGACCTGCTCGTCTACGGCAGCTATTCGCGCGGCTACAAGGCGGGTGGCTTCAACCTCGACCGTTCGGCGCTGAAGTCGCCGATCCTGCCCTTCTCGGCCTCGGGCGGTGCGCAGGCGCTGGTCAATGCGCTGCAATTCGCGCCGGAAACGGTCAATGCCTATGAAATCGGCGCCAAATACGCGACCGGACCGTTCACGCTGACCGCCGCGGCGTTCTTGCAGGACTTCAAGAACTTCCAGCTCAACACGTTCAACGGCACCGTCTTCCTGGTCCAGAACATCAACGGCTGCTCGTCGAACCTCAACGGCGGCGATCGCGACCAGAGCAAGTTCGCCGCGGCCGGCAATTACAATGCCGCAGCGGCGACCACCGGTGCCTGCCCGTCGGGCGACGTGGGCTGGGGCGTCCGGTCGAAGGGCGTCGAGCTGGAGGCCTCGCTGGTCCCGGCGCGCGACTTCCGCGTGACCTTGGGCCTGACGCTGACCGACACCAGCTATCGCGACCAGCTGGTCGGCACCGACGCGGGCGCACCGCTCGATCAGGCGCTGCGCAAGCTGCCGGGCAATCGCATGTCCAACTCGGCGGACGTGGTGACGACCGCGTCGGCGGCGTGGACGCCGCAGCTCGGCGGTGGTTATTCGGCGCTGTTCTACGTCGATACGCGCATGACCAGCGACTATAACACCGGGTCGGATCTGTTCCCGCAGAAGGTGCAGGACGGCTATGCGATCGTGAACGCCCGCATCGGCCTGCGTACGCCGGACGAGAAGTTCAGCCTGGAATTCTGGGCGCAGAATTTGACCAACGTGAATTACGCGCAGGTCGCGTTCAACTCGCCGTTCCAGGAAGGCGCCGCGACCGCGGCGTTCCAGGATCCGCAATATCCGGGCGGCCGCCAGCTGTTCTCGCAATATCTCGCCGAACCGCGCACCTATGGTGCGACGATCCGCGCGCGCTTCTGACCTCAAGCCAGGCAACGACCCCTGGGCCGGCCGCAGCGATGCGCGCCGGCCCGTTTCTTTTGCGGCACGGCTGACCCGGCCGCAGGCTCGTCGTACCGCAAGCGTTTTGACGGGGGGTAGGGAACCGGCACCCGCTATCGCCGATTGGAGCGATGAAGGGGACGATCGCTGATCTTCGAATCGATGCTGGTCAAATTCGCGCTGATCGGCCTGCTCGGCATCGGCGCGCAGTGGATCGCGTGGCGGACGGGCAAGCCCGCCATCGCGCTGATGCTGATCGCCGGCGTGCTGGCAGGCCCGGTGACGGGATTGATCGATCCGCAACGCGATTTCGGCGCGCTGCAACAGCCGATCATCAAGCTCGCCGTGGCGGTGATCCTGTTCGAAGGGGGATTGAGCCTCAACTTCCGCGATCTGCGCCACGCCGGCCCGGCCGTGCTGCGGCTCGTGGTCATCGGCGTGCCGGTCGGGCTGGTGCTCGGCACCGCCGCGGCCTTCTACGGTGCGGGACTGCCGCTCGGCATATCGGCGCTTTTCGGCGGCATCCTCGTCGTCACCGGCCCCACGGTAATCGGACCGATGCTGCGATCCCTGCGCGTCCCCGCACGGGTGCGCGACACGCTGAAATGGGAAGGCATCGTCAACGATCCGATCGGCGCGCTGCTCGCCGTCGCGATCTATGCCTATATCACCTATATCGGCCCGGACCGCAGCGCGATCGCGATCGGGCTGGACGTCGCCGCGGCGACGCTGATCGCGGGCGCGATCGGCGTCGGTCTGGGCTTCGGCCTCACCACCGCGTTCCGCCGCGCCTATATCCCCGAATATCTCAAGGCGCCGACCGTCCTCGTCGCGGTGATCGCCGGCTTCGTCGCGGCAGACCTGATCAAGCACGAAACCGGCCTCATCACCGTCACGCTGATGGGCGTCGTCATGGGCAATCGCCAGACCCAGTCGACCGCCGCGCTCAAGCATTTCAAGGAAGACCTCGCCGTCCTGCTGATTTCGGGCGTCTTCGTCATCCTGTCCGCGACGCTGCAATGGGAGGTGGTGGAGCGCTTCCAGGCGCGATTCCTCATTTTCCTCTTCCTGCTGCTGTTTGTCGTGCGGCCGTTGACCGTCATCGCCAGCCTCGCCTTTTCGAAGATGCCGTGGCGCGAGCGGCTGTTCGTCGCGTGGATCGCGCCGCGCGGCGTCGTCGCGATCGCGGTCACCAGCCTGTTCGCGCTGCGGCTCGAGGATTTCGGCATGAAGGATGCCGACGCGCTGGTGCCGTTGGTGTTCGGTGTCGTCGTCGCGACGATCTTCGCGCACGGCTTCTCCGCGGGCTGGGTCGCGCGGCGGCTGGGGATCGACAAGGGGAAGGGCGAGGGCGTGCTGCTGGTCGGCGCCAACGCCTTCACCACCGCATTGGGCGGCGCGTTGCAGAAGATGGGGCTGACGGTGATGATCGCCGACACCGCCAAGTTCGCGCTCCGTGCCGCGCGCAAACAGTCGCTCGACGTCCATCAGGGCGACATCCTGGACGAGGTGACGCAGGACACGCTCGACATGCAGCAGTTCCAGCATGTGATTGCCGCGACTGACAACGATTCCTACAACAGCCTCGTCTGCGCAGACCTCGGCCCCGAAGTCGGGCAGGACAAATTGACACAGACGGGCGTCGACGAAACGCGCCTCAGCCGCCGCCGTGCGCGCATGTTGCTGGAAGGCGGCGAGACGGTGGACGAATTGCAGGTGCGCGTCGCCGCCGGCTGGGCGTTCGGCCGGACGCGGATCACCAGCGTCTTCCCCTACGAAGCCTATCGCGCACGCCTCGCCCCCGAGGCGGAGCCGGTCGCGGTGATGAAGCCCGACCGCCGCCTGCTGCTCTTTTCGACGACGCAGCGTCCGGTGGTGGAGCCGGGCGACACGATGCTCACCTTCGCCCCGCCCGAACCGGTGTGACGAAACCACTCATCATCCCGTGATCCCACACAATCCACCGTCACCCCGGATCACGTCCGGGGTGCCGGCGAAAGGGCCCTAAGCCGTCACGTCCTCCGTCTCGCCCGCCGCCGCGGTGCGCAGCCGCCGTTCCAAAGTCTTCAGACGCGCCGGCTGGGTGATGCGGTCGCCCGTCAGATCAGTGACGTAGAACGTGTCGACCGCCCGCTCGCCATAGGTCGCGACATGCGCCGAATGCAGCGTCACCTTCGACTGGAACAGCGCATGCGCCAGCTGGTTCAGCAGCGCCGGCCGGTCGCGGGCGTTCACTTCGATCACCGTAAAGCGGTTCGACGCATGATTGTCGATCAACACGTTCGGCACGATTTCGAACGCATCAGCCCGTGTCCGCGCCGCAGGTTTGGCGACCAGCCGGTCGGCGAGCTTGCCGCGATTGGCCAGCGCATCCTCGATCGCCATCGTCAGCCGCGTCAGCTGGCTGGCGTCGTCGAACGGGCGGCCGAACGGGTCCTGCACGAGGAAATTGTCGATCGCCATGCCGTCGCGCGTCGTATGGATGCGCGCGTCGATGATGTTGCCGCCCGCGACATGGATCGCGCCGGCGATGCGATAGAACAGCCCTGGATGGTCGGCGGCATAGATCGTCACCAATGTCGCGCCGCGCGTCGCATAGACCTGCGCGTCGATGGAGAGCTGCGCGTCCCCGGCGGCATCGATGAAGCGCGCGTTATGGGCCAGCACGTCGTCCGGCTCGGCGATCCAATAGGCCTCGGGAAAGCGACGGACGAAGGCGGCGAAGCGCGCGTCGTCCCACCCCAGTGTCGCCTGCAGCGTTTCCTGCCGCGTGGCGATCCGCTCGGCGCGCCCGCGCTGCTTGTGGCCCAGGCGCAGCACCTCTTCCGCCGCCTCAAACAGATCGGCGAGCAGCTGCCGCTTCCAGCCGTTCCACGTGCCCGGCCCCACCGCGCGAATGTCGACGATGGTCAGCACCAGCAGCAGGCGCAGGCGTTCGGGGCTTTGCACCACCTCGCAGAAATCGAGGATCGTCTTGAAATCGCTCAGGTCGCGCTTGAACGCGGTCGCCGACATCAGCAGGTGCCAGCGGACCAGCCACGCCACCGTCTCCGTCTCGGCGGGTGACAGGCCGAAGCGCGGGCACAGCCGCTCGGCCACCTCCGCGCCCAGAATCGAATGGTCGCCGCCGCGCCCCTTGGCGATGTCGTGCAGCAGCACCGCGACATAGAGGACGCGGCGCGAAATGATGTGCTTGATGATCGCGGAGGACAGCGGATGGTCCTCCTTCAGCTCGCCCTTGTCGATCCGGCTCAGCAGCCCGATCGCGCGGATCGTATGCTCGTCAACCGTATAATGGTGGTACATATCGAACTGCATCTGCGCGACGACACGACCGAAATCGGGCACGAAGCGGCCGAACACGCCCGCCTCGTTCATCCAGCGCAGCACGAGTTCGGGATCGCGCGGCGACGTCAACACATCGAGGAAGAAGGCGTTGGCGCGCGCATCGCGGCGGTGCCCGTCGATCAGCTTGGCATCGCGCTTGGCGGCGCGCATCGCGAGCGGGTGAATTTCGACGCCGTGCAGGTCGGCGAGCTGGAAGATCTCGATCAGCCGCACCGGGTCTTCGGCGAAATAGTCGTCGCGGGGCAGCGCGAGGCGTCCGCGATCGAGGACGAAGCCGTGCAGCTTGCCCGGACGGCGCCGGATGGTCGGCAGGCCGAACCGGCGCCCACGCGCCGCGAACCGCTCGTCCAGATGCGCCAGGAACACACCGGTCAGGTCGCCGACGGTGCGCGCCTGCAGGAAGTAATATTGCATGAACCGCTCGACCGCGGGTTTGCCCGGCCGGTCGGAAAAGCGCATCCGCGCCGCCACTTCGCGTTGCACGTCGAAGGTCAGGCGATCCTCCGCGCGGCGGGTGATACTGTGCAGGTGGCAGCGCACGGCCTGCAGGAAATTGTCGGCGCGGTGGAAGAGCTTATATTCTTCCGGCGTCAGCAGGCCGACGCCGACGAGATCGGCGCCACGCTGCACGTCGTAGATATATTTGCCGATCCAGAAGAGCGCATGCAGATCGCGCAGGCCACCCTTGCCCTCCTTGACGTTGGGTTCGACGACGTAGCGCGTGTCGCCCATCTTGCGGTGGCGCGCGTCGCGTTCGGCGAGCTTGTCGGCGATGAATTCACGCTCGGTGCCGTGCTGCACCTCCGACTTGAAGCGCCGCGCCGCCTCGTCGTACAGCGACTGGTCGCCGATAACGTAGCGCGCCTCGAGCAACGCGGTGCGGATCGTCACGTCGGCCTTCGCCTGGCGCACCATCTCGTCGAGCGAGCGGCTGGAATGGCCGATCTTCAGCCCCAGGTCCCACAGCGCATACAGCATCGATTCGATGACCTGCTCGGCCCAGGGCGTCTGCTTGCCCGGCGTCAGGAAGCCGATATCGACATCCGAATAGGGCGCCATCTCGGCACGGCCATAGCCGCCGACCGCGATCAGCGTCATCCGCTCGCCCGCGGTGGGGTTGGCGAGCGGATGCAGCCGCTGCGTCGCGAGATCGTAGAGCAGACTCAGCAGCTGGTCGGTCAGATACGCCTGCGCGTTCGATGCCTCCAGCCCGCGCGAGGGATGCGCGGCGAGACGGCGCTGGATTTCGGTGCGCCCGTCGGCGAGCGCGGCCTTGAGCAATTGCGTCGCCTGCGCGCGCAACGGCGCATCGGCGGCATCGATCGCCGCGATCCGCTCGGCAAGAGCGCGCCGATCGATGATCGCGCGGCGATTGGGGATGTGGTCGAAACGGCCCTGCATGGCGGCGGTCATAGCGGAGACAGGGTTAACGCGACATGGGCTTGGTGGGGTGGCCGCGGTCGCCTGTCCCGGTCGTCTCGCGCCGGCGACGTCCGCATTTTTCGCTGTCCTACACGACCCGATTGTGCCTACCCTCCCATCGCTCTTTGATACCGTGAAGCCGGCTTTTGCGCGTGCCAACGGACGGGAGGGCATTCCGACGATAACGTACCGTCCACTTCGTCCACTTCCGCGGTTCATCGGGGCCTCAGGGCGTCGAAGCGAGCCCGCGAATCGGTGGGTGGTGGATGCGCGACGCGGCCACAAATCCCCCGTCACCCCGGACTGGTTCCGGGGTCCACCGGGCCGCGAGGGGATGGCCGGAGGCTCGAACCACCCCCTCGCCGCAGAGTGGTCCCCGGGACCAGTCCGGGGTGACGCGTGGGGGTGAAAGGCCTGGGACAAGCCACCAGCGGTACAGTAAAGCGCCGCGCATGATCGCCGCTGTGTCCCGCCGTCCCGCGCTAACCGCCCTCCTGCTCGGCGCCGTCGCCGCCACCGGCTTTGCGCCGTTGCAATTGTGGCCGCTGACGCTCCTCGGCCTCGCGGGCCTCGCCGCGCTGGTGCAGGCCGCGCCCACCGGTCGCCGCGCCGCGTGGATCGGCTGGTGCTGGGGCGTCGGACATTTCACGATCAACAACAATTGGTTCCAGCACGCCTTCGACTTCCAGGACAAGATGCCGCCGGTGCTCGGCTATTTCGCGGCGGTCGGGCTTGCGCTGTATCTGGCGGTGTTTCCGATGCTGGCGTCGCTGGTCGGCTGGCGCTTACGGGGGCGCGGCGGCGTGGATGCGGCCTTCGCCTTTGTCTTCGCCGCGGCATGGATCGGCAGCGAATATCTGCGCGCCACGCTGTTCACCGGCTACGCCTGGGACCCGATCGGCGTGATCTGGGTGCCCGTCATCGGCATCGCGCGGCTGTCGGCGTGGATCGGCACCTATGCGCTGTCCGGCGTGACCGTGCTGTTCGCGGTAGCGCTGCTGATGGCGGTGCGGCGGCACTGGCGGTTGGCGGCGGGCCTTGCGGTGGTGCTGGCCGGCGCCGCACTATCCGCGCTGTGGACCCATGCGCCCCCGGCAGCACCGGATGCACCGATCCTGCGTGTCGTGCAGCCCAATATCGGCAACGACGTGCGCGGCGAGAATGCGGGCGAATATGCTTTGGCGACGTTGCTGCGCGGTACGCGTCACGCCGCCGGTGCGCCCCGGCTGGTACTGTGGCCCGAAGGGCTGCTGCGCGACCTGTTGGAAAGCGGCTATCCCTATTGGATCTATGGCGATCGGCCGTCGTCGTGGACGCGCCGCCGGATCGCCGCCGCGCTGCGCCCGGGCGACATCCTGATGACCAGCGCCGACACCTTGTCCTTCGACGCGCGCGGCGAGGTGTCCGGCGCCGCCAATTCCGTGCTCGCGATCGATGCCGTCGGCCGGATCGTCGGCCGCTACGACAAGGCGCATCTCGTCCCCTATGGCGAATATCTGCCGATGCCGTGGCTGCTGCGCCCGCTCGGCCTTGCCCGGCTGGTGCCCGGCGACATGGACTTCACGCCTGGCCCCGGCCCGCGGACGCTGAGCCTGCCCGGCTTCGGCGCGATCGGCGTGCAGGTCTGTTACGAAACGATCTTCTCGGGCGAGTTGATCGAGCCGGGCCACCGCCCGCGGTTGCTGTTCAATCCTTCGAACGATGCCTGGTTCGGCAGCTGGGGATCGCCGCAATTCCTGGCGCAGACCCGCATGCGCGCGATCGAGGAGGGGCTGCCGATCGTCCGCGCGACGCCTACGGGGATCAGCGCGGTCATCGCCGCCGATGGGCGTCTCGTCGCGACGATCCCGCATGAGCGGGCAGGGGTGTTGGAGGTGCGGATGCCGCCCGCGTTGCCGCCCACGCTGTTCAGCCGGCTGGGCAATTGGGCGGCGCTGATCGTCGCGCTCGCCTTCCTGGTGGCGGCAATTGCCAACCGCCGTTCAGCGCGGTAAGGACGACATATAAAGGTATCTTTATATCGTTATGAGGCAATGATGCGCGGCAATTACATCTTCACGTCGGAATCGGTTTCGGAAGGTCATCCGGACAAGGTCGCGGATCAGATCAGCGACACGATCGTCGATCTGTTCCTGTCGAAGGACCCGGAAGCGCGCATCGCCTGCGAAACACTGACCACGACCAATCTCGTCGTGCTGGCCGGCGAAATCCGCTGCAAGGGCGTGTATGAGAACAACGCCTGGGCCGACGGCGCGCTCGCCGAGATCGAGGCGGCGGTCCGCGCGACGGTGAAGCGCATCGGCTACGAACAGTCGGGCTTCCACTGGAACGAGTTCACGTTCGAAAACAACCTGCACGGCCAGTCCGCTGAAATCGCGATGGGCGTCGACGAAGGCTCGAACAAGGACGAGGGCGCGGGCGATCAGGGCATCATGTTCGGCTATGCGACCGACGAGACGCCGGGCCTGATGCCGGCGACGCTCTATTACAGCCACAAGATCTTGGAAACGATGGCGGCCGACCGCCATTCGGGCAAGGCGCCGTTCCTGGAGCCGGACGCCAAGAGCCAGGTCACGCTGCAGTATGAAAACGGCGTGCCGGTCCGCGCGACCGCCCTGGTCGTCTCGACGCAGCACAAGGCGGGCTATTGCCTGCAGGGCCAGAACGCCGATCCGGCCAAGTATGAGGAACTGCGCGCCTATGTCACCGGCGTTCTGACCGACGTGCTGCCCGACGGTTTCGTCACCGACGAGACCAAGGTGTACATCAACCCGACCGGCGCGTTCGAAATCGGCGGTCCGGACGGCGACGCAGGCCTGACCGGCCGCAAGATCATCGTCGACACCTACGGCGGCGCCGCGCCGCACGGCGGCGGCGCGTTCAGCGGCAAGGATCCCACCAAGGTCGACCGCTCGGCCGCCTATGTCGCGCGCTATCTCGCCAAGAACGTCGTCGCCGCCGGCCTCGCCAAGCGCTGCACGATCCAGCTGTCGTACGCGATCGGCATCGCCGAGCCGCTGTCGGTCTATGTCGACACCCACGGCACCGGCACGGTCGCCGAGGACAAGCTGGAGGCGGTGCTGCCGCAGCTCGTGCGCCTGACCCCCAAGGGCATCCGCCAGCATCTGAAGCTGAACGCGCCGATCTACGTGAAGTCGGCCGCTTACGGTCACTTCGGCCGCGAACCGGAAGGCGATCTGTTCACCTGGGAAAAGACCGATCTGGTCGACGCGCTGAAGGCCGCCGTCGCCTGACGATCACGCATCCTGAGGTTGCATGACAGCGCCCTTCCCCGTCGTATGATGGGGGAGGGCGTTTCGGTTTGGGGTCAGAGACGCCCTGGGCGTCAGCGGTAGGGATTGTTGAGCTCGGCGATCCAGCCCGCACGGGGCGTGACGCCGACGCCGCGCGGTTTGCGCGCCTCGTCGAGGTCGATCAGCTCGTTAAAGCTCAGTCCGGCGAGCCGGTCGCTGACCCACCGCACCGTCGCGACCAGATCGGGCATCGAACCCATGTGCAGCATGACCGTCGCGCCGGTGGTGAGGTCGTTGTCATGTTCGATACAGGCGCCATGCCGCGACAGATTGCGGACGCGGCGCTCGCGCGATCGACCATCGGCGGTCATCACGATGGCGCGGACAATGACGCTGTTGCGCTTTTCGCGCGTGGGTTCGGGTATCGGTTCCATGGCGTGCGCGGATCGATCTGACAGAGATTAGTCACCGGTTTGTAAACGACCCGATGTGGGGCGGTTGCCCCTCAAATGGGGCTATTTCGGCGCTGTTTCGCGGTCCGGAACTAAGTGGTTGAGCGCGCTATCGATCGCGGCTTCCGCAACCCATCCTACTAGGCCTGCCACGATCGCCTCCGACAGGGGCGAGGGCGACCCAGCGGTATTCGCCGCCGGCTTCGCGGCATGCGTTCGCTGCCGCATCGCCGTACGGACCGCGCTGGCCACGACATGCACCGCGAGCATCCGCGCCCCGCCCCGAATCAGGTCGGGCCGGCGGGTGACCAGCCCGGCGGCGATCGTGCCAACCGATGCCGCGACCAACTGGGGCTGCTGCGCGATATCTCCCAGAAATGCCGGCAGACGTCGCGTGGTGTCGTTTGCCGGTACGATAGCGTGGCTCACCGATTGTCTCCCTGTGGCATTTCGCCACGAACCTGTGCGTGGGCGAGCAGTGCGAAGATGCCGGCGCCGCCGAACAGATTGCCAAGCACGGCCGGCGCGATCAATCCGCCCAGCGTCTGCCACGCCCCGGTCTGACCGGCGAACCATAATAGAAATGCCTCCGCCGACCCGACGATCGAATGGCTGAAGCTGCCGATCGCCAGAACATAGGTGAAGATGCCGATGACCGTCACGCTCTGTTCCCGCGCATTGGGCAGCGCCCAGGCGAGGACGGCGATCAGGAAGCCGGCCGGCACCGCATTGACGAAGGTGCGCCCCGGCGACAGCTCGGTAATCCCCTGTGAGATGGTCAGTGCCGCATCGTGAATCGCCGCATTGCCCATGGCGCCGCTGGCGATTGCGAAGGCGGCGATGGCGGTCCCGCACAAATTGGCGGCGAGCACGATGCCCCACAGGCGCAGCGTTCGCCCCAGCGCCCAACGCGACGGCCGCGTGACTAGCGGGAGCATCGCGGTGATCGTGCTTTCGGTGAACAGCTGCATCCGGCCGAGGATGACGACGATGAACCCGACTGGATAGCCAAGCCCCACGACCAATTCGCGCCAGGGCATGGCGGGCAGGGCTGCATGTAACGCGGCCTCGGCCAGCAGCGACACGGTGATCGCAATGCCCGCCGCCAGCCCGGAAAAGAACAGCGATCGGATCGGGCGGCGCAGTTCCTCCTCACCCTCTTCACGAACGGTGCGGTGCAGATCCTTGGCGTCCGCCGCCTTCAGATCGTCATCGTCGGAGGTGTCTGAAGGGGCGTCCATCGTGACGTGCAACGGTCGGTGGTGGCGCTTGGCTCCCGCGTGTCAGGGCGATTGGGGCGTTTCCCTCTTCCCCCATCTGTTCTAGGGCGCGGCGCCATGAACGATCCCGCCACCATCCGCCGCCTGTACGGCCGCCGTCAGGGCCACAAATTGCGCGTCGGTCAGGCCGCGCTGGTCGAGGAGACGCTCGACGCGCTCAGCGTTCCCGAGACGGGACCGATCGAGGGTAAGGCGCTGTTCGGCGATGACCGGCCGCTGGAACTGGAGATAGGCTTCGGCGCGGGCGAGCATCTGGCGGGGCAGGCGACGATGCGGCCGGAAACGGGTTTCATCGGCTGCGAACCGTTCCTGAACGGCGTGGTCGGCGCACTGGGGCATATCCGCGATGGCGGCCTCACCAACGTGCGGCTGCACATGGGCGATGCGCTCGACGTGGTGGAGCGTCTGCCCGATGCCAGCCTGTCGCGCGTCTATCTGCTCCACCCCGATCCGTGGCGGAAGGCGCGCCATGCCAAGCGCCGCATGGTCAACCATGGCCCGCTCGACGCGATCGCTGCCAAGCTGAAGCCGGGCGCTGAATTCCGGCTGGGCACCGACGATCCGACCTATTGCCGCTGGGCGATGATGGTGATGGACCAGCGCCGCGACTTCGAATGGCAGGCGCGCGAGCCGGCCGACTTCCTGGTCCGTCCCGACGACTGGCCCGAAACCCGCTACGAGCGCAAGGCGCGCCGGCAGGGTCACGAGGTGTGGTACTTCCGCTACGTCCGACGGTAGCCGTCAGCGGCGGCGTTTCGTCTTTCCCTTTTGGGGTGGGGCGACCCAGGTCGGCACGGCGACGTAGACCACCGGCGTCACGCGGGCGATCGTCCTGACCGGGTCGACCGCGGGGTCGGCGGGGAACTGATCGCGCGCGCGAGCGAAGAGGAAGCGGGCGCGGGCGGCGCCCGGCGCGGTCGCACTAGTGCCGACCCAACGCCAATGCCACGGCTCCCACTTCACATTCTGACGATTGCCGCCCGGGAAGGACAGCTCGAACCCGAAGCGCGGCGCATTGGCGAGCAGCCAGCGCGCGGCCGGGGTCGCCGCCATACATGCTTCGGCATCGGGGCAGCCGTTCGCCGGGCGGACCGCGAAATCGAGCGCATAGCCCGTCGCATGTTCGCTATGCCCGGGCGGGGCGACCGAAATCGCACGCGTGGCATCGGCATTGACGGCGCTGTCGGGATGTTCGCGACAGAACACCGATGCCTGGCGCAGGATCGAACGATGGCAGGACAGGCCACGTAGCGTGCCCATCACTGTGGGATCGCCCTTTGCCGCGGCGAGCAGGCGTTCGAGATCGGGGATGACGTCGCGCCGCAACAGGCAGCCGTGCAGCCCGAAGCCGCGCGGCGCCTCGACCAGATCGTCCGGCGGCGCGTCGCCATAGGCCAGGTGACCATAGACGCGACCGTCGTTCGCCATCGCCGCTGCGGCACCGGCGCATACCTGCGCACCGGCGGGCGATGCCAGGGACAGCAAGGCGAGAAGGGCGGGGAGGCGCATCGCGGCTGCCTCTGGCGCGAAGACCGATGGAGTGGCAAGGCGTTTCGCATGCATGGCGACCGCGTATTGTTCATCGACGGCGAGGCCCTGGTCATCGACAAGCCCGCCGGGCTGCCGGTGGACAAGCCCCGTGACGGCTCCCTCAGTCTCGAGAACCATCTCGATTCTTTGAAGTTCGGCTTCCAGCGCTGGCCGCAGGCGGTGCATCGCTTGGACCGGGATACCAGCGGGTGTCTGCTGCTGTCGCGCAATCCGAAAGCGCATGCGCGTTTGCAGCAGGCTTTCGAGCGCGGCGAGGTCGAGAAGCGCTATCTCGCCATTCTGGCGGGTGTGCCGCGCGAATCGGCGGGCGAGATCGATCTGGCGCTCGCCAAGGTCAGCACGCGTGAGACGGGCTGGCGCATGGTCGCCGATCCGGCCGGCAAGGTCGCGCATACCGCATGGCGGACGCTCGCGGTGCAGGACGGGCGCGCCTTGGTCGAATTCCGGCCGACGACGGGGCGCACCCACCAGATCCGCGTCCATGCGGCAAGCGGTCTGGGTCTGCCGGTGGTCGGCGATCCGATCTATGGCGCGGGCGAGACGGGCGGCATGATGCTGCACGCCGCCGCCCTGACCGTGCCGCGCGCCAATAAGGAGCCGGTGCGTGCCGAGGCGCCGCTGCCCGAGCGGTTCGGCGCCTGGCCGGATCTCGCCGAGGCCTGACGGTGCCCCCGTGCCGCTGATCCACGTCACCCGTGCCATCGCGATCGACGAGCGCGAGGTCGAGGAAAGCTTCACCCGCGCGTCCGGTCCCGGCGGCCAGCACGTCAACACCACCGACAGCGCGGTGCTGCTGCGCTTCGACGTGTGGGGATCGCCCAATCTGCCTGATCTGGTGAAGCAGCGGCTGACCGTGCTCGCTGGATCGCGGCTGAGCAAGGATGGCGTGCTGACGCTTCGCGGCGACGGATCGCGGTCGCAGGAACTGAATCGGCGCGAGGTGCGCGAACGGCTCGTTGCGCTGATCCAAGAGGCGACGATCGTCCCCAAGAAGCGCCGTCCGACCAAGCCGAGCCGATCGGCCAAGGCGAAGCGCGTCGACGAGAAAAAGGGCCGCAGCACGGTGAAGGCGAACCGCGGTCGCGTGCGGCTGGATTGATGCGCGGCGCTTGCCTACATCGCGGGCCATGTACCAGTTTGATATCACCGCTGGCTCCAAGGCCGATCTGTACCGCGACCTGTTGGGGGCGCTCGACGCGCTGACCGCCGACGAACCCGACGCCATCGCCAACATGGCCAATGCCGCCGCGCTGGTGTGGCAGTATCTGCCGGACCTTAACTGGGCAGGCTTCTATCGCATGGTCGAGGGCGAGCTGGTGCTGGGGCCGTTCCAAGGCAAGGCGGCGTGCATCCGGATCCCGTTGGGCAAGGGCGTGTGCGGCACCGCTGCGGCGACGCGCGAGACGCAGCTGGTCGAGGACGTCCATGCCTTTCCCGGCCATATCGCCTGCGACGCGGCAAGCCGGTCCGAACTGGTCGTGCCGATCGTCCACGATGGGCGGCTGATCGGCGTGCTCGACCTCGACAGTCCCGAGCCCGCCCGCTTCGATGCGGAGGATGCCGCAGGGTGCGAGGCGCTGTGCGCGCGGCTGGCCGCGCGGATCGCCTGAACCGAATCGGGACAGGCCACCTCACAGGGCAGGGAACCCGCGCTCTGGCGACTCCGTTTGGCGCGTGATACGCCGCAAGGTGAATAACGTGTTAATATCCGGGGCGAAGGCATGCGCCTCGGCAACAGGGAGACGACGATGCGCAGCGTGCTGATCGCGACCGCCATTCTTGCGCTGACCGCTACCGGTGCGAGCGCGCAAGAGCGCGTGGTGATGCAGGGGCCGGGGGCGAACTTCCCGGTACCCCGCGCTGGCATGGCACCGGCTCCGGCGATCCAGGGGCGCGGCGTGTGGCAGCCGGCGCCGTGGCAGCGCGGCGGCTATCCGGGGCAGCCCGGACCGGCGCCCGTCGTGCGCCCCGTCCCGCCGCAGCCACAGCCGCAGTGGAACGGCCCGGCAGGTCAGCCGCCACGCGTGCAACTCGGCCGGTCGCGCTGGGGCAGTAAGGTGGATGGCCGCTGGTGGGGCGGGGCCAACGCACCCGGCGGCTGGCGGGCCTATCGCCGGCCGTATCGGGGCTATGCGCTGCCCAGCTATTGGGTGTCGCCGCGCTTCTACATCACCGACTGGCAGACTTATGGCCTGACGCAGCCGACGGCGGGCTATAATTGGGTCCGTTATTATGACGATGCAGTGCTCGTCGATGGGCACGGCGCGGTCTACGACACGCGGCCCGGCATCAATTGGGATGCCTATGACAGCGACTATTATGCCAGCGATGACCGCGTCTATGCGGATAGCGGCTACGATCCCCGTGCCTATGAGCACCGCGACAATGGCGTCGGTGGTGCCGTGGCGGGCGCCGTCGTCGGTGGTGTCGCGGGCAATCTGATCGCCGGGCGCGGCAATCGGCTGGGAGGCACGCTGATCGGCGCGGGCGTAGGGGCCGCAGCGGGCTATGCGATCGACAAGGCGGAGGACCGTGGCCGCCGCCATCGCCGCGACGATCGGGGCTATGCGATCCCGGTCGCGCCGGATTATCCGCCGCCCCCGCCGCCGCAGGCCTATGCGCCGCCGCCACCCCCGCCTCCGGCTTATGCCCCGCCCCCGCCCCCGCCGGTGGGTTATGTCGACAATGGTCGCGCATGGCGCTCGGCTGACGGAGTCACTACGGTGACGACCAGCGCAGGTGGCTCGGGTTATTACCAGGGCGGCTATTATTACCCCGGCGCGACGACCACGACGGTCGTAGTGCAGACCGCGCCCGTGGTCACGACGACGACGACGACGGAAACCTATGAAGATGCGGTGACCTACACCCGCCGCGCCAAGGCTGTGCGGCGCCCGATCGCGGCGCATACGAAGACCAAGCGCGTCTGGCGCCCGGCGCCGACCTGCGCCTGCCAATAAGCGAAGCACGGCGCGATGCGGCGATCCGCGTCGCGCCGGCTTTCTCCTGAGTGGTTACCCGATCCCCAAATCCGCCGGTCCGAACGCGGCGGGCAGCAGTTCCGACAAACGGTAGGTCGCGATCGCGTCACCCTCGGCCGCGCCGCAGTGAACGAGCAGGTCGCGGCCGCCCAATTGTGCGGCTTCGTTGAGGATTTGGCGGCAGCGGCCGCACGGGCTGACGGGGGTGGTGCCGGTCGCACGGCCTTCCGCATCCATCGCGCCGCCGATCACGCCCACTGCGACGACTTCGCGCAGCCGTCCGGCCGCGCTGGCCGTGGCGATCGCCACCGTCTCCGCGCAAAGCGACAGGCCGTAGCTCGCATTCTCGACATTCGCGCCGGTGACGAGGCTGCCGTCGGTCATCAGCAGCGCCGCGCCCACCGCAAAGCGCGAATAGGGTGCATGGGCGCGTGTCGCCGCTTCGCGTGCAGCGGCGATCAGATCGGCGGGGGTGGTTTCGGTCATGGTGCGACTACGTCCCAATTCACGGGGCCTTCGATGCCGTCGATGCGGCGCACATCGCTTGCCCGCCACATCTGCCACGGGCGGGCCGGATAGGTGGGGGCGAAGAAGGTGCGCATCGCCCAGATCGGGCGCTCGATCGCGGCGGTGAGCTGATAGGTCGATTCGACGGGCTTGCTGACCCGCAGCATCACCGGCTTGGCGGTGTGCGTCTCGACCATATGGATGAACGTCTTCAGGTCGGCGATCAGCGCGTCGCGATCCGGCCGCGCGGTGCAATCGCCGCGGAAGCTGACGTCGACGGCCATCGGCAACGCGTCGGTGGTGCGGGGCACGAAGGCGTTGACCGCGTTCGCCTGATCCTTCGCCGGCTGGCAGAGAGAATAGAGATGGATCGCGCCGCGGCGTAGCCCGGCATCGGGCAGCGCCGCCCAATTCGCCTCGAACCCCGGATCGCGGCGGTCGGCGCCGGAGGTGGCGACGAGATAGGCGAAGTCGGCGCCGCGCGCACGCACCGTGCCCCATTCGATCGGTCCGGGGCGCTCGTCCAGATCGATGCCCTGCAACGGATATTGGCTGGTCTTGGGATGCCAGGCCGTCGCATAGCTCCACCCACCGATACCGATCGCACCGGCGACGACCATCGCGCCCACCGCTTTCAACATGCCGTAGGCCATCAGCCGCGCAGGTGCAGGACGGAGATCAATGTGAACAGGCGGCGTGCGGTATCGAAATCGACGTCGATCTTTCCCTCCAGCCGTTCGCGCAGCAACGTGGCGGCATCGTTGTGGATGGCGCGGCGGGCCATGTCGACCGTCTCGATCTGCTGCGGTGTCGATGCACGGATCGCTTGGTAATAGCTGTCGCAGATCGCGAAATAGTCCTTGATCGCGCGCCGGAATCGCCCGAGCGCCAGCACCAGCGTCTCAAGATGGGTATCGTCGGCGCGATGGATGTGGATGCCGAGGCGACCCTCCGCCGATTCGATTTTGATCTTGTAGGGGCCGGCATAGCCGTCCGCGTGCTGGCGCTGGGGGGCGAAGTGATTGCCCTCCAACAGGTCGAAGATCGCGATCCGCCGCTCCTGCTCGACATCGGCCGAGCGCCAGCCGATGCTGTGCTCGTCCAGGGTGATGTCGATGATCCGCGGGTCGGCCATACGGTCCGATAGTCGGGTTGAGGCGATCCGACAAATCGTGTCGTCGCGCGAAATTTCGGGTAAGAGCGTCTCCCATGGCGACTCTAGCATTTCCGACCCCGGCGGCCCCCGCCGAACCCCTGCAGCTGCCCCGCAACGTCGAAGCCGAAGCCGCGATGCTGGGCGCGATGATGATCGACAACCGGCTGGCCGACGACCTGATCGACCGGCTGGAACCCGCGCATTTCTACGAACCCGTCCACGGCCGCATCTTCGCCGCGATCAAGACTTTGCGGGTCAACGACATGCTGGCAACCCCCGTCACGCTCAGGCCCATGTTCGAAGCGGATGAGGGGATGAAGGAGCTGGGCGGTCCGTCCTATCTCGCCAGCCTGACCGGATCGGGCGCCGGCCTGATCGGTGCGCGCCAGTTCGCGACGCAGATCTATGACCTCGCGATGCTGCGCGCGCTGGTGCAGGTCGGCCGGACGCTCGTCGAACGTGCGATGGATACGTCCGAGGAGGTCAATCCGCGCGCGCAGATCGAGCTGGCCGAGGAGGAATTGTACAAGGTCGCGGGCGACGGCGGCGCGGAAAACGCCACCAAGACCTTCGCGCAGGCGACGACGATGGCGGTCAAGATGGCCGAGCGTGCGCTGAACAGCGGCGGCAACCTGTCGGGCGTCACCACGGGTCTCGATTCGGTCAACGCCAAGATCGGCGGCATGCACCATTCCGACCTTATGATCCTCGCCGGACGCCCCGGCATGGGCAAGACCTCGCTCGCCACCAACATCGCGTTCAATGCGGCGCGGCGCTGGATGCGCGACATGGAGGACGGCATCCCGCCAAGCGAATCGGTCGGCGCGAAGGTCGTGTTCTTCAGCCTGGAAATGAGCGCCGACCAGCTGGCGACGCGTATTCTGGCCGAACAGTCGCAGATCAGTTCCGAATCGCTGCGCATGGGCAAGATCAGCAAGGCGGAGTTCGGCCAGCTCGCCGCCGCAGCAGCCGAGCTCGAAAAGCTGCCCTTGTTCATCGACGATACCGGCGGCCTGTCGATCAGCGCGCTGCACACGCGCGTGCGGCGCCTGCAACGCCGCCACAACAACCAGATCGGCTTGGTCGTCGTCGACTATCTCCAGCTGCTGACCAGCGGCGGCAAGGGCGGCAAAGAGAACCGCGTGCAGGAAATCTCCGAGATTTCGCGTGGATTGAAGACGCTAGCCAAGGACATGAACGTGCCGGTGCTGGCACTGTCGCAGCTGAGCCGCGCGGTCGAAAGTCGCGAAGACAAGCGCCCGATGCTGTCCGACCTTCGCGAATCGGGATCGATCGAGCAGGACGCAGACATGGTGTGGTTCGTGTTCCGTGAGGATTATTACACCGCGCAGCGCGAGCCCAAGCGCCCGATGGAAGGCGACGAGGCCAAGGTGTTCGAAGATCACGCAAAATGGGCGAGCGACATGGAGCGCGTCTATGGCCTGGCCGAGATGATCGTGGCCAAGCAGCGTCACGGTGCGACGGGCAAGGTGGTGCTGAAGTTCGATCCGACGATCACGAAGTTCAGCGATTACGCGGGGTATTGAGGCAAGCTCCCCATTCCTTCGTCACCCCGGACTTGGTCCGGGGTCCACTCTGCGGCGAGGGGGCGGCCCGCGCCTCCTGCCATCCCCCTGCGGCCCGGTGGACCCCGGACCAAGTCCGGGGTGGCGGAGGGCGGTTCGCCCACCCCGCCGGCAAAATAAACCATGCCCAAGCCATGGCCACGCGCATCGCGTTCAGCCTAGAGCGAGGTAGCCGGTGCGACAGCGCCGGTGACGCATACCCCGTAGGGACACGACATGAGACGAACGATCGCGGCGGCTGCCATGGCGGCCACCATCCTGTCTGCACTGCCCGCGGCGGCGCAGGTGGCGCCCCCGACCGTACAGCCGACGATCCAGCAG
The DNA here is from genome assembly GCF_000379045.1 of Sphingomonas melonis DAPP-PG 224. NCBI lineage: Bacteria > Pseudomonadati > Pseudomonadota > Alphaproteobacteria > Sphingomonadales > Sphingomonadaceae > Sphingomonas > Sphingomonas melonis. The sequence continues at coordinate 1,722,033 of NZ_KB900605.1, forward strand.
GTGCCGGTGCCCGCCAGTGCGGCTGCGCCGGTGGTGCTGCCGCAGATCAGCGAGGCGCAGGCGACGCAGCTGGCGGCGTTGCTGCCCGCCGACACGATCGCCCAGGGACTGAGCCTGAACCCGCGTCCTGAGGACCCGGCGGCGCGCGAGCAATTGGTACGCGACGCGCTGGACCATGCGCGCGCGGTGCATTCGGGGCGGCTCGCCGAAGAGGATTTCCAACGCGACTGGGGCCTGCGGCCGCCGGCCTATGACCCGCTGCCGGGATTCGCCGAAGCCGTCCGCACCGACCGGATCGCGGCGTGGATCGCATCGCTGCCACCACCTTATGCCGGCTACGACGGGCTGAAGGCGGGCTTGGTCCGCTATCGTGCCATTGCCGCGGCGGGCGGCTGGCCGACGCTGGCGGCGGGCCCCGACCTGACGCTGGGGTCGAGCGGCGCGCGCGTACTTGCGCTGCGCCAGCGCCTGGCGGTCGAGGACAAGGACGTCGCGACCAGCGGCACCACCTTCGACGCTGCGTTGCTGGAGGCGGTGCGTCGGGCGCAGCGCCGCTATGGCCTCAATCCCACCGGCACCGTCGCCGGGCAGACGCTGGCGGCGCTCAACGTGCCGGCCATCGCGCGCGTGCGCCAGATCATGGCGAATATGGAGCGCTGGCGCTGGTTGCCGCAGGAGCTGCCCAAGGATCGCGTGCAGGTGAATATCGCCGCGGCGGTGATGACGGTGTTCGACGGCGATGCACCCGTGTTGTCGATGCGCGCGGTGACGGGGCGGCCGGGCGACGAGACGCCGATGCTGTCGTCGATGATCCACAGCGTGGTCATCAATCCGCCGTGGAACGTGCCGACGTCGATCGCGACCAAGGAGCTGTGGCCGAAGGAAAAGAAGAGCCCCGGTTATCTGAAGCGCAACGGCTTCAAGGTGATCGACGGCACCCGGCTGCAGCAGCAGGCGGGCGACCAGAGCGCGCTGGGCCGGTTCAAGTTCGACTTCGACAACAATTTCTCGGTCTATCTGCACGACACGCCGTCGCGCGCGAAGTTCGCGAGCTTCAGCCGGCTCGCGAGCCATGGCTGCGTGCGGCTGGAAAAGCCGGAGCAGCTGGCCGACCTGTTGCTGAAGGGCGATCCGACCTGGACGCCCGAGGCGATCGCCGCGCAGGTGCAGAAGGGCGAGACGGTCCGCGCGCGGTTGCCCAAGCCGGTGGCCGTATACCTGCTCTATTGGACTGCCTTTGCCAGCGGTAACGGGCAGATGAACTTCCGGGACGATCCCTATGGCTGGGATGCGGCACTCGCCGCGAAGATCGAGGCGCGCTCGGCGCGCGCCGTTCTGGCCAGCCGCTGACGAGGAACGACGCAGATGACACGACGCACGATTCGGATGACGACGCTGCTGGCGGCGGCGGGGCTGCTGGCGCTGGCCGCCTGCTCGCGCCCCGAGCCCGAGCAGCCCGCTGGGGAAGACAATGTGGTCGAGACCATGCCGACCGCGGATGCGACGCCCGAGGCGTTGCCCTCCGCCGAGCCGGTGGCCACGCCGACGCCGATCGCCAATGTCGCGGACGTGCCGCCCGAAAAGCCGGTCGCTCCCGATGCGCAGATGATCGAGGATGCCGACGCGACGGGCATGACCGCGCGCGTCTCGCGCGATGATGCGCCGACCGCCGCGGGCAACGACGCGGCGCCGCAATAAGCGACGGTCGCGCCATGACGCGGATGCCGAACCGGCGCGCGCTTCATCGCTGGGGCGTGGCGCTGGCCCTGACGGGACTCGTCGGCGGGAGCGTGCCGGCGCTGGCGGCGCCGCGTCCGGTGTCCGAGATCGTGATGGACGCGCGCGACGGCAGCGTCCTGTATGCGGAAAATGCCGGCATCGTCCGGCGGCCGGCATCGCTGACCAAGATGATGACGCTGTTGCTGACGTTCGATGCGATCGACGACGGCAAGCTCGATCCCAGCGGCTCGATCCTCATCTCGCGCTATGCCGCGAGCCAGCGACCCTCGCGCGTCGGGTTCAAGCCGGGCGCGCGCATGGGGGTGGAGGACGCGATTCGCGCGGTTGCTGTACTCTCCGCCAACGATGTCGCGGTGGCGCTGGCAGAGGCGGTGGGCGGCACCGAGGATCGGTTCGCCCGGATGATGACCGAACGCGCGCGGGCGCTGGGCATGACGGACACGTCCTTCACCAACGCCACGGGCCTGCCCGGCGCGAACCTCAGCACCGCCGAGGATATGGCGAAACTGTCGCTCGCGCTGCTGCGCGAACATCCCAAACGCTATGCGGTGTTTTCGACGCGCTCGTTTAGCTGGGCCGGGCGGCGCGTGCAGAATCACAACCATCTGCTCGGCGCGTTCGAAGGCGCGGACGGGATCAAGACGGGCTATACCGCCGAGGCCGGATTCGCGCTGGCCGCATCGGCGAAGCGCGCCGGCCGGCGATTGATTGCGGTGGTGATCGGCGAACGATCGATCCAGGCGCGCGACCGGCGGGTCGAAAGGCTGCTCGATCAGGGGTTTGCGGAGATTGCCGACGCGCGCAAGGGCGGCGCGAAGGGCTGACCGCCGGCCGTCCGGTCAGCGCCGGACGGCACGCCCCCCGAAGGTCGGCACGCTCTCGCTGCCGTCCGCCGCCAGCGCGGATACGGCGAAGAAGGTGTCGTCGACCGGCACCTGCGCGATCGTCGTCTGATCCCCCTGTACGTCGCGCGCGGTGCTCCAGTCCTGCGTGTCGTTCGCGCGCCAGCGGACACGATAGCCCGCGGCGCCCGGCACCGGCGTCCAGCTGACCTTCGTGTCGCGCGACAGGTCGCCCGACAGCGTCACGGCGGCCGGCGCAGCGGGAGCGGCGGCGAGGCGGGCGATCGTCGCAGCGTTGATGGCGGTCACTTTGGCCAGATAGGCGAAGTCCATACGGTCGATCGTGTCGCCATAGGTCACGCCGGCTTCGGTGCGCAGGTCCTGATGCTGCGCGTCCCAATTCTCTGCACCGACCGAGAAGCGGACCGCGGGATAGCCGCGCTTCAGGAACGGTTCGTGGTCCCCACCGCGGCCAAAGCGATCGGGGCGGCGGTCGATCACCACGTCGAGGCCGCCGGGGATGCGGCGGGCGATGCCGTCGATCACCTTGGCGAGCGCGCGGCTGGGGCCGTCGTCCTCGCCGCCATCGCCGCGGCGGCGCATCTGGCCGGGCAGGTCCTCGGCGGCGCGAATGCCTTCGGAAAAGACGCGGACGCGGCCGGCGTCCTTCACGCCGCCCTGGCCGATCGAATTGCCGACGATATCGTTGTTGAGCATCGCGCTGACCTGCCAGCCGCGCTGCTGCGCGGTATCGGCGAGCAGTTCGGCGCCCCACAGCCCCTGTTCCTCGGCCGAGAAGGCGACGTAGATGATCGTCGCATCGAATTGCCGCTTCGACAGCAGGCGCGCGGTCTCCAGTACCAGCGCAACGCCAGAGGCATCGTCGTTGGCGCCGGGGGCGTCGTGCGTCGCGTCCATCACGTCGGTGACGCGGCTGTCGATGTGGCCGCCGACGATGATGACGCGATTGGGATCGCGGCCGGGCTGGATGCCCAGCACATCCTCGACCACGACGCCATTGGGTGCGCGCGGACCGGTGAAGCGGCGGCTGATCCGCTCGACCCGGATGCAGCCGCCGCAATTCTTGCCGATCGCGGTCAGCTGCGCCGCCATCCAGTTGCGTGCGGCGCCGATGCCGCGCTTGGGGTCGGTGGTGGATGACAGCGTGTGGCGCGTGCCGAAGCCGACCAGCGCGGTCACGTCGCCGCGCAGGCGGGCGGCGCTGGGCATCGGCGGTGCGGGGGGCGGTGCGGGGGGCGTGGCGGCCGCAACGGCGGCGGCGAGAAGCGGCGCGAGGATCATGGCCGACGGTGTGGACCGCCGCGCGGGTCGGCTCAAGAGGGAAGGCGCGGATTTATCCGGCACGCCAGCGGCTTGGCCGGTGCGCCATCCGAGTTGTCAGTGGTGCAGGGTTGTCAGTGGTGCAGGTGCGAGGGGACGTCGCCGCACTGGCTGATCATGTCGATCACGCCGCTGAGATGCGCGGCGGCGATGCCTTCGCCCAGTTCGTCGAGCGTCTGCAGCGCCTGGGTCAAGAGCGCCAGCGTGTCGATGTATCGCGCCACAGGTATCATGCTGGTCTCCAAGATGTCCTATTTTATGCTATTCAAAAGCAAATTTCCATTGTTTTTTCATTGGGTTCAGCTGAGGCGATCGATTGCCTCACGGGTCAGCGAGCCGGGGATAATCATGACCGGGACGGGCAGGGCGCCTGCGTCGGTCCCGGTGAAATGCGCGACGAGCTTGCCCGGCGCACCGCCGGCCGCCGCGCCCAGCACCAGCGCGGCGATATCGGGATTGGCCGCAATGATCTCGCGGATGATCCGCGGGCCGTCGCCCTGACGGACGGTGATCGCCGGCTTCAGGCCGGATTCGGCGACCAGCGTGCCCGCGGCGGCGGCGACGAGTCCTTCGGCGTGTTGCAGCGCCTCTTCCTCGATCGTCGCCTGCACGCCGCCGAAGGCGATGAACTCCTGCGGCGGGATCAAAGTGAGAATTTCGACGCCGCCGCCGGTCTTCACGGCGCGGCGCGCTGCAAAGCGCAGCGCGATCTCCGCCTCCGGGCTATCGTCGATCACGACCAGGTAGATCCGCATGGCTGCTCCCCTTTTCCGTTACGTGCCGCGTGGATGAAGCGCGTGCAAGGGTTGACCCCCCGGCTTTGCGGCGCGAAGGAGCAATCCGCTCCCCAGGCAAGAGGACCTGCATGTCGATCGAGATCAAGATGCCCGCGCTGTCGCCGACGATGGAGGAGGGTACGCTGGCCAAATGGCTCGTCAAGGAAGGCGACACCGTCAAGAGCGGTGACATCATGGCCGAGATCGAGACGGACAAGGCGACGATGGAGTTCGAGGCGGTCGACGAAGGCACGATCGCCAAGATCCTGATCGCCGAAGGCACCGACGGCGTGAAGGTCGGCGCGGTGATCGCGATCCTGGCCGAAGAAGGCGAAGACGCCGCCTCCGTATCCGCTCCGACGAAGAGCGAGACGCCGCAGCCGGCCGCCAAGGAATCGGAGGCCAAGCCCAACCCCGCCGATCCCAACAAGACCGGCAGCGAGGCGAAGCCCGTCGAACGCACCGTCACGCAGGCGGAGGACCACGGTCGTCCCGCCGATGCCGGCGCATCCGACAAGGGCGGCCGCGTCAAGGCGAGCCCGCTCGCGCGCCGTATCGCCGCTGACAAGGGCATCGACCTGTCCGGCCTGAGCGGTTCCGGGCCGAACGGCCGCATCGTGAAGGCGGACGTCGAGGGCGCCAAGCCCGGCGCCGCTCCGGCTGCCGCAAAGGCCGACGCCGCCCCCACCGCCGCTCCGGCGCCGGTCGCTGTGGCCAAGCCCGCCACCGTGCCGGATATCCCGCACGAGGCGACCAAGCTCAGCAACATGCGCAAGACGATCGCGCGCCGCCTGACCGAATCGAAGCAGACGGTGCCGCACATCTACCTGACGGTGGATATCCAGCTCGATGCGCTGCTCAAGCTGCGCGGCGAGCTGAACGCCAGCCTGGAAAGCCGCGGCGTCAAGCTGTCGGTCAACGACATGCTGGTGAAGGCGCTGGCCCAGGCGCTCATCGCGGTGCCCAAGTGCAACGTCATGTTCACGCCGGACCAGCTGATCAGCTTCAAGCGCGCCGACATCTCGGTCGCGGTGTCGACCCCGTCGGGCCTGATCACGCCGATCGTCGTCGGCGCGGACACCAAGAGCCTGTCGGCGATCTCCACGGAAGTGAAGGACCTCGCTGCGCGCGCCAAGGACAACAAGCTGAAGCCGGAGGAATTCCAGGGCGGCACCGCGTCGATCAGCAACATGGGCATGTTCGGCATCAAGCAGTTCGAAGCGGTCATCAACCCGCCGCAGGGCATGATCATGGCGATCGGCGCGGGCGAGAAGCGTCCGTATATCGTCAACGGCGAACTGGCGGTCGCGACCGTCATGTCGGCGACCGGCAGCTTCGATCACCGCGCGATCGACGGGGCCGATGGCGCCGAGCTGATGAAGGTGTTCAAGGATCTGGTCGAGCGTCCGCTCGGCATGCTCGCCTGACCGGGAAACGCCTGCGATGACGCGTCTGGCTTTCCTGTCCCGCCTGCCGATCTCGCGCGCGGCGATGGAGGTGATCTCCATCGCAGCGGGCCTGATCGCGGCCGTGGCGATGACCTGGGCCGCCGCCTGGTCCTATCCGCTGGGCCGTGAGGTGATCTGGTGGTGCGGCGCCGCCGCGATGGTCGCGACGGTGCTGATGGGCATCGGCCCGCTGCGCCGTGCCCGCGCTGCCGATCGGATGAGCGCATGAGCGGCCTGCCGGACGGATCGCCGACGATCCGCGTCACCGCCATGCCTGCCGACGCCAACCCCTATGGCGACATCTTCGGTGGCTGGCTGATGGGACAGATGGACTTGGCCGCAGGCTCTGTCGCCTCGCGCCATGCCGGCGGCCGGGCGGTGACGATCGCCTGCGACGCGATGAAGTTCCACGCGCCGGTGCTCGTCGGCGACGAGGTGTCGGTCTATGCCAGCCTCGTCGCGGTCGGCAACACGTCGATGACGATCGAGGTCGAGGCATGGCGCCGCGCCCGTCATGCCAACGATGCGTGCAAGGTGACGCAGGCGCGCTTCGTCTTCGTCGCCACCGACACCAACCGCCAGCCCCGGCGCGTCGCGTCGTTGCCGGCGTGACATTCTGATCTCTTCTCTCCCCAAACTCCTTTCCCCAGGGAACGACCATGGCTGACACCTACGATCTCATCGTCCTCGGCTCCGGCCCCGGCGGCTATGTCTCGGCGATCCGTGCCAGCCAACTCGGCATGAAGGTCGCGATCGTCGAGCGTGAACGCCTCGGCGGCATCTGCCTCAACTGGGGCTGCATCCCGACCAAGGCGCTGCTGCGCACGTCGGAGGTCTATCACTATATGACCCACGCCGATGCCTATGGGCTGAAGGCGGACAATGTCGGCTTCGACCTTGGCAAGATCGTCGATCGCAGCCGCAAGGTGGCGGGGCAGCTCAACGCCGGCGTCAAAGGCCTGATGAAGAAGAACAAGGTCACGGTGGTCGAGGGCTTCGGCACGCTGACCGGCAAGGGCAAGCTCAGCGTCAAGCAGGGCGACAAGACCGTCGAGCTTGCCGCCAAGCACATCATGGTCGCCACTGGCGCGCGCGCGCGCGACCTGCCGTTCGCCAAGGCCGATGGCAAGCGCATCTGGACCTATCGCCACGCAATGGTGCCCGAAGTGATGCCGACCAAGCTGCTGGTCATCGGATCGGGCGCGATCGGCGTCGAGTTCGCCAGCTTCTACAACGACATGGGCGCCGACGTGACGATCGTCGAGATGCTCGACCGTATCCTACCGGTCGAGGATGCCGAAGTCAGCGAATTCATGACCAAGGCGCTGACCAAGCAGGGGATCAAGATCCTCACCAAGTCGGGCCTCGAAAAGCTGGAGCCGGGCGCGAACGGCGTCACCGCCGCGATCAAGGACGCAGACGGCAAGGTCACCAGCACCGAATTCAGCCATGCGATCGTCGCGATCGGCATCGTGCCGAACACCGAGAATATCGGGCTGGAGGCGCTGGGCGTCGAGACGGAGCGCGGCCACATCAAGGTCGACGGCTACGGCCGGACGAACGTCGAGGGCATCTACGCGATCGGCGACGTCACCGGCGCGCCCTGGCTGGCGCATAAGGCGAGCCACGAAGGCATCGTCTGCGTCGAGAAGATCGCCGGCCAGAACCCGCACCCGTTCGAGACGTGGAACATCCCCGGCTGCACCTACAGCCGCCCGCAGGTCGCCAGCGTCGGCCTGACCGAAACGAAGGCCAAGGATGCGGGCCATGACGTGAAGGTCGGCAAGTTCCCCTTCATTGGCAACGGCAAGGCGATCGCGTTGGGCGAGGCGGAAGGCTTCATCAAGACGGTGTTCGACGCCAAGACCGGCGAGCTGCTGGGTGCGCACATGGTCGGCGCGGAAGTGACCGAGCTGATCCAGGGCTATGTCATCGCGCGCCAGCTGGAAACGACTGAGCACGAGCTGATGGAAACGGTGTTCGCGCACCCCACGCTGAGCGAGATGATGCACGAAAGCACGCTCAGCGCCTACGGTCGCGCGCTGCACTTCTAGGGCGGTAAGACGCCGAGATTTACCGTCATTGCGAGCGCATGCGAAGCGATCCAGAGCCGTACCACGACGCCCTGGATTGCTTCGCTGCGCTCGCAATGACGACGTCCGTCGACTAATCGCGCACTGATGGACACGAGGCGATGAACCGAGCGTCTGATCCACATACCGACCGCGTCACCGCCGCGCGCGTGGCGCTTGCGGTCGCGATCCTGTTCGGCGGCAGCCTTGCCCTGTTCTGGCCGGGCTACGTCTCATACGACAGCCTCGCCCAATATCGGCAGGCGCTTAGCGGCCGGTATGACGACTGGCACCCGCCGGCGATGGCGCATCTGTGGGCGCTGTTCGGCGCCCATGGCCCCGCACCGATGCTGGTGCTTCAGATGCTCTGCTATTGGGGTGGCTTCGGCGCGCTAGCGGTGACGCTGACCGCGCAGGGGCGGCGGCTGGCGGCGCTCGCGATCCTGGGGCTGGCGTGCTGGCCGGCGCTGCTCGGCTGGCAGGCGGTGGTGCTGAAGGATCTGCAGATGCTCGCGGCGCTGCTGGCGGCGACCGGGCTGGTCGCGACGTGGCGGCTGCGCGGGATGCGCGTGCCCGCGGGGGCATGGGCGGCGGCGGGGTGTCTGGCGGGCTATGCGATGCTGGTCCGCGCCAATGCGGTCTTTGCCGTCTTGCCGCTGGCGGCGATGGCGGCGATCCCGCCGCGCTGGACGGTCTGGCGGCTGGCGGCGATCGCTGTGGCCGTACCGTTGGTGCTTGCGGCGGCGGGGCCGATCAACCATCGGCTGCTCGGCGCGGGCGCGAGCGGGGTGGAGCGGACGCAGGCGATGTATGACCTGTCGGGCATTGCGGTCGCGACCGACGACACGGACACCGGCCTGACGCGGCCCGAGATCGCGACGCTGCGGGCCAAGACTTGCGTGCGCCCGTTCTTCTGGGACCCGCTGGGCGACGGCGGGCGATGCGGGGCGGAGACGGCCAAGCTGCGCGCAGCGTCGGTCGGGGCGCTCTACGGCGCGCTGGCGCGGGCCGTGCTACATCATCCGCTCGCCTATGCCGCGCATCGGCTGGCCCATCTGAATGCGACCGATCGCTGGCTGGTGCCCCTGCATTGGTATGGCGCGGCGCCGCCCGTGGCCAACGAGCCCAACCCCTATGATTTCCGCGTGCCGGGCAAGGCGGCGGGGCGTTGGCAGCAGCTGGCCGGCGTGCTCGTCGAAACGCCATTCGGCTGGCCGGTGCTCTGGGCGGTGCTCGCCGTCATCGGTCTGGCCGCGACATGGCGGGCGGAGGATGCGGCGGGCGGCCTCGCGGCGGCGCTGTTCGCCTCGGCGGTCGGGCAGGAGGCGAGCTTTGCCGTGATCAGCATCGCGTCCGACCTGCGCTATCATCTGTGGGCGATGACAGCGACCGCGATCGGCTGGGTGGTGCTGGGCCGCATGCCGCGGGGCCGATGGGCGTGGGGTGCGGTGATCGTCGTGCTCGTCGGCGGGATCGCGGCGCGCCTCTGGCTGCCGCAGGCGGCGCAGACCTATAGCGGGATGCTCGGCTGATCGCGTGCAACTGTGGCAGCGGGCGATCGTTGGCGGCGCGCAAGGAGAGCGATGCGATGGCCGACGATCACGAACAGATCTACAAGGATTTCAAGGACGCGGTGAACATGGCGCCGGCCGAACTCGAGAAATTCCTCGACACCGATGACAGCAAGCGCGTGGGCTGGAAGGGCGAGGACGGCGAGGGATCGGGCGAGAGCGTCGGCCACAAATCGGGCAAGCGGATCGTTGCGATCAAGCGCAAGGCCAAGGCGGACCTGACCGACGACGATTATGCGCATATGAAGAAGGTGGTCGGCTATGTCCGCCGCCATCTAGCGCAGGGCGGACCCGACAAGGACAAGGCACACAGTGACTGGCGCTATTCGCTGATGAACTGGGGGCACGACCCCGAGAAATAGGGTCAGGCGGCGGCCGAGGCGTTCCAGCTGCGCGCGACGAGCGCGCGGGCGTCTTCGACACTGAGCGGGCGGCTGAAGAAGAAGCCCTGCACCTTCGTGCAGCCCAGCTCTTGGACGAGCCGGTGCTCCTCCTCGGTCTCGACGCCCTCGGCCGTGGTCGCCATGCCCAGGCTCTGGGCGAGGGCGACGACGGCGCGGATGATCGCCACCGCTTCCTTCACGCCGCTCGACGCGCCCTGCACGAAGCTGCGGTCGATCTTGATCGACGAAAAGCGCGTGCGCGACAGATAGCCGAGGCTGGAATAGCCGGTGCCGAAATCGTCCAGGCTCAGCCGGATGCCGAGCGACAGCAGCTGGTCCAGAACCTTCGTCGTGCCGAGCCCTTCGTGCAGGAACACGCTTTCGGTGACCTCCAGCTCCAGCCGTTCGGGGGGCAGGCGCGAGTTGGCGAGGGCGGAGGCGACGACGGCGACGAACTGCGGGTTTTGCAGCTGGTCCGGCGACACGTTGACCGCGATGCGGACGGTCGACGGCCATTGCGCGGCTTCGGCGCAGGCGGTCCGCACGACCCATTCGCCGATCGGCCCGATCAGGCGCGATTCCTCGGCCAGGGGGACGAATTTCTCGGGCGAAATCAGCCCCAGCTCGGGGTGGCGCCAGCGCAGCAACGCCTCGAAACCGGTCAGCCGCCCGTTCCCGGCATCGACCACGGGCTGGTATTGCAGGTGGAGCTCGTTGCGTTCCACCGCCTGTCGCAGCGCCATTTCGAGCACGCGGCGCTCCTCCGCCTGGACGTGGAGTTCGGGTTCGTAGGCGTGGTAGACGCCGCGGCCCGCATCCTTGGCGCGATAGAGGGCAAGGTCGGCGGAGCGGATCAGCATCTCGGCTGTCCGCCCGTCGCGCGGACCGATCGCCAGGCCTACCGACGCGCCGATGTAGAGCGTGTGCGCGTCGATCTCATAGGGTTGCGACAGCGTGTCGATGATGCGGCGGGCGAGCGCCTCGACCGCGTCGATCCGCGTCGCGTCGCGCACGACGACGGCGAATTCGTCACCGCCCAGCCGTCCACAGACGGTGGAGGCGTCCATCAATTGCGCCAGCCGTGCCGACACGCGGGCGAGCAGACGGTCGCCGATAGGATGGCCGAGCGTATCGTTGACCGCCTTGAACCGGTCGAGATCGATCATCATGAAGCTGCAGCGCTGGCCGTTGCGCTCCGCCTCCGCCATCGCCTGAACCAGCGTTTCGTTGATCATCAGGCGGTTGGGCAGGCCAGTCAGCGTGTCGAAGCGCGCCATCCGGGCGATGCGATCGGCGCTCATACATTGTTCGGTGACGTCGGACCCGACGCCGCGGAAACCGCAGAAGCTGCCCTTTTCGTCGAATCGCGGGCTGGCCGAGACCTGCCACCAGCGCTGCTCGCCATTCACCTCAACCGGGATGCGCAGGTCGCGGAAGCTCTCGCGCGCCTTCATCTTGGCGGCGAGCTCGCGCAGTGCGTCGGAAAAGTGGCCCGTGTCCCATGCCGGCCCGGCGAGGACGCGCAGGAAGGACTGGCCGTTGATCGCGATCGGATCGAGGCCGCAGGCATAGGCGAAGCGCGGCGAGGCCTTGACGATCTGCTTGCCCGCGTCGGTTTCCCACAGCCAGTCGGCGGCGGTCTCTTCGAATTCGCGCAGCAGCAGGCTGACGGTGTCGTTCCGTTCGGCGAGCGCGATCTGGACCGCGCGGATCACCACCAGCGCGCGCGCGCGATGGAGGCAGATGACGATCAGCATGACGGTGAACAGCGCCGTCGCCGCGGCGCCGGTCGGGCTGCCGTCCAACGCGATGCCCAGCGACACGGCGGCGCCCAATCCGCCCAAAAAGGCGATCGTCGCCAGCGCCAGCGGTGCCATCGCCATCGCGCCCGCGGTCATCAGCAGCGCGAGGATCATCCAGAGGGCGTAGGTGCCGTGCGAGCCGGGATCGACGCGAAAGGCGAAGACGGGAACCGCCCAGACGACGGCGAGCGCCACCCCTTCCCACAGCGTGGTGCGGACGTCGCGGGCGCTGGCATAGCCGCCGTCGCGGTGATGCGTGCTCAGGCGGCGGATCGCCACGGCGACCGCCACGATGCCGACCAGCGCGGCCCAGCCGATCAGATACGTTAGGGGCTCGTTGCCCGCGAACAGGGGAACGACCAGGGCCGCGCCGATCAGATTCGCGGCGAGCAGGAACAGCGCCAGATGGCGCCCTGCATCGAGCTGTTTGGATCGGATCCGTGCCCATTGCGCGGCATCGGCGCCGTCGGTCAGGCCCAGCAATTGGGCGAATCCGATCGTTTCGGAATCGAGGGTTTGGAGCGGCGCGACTGTCACGCCTGAGATGGTAAGGTGTTGAACGTTTACGGATAGTTAGGGCGGCGCCGGTTCGCCGCCCTGACGACCGAATTATGCGGCGATCGGATAGGGCTTGATGTCGCCGCTGAGATACAGGTTGCGCGCCTTGGCCCGGCTGAGCTTGCCCGAGCTGGTGCGCGGCAGCGTGCGCGGCGGGATCAGCTCGATCACGCAGTTCATGCCGGTGACCGACCGGACGCGCTCGCGGATTTCGTCGCGCAGGCGCAGCCGCTCGGCATCGTCGCTGCTGCGGCACTGGACGAGGACAGCGGGGGTCTCCTCACCGCCGGGCGTCGTGATCGCGAAGGCGGCGATGTCGCCCGACTTGAAGCCCGGGAGCTGTTCGACCGCCCATTCGATGTCCTGCGGCCAGTGGTTCTTGCCGTTGACGATGATCATGTCCTTGGCGCGGCCGACGATATAGATGTAGCCGTCCGACATATAGGCCATGTCGCCGGTATCCAGCCAACCGTCGACCATGCAGGCGTCGGTTGCCTCCTGATCGCGGAAATAGCCGACCATGACGCTGGGGCCCTTGCACCACAATTTGCCGATCGCACCGTCGGGCAGGGGCGTGCCGTCCTCTTCGCGGATCTCGACCGTCATGTCGCGCACCGGCTTGCCGCAATTGACGATGGCGCGGAAGCGCTGCGGGCGGGGGCCGTCGTTGGCAGCGAGCGAATCGCCCCCGCCCGACAGCTGCGTTTCCTCGACCAGCTCGACGCGGATGCCTTCGCCCGGCGGCATCAGCGATACGGCGAGCGTCGCTTCGGCAAGGCCGTAGCTGGGCAGGAAGGCACTCGCCTTGAAGCCCGCATCGGCGAAGGCGTCGACGAACGCCTGCATCACATCCGGGCGGATCATGTCGGCGCCATTGCCCGCGACGCGCCAGCGCGACAGGTCGAACCGCTCGGCGGCCTTGGTCTGCGACGACATGCGGCGCGCGCAGATGTCGTAGCCGAAGGTCGGCGAATAGGACAAAGCAGTGCCGTCATGGCGCGAGATCATGTCGAGCCAGGCGAGCGGGCGGCGCGCGAAATCCTCGGTCTTCAGGTAATCGGTCGAGACCTGGTTGGCGATCGGCGACAGGAAGCAGCCGACGAGGCCCATGTCGTGATACCAGGGCAGCCAGCTGATGCAGCGATCGGTGCCGTCGATCTGCATGCCGTGGCTGTGCGCGGCGAGGTTGTTGAGCAGCGCATGGTGCGTGATCGCGACGCCGTGCGGGAAGCGGGTCGAGCCGCTGGAATATTGCAGGTACGCGATCTGCTCACCATGCGCCTGCGGCAGCATGGCCTCCGGTGCCGCGCGGGTCGCGAATTCGGACCAGTCGATGCCGTCCGTGCCCGCAAGCCGCGCAGCCTCTGCCGCCATCGCGCTGAGTTCGGGCGGGAAGATCAGCATCTTGGGGTCACAGCTCGCCAGCTGGACGCGCAGCTGCTCGATATACGAGTCGCGGCCGCCAAAGCTGGTCGGCAGCGGCAGCGGAACCGGCCAGGCGCCGGCATAGATGGTGCCGAAGAACAGCGCGGCGAATTCGGGCCCGGTTTCGGCGACCAGCGCGATGCGGTCCTCGGGCTGCACGCCCGCCGCGATCAGGCGATAGGCGGCGGCGATCGCGTCGCTGCGCAGCTCGGCAAAGGGATAGGGGCGCGCCAGCGTGCCGCGCGCGTCATGGAAATTCAGCCCGCGCACGCCGGTGGCAGCATAGTCCAGCGCCTCGCCCAAGGTGGCGAAATCGGCGAAGCGGCGCGGCAGCGCGTCGAGCGTCGGGGTAGGGGCCGGTCGGGGAGTCGGCGAAGCCGCAGACTGATCGGTCATCGAAATTCCTGTTCACGCGCCGCTATCATGCGGCTGTCATATCCTGGCGCTTTAACGCGCGATCAACGTTCTCATTCCGTTGCCACTGTGGCAACAACATGGCCATGCCCGCCGAACGTCGCCCTCCGCGTCCCCTGGACGCTGCCGCGCTCGACCGACTGGCGCTGCGCTACGTCGAACGGTTCGCGACGACGCAAGGCAAACTGGCGGATTATCTGCGGCGCAAGGTGCGCGAAAGGGGCTGGGAGGGCGAGCCCGCCGATCCGGCAGCGATCGCCGCGCGCATGGCGGCGCTGGGCTATGTCGACGACCGCCTCTACGCCGAGAGCAAGGCGGCGGCGCTGGCGCGGCGCGGGCTGGGCGCACGACGGGTCGGCGCGGCGCTGCGTCAGGCGCATGTTGCGGACGTGGCGGAGGATCTGGCGCCGGACATCGCCGCGCGGGCGCTGACCGCCGCGCTCACCTTTGCGCGGCGACGGCGCGTCGGACCGTTCGGGCCAGAGGTCGCGGACCGCGCGCTCCGTGACCGGCAGCTCGCCGCGATGCTGCGCGCCGGCCATCCGCTCGACCTGTCCCGACGCATCCTGGCGGCGCGCGACCTGTCCGATCTGGGGCTCGAATCGGACGATGAGGCTGCGGTTCAAGCCTTTTTCTTGCCCTGAGCGGCCTAAAAACCCGCAAAGGCTTTCGTTTCATAATTGCGGCTGCGACGAACCGTGCTAGCGTGTCGGCGACAGGGGTGCAGTGATGCGTGGCGAGCCGCAACGGGAGTGCGACGAGCGAGACGACGGGCAGATGCCCGGCGACCGCGAACGCGCGTTCGGCCGACAGGTGGAATCCGGGGATACGATCGACACCGCCGCGCCGGACGCGACGACCCGCGCCGCCGTCGCAGACGATGGCCCCATCGCGATCGGCGGCGTCGTCAAATGGTTCGACGCGACGCGCGGCTTCGGCTTCGCGGTGGCGGACGATCCGGCCTATGGCGACGTGCTGATCCATTTTTCGGTGTTGCAGCCGCACGGCCGGCGCAGCCTGCCCGAAGGGGCGCGGGTGGAGACGCTGTCGGTGCAGCGCGGCCGCGGCTATCAGGCGCGCGAAGTGATCGGCATCGACCTGACCAACGCGATCGAGGATGCGCCCCGGCCGCCGCGCAATCCCGATCGCGTCGATCCGCTCAGCCTGATCGATGCGGCCGGCGCGTTCGAAGGCGCGGTGGTGAAATGGTTCAACCGGCTGAAGGGCTATGGTTTCCTGGTCCGCGATGCGGATGGGGCGGACGTGTTCGTCCATATGGAAACGCTGCGTCGTGCGGGGCTGGCGGTGGTCGAACCCGGCCAGCGGTTGCGCGCGCGGATCGTCGCGGGCAACAAGGGGCCTCTGGCGGTCAGCGTCGAAGAGGAAGCGTGATGACGATCCCGATGGGTGTGCGTGGCAGGCGGCTGGCGCTGGCCGCCGCCATGGCGCTGACGATGGCGACCACGGCCTGCTCGTCGGGCGCGAAGGACGGTGACGCCACCGCGTCGCAGGCCAAGACGCTGTTGCCGATTACGATCACCAGCGCCAACGGCACGCATAAGTTTACGGTGGAACGCGCGGTGACGCACGCTGAGCAGGAACGCGGGCTGATGTATCGCACCGACCTGAAGCCCGATGGCGGCATGCTGTTCTGGCCGTATCCGCCGGAGGGCGGCGGTCCGCGTCAGGCGAGCTTCTGGATGAAGAACACGCCGACGCCGCTCGACATCCTGTTCATCCGCGCCGACGGCACGATCGCGACGATCGCCGAAAATGCCGTGCCCTTCTCCGAAACGCCGGTCCTGTCGCGCGAGCCGGTGGCCGCAGTGCTGGAACTGGTCGGCGGCCGCGCGGCAGACCTTGGCATCGCCGAAGGCGACAAGGTGACCTGGGCCAAGTGAGGGGGCGGCCCGACCGCCGACGCTCTTCGCGCGGATTCTCGTCACGGCCGTCATCCCCGATCGCGATCCCCTGTTGAAGGGCGCAGCGGACACGGGTAAGCGCTGAGCCACTATGGGCATCAACCTCAATCCCTTCACCTGGTGGACCGGCGCGTCGTGGGGCACGATGCTCTATGGCCTGCGCGGCATGGCGCAGATGGGCACCGACCAGCTCGGCAACGTCTATTACGAAGGCGGCAAGGACGGCAGCGGCCGCAAGCGGCGCTGGGTGATCTATGAGGGTGCGAACGATGCCAGCCGGGTGCCGCCCGAATGGTTCAGCTGGCTGCACCATCACATCGACGACGTGCCCGATCGCGCGCTGCCGCCGGTGCGTGCGTGGCAGAAGCCGGCGATCCCCAACATGACCGGCACGCCGCTCGCCTATCGTCCCTCGGGCTCGCTGGAGAAGGGCGGCAAGCGCGCCGCCGCGACCGGCGATTACGAGGCGTGGACGCCCGAAGGGTGAGTCCACGGATCGGCCGCTGGCTGGCCGCCGGCGTCCTGCTGGTCGCGCTCGCGGTGGCCGGCGTCTTCGGCTATCGCGCTTGGCATGGTAGTAACGGCCCGGCGAACCGGACGGTCGCGACGCAGGACCTGCCCGCCGATCCCGCCAAGGGCGACGGGATCGAGACGATCGCCGCCTCCGATACGACGCTGCCCACCGGCGGTACGCCGATGGCCGAGCGGGTCGCCGTCGTCGGCCTGCTCAACAAGCGCAACGGCGTTAGCCGCGACCTGACGCTGAAGCCGGGGCAGGCGGTGCGCGTCGGCGATGCGATCGTGCGCCTGCGCGCCTGCGAAAAGACCGCGCCGTGGGAGCAGGATCCGCTGACCGGCGCCTTCGTCCAGCTCGACGTGCGCGGCACCGACCGGCACTGGCGTCGCGCCTTTTCCGGCTGGCTGTTCAAGGAACGGCCGGCGCTGAACGTCGTCCAGCACCCCGTCTATGACGTGTGGACCAAGAGCTGCACGATGTCCTGGCCGGAAACCGGCCCCGACACGGTGTCGGCGGCGAGTGGCGGCGCGGCGCGCTCCAGCGCGAAGAAATCGGGCGGGGCGGACGCCGATGCGAGCGAGGGCGACGATGCGGCGCCCGCCGACGAGCCGGTCGCCCCGTCGAGCGCGCCGGCCAGTAACGCGCAATAATCGCTCCGGTCGATCTCCACCGCGCCCAATGAGGCGAGGTGGGGCGTCTGGAACTGGCAGTCGAGCAAGGTGAACCCGCCGGCCTTGAGACGCGCGACGAGCCAGGCGAGCGCGACCTTCGACGCATCGGTCCGTCGGCTGACCATCGATTCGCCGAAAAAGGCCCGGCCCAGCGCCAGGCCGTACAGGCCGCCGACCAGATCGTCGCCGTCCCAGCATTCGATCGAATGCGCATAGCCCATGCGGTGCAGCGTCACGAACACCTGCTCGATGCCGCTGTTGATCCAGGTTTCCGGGCGATCGTCGGCGCTTTCGGCGCACAGCTGGATCATTCGCTCGAAGGCGGTGTCGGCGGTGACGCGAAAGCGGTCACGCGCGATCGTTTTGCGCAGCGACGCGGAGAGGTGGAAGCCATCGATTGGCAGGATCGCACGGGTGCGCGGTTCGACCCAATAGACGCTGTCGGCGTCGCGGTGATCCGCCATCGGGAAGACGCCCATGGCATAGGCGCCGAGCACGAGTTTCGGGTCGAGCGTCTCCATCGCCGGCCAAGGTGGCGGCGCCCAGGGGCGATGGCAAGGTGGTCCGCTCCGGCCGGACGACGGGCGGCCGTACGGGCCTAGATCCGGGCGACCCGCATCCCGCGCCGGATCAGCGCGCCACCCGCTTCTCGATCGCGCGCCACAGCTCGCCGAAGGCGGTCGCGGCGGCGCTGCGCGGCGCATAGGTGGCGACGGGCGCGCGATGATCCGCCATCGCTTCGACCGCACTCGCCATCGGGATCGCGGGCCAGTCGGGCTGCGCGGCGAGCGCGGCGGCGTGCAGGCGGCGGCGGCGGTCGACCATCATGTGGACGGGCAGAACCGGCACCTTGCCGCCGAGATGGCGCACCACTTCCTCTGCGGCGCGTTGCGCCAGGGCGGAGGGGATGATCGGCATCACGATCAGGTCGGCGGCGCGGATCACCTGCTCGCTGGTTTCGGTAAGCCCCGGCGGACAATCGAGCAGGACGTGATCGTAACTGCCGAGGTCGGCGACCAGCTTGTCGAGCCGCCGCTTCTTGCCGAGATCGTGCAGGAGCACGTCGAGGTCGCGCAATGATGCGTCGGCGGGGATCAGGTCGAGCTTCGCGATCTCGGTCGGGCGGGCGTGGCGCGCGACCTTCGTATCCTTCGTGAACAACGCGCGCGCCTGATCGCCCGCGGGATCGCGACCCAGCACCCAGCTGCTCGCCGCCTGGGGATCGAGGTCCCACAAGGCGGTGCGCCGCTTCGACAGGGTGGCGGCACAATAGGCCAGATTGACGGCCAGCGTGGTTTTGCCGACGCCGCCCTTCGAACTGTAGATCGCGATCGTTGCCATGGGGCGGGATCGTACCGTTCTGGACCCGATGGGGCAATGCGCCATCCGCGCCATGAGGGAAACTGGGGGCTGGCCCGAGCAAAGGTGCTTTGTCGGGCGCGAGGCCGCCCGATACGGACCGGACGCAAGACGCGGCGGCATCGGGTGGCGATGCGCTGCGTCGCTGTCGGGATCGGGAGTTCGATATGCTGCGCCGTGCCGTCCTTGGGTCTGCGATCCTGCTTGCCGTGTCGCTTGCATCGTCGACGGGTGGGCGGGCAACCGGGCCGGTGCGCAAGACCGTGCCGATCGTTTCGCGGCCCGGCGTGTGGCAGGCGCCGGCCGGTGGGCGGCAGGAGCCGTTATGGGCGGCCGCCGTCCCGCTCGCCAAGCCGGACAGCGGGGATGCGCCGGAGGAAACCGGCAACGGTTCGGCGATCGTCGGCGGGCGGATGTGGCATTGGGCGGGATCGATCACGCGGCCGACGATGACGGTGTTCCGGCCGCAGGGGCGCAACACGGGCACGGCCATGCTGGTCCTGCCGGGCGGCGGCTTCACCGTCGTCGCGATGGACCTGGAGGGGACCGAAATCTGCGACTGGGCGGTGCGGCAGGGGATCACCTGCGCGGTGCTGAAATACCGCGTGCCGCAAGCATGGCCGGTGGTGAACGGCCGGCAGCAGCGGCCCAAGGTGTTGCTGGGGCTGGAGGACGCGCAGCGCGCGATGGGGCTGCTGCGCGTGCGGGCGGCGCGCTATGGCATCGATCCGCATCGTATCGGCGTCATCGGCTTTTCGGCGGGCGCCTATCTGGCCGCGGCGATGAGCAATACCGAAGCGCGAACCTATCCCATCGCCGATGCCGCCGATCGCCAATCGCCGCGCCCCGACTTTGCGGTGATCGCCTATACCGCGCGCATGCTCGACGACAGCAAGGGCCGCAACAGCCTGGAATTGCGGCCATGGGTGACGATCAGCCCCAAGGCGCCGCCGACCTTCATCCTGCACGCGATGAACGATGCCACCGACCCGATCCGCCAGCCCATGGCCTATGCCCTGGCGCTGACCGACGCGGGCGTGCCGGTCGACATGCGCCTGTACGCCAAAGGCGGCCACGCCTTTGGGATGCGCCCGACCGCCGACCCGGTGACGCGCGAATGGCCGGGGGCGCTCAAGCAGTGGCTGCGCGATATCGGCATGCTGTGACCGGTCCGGCCGCGGATCGCCCTAGAACCGGCTCGCCAGCGTCACGCGCACGTTCCGCGGCGCACCGGGAACGGTCCACACGTTCGCGTACGAACTGGCGATATAATAAGTGTCGAACAGGTTATCGACGTCCGCCCGCACGCTCAGCTGCGGCGTGACGGCATAGCTCAGCGTCGCCCGCGCGATCGTATAGGCGGGCAGGCGATAGCTGGTGCCGAACGGATCGCCAGCGCGCGTGCCCACGTACGTGATCCCACCACCCACGCCCAGGCGGCCGACCGTCTTCAGCGCGAACAGGCTGCCCGCATGGCGCGGCACGTTCGACAGCGGCTTGCCGATCAGCGTGCGGTCCTGATCGTTGCGGATCGTCGCGTCGACATAGGTATAGGCGGCGGTGACGTAGAGATCGTCGGGGCGGACATAGGTGAGTTCCGCCTCCGCGCCGCGCGACCGCTGGCGGCCGATCTGGCTCTTGACGAACGGATCGACCGAATTGGGGTTGAGGACGTTGCGCTTTTCCATGTCGAACACGGCGGCGGTGCCGGTCAGGCGGCGCTGGAACAGGCTGACCTTGACCCCCGCCTCGGTCGAATGGCTGCGTTCGGCATCGAACGTCGCCGTGCCGTCGGACGGGTTGAGCCGCAGCGAATCGCCCCGGCTGGCGTAAAGCGATACGCCCTCCCGGACTTGCCACGACACCGCCGCGCGCGGCGTGACGCCGGCGTCGCGCGTGTCGAGTTCGCGGACGGTCAGGCGGTTGAAGACGTCCTCGCGAAAGCTGTTCCATCGTGCGCCGAGCAGCAAGGTGAGGGGACCGCGCCGGATCACGTCCTGCGCATAGAGGCTCTCGCTGCGAAACGATGCGGTACGGCTGAGCGAGGCGGGCGGGGTCGGCAGCGGCTGACCGTAGACGGGGGCGAACAGATCGATGAGCAGGATCGGCCGCGTCGTCGTGCCGCGTGCGCGATCCAGCCGGAAGTCGAGCGCGTGCCGTACGCGGTCGATGCCGACGCGCAGGTCGTGCTCCAGCCCCAGCAGGCGGACGCGTCCGGTCAGTTCGGCACGCAACGACAGATCGTTCCACGCAAAGTCGTGATAGCGGCGGTCGCGCCCGGCGGTGCGTCCGTCGCTTTGCAGACCGCGGGCGCCGAAATCGACCATCGTGCCGAATCCGCGCAGCGACCCGTCGCGCTGGCTGCCGCCCAGCTCCAGGCCGATGCCCGATCCCAGATCGGCGAACAGGCTGGCCTGTTGCCATAGGATGCGCTGCGTGATGCGGCCGTCTGCCGGCTCGCCGAGGAAGGTGGTGCGACCCATCGCGCGGGCGTTGCCGCCAATGCCGACCACGCCGCGATCGAGCACCGACCGGTTGCGCATATATTCGGCCTGATACAGCAGGCGCAGCCCCGGCGCGGGCGTCCAGGCGATCGAGGGCGCGATCAGGCGGCGCGATCCGCCGACATGGTCGCGGAAGCTGTCATGGTCTTCCACGACCCCGATCAGGCGGACGGACAGGCCATCGGCGATCGGGCCGCCGACGTCGCCCGTCACGCGCCGCTGGTCCCAGCTGCCGACCATCGCGCTGACGGCGGCATGCGCGTGATCGAGCGGCGCCTTGGTGACGATGTTGATCGATCCGCCCGGCTCGCCGCGGCCGGACAAAGCGGCGCTCGCGCCCTTCATCACCTCGACGCGTTCGATCGTCGCGCTGTCGACCGGGGGATTATAGCCGAGGTTGCTGCCGAAGCGGTTGATCAGGATATCGGGCCCGGTGTTCTCGTCGCCCGCGAAGCCGCGGATCGCATATTTGTCCCACAGGCCGCCGAAATCGTTCTGGCGGGTGACGCCGCCCGCATAATCCAGCGCATCCTGTAGCCGCGTGGCGTTGAGCGGAGTGAGGTCGTCCTCGTCCAGCACGCGCACCGACTGCGGATAGCGGAGCAGCGGGGTGTGGCTGCCGGTGATGCTGGCACTGGCCGAGCGCGCCGTGACGACGATGTCGGCAGGGGTCTCGGGCGAGGCCGCATCGCCGTCGGTGGTCTGCGCCATGGCCGGCGCCGCAAGCCCGAAGGCGATGGCAAGAACGGACACGGCGACGCGCCGGTCGTGTGCAAGGATCACGCAGCAAATTCCTGGAATCGGCCGGACAGTTCCGGTCTCGACGGCCAGCTACTGAACCTGCGGATCGTTCGCAATAGCAATGTGGGAAGGGTGGTCGTGCGCCGCGCATAAGAAAAGGGCCGGCGGATCGCTCCGCCGGCCCTTGTGAAAAGTCGGTCCGTCGTGGCTTACGACTTGCAGGTCTGCGAGGCCTTGCCCGGCTGCGACACGGTGATGTTCGACGCATTGCCGGTCAGCTTCCAGCCACCCTCGGCGGTCAGCGGCTCGCCGGCCTTTTCGGCGGTCAGGCGGGTGGGCGTGCCGGTCTGCGACGTCTTGACGAGGGCGAGCTTGTCGCCGTCGAACAGCGTCACGTACAGCAGGCTGTTGTCCTTGCAGCGGAAGGTCTTTTCCGCCTTGATCGCGGGCGGCAGTTCCACCGGCGCGCGGTTGGCGAGCTGGTTGGCCATCGGATCCGGATTCGAATCCAGCACGTCCGGCTGCGCGGGCTTGGAGTTGCAGGCGGCCAGCGCGAGAAGCGCGGCGGTGGCGGCGAACAGGGGGAGGCTCTTCATAGCGAGGGCACGCTTTGCGCATGCGAAGGGGGAGCGTCAAGGCGATCCGTCGGATTTGGTCGTTCGGTTGATCGCGCGGCTTTGCGCTTCCCAAGTGCAGCTTTGCTTGTCGCAGGCCCGGCCACGCGCCATCTAGCAGGCATGCATACGACCCCAGACACGCTTGCCCTGATCGGCAACACGCCCCTCGTCCGGCTGAAGGGGCCGAGCGAGGCCAGCGGCTGCGACATCTTTGGCAAATGCGAATTCGCCAATCCGGGCGCGAGCGTGAAGGATCGCGCGGCGCTGGGCATCGTCGAGGATGCGGAGGCGCGGGGCGTGCTGCATCCCGGCGGTACGATCGTCGAAGGCACGGCGGGCAATACCGGCATCGGTCTGGCGCTCGTCGCCAATGCCAAGGGCTATCGCACGATCATCGTGATGCCCGAAACGCAAAGCCGTGAGAAGATGGACACGCTGCGTGCGCTGGGGGCCGAACTGGTGCTGGTGCCGGCGGCGCCCTATTCCAGCCCCTGCCACTTCGTCCACACCAGCCGCCGCATCGCGGAGGAACGCGACAATGCGATCTGGGCGAACCAGTTCGACAATGTCGCCAACCGCCGCGCGCACATCGTCGGCACGGCGGAGGAGATCTGGCAGCAGATGGACGGGCGGATCGACGGCTTCACCTGCGCGGCGGGCACCGGCGGTACGATCGCGGGCGTCGGCCTGGGGCTGAAGGCGAAGGACGAAAGCGTCTGCATCGCGCTGAGCGACCCGCACGGCGCGGCACTGTACGATTATTACGCGCACGGCGAGCTGCGCAGCGAGGGATCGTCGGTCGCCGAGGGGATTGGGCAGGGGCGGATCACCGCCAATCTGGAGGGCGCGCCGATCGACACGCAGTTCCGTATCTCCGACCAGGAAGGCTATCACTGGGTCCGCCGCCTGCTCGACGAGGAAGGGCTGTGCCTGGGCCTGTCGTCGGGCATCAACGTCGCGGGCGCGGTCCGGCTGGCGGAGCAATTGGGGCCGGGCAAACGGATCGCGACGATCCTGTGCGACACGGGCTTCCGGTATCTCTCGACGCTGCACGATCCGGCATGGCGCGCGGAGAAGGGGCTGGCGTAACACTACTCCCCCGTCACCCCGGACGTGTTCCGGGGTCCACCCATCCGCGCGGGGGCGGCCTGCTCCTCGAGCCACTCCGCTCGCCGCGGAGTGGACCCGGGAACGAGTCCGGGGTGACGGAAGAATGGGCGGAAAGCGCCCCCGACTCGCCGCCCAATCGACAAGTGCCCGACAAAGCGGTACAGCCGCGCGACAAGATGAGAGCCGTGCGAGACACTCACCAGACGATGCAACGGATCAAGGTCGGCGTGATCGGCCTTGTCGCCGTCGTCATGCTCATCGCGATCGCCACCGCGATTCTGGGGTCGGCAACGCGCGAAAAGCCCATCGCCACCGCCGGATCCGCCCAGGCCGACGTCGTCGCAAATATCGCCATGACCAATGCCGGCGCCGCAGCGGCGGCCGATGCCTCGGGCGAGCCATTGGCCGAACTCGGCGTCGCGCCAGCCACGGGCAACGCGCAAGCCGCACGATGATCCATTTTCGGGGAAAACCGGGGACGGCGCCCCGCGCCGGCGGAATCGCACGCCCGCACGGGCGGTTGGCGGTTGTGGCATCCATGCCACCATGGGGGTGTTTCCCGCTCGATTAGCCGCCTTCAGGGGGCTTTTCCCCGCTCATCCCCAAAAATCCCGTTGCATCCCCGGTTGGCTGTTGGTAGCGACAGTTAACAACGGGGCAGGCATCATCGTTTGCGTTTGGGCGCAAATGCGTGGGAGGCGGTGAAAGTCCGACTTTCCAGACGATGAGCCGTGCGCGTCAGGGTGCGAGACGGGCGTGTTGGAAAGGGGCGACTATCAGGGAAGTGGACTCGCTCTTGTCGATGACAAGGGTCGCGTCGCCATCCCCAATGCGCTCCGCCACACGCTGGCCGCCAATGCGCCCCGCGCCGACGGCAAGGACGGCGGCACCGTCATCATCGCCGCGCATGAGGATCAGCCCTGCCTGATCGCCTATGATCCCGCCTATATCGCCGAACTGAAGCGCGAACTAAACGAGCGCGTCGCCCTGTCGCGCGGCGCCGACGGCAAGATCGACCACAATATCAAGCGCGGCGGCGCGAACGGCGAGGCGGTGCCCTTCGACGGCTCCGGCCGGTTCATCATGCCCGGATTTCCGCGCTTCTACGCCAATATCGGCGCGCACGCCTTCTTCTGGGGCACGCTCGACTATATCGAGATCTGGGACCCCAAGACGCTGCTGTCGACGCCGGGCATCGCGCCCCAGATGGTCGCTGCCTGCCGCTATTATTGCCAGGACAAGGGGGTGCCGCTTGACTGACGCCCCCCACATCCCCGTGCTGCTCGACGAAGTGGTCGCCGCACTCGCCCCCGCCCCGGGCGAGGTGATGGTCGATGCCACCTTCGGCGCGGGCGGCTACACGCGCGCGATCCTGAAGACCGGCGCCACCGTCATCGCCTTCGATCGCGACCCCGACGCGATTCGCGAAGGGCGGGCCGCCGGGATCGAGGGGCTGACGCTGGTCCACAGCGACTTCTCCGCGATGGAGGCGGCGATCGATGCCCCCGTCGATGGCCTGACCATGGATATCGGCGTGTCGTCGATGCAGCTTGATCAGGCGGAGCGCGGCTTTTCGTTCCAGTCCGACGGCCCGCTCGACATGCGGATGGCGCAGGACGGCCCCAGCGCGGCGGACTTCCTCAACACCGCCGACGAGGAAGCCATCGCCGACGTGCTGTACCAGTATGGCGACGAGCCCAAGTCGCGCCGCGTCGCGCGTGCGATCGTCGCCGCGCGGCCGCTGACCCGTACGGGCGAACTGGCCACCGTCGTGCGCAAGGCGCTGGGCCACCGGCCGCACGACAAGAAGGATCCGGCGACGCGGACCTTCCAGGCGATCCGTATCCATGTGAACCGGGAGTTGGGTGAGCTGGCCGACGGCCTCGCCGCTGCCGAGCGGCTGCTCAAGCCCGGCGGCCGGCTGGCGGTGGTGACGTTCCACAGCCTGGAGGATCGCATGGTCAAGCGCTTCCTGCGCGAACGCTCGGGCAACACGCCCGGCGGCTCTCGGCACCTGCCGCAGGCGGGGGCGACGCGAGCACCCAGCTTCGCGACCGTCGGCCGCGGCATCCGTGCCGGCGAGGCGGAACTCGCGCGCAACCCGCGCGCACGATCGGCAACATTGCGGACCGCCATCCGGACGGCCGCCCCTGCATGGAATGAAGAGGTGACGGCATGACGGCGGCGTATCGGTTGAAGGGGATCGGATGGTTCGGTGGCTGCGTCGCCATCGTCCTCGGTTTCTACCTGGTCTCGCTGCAGGTCGCGACCGAGCGCAAGAAGCTCGAGAGCATGGATCGCAAGATCGATGCCGCGCAGCGCGATATCCGCGCGCTGGAGACGGAGTTCGAAACGCGCGCCAATCTCGCCCAGCTCGAAAAGTGGAACGGGGAGACGCTGTCGCTCGCCGCGCCGACCGCGGGCCAGTTCGTGACCGATGAGGCGGCGCTCGCCAGCCTCGACGTCAATCAGGTGGGCGTGCCCACCGATGGCAAGTCCGGGATGCAAATGGCGTCGCTGGTCGTGCCGTCGCAGCCGGGCGTCAGCGCCGCCGCGCCCGCCGCCACGCCGGCCCCCGCCGTGGTGCAGGTCGCCGCCGCCATGCCCAAGGCGCAGCGCGCGGTGATCAAGGTCGCGGCCATCGAAAAGAGCGCGCCGATGATGGCGAAGCTGAACGAGGCGGCCCGCGCCAAGGCGGCGGTGGCGAAGGTTCGGCCCGAAGCGGTCGCGATGCTCGACAAGAAGCTGCTGTCCGACAGCACGCTGGGCGATATCCTCAGCAGCGCGCGCGCCGAGGCCCGCAAACGTTGACCGTCATCGTCGCCCGTCCGGCCCAGGCCCAGCATCGCAGCGCCGGCCAGCGTCACGCGCTGGTCGCGACGTCGCATATGCGGCTGATGATGCTGATGATGCTGTTCGCGGCGGCGGTGGTCCTGATCATCGGCCGGCTGGCGATGCTCGGCATCCTGTCGGGCGGCGAGGCGGCGGCGCGCACGGCGGCGCTGGCGGCTCGCGGCGATATCGTCGATCGCAACGGCGCGCCGCTCGCCCGGACGATCGATGCGTGGACGATTGCCGTCCATCCGAACAAGATCATCGGCGACAAGATGGAGATCGCCGCCCGGCTCGCGGCGCTGATGCCCGATCGTGGCGATCAGGCGTGGTTCTACCACCAGCTCACCCGCAACATCAGCTTCGTCTACCTCCAGCGGCGCGCCAGCCCCGCGCTGGTCGAGCAGGTGAATGCGATCGGCGAGCCGGCTTTGGTCTTCGCGCGCGAAACGCAGCGCCTGTACCCGCAGTCGACGATGGCGGCGCATGCGCTGGGCTTCCTGTCGACCGACGGCCACGGCATGAGCGGCATGGAGCGCGTGCTCGACGAGCGGCTGCTCGATCCGGCGCAGGCGGGCAAGCCGGTCGCGCTGGCGATCGACGCACGCGTGCAGGCGGCAATGGAAAGCGAACTCGGTCGCGCGATGGGCACCTTCTCCGCGCGCGGGGCGGGCGGCATCGTGATGGACGTCCATACCGGCGAAGTGCTCGCGATGGTCTCGCTGCCGACGTTCAACCCCAATCGCGTCGGGATGGCGGGCAGCGAGGAACTGCGCAACCTGACCACGCAAAGCGTGTTCGAGCTGGGCTCTACGTTCAAGCCGATTACCGTTGCGACCGCGATCGACACCGGCACGATCACGATGAACCGCAAGTTCGACGCGACGCATCCGCTGAAGGTCGGCGGCTTCACCATCCATGACGAGCGCGGCGATCCGCAGCGCTGGCTGTCGATGCCCGAAACGCTGATCTATTCGTCCAACATCGCCACCGCGCGCATCGCCGACGAGGTGGGTCCGCAGAAGATGCAGACGATGTTCCGCAAGCTGGGCTTCGACACCCGGCCCGACATCGAATTGCGCGAAAAGGGCCGGCCGCTTTGGCCGCGGTATTGGGCGCGGACGACGACGATGACGACGGCCTATGGTCACGGCATCGCGGTGACGCCGCTGCACCTCGCCAGCGCTTATGCGGCTTTGGTCAACGGCGGCATCTGGCGCCCGGCGACGCTGATGAAGATCGCCCCCGGCCAAGCCCCCGCCGGCCGCCGCGTGATCAGCGAGGCGACGAGCTACAAGATGCGCCAGATGCTGCGGCTGATCGTCATGCGCGGCACGGGCCGCAAGGGCGATGCGCCGGGCTATCGCGTCGGCGGCAAGACCGGCACCGCCGAGGCGGCGGTCGCGGGCGGCTATGACCATTCGCGCAACGTCGCGACCTTCGCTGCGGCCTTCCCGATGGACGCGCCGAAATATGTCGTGCTCGCAATGCTCGATTCGCCGCAGGGCACGAAGGAGACGGGCGGGTGGAAGACCGCCGCCTGGAACGCCGCGCCCGTCGTCGGCCGCACGATCGCGCGCGTAGGATCGATGCTCGGCGTGGTGCCCGATGCGCAGCGCGACATCGACGTCGCTGACATGATGCCGCTGATCTGGCAGGAGACGCCGCCGAAGCAGGCGAACGGCAATTGACGAGCCGACTATTGAGGAGCGCGACATGAAGCTGGGGACGCTCACCGGCGGTAGTGAAGAGGCGGTGGTCACCGGCTTTGCGATCGACCATCGCAAGGTCGCGCCGGGCACCGTCTTCGGCGCGTTTCAGGGCGCGCGGGTGAATGGCGAGGATTATATCGCCGACGCGGTGCGGTCGGGTGCGATCGCCGTCGTGACGCGCCCCGGCGTGCCGGTGGAGGGGGCGGTGGCAATCCCCTCCGACAGCCCGCGTGAACGCTTCGCGCAGCTTGCCGCGCAGTTCTTCGCGCCGTTTCCCGAGGTCGCGGTCGCCGTGACCGGCACCAACGGCAAGACCTCCACCGTCGAAATGACGCGGCAATTGTGGCGGATGGCGGGCGAGCATGCCGCCTCGATCGGGACGCTGGGCGTCACCACCGCCGACGAGCGCGTGACGACCGGCCTGACGACGCCGGACGTCGTCACCTTCCTGTCCAACGTCGCCGGGCTGGCGCGCGAGGGCGTGACGCATGTCGCCTTCGAGGCATCGAGCCACGGCCTGACGCAATATCGCACCGAGGGGCTGCGCGTCGCCGCGGCGGCCTTCACCAACCTCAGCCGCGATCACCTCGACTATCATGGCGACATGGGCGCCTATCTCACCGCCAAGCTGCGGCTGTTTTCCGAAGTGCTCAGCCCGGATGGCGCCGCGGTCGTCTGGGCGGACGACGTCGAATCGGCGCGGGTGATCGATCTCGCCCAGGCGCGCGGCAACCGGCTGGTGACGGTCGGCGAACGCGGCAGCACGCTGCGCCTGGTCGAGCGCGATCCGACCTTGCTGGGGCAGGGGCTGGTGATCGAGGCGGAGGGCGCAACGCATCGCGTCACGTTGCCGCTGATCGGCGGCTATCAGGCGGCGAATGCGCTCGTCGCGGCGGGGCTGGTCATCGCGACCGGCGGCGACGTGACGCAAACGATCGCCAATCTCGCCCGCCTGCAACCCGTACGCGGGCGGCTGGAGCGCGCCGCGATCGCGCGCGGCGGCGCGCCCGTTTACGTCGATTACGCGCACACGCCCGACGCGCTGGAGGCGGCGATCGCCGCGCTGAAGCCGCATGCCGGTGGCCGGATGATCGTCGTCTTCGGTGCGGGCGGCGACCGCGATGCCGGCAAGCGCGAGACGATGGGGCAGGTCGCGCAGATGCAGGCCGACCTCGCGATCGTCACCGATGACAATCCCCGCACCGAGGATGCCGCCGCGATCCGCGCCGCCATCCTGAAGGGCGCGCCCGACGCCCGCGAGATCGGCGACCGCCGCGAAGCCATCGCCACCGCGATCCGCGAAGCCGGCCCGCAGGATATCGTGCTGATTGCCGGCAAGGGCCACGAACAGGGCCAGATCGTCGGCGACCTGGTGCTGCCGTTCGATGACGTCAGCGTGGCCCGGGAGTATGCGGCGTGAGTCCTCTGTCAGTCTTCCCCGCGCGCAGCGGGAGGAGGGGGACCGCCGGTCGCAGACCGGTGGTGGAGGGGGCGCCGTCGCAGACGGCGGCCTGCGCCCGCCGCCCCTCCACCAGCTTCGCTGGTCCCCCTCCCCAAGCGCGCTTGGGGAGGATCTGATGCTCTGGACGGCCGCCGAAATCGCCGCTGCCACCTCGGGCACCGCCTTGACCGACTTCGCCGTCACCGGCGTCGCGTTCGACAGCCGTGAGGTCGGTCCCGGCGACCTGTTTATCGCGCTCACCGGCGACAGCACCGACGGCCACCGCTTCCTCGATCAGGCCTTCGCGCAAGGGGCCGCCGGCGCGATCGTATCCGCCGACACGCCCCATCCGCACGTCCGCGTCGCCGATACCTTCGCGGCCCTGAATGACCTCGGTCGTGCCGCCCGCGCCCGCATGAGCGGCACGGTGATCGGCGTCACCGGCTCGGTGGGGAAGACCAGCGCCAAGGAGGCGCTGTTCGCCGCGCTCGACCGCTCGCTGACCGGCGCGGTGCATCGCTCGGTCAAGAGTTACAACAACCACACCGGCGTGCCGCTCAGCCTCGCCCGCATGCCGCGCGACACGAAGGTCGGCGTGTTCGAAATGGGCATGAACCACGCGGGCGAGCTGTCCCAGCTTACGCGCCTGGTGCGTCCGCACATCGCGATCGTCACCGCCATCGCGCCTGCCCATACCGAATTCTTCGCCGACGAAAGCGCCATCGCCGATGCCAAGGGCGAGATCTTCCAGGGTCTTGAGGCGTCTGACGGATCACCCGGCGGCATCGCCATCGTCCCCTATGACAGCCCGCACCGCGACCGGCTGATGGCGGCCGCCGCCCCCTATGCCGCGCGCACCGTCACCTTCGGTCTGACCAAGGGCGCCGACGTCCATGCGGTCGAGGCGATGCGTCTGCCCTCGGGCG
This sequence comes from Sphingomonas melonis DAPP-PG 224, assembly GCF_000379045.1. Lineage (NCBI taxonomy): Bacteria > Pseudomonadati > Pseudomonadota > Alphaproteobacteria > Sphingomonadales > Sphingomonadaceae > Sphingomonas > Sphingomonas melonis. The sequence continues at coordinate 1,752,757 of NZ_KB900605.1, forward strand.
GGTCGTTCGTCACCGCGAAGGTCGGCGCCCGCGAATTGTCGTTCACCCTGTCGCAGCCGGGCATGCACTGGGTGTCGAACGCGCTGGCCGTGCTGGCGGCGGTCGATGCCGCCGGCGCCGACCTCGCCCGTGCCGGCCTCGCGCTCGCCGAGATGGGCGGCCTTGCCGGGCGCGGCCTCCGCGTCACGGCGCGTGTGGGTGAAGGCGAGATGCTGGTCATCGACGAAAGCTACAACGCCAACCCCGCCTCGATGCGCGCGACGCTGGCGGTGCTGGCCGAAGAGCCAGGCCGGCACGTCGCGGTGCTGGGTGAGATGCGCGAGCTCGGCGACGATTCCGCCACCTATCACGCCGCCCTCGCCGAACCGATCCTGGCCGCGCGCGTCGAAACGGCGCTGCTCGTCGGCGAAGCGATGGCGCCGCTGGCACAGGCCCTTGAGGGACGCGTCGACATCATGCATGTGCCGGATGCTGCGACGGCGCTCGACCGGCTGAAGAACCTGGTCCGGGCAGGAGACGCGGTACTCGTCAAAGGGTCTAATGGTGTCGGCCTGTCGCGCCTGGTCGCGGGGCTGGAGGCAGGTGTTGCGATCGCAGATCGCATGGGGGGCGGAACGTAAATGCTGTACTGGATCGCCGAGCACCTGGGCTTCACCGGGCTGCTGAACCTTATCCGCTACCAGTCCTTCCGGACGGGCGCGGCGGTGGCGACCGCGCTGTTCATCGGCCTGATCATCGGGCCGCGCTTCATCGGCTGGCTGCGCGTCCGCCAGGGCAAGGGGCAGCCGATCCGTGCCGACGGCCCGCAGACGCACCTCGCCAAGCGGGGCACGCCGACGATGGGCGGACTGATGATCCTGACCAGCATGGCGCTCGCGATCCTGATCTGGATGGACCTCAGCAACCCCTATGTCTGGGCGTGCCTGTTCGTGACGCTCGGCTTCGGGGCGATCGGCTTCCTCGACGATTACGACAAGGTGCGAAAGGCGAGCACCGCCGGCGTCTCGGGTAAGACGCGGCTGCTGCTCGAATTCGCAATCGCCGGCATCGCCTCGTGGATCATCATGCAGCAGAACGGCCCGCACCTGTATCTGCCGTTCACCGACCGGCTGTACCTCGACCTCGGCTATGCCTTCCCGCTGTTCGCCGCCTTCACGATCGTCGCCTTCGGCAATGCGGTGAACCTGACCGACGGGCTCGACGGCCTGGCGACGATGCCGGTCATCATCGCCAGCGTGGCGTTCATGCTGATCGTGTATCTGGCGGGCAACGTGAAGTTCGCCACGTATCTGGGCATCCCGCACGTCCCCGGCGCGGGCGAGCTCGCGATCTTCTGCGGCGCGGTGGTCGGCGCCGGACTCGCCTTCCTGTGGTTCAACGCACCGCCCGCTGCGGTGTTCATGGGCGATACCGGCAGCCTCGCATTGGGCGGCGCGCTCGGGACGATCGCGGTCGTCGCGCACCACGAGATCGTGCTGGGCATCATCGGCGGCCTGTTCGTCGTCGAGGCGCTGTCGGTCATCATCCAGGTGTTCTTCTACAAGCGCACCGGCAAGCGCGTGTTCCGCATGGCGCCGATCCACCATCATTTCGAACAATTAGGCTGGAGCGAGCCGACCGTCGTCATTCGTTTCTGGATCATCAGCCTGGTGCTGGCGCTTGCCGGCCTGTCCACGCTGAAGCTGCGGTGAGGACGATGCCGGTCGCCCCAAACACACCGTCACCCCGGACTTGGTCCGGGGTCCACCGGGCCACATGGGGGCGTTGTGCGCCTCTAGCCATCCCCCTCGCCGAAAAGTGGACCCCGGACCAAGTCCGGGGTGACGGATCGATTTGGGCAAACGCTGCATGATCCTCTCCACCGCCTGGAAGGTCCAACGCTACGCCGTCCTCGGCCTCGCCCGTTCCGGCATGGCGGCCGTTCGCGCGCTCGCCGCCGCCGGAGCGTACGTCGTCGCCTGGGACAGCGACCCCACCGCGCGCGAACGGGCGCAAGCGATCGACGGCGTCATTGTCCACGATCCCGCCGCCCTCGACCTCACGGGCGCGGCCGGGCTGGTCGTCTCGCCCGGCGTGCCGCTCAACACCCATCCGCTGGTCGCGCAGGCGCGCGCGGCGGGCGTGCCGGTGATCGGCGACATCGAACTGTTCGCCCAGGCCCGCGCCGAACTGCCGCCGCACAAGGTCGTCGGCATCACCGGCACCAACGGTAAGTCGACCACGACCGCGCTGGTCCATCATATCCTCAAGACCGCAGGCGTGCCCACACTGATGGGCGGCAACATCGGCCTGCCGATCCTGGAACAGGACCCGCTGCCGGACGGCGGCGTCTACGTGCTCGAACTGTCGAGCTACCAGATCGACCTGACGCAGACGCTCGACTGCGACGTCGCGGTGCTGCTCAACATCACGCCCGATCACCTCGACCGCTATGATGGCTTCGAGGGCTATGCGGCGTCCAAGGCGCGGCTGTTCGAGATGCAATCAGCGGGTCATCTCGCGGTTGTTGGCATCGACGACGACGCCACGCGGAACATTGCCATCGCGCTTCGCGATCAGGGTGATCTGATCGAAGTGTCGACCGCCGAATACAACGGCGCGGTGTTCGGACCCGCATTGCGCGGTCCACACAATGCGCAGAACGTCGCCGCCGCACGTATCGTCGCGGCGAGGCTCGACGTGCCCGCCGGCGAACTGTCCGCAGCGCTCGAAACCTTCACCGGCCTGCCCCACCGCATGGAGCGCGTCGCCGAGCGCAACGGCGTCGCCTTCATCGACGACAGCAAGGCCACCAACCCCGAAAGCACCGCGCCCGCGCTCGGCGCATTCGAGCGCATCCACTGGATCGTCGGCGGCAAGCGCAAGGGCGACGATCTCGACGCCTGCGCGCCGTACCTCAGCCACGTCGTCGCGGCCTATACGATCGGCGAGGCGGCCGAGCTGTTCGCCGACATCCTGACGCCAAAACTCCCCCACGTCGAACGCAGCGGCGACCTCGCCACCGCCGTCCGCGCCGCCGCCGCTGCGGCTCAGCCCGGAGAGGTCGTGCTGTTGTCGCCGGCCTGTGCTAGTTTCGACCAGTTCCGCGATTACGAGGCGCGGGGCGCTGCGTTCCGCGCGGCTGTCGAGGCTCTAGCATGACGGGCGCCAGCATGACCGACGACAAGCGCGACACCCTGATCGCCAAGGTGAAGCGCTCCGGCGGCCGCGGCGACCGATCGCCGCTCGGCACCTGGTTCTGGGACATCGACCGGATGCTCCTGCTGCTCACCCTGTTCCTGATCGCGATCGGGCTGGTGGCGGTGGCGGCAGCGAGCCCCGCGACCGCGGTTCGCTATTCGGGCGAACATCACAAATTCACCGCGCTCTATTACTTCTGGCGCCAGCTGATCTGGGTCGGCATTTCGCTGCCCGTGCTGTTCGGCGTGTCGATGCTGCCGGTGCCGCTCGCGCGGCGGCTCGCGCTGATCGGCGCTGCGGTGCTGATCGTGTGCCTCGCGCTTACGCCCTTCGTCGGCAACAGCATCAACGGCGCACGGCGCTGGATCGGCTATGGCTTCGCCTCGTTCCAGCCGTCCGAGTTTCTGAAACCGCTCTTCATCGTCACGGTCGCCTGGCTGCTGTCGCTGAAGGCGAAGGACCCGACGCTGCCCACCGTGCTCATCACCGGCGCGATGACCGGGCTGATCGCGCTGCTGCTGATGATGCAGCCCGACTTCGGGCAGACGGTGATCTTCTGCACCGTATGGATGGCGCTGCTGATGATCGCCGGCACGCCGATGCGCGTGCTGGGCGGGATTATCGCGATGGTGCCGGTCGGCCTCGTCTGCGCCTACATGTTCTACAGCACCGCCCGCAACCGCATCGACGCCTTCCTGTTCCCGAGCGTCGAGGGGGAGGGCGCGAGCGATCACTTCCAGACCAATGCCGCGCATGCGACGATCACCAGCGGCGGCTGGACCGGCACCGGCCCCGGCGGCGGCACCGTGAAGTTCGGTCTGCCCGAAGCGCATACCGATTATATCTATTCGGTGATCGGCGAAGAATTCGGCCTGATCGCCTGCGCGATCATCGCGCTCGTCTTCCTGGCGATCGTCGTGCGCGTGTTCGTCAAGCTGCTGGACGAACAGGACGAATTCAAGCTGCTCGCCGCCAGCGGCCTCGCCGTGCAGTTCGGCGCGCAGGCGTTGGTATCGATGGCGGTCAACACGGGCCTCGCGCCGTCCAAGGGTATGACGCTGCCGTTCATCAGCTATGGCGGGTCGTCGATGATCGCGCTGTCGATCGGCATGGGGTTGCTGCTTGCCTTCACCCGGCGCAATCCGTTCCTGACGCGCAGCCCGTATGTGGTGAGATGGGGTTCGAATTGAGCAAGCATTACGTCCTGGCAGCCGGTGGCACGGGCGGTCACATGGTCCCCGCCGCGGCGCTGGCGGAGGAGCTGACCCGGCGCGGCCATCGCGTCGCGCTGGTCAGCGACGCGCGCGGCGTGCGCTTTCCCGGCCTATTCGACAACGTCCAGACGCACGTCCTGCCCGCCGGCCGCTTCCAGGTGAAGAAGCCGCAGGGCTGGGCGAGCGCGGTGCGCGAGATGCTGCGCGGCCGGGCGATGGCGCGCGAATTGTACCGCACGTTCAAGCCCGCCGCGGTGATCGGCTTCGGCGGCTATCCCGCGTTCCCCGCGCTGCTCGCGGCGTTCGCGGAGAAGATCCCGACTGCCGTCCACGAACAGAACGCCGTCCTCGGCCGCGTCAACCGCGTCGTCGCGGGCAAGGTGGATGCGATCGCGACCTCGTACAAGACGACCGAACGGCTGGCGGCGAAGCACGAATACAAGGTCCATCTCGTCGGCAATCCGGTCCGCGACGCGGTGCTGGCACTGCGCGCGAAACCCTATCCGCTGCTGGAAGAGGACGGCATCTTCCGCGTCCTCGTCACCGGCGGCAGCCAGGGGGCGAGCATCCTCAGCCAGGTGGTGCCCGACGGCCTCGCCATGCTGCCCGTCACCTTCCGCCGCCGCCTGCAGGTGACGCATCAGGCGCGGATCGAGGATATCGACGCGGTGCGCGCGCAATATGCCGAGCATCAGATCCCGGCCGAACTCGCCACCTATCTGCCCGACATGCCTGAGCAACTGGCCTGGGCGCACCTCGTCATCGCCCGCGCCGGTGCCTCGACGATCGCGGAATTGACCGCGGCGGGTCGGCCCGCCATCCTCGTGCCTTTGCCCGGCGCCACCGACGACCATCAGACCGCGAACGCGCGCGAGATCACCAAGGCGGGCGGCGCGCGCACCATCCCGCAGCCCGAATTCACCGCCGTGGAGCTAGCCAAGCAGATGCAGAAACTGGGCCTCGACCCCGCGGCACTGGAAAACGCCGCCGCGCGCGCGAAGAGCGTCGGCCGCCCGACCGCGGTCAGCGACCTCGCCGATCTGGTCGAAAGCCTCGACGCCCCGCTGTCGCGCCTCCCCGTCGGCGTGCCGACCAAGCCCAAGGCGGTGACCGCATGATTAGGGGCGTCGCGACCGACATCGGCCCGATCCACTTCGTCGGCATCGGCGGTATCGGCATGTCCGGCATCGCCGAGGTGATGAAGAACCTCGGCTATACCGTGCAGGGCTCCGACGTTGCCGAGGGCTATGTCGTGCAGGGCCTGCGCGACAAGGGCATCGCCGTCACGATCGGCCACGCTGCCGAGAACGTCGCGGACGCCGCCGTCGTCGTCACTTCCACCGCGATCACCCGCACCAATCCGGAGGTTGAGGCGGCGCTGGAACGGCGCATCCCCGTCGTCCGCCGCGCGGAAATGCTCGCCGAACTGATGCGCCTCAAGTCGACCGTCGCGGTCGCGGGCACGCATGGCAAGACGACGACGACCAGCATGGTCGCGGCGCTGCTCGATGCGGGCGGCGTCGACCCCACCGTCATCAACGGCGGCATCATCAACAGCTACGGCAGCAACGCACGCCTCGGCGCGAGCGACTGGATGGTCGTCGAGGCCGACGAGAGCGACGGCAGCTTCCTGCGCCTCGACGGTACGATCGCGGTCGTCACCAACATCGATCCCGAACACCTCGACCATTACGGCAACTTCGATGGCGTGAAGGACGCGTTCGTCGAGTTCGTCGAAAACGTCCCCTTCTACGGCGCGGCGCTTCTGTGCCTTGACCACCCGGAGGTGCAGAACATCCTGCCGCGCGTCCGGGACCGGCGCGTCGTGACCTATGGGTTCTCGGCGCAGGCCGACGTCCGCGGCGTCAACGTCACCCCGGTGCCGGGCGGCAACCGCTTCGAATGCATCGTGCGCGAGCGGGACGGCACCAGCCGCTCGATCGAGAATATCGAGCTGCCGATGCCCGGCCGCCACAACGTCCAGAACGCGCTCGCCGCGATCGGCGTGGCGCTGGAGCTCGGCATTCCCGACGAGACGATCCAGCGTGGCTTTTCCGCGTTCGGGGGCGTCAAGCGCCGCTTCACGCACGTCGGCGAGGTGGCGATGGAGGACGGCAACGTCACGATCATCGACGATTACGGTCACCACCCGGTCGAAATCCGCGCCGTGCTCGCCGCCGCCCGCGAGGGCGCCGAGGGCCGCGTCATCGCGGTCGTCCAGCCGCACCGCTATTCGCGCCTGGGTAGCCTGATGGAAGAGTTCCAGACCGCGTTCAACGACGCCGATCGCGTGCTCGTGACTCCAGTCTATGCTGCGGGCGAAGCGCCGGTCGAGGGCGTCGACGCGCAGGCGTTGGTCGAGGGATTGAAGCGTCGCGGCCACCGCTCCGCCGCGACCGTTGCCGATGCCGATGCGCTCGCCGACGAACTCGCCGCGACCGTGCAGCCCAACGACATGGTCGTCTGCCTGGGTGCGGGCGACATCACCAAATGGGCGGCGGGCCTCGCCGCCGCGATCGGAGCGCGGCGATGACCGACTGGTTCGATGCAGGCCTGAAGCTCCAGAAGCAGATGCTCGACGCGCAGCGCCAGGCGCTGGAGGCCGGTGGTCACGCGGTCGACGCCGGCGCTGCGATGGTCGAGGCCCAGGAGGCGACGCGCAAGGCGGCCGAGGCGAACCTCGCCGCCTTCCAGGCGTGGACGCGACTCTGGGGCGTCGGGCCTTGGTGAAAGCAATGCCCCCGGTCCGCGGGCGCCTGACGGAGGGCGCCGCGCTGGCGCCGCTCGTCTGGTTCAAGGCGGGGGGCAATGCCCAATGGCTATTCGAACCGAAGGACGCGGACGATCTGTCCGCGTTCCTCGCCGCGCTCGACCCGGCGGTGCCGGTGATGGCGCTGGGGCTGGGATCGAACCTGATCGTCCGCGACGGTGGCGTGCCGGGCGTCGTGGTGCGGCTCGGCAAGGCCTTCGCGCAAGTCGAGCGGCTCGACGACGTCTCCCTCCGCTGTGGCGGGGGAGCGAGCGGCATCCTCGTGTCTTCGACCGCGCGCGATGCGGGCATCGGCGGCGTCGAATTCCTGCGCTCGATCCCCGGCACGGTCGGCGGCTTCGTGCGGATGAACGGCGGCGCCTACGGCCGTGAGGTCAAGGACGTGCTGGTCGAGGCTGATGTCGTGCTGCGCTCTGGCGAACGCGTGACGCTCGGCCTCGCGGACCTCGGCTACACCTATCGCCACAGCGCGCTGCCCGACGGCGCGGTCGTCGTATCCGCGACCTTCCGCGGCGCGCCCGCCGAGCCGGCCGTGATTCAGGCGGAAATGGATCGCATCGCCGCCGCGCGCGAGGCATCGCAGCCGCTGCGGTCGAAGACCGGCGGCTCGACATTCAAGAACCCCGATGGGCACAAGGCCTGGGCGCTGGTCGACGCCGCCGGCTGCCGGGGCTTGCGGCGCGGTGACGCTCAGGTATCTGAGAAACATTGTAATTTCCTGCTCAACCTCGGCTCGGCCAGCAGCGCCGATATCGAAGGTCTGGGCGAAGAGGTGCGGGACAAGGTGAAGGCGCAGTCGGGCGTGACGTTGGAATGGGAAATTCAGCGCGTGGGAGTGGCGGCGTGAGCGGCGTGATCCAGTTCCTCCCCCGCCAGGGGGAGGGGGACCGCTCGGCGTCAGCCGAGTGGTGGAGGGGGAGGACGGCAGTGTCCTCTCCGCTGTTCCGTGTCCTCCCCCTGCGTCATGCTGCGCATGCCACCTCCCCCTTGCGGGGGAGGAATTGATGCACATCGCGGTTCTCATGGGCGGCTGGTCCGCCGAACGCCCCGTATCGCTCCTGTCGGGCAAGGGTTGCGCCGATGCGCTCGAGGCGAACGGCCACCGCGTCACCCGGATCGATATGGGCCGCGACGTCGCCGCGCGCCTTGCCGCGGCGCAGCCCGATCTCGTCTTCAACGCGCTGCACGGCTCGCCCGGCGAGGACGGCAGCGTGCAGGGCATGCTCGACCTGATGGGCATCCCCTATACCCATTCGGGCCTCGCCACGTCGGTCATCGCGATCGACAAGGTGCTGACCAAGCAGGTGCTCGTCCCCGCCGGCATCCCCATGCCAGGCGGCCGGATCGTCAAGTCCGCCGACATCCACGAACGCGATCCGCTGCAGCGCCCCTATGTCCTCAAACCCATCAACGAAGGTTCGTCGGTCGGCGTCGCGATCGTCACCGATGACGGCAATTACGGCAATCCGATCGGCCGCGACGTGGCGGGACCTTGGGCCGAGTTCGACGAACTTCTCGCCGAACCCTATGTCCGCGGCCGCGAGCTGACGACCGCGGTGCTGGGCGAACGCGCGCTGGGCGTCACCGAATTGAAGCCCAAGACCGGCTGGTACGATTTCGACGCCAAATATACCGATGGCCTGACCGAACACGTCTGCCCTGCCGACATCCCCGACGAGATTGCGGACGCCTGCAAGCGGCTCGCACTGGAGGCGCATCGCCTGTTGGGGTGCAAGGGCGCCAGCCGCTCCGACTTCCGCTGGGACGACGAGCGCGGCGTCGACGGCCTGTTCCTGCTCGAGGTCAACACGCAGCCCGGCATGACGCCCTTGAGCCTCGTCCCCGAACAGGCGCGCCACATCGGAATGAGCTACGAACAGCTCGTCCAGGCGATCGTGGACGAGGCGCTCGCCGACGCGAAAGCTGCTGCGGGATGAGCCGCACGATCAAGCGCGGCCCGCCGCCCAAGCGCCCCGCTGCCCGGCGCAAACAGCCCGTCCGCAAGGTCGGGCTGTTCGAGCGTGCGATCGCCGCGCTGCCGGTCAGCGAGGAGACGATCCGCAAGGCGGCGACGTGGACGATCACCGGCGGCGGCATCGCCGTGGCGCTCGCCGCGCTAACCTGGATCGGCATTCCCGGCATGATCGGCACCGCCATCGCCGAAGGCGCGGGGCAGGCGGGCTTCCGCGTCGAGCAGATCGAGGTCACCGGCCTCAAGCGCATGGACCGGATGAGCGTCTATGCCGTCGCGCTCGACCAGCAGAGCCGCGCGATGCCGCTCGTCGATCTGGAGGCAGTGCGCCAGAAGCTGCTGCGCTACGGCTGGATCGCCGACGCGCACGTCTCGCGCCGGCTGCCCGACACGCTGCTGATCGACATCGTCGAGCGTAGCCCCGCCGCGGTGTGGCAGGACAATGGCCAGCTGACGCTGATCGACAAGGACGGCGTGCTGCTGGAACCGGTGAAGCCGGATGCGATCCCCGATTTGCCGCTGGTGATCGGCCCCGGCGCGGACCGGCAGGAGGCAGGCTATCAGGCGCTGCTCGCCGCGGCCCCTGCGCTCAAGCCCCGCGTCAAGGCGGCGACCTGGATCGGCAACCGCCGCTGGGACCTGACCTTCGACAGCGGCGAGACGCTGGCGCTGCCCGAAGACGGCGCGCCCGCAGCCTTGCTCAAATTCGCCGAACTCGACGGCGCGCGGCCCCTTTTGGGGCGCGGCTGGATGCGGTTCGACATGCGCGATCCGAGCAAGCTCGTCGCGCGCAAGCCCGGCGCCAGCATGGCGCATGACGTGCCCGATCCCAGTGAGATCGCGGCACCGGCGGGTACACAGACCGATACCGGTGCGGGAAACACCGGCGATCGACACGCGGCAGACGCGCACACGGGGGCCGAGGGATAATGGCGAAAGTAGCACCGGAAGGACTCATCACCGCGCTCGACATCGGCTCGTCCAAGGTGTCGGCGATGATCGCGCAAAAGGGTGACGGCGGCGAATTGATCGTGCTCGGCACCGGCCAGCGCGAAAGCCGCGGCGTCAAGCGCGGCTATATCGCCGACATGGGCGCCACCGAAGCCGCGGTGCGCGAGGCGGTCGAGCAGGCCGAACGCATCGCCGGCATCAACATCGAAAACGTCTGGGTCGGCTTCTCCGCCGGCGGCCTCGTCAGCGACGTCGCCGAGGTCGAGTTCGAACTGGGCGGCCATCGCGTCGAACAGCAGGATATCGACGCCTTGCTCGCGGCCGGGCGCAATTCGATCGACCCGCAGGGGCGGATGGTGCTGCACGCGCAGCCCGCGCTCTACACGCTCGACGGGCTCACCGGGGTGAAGAAGCCGCTGGGGCTCCACGCCGATCGCCTCGGCGTCCACATCCACGTCGTCGCCGCAGATGGCTCGCCGGTGCGCAACCTCGACTTGTGCGTTCGCTCGGCGCATCTGGAAGTGAAGTCGATCATCGCCGCGCCAGTCGCGACCGGTCTCGCCTGCCTCAGCGACGAAGAGCGCGAGCTGGGTGTCGCGCTGGTCGAAATGGGGGCGGGGATCACCAACGTCTCGCTGTTCGCGGGCGGCATGCTCGTCGGCCTCTGCTCGATCCCGATGGGTGGGCAGGACATCACCGACGATATCGCCAGCGCCTTTGGCACCCGCCGCGCGCAGGCCGAGCGGATGAAGTGCTTCCACGGATCGGCCAATGCTAGCCCACGCGACAATCACGAGATGATCCCGGTGATGCCGATCGCCGCCGAGGACGATGTGCATGGCGGCATGCAGATCACCAAGGCGCAGCTGATCGGCGTCGTCCGCCAGCGGCTGGAGCATCAGATGGACGAAATCCGCAAGTCGCTCGCCCAGCTCAAGTTCGAAGGGCCCGTGGGGCGGCAGGTCGTGCTGACCGGCGGCGGTGCGGAGCTGAAGGGCATCGCCGATTATGCGCAGCAGGCGCTCGGCCGTTCGGTACGTATCGGCCGGCCGCGCGGGCTGACCGCGCTGCCGGAGGCGCATGGTGGGCCCGCGTTCGCGACATTGGCGGGCCTTGCCTTCTACGCAGCGTCCGATCCGATCGACCTGCGCGGGGTGGCACCCCAGCAAACCACCGTTCATCGCCAGCGTGGCATGGGCATGGTTCGCAAGCTGATTCAGGCGGCACGGGCAAATTATTAAGCGCCGATGACCTTTCGCGCTGTTTTCCTATGGAAGAGCGTGAATCGTTGAGGCAAAAGGTTAATCAGGGTCCCGGCGCGCAATTCCGGACAGGGGCGGAGAAAGTTTAGGCCATGAGCATCGAATTCATCACTCCCGAGGTCGACGAACTGACCCCCCGTATCGCCGTGATCGGCGTGGGCGGCGCGGGTGGCAACGCCATCGCCAACATGATGCGTGCCGACGTGCAGGGCGTCGACTTCCTGGTCGCGAACACCGACGCGCAGGCGCTGAAGTCGTCGATCGCGCCGCAACGCATCCAGCTGGGTGCGAAGATCACGCAAGGGTTGGGCGCCGGCTCGCGGCCCGAAATCGGCCGTGCCGCTGCCGAAGAGACGATCGACGATCTCGCCAAGCGTCTGGAAGGCGCACACATGTGCTTCATCGCCGCCGGCATGGGCGGCGGCACCGGCACTGGCGCCGCGCCCGTCATCGCCAAGGCCGCGCGCGACATGGGCATCCTGACCGTCGGCGTCGTCACCAAGCCGTTCAGCTTCGAAGGCAACCGTCGCGCCAAGAGCGCCGATGGCGGCATCGAGGAACTGCAGAAGTATGTCGACACGCTGATCGTCATCCCCAACCAGAACCTCTTCCTGATCGCCAACGCGAACACGACCTTCAAGGAAGCGTTCGAGATGGCGGACGAGGTGCTGCAGCAGGGCGTGCGCGGCATCACCGACCTCATGGTCATGCCCGGCCTCATCAACCTCGACTTCGCCGACGTCCGCAGCGTGATGCAGGAAATGGGCAAGGCGATGATGGGCACCGGCGAAGCGTCCGGCGACAATCGCGCGCTCGAGGCGGCGCAAAAGGCGATCGCCAATCCGCTCCTCGACGGCGTCAGCATGCAGGGAGCCAAAGGCGTAATCATCTCGATTACGGGTGGCGACGACATGCGCCTGCTCGAGGTCGACGAAGCGGCGAACCACATCCGCGATCTAGTCGATCCCGACGCGAACATCATCTGGGGCTCGGCGTTCAACCCCGAACTCGAAGGCCGCATCCGCGTGTCGGTCGTCGCGACCGGCATCGATTCGGACGCCAAGCCCGGCCTCGCCGCGCCGGCGACCGAGCCGACCAAGTCGTTCAGCTTCGGCATGGGCCGCAAGACCGACGACAGCACCTCGTTCCGTCCCAGCGCGACCGCGTCGACGCCGGTGAGCGCGCCGGAACCCGCGCCCGCCCCGGCTGCCTCGCCGTCGCCGTCGGTGTCGTTCACCGCGCCGCCGGCCGCCCAGCCTGTGCCGCAGCCTGCGCCGCTCGATCTGCAGCCGACGCAGGCGGTGCAGCCCTCCGCGCCTGCCGCCGCGGACGACGAGCTAGTGCTGGGCGCTGAAACGATGGTCCCGCCGACGCCCAAGACCTACGGCGAAGAGCCTGCCGCGCCGGCTCAGGCCCCCGCCGGCCGCCGCTCGTGGATCGCGCCCGGCAGCGACGCCGCCCCCGCGGACGCCGCCCCGCAGCCGCGCGTGAAGCTGGGCGGCACGCTGTTCGAACGCATGTCGAACGCCGCCCGCGGCCCGGCGCGCGACGACAGCGAAGGCGATTCGAAGGAGCCGCTCGACCTGCCGCGCTTCCTGCACCGCCAGAACAACCAGTAATCGGATTGGGGCGACCGCTCGCCCCATCCAACCCGTCACCCCGGACTCGTTCCGGGGTCCACCGGGCCGCAGGGGTAACGCTGGCGCCTCCAGCCATCCCCTCGCCGTGCAGTGGGCCCCGGACCAAGTCCGGGGTGACGTGGTACTTGGGGCAAGCCGCGCCGGTTCCCAAACTGACGGTTCGCAGGGCTTCCGACCCGCTCCATCAATCATGCACGCCACCGGCGGGCGAGAGCAAGGGCATCGTCCGGACTGCCCACCTCCTAACGCCCCGTGACCGATTGGCAGGGACCGCTTGTCCCACGTCGTTCGTCACCCCGGACTTGTTCCGGGGTGACGTGGTACTTGGGGTCAACGCCGCTGCCCCCACCAACCGGCGGTGCGTAGGTCTCAGGCAATGCCGATTCCAAGCGCGCCCCTTCCTCACCGCCACCGCGTCCCATTCCTGACCACCTAAGCCGCATTCGTCGCCGGCGCGTCTCGCTTCACCGCGCCGCCGGGCGCCGGACATTGCCGGTTCAGCCGGTTCCGGCTTTAGCGTGATGGTATCTCATGCGTGTCATCGTCCCCGCTTTGTTGGCGTCCGCGGCCCTGCTGCTGGCATCCGTCCAGGCCGCATCTCCGGCGCAGGAGGTCGTGCAGCCGCTGCCCGGCACCACCGACGCGGATCGGCTCGCCGAGCAGATGCGGGCGCTCGCTGCCAATCCCCGCGATCTGAACGCGCTGGTCGCCGCGGCGGACCTGTCGCTGTCGCTGGGCGACCTCAGCGGCGCGGCGTCGCTGTATGCGCGCGCCGAAAAGGTCTCGCCGAACGATCCCCGCATCAAGGCGGGGGAGGGCGCGATCCTGGTCCGGTCGGAACGGCCCGGCGAGGCGTTGCGCTATTTCGCGCAGGCCGAGGCGGCGGGATATGACGTGCGCCGTTATGCCGGCGATCGCGGCCTCGCCTACGATCTGATCGGCCAGCCGGAGCGGGCGCAGCGCGATTATCGGCTGGCGATGCAGGCCGGCGCGAATGACGAGGTCATCCAGCGTTACGCTTTGTCGCTCGGCATCGTCGGCCAGCGCGACGCGGCCTTGCAGCTGCTCGATCCCTTGGTCCGCAAGCAGGATCGCAGCGCATGGCGGACGCGCGCTTTCGTGCTGGCGATGACCGGCGACCAGCCCGGCGCGGAAAAGATTGTCACCACGATGCTGCCGCAGGGCATGGCGCAGGGGCTGCTGCCTTTCTTCCAGCGCCTGCCGGCGCTGTCGCCTGCCGATCGCGCCTTCGCCGTCCATTTCGGTGAGGTTCACACTTCGCCAGAACGGATCGCCGACGCCCGCCTCGCGCCCGTCCTGCCGCAGCTGGCGCCCGAGCGGCCGCCGGTGGCACTGGCCGCGGTCCAGACGCCGACGCGTCCCACGGGTCGCGAAGCGCGTCGCGGCCGGATTACGCGCGAGACGAAGCAGCCGACGGTCGCGCTGGCGGCCAACACGCCGCCCGTCGCCACGCCCGCGGGCGCTCCGTCCTATCAAGCGGTGACCGCGGCCCTCGCGCGCGTCCAGCCGGTGCACGCCGCCACCAGTCCCGCCCCCGTCACGCAGGCGAGTACGACGGCGATGGTGCAGCCCTTGCCGTCGCGCGCGCCCGCAGTGGCGACCCCGACCACCGCGTCCGCCGCGAATGTCGCGATCGCCAGCGCGATCACGCGCCCGGTGGTCACGCCCGCGCCGGCTACGGCGAACCCGGCGGCCGCCACCGTCACGCCGCAACAGCCCGTCGTCACGGCGGCGGCAGTCGCGCCAACGCCCGCCACGGCAACGCCCACCAAGCCAGCCGCCGTCAGCACGACGGTGGCATCCACGCCAGCGACCGCGGTCGTGCAGCCGCTCCCCGCGACCCGCCCGGCCGAGGTCGCGACCGCGACACCCATCGTGTCCGTACCCCCGGCCAAGCCCGACAGCGATTCGGTGCTCGCGCGCATCGTCGCCAGCCTGTCGATCCCGGCGTCCGAATTGGGCGTGACCGAGCCGGTCCGCGCCACGCCCGCTCCCGCCACCGCCGACGACACCGCCGCCCGCGTGCTCGCCGAGGCGAAGGCCAAGGAGGAACGCGACGCCGCCGCCGAAAAGGCGCTCGCGCTGAAGGCCGCCGCCGACAAGCGCGCCGCCGATCGCAAGGCGCTGGCCGACAAGAAGGCGCTCGCCGCGAAGAAGCTCGCCGACGAGAAAGCCGCCGCCGCCAAGAAGGAAGCGGCCGAGAAGAAACTCGCCGAGGCCAAGGAAGCCGCCGAGGCGAAGAAACTCGCCCGCGCCAATCCCTCGCGGATCTGGGTACAGGTGGCGGGCGGCGCGAACGAGGACGATCTGCCCAAGGCTTGGGCGGCGGCCAAGGCAAAGGCACCCGCGCTCGCCGGCAAGAGCGGGTGGAAGACGCCGCTGCGCGCTACCAACCGCGTGCTGACCGGCCCGTTCAAGACCGATGCGGAGGCGCGCAGCTTCGTCAACCAGCTGACCAAGCAGGGGATCGGCGCCTTTACCTTCACCAGCGACGCGGGACAGGTGGTGGAGCGGCTGTCGGCAAAGTAAGGCCGGCGGCATGACCGCCATCGCCCCCTGGGCTTCCCATCCCGCCACCAGCCGTGGCCGCCTCCATCCCGAAGGGGAGGGGACGGCGCGCGGCCCCCGCGACGATTTCCAGCGCGACCGCGACCGTATTATCCATTCGATCAGCTTCCGCCGCCTGCGCCACAAGACGCAGGTGTTCATGGCCCCCGACGGCGATCATTTCCGCGTCCGCCTGACGCACAGCCTGGAGGTCGCGCAGATCGGCCGCACGATCGCGCGCGTGCTCGGCCTCAACGAGGATCTGACCGAGGCGCTATGCCTCGCACATGACATCGGCCACCCGCCCTTCGGCCATGCCGGTGAGGATGCGCTGAAGGCGGCGCTCGCCGACGCGGGCGGCTTCGACCACAACGGCCACACGCTGCGCACGTTGACGCATATCGAACGGCCCTATCCACGCTTCGACGGCCTCAACCTGACGTGGGAGATGCTGGAGGGGCTGGCCAAGCACAACGGCCCGGTCCGCCATCCCGGCTGGGCGCTGCGCGAGGCGGACGACGCCTTCTCGCTCGACCTGACCAGCCACGCCAGCCTGGAGGCGCAGGTCGCCGCGATCGCCGACGATATCGCTTACGACAACCACGACATCGACGACGGCCTGCGCGCCGGGCTGCTGACGCTCGACCAGCTGCTCGCGGTGCCGATCGTCGCGCGCGGCTGGGATGCGGCGCGTGCGCGCTTCCCCGACATCACGCCGCGCCGGCTGGCGCATGAGCTGGTGCGCAGCCAGATCGGCATGATGGTCAACGACCTGATCGAGGAAACGCGCCGGCGCATCTCCGCGTCGGGCGTCGCCACCGTCGATGACGTGCGCGCAGCGGGCCAGGCGCTGTGTGGCTTCTCGCCTGCGATGCGCGAGGAGGAGCGCGACCTCAAACGCTTCATGTACGCCAACCTTTATCACCACCCGCGCCAGCTCGCGGCGGCGGATGCCGCGCATGGTATCGTCCGCGGCCTGTTCGCCGCCTATCGCGACGATCCCGCGACGATGAGTCCCGAATGGGCCGCCGACGTGCCGGCGGAAGAGCCCGCCCGCAGCCGCCACATCGCCGACTTCATCGCCGGCATGACCGACCGCTACGCCATCGCGCGCTACCGCGAACTGGTCGGCGACATCGACCTGCCCGAAGGGTTCTGAGGCAAGGTGCAGCCACCCCATCCGTCATCTAGACGCGTCATCCCAGCGCTGGCTGGCATGGCACGATGCAAGAGCCGCGAAGGACCCCAGCCTGCGCCTGCGCTGGGGTGACGTCCCATTGCCCGTCCCACCGGCATACTTCTGCGACAAACCTCGATTATGCCCACTCTTACGAGGTGGAGTGAGTCGTGATGTCGGACGCTGCCGTAGCAATGAACCGGTTTGGCCTGGGGGCCACGCGGGGGCAGGAGCCGCCCGGCAATCCCAAACGGTGGCTGCTCGACCAGATCGACGCCTATCAACCCGCCACGCCCGTGCTGGCCACCGCCCCGACCAGCGCCGCGGTGGCGGAGGATATCGCCGCTTATCAAGCCGAACAGCGGGCCATTCGGCAAGCCGCAATGGCCAGGCAGGGCGTTCCCGCTCCGGCGGCGGTCGTGACACCACCACCCGCGTCGACGATTACGCCGATGACGTCCAACATGGCGGCCACCGTCATGGCACCCCCATCGCCCGCGCAGGAAAAACGCAGCGCGCAGCAGGTCGCGCGACAGGATGCCCGGCGGCTCGCGCAGGACGATTACACCAACCTCGTCGGCCTGCGCACCGCCTCCGCGCTCACCACGCCGACGCCCTTCGCCGAACGGCTGGTGCATTTCTGGTCGAACCATTTCGCCACTTCGGCCGACAAGCTCGAACTGATCGGCCTCGCCGGCACGCTGGAGAATGAGGCGATCCGCCCGCACGTCATGGGCCGCTTCGCCGACATGCTGTTCGCCGTCGAGCGGCATCCGGCGATGCTGATCTACCTCGATCAGGCGGTGTCGATCGGCCCCGACAGCCCGCTTGGGCTGCGCGCCAAGGGCCGCCGCCGCTCCGGCCTCAACGAAAACCTCGCCCGCGAGATCATGGAGCTGCACACGCTCGGCGTGCGCACCGGCTATACCCAGGCGGACGTGACCGAATTCGCCCGCGCGATGACCGGCTGGACGGTCGGCGGGATCGGCGGCGGCCCGGCGGCGCGCTTCGTCGCCGATCGGCCGGTGGGTAACTTCGCCTTCGTGCCGCAGGTGCATCAACCGGGCACGCGCACGATCATGGGCAAGGCGTACGGGCAGGACGGCGAGGCGCAGGCCTCCGCGGTCCTGACCGATTTGTCGGTGCATCCCGCGACCGCAGGCCATATCGCGACCAAGCTCGCCCGCCATTTCGCCGGTGATAATCCGCCCCCCGCAATGGTCGCGCGGCTAGAAAAAGCGTTCCTGTCGTCGCGCGGCGATCTGCCTACGGTCTATCGCGCACTGATCGCTTCGCCCGAAGCCTGGGTTGCGGCGCCCGCCAAGTTCAAGACACCATGGGAATGGAGCGTCTCCAGTTATCGCGCGCTCGGGGCTACGGAGGTGCCGGCGAAGGCGATGCAGGGCCTGCTCGACCAATTGGGCCAGCCGATGTGGAAGCCGGGTCAGCCGATCGGTTACGACGACACCGCCGCCAGTTGGGCGGCCCCCGACGCGGTGCTGCGCCGGGTGGAGGCGGCACAGCGCTTCGCGTCTAAGGCGCCGCCCTCGATCGACGCGCGCGCGCTGGCGCCGCAGCTGTTTCCCGCCGCGCTGACCCCTATGACCGCTCAGGCGCTGTCCCGTGCCGAAAGCCCGACGCAGGCGCTCGCGCTGCTGCTCGTCTCGCCCGAAATGATGCGGAGGTAATCCCATGGACCGTCGTGCCTTCCTCGCCCGCAGCGGCCTTGGCCTGCTCGGCACCTTCGCCCCCCGCATCGCCTTCGCCAAGGCGGCGACGGCCAAGCGCTTCGTCTTCATCATCCAGCGCGGCGCCGCCGACGGCCTGGGCACGATCGGCGCAGTCGGCGATCCGGCCTTCGTCGGCGCGCGCGGCGATCTCGCCGCCGATGTCGCCAACGGTACGAAGCTCGACGCGATGTTCGCGCTCCACCCGGCGATGACGACGGCGGCGGCGCTGTACGGCAAGGGGCAGGCGTTGTTCGCGCACGCCGTCGCCTCGCCCTACCGTGATCGGTCGCATTTCGACGGGCAGAACGTGCTTGAGACGGGCGGCACCGGCGCCTACCAGCTGAAGGACGGCTGGATGAACCGGCTGCTCGGGATCGTGCCGACCGACGATGCCAAGGCGATCGCCGTCGCTGCCACCGTGCCGATGGCGCTGCGCGGCGCGCGCGAGGTGGCCAGTTACGCGCCCTCGTCGCTGCCCGATGCTTCGGGTGACCTGATGGCGCGGGTGACGCAGCTCTATCGCGGCGACGACCAGCTCCACCGTCTTTGGGGCGAGGCGATTCAGACGCGCGAGCTGACCGACGATCTGGCCAAGGATAATGGCCGCAACGCCGCCGCCACCGGCGCACTCGCCGCGCGGCTGCTCGCCCCCGCCAATGGGGCTCGGATTGCGACGATCGAAACCGGCGGCTGGGATACGCACGCCGGTCAGCGTGGCCGGCTGGCGCAGCAGTTGAAGGGCCTCGATGCGATGCTCGCCGCGCTCCAGACGGGACTTGGACCGGTGTGGGATGACACGTTGGTCCTCGTTGCGACCGAATTCGGCCGTACCGTCGCGGTCAACGGCACCGGCGGCACCGATCATGGCACCGGCACCGCTACGATGCTGTTCGGTGGCGCGGTGAAGGGCGGCCGCGTCCTCGCCGACTGGCCCGGCCTCGCCACCGCCAACCTGTACGAAGCGCGTGACCTGAAACCGACCACGCAGCTCGATGCGCTGATCGGCGGCGCGGTGGCGGACCATTTCGCCGTCGACCCCTCCCGCGCGATGACCGCGCTCTTCCCGGCCAGCCAGCGCACCGCGGCGATCGGCGGATTGCTGCGCGTCTGATCGAGTGTTGGCGGGTGTGTGGCGTAACCCGCTGAGTACGAAGTTTAATCGAGCGGCTCTGTGCCGCAGGGCAAGTTTGTGCTTCATCGCCCACACCGTCACCCCAGCGCAGGCTATGGTCTCACACGGCTCGTTCTCACTGTCTCGCAAACGGAAACGATAACCCCGGATCGTTTCGCTCAAGGTGTTCATGGTGTCTATCTTCGGGCGATTTGAACCCACCCCCGTCTTGCGGTAGAGCGCGGCGCTTTCGCCGAACGGACGCTCATGACGCTTTACACCCGCTTTGCCGCGCATGTCGCCGCGGCCCTCGATACCCTGGTCGCCGCCGGCACGCTGCCCGCCGATCTCGACCGCCGCAACGTGACGGTCGAGCCCCCGCGCGACGTGACGCATGGCGACCTCGCCACCAACGCGGCGATGGTGCTTGCCAAGCCCGCCAAGACCAACCCCCGCGCCCTCGCCGAAGCGCTGGCGGCCGAACTTGGCACGCTGGACGAAGTGGCGGAAGCAACCGTCGCAGGCCCCGGCTTCATCAACCTGCGCCTGACGGATGCGGCGTGGCGCGACGAACTGACCCAGATCGCGGCGGCGGGCGACGATTACGGCCGCTCGACCAGCGGCAAGGGCGTGCGCGTCAACGTCGAATATGTCTCGGCCAACCCGACTGGCCCGATGCACATGGGCCATTGCCGCGGCGCGGTGGTCGGCGATGCGCTCGCCAGCCTGCTCGAATTCGCCGGGCACGATGTGATCCGCGAATATTACGTCAACGACGCCGGCGGCCAGGTCGATGTGCTCGCCCGCTCGGCGCACCTGCGCTACCGCGAGGCGCTGGGCGAAGACGTCGGCGCGATCCCCGAAGGCCTCTATCCGGGCGACTATCTGGTCCCGGTCGGCAAGGCGCTCGCCGACGAATTTGGCGACCGCTATGCGACGGCGCCGGAAGGCGAATGGCTCGCGCTGTTCCGCGCCCGCGCGGTCGCGGCGATGCTGGTCATGATCAAGGACGATCTCGCCCTCCTCGGCATCCACCACGACCTGTTCTCGTCGGAGGCGGAGTTGCAGGCGGCGGGCAAGCCCGAAGCCGCCGAGAAGTGGCTGCGCGAGCATGGCCTCGTCTACGACGGCGTGCTCGAAGCCCCCAAGGGCGAAACGCCCGAGGATTGGGAGCCTGTCGAGCTGCCGCTGTTCCGCTCGACGCAATTCGGCGACGATCAGGATCGCCCGATCAAGAAGTCGAACGGTCAGTGGACCTATTTTGGCGCTGACCTCGCCTATCATTTCCAGAAGAGCCAGTCCGCCGACCAGCTGATCGACATCTGGGGCGCCGATCACGCCGGCACCGTCAAGCGTATCCAGGCCGCCGTCGCCGCGCTGACCGAGGGCAAGACGCGCTTCGACGTCAAGCTCGTCCAGATGGTCCGCCTGCTGCGCGGCGGCGAGCCGGTGAAGATGTCGAAGCGCGCGGGCAATTTCGTGACTCTCGCCGACGTCGTGCGCGAAGTCGGCAAGGACGTCGTCCGCTTCACGATGCTGACCCGCCGGTCGGACGCGCAGATGGACTTCGATTTCGCCAAGGTGGTCGAAGCGTCAAAGGACAATCCGGTCTTCTACGTCCAATACGCCCACGCCCGCGTCGCCTCGCTCCACCGCCGTGCCGAGGAAGCGGGGATCGCGGCCGAGGGTGCCGACCTGTCCCGGCTTGATACGGAAGAGCTGGCGCTGGTGAAGCTGGCGGCGCAATTTCCGCGTATCGTGGAAACCGCCGCGACGGCACGCGAGCCGCACAGAATTGCGTTTTATCTGTATGACTTAGCTGCTGCGTTCCATGCCCTGTGGAACGTCGGTAACGATCGTCCGGAGCGGCGTTTCCTGGTGGTCGAGGATCATGATGCCACGCGTGCGCGTCTCGCCTTGGCGAGCGCCGTCGCACAGATTATTCGTAATGGCCTCAGCATCATGGGTGTTGTCGCGGTTTCGGAGATGAAGTGATGACGGACGGTCTGGACCTGCGCGACGAGGAGCGGCTGCCCTGGCTCGAAACGGTCGAGCCGGACGAGGAGCGCGGCGCGCCGATCGGCAAGGTGCTCGCATTGGTTGTACTGGGCCTGGCCGTACTCGCCGCGATCATCTTCGGCATCTACAAGCTTCAGAACCGCGCCACCCCCGACGGCGATCTGATCGCCGCGCAGGAGGGTGACTATAAGGTCAAGCCCGACGATCCCGGCGGCTTGAAGGTGAAGGGCGAGGGCAATGCCGCCATCGCGACCAGCGCCGGCAAGGCGGGCAACGGTTCGATCGACTTGAGCGCGGTGCCGGAGAAGCCGATCGACGGCCATCGCGTCGCGCCGACCGCAAAGCCCAGCGGTACGGGCGGTGCCAATGCGGTGGCGCAGGTGCCGGCCTCGGGCGGTCGCCTCGTCGCGGCACAGCCGGTCAGCGCGCAGCGCAGCGCGGCGGCGGGCCCGGCGGCCAGCGGCTCGCTGGTCCAGCTCGGCGCCTATCCCAGCGAGGCGGCGGCGAACACGGCATGGACCGGTTTTTCGAAGCGGTTCAGCTATCTCGCGCCGCTCGGCAAGTCGGTCCAGTCGGTCGCGATCGGCGGCCGCACGCTGTACCGCCTGCGCGTCAACGCGGGCAGCGCCAACCAGGCGGCGGACATCTGCGGCCGCCTGCGTGTGGCCGGCGAAAGCTGCTTCGTCGCCAGCTGAGGCGTGATGCGGTGGCGCGGCGCTCGCATATTGGCGGCGTCCGCGCTAACCGGTTCGGCATGAAGCCCGTCATCTTCGGCATCGCCGGCCTAGAGCTCTCCCCCGACGAACGCGCCTTTTTCACCGAGGCGGAGCCCGCCGGCTACATTCTGTTCAAGCGTAACATCGCGACCCGCGAACAGGTGCGGGCGCTGACCGATTCGCTACGCGCGCTGTCGGGCAACGATCGCCTGCCGATCCTGATCGATCAGGAAGGCGGACGTGTCGCGCGCATGGGGCCGCCCGAATGGCCGGCGTTCCCTGCCGGTCCGGCCTTCGCCAAATTGTACAACACCGCACCCATGTCGGCGATCCAGGCAATGCGCGCCAACGGGCAGGCGCTGGGGCTCATGCTGGCAGAGGTCGGCATCACCGTCGATTGCGCGCCCATCCTCGACATCGCTCAGACCGATACGACGGAGGCGATCAGCTGCCGGACCTATGGCGCCGAGCCGATGCAGGTCGCCGCCTTGGGACGTGCGATGCTGGAGGGACTGGCGGCCGGCGGGGTCGTCGGCGTCGTGAAGCATATGCCGGGCCATGGCCGCGCGGTGGTGGACAGCCACCATCTGCTCCCCACGGTCAGCGCGTCGGCGGAGGCGCTGGAGGCGGACCTCGAACCGTTCCGTACCCTGCGCCATGCGCCGATGGGCATGACCTCCCACATCGTGTTCGAGGCCTGGGATGCCGAGCGTCCGGCAACCCTTTCCCCGACCATCGTCAACGACGTGATCCGCGAGATGATCGGTTTCGACGGGCTGCTCATGACCGACGACATCGACATGAAGGCGCTGTCGGGCACCGCAGGCGAAAAGGCGGCAGGCGCGATCGCCGCGGGATGCGACCTCGTCCTCGACTGCTGGGCGCGGATGGACGAGATGGTCGAGATCGCCGGGCGGCTGGGGTCGATCAGCGACTCGGCACGCGCGCGGCTGGACACGGCAATGGCGAGCGTCGGCGCGCCCGAGGGCGATTTCGCGGAGCTGATCGCACGCCGCGACGCCTTCCTCGCGCTGGCCTGACGGCGGATCGGTGGCGCAACCCGAACAGCTGACGCTCGACCTCGAGGGCTGGGAAGGGCCGCTCGACCTGCTACTGACGCTGGCGCGATCGCAAAAGGTAGATCTGCGCAGCATTTCGATCCTGGCGCTGGTCGAGCAATATCTGCGCTACATCCACCAACGGCAGTCGGTGCAGCTGGAGGTCGCGGCCGATTACCTCGTGATGGCGGCATGGCTGGCCTATCTGAAATCCGCGCTGTTGCTGCCGCGCCAGGCGGAGGACGAAGCGGATCCCGAGGAACTGGCGCTGCGGCTGCAATTGCGCCTCGAACGGTTGCAGGCGATGCGCGAGGCGGGCGCGCGACTGATGGCGCGCGACCGGCTGGGCCGTGACGTTTTCGTGCGTGCCGCGCCGGAGGGGCTACGCACGATCCGGCACGCGCAATGGCAGGCAGAGATCTATGACCTCATCGCCGCCTACGGCCGCGTCAGCGCGCGAACGCGGCCCGTGATGCACGTCGTCGCCGATCGCGAGGTGATGACGCTGGAGGCGGCGCTGGAGCGCGTGGCGAGCCTCGTCGGCGAGCGGCTCGACTGGTCGATGCTCGAGAGTTTCCTGCCGGAAGGGTCGGGGCGGTTGCGCAAGTCGGCGCTCGCCTCGTCGTTCCTGGCCGCGCTGGAACTCGCCAAGCAGGGGCGCGTCGAACTGCGCCAGCAGTCCGCGTTCGCACCGCTCTACGTTCGGGCGCTCGCATGACTCCGTCGGACGATGGCGTGCGGGCGGTGGAGGCGCTGCTGTTCGCCGCCGCCGAACCATTGGGAATCGATACGATCCGTGCGCATGTCGGCGGCATCGACGTGCGCGCGGCGCTGGCCCGGCTGGAGCAGGATTATGCGGGGCGGGGCATCACGCTCGTCCACCGTGGTGGGCGCTGGCATTTCCAGACCGCGCCCGATCTGGCGCATCTGCTGCGCCGCGACCGCGACGAGGTGCGCCGCCTCAGCCGCGCCGCGACCGAGACGCTGGCGATCATCGCCTATCATGAGCCCGTCACGCGCGCCGAGATCGAAGCGATCCGCGGCGTACAGACCGCGAAGGGCACGCTCGACGTGCTGATGGAGGCAGGCTGGGTGCGTCCTGCCGGTCGGCGCGAGGTGCCCGGGCGCCCGCTGATGTTCGCGACGACGCCCGGTTTCCTCGCGCATTTTGGGCTTTCCAGTCGGCGCGATCTGCCGGGCATTGACGACCTGCGCGCCGCTGGTCTGCTCGACCCCGTCGATCTTGCACTGGAGGAAGCTTTGGAGGTGGCAAAGGACGATGAGAGCGACTAGATAGTTGGGCATTCTAGGAGATATGCCATGGGCAGCTTCAGCCCGATCCATCTGCTCGTCCTCGCCGTCGTCGCGATCCTGCTGCTCGGTGGCGGGCGGTTCTCGAACCTGATGGGCGACGTCGCCAAGGGTGTGAAGAACTTCAAGAAGGGGATGGCCGAAGACGACGACGCGGCCGCCAAGCCTGCCGCGCGCATCGAGGCGCAGAAGACTGCCGACCCTGCGTTCGATCGCGACGGTAACCGCATCCGCGACGAACAGCGTTGATCCGCGTCGCCCGATAGTATCCGGCGTCCATGTTCAACATCGATTCGAGCGAGTTCCTGCTGGTTGCGATCGTGGCGCTTGTCGTGATCGGGCCAAAGGACCTGCCAAAGGCGATGCGCGTCGTCGGCTATTGGGTCGGCAAGGCGCGCGGTGTCTCGCGCCAATTCCGGCAGGGCTTCGACAATATGGTCCGTGAGGCGGAACTGGCCGAGATGGAAAAGCGCTGGGCCGCCGAAAATGCGCGGATCATGGCGGAGCATCCGATGACCTCCGATGCGGAGTCCGAGGCGGCGGCTGGTGTCTCGCCCGCGCCGACGCCTGCCGGGCAGCATGAGGTCCAGCATGACGAGGCAGAGCCGGTTATGGTGGAAAAGCCCGTGGTTGCCCCCGCGCCCGAGCATAAACCCGCCCCGCAGTCCGACGTTACGCCGTCATGAGCGACGTGGAAGACGAGATCGATGCCAGCCGCGCGCCCCTGCTCGATCACCTGATCGAATTGCGCCGTCGCCTGCTCTATTGCATCGTCGCGATCGTCCTGGCCTTCGGCGTCAGCTATTTCTTTGCCGAGAATATCTTTGCCTTCCTCGTCCAGCCGTTGCTGGCCGTGGGGCAGAAGACGTTGATCTACACCCAGATTTTCGAAGCGTTTTTCGTCAAGGTGAAGGTCGCCTTCTTCGCGGCAATGATGATCGCCTTTCCGGTGATCGCCAACCAGCTTTGGCAGTTCGTCGCGCCGGGCCTGTACCGCAAAGAAAAGCGCGCACTGCTGCCGTTCCTGCTCGCGACACCAGTACTGTTCATCGCCGGCGCGGCGCTCGCTTATTATATGGCGATCCCGATGGCGCTGCATTTCCTGCTAGGATTCCAGGGAAATATCGGCGGCGTACAGCAGGAGGCACTGCCGGGCATCGGCAACTACCTGTCGTTCGTAATGCAGTTCCTGTTCGCCTTCGGTCTCGCCTTCCTTCTGCCGGTGTTGCTGATGCTGCTGGAGCGCGCAGGCATCGTGACGCGCAAGCAGCTGATCGGCGCGCGCCGCTATGCCATCGTCGCGGCGACGGCGATTGCGGCGGTGCTGACGCCGCCCGACCTGATGAGCCAGGTGTTGCTCGCCGTGCCGCTGATCCTGCTCTACGAACTCGCCATCATCGGTATCTGGTTCACCGAGCGTCGCCGGAGCAAGGACACCGGCACCGACATCGTCGAGGCATAAGAAAAGGGCCTCCGCTCGTCGAGGAGCGAAGGCCCTGCGCAGCCGGGTGAGGCTGAGCCCGAAGGCTTACTTGGACTTGTCGGCCGTCTTGGCGACCGTCTGGCCCGCCGAGCTGACGTCCTTGCCGACGCCTTCCACCGTGTTGCACGCGCTGACCATGAGCGCGCCAGCAACGACGGCAAAACCGAGAACCTTGCGCATAAAACCTCCTGAACGTGATAGCCCGAGAACAATGATCGGTCGGGCCATTCGTTCCGGCTCCGCAACTGAGCGGGCAGGGAGACGAAAGTTTTCCGGCTGGAAATGAGTAAGGCCCGAAAGCATCACCGGGGGGGGGAGGGTGGATGCTTCCGGGCCTATGTCGTGGATCGCGAGAGCGGGGGGCATAAGGCCGCGATCCGCAGTGCATAACACGGCCGACGGACCGCGGTTCCACGTCCTTCGGCGAATTTTTGCGAATCTTTATCGTCGATAAGCCGTCAATCGCGGCCCATCACGGCGATCGCGATTTCATAGGCACCGGTCATCGGATCGTGATGCAGGGGCGCGCGCAGCTGGCGCGACAGACCCTCGATCACGCGGCCGTAGCGGGTCGACAGCAACGTCTCCAGGCGTTCGCTTTCCACGAAAGCGCGCGAGACGACGCGCAGCTTTGCCTTCTTGTCGTCCTCGCCGGGTTTGATTGCGACCCGGACCTGGGCGGCGGCATCGCAGTTCATCGCTAGTTCGATCGTCTCGGTGACGAGGAAGGCGACGGCGACGGCGACGTCCTGGTTCACAAGGTAGGGATCGACATCCAGCACAATCGACAGGCTGGTGGCCCCTTCCGGTGCGGTCGCGCGGATGTTGGAGGCGAGTTCGCCGATCACCGATCGCAGGTTAAGGCCACGATTGTCCTCCATCTCGGCGAAATGGTTGCGGTGGACGACGGCGAGGGCATCGACGCGGCGCTGGATGGAGGCATAGGCTGCCGTCGCATCGGGGCTGGGTGCGCCGCGGGCGTGGAAGTTGATCAGGCTGGAAATGACCTGGAGGTTGTTCTTTACGCGATGATGGACTTCGCGCGTCAGCTTGGTCTGACGCACCACCGCCTCCGCCAGGCCGGCTTCGTGCAGCGCGACCGTGCGGCTGATCGCGCGGAAGGTATCGCCGAGTTCGCGGATCTCCTGCGCGGGCAGAGGGCCGAGCTTGCCCGGATCGATCACCTCACCGGGCGTGTAGGCAGCGACACTTGCACGGAGCACGCGCAGCGGCCGAATCAGCAGCCGGTCGACGATGAACCATGACAGGCCTGCCGCAGCGGCCCACATCAGCAGCGGCAGCATCAGCGCCACGAGGAAGGACGAGGTGATGGGCGCGCTGCGGATGCTGGTGCGCAACGCCAGGCCGCCGAGGCCCAGATCGGTCTGTACAGTCTCGACCCGATCGAACGCGCCCAGGTCAGGAATGCGCGAGAGGGTCAGCGTTTCGTCGTCATGCACCAGCGCGCTCGCGAGCGGCATCGCCCGCGTGCCGGGGGCTGCAAGTTGCGTCAGAAAGGCTTTGGGGAAGAAGACGCGCGCCGAGGGGCCATGGCGCAAGCCCGGCAGTGACAGGATCAGGCCGCGGTCGGGTACGATGGCCGCGCCGACCGGCGTGCTGGTATCAAGCGCGACATTGGCGTCGAACGGTTCGCCACACAGCAATCGGCCATTGCGATCGACGATCGAAAAGCGCGTGCCGATCGTCGATTGCTGGGCGAACACACCCTGCGCACGGGCGCAGCTGGGCGCGTCACCGGCGTCGGCCTGCAATGCGGTGACGGCGACGCGCAATGCGGTCATGTCGCCGACAAGCTCGATGGCGATACTGCGCGCGCTTTCGTTAGCGGCGATGCGCAGCCGGGCGCGTGCCTCGGCGTCGGCGGTCCGCCCGGTCTGCAATGTCGCGCCGATCGCGATCAAGGCGAGCAGGAGCAACGCGACGCTGAGCGTGATGAAGAGCTTGGCGCCAGTTGGCAGGCGCGACAGCATGAACATGGGGGCCATCGCCGTACGGCGCGGTAACGAGGCTGCGTCGGGTTGGGAGGCCATGCCCCCTGCTAGGCGAGCTTGTTCAGCAGGTCGAGCATTTCGTCCGGCACCTGTTCCTCGATCGTCTTTTGATAGGCCGAGCGCAGGGCCGCGCCCATGTCGCGATCCTTGCTCTGAACCTTGGCAGGAGACTTCTTGGAAGACGCCTTCTTGTCCTTGTTGCCGGGCAAATCCAACATGTCCCCCTGGTGACCCGGCTGAACCCGGGCAGTCGACGCTACACGAACAGCCCCGCTTTGCAGGTGCGGTCTGGCCGTTCAAGTGGCGATGAAACCAAAGTCGCGTTCGTTGGTTCCATTGCAGCGCGAAAATTCCGCAGGTCCGAGGGGGCGGGTGGGTTCTTCGACAAACACCGTTGTAAAGGTACGGGCGCCCGCTCAGATGGGGTGCCCGTTCAGTATCTCAGGGAGTGAACACGACCCATGTCGCTTGGACAGCAACTCGCACCGCACCTTCCTTTCCTGCGGCGCTACGGCCGGGCCCTGACCGGCAGCCAGAATCAAGGCGACAAATACGTCCGTGCGACGCTGGAGGCGATCGTTGCGGCGCCGGACCAGTTCCCGCGCGACGTCGATCCGCGGCTTGGCCTGTATCGTATGTTCCAGGGTATCTGGGCGTCGGCCAATGCCGATGGTGAAGCGCAGACCTCGCAGAGCGACGCCGAGGGCACCGAAGCGGTGGCGCGTGCGCGCCTCGCTCGCATGACGCCGCTGTCGCGGCAGGCGCTGCTGCTAACCGCCATGGAAGGCTTCTCCCCCGAGGATGCCGCGTATCTGATCGAGGTCGACACCAGCGAGGTGGAAACGCTGGTCACCGAGGCGCTGGCCGAGATCGAGAAGCAGACGCGTGCGCGCGTGCTGATCATCGAGGACGAGCCGATCATCGCGATGGATATCGAGACGATCGTCCGTGATCTGGGCCATGAGGTGACCGGTGTTGCCGTCACCCGCGACGAAGCCGTCGCGCTGGCAATGGAAGATCGCCCCGGTCTGGTGCTGGCGGACATCCAGCTGGCCGACGATAGCTCGGGCATCGACGCGGTGAAGGACATCCTTGCCGAGTTCGAAGTGCCGGTGATCTTCATCACGGCCTTCCCTGAGCGCCTGCTGACCGGCGAGCGGCCCGAGCCGACGTTCCTCATCACCAAGCCGTTCCAGCGGTCGACGGTGAAGGCGGCGATCAGTCAGGCGCTGTTCTTCGACGAAGCGACGGTGCCGACGGCGGTTGCGTGACGGCGTAGCGGGCGTGGTCGGGCGCTGTCCCGCCCGCCCGTGAGGCATTGACGAAAAGTTACGGACCCAAAACGGGTTTCGGGGGTTTGATGATCATGGCTGATCCGAACGAACCAGTGCATGTCACCGCAACCGAGGCCCGTGCGGGCGCGACTCCGGGAGTTGCCCGCTATGTGCTCGGCATTTCGCTGGTGCTCGTCATCGCCATATTCGCCTTTCTGATCTTGCGCTGACCGCAAGGCTTTTCGGCCGCACGACTGGTATTTGCCGGAAGAGACACCTATTTTCGCCAGACAGGCGGCGATGTTGTCCCCGGCTTCGAACGGATTTGCATGACCCAGCCCGCTACGCGTGATGACCAGTATGACGATGACGACGATGCGGTGGTCGAGCCGGTCGAACACGTTGCGCTGTCGGATCCCGAGTTCAAGAAACAGCTGGCGCAGGTCATCCCTCATCTGCGCGCCTTCGGTCGCTCGTTGTCGGGCAGCCGCGATCTCGCCGACGATCTTGTTCAGGAAACGCTGCTGAAGGCATGGGCGGCGCGTCAGCGCTTCCAGGCCGGTACGAATATGCGTGCCTGGACCTTCATCATCCTGCGCAATCTATATCTGTCGCAGATGCGGCGTGCGCGCTTCAAGGGCGAGTGGGACGATCTGGTCGCCGACCGCATTCTGGCGGCTCCGGCAAGCCAGGATCGTCACGTCGAACTGGGCGACATGCAGCGCGCCTTGCTCCACCTGCCGCAGCCGCAGCGCGAGGCGTTGATCCTCGTTGGTGCCGGCGGTTTCGCTTATGAAGAAGCCGCCGAAATCTGTCAGGTCGCGGTCGGCACCATCAAGAGCCGCGTCGCGCGTGGGCGTGTGGCGCTGGAAACGATCCTGAACGATGGCACGCTGCCGTCGCGCCGCGAGCACGAGCAGGACGTCAACAAAACGGCGCTCGATACGATCATGGGTGAAGTCGACGAACTCAGCCGGGGGCGCTGAAGCGACCCGCGGCTAGTGCCGCAATCAATGTGTCGCGCGGTCAATCCGCTTTAGCAGCATCGCGAAGTCATCGGGCATGTCGGAGCTGCCGAACGCGCCGCGCAGGCTGTGGCCGAGTGCGTCGGTCGAGCGCGGGCGCCGGACGACATAGTCGCCCTGACGGCTTTTCTCGACGGGATGCGCATTGGCGTTCATAATCGTTCCAACGGCCGGATACGCGAATTGTTGCGTGCGAACGAAACCGGTCGTTCGCGAAGGATGTGACGCGATGCCCCCCGGTTTTGGCCCCGATTTTACCGATGCCATCCAGCGTGCGCGAGTACATGCGCCCTTCCTGTCGCTGTTGCTCGACCGTGAGCCGGTGCTGGCGGAGCGATTGGCGGCGGGGCAGATCGACCTGGGATTCACCAGCGCCCATTCTGATATGCCAGTCGCACGGCAATTGCGGTTGGATCGGCGGGCGCTGGCGCTGTCGGTGGCGATCGGCGATCTTGCCGGGGCGCTCGATCTCACCGCGGTCACACACGCCTTGACAGATTTCGCCGACGCAGCGCTCGATCGCGCGATCCGTGCCGCGATTGCGGAGCGTACCCCGGGGGAGGAGCCGCGCGGCTTCGTCGCGATCGCGCTGGGCAAGCAGGGCAGTCGCGAGCTTAACTATTCGTCCGACATCGATCCGATCCTGCTGTTCGACCCGAAAACGCTGCCGCACCGCGCCCGTGAGGAGCCGGAAGAGGCGGCGGTGCGGATCGCCAAGCGTGTCGTCGAGTTGCTGCAGGCGCGCGATGGCGATGGCTATGTGCTGCGTGTCGATCTGCGGCTGCGCCCATCGCCCGAAGCGACGCCGATCGCGCTGCCGGTCGAAGGGGCGATCGGCTATTATGAAAGTCAGGCGCTGGCATGGGAGCGGGCGGCGTTCATCCGGGCCCGGGTAGCGGCTGGTGATAAGGCGCTCGGCAGCTATTTCCTCGATGCGATCCGGCCGTTCGTGTGGCGGCGCGGGTTGGACTTCGGCGCGATCGGCGAAATCCGCGACCTGTCGCGGCGCATTCGCGACCATTATGCGAGTGGTCAACGCTTCGGCCCCGGCTACGACCTGAAGCGGGGGCGGGGCGGTATTCGCGAGGCCGAGTTCTTCGCGCAGATCCATCAACTGATCCACGGCGGGCGCGACCCGGCGCTGCGGGCACCGGCGACGCGCGATGCATTGGCGGCACTTGCCGGGGCGGGCTGGATCGGCGCCGACGAGGCTGCTGCGCTCACCCGATCCTATACCCTGCTGCGCACGATCGAGCATCGCGTTCAGATGGTGGACGATCGGCAGACGCACACGCTGCCGACCGGCGAGGCGCTGGACGGGGTGGCGCGGCTTCATGGGCTGGCCAACGGCGCCGACTTGGTCGAGCTGCTGCGCGAACCGGTCGCGACCGCTGGCCGTATCTACGATGCGCTCGACGACGGGCAGGCGGCGGGGCTGCCGCACGAGCCACAGGCGCTGGCCGACTGGCTCGAGACGGCGGGGTTCGCGGCCGATGGCGAGGGGGGGAGCAAGGCCGCCGCGCGCATCGCAGGGTGGCGGGCAGGACGCTATCCCGCTCTCCGCAGCCCGGCGGCGCGCGCGGCGCTGGAGGCGGTGCTGCCCGTGCTGATGCCGGCGCTGGCCGGAGCGCCGGACCCCGCCGCGGCACTGCTGCGGCTCGATGTCCTGTTCGAGCGGCTGTCGAGCGCGATCAACATCCTGCGCTTGCTGGAGGCACGGCCGGGGCTGGCGACCTTGCTTGCGACGATTCTCAGCCATGCTGCGCCGCTCGCCGACGCCCTGGCGACACGGCCGGAACTGATCGACTGGTTGATCGACGCGAGCGCGTTCGAACCTCTGGGGAGCGTCGTCGAACTGGCCACCGAATTGGGGGCGGCGGACGAGGGCGATTATCAAGCGCTGCTCGATACCGTGCGGCGCTTGGTCGGCGAGAAGCGCTTTGCGGTGGGCGCGCAGATCGTCGCGGGGGCGGCGGACCCGCTCGATGCGGCGGGCGGCTACGCGCGGCTGGCGGAGGCGGCGATCGAGGTGCTGGCGGCGGGGACGGTCGCCGAATTCGCGCGGGCGCATGGCCGGGTGCCGGACAGTGAATTGGTGATCCTCGCCTTCGGTCGCACGGGCGGTGGTGCGCTGACGCACGCCAGCGATCTCGATCTCGTCTATCTGTTTACCGGCGACTTCGCAGCGGAGTCGGACGGCGCGAAGCCGTTGGGTGCGACGCTCTATTATAATCGGCTGGCGCAGCGGATCACGGCCGCGCTGTCGGTGCCGACGGCGGCGGGGCCGCTCTATCCGGTGGATACGCGGCTGCGGCCATCGGGAACGCAAGGGCCGCTGGTGGTGTCGGTCGAGTCCTTCGCGCGCTACCAGCGGGAGGACGCCTGGACGTGGGAGCATATGGCGCTGACGCGGGCGCGGCCGGTGTTCGGATCGCCCGCAGCCCGAGCTGCCGTCACCGGGGTGATCGCCGAGGTGCTGGAGGGCGCGCGGCCCGAGCGGGATCTGCCCGCAGAGGCGGCAACGATGCGTGCCGACATGGCGCGGCACAAGCCGCCCGCCGGGCCGCTCGACGCGAAGCTACTACCGGGAGGGCTCGTCGATCTGGAGTTCACCGTGCATCTGGCGCAGCTGCTGCATCGGAGTGGCTTCGATCCCGATCTGCGCGTCGCCATCCCTGCCCTGACCGCGGCGGGGGCGTTGCCCGATGGGCTGCTGACCGCGCACGATCTGCTGACGCGGCTGCTGGTGACGCTGCGGCTGGTCGCGCCGGATGCGCAGGAGCCGCCGCCCGCGACGCAGGTGCTGATTGCGCGGGCGTTGCGGCTGCCCGACTGGCCGGCGGTGCTTGCTGCCTTCGCGGCGACGCGGCAGGAGGTGGAGGCCGTATGGCGCGGCATGACAGGAGGATGCGATGGATGACGGTGCGCCGATCCCGGCGGTGAGCGTGACGACCCCGGATGGCCAGACGATCCAGCTGAACGATCTGCCGCTGCCGGCCGTCGTCTATTTCTACCCCAAGGACGACACCAGCGGCTGCACCCGCGAGGCACAGGATTTCTCCGCGCTGGCCGAGGACTTCGCCGCGGCGGGCGCGCGTGTGATGGGGGTCAGCAAGGACTCTCCGGCCTCACACACCAAGTTTAGCGCCAAGCATGGCCTGACCGTGAACCTGGGCAGTGACGAGGACGGCAGCGTCTGCGACGCGTTCGGCGTGTGGGGTGAGAAGAAGCTCTACGGCAAGACGTATATGGGCATCGAGCGCGCGACCTTCCTGTTCGGCGCCGACGGCACGCTGGTGCGCGCGTGGCGCAAGGTGAAGGTGCCGGGCCATGCCGCTGCCGTACTGGAGGCGGTGCGCGCGCTCTGACGGCAGGTGGGCGGCACCATCGGTGCCGTAGCGGGTTCCTGTTCGCGTCGCTTGCGCCTACAGGGAAGCCATCGTGACCCGTCAGACCTTGTCCACCGCGCCGGCCGTTGCCGGCGCCCCGTCCATCGTTGCCCCGGAGCCTGCGGGCGCCCCGATCGGCTTCGTCGAATTCGTCGCGCTGGTGGCGGCGCTGATGTCGCTGGCGGCGCTGGGTATCGACTCGATGCTCCCCGCGCTGCCGGCGATGGGGCGGTCGCTGGGCGTGGCGACCGAGAACCAGCGCCAGTTCATCATCACCGCCTTCATCCTGGGTTTCGGCATCGCGCAGCTGGCGCATGGGCCGCTGGCGGATCGCTATGGGCGACGGGCGGTGCTGCTGTGGGCGATTGGGGGCTATGTGGTCGCCAATATCGCCTGCGCGGTGTCGGCGAGCTTCACGCTCTTGCTCGCGGCGCGCGTGTTCGGTGGTGCGATGGTCGCGGCGACGCGGGTGGCGACGGTGGCGATCGTGCGTGATTGCTATCACGGCCGGCCGATGGCGCGGGTGATGTCGATCGCGTTCATGGTGTTCATGGTCGTGCCGGTCATGGCGCCGGCGTTCGGACAGACGGTGCTATTGTTCGCCAATTGGCGCGGCATCTTCTGGGTGGTCGCGGGGCTCAGCCTCGGCATCTGGATGTGGTTCTTCGTGCGCATGCCCGAGACACTGCGCCCCGAAGCGCGGCAGCCGCTGTCTGTGTCGCGGATCTGGGCGGGGTGGAAGCAGACGCTCGGCGACCGTTTGTCGCTGGGGTACACGCTGGCGTCGACGTCGCTGATGGGGGCGCTGTACGGCTACCTCAATTCGGTGCAGCAGATCATGTTCGACACGTTCGACCGGCCCAAGCTGCTCGCCGTGATGTTCGCCGTGACCGCGACGCTGATGGCGGGCGCGAACCTGACCAATGCGCGGCTGGTGATGCGGCTGGGCACGCGGCTGATCAGCCATAGCGCGGTGACGATGCTGGTGGTGCTGAGCGCGATCCACCTCGCCATCGCGATGGCCGGCTATGAGACGCTGGTCGGCTTCGTCGTGTTGCAGGCGCTGACCATGGGGTGCTTCGGCCTCGCCACGTCCAACTTCTCGTCGATGGCGATGGAGAATATGGGCGGGATCGCCGGCACCGCCTCCAGCGTGCAGGGGTTCACCAGCATCACCGTCGGCGCCGTGGTGGGCGTCGTCATCGGGCAGGCGTTCAACGGGACCACCGCGCCGCTGGCCGCGGGGTTCCTGATCTGCGGCCTGATGTCACTGCTGGTCGTCGCGATCACCGAGCGCTTCCGCCTGTTCCGTCCCGCCTGACGGAACCCGGCCCGCATCCCCGCCGTTCGACCCGGGTAATCCAGGAGAGATACGATGGGTGGACATCAGGTGCAGAGCCACGGGTCGGGCGACGACGGCTATGACGAGGAAGGCTATGACGAGAGCCAGCGCGCCGAAATCCTGGAGGCGACGCGCAACGGCCCCAGCGACGGCCTGGTCCTGACCGATCTGAACCCCGACCTGGGCGATGACGACGTCGAGGACGAATCGATCGACGAGGTCGACATGGATTCCGAAGAGGTCGGCGAGACCGACGCCAGCGTGACCATGGACGAAGCCGACATGGACGAGGACGACGCGCAGGACGATTTCGACGCCGACGCGACCGACGACGACACGCTGGACGACGCCGACGACGCCGCGCTGCGTCCCTGATCGACCCCCCGTTCCACCATGCGCTGACGGCGCTGCCTTCCATTCATAAGGTGGCGCCGTAGCCACGTCTGGCCCCGATCCTTTCGCACCTGCGTTAGTAGATTTGCCAGCGCCTTGGTATTTCCGTCACACCGAAATTGCGGCGCTGCTGGGGCATCTGCCTTGGAATTGCGCGCTTTCGTTCATCGGCTAGACAGGAACTGTGGCAAGTTTGTCACGTTTCCCGGCCGATCCGGTAAAAGCCGTCCCGCGCTGCAACAAAGCCGTAATCTCCGTGTTTGGAGGGGCCTGGGCAGCGAGCGGACACGGTCCCCGCCGCCCGAGTTGAGGCAATAAAGGTATTCACATCATGCGTAAGCTCGCCCTCGCGGCCGCCGTTGCGGCAGCGTCTTTTGCCGTCCCCGCCTTCGCGCAGGACATGTCGACCACCGCGACGACCGACGCGACTGCGCCGGCCCCCGTTGACGCGCAGGCCGACACCGCTCCCAAGGCTCCGGACGGCACGCGCGCTTTCGGTATCGAGCCCTATGTCGCCGTGATGGGCGGCTGGGAGCAGTTCGATCGTCAGACCGTCGCCGGCATCCCCGCGCAGCCCAAGGGCTATAACCTGGACGGCGCGCTGATCGAAGGCATCGTCGGCTTCAACGTGCCGCTGGGCCCCGTGTTCGTCGGCGCCGAGGGCGCGGTTGCCAAGGGCGTGTCGGGTGACATCGACTGGCAGTATGGCGCGTATGGCCGCTTCGGCTTCCGCGCCGGCGACAGCGGCCTGTTCTACGGCAAGGTCGGCTACCGCTGGAACAACTTCAACAACTTCGCACCGGGCGTGCAGGGCGACCTGAAGCGTGACTATCACGCGACCGTGTACGGCATCGGCACCGAAGTCGGCCCGAAGGACATCGGCCTGGGCGGCCTGACCGGCAATTCGGGCCTGCGCCTGCGTCTCGAAGTGTCGACCTTCGACAACGCGCACAGCTTCCGTCCGATGGGCGGCGTGGTCGCGCACTTCTAAGGGCATGACGCACCCGGCAACGGGTGACGACTGACACGCGAGGGGGCGGATCTGCTGCGGGCAGGTCCGCCCCCTTTGCATTGGGGCGGGGCGCGGGCGTCCCTATATCCGGGCCATGACCGGACGCGTGAAGCGCAAGGCGGGGCTGGCCGCCGCCGAGGCCCTGGCCGCCCGCACCACGGCGCCCGCGACGTGCGCGCTGTGCGAGCGGCCGCTGGGCGCAAAGGTGGAGTGGCACCATCTGGTCCCCAAATCCGAAGGCGGGCGCGTGACCGCGCCGGTCCATCCGATCTGCCATCGCACCATCCATGCGACCCTGCCCAACGCGCAGCTGGCCCGCGACTATGCCGAGCCCGCGGTGCTGCGCGCGCATCCCGATATCGCGCGCTTTCTGGCGTGGATCGCCGACAAGCCCGCCGACTTCCATGTGCCGGTGCGGCGGCGACGCTGAGCCGCGGACGGTTCGAAAAGTCACAAAAGTCACGCCGACGCACGTGTTTTACGGTTCATGGTCGGGCGGCGGGTGCGGGCGGTAATCGTCGATGTCGATCAGGTCCGCTTCGACATCGGTGTCGGTGATCGCGTCCATCGCCGGCCCGAAGCCCATCGCGCGCGCGGCGAGATGATGCGCGCGCAGGTTCGCCGCATCGCGCGAATCGAACAGCCCCGGATTGAGGTGCCGCAGCAGGAACATCAGCATCGGGTCCGACGGCCGGCAGATTTCGGCGGCGATGCGGCCTTCGCGCCAGACGACCTGCGGCGTACCGCTGATCGCGCGCTCCATCGCGACGCTGAGCAATCGGCCGCTGGCCCGCATCATCGCGGCATCCCACGCCTGGCAAAGGGCGCGCCCTGCGGATGGTTGCGCAGGCGATAGGCGTAGCGCGGTGTGATGTCCGCCATCTCCGCCGCTTCGGTGATGCGGCCGGTGTTGGCCAGCGTGTTGAGGAAGATGCGCTGGCGTTCCGCGGTCCAGCCGTCGTGACGACGGCGCAGCTCGACGGTCAGGCGATCCTCGACGATCTCGCGCGGCGCGCGGGGCGGGGGTTTGCGCTTGGGCCGGCGATAGGACGGCGGGTCGAAGGCGTCGTCGTCCGCATGCGAGCGCGGGATGGGGCCGGGATCGTCGTCGGGGAAGGATGACATGCACGATGCTCCTGTTCGAGGAGCCGATCCAGCTACGCGCGATCGGGCGTGTAGGACAGGGGGCGTCATGGGACGCCGGAAAAGCCGCCATCGATCAGCGGCTTGGCCGGGCGGCGGGGGCGGTGCGATCCAACAGGCCATGCCGGAGCGCCGCGGGGCAGCCCCGGTGCGCGCGATCAGGGGGCGAGCAGGTTGGCGACGGCGGCGACGTCGGCGGCATTGGCGCCCGTGGCGGTCGCATCTGTGGTGGTCGCAGGGGTGGCGGCGCCGTTGCCGGCGGGCGCCGATCCGGCGACGTCATAGGCGAACCACAGGACGCCGCCCGCCCAGAGCAGCGCCGCCCAGCGGCTGCGAAAGAGGCGCGGGTTGGGGAGCATCGCGGCAGTCTGGCCCGGCCCGCCTTGCCGGATGGTTGCGGGGGAGGGTTAATCACCGCCCCTTGACGACGGACAGGCGTCGTGATGTTCTACCATCACATCAATAAGGAGACGTCAGGATGCCACGCAAGCGTGCCTTCTCCGCCCCGGCCGGCCCCGCCTTCGACGCGCCGCTGTCCGACCTCAACATCACGCCGCTGATCGACGTGATGCTGGTGTTGCTGGTGATGATGATCCTGACGTTGCCGACGGTGCTGCACAAAGTGCCGATCGACCTGCCGCAGGGCAAGGCACCGCCGTCCGAAACGGTGACGCACCCGCTGGTGCTCGCGCGCGACGGCACGGTGACGCTGGATGGCGTGGGCCTGAGCGACGCCGGCATGCCCGCGCGGTTCAAGGCGCTGGACGCCGACCCCAAGGCGCTGCTGGTGATGCGCACCGACCCGGAGGCGCGCTACGCCCGGTTCGATGCGGTGCTGGCCGAGGTGAAGCGCGCCGGGATCACGCGGCTGGGGTTCGCGGGGAATGAGGCGATGGTGGAGTGAGGATTACTTTGAAACTAAAACCTAGTTAAGTTTTAGTCGAGGCTGCACACTCGCATGGACACTCATGTTTGGCTGACCTTTCTTGGGAGTCGGTTCGGCTAGAGATGCCAGTTCTATAACGAACCGATTGCGGTCGTCGCGGCTTTCCCAATTGATCAGCGTTGCGCCCTGGTGTTCAGCCGCTTCAAGTGACGGGGCAATAATGGATTCCATGCCTGAGCTTGCCTTGTAAACAAGCTTTGGCTTGGTGTTATCCTCGCCGAACGTCATGCGAGCCTGTTCAAATACAAGTGCAGATATTGCGATATTGGCGATCGTGCGACGAACCGAACTGTCTTCGGCTGAGGCGTCCGCAGTCTGAATAACGTGCATTGCGCCATTTTTCAGGATTAAATCTGCTGATAGCCCTTCCGCTACTTTGTGATTCTCAACAATCCGATGTGTTTCCAAACCCTCACCCTTTTTGGCAAGGACACGTTCAGATTTAAATGCGGATTTAACCTCCAGCAAAAGCTTAGTAGGCCGACGGCGCACTGCGCGAGGCGGTGCCTTTTCCGGCTCGACTAGCTTTTCTAGTAGCTTGCTTATATTTGCGTTATAAGAAGCTTCGTCGTTAGAATAGAATTCCCCTAGCGATGAGAAAGCTATGGGCGTTGCATTTGACATAAAGGCAATGCGATCGATTGCATTCGCGCTCACATTCTCGCGAGCAAAATCATCAATAACGGCTAGATCGTTTAGCGTCTCACGAACGGCGTCAAGGTCTACCGCCCCGGAAATG
Source organism: Sphingomonas melonis DAPP-PG 224 (assembly GCF_000379045.1). Taxonomy (NCBI): domain Bacteria; kingdom Pseudomonadati; phylum Pseudomonadota; class Alphaproteobacteria; order Sphingomonadales; family Sphingomonadaceae; genus Sphingomonas; species Sphingomonas melonis. The sequence continues at coordinate 1,792,194 of NZ_KB900605.1, forward strand.
GCGCGAAGCTTATCAAGGCTCTTGGGCGCGCGTACATCCAGCTTATTGTCTTTGAGGATTACAATCGCGAGGTTCAGGCGCTCGTTGCGCACTTCGTCCGCGGGAAATTGTGCAACTGCGAATTTATAGCAGTGACTCATCGCCTAGCCCCGACCGTAAGGCCGCAAGCCGACTCGCAATCTGGTGTTTTGACCAAAGCTCACAGATGCTCTCTTTCTGTTCGGCGCTCATCCAGTCATCCGGCATTAGGCTCAGAAAACGGGTGATCGTCTCTGCCGGAATTGCCGCAAGTCGGTCGATCATTTCGATCGCCGCTTTCGGAAAAAAGCCGTGCCGAAGCCGTAGGAACTTACCTATGCGGACTGTGGGGTCGCTGGCAACCGGGAACTTGATAGCCGCCAGCCCTTCTAAGCTACATGAGGCAAAATCGAAAACGCATAGCCGTCTCGTAAAGCCCTCATTTTGCAGCAGAAAATTCTGGATGCTTCGGTCCCAGTTTCCGGCGAAAAGGTCAAAGGCATATAACTGCGAAAGGTATGCGCCCGGCCAGCTTGAAGGCTGGCCAAGTTCCCCCCGCTGGGGGGTCATCAAGAGGTTGTGGAGTTCCATCGCCGATGCCGGGGATGCAATTTGGCGCGAGCCGAAGAAGGAGGTGTTTGCGTCCCTTCGTTCGACGATAGCGCACTCTGGTGTGGCAAAGCCGACATGATGAGCAAGGTGCGTGAAGAACCATTCAGTGGCTCGAATTTGTCGGCCGCTGTGATCCCCTTTGCAGTAGTATGTCCCGCCCCGGTCTCCCTCACAGTGAAATAGTATATCTGCCCCATTTGGGGGAGCTGGATAGATCGTGCTCGCGCGAACAGGAAAAAGGCTTGGTTCGGCCGACATGAATGGGGGCACGATCCTACCATCGCTCTTGATAAGCAAGTCCTCAGGTCGGGATCCCCTAAATGTCGGCATTCCCTTTACTCCGCCGCAACCCCAGCGCGCGAGAACATGTCGCCGCCGTCAAGCAGTCCTAGGTCCTCGTTCGCGGGCTTGACCGCCTTGGCCTTCTGGCGCTTGTCGAAGCTGTCCCAGACGTCGTTCCACTGGCCCTTGGTCGCGGCCTTCGAATATTCGGTCGCGCGGGTTTCGAAGAAGTTGGCGTGCTCGACGCCGTTGAGCAGCGGGGCGAGCCAGGGCAGGGGGTGTTCGTCGATCATGTAGATCGGCTTCAGGCCGAGCTGGCCCAGGCGCCAGTCCGCGATGTAGCGGATGTACTTCTTGATCTCCTTGGGCGTCATGCCGTTGACCGGGCCCATTTCGAACGCGAGGTCGATGAAATTGTCCTCGAGCCGGATCGTGGTCTGGCAGACGTCGGCGATATCGTCCTTCACCGCCTTGGTCAGGCACTGACGTTCCTTCACGAAGGTGTGGAACATCTTGATGATGCCTTCGCAGTGCAGCGATTCGTCGCGCACCGACCAGCTGACGATCTGGCCCATGCCCTTCATCTTGTTGAAGCGCGGGAAGTTCATCAGCATCGCGAAGCTGGCGAACAGCTGCACGCCTTCGGTGAAGCCGCCGAACATGGCGAGCGTGCGGGCGATATCCTCGTCGCTGTCGACGCCGAAGTTCTGCATGTAATCATGCTTTTCCTTCATCTCGGCATATTCGAGGAAGGCGCCATATTCGCTCTCGGGCATGCCGATCGTGTCGAGCAGGTGGCTGTAGGCGGCGATGTGGACCGTCTCCATGTTGCTGAACGCGGTCAGCATCATCTTGATCTCGGTCGGCTTGAACACGCGGCCGTATTTCTCGTGGTAGCAATCCTGCACCTCGACGTCCGCCTGCGTGAAGAAGCGGAAGATCTGCGTCAGCAGGTTGCGCTCGTGGTCGGTCAGCTTCTGCGCCCAGTCGCGGCAATCCTCGCCCAGCGGCACCTCTTCGGGGAGCCAGTGGAGCTGCTGCTGACGCTTCCAGAATTCGAACGCCCAGGGGTATTCGAACGGCTTGTACTGCTTGGAGGCTTGGAGGAGGGACATGGGGTTACTCCGGGATAAGCTTGGAAGAATAACTGGCCAGGGTCATCGCGCCGACGAGGATCGCGACGATGCCGAGGCCGCGGATCGTGCGGGGTACGGTGATGGGGATCACGCCGTGGCCGACGAATCGGTTCGGGTGGCGCGCCCAGCGATAGCCGAGAACGATTAGCCATGCACCGAACGCGACGCGAATCCACGGTTCGATCGCAGCGATCATGGCTGCGCGCTCCACTGCCACATCGCATAGGCCGAAAAGCCGAGGACGATGCCGCCGGCGACCATCATGATGCCGGCCATGCGATAGACGTAGACGCGCGCCGGGCCCTGGGGGCTGCGCAACTGGAGCAGCAGCCACAGGCCGGCGAGGCCCAGCACCGCGGCGACGGCGAACATGATGAGGCTCTCGCGCGGCATCAGTGCTGCGCCTCCGATGCATCCATTTGGAACACGGGTCGTTTCATCGCCGAACCCAAGCCAGGAGACGCATGATGCACGATCACAGCAACATCAAGGAACATATGAAGGTCATCGGCGCGGACGGCGTCCACGTCGGCACCGTCGACCATGTCGAGGGCGAGCGCATCAAGCTGACCAAGACCGACAGCCCCAGCACCGAAGACGGGCAGGGCGCCAAGCACCATTACCTGCCGGCCGGCCTGGTCGCCGAGATCGAAGGCGACACGGTCCGCCTGTCGGCCACCGCGCAGAACGCCCAGGACATGTTCGAAGAGGCGTGAGCCATGATCCCCTCTCCCCTTGTGGGAGAGGGAGGGGCCCGCAGCCGCAGGCTGCGGGAGGGTGAGGGGGCTGTCCATCACGGGCAGCCCTTTTGCTTAGTCGCGACAACCGCAGCGATCGCGGTCATGACGCCTTCGAGGTTCCCCATCACATCGGCATTGGCGAAGCGGATCACGTCATAGCCTTCGTTCTTGAGGAAGCGGGTGCGGGCGGCGTCGCGTTTGACTTTGGCGGCATGGTCGTCGCCGTCGACTTCGACGATCAGTCGTACAGCGTGCGCGCAGAAATCGGCATGATACGGGCCGAACGGAACCTGACGGCGGAACTTTGCCTTGGGCAGAGCCTCGCGCAAGGCCCGCCAGAGGCGGCGTTCGGGTTCGCCGGCTTCCTGACGGAGCGTGCGCGAGCGGGCTACGGTCGAGGCCGGCAACTGCTGCCGCTTGGTCAGGCCGTCCGCATTCCCCCTCACCCTTCCCACGGCCTGCGGCCGCGGGCCCCTTCCCTCTCCCACAAGGGGAGAGGGAGGGAGCGCCGAGGGCGCGGAAGGGCGAGGGGGTTGCGGCATGCCGTGACCTTCAAGTCAGGCGATCAGCGGACTCCCACACCTCACTGACACGCCAGGCATTCGTCATAGTCCGTCGTCTCGCCGATCTCGAACTTCGGCGCGGCGATGGTGTTGTCCGCTTCCACGCCGCCCGATCCGGCGAAGCCCGCGCGCTGCACGCTCTTCGAGCGCAGGTAATAGAGCGACTTGATGCCGAGCTCCCAGGCGCGGAAGTGGAGCATCAGGAGGTCCCACTTCTCGACGTCCGCCGGGATGAACAGGTTCAGCGACTGCGCCTGGTCGATGTACGGCGTGCGGTCGCCGGCGAGTTCGAGCAGCCAGCGCTGGTCGATTTCGAAGCTGGTCTTGTAGCAATCCTTCTCTTCCACCGACAGGAAGTCGAGGTGCTGGACCGAGCCGCCGTGTTCGAGGATCGAATTCCACACCGCGTCGCTGTTCTTGGATTTCTCTTTGAGCAGCTTTTCCAGATACGGGTTCTTGACCGAGAAGCTGCCAGACAGCGTCTTGTGCGTGTAGATGTTCGCCGGGATCGGCTCGATGCAGGCGCTGGTGCCGCCGCAGATGATGCTGATCGACGCGGTCGGCGCAATCGCCATCTTGCAGCTGAACCGCTCCATCACGCCAACGTCGGCGGCGTCGGGGCAAGGGCCCCGCTCGGCGGCGAGCGTCATCGACGCCTGGTTCACCTGCGCGCTGATGTGCTTGAAGATGCGCAAGTTCCAGCTCTTCGCCATCGCGCCTTCGAACGGCAGGCCGCGCGCCTGGAGGAAGGAGTGAAAGCCCATGACGCCGAGGCCGACCGAGCGTTCGCGCGCGGCGCTGTAGGCGGCGCGTTCCATGCCCGGTTCGTGGCGGTCGATATAATCCTGCAGCACGTTGTCGAGGAAGCGCATCACGTCTTCGATGAAGACCTTGTCGTCCTTCCACTCGTCCCACGTTTCGAGGTTGAGCGACGACAGGCAGCAGACCGCGGTGCGATCGTTGCCGAGATGGTCGCGGCCGGTCGGCAGCGTGATTTCCGAGCACAGGTTCGACGTCGAGACCTTCAGCCCCAGGTCGCGGTGATGCTTGGGCATCGCCTTGTTCACGTGATCGGCGAAGACGATGTACGGCTCACCCGTCTGCAGGCGGGTTTCGACGAGCTTCTGGAACAGCGAGCGCGCGTCGAGCGTCGCGCGGACGGTGCCGTCCTTGGGGCTGAGCAAATTCCATTCGCGGCCGTCGCGCACCGCTTCCATGAAGGCGTCGGTCAGCAGCACGCCGTGGTGCAGGTTCAGCGCCTTGCGGTTGAAGTCGCCGCTGGGTTTGCGGATTTCGAGGAATTCCTCGATCTCCGGGTGGCTGACGTCGAGGTAGCAGGCGGCCGAACCGCGGCGCAGCGACCCTTGCGAAATCGCGAGCGTCAGGCTGTCCATCACGCGGACGAAGGGGATGATGCCGCTGGTCTTGCCGTTGAGGCCGACGGGTTCGCCGATGCCGCGCACGCTGCCCCAATAGGTGCCGATGCCGCCGCCGCGCGAGGCGAGCCAGACGTTCTCGTTCCAGGTGTCGACGATGCCGTTCAGGCTGTCGGGCACCGAATTGAGGTAGCAGCTGATTGGCAGGCCGCGCCCCGTGCCGCCGTTCGACAGCACCGGCGTTGCGGGCATGAACCACAAGCGGCTGATGTAATCGTACAGGCGCTGCGCATGCGCGGCATCGTCGGCATAGGCCGAGGCGACGCGGACGAAGAGGTCCTGATAGCTTTCGCCCGGCAACAGGTAGCGATCGTTTAGCGTTTCCTTGCCGAAATCGGTCAGCAGCGCATCGCGGCTATGATCGACCTCGACGGGATAGGGGCGGGCGTGGATCGCCTTGCTGCCGCCATTCGCCTCTGCGGCGGGCGCCTCGGCGGCGACGGTGGCGTCGATCGTATCGGTCATGGCCTCACCCTGCGTGTCCCTGAAATCCATCGATTACCGTCCCTTGTTCCATACATGTTCGACTCGGGGCGACATGCACAGCATATCACCCGGGCGCCCCGATGGTGAGAACAAAAAGGGGTCGCGGTTCACGGCCGCGTTGTGCCCCATGGCGAATCCGGCACGGGATGCCGCCATCGATCTCTACCAGCGATTGGGTTCACCCCCGAACGCAACCCCCACAAATTGTGGCAAAGCGTCGCCGCGGGCAAGAGGCTTAATGACGCGGCAGCCGTGTGGTTCCGGTGCGGACGGGGCGCGGCGGGTCGGTCGAGGGGCCGCGACGCGTGGACTTCCGCGGCTTCCGGAAAGTGCAAGCGGCGAGTGGCGCGATGAAAATTTTTTTAGCGACCGAAGAGGCCAATTCGGACGCGATTCAACCCATGTCGTCCCGTCCGCCAAACATGAACGAAAGTTTCGTTGCGGCGGCCCGGGATACCGTCGAAGCCGCGGCGATGCGCCGTCGTTCGTCCCTCGCCCTCGTCCTCTCCGCCCTGACGCTCGCCGGCTGTGCGCCGCGACCGGTGGCGGGGGTCGATATGCTGACCATGCTGGCCAAGGCGCGGGCGCACCAGACCCCGGCGCAGCAGCGCGCGGCGATGGTCGCCGACATCCGTGCCGATATTCGCAGCAACGATCCGGCGGCGGACACGCCGGCCCTGGCGCGCGCGCTGGCGGCGATCGGCACGATCCCGCGCGAGGACTTCGTCGACGCCAGGGGACGCGCGGCGGCCTATGTCGACCTGCCGCAGGACATCGGCCACGGCCAGACGATTTCCGATCCCTATGTCGTCGCGGTGATGACCGCGGCGCTGGACCTGCCCGCGGATCGTAGCGCCCATGTGCTCGATATCGGCACGGGATCGGGCTATCAGGCGGCGGTGCTCGCGACGGTCGCGGCGCGCGTCGCCTCGGTCGAGATCGTCGCGCCGCTCGCCCGCACGGCGGCCGCGCGGCTGCGCCGGATGGGCTATGCGACCGTCACCGTGCGGGCGGGCGACGGCTTCCTCGGCTGGCCGGAGCGGGCGCCCTTCGACGGGATCGTCGTCGCCGCCAGCGCCACCGCGGTGCCGCAACCGCTGGTCGACCAGCTGAAGGTCGGCGGCCGCATCGTCATGCCCATCGGCCCGTCCGACACGAGCACCCAATTGCTGCGCATGACCAAGCGCGCCGACGGTACGCTGGATCGATGCACGCTCGGCCCGGCGCTGTTCGTCCCCTTCACCGGCGGCCGCGTTCCCCCGTTCGCGCCGCGCGCACTGACCGACCGGTCGATCCCTCTTTGCTTCCGCGCGCCGATTGTGGGGGTGGTTTGAGGGGGCGGGGCGTCGTCTGTTTGCGCTGACCCCGCTGTCCGTCAAATGACAGTTGCGACCTTATCGCCGCAAGCCGTTGGCGCGGTAGAAGGCGGTTAGCATCGCGGTGGACGCGATCTGTATCTTGGGCAGGGCGATGCCGTCCAACAGGGTGCGGTAGCGGGTCCGGTTGGCTCGGGTGGCGATGGCGATGTGCCGGATCATATCCCATTTCACGCTATCGCGACCGCCTTCCAGCCCGCCGCGGCGGTCGCGCTCGAACCAGCAACGTCGGATGTATCGATACAGGCTGGTCGTCGTCGGAACGTCGAGCAGGATGAGGCCGGTCGTCCGCTGCAGGCGTTGCGGGAGCAGCCGCGAGTAATTGCCGTCCACCACCCAGCGGTCGCCGGCGATCGCGGCATCATGGAGCGCCGCGAACTCGGCTGGCGGTCGTGGCACCCAGTCGGTGTGCGGGAGATGGTGGAGCTGATCGAGGTGGACCACCTGCAAGCCCCGGGCCTTCGCGATCGCCTGCGCCAGCGTCGACTTGCCGCTGTTCGACGGCCCCATGATGCAGATGCGTGTGCCCAGCTCGGTCAGCGTCATGGCGCGGCATAGCTCCTCGCGGGATGTACTATGCCTGCGGGTGGGGCTTCACAACGGATGGTGGAGGGGGATCGAGACTTAACGTTCCGCGCCGTTGATGCTGCCTGGCACGCCATCATGCGCCCGCACCGCGGTGCCGATGCGCTGGTCGATGCAGGCGAGCAGGACGGTGCTGGTCCGCGGCCGCTGTGCGACGCAGGTGCGGGCGGCGGGACAGGCCAGCGCGTCGATGAGCGCGTCGCCGCTGGAGACGGTGATGCGGCAGGCCTTCAGCACGCCGCCGTCGAGGTCGAGCGAGAGGCGCAGGCGCGAGAGGTGGCGGCCGGTGACTTCTATGTCGGGTTGCGGCGGCGCGGCGGGCCCGATGGGCGCGGTGGCGAGCTGGGCGAGGAGGAGGGCGAGCAGCACCGGCGCGTCCGTGTCAGCGGCGACCCTTTAGCGCGCGCATCGCGCGGACCGAGCTGTCGACGGCGGGGGGCGCTACCGGCGCCGGCGTGGGCAGCGGGCTGTTCCAGGGGCGCTCGCGGAACCACTTGGTGACGATGTACTTGGTGCCGGCGATCACCGGCTTGCCCTGATGGACCGTGTAAGGGTTGGGCTTGCCTTCGGCGTCGATGTTGTTCCAGCACAACATGGTGCCCATTTCGGGCACGAAATCGTGGTCGAGATGGTGGAAATAGGTCTCGCCGCCTGCCTCTGGCTCGTTGAGGTAGATCATCGCGGTCCACGTGCGCTGCCCGCAGCGCCGCAGGTGCGAGGTGTCTTCGGGATCGGTCGATTTGAAATAATCGGCGTGGCTGCGGAATTCCTGACCGACGGCATAGCGTTGACCCTGCACGCTTTCGCCGAACTGCGGACCGACGCCGAGAAACAGCGAGATGCGCAGGTCGAGCAACTGGATGAGCGGCTCGTCGACATCGAACGCGCAGGTTTCGCTGGTGCGCATCTGCGACACGCCATCGGCGACGCGCGACCGCTGGCGGTTGGCATCGATCATCGTACACATCAGCGCGCATTCGTCGGCATTGAGGAATCCGCGCGCCATGACGAGATCGATGTAGGGATTGTGCAGTTCGACCCCGCCCGCAAAGCGCATGGCGTGGATGGCGGCTTCGTCGAGACCGAGCGTGGTGATGTCGATCGGCGCGTGCATGCTCATCGAGGGCGGTTCCTGCCACCCGCTCGGCGGAATGCCGGCGGGTGCGAACCGGGTTAGCGGGTGATGGTAAATGCGTGTTTAACGCCGGGATGGCGTGAGGGCGGCGGCGCTTGGAGCACTGTGGCGCGCGGCCGGGGTGACGTCGGATCAGCCGTGACGCAGGCGGTTCTGTAGAGTGCTGAGCCGGTCGAGGTCGATGCGTTCGTTAAAAGCGATGCCGGCGCGGCCGTCATGCGCCCAGGCGATGCGCGCGGCGACCATCATGTCCTCCGCCACCTCGAGCATCACATCGACGCCCACCGCCTCGCCATCGATGTTGATGCCGTCGATCAGCGCGCCGCTGCTCGACATGTTGCGGATGCGCACGTCGCCCTGCTTGCGGCCGATCTCGATCCGGGCGGAGCGCAGCATGCGCGTGCGCGGCGCCCGGCTGATGCGGTGGCCGACGGGGTGGGCGGGTGCGGCTTCACCAAGCTGCGCCATGACGTCGGCGGCGGGCACGCCGCGGCCATAGACATAGCCCTGGATGTGGCTGCAGCCGAGATCGCGGACCAAGTCGATCTCGTCTTGGATCTCGACGCCCTCCGCGGTCGTCTCCATGCCCAACGTCTCGGCAAGCGAGACGATCGCGCGGATGATCGCGGCGTTGCGGTTGCCCGGCGCGGCGGCGCCGCGCACGAAGCTCTGGTCGATCTTGATCTTGTCGAACGGCGCGGTGCGCAGATAGCCGAGGCTGGAATAGCCGGTGCCGAAATCGTCCAGCGCTAGGCGGACGCCGATCGCCTTCAGCGCCTTGAACATCGCATCGGTCGAGCCCGAGCCGGCGAGGAAGACGCCTTCGGTGATCTCCAATTCCAGGCGGCGCGCGGGCAGGCCGCTATGTGCGAGCGCGGAGGTGACGAGCGCGGGGAAGGCGGGGTTGGCGAACTGGATCGGCGAGACGTTGACCGCGACGCGCACGTCCCCCGGCCAGCGCGCGGCATCGGCGCAGGCGGTGCGCAGCACCCATTCGCCCAGCGGCTCGATCAGTCCGCATTCCTCGGCAACCGGGATGAAATCGGCCGGCGAGATCGGCCCGCGTACCGGATGGTGCCAACGGATCAACGCTTCATAGCCGACGATCTTCGCGTCCTTGGTCGACACGACGGGCTGATAGTGGAGGACGAAGCCGCCCTCGGTCAGCGCGAGGCGCATGTCGTCTTCGAGCGCCTTGCGGCTCTTCGCCCCGGCCAGCATGTCGTCGGAATAGAAACGGTGGACGCCGCGCCCGTCCGCCTTGGCGGCATAGAGCGCGAGGTCGGCGTTGCGGATCAGCGCCTCGGCATCCTTGCCGTCCTGGGGCGCGATCGCGATGCCGATCGAACAGCCGATCGTCACCGACGTGGCGGCGACGAAATAGGGCTGCGACAGGCCGGCGATCAGATCGCGGGCGAGAAGCGCGAGCGCGTCGCCGCGGTCGTTGCCGGGCAGCAGGACTTGGAATTCGTCGCCGCCGAGGCGCCCGACGAGGCCGGCATCGCCGACGATCCGTTGCAGGCGCTGTGCGACCTGTTTCAACAGCTCGTCGCCCGCCTGATGGCCTAAGGTGTCGTTCACCGCCTTGAACCGGTCGAGGTCCATCAGGAACAGCGCGGCGGGGCTGTGCGTGATCGCCTGCTGCTGCAGCGTCTTGTCGAGGCTGTGGCGCATGCGCTGGCGGTTGGCGAGACCGGTCAGGCTGTCGAACAGGGCGAGGCGCGTGATTTCGGCATCCGACCGCCGCTTTTCGGTCAGGTCGCTACCCGAGCCGATGAAGCCGCCGAAGCGGCCGAGATCGTCGATCATCGGCCGGCCGGACATCGACCACCAGCGTTCGGCAACCTCCGGCGCGTCGCCCGCGCCGCAGATCATGTAATCGGCAAAGGCGGTACGCGACGACAGATGGAAGGCGAGCGTGCGCTCGGTCCCGATCGCGGCGCCGTCCATGCGGAAGACGTCGGTGAGGAACTGGCCGATTGGATGCGGCTGGCCGTTCTGGACCAGATCGTCGGCGACCTTGCGCGACAGATAGGTCAGCCGGCCCTGCCGGTCGCTTTCCCAGAACCAGCCGGTGCCGTGATCTTCGAATTCGGCGATCATCTTGAGCGCGAGGCGGCCGTTGCCGCTGTCGATCATATGATCATAAGCGGTGCGCGCGTCGATCCGGGCGAGGCGGACGATCACGAAGCCGAAGGCGATGACGAAGGGGAGCGCGGCGAGCGTGGCGAGGATATGACCCGCCGCCGCCGGCATCAGCGAGAAACCGACCGCCAGCGACAGCGTGGCGATGCGGATCGGCTGGAGCGCGAGGGCGACCAGCGCGATCGTCGCCGCGATGCTGACCCAGCAGACGATGGCGAACGACCCGTGCGGTAGATCGGCGGCGAGTACGGCCAGCGCGCCACCGATGGAGAGCGCGGCGACCCCGGTGACGCGCACGCGCTGGAACACCGGCCAGCGATCGCTATGCTGCCCGAACGCGGCGAACCACAGCACGCTGGCGCTTGCGATCATCAGCAGGATGGCGATGACGAAGGGCAGGGAGAGGCCCGTCGCATGGGCACCGACGCCCAGCAGCACGGACATTGCGGCGAGCGACGCGCAGGCCAGCGGCCACAGCGTCGCGACCATGCCGAGCCGCTGCCCGAGCGACACGACGACATAGTCCGGGCTGTCGTAGCGCACGCCCAGAATCGTCATCGCCGACGCGTCCGGTCCCCGCATATCGAGAGGTTGAGGTCGGGTCATGCGATTCATGGCACCGGAATACCCCCGCGATCCTTGATAAATCCCTGCAAAGGGGGCCGAAACGGCTGCATCGCAGCGATGCTTGGCGGGCGCGCAGCCGGGGGGTAAAGGCTATTTCCCGAAGGAGCTTTCGCCTGTGACCAGCCTGCCCGTGACCATCCGCGCCGCCGACCTGATCGACAGCGTCGCCGACGCCCTGCAATTCATCAGTTACTATCACCCGATGGATTACATCCGCGCCCTGGGCGAGGCCTATGAGGCCGAACAGAGCCCGGCCGCCAAGGATGCGATCGCGCAGATCCTGACCAACAGCCGTATGTGCGCGGAGGGGCATCGCCCGATCTGCCAGGACACGGGCATCGTCAACGTGTTCGTGAAGTGGGGCATGGACTGCCGGCTGGACGACAACAGCCGATCGATGCAGGAGGTGATCGACGAGGGCGTGCGCCGCGCCTACCTCCACCCGGAGAACAAGCTGCGCGCCTCGGTGCTGGCCGATCCGGCGTTCACGCGTCGCAACACGCGCGACAACACGCCGTGCGTGCTGCATGTCGAGATGGTGCCGGGTGCGACCGTCTCGGTCGATGTCGCGGCGAAGGGCGGCGGCAGCGAAAACAAGTCGAAGTTCAAGATGATGAACCCCAGCGATTCGATCGTCGACTGGGTGATCGAGATGCTGCCGCAGATGGGCGCGGGCTGGTGCCCGCCGGGCATGCTGGGCATCGGCATCGGCGGCACCGCGGAGCATTGCGTGCTGCTCGCCAAGCAGGCGCTGATGGAGCCGATCGACATGGGGCCGCTGAAGGCGCGCGGGCCGAAGAACGATATCGAGGCGCTGCGCATCGAGATTTTCGACAAGGTCAATGCGCTGGGCATCGGCGCGCAGGGGCTGGGCGGCCTCTCCACGATCCTCGACGTCAAGATCAAGGACGCGCCGTGCCATGCGGCGGGCAAGCCGGTGGCGATGATCCCCAATTGCGCCGCGACCCGCCATGCGCATTTCACGCTCAATGGCAGCGGCCCGGCTTATCTGGAGGCGCCGAAGCTCAGCGAATGGCCCGACGTCAACTGGACGCCCGACAAGGCCGCGATCCGCGTCGATCTCGACACGCTGACGCCGGAGGTGGTGCAGTCGTGGAAGCAGGGCGACCGGTTGCTGCTCAACGGCAAGATGCTGACCGGGCGGGACGCGGCGCACAAGCGCATCGCCGACATGCTGGCGAAGGGCGAGGAGCTGCCGGTCGAGTTCAGGGGCCGGGTGATCTATTATGTCGGTCCGGTCGATCCGGTCGGTGAAGAGGTGGTCGGTCCCGCCGGCCCCACCACCGCCACCCGCATGGACAAGTTCATGCGCATGATGCTGGATCAGGGCCTGCTCGCCTGCGTCGGCAAGGCAGAGCGCGGCCCCGCCGCGACCGACGCGATCCGCGAGGCGAAGAGCGCCTATCTGATGGCGGTCGGTGGCGCGGCCTATCTGGTGGCGCGTGCGATCAAGGGCAGCAAGGTCGTCGGGTTCGAGGACCTGGGGATGGAAGCGATCTACGAATTCGAGGTCAGCGACTTCCCCGTCACCGTCGCGGTGGATAGCGAGGGCAACAACGTCCACCAGCTCGCGCCGCTGGTGTGGCGCGACAAGATCGCGAAGGAAGGGTTGTTGCAGCCGGCGTGATGCTGGTGGCCATGTCCGTCATCCCAGCGCAGGCTGGGATCTTCCGGTGAGAGCTCGCGACAAGAACCGGCAGAGGCCACAGCCTGCACTGGGGCGACGCCGGGGACTTCGGGGCGCGGGGTAAGGCCTCACCCCGCCTGATCGTCGTCCTGCTGCCAGCGGACCGCCCAGCTCGCCTGGGCGGCGGGGGTGGCGTTGAGGATGGTGAAGAGCAGGAACAGCGTCTGTGCCGCGCCCTGCATCAGCGCAGGCTTGGGCCAGTCGAGCGCGAGGCCGGCCATCAGCGCGAACAGCGCGAGCATCGTCGTGATCGCGAAGACGGCGAAGGTCGACAGATAGGCGCGGGCGCGGACCGCGCGGTCCCATTCGTCGGCCTTCTCGACGCCGCCATAGGGTTTGAGTGGGCCGACGATCTTGACGACCATGGCGAGCATGAAGCCCAGCATTTCGATGCCATAACCGGCGAGCGCGAGCGGCGTCTGCATGCCGCGGCTGAGCGACAGGGCGATGCCGGCGAAGGCCAGGGCCAGCGCGATCGTCGCGGGCCAGCGCAAGGGACGACGGCGGGGCGGGTGCTGCGACAGCGCCGGAATGCCGGTCCAGCCGACGAGCGCGTCGAGGCGCTGAAGGGGTGTCTTGTCGGTCACAGCGGCTCATCCTCCGGGTCGGGCATCGGCACCATGAATTCGGCGAAGAGGACGGGGAGCGTCAGCATGGTCATCACCGTGGCATAGCCGATCGCGCCCCATTGGCTGGTGGTCGCCGGCATCGGCCAGTCGAGGCGGCTGGCGAGCATCAGCCAGACGAACAGCATGCTGACGACGAGGATGTCGATCAGATAGGCGCGGCGCATCGCGTCCGACAGCGCGGTACGTTCGAACTCGTCGAAGGTCGCAAATCCGGCCGGACTCAGCCACGCCTCGCGCGTGAAAGGGGACTGGAGCGAGGTGATGAACAGCAGCATGCTCATCGGCATGACGTTCGGCAGCGTGGAGCCGCGATCATAGGCGCCGACCATCGCGAAGACGGGAATCGTGAGAACGAAGAGGAGGCCAGCGCTCATGCCCCAGCGAACCCAGTATCGACGCGGACGCTGCTTGATCTCGTTCGCCTGCCATTTGCGGATGTCGTAGCCGTCGCGGTAGCTCATGCGGCGTCCTCGGAAACGGGAAAAGGGATCGCCCATTCGGCGAACAGGGTCGGCAGGTTGGAGGCGGTGGCGACAAGCGCAAGGCCCCAGACCGCCCAGTCGCCCCAGCGGTGCGGCATCGGCCAGCCATAGGACGTGGCGAGTGCGCACCAGCCGAGCGCACCGGCGCCGAGCAATGTGACGACCCAATAGGCGCGCTGTGTCGCGCGCATCAGGGCGGCACGTTCGAACTCGTCGTACGAGTCTTGCATCCAGCCTCCCTTGGCAAAGGGTGAGCGGCCCGAGCCCATGTTCATGATGCCGATGACGACGAACCATCCGATTGGCAGGCCGGTTCTTTGGTCGCCCGGCACCCAGAACTGGACGAGAGCTAGGCCAAGGCTGACGACCACGGCGGCCATCAGCCACCATCGCAAAGAACGACGCCGATAGGGCCGGCCACCGGCAAACTCCGGCGGCATCTCCCCGGGTGCATAGCGCCCGGTCCAGCGGCGGCTGTCATAGCCCATCAGGCGTCTCCGGCCCGGCGCAGCGCGTCGGTGAGCGAGGGGAAGGGGGCGAGCGAGAAGATCAGGTCCACGGGGACGTCGAAATAGGCGGCGATCTTCAGGCCCAATTCCAGACTGGGGTTGTAATCGCCGCGTTCGAGATAGCCGATCGTCTGCGGATTGACGCCGACCGCCTCCGCCAGCTCGCGCCGCGACACGTTGCGGTCGTTCCGGAACAAGGCGATGCGGTTGTGCATGCGTCCATTCTGCATGATCTGTTGTGTTTACACAACGATTCGTTTTGGCTTCAAGAAGGGGGCTTGGCGGCCTCCCGCATTTACCCGCCAGAAACCGAGACGGCTTAGTATTTGATTCGACGCGAAATATGTGGGGATGGCTCATGTTGAGCAGGAGGACTTTGTCCGCCGAGCATGACGAGCTGCGCGAGCTGACTGCAGCGCTGCTGGCCTGTGTGGCGGCGCCGCAGCCCGATTTGACGACATTGGGGAAGGCGCGGTGGCTGCTGACCCGCAAGCTGCTGGCGCATCTCGCGAAGGAGGATGCGTTGCTCTATCCTCGGCTGTGCGCGAGCCCCGATCCGCGGGTGGCGGCCGTCGCAACCCGCTTCGCCGCCGAGATGGGGTCGCTCGCCGACCGCTACCGCGCTTATGTCGCGGCCTGGCCGGCGGAGCGGATCGCGGACGACTGGATTGCCTTCGGGGCCGCCACGCGGCAGATCCTGCAGCTGCTGCTGCGTCGGATCGAGGGGGAAGAGACAATGCTCTACACGCTGATCGAGGAGACCCCGTCGCGGCGGACAGCGGCGTGACGGCGCCGACGATCCGCCCGGCAAGCCCCGACGACGTGGCGGGCGTCGTCGCGATGCTCGCGCCCGTGATTGCCCTGGGCGAGGCCTATGCCCTGCCGCGCGACATGACGTCGGCGGCCATCGCGGACCATTGGTTCGCGGCGGCGCATCAGGTGTTCGTGGCCGAGCGCGATGGCGTGCTGCTGGGCAGTTATTACATACAAGCCAATCAGGCGGGCGGCGGCGCGCATGTCGCCAATGCGGGCTATGTCACGGCCGAAGCGGCGCGCGGGCAGGGCGTCGCGCGGGCGATGGCGGAACATTCGTTCGACGCGGCGCGGGCAGCGGGCTTTCGCGCGATGCAGTTCAATTTCGTGCTTGCCAGCAACACGGTGGCGGCGAAGCTGTGGCAGGCGCTGGGCTTTGCGATCGTCGGGCGGGTGCCGGAGGCGTTCGACCATCCGCGGCTGGGCCCGGTCGATGCCTTGGTGATGCACCGCTTCCTGTAGCCCGAAATGAGAAGAGGGTGCCGGGCGCCTCGCGGCGACCCGACACCCCCCAAACATGGTCAGCGGCCGGAGAGCTCCAGCCCGGGAGACCATGAGGCCTCTTCAACCCATGACGACATCGTTGATTGGGGGAGGATACCCCCCGGTGCCGCCGTATCGGGTGTTAGAAGCCAGTCCCCCGAACGAACTGAACCGACCCCACTGCTGAACCATGAGACATCGGATCACCTCCTTTCGCTTGTGATAGCCATGTGCCGGGGACCCCCGCCACACCGGCAATGTGCGCATCGCCGCGGCCACATGCAAGACTTGTAATGTAACGCGTTTTGCACGAGCATCGCGCCCCTTGGCCCCGGGCCTTTGGGCTAGCGCCGGCAATCCTCGGTCACGCGCTCGATCTCCGCCCAGGCGGGCAGGACCAACGTGCCGCTGCCGGGCTGCTCCACTACGAACCGTCCGCGGCTGAAGCCCATCGCGTCGAGCAGGCTGTCGTTGGGCGCGAGCGTGGTCGCGACATATGGCGGCGTGCCGCCGGTCGGGCGCATCGCCAGTGCGCGGGTGGTGCTGGTGGTGCGGATCGTCAGCGGCGCGAGCACGCTGCCGGCGCGCGACAGGAAGATCTGACGGCCCGACAGGTCGCAGCGCAGCGTCACCACCGCGTCGCTGCCCGCCATCCCGAACAGCGCCAGGCTGCCGCGTGCATCGCGGCGATAGGTCCAGGTGCCCGGCGTCAGCGGCCAGTCGCGCCAGTCGCTGCCGCGCGGCGCTGCGACTGGTGCAGGCTGCGGGCGAACCGGAGCAGGCGTCGGCGTGGCCGGCGGCGCGATCGGCTGGGGCACGCAGGCACCGAGTGCGGCGAGCAGGGCGATGGCGAGACCCGGGGCAGGATTGAAGGCGAGACGGCGCATGGGCGGGGCTTATGGGCGAAGCGGCAGGCGCGCTCAAGGCGCGTGAACATGGAACCGGCGCGGCCACAAGGCGGTTCACCCGGCACGAAACAGGAGCTTTTCGATGTCCACCGACACGCAGACCGCCACCACCCAGCTGCTCGCGCAGGCCAATATCGCCCATTCGCTGAAGGTCGAAAGCCGCGACGGGGACCAGGTGGGCGCGGTCTATGCGCTGATGGTCCACAAGGGATCGGGCCGCACGACGCACGCCGTGCTGAGCCTCGGCGGATTCCTGGGGATGGGCAAGAGCTTCTACCCGGTGCCGTTCGGCCTGTTGCAGTTCGATCCCGTCCGCGACCTGTACGTCATCACCATCGATCGCCGTATCCTGGAAGGCGGCCCGAGCTGGGCGAACAACGCCCCCGTGTTCGATCAGGCCTATGCCGATCGCGTCGCGAGCTACTACGGCGTCGGCAGCGAGAATTTGGCGGCGGGTTAAGCGGCGCGCGGCACGATCCGGTCGAGCGCGTCGTTTAGGGCGCGCTTGGCCTCGACGATTTCATACCGATCCTGCAGGCGCAGGAAAAAGCCGTCCGAGAGGCCGAAATAGCGGGCGAGGCGAAGGTCGAGCTCGGCGTCGATCGCGCGGCGTCCTTCGACGACATCCAACACGCGATCGCTGTCGACATCGATCGCCCGAGCGAGCTGGTCAATGCTCAACTCTTCTGGTTCCAGAAATTCGCTGACCAGCAGCTGGCCGGCATGCTCGTTCTCCAGCCAGTCCGCATCAGTGATAGTCGGTGATCTCGACGTCATGTGCGTCTCCGTCCTTCCACACGAAGCATATCCGCCATTGCATGTTGATGGCAATCGCATGCTGTCCCGCGCGGTCGTCCTTCAGGGGATGCAGGCGGTTGCTTTTCATTGCGGCCAATTCTTCGAGACTAAGCGCGGCGTCTAACAGCGTCAGTCGCCGCACGGCTCGTTGCTGAATATCCGGGGGCAATCGGCGGCTGCGGTCGCGGTTCCATATGCGTTCGGTTTCGGGGTCGGCGAAGCTACGGATCATGGCATCGTCCTTTCCCCTGATCCGTAGCTGCAGTAGCTGAGGCAGTTAACTCCCTGCCCTTGTAGAATGCAATTCTACAAGACTACCGCCCCCGTCGGCCTCCCATCCGCATCTTCTGTTCCTTCCCATAGCGCGTCTTGCGCGTTCCCGGTTTGCCTTCGTTGCTGCGGCCCATGATCGGGGCCTTTTGCTCGTGTACGGGCAGGCCGAGTTCTTCGTTTTCGAGCTGGCGGATTTCGTCGCGGAGGCGGCCGGCAGTTTCGAATTCGAGGTCGGCGGCGGCCTTGCGCATCTGCTTTTCGAGGTCTTCGATATAGGCGCGCAGGTTGTGGCCGACCATGTGGGGGCGGTCTTCGTCGATGGGGACGGTGACCTGATCGCCCTGGCTGACGTGCGCGATGATGTCGCCGATATTGCGGCGGATCGTCGTCGGCGTGATGCCGTGTTCGGCGTTATACGCTTCCTGCTTTTCGCGACGGCGCTGCGTCTCGTTCATCGCCCGCTCCATCGAGCCGGTGATGCGGTCGGCGTAGAGGATCACGCGGCCATCGACGTTGCGCGCGGCGCGGCCGATGGTCTGGATCAGCGAGGTTTCGGAGCGCAGGAAACCTTCCTTGTCGGCGTCGAGAATTGCGACCAGCCCGCATTCGGGAATGTCGAGGCCTTCGCGCAGCAGGTTGATGCCGATGAGGACGTCGTAGACGCCCAGCCGCAGGTCACGGATCAGCTCGATACGCTCCAGCGTCTCGACGTCGGAGTGCATGTAGCGGACCTTGATCCCCGCTTCGTGCATATATTCGGTCAGGTCCTCGGACATGCGCTTGGTGAGCGTCGTCACCAACGTGCGATAGCCCTTGGCGGTGGTCGCCTTGCACTCCTGGATCAGGTCCTGCACCTGTTCCTCGACCGGGCGGATTTCGACGGGCGGGTCGATCAGGCCGGTGGGGCGAATCACCTGCTCGGCGAAGACGCCGCCGGTCTGCTCCATCTCCCAATTGCCCGGCGTCGCCGAGACGCTGACCGTCTGCGGGCGCATCGCGTCCCATTCGTTGAAGCGGAGTGGCCGGTTGTCGATGCACGACGGCAGGCGGAAGCCATATTCGGCGAGCGTGATTTTCCGTCGATGGTCGCCGCGCGCCATCGCGCCGATCTGCGGCACGGTCTGGTGGCTTTCGTCGACGAATAGCACGGCATTTTCGGGGAGATATTCGAACAGGGTGGGGGGCGGCTCGCCGGGCAGGCGACCGGTGAGGAAGCGGCTGTAATTCTCGATGCCCGCGCAGCTGCCGGTCGCCGCGATCATTTCGAGATCGAAGTTGGTGCGCTGTTCGAGGCGCTGAGCCTCGAGCAATTTGCCTTCCGCGATCAGCTCCTTCAGCCGTTCGGACAGCTCGTGCTTGATCGCCTCGCCCGCCTGCTTGAGCGTCGGGCCAGGGGTGACATAGTGGCTGTTGGCATAGACGCGCACGCTGTTGAGCGAGGCGACTTTCTTGCCCGTCAGCGGATCGAATTCGGTGATCTCTTCGATGTCGTCGCCGAAGAAGCTGATCCGCCACGCACTGTCTTCATAATGCGACGGAAAGATTTCGAGCGTGTCGCCCTTCACGCGGAAGTTGCCGCGCTGGAAGGCGGCGTCGTTGCGCTTGTATTGCAACGCGACGAGCTTGCGCACGATCTCACGCTGGTCCACCGTCGTGCCCTTTTTCAGGTCGAAGATCATCGCCGAATAGGTTTCGACCGAGCCGATACCGTACAGGCACGACACCGAGGCGACGATGATGACGTCGTCGCGTTCGAGCAGCGAACGCGTCGCCGAATGGCGCATGCGGTCGATCGATTCGTTAGTCGACGACTCTTTCTCGATATAGGTGTCCGACCGGGGCACGTACGCCTCGGGCTGGTAGTAATCGTAATAGCTGACGAAATATTCGACGGCGTTATCGGGGAAGAAGCTCTTGAACTCGCCGTAGAGCTGCGCCGCGAGGATCTTGTTGGGCGCGAGTATCAGCGCCGGCCGCTGCAATTCCTCGATCACCTTCGCCATGGTGAAGGTCTTGCCCGAGCCGGTGACGCCGAGCAGCACCTGGTCCTTCTCACCCGCGCGCGCGGTCGCGGTCAGCTCGGCGATCGCGGTCGGCTGATCGCCGGATGGCTGATATTCGCTGACCAGCTTGAACGGGCGGCCGCCCTCCACCTTGTCGGGGCGCGCGGGGCGGTGGGGGATGAAGCTCTGGCCGGTTTCCGGCTCGTCGAGGGTGGTGCGAATCTGGATGACCATATCGGGAACGGATATGGGGTGGGGGGCAAGGCTCGGCAATGTCCGGACGGGGCCCCGACAAGCTTTGCTTCGGTTGACCGTGGGGCGCGTGCTTCATATTGCGAACGCTTCTCGAACAACCCGAAGTCCTGCCCGCGATGACCGATACCCGCACGCCGAAGACGATCCCCGAAACCAAGGCGTTCGCCAACGTCAAGGTGCTGTGGGTGCGCCACTGGAACGACCGGCTGTTCAGCTTCGCGGTCGAGCGCCCGGCCAGCTTCCGCTTCCGCTCGGGCGAGTTCGTGATGATCGGCCTGCCCGGTGACGGCGAGGGCGCCAAGCCGATCATGCGCGCCTATTCGATCGCCAGCCCGCATTATGCCGAGGAATTGGAGTTCCTGTCGATCAAGGTCGAGGACGGGCCGCTGACGTCGAAGCTGCAGCTGATCGAGGCGGGCGACGAAGTGTATATGGGGAAGAAGCCGACGGGGACGCTCGTCACCGACGCGCTGATCGGCGGCAAGCGATTGTTCTTCTTCTCGACCGGCACGGGCCTTGCGCCGTTCCTCAGCCTGGCACGCGATCCCGACGTGTACAGCATGTTCGACCAGGTGATCCTGGTCCATTCGGTGCGGCAGGTCAGCGACCTGGCCTATCACGACGAATTGGAGGCGCGCCTTGCCGACGATCCATTGGTGTCGGAGGAAGCGGCGACGCAGTTCCACTATATCCCGACGGTGACGCGCGAGCCGTTCCGTACGACGGGGCGCATCGGCGACCTGATCGAGAGCGCGGCGCTATTCGGCGACCCGGTGCAGGGCGCGAAGAAGCTCGATCCCGAAACCGACCGCATCATGCTGTGCGGGTCGATGGCGATGATCCGCGAAACGGCGGCGATGCTGGACGGCATCGGCTTCGAAGAAGGCTCGAACGCCAAGGCCGGGACGTATGTGATCGAGCGCGCGTTCGTCGACTGATCCCTGGCGCCCTGCCGGCCCGAGCCGGCGGGGCGCGCAGGCTGGCGGCTCAGCCGCCCTGGAGCAGCTTGCCGATCGTCATCGCCTGTTCGGCCCCGGTCTTCGGCACGATCTCTCCCTCGCGGTCGGCGATCGCGTCCCACGCATCGGCGACGCCTTCGGGTGAGAGCGCCTCGCCGGTCAGCAGCGTACCGGGCGTCAGCGTGACATAGGAAGCTTGGAAGACGCCGGCGCCGGCGCCGAGGATGACGTTGCTCGGCGCGTTCTCGCTGACCAGATACAGCGCGCCGGGCGCGACCTTTTCGGGAGCGAAGGCTTCGAAGGCGGCGGCGGGGAACAGATCCTCGGTCATGCGCGTGCCGGCGGTCGGGGCAATGGTGTTGACGCGGATGTCGTTCTTCGCGCCCTCGATCCCCAATGTCTTGGCGAGGCCGGCGAGGCCTAGCTTGGCGGCGCCGTAATTGGCCTGGCCGAAATTGCCGAAGAGGCCGCTGGACGACGAGGTCATCAGCACGCGACCGTAATTCTGCTCGCGGAACGTCTCCCAGCACGCCTTGGTGGCGAAGGCCGAGCCCAGCAGGTGGACGCGGACCACGAATTCGAAATCGGCGGGCTCCATCTTCGCGAAGGTCTTGTCGCGCAGGACGCCGGCGTTGTTGATGAGGACGTGGACGCCGCCCCAAGCCTCTTTGGCGCGGGCGACCATCTCGACCATCTGATCGTATTCGGCGACGTTGCCGCCGTTCGACATCGCCTCGCCGCCAGCAGCGCGGATTTCCTCGACCACGGCGAGCGCCGCGTCGGAATGGCCCGTGCCGTCGCGGGCGCCGCCGAGATCGTTGACGACGACCTTGGCGCCACGCCTGGCGAGTTCGAGGGCGTAATGGCGACCGAGGCCGCCGCCGGCTCCGGTGACGATAGCGACGCGATCATCGAAGCGGATCGGACTGGACATGGAAAAGGCGCTCCTTCCACGATGGAATGAAGCGCCTTCCATACCGGACCTTCGAACGGGCGCAACACAGGATGTCGCGCCCGCCGATGGTCAGCCTTGCTTAGCGACGCGCGCGGCGCTTCGCCTTGTGCGGGGCCTGGCTCGCCTGCATGCAGCCGTCATACTGACCCTTCTTGCAGATCGGGTAGCTTTCCTTCGCCGGGGGCGGCGGGAAGGCCTGATCCGGGGTCGGCGCCTGACGGAAGACCGGGGGCAGGGTCGAACCCGGCGTACCGCCGGTCACGGCCGGGCCGGTCGGCGCATAGCCGCCGGCGGGCGAGCCGGTGGTCTCGGCGGGGGGCATGCTCGCCTGCGGTGCCGGGGCGGCGGGCGGCGGCGGCGGGGTCTGCGCGTCGGCGGGCGCCGCGGCGGGATCGGCCGGAGCCGGGGTCATCGTCTGGTCGGCGGGCGCGGGGGCCGGCGTGGTCTGCGCCATCACCGGCGCTGCGATCATCGCCGTGGCGGCGAGCAGAATGAGCTTCATCGCGGGAATCTCCTTTGAAACCTCATGCGCCGACAGGTGTCAGCACCGAGGCCCAACGTCTCATCGCAAACTTTTCTCCTTCGTTTCGCCGCCGATTCGATTCTTTGCGATTAAGTCCCTGAATCGAGGGAATAACCCGCAGAGCGCACGGTGCGGATCAGATCGGGCCGGTCGCCGATGTTGATCGCTTTGCGCAGGCGGCGGATGTGGACGTCGACCGTCCGGCTCTCGATATCGCTGTCGTGGCCCCATACCGCGTCGAGCAGGCGTTCGCGGCTGAACACCCAACCGGGGTGTTCCAGGAAATGCTTGAGCAGGCGGAATTCGGTAGGCCCCAGCGGCACGACCTCGCCGCCGCGACGGACCTTATGGCCGACCGTGTCCATCTCGATGTCGTCATAGGTCAGCGCTTCGCCGGCCAGCGCCGGGCGGACGCGGCGCAGCACCGCGCTGACGCGGGCCACGAGTTCGCGGGGCGAGAAGGGCTTGGTGACATAATCGTCGGCGCCGGTCTCCAGACCGCGGATGCGATCCTCTTCCTCGCCGCGCGCGGTCAGCATGATGATCGGCACGTTCTGCGTTTCGGTCATGCGGCGCAGGCGGCGGCAGACCTCGATCCCCGACAGCCCTTCGACCATCCAGTCGAGCAGCACGATGTCGGGCGTCTTCTCCTTGGCGAGCAGTAACGCCTCCTCGCCATCGGGAGTATGGGCGACGTCGAAATCCTCACGCTTGAAGTGATAGATGAGCAATTCGGCGAGAGCGGCATCGTCCTCGACGAGCAGCATGGATGCGCGTGCCATCAGAATATGTCCTCGTGCGTAGCGCCGTCGCGGTCGCGATCGGCCATCTGGGTTCCGGTTGCGGCGAAATAGACCATCTCGGCGACGTTGGTGGCGTGATCGCCGACGCGCTCCAGGTTCTTGGCGACGAACAGCAAATGGGCGACCTGGCTGATCGTGCGCGGGTTCTCGACCATGTAGGTGACGAGCGTGCGGAAGATGCTGTCGTAGAAATCGTCGAGCGCGGCGTCGCTTTCGACGACGCGGATCGCGGCTTCCGGATCACGCGCCGCGAAAGCGTCGAGCGCGGCGCGGACCATGTCGCTCGCCATGCGCGCCATCGAGGGGAGCAGTGACAAAGGTTCGATGCGGTGGCTGCCGCCATCGGCATCGATCATCGGCACGCGCTTGGCGATGTTCTTGGCGTAATCGCCGATGCGTTCGACGACGGCGGCGATCTTGAGCGCCGCCACCACCTCGCGCAGATCGACCGCCATCGGCGCACGCAGCGCGATGATGCGGACCGCGAGCCGCTCCACCTCCGCCTCGATCGCATCGATCGCCTTGTCGTCGGCGCGCACGCGCGCGGCGAGTTCGGGATCGGGGCGGGCGAGCGCCTGCATGGCGAGTGCGATGGCATCCTCGGCAAGCCCGCCCATCTGCGAGATCATGCCGCGCAGCTGGCCGATATCGGCGTCGAATGCCTTGACCGTGTGATCCACCATTAGCCGTACCGTCCGGTGATATAGTCGCGGGTCCGTTCCTCCCGCGGGTTGGTGAAGATGTCGCTGGTCGCGCCGCATTCGACCAGCTGGCCGAGGTGGAAGAAGGCGGTGCGTTGGGAGACGCGCGCGGCCTGCTGCATGTTGTGCGTGACGATGACGATGGCGTAGCGACCGCGCAGTTCGTGGATCAGCTCCTCGATGCGCGCGGTGGCGATGGGATCGAGCGCGCTGCACGGTTCGTCCATCAGGATGACTTCGGGTTCCACCGCGATGGCGCGGGCGATGCACAGCCGCTGCTGCTGGCCCCCCGATAAGGCCGTGCCGCTGTCGGACAGGCGATCTTTCACCTCGTCCCACAAACCGGCGCGCAGCAGCGATTCCTCGACCAGATCGTCCAGGTCGGCGCGGGCTGTCGCCAGGCCATGGATGCGCGGGCCGTAGGCGACGTTTTCGTAGATCGATTTGGGGAAGGGGTTCGGCTTCTGGAACACCATGCCGACCCGCGCGCGCAGCTGCACGACGTCCATGTCGGGGGCGTAGATATCCTCGCCGTCGAGCAGGATCTGGCCCGTGACGCGCGCGCTCGCGACGGTGTCGTTCATGCGGTTGAGCGTGCGCAGGAAGGTCGACTTGCCGCAGCCCGACGGGCCGATGAAGGCGACGATATTGTCCGAATCGACGTCGATCGAGACGTGGTCGATCGCTTGCGTGTCGCCATAGCGGACGCTGACATCGCGAGCGGAAATCTTGGGGGTCACCAGCGGGTCTCGAAACGGTTGCGGAGGTAGATGGCGAGGCCGTTCATCGCGAGCAGGAAGACGAGCAACACGATGATCGCGGCGCTGGTCTTTTCGACGAAGCCGCGGTCGACCTCATCCGACCAGAGGAAGATCTGCACGGGCAGGACGGTGGCGGGATCGGTCAGGCGCGAGGGCGGCGCGGCGATGAAGGCGCGCATGCCGATCATCAGCAGCGGTGCGGTTTCGCCCAGCGCGCGGGCCATGCCGATGATCGTGCCGGTCAGGATACCGGGCAGCGCGAGGGGGAGGACATGGTCGAACACCACCTGCACCGGCGAGGCACCGATCGCGAGCGCGGCGTCGCGGATCGACGGCGGCACCGCCTTGATCGCATTGCGGCCGGCGATGACGATGACCGGCATGGTCATCAGCGCCAGCGTCAGCCCGCCGACCAGCGGCGCCGAGCGCGGCAGGTGGAAGGTGTTGAGGAAGACCGCGAGGCCGAGCAGCCCGAAGATGATCGAGGGCACGGCGGCGAGATTGTTGATCGATACCTCGATCAGGTCGGTCCAGCGGTTCCGCGGCGCATATTCCTCGAGGTAGAGCGCAGACAGCACGCCGATCGGGAAGGCGAGGCCCAGCGTCACCGCCATGGTGAGCAGCGATCCCTTGAGCGCGCCCCAGATGCCGACGCGCACCGGGTCGGTCGCATCGGCGCCGGCGAGGAAGCGCATGTCCCACCCTTCGGACAGCACGCCGCGCGCCTGTAGGCGGGCGACGACCGCCTCGGCCCTGCGCGTGCCGTCATGCTTGGCGGCGACGTCGATCTCGGTCGCGGTGGGGAGGGCGAATGTGGTGCGCGTGGCGAGCAGTGCGGGGTCGCGCTTGATCGCGTCGCGCACGGTGAGCCAGGCGGCGTCGGACAACAGCTCCGGCCCGCGCGGACCATAGGCACGGATCGCCGCGGCATCGACCACCTGTTCGAGCCCCGCATCGGCGAGCGCAAGATTGGCGCCGCGGCCCTTCAGCTGTGCCGACGCGATCGGCAGGTGCGCGGCGGCGAGATCGACCGGCAGCGCGATGCGGGTTTGGCGGAAGCCGCTCGCCCCCTGCCAGATCATCGTCGCGAGCAGGAAGGCGAGGAACCCCGCCGATAGCCAGACCGCGGCAAGGCCGAGCCGGCGAAAGCGACGTTCCGCGGCATAGCGACGCTGCGTCCGCCGCTTCACCGCGGCGGGATCGCGGAGGGGGCGGGGATCAGTCATAGGCCTCCCGATACCGCTTCACGACGGTCAGCGCGACGACGTTGAGCGCCAGCGTGATGACGAACAGGGTAAGGCCGAGCGCGAAGGCGGCGAGCGTCTTGGCGCTGTCGAACTCCGCCTCGCCGGTCAACAGGTCGACGATCTGCTTCGTGACGGTGGTGGTGCTGGCGAAGGGGTTGGCGGTGAGCGTCGCGACGCCGCTCGCCGCCATGACGACGATCATCGTCTCGCCGATCGCGCGGGAAACGGCGAGCAGGATACCGCCGACGACGCCGGGCAGGGCCGCGGGCAGGATCACCTTGCGGATCGTTTCCGATTGCGTGGCGCCCATCGCCAGACTGCCGTCGCGCATCGCGGCGGGGACGGCCGCGATCGAATCGTCGGCCATCGACGAGACGAAGGGGATGATCATGATCCCCATCACCACGCCCGCCGCCAGCGCGCTTTCGGACGAGGCGTTCGCAATGCCGAGCGCAAGGCCCAGCTGGCGGACCGCGGGCGCGACGGTGAGCGCGGCGAAATAGCCGTAGACGACGGTGGGGACGCCTGCGAGCATCTCCAGCACCGGCTTCATCCAGCGGCGCGTCGCGGCATGCGCATATTGGGTGAGGTAGATCGCGCTCATTAAGCCGAAGGGGACGGCGACCGCCATCGCGATCACCGCGCCGATGAAGAACGTGCCCCAGAACAGCGGCACCGCGCCCAGGCTGGCGCCGGGATCGTCGGGGAGGATGACCTGCGGGCTCCAATGCGTGCCGAACAGGAACTGGCCGATCGGCACGATGCCGAAGAAGCGCCCGGATTCGTACAGCAGCGACGCGACGATGCCGACCGTGGTGAGGATCGCGATGAGCGACGCGCACAGCAGCAGCAGCATGACGACGCGCTCCACCTGCGTGCGTGCGGCGAAATCGGGGCGGACGCGTGTGAAGGCGAGCGCGCCGCCGCCGATCGCGAGGCACAAGGCCAGCGCGGTGGCGATCCAGTCGTAGCGCGCCTGCGCGGCGGCATAGGCGGGGGCGAGGCGGACCGAGAGCGCGTGGAACGGTACATGGCTGCGCCCGCTTGCCAGAGCGCGTGCTTCCGACAGGATCGAGGCGCGCTCGAAGCCCGGCGGGGGCAGCGTCGCGGCGGCGGGGGTGGCGATCACCGCATCGGTGACGAGCGCGGGCGAGGTGAGGCTCCATGCTGCGAGGAACAGGAGCGGCGGCACCAAGGCGGCAAGCGCGACGAAATAGCCGTAATGGACGGGCAGAGCGGTGAAGCGCGCGACCCCCGGCTTGCGGAACGTCGCCGCCCGCATCCGCGCGGCGAGCCAGCCGATCAGCGCGAGGCCGAAGACGACGATGACGAGGGCGAGGCCGCTCATGCTGCGGCTCGCGTGGAGCTTGGGACGCCGGCCACACGCACTCCGTCACCCCGGAGTTGGTCCGGGGTCCACCGGGCCGCGGGGGCAGCGCCGGAGCCTCCAGCCCGCCCCCTCGCCGCAAAGTGGACCCCGGACCAAGTTCGGGGTGACGGAGTGAGGTTGGCGGCCGTCACGACGGCAAATCCGCCGGGTTCAGCGGCGTCTCGTTCGCGATCACCGCCGCCGACGCCGCACGCACCGCAGCGGGCGCCGCGATCAGGCCGCGGCGGACGAGCGGGCCGCCCGGTCCCCAAGCCGCGGCATACAGGCGCAGGAAGGTGTCGAGGCCGGGGATGGCGCGCAGATGCCCCTTCTTGACGTAGAGGTACAGCGGGCGCGACCCCGGATAGCGGCCGTCGGCGATCGCCGCATAGGTCGGCAGCACGCCGTTGATCGCGACGCCGTTCACCGTATCGGCATTGTGTTCGAGATAGCTGTAACCGAACACGCCGATCGCATCGGGGTTGGCGCTCAATTTCTGGACGATCAGATTGTCGTTCTCGCCCGCATCGACATAGGCGCCGTCCTCGCGAACCCGCGTGCAGAGTGCGCGATGCGCGTCGGGCTTGGTCCGCGCCAGCAGGCGCGCCTGCGGATCGATCGCGTCGCAGCCGCGCGTCAGGATCAGTTCGGCGAGCGCATCGCGCGTGCCGCTGGTCGCGGGCGGGCCATAGACCTGGATCGGCGTCGCGGGCAGCGCCGGGTTCACGTCGCGCCACGTCTTCGCGCGATTGGGCTTGCCGAAGGGCGTCGCGGCGAGCGCGCGATACAAATCGGCGGGGGTCAGGCGCATGCCGGGCCCGTTCTTCGCCTCGGCAAAGGCGATGCCGTCGATGCCGATCTGGATTTCGAGCACCGGCCCGACGCCGTGCGCCTCGCAGGCGGCATATTCGCTGCGCTTCATCCGGCGCGAGGCATCCTCGATATCGGGGTGTCCCGCACCGATGCCAGCACAGAACAGCTTCATGCCGGCGCCCGTGCCGGTCGATTCGATCACCGGCGAGCGTGCGTCGGGATTGTCCGCCACGAACGCCTCGGCCACCGCGGTGGTGAAGGGATAGACGGTGGACGAGCCGACGACGGCGATCTGATCGCGCGCGCCGCTGCCGCCGCCATTCGCCTGATCCTTGCACCCTGCAAGGCAGAGCGCCAGCGTCAGCAGAGAGCCGGCCAGCAAGCGGCCGGAAGGAAGACAGCGCATCGGATCCCCGCGGGCGACTCGCGCGTCGCCCAACCCGCCTCTGTGACGGTTTTGTTGCCTTTTGATGACATGGGTGGCGGGTGGGGGGTGGTCGGGGCCGTAAGGGCACTTTTAATGTGCAGGCGGCCGCCGCACCTCCCCCGTCACCCCGGACTTGGTCCGGGGTCCACTTCGCGGCGAGGGGGACGGCAGGAGGCTCGCACGCTGCCCCCGCGGCCCGGTGGACCCCGGAACGAGTCCGGGGTGACGGGGTGGGGGTGGGGACGCGTCGCGCGGCTCGCAGCCGAACGGTCGGCGTCAGGCCTTCGCCGCCGTCGGCGTGGCGACCGCCGTCTCCGCCTCCGCTGCCGGCAGCGCGATCGTCACCGTGGTGCCGATGCCGACGCGACTCGCGATATCCAGCCGGCCGCGGTGGCGTTCGACGATATGCTTGACGATCGCGAGGCCCAGCCCCGTACCGCCGACGCTGCGGCTCCGGCCGGCATCGACGCGGTAGAAGCGTTCGGTGAGGCGCGGGATGTGCTGCGGCGCGATGCCCTCGCCTTCGTCGCGGACGACGAGCTGGACCAGTTTCGAGCGGTTGAGGCTCAACGACACGCGCACCGGCGTGTTCGCACGGCCGTATTTCATCGCGTTGCCGATGACGTTGTGGAACAGCTGCGACAGCTGCGCCTCGTCGCCGGTGACCGCGGGCAGGCCGGGATCGATCGTGACCGACACATCGCCCGCCCGCGGGCTGCGCGCGGCGGCGATCTCCGCGGCGACGTCTTCCAGCAATTCGCCGAGGTCCAGCCGTTCGCCGGGCAGACGGTATTTCTCCGCCTCGATGCGGGACAGCGAGATGAGGTCTTCGACCAGCCGCTGCATGCGCCGGGCTTCGTCGAACATCACCTTCAGGAAGCGGGCGCGCAGGGCGGGGTCTTCGCCGGCCTCTTCGTTCAGCGTCTCGATGAAGCCGAGGATCGAGGCGAGCGGGGTGCGCAATTCATGGCTGGCGTTGGCGACGAAATCGACGCGCATCTTTTCGGCGGCATAATTGCCGCTCTGGTCGACGAGATGGACGATGCGCATGCCGTCGGCGGTTTCGCCGGTGCGCATCTCCCAGCGCTGGTCGGGCGCGCCGACGCCGACCAGCTCGACCGGGCGGCCGGGCAGCGTGCCGGTCGGGCCCAGGCGGTCGGCGGCGGCGGGATGGCGGATGGCGACGCGCACGTCTTCGCCGACGATATGCTTGCCCAGCACCGATCGCGCCGACGCGTTGGCGCAGGTGACGATGCCGCGGCGGACGAGCAAGACGGGTTCGGCGATGACGTCGAGCACCTCGCCGAGCAGCGTATCGGCGTCGGGCCCCCGTGCGCGGGCGGCCGCTTGTCCCTGATCGCCGCGGCCCATGGCGGCGAGCGCGGCGGCCATGGCGCCGACCACCGTCACCGCCGCGCCGTCGATGCTGCCGCCGACCGCATAGACGCCCACGCCCGTGCCGAGCGCGATGACGAGCGCGCCGCTGAGCCGCCGGGCGAATCGGGTTAGCATGGCGCCCTCGCTAGCGGAGGATGATTGCTTGCGGGAGGGGGATCGCGACGCAATTTGCGGGCCGCGCGGCACCAGCGTCCCGGCTGGCCGTCCCGCCACGGTACGCCCGCCATACTTGCCAGTGGCTTACGAATATGAAAGGCACGCTTGCGATAACAGGGGTGTCATGAGCGACGAAACGCCGATCGACGGTGCGGACCAGACCGCCGGACAGCCTGATGCTGCGCCGGTGACGGAGGGCGTGTCGACGCGTCGCCGGGTGTTGATGCTGGGCGCGGTGACCGCGGGTGCGGTCGTCTCGATCCGCCCGGCGCTGGCACAGAGCGCGGCGTCGGTGATGACATGCGAGATCCCGGTGCCCGACCTGGGCCGGGCGGGCCAGTATATCGACCAATATGGCAATGTCGTGCCGGCGGGCACCAAGGGCGCGTTCGCGCCGCCGGGTCGCCCGTTCAAGGGCGACGAGGTGAAGCGCGCGCTCGCCGGCGGGCAGCTGCCCGGTACGACCTACGACAGCAGCCGTGCCTATATGGCCTATATCCGGCGGCTGCAGCGCGGGCAGGGCGGCTTTACCTGTTTCGCCTCGTTGCAGATGCCGCGCTGACCCGATGCGCTATCGCGCCGCGGCGCCCGACACGCTGCTGAGGCGCGAGCTGGATATGCTGGTCGCGGTCTTCCATCGATCGTCGGGGATCACGCATCTGCTTGCCAGCCCCGCGCCCGAAATTCTGGAGACATTGGCTGCGGGACCGCTCGATCGGGACGAGCTGCTCGCCCGGCTCGGCGAGGCGTTCGAGCTGGGCGACGGCGGTGCCGATGCACTGGCGGCGCGGCTCGACGAGCTGGTCGTGGCCGGGTTGGTCGAAGCGGAGCCGATCGGGGCGGCATGAGGCACGTCTTCTGCGTTCGGATCGGACCGATCGGCTTTCGGATCGGCAGCGACTGGCGCGCGCCGATTGCGGCGCTGGAAGAGCTGTATCGCTATTATCCCTCGCCCAATTTGCCCGACTTCACCGTGCGGCTGGAGGCGACGCGGCCGTGGCGGCGCTGGGTGCGGCCGTCGGTGCGGATCGGCGGCGATTACATGCTGCCCGAAGCCGCGCCGCTGCCGCTGGCGCAGGGGCTGCTCGCCGCCGAGATGGCGATGAACCTGCAATTGGCGCTGGGGTGTCGGCGCTATCTGCTGATCCATGCCTCGTGCGTCGAACGCGATGGGCGGGCGCTCCTGATGACGGGCGAATCGGGAGCGGGCAAATCGACGCTGGCGACGTTGCTCGCCGTGCGCGGCTGGCGCTTCATGGGGGATGAGTTCGCGCTGATCGATCCCGAGACGGGGCTGGTCCACGCCTTTCCGCGTCTGATCAGCCTGAAGAACGACGGGATCGCCGCGGCGATGGCTGCCTGGCCGAGCGCGCGAATGGGGCCACTGCTGGCGGCTACGCCCAAGGGTGACATCCGCCACATGGTGCCCGATGCGCTGAGTGTCGGCGCGATGGACGAGCCGGCGCAGCCCGCCCTGCTGCTTTTCCCACGGCACGGCTTTGCAGCGGAAACCCGCGCGGTTGCCGCATCGGAGGCGTTCGTTCGGCTGACGCAGGCGTCGACCAATTACGTCATGCTCGGCGAGACCGGGTTCGACGCACTGACCCGCCTGGTGTGCGACACGCCGGCCATGGCGATCGACTATCCCGACGGCGCGGCGGCGGTGGAGCAGGTGGAGGCGCTGTGGCGGACGCTCTGATCCTCGCCCGCGCGCTCGCCGATCCGACCAGTCTGGCGCTCGACACCGATTGGGCGGGCCTCGTCACCATGGCGCGCGCCGAACAGTTGCTGGGCACGCTCGCGTGGCGGCTGCACGGCCTGCCGCTGCCCGAGGACGTCGCGCTGCTGCTGAGCGATGCGCGCGCCGCGGCCGAGAATGGGCGCCGCACGGCCTTGTGGGAGGCGGAGATGGCGCGGCGGGCGCTGGCGCCGCTCGGCGTTCCGGTCGTGCTGCTGAAGGGGACCGCTTTCGTCGCAGCGGGCTTGGCGGCGGGGCAGGGGCGGTCGATCGGCGACCTCGATATCCTGGTGCCGCGCGAGTCGATGGAGGCCGTTGAGGCGGCGCTGATCGCGGCGGGCTGGGAATGGGTGAAGCCCGATCCGTATGATGACGCCTATTACCGGCGCTGGATGCACGAATTGCCGCCGCTGATCCATGCGGAGCGCGACCGGATGATCGACGTCCACCATACGATCCTGCCGCTGACCGCGCGGGTACGGCCCGACGCGGCGGCGCTGATCGCGAGGGCGGTGCCGCTGGGCAACGGGCTGTCGGTGCTGTCGCCCGCGGCGATGATCGTCCATGCGGCGGCGCATCTGCTCGCCGACGGCGATCTGGCGGGCGGCCTGCGCAACCTGTGGGATATCCACTGCCTGTATGGCGAGGCGGCGGAGGGCGATGCCGCCTTCGGCCTGACGCTGGTCGACGAGGCGGCGCGGCATAGCCTGCACGATGCGGTGGTGCGCGCGCTGCGGCTGTCGCAGCAGCTGTTCGGGACGCAGGTGCGGGCGTACGAAAGTTCGGGCCGTATCCGCCTGACGCCGCGGTGGAGCGACCGACTCTTCCGCCGCCGCCTGCTGGCGCGGGACGACTGGGGGCGGCCGATCCGTCCGGTGACGCGGCTGGCGTTCTATGTGCGCTCGCACTGGCTGCGTATGCCGCCGGCGATGCTGGCGCGGCATCTGTGGATCAAGTGGCGGCGTGGGGCGCGACCTTAGCCCCACCCGCTCCGTCACCCCGGGCTTGGTCCGGGGTCCACCGGGCCGCGGGGGCAGCGTACGAGCCTCAAGCCGTCCCCCTCGCCGCATAGTGGACCCCGGACCAAGTCCGGGGTGACGGGGTGGGTGGGGTTTAGCGCACCGCCAGCCGCTCGAGCGTCGGGATCAGCGCGTCGAAGCCGTCGATGATCGCATCCGCGCCGAGTTCCTCGACCGGCTGCATCAGGAATCCGAACGAGCATGCCACGGTCGGCAGTCCCGCGGCATGGCCCGCCTGCACGTCGAAGATCGAATCGCCGACGAATGCCGCGGTGCCCCCGCCGCAGCGGGCGAGCATTTCGTAGATCGGCTTGGGGCTGGGCTTGCCATTGCCCGGGCCCATCGTGTCCCCGCCGATGATGCACGCGAAGCGCCGCGTCAGGTCCAATGCGTCGATCACCTTGCGGGCGAGCGATTCCAGTTTGTTGGTGACGACGGCGATCCGCACGCCGCGCGCCGCCAATGTGTCGAGCGCCGCGAGCGTGCCGGGATAGGGGCGGGTCAAGACCGCGATGTTTGCTTCATAATGGTCGAGCAGCCGCCGATGCAGCATGTCGAGCGTCGCGTCGTCGCAGCCACCGGTCGCGGCGAGCCCCTGTGCCAGCATGTGCCGCGCACCGCCGCCGATCATCGGCTTCACCTGTTCGACGGTCAGCAGCGGCCGGTCGATGGAGGCGAGTGCATGGTTCACCGCCGCCGCCAGGTCGCCGCTCGTATCGAGCAACGTGCCGTCCAGGTCGAAGCCGACAATGTCGAAAAACGGATCGGGCGATGAATTTAGCGTCATATGCCGGGCCGGTGACGTCTCCCTATGGAAATGGCAAGTCTTCCGTGGCAGGCGACGTCGCCATGACCAGTCCTCTCGCCGTCATCATCCTTGCCGCGGGCAAGGGTACGCGCATGAAGTCCGATCTGCACAAGGTGCTGCACCCGATCGCCGGGCGGCCGATGCTGATCCACCTGATCGACAGTTTGAACCAGGCCGGGGCGACGCGCCGCGTCGTCGTGGTCGGCGCGAGCGGCGAGCAGGTCGAAGCGGCGGTCGCCGCCACGGGTGTCGAGATCGCGTGGCAGCGCGAGCAGCTGGGCACCGCGCATGCCGCGTTGCAGGCGAAGGACGCTCTCAGCGATTTCGACGGGGTCGCGATCGTCTGCTTCGGCGACACGCCTTTGCTCGCGACCGAGACGGTGGCGCGACTTGCGGCGCGGCTGGAGGCGGAGGATGCGCCGACGGTCGCGGTGCTCGGCTTCCGCCCCGCCGATGCGCGCGCCTATGGCCGGATCATTGCGGATGCGGACAGCACGATCGCCAAGATGGTCGAGTTCAAGGACGCGTCGCCCGAGGAGCGCGCGGTCGACCTGTGCAATTCGGGCGTCACCGCGGTGCGCACGCGCGACCTGTGGCGGCTGCTGGAGGCGGTCGGCAACGACAATGCGGCGGGTGAATATTACCTCCCCGATATCGTCACGCTCGCCGTCGCCGAAGGCGGCCGCGCGGTGGTGATCGAAACGGGCGAGGACGAGGTGGCGGGCGTCAACAGCCGCGCCGAACTCGCCGCGGTCGAGGCAGGCTGGCAGGCGGCGCGCCGTGCTCAGGCGATGGCGGACGGCGCGACGCTGATCGCGCCCGACACGGTGTGGTTCAGCCATGATACGCAGATCGGCCGCGACGTCGTGATCGAGCCCAACGTCGTCTTCGGCCCCGGCGTCTCCATCGCTGATGGCGCGACGATCCGCGCCTTCAGCCATCTGGAGGGCGCAAAGGTCGGCGCCAGGGCCGATGTCGGCCCCTATGCCCGCCTGCGCCCCGGCGCGGACCTGGCCGAAAAGGCGAAGGTCGGCAATTTCGTCGAGGTGAAGAAGGCGACGATCGGGAAAGGCGCGAAAGTCAATCATTTGTCCTATATCGGCGATGCCGATGTGGGGGCGAACGCCAATATCGGCGCCGGTACGATCACCTGCAATTACGACGGCTTCTTCAAGTACAAGACCAGCATCGGCGCGGACGCCTTCATTGGATCGAACTCGGCGCTCGTCGCGCCGGTGTCGGTCGGTGACGGCGCGATCGTCGCGGCGGGATCGGTGCTGACCAAGGACGTCGAAGCCGGCGCGCTCGCGCTCGTCCGGCCGCCGCAGATTGCCAAACCCGGCTGGGCCACCAAATTCCGCGCGATGATGCGCGCCAAGAAGGAAGCGAAATAACATGTGCGGAATCGTAGGGATCGTCGGGGCCGAGGATGTTGCGGATCGTCTGCTCGACGGTCTGAAGCGGCTGGAATATCGCGGCTATGATTCGGCGGGTATTGCAACCGACCATGACGGCATGATCGAGCGGCGTCGTGCATCGGGCAAGTTGGTCAACCTTGCGAAGGAACTCGCCGCCGCGCCGTTGCCCGGCACGACCGGCATCGCCCACACGCGCTGGGCGACGCATGGCGGCCCGACCACCAACAACGCCCACCCGCATGCGACCGACGAGGTCGCGGTGGTCCACAACGGCATCATCGAGAACTTCAAGGCGCTGCGTGACGAACTGATCGCGCGCGGCCGCGTGTTCACCAGCGAGACCGACACCGAAGTCGTCGCGCATCTGGTGAGCGAGAAGGTGGAAGCCGGCCTCGATCCCGTCGGCGCGGTGCGCGAGGTGCTGCCGCGCCTGCACGGCGCGTTCGCGCTTGCCATCCTGTTCCGCAAGCACCCCGACATGCTGATCGGCGCGCGCCTCGGTTCGCCGCTGGTCGTGGGCTATGGCGAGGGCGAGACCTATCTCGGCTCGGACGCGCTGGCGCTCGCCCCGCTGACGCAGCGCATCGCCTATCTGGACGAGGGCGACTGGGTCGTCTGCACGACCGAAGGCGCGCAGGTCTATGACCGCGACAATCATCCGGTCGAGCGGCCGATCACCATCTCGGGCGTCACCGGCGAACTCATCAGCAAGGGCAATCATCGCCATTACATGCTGAAGGAGATCTACGAACAGCCGATCGTCGTCGCCCAGACGCTGCGGTCGTACCTGCAGCGGATGGAGGATCGCGTGACGCTGCCGATCCCCGACTTCGACCTGGCGGGCATCAAGCGCGTGACGATCGTCGCGTGCGGCACCAGCTTTTACGCCGGCATGGTCGCCAAATATTGGTTCGAACAGTTCGCGCGCGTGCCGGTCGATTTGGACGTCGCGTCCGAATTCCGTTACCGCGCGCCGGTGATGGAGCCGGGCGGCCTGATGATCGTCATCAGCCAGTCGGGCGAGACGGCGGACACGCTCGCCGCGCTGCGCCACGCCAAGTCGGAAGGGCAGACGATCGCCGCGGTGGTCAACGTGCCGACGAGCAGCATGGCGCGCGAGGCGGACCTGCTGCTGCCGACGCATGCCGGGCCGGAGATCGGCGTCGCCTCGACCAAGGCCTTCACCTGCCAGCTCGCGGTGCTCGCCGCGCTTGCCGCGAACCTCGCCCGCGCCAAGGGCAAGTTCAAGGACGGCGAGGAGCGCGAGATCGTCAAGCATCTCGCCGAGACGCCGGCGGCGCTCAACGCCGCGCTCGCCTATGACGAATCGATCCAGGAGATGGCGGGCGTCGTCGCCGCCGCGCGCGACGTGCTGTATCTGGGCCGTGGCACCGATTATCCGCTGGCGCTGGAGGGCGCGCTGAAGCTGAAGGAGATCAGCTATATCCACGCCGAGGGCTATGCCGCCGGCGAGATGAAGCACGGGCCGATCGCGCTGATCGACGAAAACGTCCCCGTCATCGTCATCGCACCGTCGGGTCCTTTGTTCGAAAAGACGGTCAGCAACATGCAGGAAGTGCAGGCGCGCGGCGGCAAGGTCGTGCTGATCAGCGACTATGACGGCATCCAGGCCGCGGGCGAGAATTGCGTCGCGACGATCACGATGCCCAAGGTCCATCCGCTGATCGCTCCGCTGGTCTATGCGGTGCCGGTGCAGCTGCTCGCCTATCACGTCGCGGTAGCGAAGGGCACCGACGTCGACCAGCCGCGCAACCTCGCCAAATCGGTGACGGTAGAATAAGCGCGGGCCCCGCGCGATCGTTGCGCTGCTTTCATGGGATGGGATGACAGAATGGACCGTGTGCCCCCGTTGGTTGCCGGCATCGAATTGGGGGGCACGAAGATCGTCTGCATCCTCGCGCGCGGACCGGACGACATCCAGGACCGCGTGCAGATCCCGACGACCCGGCCCGACGAGGCGCTGGCGGCGGTCGAGGCCGTGCTGGACGGTTGGGGCGGGTTCGAGGCGCTGGGTATCGCGAGCTTCGGCCCCATCTCGATCGACCGGCATGCCGCCGATTACGGTCACGTCACCTCGACGCCCAAGCCGCATTGGGCGGGCACCGACGTCGCGGGCCGTCTGTCCGCGCGCTATCAGGTGCCGACCGGTTTCCACACCGATGTGGTCGGCGCGGCGCTGGCCGAGGCGCGCTGGGGCGCAGCGAAGGGCCTGCCCGATATCGCCTATGTCACCGTCGGCACGGGCATCGGCGTCGGCCTGATCGCGGGCGGCAAGCCGGTCGACGGCCTGACGCACAGCGAATTCGGCCATATCCGGCCGCAGCGTATGCCGGGCGACGACTGGATGGGCATCTGCCCGTTCCACGGCAG
The DNA here is from genome assembly GCF_000379045.1 of Sphingomonas melonis DAPP-PG 224. Lineage (NCBI taxonomy): Bacteria > Pseudomonadati > Pseudomonadota > Alphaproteobacteria > Sphingomonadales > Sphingomonadaceae > Sphingomonas > Sphingomonas melonis. The sequence goes on from NZ_KB900605.1 coordinate 1,829,682, forward strand.
CTGCCTGGAGGGCCTGGCCGCCGGGCCCGCGATCGGCGCGCGCGCCGGCTGCAAGGGGGAAGACATTCCCGCGGACCATCCGGTGTGGGAACCCGTCGCGCATGTGCTGGGCCAATTGTGCCATACGCTGGTGCTGACCGGCGTGCCGCGGCGGATCGTGATGGGCGGTGGCGTGATGGTCGGCAACGACCATCTGTTCCCGCGCGTCCGCGACGCGATGGTGCAGAGCCTCGCCGGCTATATCGCGCTGCCCGAGATCGCCGAACCCGCGTTCATCGTGCCGCCCGCGCTGGGGGGCAATGCCGGGCCGCTCGGCGCGATCGTGCTCGGCGAGCAGGCGCTGGCCGAACGCATGGGCACGGCCGCGTCGGCGGGGGCGTTTACGACGCCTTAACCGCATCTGCTTACTCCCTCGTCAACCATAAGAGGGAAGTTGCTGCAGATGACCGCCGCCGTTTCGAAGCGCCTGCTGATCGTCGATGACGAGCCGGCCATGCACGACAGCTATGCCCGCTGCTTCGCGGTGCAGCGCGGTGCGGCGGAGAATGCGCTCGACGCGATGGCGGCGGAGCTGTTCGGCGACGACGCGCCGTCGGCGGATGCGGCGGCGGACGACAGCTTCGACCTGACGCATTGCCATCAGGGCCTCGACGCGGTCGCGGCGGTGGAGGCGGCGCTGGCGGCGGGCACGCCCTATGCCGTCGCGTTCATCGACGTGCGCATGCCGCCGGGCATCGACGGCCGCGAGACCGCGCGTCGCATCCGCGCGCTCGATCCCGAGATCAACCTGTGCATCGTCACCGGCTTTTCCGACTTTTCGCCGATCGAGATCAGCAAGGTCGCAGGGCCGGCGGACAAGATCTTCTACATCGCCAAGCCGTTCGAAGTGGCGGAGATCGTCCAGACCGCGACCGCCCTGGCGCATCGCTGGCAGGTCGATCGCGAACTCACCGCCGCGCGGGAGCAGCTCGCCGCCCAGATCGTCCAGCTCGAGGAGCAGAGCGCCGAACTCGCCGCGAACGAAAGCCGCGCGATCCACATGGCGACGCACGATTCGCTGACCGATGCGCCCAACCGGCTCGCCTTCCTGCGCGCGCTGGGTGATCGCGCCAAGCGGCCCGGCCTGTTCGCGACCGCGATGTTCGATCTCGACAGGTTCAAGATCGTCAACGACACGCTGGGCCACTTGGCCGGCGACGCACTGATCCGCGAAGTGTGCAGCATCCTCCATGCGCAGGCGCCCGAGGGCGCGATCGTCGCGCGTCTGGGTGGCGACGAATTCGGCGTGCTGTTCGATGCACCCGGCGAGGAGGCGGCGGTCATGGCCTGCGACCGCATCGTCGCGGCCTGCGCCGGTACGCATCAGGTATTCGGCAATTCGGTACAGAGCGGCGCCTCCGCCGGCCTTGTCGTCGTCGAGGGGGCAGGGGTGTGCGATCCCATCGACGCGCTGCGCCGCGCCGACCTGGCGCTCAACGATGCCAAGCGCGCCGGCCGCGGCGTGACCCGCCTGTTCGACGAGAGCATGGACGAGGGCATCCGCTTCCGCCGCCGGATCGAACATGGGCTGGGCCAGGCGATCGCGCGCGACGAGCTGAGCCTCGTCTATCAGCCGATCGTCGCGCGCAACCAGCTGGAAGTGACGGGCTTCGAGGCGCTGGTCCGCTGGAACACGCAGGAATATGGGCCGATCAGCCCGGCGACCTTCATCCCGATCGCCGAGGAATCGAACGTCATCCACGAACTGGGCGACTGGATCCTCGACACCGCGCTCGCCATGGTGACGCGCTTCCCCGGCCAATATGTCTCGGTCAACTTCTCGCCCCGCCAATTCCGCCGCCACAATTTCGTCGGCCACATCATGGAGGCGGTGCAGCGCGCCGGCGTGACGCCGAACCGCGTGCAGATCGAGATCACCGAGACCGCGATCTTCGACGACGCCGAACGCGCCGCCGAAACGCTGTACAAGCTGCGCCAGATGGGATTCCGCATCGCTCTGGACGATTTCGGCACGGGCTATTCGTCGCTCTACAACATCCGGAAATTCGCGCTCGACAGCCTGAAGATCGATCGCAGCTTCATCGACGGCATGGGGCGCGAGCGTGAGAGTGCCGCGATCGTCCATTCGATCATCCACCTGGGCCGCGCGCTGGGGCTGGAAGTGATCGCCGAGGGCGTCGAGACCGAAGCGCAGGTGCAGGCGCTGCGACTCGCGGGGGCGAGCCATTTGCAGGGCTATTTCTTCTCGCGGCCGGTTGCGCCCGATGCGGCGCTGGCGCTGGCTGAGCAGCGGTTCCTCAATCAGGACCTGGTCGAAGCCGGAGCCGCCACGGGCACGCACGGATGATCCCGGCGCTACGGACCCGGTGGCCCTTCGGGCGCCGGCGGCCGATCGGTCCTGCCTCGCTCGGTGCCAAGCTGGTGCTGATCCTGACCGCGGTCGGCGTGGCCGGTGCGCTGGGGATCACCCTACTGCTCGCCAGCGTCATCACGCCGAGTTTTTCGGCGCTGGAGGCCAAGGCGATCGCTGGCCATGTCGAGCGCACGCAGGCGGCGCTGGGCGAATATGCCGCCAAGGTCGAAAACGCCGTGCGCGACTATGGCGACTGGACGCAGAGCTACGATTATATGGCGACGCCGCCGGGATCGCCCGCGGCGGCGACGTTCGAACGCGACAGCTTCTCGCCGCTGGCGATGACCAACCTCGGCGTGCAGGGCATGGCCTATGTGACGCCGCAGGGGACGCTGCGCATCGCGCGCTGGCTCGACCCCGCCAGCGGACGCGAACGGGTGCGGCTGCGCACGGCGCTGGTGCAGCTGGCGACGCATGCCGATCTCGCCAGGGTGATCGGACGCAACAATTCCGGGCATTTCTATGCGCGGCTCGGGCCGGTGGTCGCGGCGATCGGCGTGGCGCAGGTGCGGCGCTCCGACGGCACCGGCATCCCGCGTGGCTATGTGCTCATGGCGCGGCAGGTGACGTCGCGTCAGCTGTCCGACCTGATCCGCCTCGATGCGCGCATCGACCGGTCCGGGCTGGGCGATGCGCCGATGGTCACGCCGGGCAAGCGCACGATGGCGATTGCCGTGCCGATCGCGGGTGTCGATGGCCATGCCGTTGCCGCGGCACGATTCCATGTCGTGCGCGACGTGTCGCTGCTGGGACGGCGGATGCTGCTGCTCGCCATCGCCGGGTCGACGCTGCTACTGCTGATCGTGCTGCTCGTCCTGCGCCGCGTCATCGCGCGGTTGGTGCTGGCGCCGCTGCTGCGCGTCGAACGGCATATGCAGCGGGTGCGCGCGTCGGGATCGATGGCGCTGTTCCAGGACGACGGGCGGCGCGATGAATTCGGCTCGCTGGGCCGCAGCCTCAACGCGATGCTGTCGCAGCTGAAGGACCTGCGCGAACAGATCGAGGTGCAGAGCTTCGCGCTGGGCCGCAGCGAGAGCGCAGTCGCGGTGATGCATAATGTGCGTAACGCGCTCAATCCGATCAGCACGATCCTGAGCCAGGGCATCGCGCAGGCGCCGCCGATCGATCGCGCGACGCTGGAACGGGCGATCACCGAACTCGCGCGCGACGATTTGCCGGCCGAGCGCCGCGCCAAGCTCGCCGCCTTCGTCCAGGCCGCGTTCGCCGCCAAGATGGCGAGCCGCGAGGCGATGCGCCGCGAGCTGGAGGTGGGGCGCGAGGCGATGGCGCACGTGCTGGAGATCATCGGGCAACAGCAGAAGCAGGCGCACGAGCGCCCCAGCCTGGAACGCTGCGACCTCAGCGAGATCGTCGCACGCAACGCGGCCATCGCGCGCTATTCGGACAGCGCGTCGATCGCGTTCAGCTTCCCGGCGGAGGCGCATCTGGCCTTGGCGAACCGCGTGATCCTGAGCCAGGTGATCGGCAACCTGCTGGGCAATGCGGCCGAATCGATTGCGGCGACCGGGCGGCAGAGCGGGTCGATCGGGGTGACGATCGACGAGGACGGCGATCAGGTCGTCGTACGCATTCTCGACGATGGCGAGGGCTTCGATGCGGCGACGGGCGCGACCTTGTTCCAGCGCGGCTTCTCGACGCGCGCGCACAAATCGGGCGGGCTCGGCCTGCACTGGTGCGCCAATTCGATGACCGCGATGGAGGGCAGCCTGCGCCTCGAGAGCGACGGCAAGGGACTGGGCGCGACCGCGGTGCTGACGCTGCGCGCGGCGGAACGGGACGAGATCGCGCAGGCGGCGTGATCGCGTCCCGTGGCGATGCGCGGGATCAGAAGTCGAAGCGGACCCGGCCGAGCAGCCTGTCGCCGGCATGGCCCGCATCCGCGAACGGCCCGAACGCATCGGCGCGCGTGACGTCCGTCCCGACATAGTCGACGCCCAGCGTCAGGCGATCGCGGCGATATTCGACGCCGAGCCGCCAATCGGTATAGGCGCCGCCGGGGCGCAACCGCTCCGCGCGAACCGGGTCGCTGACCGTTCCCGACGAATGGCCGACGCCGGCGATCGCGGTCAGCGGCGTGCCGGGGAGGCCCGCGCTCGCATTGGCATAGAGGTACAGGTTGCTGCCCCCGATCGCACGCTGCTCGGGCGCCCAGATCGCCCCCGCGGTCAGATCGGCGGGGCCATAGGTGTAGCTCGCCGATCCGCCGAGTTCGGCATAGTCCATGTTTCCACGGGCGCCGCCGAAGATATGCGCGGTGCCCTGCGCGCGCAGCCGCACCGCCCCGACGTCCCACCCGCTGCCGAGCGTCAGGTCGGCAACCGCGTCCGCGCCCCAGTGCCGGTCCGATCCGCGCAGCGCCGCGACGCGCGCCGTGAGATCGAGGCCGTAGCCGCTCACCGTGGCATCCCCCGCGATCGAGGCGCGGCCCTCGCTCCAGCTGATGCCGCGGCGATTCTCGTCCGTCGTCGCCTCGACTCCGGCGCTGGTCGCGAGTTGCGCGATGGCGGGCGTGGTCGCCAGCAGTGCGCCGGCAGCGAGGGCGGCTTTCGCAAGGATGTCGATCATCCGGCGGCAACGCTGCCGTGGAGACGGTCGAGCTCGGCACGCAATATGTCATGATCCTCGCGGGCGACCGCCTGGATGTGTCGGTCCAGAGCGATGGACTGCGCGGCGACGTCACGCGCGATGGCGTCGCGCTGGCCGGCGCACCAGCCGGGACGATGGCCGGATAGCGACCGATCGCTCACAAAGCTGCGCTGCGTGGTGGCGCCGGTCGCGGTGGTGGCGTGGCGCTCGACCGCGAGCTGGGCGGTCCAGTGGCAGCGCAGGCTGGCGGCGCGGCCGGCGGGCGCGACGGCGCCGATCTGGCGATGGTCGACCACCAACGCGCCGCGATACCGGGCGGTGACGGGGCCGCTGTGATGATCGAGCTGTGCGCTGTGGTCGATCGTCACCGTCGGCGCGACATTACGCGCCATCGCTGGTGCCGCCAGACCAAGCGTCAGGGCCAGCACGGGAAGGTGAGGGGGCATCATGGGTCTCCTGCGGCGGTCCCGGCCTTTGGGCCGGTGACCGTGATGCAGGCACAATGGCCGAACGCGTGCCGGGTTGCCACCGTGGCGCCCTGGCCGGTCGGCCGGAAACACAATAAAACCGGAGCCTAAGCCCCGGTTTTCCCGTGTGTTTCTGCAAGATTGCCAGCGCCACGCGCCGGCAGGACTTACTTGCTGCGTTCGACCTGTTCGAAGTCCAGCTCGACCGGGGTCGCGCGGCCGAAGATCGACACCGACACCTTGACCTTCGCCTTGTCGAAATCGAGCTCCTCGACGACGCCGTTGAAGCTCGCGAACGGACCCTCGAGCACCTTGACCGCATCGCCGATCTCATAATCGACCTTGATCTTGGTCTTGGGCGCGGCGGCCGCTTCTTCCTTGCTGTTGAGCATGCGGGCGGCTTCCGCCTCGCTGATCGCCTGCGGCTTGCCCATGCTGCCGAGGAAGCCGGTGACCTTGGGCGTGTTCTTGACGAGGTGATAGACGTCGTCGTTCATGTTCAGCTTGGCGAGCACATAGCCCGGCATGAACTTGCGCTCGACCGCGATCTTCTTGCCGCGACGGGCTTCCGTGACCGTCTCGGTCGGCACTTCGATCTGCTCGACCAGCTGCTCCAGGCCGAGGCGCGTCGCCTCTGCCATGATCGCGTCGCGAACCTTGCCCTCGAAGCCCGAATAGGCGTGAATGATGTACCAGCGCGCCATTGCCTGAACCTTTACTTCGCGAGCTTGAGCAGCGCCTGGACGACCGCGTTGAAGAACGTATCAACGCCCAGGAAGAACAGCGCGAGGATGGTCGTCATGATGACCACCATGACGCCCGTCATGATCGTCTCGCGCCGGGTCGGCCAGACCACCTTCTTGGTTTCGGCCTGGACCTGGCGGATGAATTCGATGGGGGTCGTCTTTGCCACTGTTTTTCTCAGAAACCCGCTGGAATCACGAAAATCCGTACCGCCGGGGCATGAGCCTTCCGCCGCTTTCCCGTGATGGGAAACCGGCGCTGCCCGTCCTCAGCTGTCGGATGGCCTGCGCAAATAGCCGTACGGGGCGCCGAACGCAAGGGCGGCCCGCCTGCCTCACGCGATCAATGGCCGTAGCGTTTGATCCCGCGCCGCCGCAGCTTGTCCCGCTTGCGCTTGCGCAACTTCAGGACGAGCACCGGCGTGCCGATCAGAAGCAGAACCGCGATAATCGCAATGACGAGGGTGTGGCGGGTCGCTTCATCCATGATGCGGGCGCGTGTAGGGACGACCGACGGCGGCGTAAACAACCTTCGTCAAGGATTATGACAGATCATTCATCTGTCAGTCTTATTTTTCGAAGAGTTCGTCGCGATGCGCGTGTTCGCCGTTACGTGGCGAACTGGCAGGAGTGCACGGACTCGAACCGTGGGCCCTCGGTTTTGGAGACCGATGCTCTACCAACTGAGCTACACTCCTGCAGCCGGGGGCGGCCTCTAGCGCTGTCCGGGCGAAACCGCAAGCGGCTCGTGTGACGAAAGACGCCGCGCGGGCCGAATGCGTCAGGCGGCGAGGCGGATCGGGCGGCGCACGACGATATTGTCGTTCGCTGCTTGGCACCGGATGGGGGTCGGCAGGGGGAGGGCAAGGACCATCACCACGAAGCCGAGCACGCCCGGCGGCAGTGGCAGGAGCATGGCCAGCACGACGATCCCTAAGCGGGCTTCGGCGAACACGGCGGCCGGACGGGTGATCGTGCCGCGGGCCGTCAGCCACGCACTCGTGCCGACGCCGATTGCGGCGACCAAAGCGAGGCTTGTCGGCCATGCTGCGGGAAGCGTCGCCAGATTCGGCAGCTGAGCGGCCGGCGCGTTCCATGGCAGGCGGGTGGCGACCAGCAGCCCGATGACGGCAGCCACGGGCAGGTGTCGGATCGCGCCGCGGCCGATGGCGAGGCCCAGGCATAGCGGCGCCAGGAGCAGCCCCGCCGGGGACAAGGCGACGCCCAACGCCGCGGCGATCGCCATATCGCGATGGCGGCGTTCGTGCGCGGCGAACAGCGCGGCGGTGATGGCCAGCAAGGCCAAAGCGTCGCTCCAGCCGGTATCGGGCAACAGGCCCGCCACCACCGCCGCGCTCGCAAGCGCCGCGACCGGCATGGGGGGGGGGGCAGGACGAAACGGCGGCATGGGCGCGTTCTGCACCGGGACCGGTTGCCGCGTGGTTAAGGCGTCATCATGCCCGTACGGTAGCGTGGCCGGACCGCCCTGGATTGACCGCCGGCCCGACTCTGCGTATAGGCCCGCCCGTTCCATCGGAGCGATCCGGTGGGCAAGCTTGAACATTGCTGGATGCAAAAGTTGTGGGGCCGGGGTGGCGTTTCGCCGTCCGCGTCCCTTTTTGTATTCCGAAGTGCTGTGATGGCTCCAGCAAAGTAACCCATATACGAGGTGAAGGCTTCATGCCGACGATCAACCAGCTGGTCCGCAAGGGCCGCGACCCGCAGAAGGCCAAGTCGAAGGTCCCTGCGATGGAGCAGAACCCGCAGAAGCGCGGCGTCTGCACCCGCGTCTACACGACGACCCCGAAGAAGCCGAACTCGGCGCTTCGCAAGGTGGCCAAGGTTCGCCTGACCAACAGCCGCGAAGTCATTTCGTACATCCCGGGCGAAGGCCACAACCTGCAGGAGCACTCGGTGGTGCTCATCCGCGGCGGCCGTGTGCGCGATCTTCCCGGCGTGCGCTACCACGTCCTGCGCGGCGTGCTCGACACGCAGGGCGTCAAGGATCGTCGCCAGTCCCGCTCCAAGTACGGCGCCAAGCGTCCGAAGTAAGCCGGTCGGCCTCCCGAGAGGCTCGTCCAGAAGGCTGAAGTTTGAAAGGTTTTTGAAATGGCACGTCGTCGTCGTCCCGAAAAGCGGGTCATCCTGCCTGATCCCAAGTTCGGGGATGAGGTTCTGTCGAAGTTCATGAATTCGGTGATGCTGGACGGCAAGAAGTCCGTCGCAGAACTCATCGTCTACGGTGCTCTGGAAACCGTCGAGCAGCGCGCGAAGCGCGAGCCGATCGGCGTGTTCCACGACGCGCTGAACAACATCAAGCCGGGCATCGAAGTGCGCTCGCGCCGCGTCGGCGGTGCGACCTATCAGGTCCCCGTCGAGGTTCGTCCGGAGCGCGCCCAGGCGCTCGCGATCCGCTGGCTCATCGCCGCGGCGCGTGCCCGCAGCGAGAACACCATGTCGGCCCGCCTCTCGGGCGAGCTGATGGACGCCGCCAACAACCGCGGCAACGCGGTGAAGAAGCGCGAAGACACGCACCGCATGGCGGAAGCGAACCGGGCGTTCTCGCACTACCGCTGGTAAGGCTTGGAAGCGCACCGCTTTTAAACTATATCATGGGGAGCCGGCGAAAGCTGCGCTCCCCATATCTCTAAGGAAATCACGATCATGGCCCGCAGCCATCCGCTCGAGCGCTATCGCAATATCGGCATCATGGCGCACATCGACGCCGGCAAGACGACCACGACCGAGCGCATCCTCTATTACACCGGCAAGTCCTACAAGATCGGCGAAGTGCACGAAGGCACCGCGACGATGGACTGGATGGAGCAGGAGCAGGAGCGCGGGATCACGATCACGTCGGCCGCCACCACCTGCAAGTGGAAGGCCGAAGAGGGTCAGGGCCCTGAGCACCTGATCAACATCATCGACACGCCGGGCCACGTCGACTTCACCATCGAAGTCGAGCGTTCGCTGCGCGTCCTCGACGGCGCGGTCGCGTGCTTCGACGGCGTTGCCGGCGTCGAACCGCAGTCGGAAACCGTGTGGCGTCAGGCCGACAAGTACGGCGTGCCGCGCATGTGCTTCGTCAACAAGCTCGACCGTACCGGCGCCGACTTCTATTTCTGCGTGAACTCGATCATCGAGCGTCTCGGTGCGAAGCCGGCCGTGCTGTATCTGCCGATCGGTGTCGAGGGCGGCTTCAAGGGCCTGGTCGACCTGGTTGAGAACCGCGCGATCATCTGGCTCGAGGAATCGCTCGGCGCGAAGTTCGAATATCAGGACATCCCGGCCGACATGGTCGAGAAGGCGGCGAAGTACCGCAACGACCTGATCGAACTCGCCGTCGAGCAGGACGACGAGGCGATGGAAGCGTACCTCGAGGGCAACGAGCCCGACACGAAGACGCTGAAGGCGCTGATCCGCAAGGGTACGCTGTCGATGGCGTTCGTGCCGGTCGTCTGCGGCTCGGCGTTCAAGAACAAGGGCGTGCAGCCCCTGCTCGACGCGGTCGTCGACTATCTGCCGAGCCCGCTCGACGTGCCGGCGATCAACGGCGTGAAGTTGGACGGCGAAACGCCGGACGAGCGTCCGTCGTCGGACGACGCGCCGTTCTCGGCGCTGGCGTTCAAGATCATGAACGATCCGTTCGTCGGCTCGCTCACCTTCGCGCGCATCTATTCGGGCGTCCTGGTCAAGGGCGGCTACCTGAACTCGGTGAAGGACAAGAAGGAAAAGATCGGCCGTATGCTCCTCATGCACGCGAATTCGCGTGAGGACATCGAAGAGGCGCGTGCGGGCGACATCGTCGCGCTGGCGGGTCTCAAGGAAACGACGACGGGCGACACGCTTTGCGATCCGGCGCACCCGATCATCCTGGAGCGCATGGAATTCCCCGAGCCGGTCATCGAGCTGTCGGTGGAGCCGAAGACCAAGGCCGACCAGGAAAAGATGGGCATCGCGCTCAACCGCCTGGCTGCCGAGGATCCCTCGTTCCGCGTGTCGACCGATCACGAATCGGGCCAGACGATCATCAAGGGGATGGGCGAACTCCACCTCGAGATTCTCGTCGACCGCATGAAGCGCGAGTTCAAGGTCGAGGCAAACGTCGGTGCGCCGCAGGTGGCGTATCGCGAATACCTCAAGAAGGCCGTGGATATCGACTACACGCACAAGAAGCAGTCGGGCGGCACCGGTCAGTTCGGTCGCGTGAAGGTGAAGCTGACGCCGGGCGAGCGTGGCGCGGGCATCGTCTTCAAGGACGAGATCAAGGGCGGTAACATTCCGCGCGAATATATCCCTGCGATCGAAAAGGGCTTCCGCGAGACGGCGGCCACGGGTTCGCTGGTCGGCTTCCCGATCATCGACTTCGACATCACGCTGTATGACGGCGCGTACCACGACGTCGACTCGTCGGCGCTGGCGTTCGAAATCACCGCGCGCGGTGCGATGCGTGAAGGCGCCCAGAAGGCGGGCATCACGCTGCTCGAGCCGGTCATGAAGGTCGAGGTCGTTACCCCTGAGGACTATCTGGGCGACGTCATCGGCGACATGAACTCGCGTCGTGGCCAGATCCAGGGCACCGACACGCGCGGCAACGCGCAGGCGGTGACCGCGATGGTCCCGCTGGCGAACATGTTCGGCTACGTGAACTCGCTGCGCTCGTTCACGCAGGGCCGCGCCAGCTACTCGATGCAGTTCTCGCACTATGACGAAGTGCCGCAGAACGTCGCAGACGAAGTGAAGGCGAAGATGGCCTGAGGCGCATAGGGCCAAGCACGCTTGGCCCTAAGTCGCCGCAAGGCCGGCCGGCGGGGCGACGCAGTCGAGCCCGTCCGACGACTGGGGATTTACTCCCCGGTCGGCCTCTCCCACGAGGGGCTGGCATTACCCACAAACTCCCGCTAAAGGGCCGCGTTCGCGTAGCCCCCCGGCGGCACCGAATTCGAATCAGAAGGTAGGAAAATGGCTAAGGCAAAATTCGAGCGGAACAAGCCGCACCTCAACATCGGCACCATTGGTCACGTCGACCATGGCAAGACCTCGCTGACCGCAGCGATCACGAAGGTGCTGGCCGACCAGGGTCTGTCGGAAAAGGTCGATTTCGAAAACATCGACAAGGCTCCGGAAGAGCGCGCTCGCGGCATCACCATCTCGACCGCGCACGTCGAGTATGAGACGGCCAACCGTCACTATGCGCACGTCGACTGCCCGGGTCACGCCGACTACGTGAAGAACATGATCACCGGTGCCGCCCAGATGGACGGCGCGATCCTGGTCGTGTCCTCGACCGACGGCCCGATGCCGCAGACCCGCGAGCACATCCTGCTTGCCCGTCAGGTCGGCGTGCCGGCGATGGTCGTGTTCATGAACAAGGTCGACCTGGTCGACGACGAGGAAATCCTCGAGCTGGTCGAGCTGGAAATCCGCGAGCTGCTCAGCTCGTACGAATTCCCGGGCGACGACATCCCCGTCATCAAGGGTTCGGCGACCTGCGCGCTGTCGGGTTCGAACGACAAGTTCGGCAAGGAAGCCGTGCTCGAGCTGATGGCCGCCGTCGACGACTACATCCCGCAGCCGGAGCGTCCGCTCGACAAGCCGTTCATGATGCCGATCGAAGACGTGTTCTCGATCTCGGGTCGCGGCACCGTGGTCACCGGCCGTGTCGAAACCGGCATCATCAAGGTTGGTGAAGAAGTCGAAATCGTCGGCATCCACCCGGAAGTCCGCAAGACCACCGTCACCGGCGTCGAAATGTTCCGCAAGCTGCTCGACCAGGGCCAGGCGGGTGACAACGTCGGCGCGCTGATCCGTGGCGTCGCTCGTGACGAAGTCGAGCGTGGCCAGGTGCTCTGCAAGCCGGGTTCGATCAAGCCGCACACCGACTTCAAGTCGGAAGTGTACGTGCTGTCGAAGGAAGAAGGCGGCCGTCACACCCCGTTCTTCGCGAACTATCGTCCGCAGTTCTACTTCCGTACCACGGACGTGACCGGCACCGTCGAGCTGCCCGAGGGCACCGAGATGGTCATGCCTGGCGACAACATCGCGCTCGGCATCAAGCTGATCGCGCCGATCGCCATGGACGTCGGCCAGCGCTTCACCATCCGTGAGGGCGGTCGTACCGTCGGCGCGGGCGTCGTGAGCGCGATCGACAAGTAAGAACCAGACGGGGCGGGGTCTTCCCCGCGCCGACCGGAACAGCAGCAGCCCGGCTCTCCCAAAAAAGGAGAGTCGGGCTGTTGCCTTTTTATGAGGGCCGCCGTATTGGGCCGCCCTTCAGTTTTATTGAGTTTCGGCTCTTTCTCGTCGTCCCGCTGTTTCAGTGGGATCTCATCCCGCCGGTCCAGCACCTGCGGCACGAGTCCTCCGCATCACCGCGGTGGAGACGGCCGGGGTCGTGCTCCTCGCATCGGTAGGGATCATGGACAGCAACATCCGTATTCGCCTCAAGGCGTTCGACCATCGCGTTCTCGACCAGGCGACCGGCGATATCGCCGACACCGCGCGTCGCACCGGCGCGCTCATCCGCGGCCCGATTCCGCTGCCGACCCGCATCGAGAAGTTCACCGTCAACCGCGGCCCGCACATCGACAAGAAGTCGCGCGAGCAGTTCGAAGTGCGCACCTACAAGCGCATGCTCGACATCGTGCAGCCGACCCCGCAGACGGTCGATGCGCTGATGAAGCTCGACCTCGCCGCTGGCGTTGACGTCGAGATCAAGCTGGCGTAATGGCCCGCATCCCCGCGGTCGACGTGAGTCCCGCGGGTTTGCTGTTTTCCGCGTGATGCGGTGGCAGCCGGTTAGGAACCCCGCCTCGTGGGGCCCCTGACAGACACGAGATACCGCCGGCTCTACGGAGCCGGGCCAGCGTCTCCCGTCACGTCCCCGGCAACGGGGGCATCCAGCCCGGGACGGGGCCGACGCAGTTACACACGGGTTGGATGATCCTTCTTCGGAAGGGTCGCACGCACGTTCGGGAATGGTCCCGGCGTGCCTCTGTAAAAGGAGTGCAGGATCATGCGTACCGGCGTGATCGCGAAGAAAATGGGGATGACCCGCCTGTTTCAGGACGACGGCCGCCACGTGCCCGTCACCGTCCTGCAGCTTGAAGGCGTTCAGGTCGTCGCCCGTCGCGAAATGGATCGTGATGGCTACACCGCCGTCCAGCTCGGTGCTGGCGTCGCCAAGGCCAAGAATGTCGCCAAGCCGCAGCGCGGCCACTTCGGCAAGGCCGAAGTCGAGCCCAAGGCGGTCGTCTGCGAGTTCCGCGTGACCGAGGACAACCTCCTCGACGTCGGCGCCGAACTGTCGGCCGACCACTTCGTTGCCGGCCAGCTGGTCGACATTCAGGGTCGTACCCAGGGTAAGGGCTTTGCCGGCGCCATGAAGCGCTGGAACTTCGGCGGTCTGCGCGCGACGCACGGCGTCTCGGTCAGCCACCGTTCGCACGGTTCGACGGGTAACCGTCAGGATCCGGGCCGCGTCTTCAAGAACAAGAAGATGGCCGGTCACATGGGCGACAAGAACCGCACCCAGCAGAACCTGGAAGTCGTCGGCACCGACGTCGAGCGCGGCCTGATCTTCGTGAAGGGCTCGGTGCCCGGTTCGAAGGGTGGCTGGCTGTTCGTGAAGGACGCCGTCAAGGTGAAGGCGCACGCCGACACCCCGTATCCCGCCAGCCTGAAGCAGGCTGCCAACAGCAACACCGCCGCCGACACGCCCGCTGAGACGAGCGCGCCGGAAGCGACCGACGGCCAGGAGGGCTGAACGTGAAGGTCAAGGTTCAATCCTTCGCCGGCACCGCTGCGGCGGACGTCGAGCTCAACGACGAGGTCTTCGGCCTCGATCCGCGCGCCGACATCCTGCACCGCGTCGTGACCTGGCAGCTGGAAAAGCGTCGCGAGACGGCACGTGGCACGCGCGAGCGCGCCGATGTCGCCCGTTCGGGTAAGAAGCTCGGTCGCCAGAAGGGCGGCGGTGTGGCCCGTCACGGCGATCGCCGCGCTCCGGTGTTCGTTGGTGGTGGTAAGGCGCACGGCGCCCGCGTCCGCGACTTCAATCCGTCGCTGAACAAGAAGATCCGCGCCCTCGGTCTCAAGATGGCTCTGTCGAGCCATGCGAAGGCCGGCTCGCTGATCGTCATGGACAGCCTGGCGGTGGAGAACGGCAAGACGAAGACGCTGGTCGGCGATCTCGCCAAGGTCGGCTTCGGCAAGACCGCGCTGGTGATCGACGGCGACGCCGTCGAGACGAGCTTCGCGCTGGCCGCCGGCAACCTGCACGGCATCAACGTCCTGCCGTCGGCCGGTGCCAACGTCTATGACATCCTGAAGGCTGACACGCTGGTGCTGACCCGCGCGGCGGTCGAAAAGCTGGAGGCTCGCTTCAATGGCTAAGCAGCAGAAGGCCGTCGACAACCGTCATTATGACGTGATCGTCGCGCCGCACATCACCGAAAAGGCGACGTTGCTCTCCGAGCATAACGCCGTCGTCTTCAAGGTCGCAGGCGATGCGACCAAGCCGCAGATCAAGGCTGCCGTCGAAGCGCTCTTCGACGTCACCGTGACCGGCGTGAACACGATCGTCCAGAAGGGCAAGACCAAGAAGTGGAAGGGCGCTCCGTACCAGCGCTCCGACATGAAGAAGGCCATTGTCACCCTGAAGGACGGCCAGTCCATCGACGTGACGACGGGGATCTAAGGGTCATGGCACTCAAGCATTACAACCCGACGACGCCCGCGCAGCGCGGCCTCGTCCTCGTCGACAAGTCCTCCCTGTGGAAGGGCAAGCCGGTCAAGGCGCTTACCGAAGGCAAGCGCAAGAGCGGCGGTCGCAACAACAAGGGCCATGTGACCTCGCGCGGCATCGCCGGCGGTCACAAGCAGAAGTACCGCTACGTCGACTTCAAGCGTCGCAAGTGGGACGTCGAGGGCACTGTCGAGCGGCTCGAATATGACCCCAACCGCACGGCGTTCATCGCGCTGGTGAAGTATGCCGACGAAGAGCTGGCCTACATCATCGCGCCGCAGCGTCTGGCACCGGGCGACAAGATCATCGCCGCCAAGAAGACGGACACCAAGCCGGGCAACGCGATGGAGATCGGTCAGGTCCCCGTCGGCACCATCGTCCACAACGTGGAGATGAAGCCGGGCAAGGGCGGCCAGATCGCCCGTTCGGCCGGCACCTACGTGCAGGTCGTCGGTCGTGACCGCGGCATGGTCATCGTCCGCCTGAACTCGGGCGAGCAGCGCTACATCCGTGGCGAGTGCATGGCGACGGTCGGTGCGGTGTCGAACCCGGACAACCAGAACCAGAACCTGGGCAAGGCCGGTCGTTCGCGCTGGATGGGCAAGCGGCCGCTGACCCGCGGTGTCGCGAAGAACCCGGTCGACCACCCGCACGGCGGTGGTGAAGGCCGGACCTCGGGCGGCCGTCATCCGGTCACGCCTTGGGGCAAGCCGACGAAGGGTGCGCGCACCCGTCACAACAAGTCGACCGACAAGATGATCATCCGGTCGCGTCATTCGACCAAGAGGAAGGGCTAAACCATGGCTCGTTCAGTCTGGAAGGGCCCGTTCGTCGAACTGAGCCTTCTGAAGAAGGCGGAAACCGCGCAGGATGCCGGTGGCCGCGCGCCGATCAAGACCTGGTCGCGTCGTTCCACCATCCTGCCGTCGTTCGTCGGCCTCACGTTCAACGTCTACAACGGCCGCAAGTTCGTGCCGGTGTCGGTCAATGAAGACATGGTCGGCATGAAGCTGGGTGAGTTTGCGCCGACGCGCTACTTCCCAGGTCACGCCGCTGACAAGAAGGGCAAGCGCTGATGAGCAAGCCTGCATCCCCCCGTAAGGTCGGCGACAAGGAAGCCCTGTCGGTCGGCACCCAGATCCGTGGCTCGGCGCAGAAGCTGAACCTGGTCGCTGGCCTCATCCGCGGCAAGAAGGCCGGCGATGCGATGAACATCCTCTCCTTCTCGACGAAGGCGATGGCGGTCGACGCGCGCAAGGTCCTGGCTTCGGCCATCGCCAATGCCGAGAACAACCACAACCTCGACGTCGACGCGCTCGTCGTCGCCGAGGCGTCGGTCGGCAAGTCGATCACCATGAAGCGCTTCGCGACCCGCGGCCGTGGCAAGTCCACCCGCATCCTGAAGCCGTTCAGCCGTCTGCGCATCGTCGTGCGCGAGCAGGAAGAAGCATAATGGGTCACAAGAGCAACCCGATCGGCATGCGGCTCCAGATCAACCGGACCTGGGACAGCCGCTGGTTCGCCGAGGGCCATGACTATGGCCAGCTGCTGCTGGAGGATCTGAAGATCCGCCAGTACATCGTGAAGACGCTGCCGCAGGCGGCGATCTCGAAGGTGGTGATCGAGCGTCCGGCCAAGCTGTGCCGCATCTCGATCTTCGCTGCCCGTCCCGGTGTGATCATCGGCAAGAAGGGCTCGGACATCGAAAAGCTGCGCAAGACGCTCGGCGCGATGACCAAGTCGGACGTGTCGCTGAACATCGTCGAAATCCGCAAGCCGGAAATCGACGCGCGCCTCGTCGCGCAGGGCATCGCCGACCAGCTCGAGCGTCGTATCGCCTTCCGCCGCGCCATGAAGCGCGCGGTGCAGTCGGCGATGCGCCTGGGTGCCGATGGCATCAAGGTGATGTGCGGTGGCCGTCTTGGCGGCGCCGAGATCGCTCGTACCGAGAGCTATCGTGAAGGTCGCGTTCCGCTGCACACGCTGCGCGCGAACATCGACTATGCCGAGGCCGAAGCCCACACGTCCTATGGCGTGTGCGGCGTGAAGGTCTGGGTCTTCAAGGGCGAGATCCTCGGCCATGACCCGATGGCGACCGACCGGCTGATGATGGAGGCTCAGACCTCCGGCGTCCGTCCGGCTCGTGACGACCGTCGTTAAGGACTGACACACCATGTTGCAGCCAAAGCGCACCAAATTCCGCAAGGCCTTCAAGGGCCGCATCCATGGCGATGCAAAGGGCGGCACCAGCCTGAACTTCGGGTCGTACGGCCTGAAGGCGATGGAGCCGGACCGGATCACCGCCCGTCAGATCGAAGCGGCCCGCCGCGCGATCACGCGTCACATCCGCCGTCAGGGCCGGTTGTGGATCCGCGTGTTCCCGGACGTGCCGGTCTCGTCGAAGCCTGCCGAAGTCCGCATGGGCTCGGGTAAGGGTTCGCCGGAATTCTGGGCCGCCCGCGTCAAGCCGGGCCGGATCCTGTTCGAGCTGGACGGCGTCGAGGGCAAGATCGCCGCGGAGGCGTTCGAGCGCGCCGCGATGAAGCTCCCGATCAAGACCAAGGTCGTTGCCCGCCTGGGCGACACCTCGCACCTCGGAGGCGAGTAAGATGGCCAAGACCGATTTCGTCAGCCAGAGCGACGATCAGCTCGCCGAGAACCTCGGCCAGCTGAAGCGCGAGCAGTTCAACCTCCGCTTCCAGGCGGCGACGAACCAGCTCGAAAAGTCGAGCCGCGTGCGTGAAGTCCGTCGCGACATCGCGCGGATCAAGACCCTGCAGTCGCAGCGCACCCGCGCCGCGGCCGCCAAGTAAGGAATTAGCACATGCCGAAGCGCGTGCTGACCGGACTGATCGTCTCCGACAAGGGCGACAAGACGGTGGTTGTGAACGTCGAGCGTAAGGTGAAGCACCCGCTCTACGGCAAGATCATCCGCCGTTCGAAGAAGTACCACGCCCATGACGAGGCGAATGAGTACAAGCAGGGCGAGACCGTGCGCATCGAAGAGACTGCGCCGATCTCGAAGCTGAAGACCTGGAAGGTGATCGATCGGGTGAACACCCATGCGACGCCGGAACGGGTCGACGTCGACGCATAAGTCACGCCGCCGGCCATCGTGCCGGCGGATGGCAAGGGCAGGGCTTGCGTCCTGCCAGCGGAGCGGTTACAGGGCCGCTCCCCCGGTGCAGTCCGCTGCGCCGGGGTCATTGTTTTAGGCGGGGTTGGGTCGGTATCCACCCCATTGACGAGAAGGAAATGGATCAATGATCCAGATGCAATCCAATCTCGACGTCGCTGACAACAGCGGCGCGAAGCGGGTGCAGTGCATCAAGGTGCTGGGTGGCTCGAAGCGCCGCACGGCATCGGTCGGCGACATCATCGTCGTGTCGATCAAGGAAGCGCAGCCCCGCGGCAAGGTGAAGAAGGGTGACGTGCATCGCGCGGTCATCGTTCGCACCGCCAAGGACATTCATCGTGCCGATGGTTCGACCATCCGCTTCGACGGCAACGCCGCCGTCCTGGTCAACAAGAACGAGGAGCCGATCGGCACCCGTATCTTCGGCCCGGTCGTGCGCGAGCTGCGTGGCAAGAAGCACATGAAGATCATCTCTCTGGCGCCGGAGGTGCTGTAATGGCCGCCGCGAAGATCAAGAAGGGCGATCGCGTCATCGTCCTGTCCGGCAAGGACAAGGGCAAGACCGGCACCGTGACCGTCGCCATGCCGAAGGACGGCAAGGTCGTGGTCGAGGGCGTTAACGTCGCGACCCGTCACCGCAAGCCGACCCAGGCGAACCCGCAGGGTGGCCTGGAGCGCACCGAAGCGCCGATGCACATCTCGAAGGTCGCGCACGTGACCGCCGACGGCAAGCCCACCCGCGTCCGTTTCGAGACGCAGGACGGCAAGAAGGTCCGCGTGGCCGTGAAGTCCGGGGAGAAGATCGATGGCTGATGCCTACAAGCCCCGGATGAAGGGCATTTACGAAGACACGATCATCAAGGCGATGGTCGAGAAGTTCGGCTACAAGAACGTCAACGAGATCCCCCGGATCGAGAAGATCGTGCTGAACATGGGCGTTGGCGAAGCGACCCAGGACAAGAAGCGTGTCGATCAGGCCGCGTCGGAAATGGAGCTGATCGCGGGCCAGAAGCCGGTGATCACCAAGGCCAAGAAGTCGATCGCGCAGTTCAAGCTGCGTGAAGGCATGCCGATCGGCGTCAAGGTGACGCTGCGTCGCGAGCGCATGTACGAGTTCTTGGACCGTTTCATCACGATCGCGCTGCCCCGCGTGCGCGACTTCCGTGGTCTGAACCCCAAGTCCTTCGACGGTCGCGGCAACTATGCCTGCGGCATCAAGGAACAGATCATTTTCCCCGAGATCAACTATGACCGCATCGACAAGGTGCGCGGCATGGACGTGATCGTCACCACCACCGCGAAGACGGACGACGAGGCGCGCGAGCTGCTCCGCCTGTTCGGCTTCCCGTTCCCTCAGCCCGAGGCTGAGCAGCAGAAGCAGGCCGCGTGAGCGGTCTGGCTTCCCTGAAGTAAGGAAGAGAGCTTAAGTCCATGGCGAAACTGAGTTCGATCAACAAGAACGAGCGTCGCAAGAAGCTGGTAAAGCAGTACGCTCCCAAGCTTGCGAAGCTGAAGGCCCAGGCAAACGACAAGAGCCTGGACGAGAACGAGCGTCTGATCGCTCGCCTCAAGATGGCGGAACTGCCGCGCAACGCGAACCCGACCCGTATCCGCAACCGCTGCGAGATCACCGGTCGTCCGCGTGCATATTATCGCAAGTTCCGTCTTGCTCGCGTGATGCTGCGTGATCTGGCCAACAAGGGCATGATCCCCGGCCTGACCAAGTCGAGCTGGTAAGGATTTATCATGGCAGTGACCGATCCCTTGGGTGATTTGCTCACCCGCATCCGCAACGGCCAGCGCGCGAAGAAGGACAGCGTCCTTTCGCCCGCGTCGAAGCTGCGTCTGCGCGTCCTCGACGTGCTGCAGCGCGAAGGCTACATCCGTGGCTACAGCGACGAACAGATGGGCCCGGCCGCCGGCGTCCGCATCGAGCTGAAGTATTTCGAAGGCCAGCCGGCGATCAAGCACGTCGCGCGCGTCTCGAAGCCCGGCCGCCGCGTCTATTCCGGCTCGCAGGAACTCCCGCGCGTCCGCAACGGCCTCGGCATCACCATCGTCTCGACGCCGCGTGGCGTTCTCTCGGACGCGGAAGCGCGTGAGCAGAACGTCGGTGGCGAAGTGCTCGCGGAGGTGTTCTGATGAGCCGCATCGGTAAGAAGCCGGTCACCGTACCGGCGGGCGTGACCCCGACGATCAACGACGGCATCATCAGCGTGAAGGGCCCCAAGGGCACCCTCACCATGCCGCTGCGTGACGAGATCAGCTACACGCTCGAAGACGGCGGCATCTCGGTGCAGCCGGCCAACGACACCAAGCGCGCCCGCGCCTTCTGGGGCATGCAGCGCACGATGGTGCAGAACCTGGTGACGGGCGTCACCGACGGCTTCACCAAGAAGCTGCTCATCACCGGCGTCGGCTATCGCGCCGCGGCGCAGGGTCGTACCCTGAAGCTGCAGCTTGGCTACAGCCACGACGTCAACATCGACGTGCCGGAAGGCATCGAGGTGAAGACGCCGGACGCCACCACCGTCGAGATCAGCGGCGCGGACAAGCAGAAGGTCGGCCAGCTGGCCGCCGAGATCCGCCGCTGGCGCAAGCCGGAGCCGTACAAGGGCAAGGGCATCAAGTACGACGGCGAGTTCATCTTCCGCAAGGAAGGGAAGAAGAAGTAATGACCAAGGGTCTTTCTCTGTTCGCGAAGCGCCGTCGGCGCAATCGTACCGCGCTGAAGGCGCGTGCCGGCACCCGTCCGCGGCTGTCGGTCCATCGCTCGGGCAAGCACATCTATGCCCAGGTCATCGACGACGTCGCCGGCAAGACCGTCGCGTCGGCCTCGACGCTGGAAAAGGACGTGCGCGGCACCTCGGGCGCTAACATTGCGGCAGCGACCGCAGTCGGCACCCGCGTGGCGGAAGCGGCGAAGGCAGCGGGCGTGACGCAGGTCGTGTTCGATCGCGGCGGCTTCCTGTTCCACGGCCGTGTCAAGGCGCTGGCGGAAGCCGCGCGTGAAGCCGGATTGGAGTTCTGACGATGGCTGACGAAAACAACGTGCAGCCCGCAGCGGCTGAAGGCGCGCCCCAGGACGCGCAGCAGGGCCAGGGCGGCTTCGGCGGTCCGGGCGGTGGTCGCGGTCCTCGTGGCGGCCGTGGCGGCGGTCGTGGTCCCGGTGGTCCGGGCGGCAATCGCGGTGGCCGTGACGGCGGCCGTGGCGGTCGTCGCGACGATCGTCGTGGTGGCCAGGACGACGGCGGCGAAGAGCTGATCGAGAAGCTGGTCCACATCAACCGCGTCTCGAAGACGGTGAAGGGCGGCAAGCGCTTCGGCTTCGCAGCGCTGGTCGTCGTGGGCGACGGCAAGGGCCGCGTCGGCTTCGGTCATGGCAAGGCACGCGAAGTGCCGGAAGCCATTTCGAAGGCGACCGCATCGGCGAAGAAGGCGATGGTTCGCGTTCCGCTGAAGGACGGCCGCACGCTGCATCATGACGGCAACGGCCACTTCGGTGCCGGTCGCGTGACGCTGCGCTCGGCGCCGCAGGGCACCGGCATCATCGCCGGCGGTCCGATGCGCGCGATCTTCGAATCGCTCGGCGTCGCGGACGTCGTGACCAAGTCGGTCGGCACGTCGAACCCCTACAACATGATCCGCGCCACGTTCGAAGCGCTGGGTGAGCAGACTTCGCCGAAGTCGGTCGCACAGCGTCGTGGCAAGAAGATCGCCGACCTGCTCGGCCGCGGTGGTTCGCAGACCGCCGAGGCGGACGCAGCGGCCGTCACGGAGTAACGCGACATGGCGACGATCAAGATCAAGCAGACCGGTTCGCCGATCCGCCGCACGAAGGATCAGCGCGCGACGCTGATCGGCCTTGGCCTCAACAAGATGCACAAGGTCTCGGAGCTGGAAGACAGCCCCGAAGTGCGCGGCATGATCCGCAAGGTCCAGCATATGGTCGAAGTGCAGGGCTGAGCCCTCGCATTTCGATGGACAAAAAGAAGGGGTCGGTTCGCCGGCCCCTCACATGGGAGTTCTCAGGTCAAGAGGCTGTGCGGTAGAGCGTGCAGCCTCTTTCCTTCCGCACAATCATATCTGTTCTACCTTGCCGGTTCGGCTGCCAGCCGCAGCAATGAACCAAAACAGCGCGCCTGCAATAGCGCCTAATAGGGCAATTTGGCCGACGTAGTAGAAGTTCATCAGCCATCCGTAAGCAGTCAAAGATCCGTCGATGACGGTTGATCGTCCATCAATGCTCGCATTATCCGGTCGACTTATTAACGCGAGCACGAGCCAGGGAAGAGCGGCGACCACTGCACCAGTCGCAGCGCAGTTGATGATTGTCGCATTGACGTGTCGGCGTAACATGAAGAACGCCGGGAGCCCGATGATAAAGGCTGGAGGGTAAGCGCCAAACACGGCAAATGCCACAGCGCTCCGCCAGATCCGTTCGAGCGGATCGGTGATGCCCTCATATGCTGGCATAGCAATAGCCATCAACAAGGCGGCTGCGCCCGGGACCACTACAAAGGCGAGGATCACCCGCCAAATTGAAGGATAGGTGCGCTTGGCTCGTGCGGCGTACATGACGCCAGCTTATCGCTTTGTCGTCGCCATTCCAGATCAATCGTCAGGAATGGTCAGAGCGTCAGGCCATGGTCGTCCTCCTCAATTTCTGGATCACTGGCCTGAGCCTGTTGCAACAAGCGTCCCGGTGACCGGTCCGCTCTAACCTCACATCCGGTCGCCGCTCGTGCGCGGCTGCACCACAATCCCGCTTGCGTCGGGTCTGGCTCAGGAGACGGGACCAACCTTTTTTTCGGCATCTGAAGCCAACAGGGACCTCCGGTCCGTCCACCTGGATCCGGCAGGGACGATGCCCTGCGGGAACTCGTATCGGGTTACGTGCTCATGCGGCCTTCAGCAGCGCGCCTGCGGGCACCACGCCGGCCGAGACGAACTGCCACAGCGCGATCAGCAGCTTGCGTGCGACTGCCACGATCATGACCCGCCGCGCGCGACCACCGTTCGCGCCCACCCGCTCCGCGTACCACTTCGTCAGCTCCGAGTCCGGCTGATGACGCAGCCACAGCCAGGCGACCTGGATCATGGTCGTTCGCAACCGCTTGTTGCCCGCCTTGGACACGCCCTGCTCCCGGTCCATGCTGCCGCTTTGCCACGGTGATGGGGCCAGCCCGGCATAGGCGGCGACCTGTCGTCGATTGCTGAAGCTGCGGAAGAACGCTTCTGCGTGCAGCACGCCGGCGAACTCAGGACCGATGCCGCGCAACTGGATGAGCCGGGGACCAGTGTCCGCCTCACCGGCGGCATCCGACCGCGGCTCGAGCAGCGCGTCGCGCTCGGCTTCGACCTGCTTGATCTGGCCGACGACCATCTCCAGCCGGTCCAGCTCGCGCTCGATCTCGCGGCGAACATGCCGGGGCAGCGGTCGTCCATCGCCGGTCACCAGTTCGTCCAGCCGCGCCCGCCGGTCGGCGCGCAGTGGCTCGTAGTCGCCGACCCCTTGCGCGAACAGCAGGCCCTTGATGCGGTTGACGTGCCGCACCCGCTCCACGACCAAAGCCCGCCGCTCGCGCGAGATGCGTCGCCGGTCCTCGTCCTCGACGCTCGGCACCGCCACCATCGCACACACCCGCGGCTCCCCGCGCTTGTAGGCCAGCAGCGTGCGGACCAGCGCCTCGCCGTCGAGCTTGTCCGTCTTGGCGCGCCGGCTGCGTCGTGAAGCGGCAATCGAGGCGGCGTCGACGACGTAGCTCTCGATACCCTCGCGCACCAGGCAGCGGTGTATCCAGAAGCCGTCGAGGCCCGCCTCCTGGATGACGACCAACGGGTACTGCTCGCCCATCCGCGCCTCGGCCTTCGCCTGTAACTGCGCGAACCGCTCCAGGAGTGCCGGCACGTCGCTGCCCTTCACCTGATGCCGCGAGATCCGCTCGCCGCGACCCGGCGACAGCGACGTCACCAGCCAGGTGGAGCGGCTCAGCTCCAGCGACACGAAGATTGCGTTCAGCTGCGTGCTGACGGCGGCATGGCATGAGACGGACACGGGCACGGGCAACCTCCTTCACGACAAAGCGGGAAGGTCAGTCTGCCTCAACCGGCGCCAGCCCGCGCCCATGGGATCTTTTTTTTGTTTGGTGGAGGTGGGCTCGCGCGGCGTGGAGCTATCGCCTTTGTCATCGGGAGTGATCAGCAAGCTCAGGCACATGGTGCATTACCCGCTGCCACTCCTCCCGTGGGCGTTCCCGCGGAGACGGGCATCTCGTGCGGCCAGCGTCAGTCGCTAGCGTGTCTGGATCCCCGCCTCCGCGGGGATGAAGGGAGGAGGAGGCGACGAGCTGTGTTTCGACGCCTAGCGCCCTCTATCGCGCAATCCATCCTATGGGCAAAGGGCAGCGATCTGTGCCACCTAGTCGCATGATCCCTGCACGACGTTTGCGCGACCGGCTTTGATGACCGCCAGGCCGCAGCCCCCCGCGCTGAGCCCCCACGTCCGCGCGCTGCTCGACGCCGCGCGCGCCTGCGCCGCGCTGTACGTCGTCGCGCACCATGTCGCCAAAGGCTATGGATTCCCCGGATTGACCGGGCACCTGCTGCGCTTCGGGCAGGAGGCGGTGATCGTCTTTTTCCTGCTCAGCGGCTTCGTGATCTTCGCGAACGAACGTGTCCGGGCGCTGTCGCCGCGGGGCTATGCGTGGCGACGCGTGCGGCGCATCTATCCGCCGCTGATCGTGGCGATGATCGTCTCGACGCTCGTCTATTGGGACAATGGCACGCTCGCCCGGCATTTCGACGCGGGACGGCTGATCGGCACGTTGCTGGCGATACAGGACGTGTCGACGCTGAAGCCCGGGGTGTGGGCCGATCCGTATCTGGGCAACGATCCGTTGTGGTCGCTGTCGTACGAAATTGCCTTCTACATCATCTTCCCCCCGACACTGGCGCTGTGGGCCAAGCGGCCGGCGCTGACGACGCATGCGGTGGGCGCGATCGGCTGCGGGGCCTATGCGCTGTTCGCGATGGTGCCGAACCATCTGGCGCTGGTGATCGCCTATTATCCCTTGTGGTGGGCGGGCGCGATGGCGGCACAGGCCTATCTCGATGGGGAGCGGAGCGTCCGGGCGATCGCGGTGCCGCTGGCATGGCTGGTCGCGCTCTGTGGCGTCGCGCTGGTGGTGGCGCTGGTGCAGCCGCGATATGGGATCGGCCTCTATCCGATCTTGCCGCTGCGACATTTCGTGGTGGCCGCCGTCGTGGTTGCGGTGATGTTCGGTCCGATCGGCCGGCTGATGGGGCGTGCCAGCGCATGGTCGCCGGCGCTCTGGTCCGGGGTCGCGAGCATCTCTTATGGCCTCTACGTCCTGCACATGCCGCTGTTGGTCGATTGGCAGCGCGCCAAAGGGGCAGGGGGCTTCGCGCTGGCGGCGGTGCTGTTGATCGCGCTCGCGTGGTCCGTGGAGCGCTGGCTGCCACGTCTGCTGCCGCGGGCGCCCTCGCGCTGAAAGCACGTGACAAGCGAGGGCGATGCCGCTATGCGCGCCGGCTTCCAATCCATCAGCGCGTAACAAGCGAAAGCGAGTGCATATCATGAAGCTCAACGAACTCCGCGACAACCAGGGTGCCCGCAAGTCCAAGATCCGCGTCGGTCGCGGCATCGGCTCGGGTAAGGGCAAGACCGGCGGCCGCGGCGTCAAGGGTCAGAAGAGCCGCGAAGGTGTCAGCATCGCCGGCTTCGAGGGCGGTCAGATGCCGCTCCACATGCGTCTGCCGAAGCGCGGCTTCAACAACATCTTCGCCAAGGACTACGCCACGGTGAACACCGGCGCGATCCAGAAGGCGATCGATTCGGGCAAGCTGTCGGCCGAGGGCACGATCGATCAGGCGGCGCTGAAGGCGGCCGGTCTGGTGCGCGGCGGCAAGGACGGCGTGCGCGTGCTGGGCAAGGGCGACCTGACTGCCAAGCTGTCGTTCCACGTCGCGGGTGTTTCGGCCGGTGCGCGTGAGATGATCGAAAAGGCCGGTGGCTCGCTCGACATCCCGACGGTCGTCCCGGCGTCGGAGAAGGCCGCTGCCAAGAAGGGCGTCGCTTATAAGGCGCGCCAGGAAAAGAAGGCGTCGTTCAAGGCGTAAGCCGCTCTCGTCTCATCCTTCGTCATGCCGGGTTTGGCCCGGCATCTATCGGCCCGCTGGCGACACTGCGGCGGGCGAATGGACCCGGGGCCAACGACCCCGGGGGGACGAAGGGATGAGAAACGAGGTGCGTCGCGATTAGACAAGGCGCGCGTAGCGCCTATATGAGCGGCGGGGGCGGACAAACGCTTACCCGCCGTTTTCGTTTCAGGACACCGACACGCATGGCATCCGCAGCCGACCAGATGGCGCAAAGCATCAGCCTCGCGAAATTCGCGCAGGCGACCGACCTTAAAAAGCGGCTGTGGTTTACGATCGGCGCGCTGATCGTCTTCCGCCTGCTGTCCTACGTGCCGCTGCCGGGCATCGATCCGACCGCATTGGGCCTGCTGAGCCAGCGCACCACGGGCGGCGTGCTCGATTTCTTCAACACCTTCTCGGGCGGTTCGCTCAGCCGCATGTCGCTGATCGCGCTGGGCGTGATGCCGTACATCACGGCGTCGATCGTCGTGCAGCTGTCGACGTCGCTGTCGCCGCAGCTCGCCGCGATCAAGAAGGAAGGCGAATCGGGCCGCAAGAAGCTCAATCAGTACACGCGCTATGGCACGGTCGCGCTGACCGCGATCCAGGGCTATTTCATCGCCGTCGGCCTCGAAGCGCTGTCGGCCACCAATGGCGTGCAGGCGGTGATCGAGCCGGGCATGACCTTCCGCATCGCGGCGGTCATCAGCCTGATCGGCGGTACGATGTTCCTGATGTGGCTGGGTGAGCAGATCACCAGCCGCGGCATCGGCAACGGCGTGTCGCTCATCATCATGGCGGGCATCGTCGCCCACCTGCCGACCACGCTGGTCAACCTGCTGGAAGGCGGCCGCTCGGGCTCGATCGATGCGGTGCGCCTGATCGGCATCATCGTCGCGGTCGTCGCGCTGATCCTGTTCATCTGTTTCATGGAGCGCGCGCAGCGCCGCATCCTGATCCAATATCCGAAGCGCCAGACGCAGCGTGGCATGCAGGCGGATCGCAGCCACTTGCCGCTGAAGATCAACACCGCGGGCGTCATCCCGCCGATCTTCGCCTCGTCGCTGCTGCTGATGCCGCTGACCATCTCGCAGTTCGCCGGTCAGCGCGTCGCGGGCCAGTCGAAGTGGGGCGATTTCATCATCGCGCTCAACCAGTATCTGGCGCACGGTCAGCCCGTGTACATGGCGCTCTACGCCGCCGGCATCATCTTCTTCTCGTTCTTCTACACCGCCGTCGTCTTCAATCCGGAAGAGACCGCGGACAATCTGAAGCGCTATGGCGGGTTCATTCCCGGCATCCGCCCGGGCAAGAACACCGAGACCTATTTCGACTATGTGCTGACGCGCATCACGGTGATCGGCGCGGCCTATCTGGTCATCATCTGCCTGCTGCCGGAATATCTGGTGTCGGCACTGTCGATCCCCTTCTATTTGGGTGGCACGAGCCTGTTGATCGTCGTCAACGTGACGATGGACACGGTGACGCAGATCCAGAGCCATTTGCTGGCGCATCAATATGGCGACCTCATCAAGAAGGCGAAGCTGAAGGGCGGGCGCCTGCGTTAACGCCGCGACGACGATTGCACCGACGACAAGGGGACACGCGTGAACATCATCCTTCTCGGGCCGCCGGGGGCGGGCAAGGGCACCCAGGCGCAGCGGCTGATGGCCTCGCGCGGCATGGTGCAGCTGTCGACCGGCGACATGCTGCGCGCTGCGGTGAAGGCGGGCTCGCCCGTCGGGCTGCAGGCGAAGGCGGTGATGGATGCGGGCGAACTGGTGTCGGACGATATCGTCTCGGCGCTGATCGGCGAGCGGCTGGACCAGGGCGTCGGCGGGGGCGCGATCTTCGACGGCTATCCGCGCACCGCGGCGCAGGCTGCTTCGCTCGATTCGCTGCTCGAAGCGCGTGGCATGACGCTCGATCATGTCATCGAGCTGGAGGTCGACGAGGCTGCGCTGATCGAGCGCGTCGAGGGCCGCTACACCTGCGCCAAGTGTGGCGAGGGCTATCATGACCGGTTCAAGCTGCCCAAGGTCGCCGGCGTGTGCGACGTGTGCGGCTCGACCGAGTTCAAGCGCCGGCCGGACGACAATGCCGAGACCGTGCGCACGCGGATGAACGAATATCGCGCCAAGACCGCGCCGATCCTGCCGATCTACCAGGCCCGCGGCCTGGTGCAGCGGGTCAACGGGATGGCCGACATCGAGCATGTCGCGAACGAGATTGCGACAATCCTCGACGGCGAGTGAGCCCGCTCAGGTTCGAATAAGGAAAGGGCGGTCCGGTGGGGCCGCCCTTGTTCGTTTGGGCGGCTATCATCACCACGTAACCGTCATTCCCGCGCAGGCGGGAATCCATAACCTCTGACGTTTCGGCTGGATGCGGGACGGTAGCGCGTCTGGATTCCCGCCTTCGCGGGAATGACGGGAGTGGGGGCGATCGCCCGCAAATGACGCAATTGTCATGTCGCGGTCATCGCCCCTCCACCTCGCACTCTCTACACCGAACCCATGGTCGCCACGCGGCCGAACGGTTCGACGAGATCGGCGCCCGACACTCCCGGGGGTGCCGTGGCGGCCGGCGGAGGGCTTGCTTTCCGCGGCCGTTCCCGTTTGAAGGCAGACGGTTGCAGACAGGCGAAAGGAGCGCGCATGACCCGCAAGATCCTGGTGGTCGAAGACGATGCGTCGACCTCGGCCTATCTCGCCAAGGGCCTGTCCGAAGCCGGCTACGCGGTCGAAGCCGCGCATGACGGGCGTGACGGTCTGTTCCTCGCCAGCGAGGGCATCTTCGACCTCATCATCGCCGACCGCATGCTGCCGGGCCTCGACGGCCTCGCCATGGTCAGCGCGATTCGCGCGGCGGGGCTGGATACGCCGGTGCTGATCCTGTCCGCGCTGGGCGCCGTGGACGACCGCGTCGACGGCTTGAAGGCGGGTGCGGACGATTACCTCTGCAAGCCCTTCTCGTTCGCCGAACTGTCGGCCCGGATCGAAGCGCTTGTCCGCCGGTCGGACCGCGCCGGGGCGGAGCCGACCAAGACGCGCCTGTCGGTCGGCGACCTGGAGATCGACCTGCTCTCCCGCGCCGTCACCCGCGCCGGCCGATCGATCCCGCTCGGCGCGCGCGAATTCAACCTGTTGGAATTCCTTGCGCGGCATGCGGGGCAGGTGGTGACGCGCACGATGATGCTGGAGAAGATCTGGAACTACCATTTCGATCCCGGCAGCAACGTGGTCGACGTCCACATCGGTCGCCTCCGCCGCAAGCTGGAGGAAGGTTTTCCGACGCCGATCCTCCACACCGTGCGCGGTGCGGGCTACCGTCTGGCGGCCGACCCCGCCTGAGTTCGGCCGGTAGCGGCTGTCCTCCGCAAGGGGCCGTCCCGGACTGTCCGCTGACCGCCGGTTGCGATAGGGCGAGCCATGCGCCTGTCCGTCACCGCCCGTATCGCCCTGCTGTCGATCCTGTTGACGCTGGCCGCCAATATCGTGCTGCTCGGATTCGTCTGGAAACAGACCGATGCGGTGGTCGTCGACACGGTGCGTCGCGACACGATCGAACATGCCGAGGCGATGCGCGCGCTCTACCGCATCGGCGGGCTGCCGCCGGTGGTGGCCGCGACCGCCCAGGCCCATACGGGTGACGACAGTTCCTTCTTTATCGCGGTGTTGGATCACAAGGGCCGGACGGTTGCGGGCGCGCTGCCCCCCGGCCTATCGCCGGCCCTGCTGCCCACCGCGTTCCGGATCGGCGATGTCGCTCTGCCGACCACGCGCGACGGCATCGGTTATGTGCTGCGTCCGATCGGCGACCATTGGCTGTTCGCCGGTCGCCGACTCGACGTGGTGGATACCGAACGGCGTGCGATCGAGGATGCGCTGGTGATCGCCGTGCTGCTGTCGCTGTTGCTCGGGGTGGTCGCCGCGCTGATCCTCGCGCGCTACGTCGGCCGCCGACTGACGCGCATCGCCGCGGTGGTGGAGGCGGTGAGCGAAGGCGATCTGTCGCGGCGCGTGCCGCTGACGCCCGCGCATCGCGATGCCTTCGACCGATTGGCGGACCGATTGAACCAGATGCTGTCGAAACTCGAACGGCTGATGGTCGAACTGCGCGTCGTCACCGACAGCCTCGCCCATGATCTGCGCTCCCCGCTCGCGCGTCTGCGAACGAAGACCGAGCAGGCGGTGCTGATCGCCGATCCGCAGGCGCGCGAGGCTGCGTTGGGCGGGCTGCTCACCGAAACCGACCTCGTGATGCGGATGCTGACCATGGTGATCGAGATCAGCCGATCCGAATCGGTGTCGCGCGACCGCTTCACCGAGGTGGCGCCCGCCGAACTGGTACGCGAGATCGCCGATCTCTACGAACCGGTCGCGGAGGACGCGGGGCTGGTCTTCACCGTCGCGATCGACGACTCGGCGCCGGTGATGCGCGTCCATCGCGAATTGCTGAGCCAGGCGATCGGCAACCTGATCGACAATGCGTTGAAACATGCCGGCGATGGCGGCGCGTTGACGCTGCGATTGGAACGGCACGCGACGGCGATCGCGATCCAGGTCGAGGACCGCGGCGCAGGGATCGCCGAGGCGGATCGCGAACAGGCGCTGAAGCGCTTCGGACGGCTGGATGCGGCGCGTACCACGCCGGGGGCGGGCCTCGGCATGGCGCTGATCGAGGCGGTCGCACGGTTGCACGATGGACGGTTCGAACTCGCCGACAACGCGCCGGGTCTGATCGCGCGGATCGTGCTGCCGGTGATGCGGACCTGACCAGCAGGCCGATCCGCCCACTCGTCGCGTTTTCCCCACCGCCGATGGTTAACCACTTGTCAGGGCGCGGCGCTTAGTGTGTCGGGCAGGACGCGGCCGGGGGGCTGCATGTGGGGCTTTTGCGCCGGAGACGGCAAGAAGGAGCGTTATGCTGGGGGCCATCGTATTCACCTATGGCATGCTGATGAGCTTCGTGTTCCAGGGCGCCGCCCGGAACGCCAAGCTGAAGCGGCCCAATCCGCCGATGCTGCAATATGTCGGCTATCTGCTGGTCGGCCTGTCCGCCGGCTTGTCGGGCATGTTGCTGCTGATGGCGTTCACCGCGAAGGCGCCGTTCCCGCTGGTGTGAGGGCGCGCGCTACCGCTTTAAGGGGCGCGCTACCGCGTCCTCTACCGGTTCCCGTAACCCGTTCGCCCTGAGCCTGTCGAAGGGCGCCTCACCGCAAGCGGATCGCTCGTGGGTAGGCGCCCTTCGACAGGCTCAGGGCGAACGGCGATATATACGGTAAGGAAAGTAGGCCCTTACGCTGCCCGGCGCATCGCGAGGGCGGCCTCAATCCGCGCGATCAGCTCGCTCATCGAGGGCGCCGACCAGGGCACCGTAGCAGGCGCGGGCATCTGCACCTTCTGGGCGATCCGGCGATAGGCGTGTTGCGACAGGGCCATGACATCTTCCTCGGGCTGACCCGGGGAACGATGCCGCCAACATGCTCACCAAATGGTTAACGGCTGGCCTCGGCGTCGCAAAGCGGTACAGCGATCGGCATGACTGCGCTCAATCTGTTCGGCCTGTTCGCCATCCTGTTCATGCTGCTGTGCTACCTGATGGAGGAGCGGTCGCCGTGGTGGACATTGGGTTTCGCCTTCGGCTGCCTGCTCAGCTCGGCCTATGGGTTCCTGCAGGGTGCCTGGCCGTTCGGCGCGGTGGAGCTGCTCTGGACGGCGATCGCCATCCGCCGCTGGTGGGTGGGGCTGAGGAAGGTGCGGGCGAATGCGGAACCGCTCGCTTGACAGGGCGTTTGCGCGCGCCTACCTGCCTGTCCTTCCGAAGCACCGGTCCCGGCGGCGCCTGTTGGCGCGCGTCGCGTGCATGCGTACAGGGCAGGTGCTGCTCGGAAGATGCGACGAGATGGGGTTTGTGCGGCCATGCCAAGCCCTGTGGAGCTAGGAGAAACGTTTCATGGCACGTATCGCGGGTGTCAATATCCCGACCAACAAGCGCGTGGTGATCGCGCTGACCTACATTCACGGCATTGGCCCGGCCAAGGCCAAGGAAATCACGGAAAAGCTGAACATCGCCGCCGAGCGCCGCGTTCAGGACCTGACCGATCAGGAAGTGCTGCAGATCCGCGAGACGATCGACGCCGATCACACCGTGGAGGGTGACCTTCGTCGCGAAACCGCGATGAACATCAAGCGCCTGATGGATCTCGCCTGCTACCGTGGTCTGCGTCACCGCAAGGGCCTGCCGGTCCGCGGCCAGCGCACGCACACCAACGCGCGCACCCGCAAGGGCAAGGCGAAGCCGATCGCAGGGAAGAAGAAGTAAGCGCCTGCGCGCTTCCTTCTCCGCCGGAAGCTGGTCGGCAACGATCGCCCGGCGTTTCAGCTAGTTAAGGTCAGGACATAATCCATGGCACGTGAACCGCAGCGTCTTCGCCGTCGCGAACGCAAGAACATCACCGCCGGCGTCGCGCATGTGAACGCCAGCTTCAACAACACCATGATCACCATCACCGACGCGCAGGGCAACGCCATTTCGTGGTCGTCCGCCGGCATGATGGGCTTCAAGGGCAGCCGCAAGTCGACCCCGTACGCCGCTCAGGTGGCCGCGGAAGACGCCGGCAAGAAGGCCGCCGAGCACGGCGTCCGCACCCTCGAGGTCGAGGTGAAGGGTCCGGGTTCGGGCCGCGAATCGGCGCTGCGCGCGCTGCAGGCGGTCGGTTTCCAGATCACCTCGATCCGCGACGTCACCTCGATCCCGCACAACGGTGTGCGTCCGTCGAAGCGTCGCCGCGTCTGATTACCCACGCGCCGGCTGACGAGCCGGCGCGTCTTTCTCCCGGCTGGAGCTGCCCCCGTTCCGGCCCAAATTAGGGGACACCTGTGTCTGTCAATGCAAAGAACTGGCAGGAACTGAAGAAGCCCAACGGCCTTGAGAAGAAGGGCGGCGATGGCAAGCGCAAGGCGACCTTCGTGGCTGAGCCGCTGGAGCGTGGCTTTGGCCTGACGCTCGGCAACGCACTGCGTCGCGTGCTGCTCTCGTCGCTGCAGGGCGCCGCGGTCACCTCGATCAAGATCGAGAACGTGCTGCATGAGTTCAGCAGCCTTGCCGGCGTGCGCGAAGACGTCACGGACATCGTCCTGAACGTCAAGCAGATCGCGCTCAAGATGCAGGGCGAAGGCCCGAAGCGTCTCCAGCTGTCCGCCACCGGCCCGGCCGAGGTGAAGGCCGGCGACATCGCCGTGTCGGGCGATATCGAGGTGATGAACCCCGATCTGGTCATCTGCCATCTGGACGAAGGCGCGACGCTCAACATGGAGCTGACTGCCGACATCGGTAAGGGGTATGTGCCCGCGACCGCCAACCGTCCGGCCGATGCGCCGATCGGCCTGATCCCGGTCGATGCGCTGTATTCGCCGGTGCGCCAGGTGTCGTACAAGGTCGATCCGACCCGCGTCGGTCAGGACCTCGATTACGACAAGCTGACGCTGACGATCGAGACCGACGGAACGGTGACCCCGGAAGACGCGGTGGCCTATGCCGGCCGCATCCTTCAGGACCAGCTGGCGCTGTTCGTCCACTTCGACGATTCGGCGATCACGCGCTCTTCGGCACCGATCGGCCAGGCGGCCGCTCCGGCAGCCGGTGGCGAGACGGCGGGCGACACGCAGCAGATCAACCGTTACCTCCTCAAGAAGGTCGACGAGTTGGAGCTGTCGGTGCGTTCGGCGAACTGCCTGAAGAACGACAACATCATCTATATCGGCGATCTGGTCGGCAAGACCGAAGCCGAGATGCTGCGCACCCCGAACTTCGGCCGCAAGTCCTTGAACGAAATCAAGGAAGTGCTTTCGTCGATGGGGCTGCGCCTGGGTATGGAAATCCCCGGCTGGCCGCCCGAGAACATCGAAGAGATGGCCAAGAAGCTCGAGCAGGAGATCATGGGCTAAGCTGCATCGGGATAGCGATGCTATCCCGAAGACGGCGTCAGCCCGGCCGACGGGTCGGGGAGCGGCAACGCCGCAACCCGAACCCGATCGACGTGACCGGTGCGGCTTCGCCGCACCGCCACCCGGCCCGAAAGACCACGCTTCGGCGTGACTTTTGTGACTTTCCAAAAGGGGTGAACGGCGGTCCCCTGCTATCAAACCGCCAGCCTTGGGGTTCCGTGACACGGCCCCCTGACAAACGAAGGAAATACCCATGCGTCATCGCGTCGGCGGCCGTAAGCTGCAGCGTACCTCGGCCCATCGTACGGCCCTGTTCCGCAACATGTCGGCCGCGCTCATCAAGCATGAGCAGATCACCACCACCGTCGCCAAGGCGAAGGAACTGCGTCCCTACGTCGAAAAGCTGGTGACGCTGGCGAAGAAGGGTGGCCTGTCCAACCGTCGTCTGGCGCACGCCCGCCTGCTCGACGATGTGCAGCTGGTGAAGCTGTTCGACGTTCTCGCGTCGCGCTACGCCGATCGCAACGGCGGCTACACCCGCATCATCAAGGCTGGCATCCGCGCGTCGGACGCGTCGCCGATGGCGATCATCGAATTCGTCGACCGCGACGTGTCGGCCAAGGGCCAGGATTCGGGCCCGGTGATGTCGGACGAGGATTTCGACGAGGCGGCGTAAGAGCCAGCGGAGCTGGATCGAGGCTCCAGCCTCGTCCGGCCGGCGTCGCTACAAGCGACGTCCGACGACTCGGCTTTGCCGAGTCGTGCTTCGGATACGAAAGGCCGCACCAGCGATGGTGCAGCCTTTTTCGTGTTTGTCAGAGACTTGGCCCACCCCGGCAAAGCCGCGTCGTCGAACGGGGCCTTCGCCCCACCGGCCGGGCTTGGCCTGATCGGCCTGCGCCGCTAAGGCCTGCGCCCATGCAGCACAGCGACAGCATTCTCATCGTCGATTTCGGCAGCCAGGTCACGCAGCTCATCGCCCGCCGGGTGCGAGAGGCTGGGGTCTATTCGGAGATCGCGCCCTTCCAGTCCGCCGACGAGGCCTTCGACCGGATCAAGCCGGCCGGCATCATCCTGTCCGGTGGTCCGGCCTCGGTCACGGCCGAGAACAGCCCTCGCGTGCCGCAGCGCTTCTTCGATGCCGGTCTGCCGATCCTCGGCATCTGTTACGGCCAGCAGGTCATGACCGCGCAGCTGGGCGGCAACGTCGTCGTCTCCGGCGACGGTGGCGAGTTCGGGAAGGCCTTCGTCGACGTGCAGACCAGCTGCGGCCTGTTCGACGGCCTGTGGGCCGAGGGCGAGCGCCATCAGGTGTGGATGAGCCACGGCGACAAGGTCGACGCGCTCGCCCCCGGTTTCACCCCCGTCGCCGTATCGGAAGGTGCGCCCTTCGCGATCGTCGCCGACGAGGCGCGCCGCTTCTATGGCGTGCAGTTCCACCCGGAGGTCGTTCACACGCCGGACGGCGGCAAGCTGATCGCCAATTTCGCTCGCCACGTCTGCGGCCTGACCGGCGACTGGACGATGGCCGAGTTCCGTGAGGCCAAGATCGCCGACATTCGCGCCCAGGTCGGCAGCGGCAAGGTGATCTGCGGCCTGTCGGGCGGCGTCGATTCGGCGGTCGCCGCACTGCTGATCCACGAGGCGATCGGCGACCAGCTGACCTGCGTGTTCGTCGACGGCGGCATCCTGCGCGCCGGTGAGGCGGAGCAGGTCGTCGGCCTCTTCCGGGGCCATTACAATATCCCGCTGGTCCATGTGCAGGCGCAGAGCCTGTTCATGAACGGCCTCGCCGGAGTCACTGACCCCGAGGCGAAGCGCAAGTTCATCGGCAAGACCTTCATCGACGTCTTCGAAGCGGAAGCGAAGAAGATCGGCGGGGCGGAGTTCCTGGCGCAGGGCACGCTCTATCCCGACGTCATCGAAAGCGTCAGCTTTACCGGCGGTCCGTCGGTGACGATCAAGAGCCACCACAATGTCGGCGGCCTGCCCGAGCGCATGAACATGAAGCTCGTCGAGCCGCTGCGCGAATTGTTCAAGGACGAGGTCCGCGCGCTGGGTCGCGAGCTGGGCTTGCCCGAAATCTTCGTCGGCCGCCACCCGTTCCCCGGACCCGGCCTCGCGATCCGTATCCCCGGCGAAGTCACGCAGGAACGCTGCGACATCCTGCGCAAGGCGGATGCCATCTATCTCGAAGAGATTCGCAACGCCGGGCTGTACGATGCGATCTGGCAGGCGTTCGCGGTGCTGCTGCCGGTCCGCTCGGTCGGCGTGATGGGCGATGGTCGTACCTATGACAGCGTTCTGGCGCTGCGCGCCGTCACCTCGGTCGACGGCATGACCGCGGAGGCGTTCCAGTTCCCCGGCGACTTCCTGCCGCGGGTCGCGACCCGGATCATCAACGAGGTGAAGGGCGTCAACCGCGTCGTCTACGACTATACCAGCAAGCCCCCCGGCACGATCGAGTGGGAGTGACCGGGACTCGCGATCCTGCGGGGCAGGATCGCGGCCGGGTCACTCGGTGGCGAGCAGCCGCCGGAGCGCTCGCCACGCAGGAACCGTTCGTCCTGAGCCTGTCGAAGGGCAGGTGAGTCTCACCCTGCTTCGACAGGCTCAGCATGACCGGCGTGTTGGGCGGTGAGGCACGCTGTGCAGCAGGGGCCTTACGCCACGTCCACCAGCACCAGCTCGCTATCCTCCAGCGCGGTCACCCGCAGCACGTCTTGGTCCGCGATCGCCGCGCCGTCGCGGGCGTTGACCCGCACGCCGTCGATCTCGACCGCGCCCGTTGCCGGCACCAGATAGCCGCGCCGATCCTTGCCCAGCGGATAGTCCGCGCTTTCGCCCGCCTTCAGCGTCGCTGCGACGACGCGGCCGTCGGTGCGGATGCGCAGCGCATCGCCGTCCTCCTCGTAACCGCTCGCCAGCACGACGAACTGTCCCGCGCGCTCGCCCTTGGGGAAGGGGCGGGCGCCCCAGCTAGGCTTTTCGCCGCGGCTGGTCGGCTGGATCCAGATCTGGAAGATCTTGGTCGTCACATCCTCACGATTATATTCGGCATGCGCGATGCCGGTGCCCGCACTCATGACCTGCACGTCGCCTGCCTCTGTTCGGCCGAGGTTGCCCAGATTGTCCTGATGCGTGATCGCGCCTTCGCGGACGTAGGTGATGATTTCCATGTCGCGATGGGGGTGGGGCGGGAATCCGGACTGCGGCGCGATCGTATCGTCGTTCCAGACGCGCAGATTGCCCCAGCTTTCGCGCTTGGGATCATAGTAATTCGCGAAGCTGAAATGATGCTTGGCGTCGAGCCAGCCATGGTTGGCACCGCCCAGCGACGCGAAGGGACGAAGGTCGATCATGATACGTCTCCCGATGAGGGGCGGCGGATCGCCGGCGGCCCTCGTTGATCCACAATATGGCGCGGGTGGGCGAGACGATGAAGGGCGGCAAACGGCAACGGTCCGTTCGCGAAATGACGTGCGTTGACGCGGGCGCCGACACGCGAGAGGAGGGGGCATGACCAAGCCCCCCATCGGCCGCGACACGCGGTTGTGCATGTCCCTGTCGGCGCGTCCCGGCAATTTCGGCTCGCGCTTCCATAACCGGCTGTACGAGCTGACGGGGCTGGACTTCGTCTACAAATCCTTCTCGACCACCGACCTGCCCGCGGCGGTGGGCGGCATTCGGGCGTTGAAC
This sequence comes from Sphingomonas melonis DAPP-PG 224, assembly GCF_000379045.1. Taxonomy (NCBI): domain Bacteria; kingdom Pseudomonadati; phylum Pseudomonadota; class Alphaproteobacteria; order Sphingomonadales; family Sphingomonadaceae; genus Sphingomonas; species Sphingomonas melonis. Next base: position 1,867,608 of record NZ_KB900605.1, read on the forward strand.
ATCCGCGGTTGCGCGATCTCGATGCCGTTCAAGGAGGCGGTGATCGCGCTGCTCGACGGCCTCGCGCCTTCCGCCGCGGCGATCGACAGCGTCAATACGATCGTCAACGACGATGGCGTGCTGACCGGCCACAATACGGATTATGGCGCGGTGGTGGATCTGTTGCGCGACGTCGACCCTGCCACGCGATTCGTGCTGCGCGGATCGGGCGGCATGGCCAAGGCGGTCGCCGCCGCGCTGCGGGACAGCGGCTTTGCCGACGGCACGATCGTCGCGCGCAACCGGGCGGCGGGCGAACCGCTCGCGACGCTGTACGGCTATCGCTGGGCGCCGGAACTGACCGAGGGCGCAGCGCTGCTGATCAACGTGACGCCGCTCGGCATGACGGGTGCCGATGCCGACGCGCTCGCCTTTCCGGCCGAGATGATCGCGGACTGCACGATCGCCTTCGACGTCGTGCAATATCCGCCCGAAACCCCTTTCCTCCGCGCCGCCCGCGAGGCAGGCAAGCGCTGCATCACCGGCGCCGAGGTGGCGACGTTACAGGCCTTGCAGCAGTTCATCCTGTATACGGGGGTAACGCCGACCGATGCGCAGGTCGCCGAGGCCGCTGCGTTCGCGCGCGGCTGAGCCGGGTCGGCGAGACGCCGAGCCACATCCATCGATGTTTGGAAAATGGCGCGCCCGGAACGATTCGAACGTCCGACCCTCAGATTCGTAGTCTGATGCTCTATCCAGCTGAGCTACGGGCGCTTGGCCATGGCAGAAGCCACGGCGGGTATTTGGGCCGTGGGTGGGACCCACAGCGGAAGAATGGTCGGGAAGAGAGGATTCGAACCTCCGGCCCCTGCCTCCCGAAGACAGTGCTCTACCAGGCTGAGCTACTCCCCGACGGAGTCCGTCCGGGTCGTTTTCGGCGACCCGACCGTGCTTGGAGGCGCGCCTATAGCCACGCCCGAAACGGGATGCAAGCGCCCGATGCACTCTCTTGCGAAATCATGCGTGTCCGCCGTAGCAGGTGGCGCGTGAACATGATCGAAGCCCTTGCTGCGGCGCTGGTAATCCTGAACGTGGCGCTCGTCGCGGGTCGCAGCCTGTGGAACTATCCGGTCGCGCTGGTGGCGGTGGCGATCTACGCAAGCGTGTTCTTTGAGGCGCGACTGTATAGCGATGCGCTGCTCCAGGGCTTTTTCTTCGCGGCGAATCTGTACGGCTGGGCGAACTGGTCGCGCAGTCGACACGCGGCGGGCGAGGTGGTGGTCGGCGCCCTCGATTCGCGGGGGCGGACGCGCTGGTTGGCGGGCGGTATCGCCGCCTGGGCGATCTGGAGCGCCTTGATGCATCGCTACACCGATGCCTCTTACCCCTGGTGGGACGGTGCCATCGCCATCGCGTCGGTGGCAGCCCAGCTGTTGCAGGCGCGCCGTCGCATCGAAAGCTGGTGGGTGTGGATTGCGGTCGATGTGGCGAGCGTACCGCTCTATGTCGCCAAGGGGCTGTGGTTTACCGCTGGGGTGTACGGTGTGCTTCTGGCGCTGGCGGTGTACGGCTTGGTCGACTGGCAGCGCTCGGCGACGCGACGCGAGCTGGCGGTGGCGGCATGACGCCGCGAACGATCTGCCTGCACGGGCCGGAAAGCACCGGCAAGTCGGCGATGATCCCGCGGCTCGTCCAGCATTTCGGTGGCGTGCCGCATGTCGCCGAGTTCGGGCGCACCTATTGCGAGGCGTTCGGCACCGACCTGACGATGGCCGATCTGGTCGAGATCGCGAAGGGGCATGACGGCAAGACCCGCGGCGCGCTGTCAGAACGCAGCTATCCCGTGATCCTGGACACCGATCCACTGATGACGGCGGTGTGGGCGGACATGATGTTCGGCCGCCGCGATCCCTGGTTCGCAACCTGGACCAACACGGCGGACATCTACCTGCTGTTCGATATCGATCTGCCCTGGGTCGACGATGGCACGCGGATGTTCGGCAGCCCCGCGCAACGCCAGCGTTTCTTCGATCTCAGCCGCAAGATCCTGGAGGAACGCGGCGTGCGCTGGGCGCTGGTAAGCGGGCAGGGCTCGACGCGGTACATCAACGCGCTGCGCGCGATCGAGGCGCTGAGCCGCGACTAGCGCAAAGCCGTCGTCCCCTGCTAGGGGCGGCGCATGACGACCCCGCTTTCGCAGATCCGTAACTTTTCGATCATCGCCCATATCGACCATGGCAAGTCGACACTTGCCGACCGCCTGATCCAGCGCACCGGCGGCCTGACCGACCGCGAGATGTCGAGCCAGGTGCTCGACAACATGGACATCGAGAAGGAACGTGGCATCACGATCAAGGCGCAGACCGTGCGCCTGTCGTATCCCGCGAAGGACGGCGTCACCTATACGCTGAACCTGATGGACACGCCGGGCCACGTCGACTTCGCGTACGAAGTGTCGCGTAGTCTGGCGGCGTGCGAGGGCGCGCTGCTGGTGGTCGACGCGGCGCAGGGCGTCGAGGCGCAGACGCTCGCCAACGTCTATCAGTCGATCGAGCATGATCATGAGATCGTGCCCGTCATCAACAAGATCGACCTGCCCGCCGCCGAGCCCGAGAAGGTGCGCAAGGAGATCGAGGACGTCATCGGCCTCGATGCGTCGGAAGCGGTGCTGGCGAGCGCCAAGTCGGGGATCGGCATTGATGACATCCTCGACGCGATCGTCACCAAGATTCCGCCGCCCAAGGGCGATGCGACCGCGCCGCTGAAGGCGATGCTGGTCGATTCGTGGTACGATCCGTATCTCGGCGTCGTCATCCTCGTCCGCGTGATCGACGGCACGCTGAAGAAGGGGCAGCAGGTCGCCTTTATGCAGGCGGGCACGACGCACCTCGTCGATCGCGTCGGCTGCTTCCGGCCGAAGATCGAGCAGCTGACCGATTTGGGGCCGGGCGAGATCGGCTTCATCACCGCGCAGATCAAAGACGTCGCGCAGGCGCGCGTCGGCGACACGCTGACCGACGCCAAGAAGCCCGCGGCCGAGCCGCTGCCGGGGTTCAAGGAAGTGCAGCCGGTGGTGTTCTGCGGCCTGTTCCCGGTCGACGCCAATGACTTCGAGAAGCTGCGCGAATCGATCAGCAAGCTGCGGTTGAACGATGCGAGCTTCAGCTTCGAGATGGAGACGAGTGCGGCGCTGGGCTTCGGCTTCCGCTGTGGCTTCCTGGGGCTGCTGCACCTGGAGATCATCCAGGAGCGACTGACCCGCGAATACGACCTCGACCTGATCACGACCGCGCCGTCGGTGGTCTATCAGATCGACCTGACGCATGGTGGCGGCCAGATCGACCTGCACAACCCCGCCGACATGCCCGATCCCAACAAGATCGAGTCGATCAGCGAACCGTGGATCGAGGCGACGATCTACGTTCCCGACGAATATCTCGGCAGCATCCTGAAGCTGTGCCAGGACCGCCGCGGTATCCAGAAGAACCTGACCTATGTCTCGGGCCGCGCCCAGGCGACGTACGAACTGCCGCTCAACGAAGTGGTGTTCGACTTCTACGATCGCCTGAAGTCGCTGTCGAAGGGCTATGCCAGCTTCGACTATCACCAGATCGGCTATCGCGAGGGCGACCTCGTCAAGATGAGCATTCTGGTGAATGAGGAGCCGGTCGACGCGCTGAGCATGATCGTCCACCGCGGCACCGCCGAAGTGCGCGGGCGTGGCATGGTCGAGCGGCTGAAGGAGCTGATCCCGAGGCACATGTTCAAGATCCCGATCCAAGCGGCGATCGGCGGCAAGGTGATCGCGCGCGAGACGATCAGCGCGATGCGTAAGGACGTGACCGCGAAATGCTATGGCGGCGACGCGACGCGTAAGCGCAAGCTGCTCGACAAGCAGAAGAAGGGCAAGGCCCGGATGCGTGAATATGGCTCGGTGAGCATTCCGCAGGAGGCGTTTATCGCAGCGTTGCGGATGGGGGATGAAGGCTGAGCGCTCTAGGCTAAGCGGCGCGGCCGCTTAGCCGAGGACCAGCGCCAGCCCGGCCGACGACCGCGCGACCCCGTCGTCGCACGTGTCGATCGACGACGCGGCTGTGCCGCGGCGTGGGCGTGTTTCGGCGTGGCTTTTTTCTTCTTCACTCCGGACGTGTTCCGGAGTCCACTCTGTGGCGAGGCTTGCGCTTTGAGCCTCTGGGCGTCCCCTGGCCGCCTGGTGGACCCCGGAACAAGTCCGGGGTGACGGGTTTGATGGGGCCGAAGTTGGTCTTCAGCGCGCCACCGCCGCGGCGAAGCCGCGTCGTCGATCGACACGGGCGAGGGTGAACTCGCCCGGTCGTCGGCCGGGCTGCCGCTGGTCCTCGACTAAGCTGTGCTTAGTCTTGAGCGCGCCGCCTTACATATAATTCTGGGGATCCGGGCTCGGGAGGTTGCAGGCGCGGGTCTTGCCGCGTTCGCAGGCGTCGACCTGCGCGCGCCAGTCGGCCATCGCCATCGCATAAGCACGCTCGCGGTCTGCCTGAAGCGCGGCATTCGCGACGATCGTCTGACGACGGGCACGCATCGCGGCGCGATAGGCGGCGACGTCCGCCTGATAGCGCGCGTCGTTGGCGGCGTTGACCGCGGTCACAGCATGACCATCCATGCGGGCCTGTGCCGCGACGTCGCGATTGGCGGCTGCGACGCCCGGCGCGCTTTCGGCGGCGATCGCGTTGCTGCGCGGGGTGTTGCTGTCGTGACCCGGATCATAGGGCAGCGGCGTGCTGGGCTGATCGGCGGGATTGGTGCTCTGGGTCTGCGCGATGGCCGGGGCGGCGATCACCAAGGCGGCACCAATAAGTAACGGACGAAACATGGAGAATGCTCCTTGTTGGACTGTCCGCGATAATCGGTGAACGACAGGTCCGGTTCCGAACCCCGTGTCGGCGTCAGCGTTGCAGCTTGGCCAGCAGCGTGTCGAGGGCCTGCAGAAAGCGGCTGCGATCGGCCGCGGCAAAGGGTTTGGGGCCGCCCAGTTGCTCGCCGCCCGCGCGCAGGTCTGCCATGATCGCCCGCGTCGCGATCGCGCCACCGATCGACGCGGTCGTGAAAGGCTTGCCGTTAGGCGCCAGCACGGACGCGCCTGCCTTCAGGCAGCGATCGGCGAGCAAAATGTCCGCAGTGATCACCAGTGCTGCGGCATCGGCGCGTTCCGCGATCCAGTCATCGGCGGCGTCGAAGCCGTCGCTGACGATGACGCGCGTGATGAGCGGGTGCTGCGGGATGCGGAAGGGCGCGTTGCTGACCAGCGTGACGGGCACCTCCCGGCGCCACGCGACTTTGTAGATTTCGTCCTTCACCGGACAGGCGTCCCCATCGACGAGGATGCGAACGCCTGATGCCGGATCGGACGTCATCGGCCGCGCGCCTTAACCGCGGGGGCCCTTGCGATACGGCTTGGCCTGATGCCGCGCGGGCGCACCGCCGGTACGCGGGCGACCGGCATTGTCACGCGGCGCGCGGGGACCGCGCGGACCGCCGCCATGACCGCCCTCGGCACGCGGATTGCCGGCGAAGGGGACGATCTGCAGGCTGCCTTCGTCGCTTTCCGGGTTGGCGGTACGCTGTACGCTGGCCAGTACGCGGTCGGCGACGGTGCGCGGCACTTCGAACAACGTGTCGTTCGGGTTGATGCGGATCGCGCCGATTTCCGCCTTGGTGATGTGGCCGCGGCGGCAGATCAGCGGCAGCAGCCAGCGCGGGTCGGCATTCTGGCGGCGGCCGATGTCCATGCGGAACCAGACGGTATCCTCGAAGCCGGGGCGGGGACCCTGCTGACGTTCGCTCTGCTGCGGCGCTGCCGAATCGAGCAGGTCTTCCGCCTGCGGCATCGCGGCGCGGTGCGCGTGGACGAGCGCGGCGGCGATATCCTCGGGCGACTTTTCGGCAATCAGGCGCTGCGCCAGCTCGCGATCCTCGTCGTCATATTCGATCGGTTCGAGCAGCGTCGCGATCAGGCGCTCGCGATCCTGTTTGCGGATGTCGTCGGCCGACGGGGCGGGGATCCAGTCGCAGGCGATCTTGGCCTGCTTCAGCATCATGTCGACGCGGCGGCGGCGCGGATAGGGGACGATGAGCACCGCGGTGCCCTTCTTGCCCGCGCGACCGGTGCGGCCCGAGCGGTGCTGCAGCGTTTCGGCGTCGCGCGGCATTTCGACGTGGATCACGAGCGTCAGGCTGGGCAGATCAATGCCGCGCGCAGCGACGTCGGTCGCGACGCAGACGCGGGCGCGGCGGTCCCGCAGCGCCTGCAACGCCTGGTTGCGCTCGTTCTGGCTGTGTTCGCCCGACAGCGCCACCGCCGCGAAGCCGCGCTCGACGAGGCTGGCGTGGAGGTGGCGGACGTTGTCGCGGGTGGCGCAGAACAGGATTGCCGTCTCCGCTTCGTGGAAGCGGAGCAGGTTGATGACGGCATGTTCGATATCGGCGGGCGCAACGGTGACCGCCTGATATTGGATGTCGCCGTGGCCACGCGTCTCACCGACGGTCGAGATGCGCAGCGCGTCATTCTGGTAGCGCTTGGCGAGCGCGACGATCGGCTTGGGCATCGTCGCCGAGAACATCAGCGTCCGGCGTTCGGATGGCGACGAATCGAGGATCTGCTCCAGGTCTTCGCGGAAGCCCATGTCGAGCATCTCGTCCGCCTCGTCGAGCACGGCGACGCGCAGCGCCGACAGGTCGAGCGCGCCGCGCTCGAGGTGATCGCGCAGGCGGCCCGGCGTGCCGACGACGATATGCGCGCCGTGGCTGAGCGAGCGACGCTCCTTGCTGGCGTCCATGCCGCCGACGCAGGTGGCGATGCGCGCATGCGCTTCCTTATAAAGCCACATCAGCTCGCGGCTGACCTGCAGCGCCAGTTCGCGCGTCGGCGCGATGATCAGCGCGAGGGGGAGGCCCGGCGGCGGCAGCGTGCCGTCGACGAGCAGTTCGCCCGCCATGGCGAGACCGAAGGCGACCGTTTTGCCCGAACCGGTCTGGGCGGAGACGACGAGGTCGCGGCCGGCGGCTTCGGGTTCGATCACCGCGGCCTGGACGGCGGTGGGCGCTTCATAGCCACGGGCGACGAGCGCTTCAGCAAGAAGCGGGGGCAGGGAGGAAAAGGGCATGGGAAACCTAAAATAAAAGCGGGCCCCGAAGCCCATGCCGACAGGGCAGGGCTGGAGCGCAGCAGGTCAACAAAATCGCGATGGAAATCGCGGGCCAATGCGGGCGGCAATACGGGTAATGTGGCGCTTATCGCGTGCGCATCATGGCCGTGGCCGTAACCCCAAGAGACCCTGCCTGCGCGCCAAATCCGCGAAGCCGAGGCCGAGCGAGGCCGCGCGGGCTCCCTACGCCAAACCGCGCCGCTGCGCAACTCGGGCAAAATCGGAAGGGTGGCGCTGCACGCGCGGGGCAACATTCCGTAACATTTATTAGTCCGATGCGGGATCAAAGCCCGGCGCCTGCCGTTGGGCGGCGACGGATTGGAACGGGGCCGCCGCGGCGCCGACCATCGCGGTGAGGACGACTGCATGGCGACACTGGCTCCCCCGGCCCCACGGCACGCACCCCGAGATCGCGGCGGACCGCATGGCGCCGGGCGCACGCTGGATGCGCTGAACTTTTTCTTGGCGGATGTGCGCGATGGGCTGGGCCCGTATCTTGCCATCTATCTGCTCGCGGTGCGCGGGCCGGCGCATGGCTGGAACGAGGCGACCGTCGGCATGGTGCTGACCATCGCGGGCATCGTCGGGCTGGTATCGCAGACGCCCGCAGGCGGCTTGATCGACCGCAGCCGCAACAAGCCGGCGATCGTCATCGTCGCGGCATTGCTGGTGACGTTGACCAGCGTGTCGCTGCCCTTCGTCCACGGTTTCGCGATAGTTACTGCGACCCAGTCGCTCGCGGCGGTGGCGGGGGCAGTGTTCGCCCCGGCGATCAGCGCGATCACGCTGGGCTTGTTCGGCCCCAAGCTGTTTTCGAAGCGCGTCGGGCGGAACGAGGCGTTCAATCATGCCGGCAACGCCGTATCCGCCGCGCTGGCCGGAGCACTGGCGTGGAAGTTCGGGCCGGTCGTCGTCTTCTGGTTGATGGGCGCGCTGACAGTGGCAAGCGTTGCCGCAGCGCTGCGCATCCGCAACGGCGATATCGACAATGCGGTGGCACGCGGCCTCGATTGCGAACCGGACGAGACTTGCGACCAGCCCGGCGGCTGGCGCGTGCTGGTCGAGAACCGGCCGCTGCTGCTGTTCGCCGCCATCGCGTTCCTGTTCCACCTCGCCAATGCGGCGATGTTGACCTCCGTCAGCCAGCTGCTCGCCAAGACGGTGGGCAAGGATTCGGCGACCTCGCTGACCGCCGCCTGTATCGTCGCCGCACAATTGGTGATGGTGCCGGTCGCCGTCATCGTCGGCCGCAACGTCGATAGCTGGGGGCGAAAGCCGCTGTTCCTCGTCGCGTTCGGCGTGCTGGCCGCGCGCGGCGCGTTGTATACGCTGTCGAACGATGCCTGGTGGCTGGTCGGCGTGCAGGCGCTCGACGGGGTAGGGGCCGGTATCTTCGGCGCACTGTTCCCGGTGGTGATTGCCGACCTGACTAAGGGTTCGGGCCGCTTCAACGTCGCGCAAGGCGCGGTCGCGACGGCGCAGGGGCTGGGCGCGGCGCTCAGCGCGACGCTGGCGGGCACGATCATCGTCGGCGCCGGCTATGCCGTGAGCTTCCTGACATTGGCAGCGATAGCGGCGGTCGGACTCGCCCTCTATGCGATGGCGATGCCTGAGACAAAGCCGAAGCATCCCGCGCCCAAGGCGAAGGGGCACGCCGCATGATCGCGACGGTCGCCATCTGTGCAGGCGCCACCGCAGGTGTGATCGCGCGCCCCTTCCGTTGGCCGGAGGCGATCTGGGCGGTCGGCGGCGCGTTGCTGCTGCTCATCACCGGACTGATCGCGCCCGCGGCGGCGTGGGGCGCGGTGCTGAAGGGCAGCGACGTCTATCTGTTCCTGATCGGCATGATGCTGCTGTCCGAGGCGGCGCGCGAACAGGGCGTGTTCGACTGGGTCGCCAATCTTGCCGCGGCGCGCGCGAACGGATCGGCCACGCGCCTGTTCACATTGGTGTTCCTGACCGGGGTGGTCGTGACGACCTTCCTGTCGAACGATGCGACCGCAGTGGTGCTGACGCCGGCGGTCTATGCCGTAGCGCGACAGGCGGAGGTGAAGCCACTGCCGCTGCTGTTCGCCTGTGCGCTGGTCGCCAATGCGGCGAGTTTCGTGCTGCCGATCTCCAACCCCGCCAATCTGGTGCTCTACGCCAGTGAACTGCCGCGACTGGGCGCGTGGCTCGGCGCGTTCGCGTTGCCGTCGGTGTTGGCGTTGCTGGCGACTTATGCGGGTCTGCGCTTTCTGTTCCGCGACGCGTTGAGCGGAACGGCAGCGCAAGGCGAAGGGGTGAGCCTGTCGACCGGTGGCCGGCTGGCGCTGATCGGGATCGGTGCGACGGCGACCCTGCTGACGATCGCGTCGGCGGTCGGCTGGGACCTGGGCTGGCCGACCTTCGGCGCAGGCCTTGCCACCGCGATCGCGGTGCAGGCGCGGGCCGGCGAGACGCCACTACCATTGCTGCGGCGGGTGTCATGGTCTGTTCTTCTGCTCGTCGCCGGGCTGTTCGTGATGGTCGAGGCGCTGGCGGAAACGGGGCTGATCCAGTGGCTCGCCACGCAGGTGATGCACGGCGCAGCGAGCGACCTGCGCGCGACCGCGGCGGCGGCAGGCGGCCTGCTCGCGGTCGGTAGCAACGCGATCAACAATCTGCCCGCCGGGCTGATCGCCGCGCAGACGATCGCGGCGGCGCACCCGCCCAAGCTGATCGTCGATGCGCTGCTGATCGGCGTGGACCTCGGCCCGAACCTGTCGATCACCGGCAGTCTTGCGACGATCCTGTGGCTGATCGCGATCCGTCGCGAAGGCGAGGACGTCAGCTTCTTCCAGTTCCTGCGCGTCGGTGTGGTGACCACGGTGCCCGCGCTGATTCTGGCGATCGGCGTGCGGGTGTTGCTCGGGTGACGTTTCTCGGGACGAGGCAAATTTCAGAGCGCCTGCGCTGCGGCCCAGCCGCTCGCCCACGCCCATTGGAAATTGTAACCGCCCAGCCACCCGGTCACGTCCACCGCCTCGCCGATCGCGTGAAGGCCCGGCACCCGGCGCGCCTCGAGAGTCTGCGACGATAGATCGGCGGTGCTGATCCCGCCCACGGTGACCTCCGCCTTGGCAAAGCCTTCGCTGCCGTTGGGCGCGAAACGCCAGTCGGCAAGGCGTCGCGCCGCCTCGTCCAGCCGCCGGTCCGGCGTGTTGGCCAGTTCCGTGCTCACGCCGATTCGCTCGGCCAGTGCCTCGGCGAGCCGGTCTGGCAGATGCGCGGCCAGCGCGCGGCGCAACGTTGTGCGGGGTTGCTGGCGCTTCGCCTCGATCAGCCAGCCGGGCGCGGCATTGGGCACGAAGTCGATGCCGATCGTTTCGCGGGGGCGCCAATAGCTCGACACCTGCAGGATGGCGGGACCCGACAGGCCGCGGTGGGTGAAGAGGGCGGCCTCGCGGAACCGCGCCTTGCCGGCGCTGGCGACTACCTCCGACGCGACGCCGGACAGCGTGGCGAACAACGCCTCCTCGCCGCCCAGCGTCAGCGGCACCAGCGCCGGCCGGGGCTCGACCACCTTCAACCCGAACCGGCGGGCAAGATCATAGGCGAAGCCGGTCGCGCCCAATTTGGGGATGGAAGGACCGCCGGTGGCGATGACCAGCTTCGGCGCGGTCACGGTGCGGCGGGGCAGGGCGACGTGATAGGCGTTGCCGTCATGATCGACCGCGCCGACCGGCGATGACAGGGCATAGTCCACGCTGCCCGCCGCGCATTCGTCGCGCAGCATCGCGACGATCTGCTTCGCCGATCCGTCGCAGAACAATTGGCCGAGCGTCTTTTCGTGCCAGGCGATCCCGTAGCGATCGACGAGGGCAACGAAGTCTGCCGCCGTGTAGCGGCCCAGCGCCGACTTGGCGAAATGGGGGTTGGCGGACAGATAGCGGTCGGGCGCCGTGTGGATATTGGTGAAATTGCAGCGCCCGCCGCCCGAGATCAGGATCTTGGCGCCGACTACGTCATTGTGGTCGACCAGCAATATGCGGCGGCCGCGTTGTCCGGCGACCGCGGCGCACATCAGTCCGGCGGCGCCGGCGCCGAGGACGATCGCATCATAGGTATCGGGGCTCGTCATGCGGCGCCGGTAGCCGCTGGCAGCGGCGTCGGCTAGCACGGTGCGTCTAAGGAGAGAGCGATGCGACTGAGATCCCTGCTGTTCGTACCCGGCGACCGGCCGGAGCGATTCGCTAAGGCGGCGACCAGCGGCGCGGATGCGATCATCCTCGACCTGGAGGACTCCGTCGCGGTTTCGGCGAAGGCGGCGGCGCGCGAGGCGGTGGCGCGCTATCTGGCGGAACCGGCGGACGTGATTCGGTTCGTCCGCGTCAATCCGCTGGGGAGCGGGGACCTCGACGCCGATCTTGCCGCGGCGCGCGGCGCGGACGGCGTGATGCTGCCCAAGGCGGAGGGCGCAACGGACATTGCGGCGCTCGTCGCGCGGATGGGGGATACGGTCGTGCCGATCCTGCCGGTGGCGACCGAGACGCCGCGCGCGGTCTTTGCGCTCGGCGGCTATGACGCGGTGGCAGAGCGGCTCGCCGGTGTGACCTGGGGGGCGGAGGATCTGCCTGCCGCGATCGGCGCCAGTGCGGCACGCGAATCGGACGGGCGCTATACGCCGCCCTATGAGGTGGTTCGGACGCTCGCCTTGATGGGCGCGCATGCCGCGGGGGTGGCCGCGATCGAAACCGTCTATCCGGCGATTCGCGATACGGACGGGCTCGCTGCGTATGCTGCTCGCGGGGCGCGCGACGGCTTTACGGGTATGATGGCGATCCACCCGGGCCAAGTCGCCGTGATCAACGCTGCCTTCACGCCGGGGGAGGCGGCGCTGGCCGACGCGCGTGCGGTAGTGGCAGCCTTTGCCGCCGCACCGGGAGCGGGGGCGCTGCAGCTGGATGGGCGGATGATCGATGCCCCGCATCTCAAGCAGGCGCGCGCGCTGCTGGCACGGGCCGGCGAGGGGGAAGACGCTAAAGGAATGTGACAGTCAGGCGGCGGCCCGGGAAACCGGCCGCCGCTGGTGCGTTGAGACGCGACGAACCCCGAGACCGGGGATCTTCACCGGATCGACGCGTAGAGGGCCTCAGCAAGCCTTCTGAGCGACTTTTTCGGGTGTCCGCAAAAAATCTGCAATTTTTGTGTTGACGGCCCAGGCGCCCCCGCCTAGATGGGTGTCACCGCAGCGGTGGCCGACACGGTC